>NZ_DATCMQ010000003.1:0-132954 GCF_036563305.1 Noviherbaspirillum sp. | reverse complement strand
GCTCCGGGGAGACCGAGGATTCCACGATCGCCGATATCGCTGTCGGCACCAATGCGCTGCAGATCAAGACCGGCTCGATGTCGCGTTCCGACCGCATGGCCAAGTACAACCAGCTGCTGCGCATCGAGGAAGACCTGGGCGCCCTGACCGGCTATCCGGGAACCGACGCCTTCTACAACCTGCGCCGCTAGAAGGCGCGACCCGGCGTGCTCCGGCCATGGCGCGCCGCACCATAAGCGAATCGTTAAGGGTGCATCACGATTTGTGATTGGAGTATTGATCCGGGCCTCGCTATATTTTAAACAGCGGCCTCCGGATCGCCGGAAGTTGTGAACATAACTACGAGTTCGAGGAGAAAACATGAAAGTCCAACTCAAGCGCTTGCTTGTCGCGTCGCTGCTGTCCGCTGCATTTGCCGGCGCCCATGCGGCCCCGATCACCATCATCACCTCCTTCCCGAAGGAGATCACGGACGCCTACAAGAAGGCCTTCGAGGCCAAATACCCGGACATCAAGGTCGAGGTCCTCAACAAGAACACGACCGCATCACTGGCGTTCATCAAGGAGAACTCGCCCGGCCAGCGTCCGGACGTGTTCTGGGCATCGGCGCCGGACGCCTTCGAGGTCCTGGCGCGCGAGAAGCTGCTCGACAAGGCATCCGACGTGATGAACCCGGCGGCGCCCGACAAGATCGGCAGCTATCCGCTGAACGATCCCGACGGCCTGTACTTCGGCCAGGCGCTGTCGGGCTACGGGATCATGTGGAACACCCGCTACCTGAAAGCCAACAAGATCAATGCCCCGAAGGAGTGGAGCGACCTGACGCGCGCCGAGTACTTCGGCCATGTCGCCGTCAGCGCGCCGTCCCGCTCGGGCACCACCCACCTCACGGTCGAGGCGATCCTGCAGGGCGAAGGATGGGAAAAGGGCTGGGCGCAGCTGATTGAGATCAGCGGCAATTGCGCGCAGATCACCGAGCGCTCCTTCGGCGTGCCGGATGGCGTCAACAGCGGCCAGTTCGGCGTCGGACTGGTGATCGACTTCTTCGGCCTCGCCGGCAAGTACAGCGGCTTCCCGGTCGAGTTTGCCTATCCCACGGTCACCGCGGTCGTGCCCGCCAACATCGGCCTCGTATCCGGGGCGAAGAACAGCGCCGATGCGAAGAAGTTCATCGCCTTCTCGCTGTCGAACGAAGGCCAGGAACTGCTGCTGAATCCGAAGATCTCCCGCATGCCGATCGTCACCTATGACAAGCTGCAGGGCAAGGTCCCGGCCGGCTATCCGAACATCTTCGATATCGCCAAGAGGGCCAAGGTGCAGTTCGACTCGCATCTCGCCCAGACCCGTTACCACGTGGTGACCTCGATGTTCGACCAGACCATCACTTTCCGCCACAAGGAGCTGCAGGCCGCCACCAAGGCGATCCACGAAGCAGAGAAGAAGCTTGCCGGCAAATCATCCCCGGAGGCGGCCGAGCTGATCAAGCAGGCGCGGGCGCTGGCCTACACGCCCGTGGTCGACAGCGCGATGCTGAAGAAGCCGGCCTTCCTGGACCTGTTCTCCAAGTCCGTCTCGAAGAAGGGCATGGGCGAATTCGCGGACAAGCAGCTGAGCTCGCTCGAGGAGCAGTGGAACTCCAAGGCGCGGGCGAACTACGCAAAGGCCGTCGAGCTCGCGCAGCAGGCGGCGTCCTCCATCAAGTAACGCCCGCCGTACCGCCGGACGGGCCACGAGCCCGTCCGGCCAATCTTCCCACAGCATAGTTATTCACGCTGCCGATGCAGCGCGAAGGAATACACATGAAACTTCGATTTCCCATTGCGCCAACGCTGATTGCGCTAATCATCGCAACAGCGCTGCTCATGTTCCTGATCCTACCGGTCGGAAGCGTGGTGTTGTCAGCATTCGGCACCGATGGCCATTTCACCCTGCGTCATTTTGTCGCGTTCTTCCAGCAGTCGCTGCTGCGCGAGTCCTTCGTCAACAGCCTGGTGGTGTCGCTGCTGTCGGTGCTGTTCGCCTCCATCATCGCGATTCCGCTCGCGTACTTCACGGTGCGGTTCAATTTCCGCGGCGCGATCCTGATCCAGACGCTCGGCGTGCTGCCGCTGATCATGCCACCCTTCGTCGGTGCGGTCGCGCTGCAGCTCATCTTCGGCAACAACGGCAGCCTCAACCTGCTGCTCAGCGACTGGTTCGACTTCAAGCTCCCCATCATGGAAGGGCTGACCGCGGTCGTGTTCGTCGAGAGCATCCACTACTTTCCGTTCATCCTGATGAACCTCACGGTCGCCCTGCGCAACATTGACGGCGCGATGGAGGAAAGCGCGATGAACCTCGGCTCCAGCGGCTTCCGCCTGTTCCGCCGGGTGATCTTCCCGCTCGCGATGCCGGGCTTCGTGGCCGGCGCGGCGCTGGTGTTCGTCAAGGTGTTCGACGACCTCGGAACGCCGCTCGTCCTCGGCACCACCAACATGCTGGCGCCGCAGGCCTACCTGCGGATCACCTCGATCGGCCTCGACGATCCGCTCGGCTATGTGATCTCGTTCATCATGATCGCATTCTCGATCCTGGCGCTCTGGCTGTCCGCGCGGGTCCTGAAAGGCAAGGACTACTCGACTACCCAGAAGGGCGGCAACTCGCTGCAACGGCGCAACCTGACAAGGGGCCAGTCCTTCCTGGCCTACGGCTGGATCGCCGTGGTGCTGCTGGTCGTCCTGTCGCCGCACCTGGGCATCCTGCTGCTGTCGCTTGCCAGCGTCTGGAGTTTCTCGGTGCTGCCCGACGCCTACACGCTCAGCCACTACTCCGCGGTGATCGCGGACGCCGGCGGCATGGTGAGCAACACGCTGCTGTATTGCGGCCTGGCGGCGCTGCTGGACGTCATCCTCGGCACGGCAATCGCCTACCTCATCCTGCGCACCAAGCTGGCCGGCCGGCAGTGGCTGGACTATGCCGCCAGCGCCGCGATGGCGATCCCCGGCGTGGTGCTCGCCATCGGCTACCTGCGCCTGTACAAGGACGTGGAGATTCCGTTCACCGACACCCTGTTCACCCAGACCTGGGTGCTGATCATGATCGCGTATGCGGTCCGCCGGCTGCCGTACGCGTTGCGGTCCTGCATCGCGGCGCTGCAGCAGGTGAACATCAGCCTGGAGGAAGCGGCCGAGAGCCTCGGCGCCACCAAGGCGCGCACGATCCGCAGGATCGTCGTCCCGCTGATGGCCGGCGGCATCCTGGCCGGCTTCGTCACCAGCTTCATCACGGCGGCCGTCGAGCTGTCCGCGACGATCCTGCTGACGACCTCGGAGTCGCAGGCGCCGATGAGCTACGGCATCTACCTCTACATGCAGAGCGTGGCAGGCCGCGGGCCGGGTGCGGCGCTCGGCGTGCTCGCGGTGATCATCGTCGCGATCGGCACCTATGCATCGCATGTCATCGTCGAAAGAACCGGCGCGCTGATGCGCAGCCGCCGGGTCGACGATGCGGAGGAACCGCCGCCGGCGCCCGGAGGGGCGACGCGCGCGGAGGGAGAAGAGGGACAGCCGCAGGCTTTCGGCGGCGTGGCCATAAACAGCGGAACAAGGTGACACCATGAAACAACTCAAGAAGATCGCAGTCGAGTGCAGGAACATCGGACTCTCGTACGATGGCGGCAAGACCGAAGTCCTGCGCGACATCAACCTCCGGGTCGAGCCCGGCGAATTCTTCGCGCTGCTGGGGCCGTCAGGTTCGGGCAAGTCGACGCTGCTGCGCCTGATCGCCGGCTTCAACCAGCACCAGCGCGGACAGCTGCTGGTGGACGGCAAGGACATCACCGGGGTGCCGCCCTACGGCCGCAACATCGGCATGGTGTTCCAGAGCTACGCCCTGTGGCCGCACATGACGATCTGGGACAACGTCGCCTTCGGGCTGGTGGAGCGGCGCATGGACAGGGCGACCATCAAGCAGAAGGTGGGCGCGGCGCTCGACCTGGTCGGGCTCACGCAATATGCGAACCGGCGGCCCAACCAGCTGTCCGGCGGACAGCAGCAGCGCGTCGCGCTTGCCAGGACCATCGTGATCGAGCCGCAGGTGCTGTTGCTGGACGAGCCGCTGTCCAACCTGGACAAGAAGCTGCGCGTTCAGATGCGCGAGGAACTGCGCAGCTTGCAGCGCACCCTCGGGATCACCACCATCTTCGTGACCCACGACCAGGAAGAAGCGATGACCACGGCCGACCGCATGGCGGTGATGGACAAGGGCGTGGTGCAGCAACTGGGGACGCCGGCAGCGCTCTTCGACTATCCCAGCAATCCCTTCGTGGCCAACTTCGTGGGGACCACGAACCTGCTTCCCGGCCATGTCGACCATGTCGGCGGCGACGTCGTGCGCTTCCGCGGCAATGATGTCGGCGAGATCCGCCTGCCCAGGCATCCCGACGTGCGCGAGGGGCCGACCGCGATCAGCTTCCGCCCCCATACCGTGCGGATGGTGATCGGTGACGCCGTGCGCGACCCGGGCTACGTGTGGATGGACGGCGCGGTGGAGCACTGCGAGTTCCTCGGCGAGTTCACCCGGTACCGGGTGCGGGTCGGCAAGGCGACCATCACGGCCGACCAGGCGCACTATTCCGGCATGTCGCCGTTCTCGGAGCGATCGGCCGTCGGCCTGGGCATCGACGCAACGCAGGTCAGATACCTTCCGATCTGACCCGCCGCCATGTGCACCGCGCGCGCCACGAAGATCATTGCGAGTCTCGGGCTCGCATCGAACAGCCGAAGGGACATCCAGCGCCTGTTCGATGCCGGGGCCGACATGTTCCGACTCGACATGCGCTACGGGACGCGCGCGGGGCACCTGGAGTGTTACCGCATCATCCGCGAACTGGAAACCGAATCAGGACGGTCGATAGGCGTCCTGATGGACCTGCAGGGCCCGCAGCCGCGGATCGGCAACTTCCGGCAGGGCCGCATCGAACTGGTGCCCGGACAGCGGTTCCAGCTGGATGCTGCGCCGGGCCTCGGCGACCATGAGCGCGCGACGCTCCCCTATCCCGACGTCTACCAGGTCGTTGCGCCGGGCGCGCTGCTGTACCTGGATGATGGACGGGTGCGCCTGCGGGTCGTGTCGGTGGCGGAAACCGAGATCGCCACCGTGGTGGAAGCGGGGGGGCAGGTGCGGGGCGGTGCGCTCCTCACTGCCCCGCACCTGCGGCTGCCGATCCCCGCGCTGACACCGAAGGATCTCGATGACATCGCGTTCGGCCGCGACATCGGCGTCGACTGGCTGGCGCTGTCGTTCGTCCAGTGCGAGCGCGACATCGCCGCCCTGCGCGCCGCCCTGCCGGGCGACGGACCGAAGGTGATGGCGAAGATCGGCAAGGCGGCCGCGCTGGCGAACCTTCCGGCCATTGCCGATGCCGCCGATGCGGTCATGGTGTGCCGCGACGGGCTGGGCGTTGAGCTGCCCCTGGAGGAAGTGCCGTTCATGCAACGCAGGATCGTGCAGGAGTGCCGCGCGCGCGGACGACCGGTCGTGGTTGCCGCACAGGTCCTGGAATCCATGGCGACCAGCGCCGTTCCGACGCGGGCCGAGGCCAACGATATTGCCGCCGCCGTCTACGACGGCGTCGATGCGCTGCTGCTCTCCGGCGAAACCGCGATCGGCATGTACGCCAGCGAGACCGTCAGCACCGCCGACCGGATCATCCGCAGGGTGGAGGCCGACAACAGCTATGCCATACGTCTTGCCGGCCAGGGCATTGCTCCGCGCGACACCGGTCCGACGGAAGCGCTCAGCGCGGCGGTCCGCTCCACCGCAGAACTGTTGCCATTGTCCTTCGCCGGCGTGTTCACCCTGTCCGGGACGACCTGCCTCGCTGTCGCGCGCATGCGTCCGCGCGTGCCCATCCTTGCGGTCTCGCCCTCGGCGACAACGGCCCGCATGCTCACGCTCGCGTGGGGCGTGCATGCATTGCACATGCAGCCGGCGACGGCATCGGAGGATATCGTCGCCGGCCTGAAGGAAGCAGGAAGACGCTTCGGGTGCCTGGTGGAGGGCCGTCCCTATGTCGCGGTCGCCGCCATTCCCACACAGGGACCGGCGCAGGCAAGCCTGTTCCAGGTGTGCCACGCATGATCCTGCCAATGCCGGCGCAATGCCTGCGTCCGCAGCGGCATAAGGAAGGTTGATATCGGGGATCATGATTTGCAATTAGCAATGGCGACGCGGCGCAACTATAGTCACTCACACCGCAAAAACGCGAACAACCCGACAACGCAGCCTGTGAGGAACGTGGAAATGAACGCAACCGCCATCGCGCGCCGCGCCCGCAATACCAAGATCGTCGCCACGCTGGGTCCCGCCAGTTCCGACCCCGACGTCATCCGCAGCCTGTTCGAAGCCGGTGCCGACGTTTTCCGTCTCAACTTCAGTCATGGCTCCCACGACGACCACCGGCGGCGCTACGACGCCATCCGGGAGGTGGAGCATGCGCTCGGCAGGCCGATCGCCATCCTGCTCGACCTGCAGGGCCCCAAGCTCCGCCTGGGGGTCTTCGCCAACGGCAAGGAACTCCTGGCGCAGGGGCAGCGCTTCAGGCTGGACCTCGATCCCCGCCCCGGCGATGCGCATCGCGCGCCGCTCCCGCATCCTGAGATCTTCGACGCCATCGGGGTGGGGCAGGAACTGCTGATCGACGACGGCAAGGTCAGGCTGCTGGTCGAGTCGCACGGCAGGGACTATGCCGAGACGGTCGTGCAGGACGGCGGCGTCGTCTCCGACCGCAAGGGCGTCAACGTTCCCGGTGCGATCCTTCCGCTGTCTGCCCTGACCGACAAGGACCGGCGCGACCTGCAGTTCGGCCTGGAACTGGGCGTCGACTGGATCGCCCTTTCGTTCGTGCAGCGCGAGGAGGATATCGCCGAACTCAAGTCGATCGTCCAGGGCCGCGCTGCCGTCGTTGCCAAGCTGGAAAAGCCGGCGGCACTCGACTCGCTCGAAGCGATCGTCCGGCAGGCCGACGGCGTGATGGTGGCGCGCGGCGATCTCGGTGTCGAACTGCCGCCGGAGCAGGTTCCGGTGCTGCAGAAGCGCATCGTGCGCCTGTGCCGAGAAGCCGGCAAGCCGGTGATCGTCGCCACCCAGATGCTCGAGTCGATGGTGTCGGCGCCGACCCCGACGCGGGCCGAGGCGAGCGATGTCGCCACCGCGGTCTACGACGGCGCCGACGCGGTCATGCTCTCGGCCGAGTCGGCCTCCGGTGCCTATCCGCGGGAAGCGGTCAGGATGATGGACCGGATCATCAAGTCGATCGAGGCCGACCCGTTGCAGCGGTCGATGATGAACGCGGTCGCGCACCGCTCCGGCGCGAGCGCCACCGATGCGATCTGCGCCGCCATCCGCACCGTGGCCGAGACCTTGCCGGTGTCGGCCACGGTGACGTATACCTCGTCCGGTTCCACCACCCTGCGGGTCGCGCATGAACGCCCGCGCACGCCCATCCTCAGCCTCACGCCGAACGTGGCGGTATCGCGGAGGCTGGCACTGGTATGGGGCGTGCATTCGGCCTGCGGCGCCGACGTGTCCAACACGGAGGAGATGGTCGCTACCGCGCAGCGCGCCGCGGCCATGCATGGCTTTGTCGCGCCCGGCATGCCGTTGATCGTGGTTGCGGGAACGCCGTTCGGGGTATCGGGGTCGACCAACCTGATGCGTATCGTCTTTCCTTCGCAGGCTGAAGCGCAGCCCGGAAAACAGGCTGCGTCCGCAAGCGCGATCGCGGGCGGGTGCAGGCAAACAACGGCATCGGCGTCCGGCGCAACGGCCGCGACGATTGCCGGCGCGCCCGGATGCACGGAAGCGTGCGTCCGGCACGTGAAGATGCGGGACGAATACTTCACCGCGTCGACCGAATGAGGGAAAGCCGGCCCGCCTGGCGGTCGAATGCCTGACTGATGGATGCCGGCCTGTGCCGGCCGGCCTCACGTGGAATGAAACGCGCATGCGGCATGTGCGCAACACGCGTGCTGTAAAGCTTGTCTCCAGGGGGTGTCCCCCTTTCTGCCCGCACGGTCCCCGTGCGGGCATTTTTTTTCATGACCGTCGTGCCAAAGCCGCCTTCACCTCCCGGCGATGTTCGGCATGGCGGACGATAACGTTACGTGATTCTGCGAATCACGAAATACGATTGGCCGGCTCTCTTCATCAATCCTATATTCAGCGTGCCGAGACGAAGGCGAAGCGGACCTTCCGCAGTAGCCCGCCCAGGCAGCAGGGGTTGTCGCGCAGCGTCAACCGACATTGAAAAACTGAGGAGAAGTCATGATAAGAACGATTCTAGGGGCTGCACTGTTGTCGTCACTCTGCGCGGGCGCCCACGCCCAGTCCAACGTGACGATCTACGGCATTGTGGATATCGGCATCGCGCGCGAGGATAACGGCAATGCCGCCGGCAGCGTGTGGCGCCTCGACAGCGGCATCCAGTCTGGCAGCCGCATCGGCTTTCGCGGCACAGAGGATCTCGGAGGCGGCCTGAGCGCCAACTTCGTCCTCGAGAACGGGTTCTCGGCCGACAACGGCAACCTGGGCAATGGCGGCCGCCTGTTTGGACGACGCGCAACCGTCGGCCTCGCGGGCGGCTTCGGCGCCGTGAACCTGGGCCGTCAGTTCAATCCGCTGTACAAGGTCATCGATGAATACGACCCGTTCGGCACCGGCCTCGCCGGCGATGCGGCCCGCCTGTTCAGCACCTATGGCAGCCGGATGGACAATTCCATCAACTACGCGCTGCCTTCCATGGGCGGTTTCAGCGGCGAAGTGGCTTACGGCTTCGGAGAAGTGCCGGGCGAGACCAGTGCGGCACGCCAGCTCGGCCTGAGTGCCGGCTACGCGGCGGGTCCTTTCGGCGTGGCATTCGCTTATCACAACCAGAAGAATGCGGCCGGCACCGACGACGCCAAGACCACCCTGGTGGCCGGCAGCTACGACCTCGGCATGGCGAAGCTGCATGCGATGTACGCCGTGAACAAGGGCCTGGGCGCGCTCGACACGCGCGATGCGCTGATCGGCGCAACGGTCCCCCTCGGTGCGGGCAAGCTGCTGGTCGATTACATCCGCAAGTCGGACAAGGCAGTGGGCAGCGCCGACGCCGACCAGTTTGCGATCGGCTACATTCATCCGCTGTCGAAGCGCACCAACCTGTACGCGTCGTACTCGCATACCTCGAACGACGCGGGTGCGGCGTACAACGTGGCGGCGGCGGGCAGGAGCGACAAGTTGATGAACGTGGGTATCAGGCACCGGTTCTGACCGGGTATGCCGGTCGCGCGGCGTATCGGGGCCGCGCGGCCGGCGTCGTCATCCTCCCCGATGCCGGCCTCGCCTAGGCGACGCTCGCACGCGCGTTCCGCTGGTCGTGGCCATGCTTCTTGATGAAGTCGGCCAGTTCGGCGTTGGAAGGCGTGTCGGCCTTGAAGTAGGGCATTGCAAGAATCTCGTCATAACTTGGACGTCCTCCCTCGCGCATCAGCATCAACGCGATCTGTACGAGAAAGCTGCCGTCGAATGTGCCTTGGTCCGCCTTTGGAAGCCGCTCGGATTCGATCGCGTCGGGCAGGCTCCCGCGCGACAGCTCGAACAAGGTCATGCCGAGGGCAAACTTGTCCGCATCCGAAGCGTCCGCCTCCGTAAGGATCTCTTGTGCCTTTACCCTCGGACCCGTCTCGAACCGATGGTCGCGATAGCCTTCGGTGTACATCTCGCCGTTACTACTGTCGGCAGGCACGTCGGGAATGGTCGGCCTTTCCAATTCGCCATTCCCGCTGCGTATGAACGCCGCGCCAAGGTCGATGAAGCGTAACTTGCCCTCGCGGTTGACCACGATGTTGGCAGGCTTGATATCGATCGGATACACGCCGCATTTCTCAATCTCGTTCAGCCCCTCGACCGCCTGGCGTGCGACCGCCCGGCGGAATCGCTCGGGCACCTGGAGAAACGGCTTGAGCGCCGTGCCCAGGTCGCCGAAATGGCCGAGGGATGTGAAGTAATAGGTGACATCATCGATCATCGCGTATGCATTGATTTCCGATGCCTGCTTCGACCCTGATTCAGCCAACCTTGCGTTGATCCGCTGTGCCCTTTCTCCGAGTATCCGGGACCGGGCATGCCGCCCGTCGCCGATCAAGAGCGCCGCCTCGGTGTCCTTGACGTCGCCGATCGCGCTCGACAGCAAGCGCGCGGGCAATGCAATCGAAGTCGCGCCACCAATGCTGAGCACCTCGGCATCGGGCGCAAGGCCGAAAATCTGCGAGGGGGTAAGGACAGCCGCGCGCACTGTTCCTCCCGGTGCGTCGGCAAGCTCAATCCTGGCGTTCTCCCCACTGCCATCCCATACGATCGACTCCGCAGGCTGCGCAAGCAGCATCTTGCGGAGTTCCGGGTACGGTGCCTTCCAGTCGATGCCAGGCCTGTCGACTGTCCCGGAACGCGAGAGGGCGGGCCGCACGGGCCGCATATTCCGTGTTTCGATGGAAGATCGCGTGGTCCCGATGAGAGTCGGTTCGATCGCCGCACTGGACGAGGACGTCGAGTGCACTGACGCGCCGTCGTTCTTGTCCCCTGGCCTGAACATCTGCAGCAGCCGGGATCGGAAGCCCTTGTTTGACGCCGACGACGCGTCCGATCTTCTACGGCCATCGTGCACCTCGGGGTGAAGCGTCTGCCCGAACCGGCTGGAAGTGGCGCGCTCTTCCGATGGAGCAGGGTAGCTGCTTGCGTCGATCGGCTGCATTGGGGGAACGTTGGGAAATTCCATGGATAGTCTTTGATATGGTCGCGTGCTGAAGGGAAGAAATCGCTGCTTGATGAAGAGATGGGTGAAGCAATGGGGATGGAAGTTCCATCGCCTTTTCGCGGCGTGCACGTCTGGGCAGCACGAAGGTTGCGCTGCGCAGCGGTGGAACCGTCCCCCGCGCCGCGGTCACCTACTGGCATGACCAGTATGACGTTCAAAGGAGAAATACGTGCCGATACCAGGATCGATCAAGACGCCGCTTCAGTCGTTGGAGCAAAAAATGGGACTAGACAAGTATCCGCACGACAGGACGTCAAGCTACCCTTTGGTCGATAGATCTACCGCGACGAGCAGCGCTGCATATTCACAGCCGAAAGACGTTGCCGGCGTGCTAACAGGGGTGAGAGGAAAGCTTGTCGAACGGGAGCAACCGCCTACGCAAAAGGAATGGAACTTTGCAATGGCACGGCGCCCGACGGAGCTCGACAGCGAGATAAGGATGCTCACCGCGGCCATTGACAAGTACGGAAGCGATCAATACGGGCACGTCCGGCTCACGGTTTCCGCCCCGGCCGGTGGCACAGGCACGAGTAGCCGCAGTGCCGCCGAAGTCGTGGCTAACGTGCGAAAGGCGTCGAGCCCGCAAGCGAGTACCGGGTCGGCATCGAGCAAGAGGTCCCTTCTTCACCGATTCAGAAAGAACAGTCAGAACGTGACCGGGTCTGGCTACGACAGCGAGGTTGTCGCCGAACCAGAATTGGAATCCGGCCCTGTCTCGCCTGTCAGGCCGCCTGCGCATGTTTCCCGCTCCGCCCGACAGGTGTTTAAGGATGTCGCCGGTGGTGTCAAGCGGGCCGCCGGCGACGTCATTGCGCGGCCCCCGAGCGGCAACCCGTCCTTGACACGTCCCGAGCTTGGCGCAATGGTGAAGGCGCGGAACAACAGCGTCTCCGGGTCTGGACGCTTCGCGTCACGGCAGGGAATGGAGCGCGTGGTGCGCAGCGTGGCAGGCAAACTGCACCTGTCTACCCATCACAACGATGCGGCAAGCGCAGCGACGAAAGAGGGCATCGCAGTCGTTGAGGACTGCGCGCTCGTCAACCTCGAGGCGCTGGAGCATTGGGAAAGGCATGCCATGCTGCTGCGTATTGACGAGTATGCGCAAGCACTGCACGAACGACTCATGGCCGCAGGCGGTGAATGCGCAGGCGCACCGGCAGCCTTGGCCGAAAAGCTTGGGGAAAGAATCGCCGGCACCGGCGGCAACAGGAATGCAGCCATCGAACAGATCAATAGCGAGCTGCGGCAATGCAAGGAGAAGCTGGCCGCAGCCGAAGCCGCGCTCGAGAAAAAAAGGAAGCCGCTTGAGGAGTTGGAGGCAAGCCGGCATCATCAGAAGAGCATGCGCGAGTGCGAGATGGACGAGTTGACGGTGCTTCGTCTTTACGGCGTGCAGCTTGCGCAGGCGAAGGCCGATCTGGCCGGGATCGACACGCGTCCGGATACGGAGCGGTCACAGGAAGTCCTGGCACGGGGGGAGGTGCTGAGGGAGCGCGTGAGAAAGTTCGATGCGTTGGTCAAGGAGACCGCCGAAAGAATGGCGATCCTCGAAGCACGTTTTACTGCTGCCGGTGAATCGGAGGCGCGCGCCATCGATGCCGCCTTCGAGGCCGACTGCGCGCGCCTGAAGGCGAAGTGCAGCGAGGAAGAAGCGGCGGTGGAAACAGCGCGCCGCGAGTTCAACAAAGCGAAAGAGCTTGCAGATGAAGTTGCACGCCTGCTTGCCATCAGCAAACCGGAACACATTCACAACGTGGACCGGTGGCGCAGGCAAGTCAAGGACCTTTCCCTGATGGCGCACAAATTCGCCGGCTATCAGAACGCAGAAAAAGAGCGGCAACTTGCGAGCCTGCGCGAAAAGGAAATGAATGCAATGGGGAAGCTGATCGCGCTTCTTCCCGGATTCAATGCGGCCTCCGCGGCCGCCCCTGCGTTGCGGAGGCGGCTACAGGCTTTGGCAGACGAGCTGGCAAAAGAGGAGCCGATCAATCTTGACTCAGCGCGGGTACCCGCGCCGGTTGTCCTGAATACCGTGCTCCTTGCGCTCGACGCCATCGTACCCCCTGGAGGAGAATCCGAACCGGCTGCCGACGCCGAGACGCGGCGCCTGGAGAGCGCGGAAAAGATCCTGGGAATGTTCCTTGAAAACCGACCGTTGACGGCCAGCGACGAGTATTGCGCCTGGCACTCGGCGATTGCCGCGGCGCCGGGGGGGCTGAAACTGCTCGCACGGCTCAGTCCAAAGTCGTACGACGAGGAAGAAACCATGGTGCTGGCAGGCCTTCTGCGGGATCGGCTGGAAGCGGATGCGGGAGCAACGTTCGTGCCGGAGGAATCCCGGGAGAAGGCGGCGCTCCTCGCGCGCCAGGTGCTGAAAACTGGCAGTGCACAGGACTTGCAGGAGGCGGAGCGGGCGGAATACGAAAGCGCGTTGCAGAATCTGCTTCAGGATGGAGCCACAAGGGAGGAGGTCGCACGCGTGTCTCGCTTCATGGCCGAACACGTCACGAAAGATGCCGAGCGTCAACTGTACCGGCGCGCACTGAGCGTTGCAAACGGAGAGAATGCGCTCGTCCCGGGTTTGGAAGAAGATCAGGCTTACCGCACGGTATTCGCGCGCCTGACGCTCCGCAAGCGCGAGGCGGCCCGCGTGATCGACCGCGTTGACACGGCGGGTACGGACGGCATGCCGGGAAGCGATGGCCGGCAGCGCCGACTGGCTCGCGAAGGAGCGGAGAGGATCAAGGCTGACGGACATGAGGAGGAACTGTCAGACGAGCAGCGAAAGGCCTACCGTGCCGTGATGAAGGAAATTGTTGCGGACCGAAGAAAGGCGCGCTGGATCTATGCGAAAGCGCGCGACTTCATGCACCACAACGTCCCCAAAGCGGACCACGAGATGCTGGACGCGGCCGCGCGCGCGGCGGATGCGGTCTGGAATGCGGGACATGACAGGCATCTCGATCGCGCCGCCAGGGCGTACTACCATGCGGTACACAACGGGTTCGTCGGTCCCGACGACCCGAAGTTGCTGCAGGTCGCCACCTATGTCGACAAGCTCTCCACGTGGATAGACAGGGCCGCGATGGAGGAGGAGAAGGGCCTTCTCACACGCATCGCCCGAAATACAACCGCTACCGGCAACAAGTCGCCGTTCAATGCCCAGGTACTGGAGGCGGCGCATGACCTTCCCGGGACGCACCAGGTCGTTCCGGAGCGGGCCATGGGCCGCGTCGACGCCCAGACGCTCGAAGTCATGCGGCTGCTGGACAAATGCGCGCGAACCATCACGGAGGAAAGTCTTGATATTGCCACCGCCGCTCGGATCGCCGCGGTTCGCGTCACGGCCGACAGGTGGGCGAGTGTGAAGACGCAAGGAAAGACTAAGGAGGCGGGAGCGGGCATGCCACGCCCTGTGCATATCATCCTCGGCAAAAGTGACTACCCGGCCGTCGCGAAAGCGGTTGCTGAACACCGCTCCAAGCTGGCTGTGCAGCATGTGGAATACAACACGATCTGGAAAGAGGTGGTCAACCTGCTCGGACCCAAGGACACGGCCTTTGGCGACGCGGGCATGCTGCTTCGCATCACGCGCGAGCTGCTTCACCACGTTCCGGAGAAGCTTCCCGACGGCGAAGAAAATGCCGCCAGAAGGGAGCTTGTGGAGGCCTTGAAAAGGTTCGAAATCCTCGTTGCAACTGAGGCAGTCAAGAAGGTATACGACAGCAGCTATGTTTACCAATACCTCGGCAACATCCTTGAGAATATCGACCTGCGCAGCAGGTGGCGGCTGAGCGAGATACGAAAAATGGCGGCCTCATCCCGATGGATCGGTTTTCCATTGGGCGGCTGGCTTACTGACATTTTCTTCGTCCCGCGGCCAAACGTCGCCGGTGCACGGACACAGGAAGCCGTCATCGAGGTCAACTACTCCACTGCAGGCGGCATCGAGATCCTGGTTGGCAGTGCGCATCGAAAGTCAGGGGCTGTCGGCGGCCAGGCCGGGTTTGTCGATACGGTCGAGGTCTTTAACGCAGGGGTCGGCGGGGATTGGACACGTACGAAAGAAGGTTCGCTCACGGAAGGCGTCTACTTCCGGCTGCCACGGGACAAGCCGGACGAGGTGATCCGCGCGAAAGCGATGGCGTTCCTCCGAACACTCCTGCAGGTGTACTACGAAGACGGTGTGGTGAAGCCGCGCGACGGCGACCGCCGCGAAGGTGCCGTCGAGGGCTGCAAACTGCCGGGCGTGCTGGCGGCGATCCTCGCTGACCACGGCGATGTCTCGGTCGCGGTAGCAGCCCTCAAGGAGAATTCAGTCGTGAAGACGGCGCAAGCACTTGTCCAGCCCGGCGTCAAGCTCGGACTCGGGGAGGGCGTTCCGAAGGCCTCCCTCTTTCAGCTGAGCGCCGCGAACGTGCATATCAAGAAGCAATTTGACCAGACAGAGGAGACCGGCTCTACCCGATTGCGCCGGCACCACGAGACTGACGTCGGGGTGAAGGCCGTCCGTGCAGCCCCCCCCAGCTTCTCCCGGAGCGGAGAAACCGGGGACGTCAATACCGCGATCAACATTGCTTCCGTCGGTAGCCGCACGTACAACTTCCGGGACACCGGGATCGGGGAGAATGACCGGTACGTCATTAACGTCGACGGGATCGATCCGAAGGCCTCCCGGTGGGACAGGGAGACCCAGAGCGTCGAGACAGCCGTGCAGGTCATCGAATCGGACCTTTGGGACTGGATCGTCTGCGGTCGTGATGAACTCTTCAAGTCGACCAAGGATCAACCAGCCGCCGTCGGCCTCGTGGAGCAGTATCACGTGGCGAAGGCCTGGCTTCGCGGGCACCAGGATGCATTGCAGACGTTCTCCGCGAATAACAGGCGGGTTGTCGCAGCGGCGAGCATGCGAGTGAGGGATATGCCTGCCGCGCTGCTCACCGCATTGCACGCGAACCGCGACCTGCAGCAGCGGATCGCCAGCGACGGGCGGGACCAGCACGGCCGCGACCTGACCCCGGCCGCTGCGGAGTCACTGTACGGCGAGATCGTAAGAGCATGCGAAATGCACGGCATGACGCACAAGAATCACAAGTTCGTCGCATCAGAAAGGTCCGAGCTCAAGTCGGTGACGGGAACTGCCCCGATTTCGGTAGGAGGGGGATATTCCGTGTCGTCGACACACAGTCTGATGAGCTACCCTGCCTAGGCGGTGTTTGGCAAGCTGCTGCGCGACCCGTCTTCGCGCCTGCGGTGCTCGGCGTACCACGCGTATGCATGCGCTCCTCGGCGCAAATCCGGCCTGCTCGCGACGGTTCTCAAACACGCCGTGGGCGCCCTCTGCTGACGGCCGCGATCACATGACGCAAGGTGTCCTGAAGTTGCCGCCGCGGACAGGACCCGTTTCGGTGCCTCAACCCTCCACCGCATTGTGCGGCAGATGCAGCAGCAGCCGGATCAGCTCCGGCTGCCTGTTGGTCGCGGTCTTCTGGTAGACGGCCCGGAGCTGCTTGCGCACGGTATCGTGCCTCGTGCCGAGCGCATCGGCAATCTGCTTGAGCGACAGGCCTTCTGCCAGCAGCGTCGCCACCCGGCATTCCGCCGGGGTCAGCCCGAATGCCGCGTAGAGCAGGCTGGCGTCGATCGCCGGTGCCGATTCCGGATGGTAGAAGAACAGCATGACGATCGGGCGCAGGCCGAAGCTCCCCATGACGTCGGCCGGCGCCAGCATCGTGAAGAAGGCGTACAGCTTCCCGCCGTCCGCGCCATGCTGCGGGGGCTCGTCCATCACCGGGAGCGAATGAAAGCCGTTCGTGCCCTCCTGCCGCCCGTTGCCGGTCTTCAGCGCCTTCTCCAGCTCGGCGCACTTGCGCAGCAGTTCGTCCTGCTGCCGTCGCGGCAGGCGCAGCATGCCCGCTTCCACGCGCGCCAGCCTGGTCGATTGCAGCAGGCGCTGCGCCGACTCGTTCACATGGACGACCTCGCCTTCGCCGGATATCAGGATCACCGGCTGCCGCAGCTTGCTGACCAGCGTGTGGCCGACCAGCGCCTGCGTCGAGTAGATGAAATTCTTGACACCGATGCGGCAAGCTCTGGCGAAATGCGGCAGCAGCCGCTCCAGGAAGGCGACCGCCTCCGGCGGCATCGGGCCCTGCGCGACGCCGCGCATGGCCGCAAGCACCACCGTGGCTTCAGCGTTGTCGACCACCTTGCATCCCGTCAGGTAGCGGCGATCGTAGGGCAACAGGAATTCCTGGTAGATCGGGCTGTTGGCGACATAGTCGTCGTCCAGCAGCTCGTGACAATGCACCCAGCCGAACAGCGGACGCTCAAGAATCATCGCCAGGCGCGGGTCGCTGAAGCGGTAGTGCTGCATGTAGGCGAGCTCGCCCTGCACCGGCAGGTTGGCGCCGTCGCTGTACGAAAGCGTGCCGTGGCGCTTGTCGAGCCCGAGCACGTGAATCGACTTCGTATCCGTGGCGGCCGCGAGCGCTTCGTACAGCGCATGCCAGCGCTCGGGCGACTCGAGCGTCTCGTAGATCAGGCCGATGAGGTGCTCGAAGGATCGGTCGGAGAGGTCCATGCAGGTAGAAGGGGTGCCGGCGACTTCGCTTCCGGGGCGGAAAGGCCCGTCGCACCTGTGTGTGCCTGTGAATTTTGGTAGGGCGAGTATGGCAGTCCGGCGGTCCCGCGTGAATTGGGCAAACGGTCAGTTGCCGGGCGCCGGGCAGCCGGAGGATTAGGCCCTAAACTTTCGTTTATCGGCTGCCTTCGCCCCGGCGCATTCCGGCGGAAGTTCCTGCGACCCTTGCTCTGCTGCTAAACTTGCACGATTCCCGAACAAGAAATGCCCCCGCCTGACGGAGACGATGCCGCAGCCGGCGGCAGATGCCCGAGACACCAATGCCCGTCCGCGACCACACCCACCGCTACGCCTATTCCTACATCTTCGGCGTCATGCTGCTCGTTTTCCTGATCGACAGCCTGACGCCGCTCGGCTTCGCCGAATGGGTGTTCTACATCCTGCCGGTTGCGCTGTGCGTGCTGGACCGGCGTCCGCAGCTGCCGGTCGTCGTCACGCTGGTGATGATGCCGCTGCTGGTGATGGGCTACCTGCTGTCGCCCAAGGGGGCGAACGAAACGATGGCGCTGGTCAACCGCATGCTGGCGGTGTTCGTCGTGATCGCGGTCGCCTGGCTGGCGCGCCGCGTGATCGTGGAACGTGTTCAGGCCGAGCACCTGATGTGGATAGAGCGGGGGCGGGCCGAGGTATCCCGCAACATGCTGGGCGAGCCGACGGTTCAGGAAGTCGCGGAGCGCATCCTGCATGCGCTGGCCCGCTATTTCGGCGCCCAGGTCGCGGTACTTTACCGGCGCGAGGGAATGGAGCTGGTCCGGACTGCCTCGTTTGCGCTCGATCCGGACAATACGCGCGAGCGCATTCCGCTCGGCGCCGGCCTGGCTGGAGAAGTGGCAAGAGACGGCCAGGCAATGGTGGTGTCGGACCTGCCGGCGGAATACCTGCGGGTGGTCTCGGGTATCGGCCAGGCGCAGCCGGCGAAGGCGCTCATCGTGCCTGTCTTTGCCGGCGGGCAGACGACGGGGGTGATCGAGTTCGGTTTCCTGCAGTCCCGCGGACTGGATGTGGATCTGGACGCGGAACGCGAGCTGATGGGGCTGGTCGCCGACAAGATAGGCAGCGCAATGCGCTCCGCGGTGTACCGGCAGGAGCTCAAGGACCTGCTGGCAGAGACCCAGCGCCAGAGCGAAGAGCTGCAGGCACAGCAGGAAGAGCTGCGCGTCGCCAACGAGGAACTCGGCGAACAGGCGAACGCGCTGCAGCAGTCGCAGGCCCAGATGGAATTGCAGCACAGCGAGCTGGAACAGGCCAACGTGCAGCTCGAGGAGCGCAACCAGCTGCTGGAGCAGCAGAAGCGCGCGCTGAACGAGGCCCAGCTGCGACTGCAGAGCACGGCGGAGGAGCTCGAGCGCGGCAGCCGCTACAAGTCGGAATTCCTCGCCAACATGTCGCATGAATTGCGCACGCCGCTCAACAGCTCGCTGATCCTGTCCCACCTGCTGGCCGAAAACAAGAGCGGCACCCTGACCGAGGAACAGGTCGGCTATGCCCGCACCATCCATGCGTCCAACAGCGACCTGCTGGCGCTCATCAACGATATCCTCGACTTGTCCAAGATCGAGGCGGGGCAGATGGAAGTGCACAGCGAGCCGGTCGCCATCGAGGCGCTGTTCGACACGCTGCGGCGCACCTTTGACCCGGTAGCACAGCAAAAGGGGCTGGCGCTGTCGTTCCAGCGCCGGCCAGGAACACCCGATGCACTGGTCACCGACAGCCAGCGCCTGCAGCAGGTGCTGCGCAATCTCCTGTCGAACGCCTGCAAGTTCACGCACGAGGGCAGGATCGACGTCGAGTGCGGCCCCGGCAGCGACGGCCGGTTGCGCTTCTCGGTGCATGACACCGGCATCGGCATTCCGGAGGAGCAGCAACAGGTGATCTTCGAAGCGTTCCGGCAGGCCGACGGCAGCACCAGCAGGGCCTATGGCGGCACGGGACTGGGCTTGTCCATCTCGCGCGAGCTGGCGCGGCTGCTGGGGGGAGAGCTGCACGTGCAGAGCCGCGCCGGCGCCGGCAGCCACTTCTACATCGAGCTGCCGCCGGCCCCGGCCGAGCCCGGAACAAAGGCGCCGGAAACCGCGGCGCCGACGCCGCCGGCCGCGCCGCCAGCTCCCGAGGCGGTCCCTGCCCCCGTCGGCCGCGCCACCATGCCCCAGCCCGTCCACGTCGCCGCGATTCCCGACGATCGCGCCCAGCGGCAACGCGACCGCATGATCCTGGTGATCGAGGACGACCCGCATTTTGCCCGCATCCTGTACCAGCTCGCGCACGAGATGAACTTCGACTGTCTCCACGCGCCTACCGGCGAGGAGGCGGTCAGGCTGGCCGAGGAGCACAAGCCGCACGGCATCCTGCTCGACATCAGCCTGCCCGACCAGTCCGGACTGAGCGTGCTGGAACGCATCAAGCGCAATCCGGCCACGCGCCACCTGCCGGTGCACGTGATCTCGGTCGACGACTACATGCAGAGCGCGTTCGAGCTGGGCGCCGTCGGTTACGCCCTGAAGCCGGTGGCGCGCGAGCAGCTCGTGCTGGCGATCAAGCGCCTGGAGACCGTCTCGCAGAGCCGGGCGCGACGCGTGCTGATCATCGAGGACAATGCGGCTCTGCGCGAAAGCATTGCCAAGATGCTTGCCGCGGAGGACATCGAGATCAGCAATGCCGGCAGCATGGCGGAAGCGCTGGAGAAGCTCTCGGCCAGCACCTTCGACTGCATGGTGATGGACCTGATGCTGCCCGACGGCTCGGGCTACGACCTGCTGGAGCAGATTTCGCAGAACGGCAAGTACGCGTTCCCGCCGGTGATCGTCTATACCGGGCGCGAATTGAGCCGGGACGAGGAACAGCGGCTGCGGCGCTTCTCGCGGTCCATCATCATCAAGGGCGCGCGTTCGCCGGAGCGGCTGCTGGACGAGGTGTCGCTGTTCTTGCACCGGGTGGAGTCGGAGCTGCCGCCCGACCAGCGCCGGATGCTGATGCAGGCGCGCCAGCGCGACGCGGTGTTCGAGGGACGCAAGATCCTGCTGGCGGAGGACGACGTGCGCAACGTGTTCGCGCTGGCCAGCGTGTTCGAGCCGCTCGGCGCCGAACTGGTGGTCGCCCGCAACGGCCGCGAAGCGCTGGCCCGCCTTGAGGAACGCGAGGATATCGACCTGGTGCTGATGGACCTGATGATGCCGGAGATGGATGGCCTGACCGCCATACGCACGCTGCGCGCCGAGCCGCGCTTCAAGCGCCTGCCGGTGATCGCGCTGACGGCCAAGGCCATGGCCGACGACCGACGCAACTGCCTGGAGGCCGGCGCCAGCGACTACATTGCCAAGCCGATCGCCGTCGACCAGCTGGTCTCGCTGTGTCGCGTGTGGATGCCGAAGTAAGGCGAAAAGCAGGGCGAAGAAAAGGGCGAGGACATGGATCCCGATTTCGACATCGAGCTGAAGCTGCTGCTGGAGGGCATCTACCTCAAGTACCAGCACGACTTCCGCCACTATGCGGTCGCGTCGCTGCGCCGCCGGCTGGCGCAGGCGATGGAGCATTTCCATTGCCGCACGCTGTCCCAGCTGCAGGACAGGGTGCTGCACGAGCCGCAGGTGTTCGCCGAGATGCTGCGATACCTCACGGTCCAGGTCAGCGAGATGTTCCGCGATCCGAGCTATTTCAAGGCGCTGCGCGAGCATGTGCTGCCGCTCCTGCGCACCTATCCGTCGCCGAAGATATGGGTGGCCGGCTGCAGCAACGGCGAGGAGGTCTGGTCGCTGGCGATCCTGCTGGAGGAGGAAGGGCTGCTGGAGCGCACGATCATCTACGCCACCGACATCAATCCCGCGGCGCTGCGCGCGGCCGAGGCGGGCATCTACGAACTGGACCGCATCGCCGGCTACAGCGCCAACTACCTGCAGGCAGGCGGGACGAAATCCCTGTCGGACTACTACAGCGCGGCGTATGGCAGTGCGATCTTCCGGCAATCACTGAAATCGCAGGTCGTCTTCGCCGACCACAGCCTTGCCACCGACAGCGTGTTTTCCGAGGTCCACCTGATCTCGTGCCGGAACGTCCTGATCTATTTCGACCGCGCCCTGCAGGACCGCGCGGTCAAACTGTTCTACGAGTCGCTGGTGCATCGTGGCTACCTGGGCATCGGCCCCAAGGAAACCCTGCGCTTCTCGCCCTACGCGCGCGCCTTCCTCGAGGTCGTTCCGGGCGAGCGCATCTACCAGCGGACATGAACATGCAACACCGGAGCCTGAAGCCGGGGCAGGAAGATCGGGCGTTCCAGGCCATCGTGCTCGGCGCGTCGGCCGGCGGGGTCGAGGCACTCGGCACGCTGCTCGGTGCGCTGCCGGCGGCATTTGCGCCGGCAGTACTGACGGTGCTGCACCTGCCGGGGGACCGGGAGACCATTCTTCCCGCGATGCTGGACCGCCGCTGCGCGCGGCCGGTGAAGGAGGCGGAGGACAAGGAGCCGGTACAGGCGGGGACGGTGTATTTCGCCCCGCCCGACTACCACCTGCTGGTCGAACCGGACGGCGTGCTGTCGCTGTCGCGGGAAGCGCCGGTGCATTTTTCGCGGCCGTCGATCGACCTGCTGTTCGAGTCGGCCGCGCTGGCCTACCGCGAGCGTCTGCTCGGCATCATCCTTACCGGTGCCAACAGCGACGGTGCACAGGGACTGCGGCAGGTGAGAGAATGCGGCGGCAGCGCCTGGGTGCAGGATCCGGGCGAGGCGACGTCGCCGACGATGCCGGCGGCGGCGCTGGCGGTCGCCGGCGCGGACGCCGTGCTCACGCTGGCCCAGATGGCGGTGCTCCTGGCAAAATTCGAACAAACATAAATTGACATGACCAGCATCAACGTACTCGTTGTCGACGACTTTCCGCAGAACCTGGTGGCGGCCGAGGCCATGCTGGCCAGGCCAGGCCTCACCGTGCTGAAGGCCGGCTCCGGTGTCGAGGCCCTGGAGCTGCTGCTGGCCCATGAAGTCGCACTGGCGCTGATCGACGTGCAGATGCCCGGCATGGACGGTTTCGCGCTGGCCGAGCTCATTCGCGGCAACAAGCGTACCGCCGGCATTCCGCTGATCTTCATGACGGCCGCCGTGGCCGAGGGGGCGCGCACCTTCCGCGGCTACCAGGCGGGAGCGGTCGATTTCCTCAACAAGCCGGTCGATCCGGTCGTGCTGCGCGGGAAGGTCGAGGTATTCGTGCAGCTGCAGGCGCAGAAGGAGCAGATCCGCCAGCAGGTCGAGGAACTGCGGCACGCCCTCAAGATGAACGAAATGTTCATTGCGGTACTCGGCCATGATTTGCGGACCCCGCTGTCGGCCGTGCTGCACGGGGCCGAGCTGCTGATGCATACCGGCGGCGACGAGCGCGCCGTGGACGCCGCCAGGCGCATCCATGCCAGTGGCGAGCGCATGGAGAAGATGGTGCGCCAGCTGCTGGATGTGGCCCAGATGCGCGCGGGTGGCATCAGCCTGAACAGGACCCGGGCGAGCTATCGGGGCGTCGTCGAGCGCATCGTCCGGGAGATCGAGCACGTCGGGTCCGCTTCCCGGGTGCGGATCGACTGCCACGGCGATCTCGAGGGCGAATTCGATGTGGACAGGATGTCCCAGGTGATTTCCAACCTGCTTGCCAATGCGCTGCATCACGGCGACGGCGACAGCCCTGTGATCCTGCTGCTCGACGGCCGGCAGGCAACGGCAGTCCGCATCCGGATCAGCAATCGGGGCTGCATCCCGGCGGCCTTGCTGCCCAACCTGTTCCGCCCGTTCTACTCGGAAAGTCCGAGACGCAATCCCGGGGCCGGCCTGGGACTCGGACTCTACATCGTCAAGCAGTTCGTCGAGGCGCATGGCGGTACGGTCGTCGTGCAGTCGGCCGAGACCGACGGCAACACCTGCTTCGACATCGCGATCCCGAGACGCGGCCTCGCGGCCTGACCGTCCTGGCCGCCCGGCGCGGCGGATGCGTTGCAGCCACGCGCCCACGCGCGCAGACATGCCGGTCTTCCCTCCACAAGTCTTGCGCCAGCGCGACCGGCTGCCACTGCGCCCATGCCACAATCACTGCCTCGGAAAATGGGCAGATCGAAGAACATGGCAATCGTGAAATGCAAGCCGGGCATCGCCACCGCGGCGGCCGTCTGCGCAATCGCGGCCGGCGGAGCGGGCGCGCAGGATGCACAACTGGAAAGCGTCGTCGTCTCGGCCAGCCGTACCGAGCAACGCAGCTTCGATGCGCCCGCGTCCGTCACCTCGGTGAGCATCGACCCGCTGCGCAGTCCCAACCCGCTGGTCAACCTGTCGGAACTGCTGGGCGCCGCGCCGGGCGTGCAGGTGCGCGAGCGGCAGAACTATGCGCAGGACCTGCAACTGTCCGTGCGCGGTTTCGGCACCCGGTCCACCTTCGGCATCCGCGGCGTGCGTATCCTGGTCGACGGCATACCGGCGACCATGCCGGACGGCCAGGGGCAGGCCGCCACCGCGAGCCTGCACGCGGCGCGCCGCATCGAGGTGCTGCGCGGCCCCGTCGCCCAGCTCTACGGCAATGCCGCGGGCGGCGTGGTGCAGGTCTTCACCGCCGCGCCGCCGCTGGCCCCGGATGCGCCGGTGGCAAACGCCTCCATCGGCGCCGGCAGCTTCGGCCAGCGCGAGTTCGGGTTTTCCGTCGGCGCCGGCACCGCCACCCTCGGCGGCTTGCTCGATGTCTCGCACTACGAGACGGACGGCTGGCGCGACCACAGCGCGGCCGAGCGCAGGCAGCTCAACGGCAAGCTCCTGTGGCGGCCGTCGGCGGCGACCAGCGTGACCGGCATCCTCAACGTGTTCGACCAGCCGTTGGCGCAGGACCCGCTCGGTCTCACGCGTGACCAGTTCGAGGAGGATCCGCGCGCGGTCGCCCCCGTCGCACTGTCCTTCGACACCCGCAAGTCTGTTGGACAGCAGCAGGCCGGCATGCTTGTCGAACACAAGGTCGACAGCGACAACACCATCAACGGGCGGGTATATGCCGGCAGGCGCCAGGTCCGGCAGTACTTGTCGTTCAGCGGCGCCGCCCCATCCTCGTCCGGCGGCGTGGTCGATCTCGACAATGACTACCGCGGGATCGGTTTGAGCTGGTCGCATGCGGCGAAGGTACGCGGACTTCCGCTCAGGCTCACTGCCGGCGTGGAAGCCGACGAACTTGACCAGCGGCGGCGCGGCTTCGTCAACAACCAGGGCAGCGCCGGCGCAACGCGCCGCGATGAAGTGGACGGCGCCAGCAATGTGGACGTGTTCGCGCAGGCGGACTGGATGTTCGCGCAACAATGGAAGCTGAGCGCCGGCCTGCGCTCGAGCCGGGTGCGCTTGTCGGTGGACGACCGCCGTGTCACGCCCGACAGCCCGGACGACAGCGGCAGCGTCACCTACCGGAACACCAGCCCGGTGCTCGGCCTGGTCTGGCATGCCAGTGAGCAGCTCAATGTCTACGGCAACCTCGGCCGCGGCTTCGAGACACCCACCCTGGTCGAGTCTGCCTACCGGCAGGGCGCGAGCGGACCCAACCTGGCGCTGTCGCCGTCACGCAGCAACCAGGGCGAGCTCGGCATCAAGTGGCGCGGCGGGCGCCACGCGCTGGACCTGGCGCTGTTTTCGGCGCGCAGCCGGGACGAAATCGTGCCCTTCGCCACCGAGAACGGGCGCTCGATCTACCAGAACGTCGACAGGGTCGAACGCCGCGGCATGGAGGTTTCCTGGTCGCACGACTCGCCCCGGTTTTCCACCCGCCTGGCCTACACCCTCCTGGATGCGCGCTTCAAGGAGGGCTACACCAGCGGCGCCGGCGCGACGGTCTCCGCGGGGAACCGCCTGCCTGGTGCGCCGGAACACAGCCTGTTCGCGCTGCTGGCCTACCGTCCGGCGCCGGGACTGGAAACCGCTACGGAAATGCGCATCGAGAGCAAGGCCTGGGTAGATGATGCCAACAGTGAGGCCGCGCCCGGATACGCGGTCTTCAACCTGCGGGCCGGAAAGGAATTCCGCGACGGACCGGTGACCTGGTACCTGTTCGCGCGCCTCGACAACCTGTCCGACCAGAACTACGCCGGCTCGGTCATCGTCAACGACGGCAATCGCCGGTTCTACGAGGCGGCCGCCGGCAGGCGCCTGTTCGTCGGACTGCGCGCGGCGCTGTAACGTGCGCGCGGGCGGTCGCAGGAGACGCGGCTGTTGCGCCGACGCAGCGCAATGGACCGCAGGCGGACATGTCCGCGAGGAGAGTTAAGAAGCGTCAAACCGGATGCCGGGCACGGCGCATAGATTAGTCCCACATTCTCCGGGGAGCCGAACATGAAACCTGTCCAACAACTGATACGCCTGCTGCCGGCGCTGGCACTGATGGCGGTATGCAGCGCAGCGATTCTTTTCCTGCCGCAGCTGAGCCGGGACAATGCCACGCCCGCCACGGCAACCACCATCGAACAGAAGCCGGCGCCGATCCAGCCGCAGCACACCGACAAGCAAGCCTGACCTTGCCGCCGCCGCGGCGGCCGGTATCATTGCAACTTCCATCCAGGGAAGCCGTACTGCCTGCTCCATGTCACCACCATCGCCCCTTCGCCAGTCCCTTTTCCAGAGAATGCCCGCCCTGCTCGCCCGCGTAGGCCGCGCCGAGAAAAGCACCTTGCTGGCGATCTGCGTCGCCGCGTTCTCGTTGTACGGTTTCGTCGAACTGGCGGACGACATGGCGGAGGGCGACACCCGTGATTTCGACCGGATGCTTTTGCTGGCCTTCCGCGAAGCAGGCGATCCTTCGGATCCGCTCGGCCCGCGCTGGTTCGAGGAAGTGATGCGGGACTTCACCGCGCTCGGCGGCACATCGGTCCTGGTGGCGATTGCGCTCGCCGTGGTCGGCTTCCTGGTGCTGACCCGCAAGCTTCACTTTGCCTGGATGGTGGCGCTGTCGGTGTCGCTCGGCATCGCCTTGAGTTCGGCGCTCAAATGGGTGTTCGCGCGCCCGAGACCCGACCTGGTGCCGCATGCGACCGAGGTCTACACCCACAGTTTCCCGAGCGGGCATGCGATGCTCTCCGCGGTGGTCTACCTGACGCTCGGCGCGTTGCTGGCACGGAGCCGGGCCGAGACGGGCGTGAAGATCTACCTGTTGTCGGTGGCGGTGCTGCTGACGCTGGTGGTCGGCGTCAGTCGTGTCTATCTCGGCGTGCACTGGCCGAGCGACGTGCTGGCGGGCTGGGCGGTCGGCGCCGCCTGGGCGCTCGCTTGCTGGCTGGTGATGCTGTGGCTGCAGGCCCGCGGCAGGGTCGCTCCGCCGTCGTCCTCCGCCGGCGATCCGCCTGCCCCGGACTGAACGGCGGCGACTGCACCTCCGCCGGGCCAGGCCGCTCAGGCGGCGAGCTTGTCGCTGTTCCCGTTCGCGGCTTCCACCTGCGCCACTTCCTGGACCGCGTCCGGCTTGCCACCGCGCAGCCACCAGAACAGCACCGCCATCATGAAGGGGCCGATGAAAAGGCCGAGCACGCCCATCGTAGAGACGCCGCCCAGCAGGCCGAACAGCACCGCGAGGAAGGGCAGGTTGACGCGATGGCCGATCAGCTTCGGCCGGACGAACTTGTCCACCAGGAAGAGCTCGAAGGCGCCCCAGCAGAACAGGCCGAGCGCCGCGCCCGGATGCCCTTGCGCCAGCAGCAGCAGCGACACCATGCTGAAGGACAGCGGGGCGCCGCCGGGGATCAGGGCGAGGTAGCCGGTGATCACGCCCAGCAGCGCCGGCGCCGGCGCCCCCGCAACCCAGTAGGCGATGCCGAGCACGATGCCTTCCAGCAGCGCGACCGAGCACAAGCCGAGGGCGGTGCCCCGCACCGACAGCGGCAGCAGCCGGCGCAGCATCGGGTAGTAGGTCGGCGTTATCCGTTCACCTGCCTGGTCCACCGTGCGAACCACCGCCGGACCTTCCACGTACACGACGAACAGGGTCAGCAGCGCCAGGAACAGGTACAGGCCATTGGCGAGCAGGGTCGGACCGAGGGTGCGCACGGTGCTGGTGACATAGGGAAGCAGATCGCCGGCGGTGGTCTGGATCAGGGTCTGCAGTCCGCCCGGAACCGCCAGGTGGCGCTCCCACCAGGCCATGATCTGGGCGGCGACCAGCGGCAGCCGGTTGAGCCATTCCGGCGCGGGTATGCCGGTCTGGTTGAGCTGCCCGAGCAGGCGCTCGACGGCGGCGACCTCGGCGCCGAGGGTATGGAACAGGAAGATGGAGGGTCCGACGAAACTGACGATCAAGCCGCCCAGCAACGCTGTCGCACTGGCAAGCCGCGACCAGCCGCGCCGCAGCAGCGCCTCGTGCAGGGGCCAGGTGACGATCGCCAGCAGGGCCGCCCAGGCAAGTGAACCGAGGAAATGGCGGAGCAGGGCCGCCATGGAAATCGCGAACAGCAGCGGAAGGAGCAGGGAGACATAAGGCATGGTGCCCAATCTTCCAGTAAAACGAACGTCAGCGTCAACTTGGAAATAGCGGAAGATTGCTCAATCGAAAAGCACGAGCGCGTCCGTGGTATGGCGCTTGCTTGAAAGTCCGCCAGGTACAACCGCAACCAGGGGTTTGATGAATATGGTTACCACGGAAGAAATTATCAGAACCATGGTGGATTCCCTGTCCGAGGAAGCGAGCGACGAGGATCGCCGTCGTTACCGGGAGATCCTGCGCCGACTGGTACAAGCCGCGCAGGAGGAGCAGCTGCGCTCGATACAGGACGACTTCGAGACCGTGTTTCGCGTGATGGCGCCGCAGCAGAGCGGACCGCCCAGCCTGCACTAGGCGGTCATGGTCCGTGTAAAAACTGCCGGGCCGCCACTGCCGCCCGGCATGCGTCGCGCTGCTATTTCTTCACCAGCGGGCAGGTGGACTGCGCCAGGGGCTGGAAGGCCTTGTCGGCGGGGATCACCGCGACCTGCTTGTAGTAGTCCCATGGATAGCGCGATTCCGAAGGCTTCTTCACCTCGTACAGGTACATGTCGTGCACCATTCGGCCATCCTCCCGGATACGGCCGTTCTGCGCGAATACGTCGTTGACAGGCGTCTGCTTCATGCGCGACATGACGGCAGCCGTCTCGTCGCTGCCGGCCGCCTTCACTGCATTCAGGTAGTGCAGCACGGAGGAATAGAGCCCGGCCTGACTCATGTTCGGCATCTTCCTTGTCTTCTCGAAGAAGCGGCGCGCCCACTTGCGGGTTTCGTCATTGCGGTCCCAGTAGAAGCCGGTGGTGAGCAGCATCCCCTTCGCGGCGTCCAGGCCGAGGGTATGGATGTCGTTGATGTACACCAGCAGACCCGCCAGTCGCTGCTTGCCGTTCGCCGTCAGCTGGAATTCATGCGCGCCCTTGATCGCATTGATCGTGTCGCCTCCGGCGTTGGCCAGCCCGACCACCTTCGCGCCGGAGCTCTGGGCGCGCAGCAGGAAGGACGAGAAATCCGAGGCGTTCAGCGGGTGCCGCACCGCGCCCAGCACCTTGCCGCCGTTGGCGCTGATCACGTCGGTCGCATCCTTTTCCAGCGTGCTGCCGAAGGTATAGTCCGCCGTCAGGAAAAACCAGCTGTCGCCGCCGTTGGCGACCACCGCCCGCGCAGTCGAGTTGGCCAGGGCAAAGGTGTCGTAGGCATAGTGGACGGTGACCGCGGTGCAGGCATCGTTGGTCAGCCGCACCGAGCCGGGTCCGCTGAAGACGGCAATGCGGTTCTTCTCCTTGGCGATCGGGGCCACGGCCAGCGCCGGCCCGGAGGCGGCGACGTCGAGGATCGCGTCCACCTTGTCGCGGTCGTACCACTCACGCGCCTTGTTGGCCGCGATGTCGGCCTTGTTCTGATGGTCGGCATAAACCAGCTGGATGTTCTTGCCCAGCACCTTGCCGCCGAAATCATCGATCGCGAGCTGGGCCGCAGCCACGCTGCCGGGGCCGGTGATGTCCGCGTACAGGCTGGACATGTCGAGCAGCAGGCCGATCCGGACCGTGTCGTCCGATAGCTGGGCGTGGGCGCCTTGGGCGAACGCGAGGGAAAGGGCGAGGGTCAGTGCGGTCCTGGCAGCCGTTTTCTTCATGCTTGTCTCCTGGTCTTTGTTGTTGGAAGGACGTCGTGCGGCGTGGCGTTACACGGTGGCGATCGGCGTCACCGGGGAACCCACGGCTCCCGGCAGGCGCAGCGGCGGCGCGGTCAGCATGAAGCGGCTGCGACCCTGCGCATGCAGCCAGTCCGCCAGCGCGTGCAGGTACCAGAGTTCGCCAAGCGGAATGCCAAGCTTGAACAGGCAGTGATGGTGCAGCGGCAAAATCGATTTGCGGCCGTTCACCGCCACTGCCGGGTAGGCCTCCACCGCATAGTTGTCTGCGCAGATCGCGGCAATGCCGGAATCGGTGATCCATTGCAGGAGCCTGTCGTCGCGGCCGTTGAGCACGCTGCAGCTATGGTGAAGCACCTCCGGGTCGGGATTGCCGCCCATCTCCACCAGTCGCTCGGCGAATCCGGTCCGCAGCACCAGGAAATCGCCGCGCTCGACCTTGATGCCGCCGGCCTCCATGACCTCCTGCAGTTCGGCGAGGCCGACCAGCTTGCGTTCGTTGCCGTAGCGGCGGGCCAGGTCGACCAGCACCCCGCGTCCCTGCATGCCATGCTGCGCCATGTTCTCGATGCCGAGGGAATGGGCATAGGACAGGTGCGGACCGTCGCATCCGCATTCATGCTCGTGGCCATCGTCGCCATAGCGGACCGGGCCGCGCACGTCCGTGTCGGCGCGGAAGCCGTTGTAGTAGACCATCTCCTCGCGGCCGTCGCCGTCCGCGTCGAAGCGGGCGCCGACGTGCGCAAGCGAGTCCCACTGGGTCGAATACTGGAGCGAGATCAGCACCTGGTCGTCCGATACCACGTCGACGCTGTCGGCGTCGACCCTGGTCATCGGGAAATTCAGCATCGGCTTGCCATCACGCCAGGTCGGCTGCAGCTTGGGCGGATTGCGGCGCGGGTTGAGGAGGTTCCCGCCCGGCAGGTTGAGCGGCAGCGACAGGCAGAAGCTGCGGCCGGCGCGGACTTCCGCCGCCCCCTTGAGCACTTGCTCCGTACCGATCAGATTGACCCGGCCGAGCTGGTCGTCGGCGCCAAAGTCACCCCAGTTTGCGCCATCGGGGCGGTTCTTCCATCGCATGTCTGTCTCCTCCAGTGCTTGTTGTGTTTGCCTGCCGAACAGGCCGTCGCGGCGCGCTGCGAAAGCTCAAACACGCTAACCGCTGGCAACTGCGCGGTCAACGAAGCAAAACCGGGTTTCACAGTGAAAAACGATTCGATTTGCGTTTTCGCAGTTCCGCGCAGGGAAGCAGGGCGTTGACGCGGGACCTGTGCAGGCAAGGTATCATACTTCTCAAAAATAAAACCGGGTTTCGCGCTGCAAAACAAGCAGCGGGCATACGAGCCGGTCCGCCCGCTTCATCACAACAAGGAAAACAATGAGACATGCTCCCATCCGCACCGCAAGCCTGCTTGCCGCCATCACGGCCGCAGCAATCCTCGCCGCCTGCGGCACCGCGCCCGTTGGCAAGGCCGGCAGCCCGGCTGACGCCGCATCCGCCGCTGGCGCCAATGCCACCCGTGCCGCCAGTGCTGCGGCTCCCGGCGGCAACGATTATGCAAACGGCGACAACTGGCTCTGCCTGCCGGGCCGGACGGACGCCTGCGCCGTCGATCTGACCGCCGCGCTGTTCAAGCCGGGCGGCGTTCCCGCCGGCCGCGAGCCAGGACGCGCCAATCCCGCCGCGCCGGTCGACTGCTTCTATGTGTACCCGACCATCTCCAACGACCCGGGGGCCAACAGCGACATGCTCGCCGGTCCCGAGGAGCGGCGCACGGTCGAGCACCAGCTCGCGCGCTTCGGATCCGAATGCCGGCTGTTCGCGCCGGTCTACCGCCAGGTCACGATACAGGGCTTGCGCAGCCGGCTGACCGGCACGCCGATGGCGATCGATCCCCAGCTTGCGTACCGCGATGTGCTGGACGCCTGGAACCACTACCTGAAGCACCATAACCAGGGACGCGGCGTGGTGCTGATCGGCCATTCGCAGGGCGCGCGCATCCTGAGCGAACTGGTGCGGCAGCAGGTGGAAGGCAGGCCGGTGCAGAAGCAACTGGTCTCGGCGCTGCTGATTGGCACCAACATCACTGTGCCGCAGGGCCGGGACAGCGGCGGTACCTTCCGCGAACTGCCCTTGTGCCGGTCCGCCTCGCAGACCGGCTGCGTGATCGCGTACGTATCGTTCCGCGACAACCTCCCGCCGCCGGCCAGGAGCCTGTTCGGCCGCAGCAGCGACGCCAACGTCGTCGCCTGCACCAACCCCGCGGCCCTTGCCGGCGGGCGCGGCGTCCTCCGCTCCTACCTGCCGGTACGCACCAACCTCACCGGCCAGCCGCACGACAAGACGCGCTGGGCGGCACTGGCGCGCAATGCGGATGCGCCGTTCGCCAGCCCGGAAGCCATCGCCAGCGCCGAATGTCTGCAGCGCGACAATGCCTCCTGGCTCAACGTGAGCGTCAATCCGGCATATACCGGCGCCGGCATCGATATCGCCGGCGACCTGATGTTCGGCGACCGGATGCTGCAGGAGTGGGGGCTGCACCTGGTCGACGTCGAACTGGCGCAGGGCAGCCTCGTGGAAATCGTCCGGCAGCAGGCGCAGGCCTACGCCCGGGCCGCCCGCTGAGCCTTACTCCGCCATGATCTCGGCGGCGGCCCGCGCCGCGCCCTGGGCGCGGCGCAGGCTGTCGAAGGGTTCGTCGTAACCTTCTACCTCGCCGTCCTCGCCGACGAAGTAGGTCCACCAGCCGTCCTCGTCCTGGACGATGGCAATGTCGTTGTTGCCGCAGTGGTCGAGGATGCGCTCGCCCTCCTCGAGGGTGAATATCCTGATGCCGTGATGCGTGGTCTGGGTTGCCATTGTTTCTCCGGTTGATGCCGCTCCTGCGCATCCCTGCTGTGACATGCCGGCGCCCGTCGGGTTCGCGCATGCCGCGCCCTGTCTCGGTGCCGGCCTCAGTGCTTGCGCCAGGCGTGGGATGGCGCCGGGAACAGGAACTGGCGCCGCACAAGCGGCGGCACGTCCTGGGGTGGCAGTGCCTCGGACACCAGGTAGCCCTGGACCTCGTCGCAGTCCAGCGACTGCAGCGTCTGCAACTGCTCCGCCGTCTCCACCCCTTCCGCAACCACCGAGATGTCCAGCGCGTCCGCCATCGACACGATGGCCTTGAACAGGACCGCGCCCTCGTCGCTCTTGCCGAGCGCATTGGTGAATGCCTTGTCGACCTTCAGCACGTCCACGTCGAGCTGCTGCAGCTGTGCAAGCGAAGAATAACCGGTCCCGAAGTCGTCCACCGAGAGCTTGACGCCGAGGGTCCGCAGCGCAGCCAGTTCACGGCCGACCGAACCCCTGTCGATCACCGAGGATTCGGTGAGTTCGACCTCGAGCAGTTCCGGCGCCACCTGGTGCCGCGCGAGCGCGGCCGCAATGCACGCGCTGACTCCGCCTTCCTTGAGCTGCAGGCCGGAAACGTTCACGGACACCGGCACCCGGCCGACGCCGCGCCGGCGCCACTCGGCCAGTTGGGCGCACACCTTGTCGATCACCAGCTCGCCGAGGCGCACGATCATCCCGGTATCCTCCGCCAGCCCGATGAAGCAGTCCGGATAGACCAGTCCACGCTCCGGATGCTGCCAGCGCACCAGTGCCTCCAGGCTGGCAAGCCGGCCGGCGCGCGCGCTGACGCGGGGCTGGTAGTGGATCACGAACTGGTCCTTGGCGATGGCGTCGCGCAGCGCGTGCTCCTTGGCCAGCTTGAGGAACAGGGAGTCCGACAGTTGCGGCTGGTAGAGCTGGAAGCGGCCCTTGCCGGCGGCTTTCGCTGCGTACATCGCGATGTCCGCATGCCGCAGCAGTGTCTCGTCGTCGTCGCCATCCTCCGGGAACATGGCGATGCCGATCGATGCGCTGACATGCTGCTTGCCCGGGGCGTCGATGAGCAGGAACGGGTCGCCGATCGTGCGCACGATCTGCCTGGCGATGCGGGCCACATCCTCGCCGCTGCTGGGGTTTTCCAGGATGACGGTGAATTCGTCGCCGCCCAGCCGCACCACATGGTCCGCCGCGCGCACCACCGATTTCAGCCGTGCCGCGGCCTCCCGCAGCAACTCGTCGCCGGCTTCGTGCCCGAGGCTGTCGTTGACGTTCTTGAAGTTGTCGAGGTCGATGAACATCACCGCAAGGCGACGGTGCTGGCGCTGCGCGCGCTCGACCGCCTCCGGCATGAAACCGCCCAGCCAGTGGCGGTTCGGCAGGCGGGTGAGGGCATCGGTATTGGCCATCTGCGACAGCGCGAGTTCATGCTCCTTGGTGCGGGAGATGTCGCGCAAGGTGACCGCGACGCCATCCCCCGAGCGGACATAGCGGCGGTTGACCCAGGTCGCGCGCAAGGGGCTGATGTGGGGCACGCGGAACTCGTCCTCGTAGAAGCCGGTTTCCATCGTCTGCACGTAGAGATCCAGGATCTCATGCCGGTAGTCCGGGTGCAGCAGGTCGGACAGGCGCTTGCCCCGGACGTTGGCGACGTCCATGCCGAACAGCGCGGCGCCGTGCTCGTTGCAATCCTCGAACAGGAAATCGACGATTCTGCCGTCGCGTCCGTATATCGGCCGCGTCGTGTAGAAGCCTTCCTGCGCGGCATCGGTCGCGATGCGGAATGCGCGACGGGCGCCTTCCTCCCGCTGGCGGCGCCAGGACAGGCGCGCCGAGACCGCCATGCCCGTCAGCGTGAAAGCCACGATGCCGAGGCCGGCGAGCCGCATGATGTTGCGGTAGCTGTCGGCGACCCGTCGGTATGGCGCCAGCGCGTTGTGCTCGGCGATCGCGGCCATCGATACCAGCGGGTATTCCCGCAGCTTCATCCAGGCCACGATGCGGGCCTCGCCGTCATGGAACTTGGTGGCCGGCTCCAGCGTGGCGCCCTCCGCAGGCGCGAATGACGGCCCCTCCCGGTAGGAACGGACGCGGCCCGTGCCCACCTCGGTGTTGGCGATCAACGTGCCGTCCGGGAGCTGGACCGAGATGAAGTCGCCGGGACTGAGATTGCGCTCGTCATGGAAGGTCGTCAGGTAGGCGGGTTCCACCGATACCAGGGCGACACCGTCGAAATCCGGTCCGGCGTCGAGCCGGCGGGAAAAGCGCACCACCGGGCGGCCAAGGCGAAGGCCCTCGGTCGGCCTGTTGATCACCATGCCCCCGCTGTTATGCCGGCGGTGATACTGGAAGAAATCCGTATTGCTGAAATTGGCCTCGCGGCTTGTCGGCACGGTGGAGCTGAGGCTTTCGCCATCGCGGCTGACGATGGTTGCGTAGAGCAGCGCGGTGCGCGGATACAGGCCTTGCTCCTGCTGCTGCTGCAGGTCCAGCCGCGCGCCGGACTGTTCCCAGTCGAGCTTCAGGTTCAGCGTCAGCTGGTCGATCTGCTGCACCGTGCGCAACAATTGCGCCGCATAGGAGCGCGAGCGGGCAGAGGCCTGCTGGGTTGCGGCCTCCAGTGCCTCTGCTTTTTCATCGCGCAACCTTGCCGCCATGAAGGCCTCGAGCGCGATCCAGAGCAATATGCCGGCAACGGGCCAGAGCAGCGCCGGCGAGAAATGGCGATAGCGGGACAGGAATTGCTTCAGTCGGGCCGGCCATCGGCGTTGGGTTTCCATCTCCCACAGACACCAAATCGCCGCCGACAATCCATGCATGGCAGTTTTCACTTTTGTGCTGGCGCAAAGCAATGCAATGGGGCAGGGCCGCGAGGGTGAACATCGGCATGACCTCCTGGTCTACCCCGAAAGTGAAGCCGAGGTAGCGAAATGACGGAAGCCAGAAAAGGGCAGTTCGTCCGGATGATGACGCGCGAAGAGTTCCGGGACCGTTTTCACGGGAGCTTCGGCCATCCCCACTTCGGGCGTGTTGCCGATGCAATGAACCAGGTGGAGGAAGTGGCCTGGGACGTCTACATCAACAGCGGGAAGACCAAGGCCACCCACCCGGCCGGCCCCGGCTACGCCGATCCCGGGTACGAACTGTCCGACGAATGGCGTGAAACCCGGAAGCGCCTGCTGGCCGCGGAGGCCCGCCAGAAGGATCCCGCGACACCGCCACGCGTGCTCCTGATCTGCGGTGCCGACCGCAACGACGGCACCTGTCCCGGCGAGATGTCCAAGACCTTCCGGCTGACCAGGATCGCCGCCGAGGTGCTGGAGGCGCAGGGCGTCGAGGCCGACGTGCTGGACCTGAGCCGGCTCGTGTCCGACTACGACTGGCACATCCATCCCTGCAAGGGCTGCGTGTCGACCGCCATGCCCCTGTGCCACTGGCCCTGCAGCTGCTATCCGAACCATGCGCTGCGGCAGACCAACGACTGGATGGGCGAGATCTACGAGAAGTGGGTGGCGGCGCACGGCATCATCATTCTCACGCCGGTCTACTGGTACCAGTCGCCCAGCGCGCTCAAACTGATGATCGACCGGCTGGTCTGTGCCGACGGCGGCAATCCCGACCCGACCACCACCTCCGGCAAGGACACTGCCAAGGCAAAGGCGCTGGAGGAGGCCGGCTGGTCGTATCCGAAGCATCTCGCCGGAAGAACCTACGGTCTGGTCGTGCACGGCGACGTCGCCGGCATCGAGGGAAACCGCCGCGCACTGTCCGACTGGCTCGACTGGATGGGCCTGGTCGACGCCGGCACACAGGCGCGGCTCGATCGCTACATCGGTTACTACGATTCATATGCGCGCAGCCACGAGACGCTGGATCGCGATCTCGCGGTACAGGAGGAGGTACGCAACGTGGCGCGCGCCGTCTCCAATGCGGTGACGGCGCTGCGCGCCGACCGCCTCGCGGTGCCGGACCGCGACCTGCAACAGCCACGCCCGAAATAGCCCGCGCCCCATGTTGAAGGAAGAACAGGGGCAGGCTCCCCGCCGAGAAGAGCGCAAGCAAGGCGACCGCGACATGCATGCCGGAGCGGACGGCGAGGGCCGCCAGGTGATGCGCCGGGCCGCCCTGTTCGATACCGTCAGCCTGCTGTTCGTGCTCGCCGCCAGCATCATCTGGCTGGCCCCCAACGTACTGCTGCTGATCTTCGCCTGCATCCTGGTGGCGATCCTGCTGTACGACATGGGACGCAAGCTGCGCGAGTGGACCGGCGTTCCGCACTGGGCGGCCATGGTCATGGTGGTGGCGCTGCTGCTGCTCGTGATCGTCGGCGGGGGCTGGCTGATGGCACCGCAGATCGCGTCGCAGGCGACCGAACTGATGCAGGCCATACCGCTGTCGCTGCAGCAATTGCAGGAATCGATGGCGCGCCATCCGATGCTGGAGCAGGCGGTGCAGGGGATGCCGCCGCCCGAGGAGCTGGCGAAGAACATGGCATCGGTGCTCCCCAAGGCGGGCCTGCTGTTTTCCGGCGTGCTCGGCGTGCTGGGCAACGTCGCCATCATCGCCTTCGTCGGCATCTACCTGGCGGCGCAGCCCCGGCCCTATATCGACGGCATCGTCACGCTGGTGCCCCGCCGCAAGCGCGCCCGCGCGCGCGAGGTGTTGGACGAGCTTGGCCGCACCCTGGGCCAGTGGCTCGCAGGCAAGGCGGTCTCGATGCTGGTGGTCGGGGTGGTGACGACGGCCGGGCTCGCGCTGCTCGGCGTGCCGCTGGCGCTGGTGCTCGGGATCATTGCCGGCCTGCTGGACTTCGTGCCCTATGTCGGCCCCATTGTCGCCGGTGTTCCCGCCGTCCTGATTGCCTTTACCGAGAGCCCGGCGCTCGCCGGCTGGGTGGCCGTGCTGTTCCTCGCGATCCAGATCGCGGAGGGCTACCTGCTGATGCCGCTGATCGAGCGGCGCACCGTATCGCTGCCGCCGGCGCTCACCATCGTCGTCCAGGTGCTGCTGGGCGCCCTCTTCGGCATGGCGGGCGTGGCCCTCGCGACACCGCTCGCTGCAGTAGGCGCCGTCCTTGTCACCATGCTGTACGTGCAGGACATGCTCGGCGACCCGGTGAAAACACCGAGCGAGAAATAGGCCGTGGCGGTCGGCCAGGCCGCCGGAACCTTCGGGATCCATGCAGATCAGTTGTGGGCACCGCCTTGTTCAACCGATTTGCATGGAGCGCCTCATGGTCAATCCAATCCAGGTACAGAAATTCCTCAAGGGTATCGACTACCCCGCCAACAAATCCGCACTGATTGAAAACGCCAAGAAGATGGGTGCGGACGAAAACGTCTGCGCGGAGCTCGACCAGCTTCCGGACGAGGATTTCCAGACGCCGGCGGACGTCAGCCAGGCGCTGGGCAAGCTGCACTAGGGGCCCGGGCGGCGGTTCATGCGGCCGGCGCCCCCGCCTTCTTCAGATGCTGTTTGCCTCGCTTGAGCCCGTCGCCGCGGCCGCGGCTGTTGCACCGGTGCCGACCTTGATCGAACCGTCGGGCCGCTCATAGGTACCGATCAGGCAGCCGCTTGCAATCGCGCGTTCCTGTATGGCCTTCATCAGCGCGTCGCGCCCCGGCGTGCCGCTGAACGGCGGTCCTTCCTCCAGCGCGAACAGCTGGAACGCATAGCGATGCACGCCATGGCCGGGCGGCGGATCGGGAGGCAGCCACCCGGTGAGCAGATAGGAATTGCGGCCGACCTGGCCTTCCAGCTCCTTCGAGTCCAGCGCGCCCTCGGTCAGCGTGCTGTCGTGCGGCGGCAGGTCGACTGCGATGGCGTGCACCAGCGGCTGCGGCGTCGGTGCGTCGGCGTCTTCCACGATCAGCGCCAGCGAGACCGCCTCCACCGGCACCCCGGTCCACTCGAGCGGCGGCGAGGTGCCTTCGCCGTCCGCGGTGAAACGCGCCGGCATTGCCTCATGGTCGCCGAAGGCAAGGCTGGTGAGTTGCAGCGACGCGGTGCCGGCCCGCAGGTCGATCTGGTTGAAGGAGATTTTTTCGAGGCCGGCACGCCGGTGATGCAAGGCGTGGCCGATTGCGCTCGGGAGTTTTTCGAGCATGGGCGGTTCTCCTGCTGGTTGGGGTGCCCGGAATGGACAGATGACCGGCCGGCCCGGCGGACTGCATGACCCAGGGCATGGAAGACGGTATTGCCGACACGGTATCTGAGGCTGATTTGCCGCGGTGCCAAAGGTTCCTTCAAACATCCCGTTCACTGCGCCATGCCGCGCTCAGGAACGGCGGTGGAATTGACGACTCTCAACGAAGTCATGCAGGTCCGCGTCTCGTGGCGATGTGGCGACGAGGCGGTGCTGCGACCGCAGGAAAAGGAAATCGCATGCAGGAAACAACCGGGACCCGCAGGCAGGAGCGGGCGATATTCGCACTCGGCAGCATCAATGCCGACTTCCAGGTAAGGGTGGCGCGCCGGCCGGAGATCAGCGAGACGCTGATGGCAACCGACTTCATGCGATTGTCCGGCGGGAAGTCCGCCAACGTCGCCTTCCTCGCCGCCCGTCTCGGGGTGCCGGCCCGGCTGTTCGGACGGGTCGGCGACGACGACCTCGCCCGCCAGGCGCTCGATCCGCTGCGCGAGGCGGGGGTCGACCTGGCGGGAGTGGGCACGGCGGCCGGTGCGTCGACCGCCGTGTCCATGATCATGGTGCCGCCGGACGGCAAGAAGGGCATCGTGCTGGCCGCGAATGCCAACCTTGTCTGGGACCAGCGGGCGACCGAAGCCGTCGAACAGGCCGTGCGCGCCGCGCCGGCGGGCTCCGTGCTGGCGACGAACTGCGAGATCCCCGAGCAGGTGGTGCACGTTGCGATGCAGGCGGCAAAGCAGGCGGGCATCACCGCCATACTCGACCCATCGCCCGCGGACGCGGCGGGCGATACGCTGATTGCGCTCGCCGGCATCGTCGTGCCCAACGCCGGCGAGGCCTCACACCTGACAGGCATCGACTGCAAGGACCCGCGGGCCGCCGCCGAAGCCGGCCGCCGCCTGCTTGCGCGCGGCGCGAAGGCGGCCTGCGTCAAGCTGGCCGACGGCGGCTGCGTGCTCGTCAGCGCCACGCTCGCCGTCCATGTGCCGGCGGTCACCATCGCGGTGACGGACACCACGGGCGCGGGTGATGCCTTCGCCGGCGCGCTGGCGGTCGCGATCCTGGAACAGAAGGCGTTGCCGGACGCGGTGCGTTTCGCGGTGGCGGCGTCGCACCTCGCCGTCACCCGCTACGGCTCGCAGCCGGCCTACCCGCGGCGCGCGGACATCGACGCACTGATGCAACGGCTGGAGGCGCGCAACGATGTCCGATAGGGAATCGATGCTGCCTGACCCCGCGCCAGGGTGGCAGATCGTGTTCGACGCCTACCAGCCGGACGACGAACCGCGGCGCGAAGCCATCCTCGCGCTGGGCAACGGCGTGTTCGTCACCCGCGCAGCGCTTATCGACAGCCGCCAGGACGCGCTGCATTATCCCGGCACCTACCGGGCGGGCTGCTACGACCGCGTCGTCAATACCATTGCCGGCGAACAGGACGAGACCGAATCGCTGGTCAACCTGCCGAACTGGCTGCCGCTGGATTTTCGCATCGACAGCGGACCCTGGTGGCGCCTCGACGAGGTCCGGATCCTGCAGTACACGCAGCTGCTGGACCTGCGCACGGGCATCATGCGCCGTGAAGTGCTGGCGCAGGACGACGCGGGACGCCGCACCCGCCTGTGCGAGGAGCGCCTGGTGAGCATGGCGGATGCCCGCCTGTGCGGCCTGCGCCTGACGCTCACGCCGGTCGACTGGTCCGGCGAAGTCGCGTTCCGGGCCTGGCTGGATGCCGGCGTGGTCAACGCCGGCGTGAAGCGATTCGAGGACTACCAGCAGCGGCACCTGCACATTCTCGGCCGCCGGTCCGATGGGGCGGCATCGATGCTGGAGGTGCGTACCAGCGACGGCGGCGCGCAGATCGCGCTGGCGCAGCGCCTGCGCCTGGTGCTACCGGCCGAAGCCGCGCCCGCCGTGGAAGACAAGCGTGACCCGACGGCCCGCCTGCTGCAGGTGCACGCCCGGGAGGGCATGCCGGTCGCCGTCGAGAAGCTGGTCGCCCTGTGCAGTTCGCTCGATCCCGGCGAAAGGCCGCCATCGCAGGCGGCGCAACGTGCATTGCAGGACGCGACTGGCTTCGCCGATCTCCTTGCGTCGCACCGCCAGGCCTGGAACAAGCTCTGGGAGGCAGTCGCCCTGGAACCCGCTAACCCGCCGCTTGCCCGGGCGCTCCGCTTCCATGCCTTCCACATCCTGCAGGCCGTCTCGCCGCACAGCGCCGCGCGGGATGCCGGGATTCCGGCGCGCGGCTGGCACGAGGGTTACCACGGCCATGTGTTCTGGGACGAGCTGTTCGTGCTGCCCTTCCTGAACTTCCGCTTTCCCGACCTGGCGAGAGACATGCTGATGTACCGCTGGCGCCGGCTGCCCGCCGCCAGGAATGCCGCCCGGGCGGCCGGCCTGCGCGGCGCGATGTACCCGTGGCGCAGCGCCGGGGACGGTCGGGAAGTCACGCCCCGGCACCAGAAGAACCTGCTGAACGGCCAGTGGATGCGGGACCACACCTATCTGCAGCGGCACATCGGTTCCGCCATCGCCTTCAATATCTGGCATTACCATCTCGCGACCGGCGATGAGGATTTCCTTGTGCGGTACGGCGCGGAGATGATGCTGGAAATCGCCCGCTTCTGGGCCAGCATCGCGCAGCCGTCCGCGGACGGCGACCGGTACGAGATATGCGGCGTGATCGGTCCGGACGAGTACCACAATGCCTATCCGTGGCGATCCACGCCGGGACTCGACAACAACGCCTACACCAACCTGATGGCGGTATGGACGCTGTGCCGCGCGAGGGAGATGCTGGACGACCTTCCCGCCGCGCACCGCCACCGGCTCACGGCCCGGCTCGGCATCGGTACCGACGAACTGTCACTGTGGGAGCGAATAAGCCGGAGGATGACAGTCCGCTTTCATGGCGACGGCATCATCAGCCAGTTCGAAGGTTTCGAACGGCTGGCCGAATTCCACCCCGAGATGCTGCCCGCATCGCTGTCCGCGCAGCGCACCGACTGGGCACTGAACGCCATCGGCAAGCGCGTCGACGCCTACCAGGTCACCAAGCAGGCCGACGTGCTCGCGCTGTTCTACCTGCTGGACGAGGAGACGGTCATCGGCCTGTTGCAGCGGCTTGGCTACGCCTTCGACCATGACGCCATCCTGCGCACGGCCCGCTACTACCTGCCGCGCACCGTGCACCGTTCCAGCCTGTCGCGGATCGTCTACGGCGGAGCGCTGGCCAGGCTCGATCCAGGGCTGTCGTGGGACCTCTACCAGCATGCACTGGAAACCGACCTCAACCCGCTGAAGGGCGAGAGCGTGGCCGAAGGCATTCACCTCGGCGCCATGGGCGGCACCATCGACATCCTGCAGCGCCGCTACCTGGGTATCGCGGCGACCCCGGCCGGCCTGGCAGTCGACCCGGCGCCGCCGCCCGGTCTTGGGGACGTGCGCATGCGCCTCCGTTTCCGCGGCAGGCTGCTGGAGGTGGCAGCGGAGGCGAGGACGGTCACGATCCGCTCCTGTGCCGGCAACGGGAAAGACACCGTGGTGCTGCACCGGGGCCAATCCTTCGTGCTCTCGCCGGGCGCGTCGATCAGCTTGCCGGCCGCCGTTTCCCCCGGCCCCGAGGGCAGGCCATGAACGCCATGCGCCGCATTGGCGGGGGGCGCTTGCGCGGCGCGCAAGCCACAAGCTCACGCGGCCTGCCTTTGCTCAAGTCGCTGCCGCCCCTGCCGGTGCAACATAGCCGATATCGACTTCACGTCATCGGGTGCACGTCCGCGCCTCCTTCATCCTTCAGGTACTGACCATGTTTACGCTTTCCAATGCCATTGCCTGCTGCGTTGTCGCCGCCTCGCTGCTGCCCGGGCCATTGCAGGCACAACAGGAGCCGCAGGACCTGGTCCGGCAGATGAGCCAGGACGTGATCCGCGCGGCCAAGGAGGATCCTGCGATCCAGCGCGGCGACCGCGCGCGCATCCGGCAACTGGTGGAACGGGTGATCCTGCCGCACGTCGACACCGCGCGCATGACCGCGCTCGCCGCCGGCCGCCACTGGCAGCGCGCCACGCCCGGCCAGCAGGACAAGCTGGCCGAGGAGTTCCGCGAGCTGCTGATGCATGTCTATTCCGGCGCCATCGCCCAGGTCAGGGACAAGGAACTGGTATTTGCGCCGATGCGCGGCGACCCGGCCAGCGGCGAGGTCGAGGTGCGCTCGCAGGTCGTCCAGAAAGGCGGCGTTGACCCGATCGAGCTGAACTACCGCCTCGCGCGCGCCAAGGGGGAGTGGAAGGTCTACGACGTCAGCGTGCATGGCGTGTGGCTGGTCCAGTCCTACCGCGACAGCTTCTCCTATGAAATCGGCAGGAACGGCATCGACGGCCTGATCAGTGCCCTGTCCGCGAAGAACGACAGGCTGGCCGGCAACGCCGCCGGCACCACCGCATCCGGAAACTAGCAGGGAGGGCAGCCGACCCACGACAGGCGGCTGCGGACGACATCATCTTGAGGACAAAACAATGAAAATCCTGTTCTGGCTCGTGGCGATCATCTTCATCATCGGCCTGCTGACGGTGTTCGGGGTGTTGAAGCTGATTTTCTGAAGGGAGTCGGCGGCACACACGGGCACGCGGCGGTTAGACGCCTGCATTGGCTTCCGGGGTGTTCCCGCCTCGGCCTGCCGGCTTCCCCCGGACGTCCCGGCCATCGGGCGGACCAGAAGTCGCGTCACGCACGAGCCCCGGTGGCGCACCCAAGTCAACCACGCAAACAAAAACGGGCTAGTGCTTGCGGCACTAACCCGTCGGTATTACTGGCGCGGCTGGCAGGAATCGAACCCACGACCCCTTGGTTCGTAGCCAAGTACTCTATCCAGCTGAGCTACAGCCGCGAAGGGGCTGAATAATACCCGAATGTTGCCGGTTCCGCCAGCCCTGCCGGCGGCTGTGGCAACTGCGCCTGCAGTCACTCCCGGGCTTGCATGAAAAGTAACGGAAGGTAAAATCGTGCTTTTCGGAAAGGCGGGTCGTCGATGGCGGAGATTAAGTTTGCGGACAATTACCAGGACCTGAGCCAGCAGCACGGGGTCGACGCCGGTTTCCAGTTCGAGTTCTACTGCGAACGCTGCAACGACCGCTGGCGCACCCGGTTCAAGCCCTATCGCAGCGGCCAGGCGTCCGGCTGGGTGTCGAAGGCGGCCAATATGTTCGGCGGCGTGCTCGGCAACGCGAGCAATGCCCTGGAAGGCATGGCGCAGGCCGGCTTCAATTCCGCCCGGGACGAGGCCTTCACCGGCGCAATCGAGGAGGCCAAGAGCCATTTCCATCGCTGCGGGGGCTGCTTCCAGTATGTCTGCGGCACCTGCTTCGACGGCGGCAAGGGAATGTGCTTCAACTGCGCGCCGAGCGTGAACGTCGCCATCGCGACGGCGCGCGCCCAGGGCGAGGTGCAGGGGGCGAGCGAAGCCGCGCTGGAGGAAGGCGTCGTCCGCGGCAGGAAGCATGACGTCAAGCGCGAACAGCAGCTGGTCTGCCCGCAGTGCGCCACCGAGACCCACGGCGCGAAGTTCTGCCCGGAATGCGGCACCAGGACCGCAGTCAAGCCCGCGTGCACCGCCTGTTCGGCGGAGATACAGGCAGGCGCCAAATTCTGCCCGGAGTGCGGACAACGCCAGTAAGCCGGTCATGCCGGTTCGCCCGGCGCCATCGTTGGAGAGTGTCGGATGAACAAGCAGGTATCCTGGGAAGAGCACCAGCAGCTGAAGCGGGAGGAACGCCGCGCCGCGTTCTTTCAGCGGCTCGAGGACGTGGTCAGGCGGATCGACGCCACCGAGGGCATCGACGAGATCATGCTGGAGGTGTCGCGCGACATCTGCATCCTGTTCGGCTGCGACCGGCTGACGCTGTACGCGATGAGCGCCTCGCGCATGTCGATCGAATCGAAGATCAAGACCGGCATGGACTCCTTCCGCGACTTCGCGCTGCCGATCGGGAATTCCAGCATCGCCGGGCACGTCGCGCTTACCCGCCGCGGCTTCAATATCCGCAATGTCTACGACGAGCAGGAGCTGCGCAGCTATTCGCGCGAACTGCGCTTCCTCGACACCGTGGACAAGCGCACCGGCTACCGCACGCGCGAGATGGTGGCGGTGCCCATCGTCCACGCCGCCACCGGCGATCTGCTCGGTGTCCTCCAGCTCATCAACAACCGCCTCGGCGGTCCGTTTCCGGACCTGGTCGAGGAGGGCGCGCGCGCGCTGTGCAAGACGCTGGCGATCGCGTTCGAGCAGCGCAGCAAGCCGGCGATCACGGTGCGCACCCGGTTCGACCCGCTGGTGGTGCAGGGCGCATTGTCGCGGCCCGAGCTGGAGCTGGCGCGGCGCACCGCGCGGCGCAAGCAGCTCGACCTGGAGGATGTGCTGATCGACGAGTTCCAGGTGAAGCCGGAGCAGCTCGGCGCCGCCTACTCGGATTTCTTCGGCGTGCCGTACGAACCCTTCCGCGCGGCACGGGCCGGCACCCGACTGCACGATAACGCCAAGCGCGACTACTCGGTCAAGAACGGCTGGCTGCTGCTCGATGCGTTTGGCGATTCGATCACCGTGCTCGCGCTCGATCCGCATCGCCTGCAGGATTCGCGCGCAATGGAAGAACTGTTCCCCGGATACGGCCTGCGCCTGCGCGTGAGTACCCGCCGCGAATTCCTGCAGACCGTGGCACAACTGTATGGCGACAGCAGGCAGGGCGACGAAAGCGACGCGGAAGATGCGCTCACTCGCCGCATCCAGAAGATCGTGATGGACGCGCTCGGCTCGGCGGCTCCCGAGCTGCGGGCGGTTGTCCGCCCCGAGCATGTGCGCCTGCTGCGCAGCGAGGCGGGCGAGGGCGGCGAACCGGGCAAGGCGCAGGTCGCACTGAGGATCGACCTCCGGCTGCCCTGAGCATTGCCGGGATGCACGGCGCCAAGTCCTGCTACCCTCAAGGTCTTTTCAGGAAGTCCACCAGCAGCCGGTTCACTTCGTCCGGCGCTTCATTCTGGACCCAGTGGCCGGCGCCGGGAAGGCGATGCACCTGCAGCCGCGGCACATGGCGCTGCAGCCCGTCCAGGAGGAAGGTGCCGAGCGCCGGGTCGCGCTCGCCCCAGATCACCAGCGTCTCGTTGCGCACCCGGGCGCGCGCCAGGTCCATCGCGCCCGGCCGCATGTTGGCGCGGTAGTAGTCGAGTGCCGCGCGCAGTGCGCCGGGGGCCGACAGTGCCTTCACATACTCGTCGATATCCGCCTTGCCGTAGGCGTGGCCATGCTGGGTCAGGGTGAACATCTGCCGCAGAAGCCGGTAGCCGCCCGCCGACAGCATCGATTCCGGCAGGACCGGCAGCTGGAACAAGCCGACATACCCGCTGCGCAGGAACTGGCTGCTGCGCCACAGCTTCTCGAAGTAGACCTCCATGTGCGGCGCATTCAGCACCACCAGCCGGTCGAGCAGTTCGGGATGCGCGCCGGCGAATGCCCAGGCGATGATGCCGCCCCAGTCGTGGCCGACCAGGTGGATCCGGGGATGGCCGGTGGCCCGCGCGAGCGCGGCAATGTCGCGTACCAGGTGCGGCAGCGCGCAGTCGGCGCGCGCGCGCGGAATGGCCGATGGCGGATAGCCGCGCAGGTTGGGCGCCCATGCCGCGAAGCCGGCCGCCGCAAGCGCCGGCAGCTGATGGCGCCATGTATGACCGGTCTCGGGAAAGCCGTGCAGCAGGATCACCGGCGGCCCCTCGCCCAGCATCATGACGTGCAGGTCGAGTCCGTCGCCGCGGATGCGTTGCGAGCGGGGCGCGGTCGCGCTCACCGGATCTCTCCGTCTGCCGCATGGGCGGCGCGCAGCGCGCGCAGCGGATAGCGCGTGCCCCGCCATTCGACGCCGCCGCGCAGCAGGGTCAGCATGCTGCCGCGCCACCAGATGAACAGCTCGACCAGCGGCACCAGCGGCGCGAACACGAGGCAGCCAAGACGCCAGCCGCGCGCTCGCAGCAGGTCGACATACAGCAGCAGGCCGGCCAGCACCGTCGCCGCGTTCAGTGCCAGGGCAATGCCGTCCGCCAGGAACAGCGCCAGCCAGGGCCAGACCCGGGTGGCCAGTACCAGCACGGTGACCGCTGCCAGCTGGCTGAGACGATAGTCGAAGCCGGCGAAGATGTTCTTCTCCAGACCGCGCACCAGGCCGGGCGTATCCGGGTACCACTCGATGCGAACCATGTCGCTGCCGAACAGCAGGTCCTGGCGGAAGCCGTGCCGCTTCATCAGCTTCCCGAGCATCATGTCGTCCAGGACTGCCAGCGGCATCGCCGCATGCCCGCCCGCGGTGAAGTAGGCGCTGCGCCGGACCAGGTTGAAGCCGCCGACGCCGACGTGATGACGGCGCGATTCCCGCACCTTCCATGGCCGGAAGCGCGCCATGAAGCCGGCGGCGAAGCTGACGACCAGCATCCGGAGCAGGGGCGGCCGCGCCACCAGGTCGAACAGCAGCGTCAGGTGATCGACCCGATGCTCCTGGCAGTAGCCCACCGCACGGGCGACCGCGCTGGGCGCGAATACCGCGTCGGCGTCGGTGAACAGCAGGTACTCGCCTTGCGCCGCCTGGGCGCCGCGCTGCAGCGCATGGTTCTTTCCGAGCCACCCGGCGGGCAGGGAGGCCACCCGGATGACGCGCAGCCCGGGCGCCTCGCGCGCAATGGCATCGATGATGTCCCCGGTGCCATCGGTGGAACGGTCGTTGACGACGATCACTTCAAGGTGGGGATAATCGATGGCCAGGAGCGATCGCAGCGCGGGACCGATGGTATCGGCTTCGTTGAGGGCCGCGACGACGATCGACACCGCCGGCGCCGCGCCGGGAACGCCGGCCGGTGTGTCCCGCAGCTCGCCTATCCTGCGCCATCCGCGGGCGACGTCGAGGCTGACCGCCACGACGACAATGCACACTGCAAGCGAGAACCAGGCAACTGAGGTCATGGGTGAAAGGAAAAAGGCGCGCCGCCCGTCTCCATCGACCGGGCGGCGCGCCTGGGTGTTACGAAGCCGGGCTCCGCGTCAGGAGGGACAGGATGCCAGCAGCGGGGCGATCGCCTGGCGGGTTGCCACCGTCACCGGGTTGTCGTCCACGGTTGCGCTGTTGCGCGTGAACGCGCAGCCGTAGGTCGGCGCGGCGACGGTCGCGCGGTTCAGCACATCGTCACCGGCCGGCTTCACGCCGTTCTCCGCCCAGTTGATCATCGCGTCGAACGCCTCGGTCTGCTCGCGCACCGTGAAGTCGCAGTGCGAAGGCGCGCGCACCGCCCGCTGCACCAGCAGGTCGCCGTTACCCTGCGCCTCTGCGCGCTGGCGGTAGATCTGCTGCATGCTGAACGGCACGTACATGTCGCCCAGGGTATGCAGCGACACCACCGGCACCTTGAACTCGCCGTTCACCTTCGGAATCCAGCGCAGGCCGTCGCGCCGCAGGCGGTTGGCGTCCGGCGCGGCGGTCAGGCGCTGCACGCTGGCGTTGAAGTTGGCTTCCGTGGCCGATTGCGCCGGGTCGTTGTCGAACTGGTAGACGAAGCGGTTGGTGTCCAGCGTGTTCTTGTTGAGGATGCCGTTCACGGTGCCGTCGCTGCCAAAGGTACCCCAGACGACGTTTTGCAGCGCGGTATTGGCAAAGCCGATGTTGAACACCGGGCGTTCTCCGCCGGTCAGGTTCTTCACCGCCTGCGCCAGCAGCACGCCCTGCGCGGTCGGCACCGTGCTGAAGTTGACGAACAGCTTGGAACGCACGTCGGACGCGATCTCGCCGAAGCGGCTGGTCGGATGATTGGGATAGCCGGCCAGCGTTTGCGCGGCGATCTGATAGGCGGCGAAGTAGTCGAACAGCTCGGTGTCGCCCATCACCCCGCACATCGGCACCGCGCCGTCGTACTTCGTCTTGTTGATCGCAGTCTTGCGGGTCTCTTCCTCGATCGCGGCACCGGTGATGTGGCCGCCCATCGAGTGGCCGATGATGTAGGTGCGGTTGGGCTGGCCGAGGTTGCGGCCGCGCTCCTTGGCGATCTTCCTGAACGCATTCGCCAGTGCATTGGTGTCCTCGACGCCGACGCGCACGTCGTAGTAGTTCTTGCTGTAGCTGGATGCGGCCCAGGCGTAGCCGTTCTCGATCAGGTGGCGGCGGATGGACGGCGTCGTCACCCGCAGTTCCGGGCCGGTGCCGGCATAGCCGTGCGCATACATCACCAGCTTGCCGTTCCAGTTCTTCGGTACCTCGATGCGGTAGGAGGACTCGCCCAGCATGCCGGCCCAGCGGTCGGTCTGCGCCGAGGTGTCGCTCAGCGCCCTGAAGCCGGCGCCGCCGTCGGCAGCGGCTTCATAGTCGCTGGCGGCCGCGGGGTCGACCGCCGCATAGGTGCGCGTATCCTGCACGCGGCTTTCTTCCGGCGCATTGACCTTGGTCCGGTTGGCGAATGCATCCGTGGCGGCGTCGCTGCCGCCACCGCCGCATCCGGCCAGCATGAGCGCACCGCCAAAGACCAGGGCGCCGCCTTTCCACATGTTTTTTCCGTTCACTGCTCGTCTCCTTGATTGTCCTTGTTTATTCTGCTGCGTCTTTTTTTCGCGTCGGCCCACGCGTTCTGCAATGCAGAAGCGCGTTTTAGTAGCAGCTGCGAAGAGACAAACATAAGGGAAAGGAGGCGATGAAAAGGCAGCCTCGGGAGGGAAGCTTGAGGTGGCGCAATCGAAGAAATGACGGAGTGAAATTGGTGTGCTGCAGCAGCGCGCGCGGGGGAGAAGCAAGGCGCTTCACATGCGGCGGCGGACCGCGCATCGGGCAGCAAGGGCTGCCGCGAGGGCTGTCGGCCGACCTGACCGGCCGGGCGCCGGTCGCCGGCCATGTTCAGTGCTTCGCGCGGGCCTTTTCGTGCAGAAAGGCAGCGTGGCGAGGCGCGCGCCGGGTGCGCGACCATTCCTCCAGCATGTCCCACTTGACGGCATCCAGCTTCTTCAGCTGTTCGTCCTCCGCCGGGTCCGGGCAGGCCAGCTCGACGCGATGGCCGTTGGGGTCGAAGAAGTAGATCGAGTGGAAGATGCCGTGGTCGGTCACGCCCAGCACGTCGACGCCGTTCGCCTCCAGGTGTGCGCGGAAGGCGAGCAGTTCATTCCTGTCCTTGACGCGGAAGGCAATGTGCTGCACCCAAGCCGGCGTATTGGGGTCGCGCCCCATTTCCGGCTGGGTCGGCAGTTCGAAGAAAGCGAGGACATTGCCGTTGCCCGCATCCAGGAACACATGCATGTACGGATCGGGCGCGCCCGTCGACGGCACGTTGTCCTCGGCGATCGCCAGCACAAAGTCCATGTTCAGCATCTTCTGGTACCAGAGCACGGTCTCCTTTGCGTCCTTGCACCGGTAGGCGACGTGGTGGATGCGGTCGATCTTCACGGCTTCGCCCTCCTAGGCAGTCTGCAGCACGCCGCGGCGGATCTGGTCGCGCTCCATCGATTCGAACAGGGCCTTGAAGTTGCCTTCGCCAAAGCCGTCGTCGCCCTTGCGCTGGATGAATTCGAAGAACACCGGGCCGAACACCGCCTGTGAGAAGATCTGCAGCAGCAGGCGCTTCTCACCCTTGGTGGTGCCGTCCATCAGGATGCCGCGGGTGCGCAGCGAATCCACTTCCTCCCCATGACCGGGCAGGCGCTCTTCCAGCATCTCGTAGTAGGTCTCCGGGGGCGCCGGAACGAACGGCACGCCGGCCATCTTCAGTTCGTCGAGCGTGGTGCGCAGGTCGTCGGTCAGCAGCGCGATATGCTGGATGCCTTCGCCGTTGAACTGCATCAGGAATTCCTCGATCTGGCCGCCGCCCTTCTTCGACTCCTCGTTGAGCGGGATGCGGATCATGCCGTCCGGGGCGGTCATCGCCTTCGAGGTGAGGCCGGTGTACTCGCCGGAGATGTCGAAGTAGCGGATCTCCCGGAAATTGAACAGCTTCTCGTAGAAACCGGCCCAGAAGGCCATGCGTCCGCGGTAGACGTTATGGGTCAGGTGGTCGATGATCTTCAGGCCCGCGCCCTTCGGACGGCGGTCCACCCCTTCCAGGAATTCGAAGTCGATATCGTAGATCGACTTGCCGTCCTCGAAGCGGTCGATCAGGTACAGCGGCGCGCCGCCGATACCTTTGATCGCGGGCAGGCGCAGTTCCATCGGCCCGGTCGGAATCTCGATTGGCTGCGCGCCGAGCTCCAGCGCGCGCGCATAGGCCTTGTGCGCATCGCGGACGCGGAAGGCCATGCCGCAGGCCGCGGGGCCGTGTTCCGCGGCAAAGTAGGACGCGATGCTGTTGGGCTCGTTGTTGACGATGAAATTGATGTCGCCCTGGCGGTACAGGTCGACGTTCTTGGAGCGGTGGCGGGCAACCTTGGTGAAGCCGAGCGCCAGGAAGATGGGTTCCAGTACGCCGGGCGTCGGCGAAGCGAATTCCACGAATTCGAAGCCCATCAGGCCCATCGGGTTTTCGAACATGTCGGCCATAGTCTTTCCTTGAATGAGATGTTTTATGGACGGGCAGGCGCGCGCCGCACCGTCGCCAATCCAGTCATTCTAAGCCGGCGATCGTGCAATTTTTGCCCGTTGTTTGCAGGAAAAGCGGCGTCGGGTGCACAATGTGTGCAGGTTTCCCCAAAAATCGGAGCAAGACATGTCGGCTATTTCAGTAGATAAATTTGACCTTGCGCTGCTCGCCGAGCTGCAGCGCGACGGCCGCACGACGAACGCGGCACTCGGCCAGAAAGTCCACCTGTCGACATCGCAGGTCAGCCGCAGGGTGCAGCGGCTGGAGGAAATGCGGGTCATCGACCATTACTCGGCGATGCTCAACCCGGAGGTGGTCGGCCTGGGCGTCATCGCGTTCACCTCGGTGACTCTCGGCAGGCATGGCGAAACGGAAGGCGACAACTTCGAGAAGGCGGTCGCGCGCATGCCCGAGGTGCTGGAGTGCCTGTCGGTCACCGGCGAGGCGGACTACATGCTGCGGGTGGTGGCGCCCGACCTCGCCGCGTTCTCCGAATTCATGATGAAAAGTCTGCTGCGCCTGCCGGGCGTGATCAACGTGAAGTCGAACATCGCGCTCAAGAAGATCAAGCAGACCCATGTACTGCCGCTCGACCATGTGACCGAGCCGGCGGAAGCGACGCGCAAGCTGGTGTTGTCGCGGTCCTGACGCACGACATGCGTCCCAGGCGGAATGGAATATTCCGGAACGGACTGGAACCCCATGCATGCCTGCGTAACACAAGACGTAGCCCGCTGCTCAGCGGGATCAGGCAATTCCTGACGTTCCCCTCATTCGAATAGGATCAGCATGTTTTCCCGTCCATCCTCCGCTGCCTCTTCACGCGGCAGCTTTGATCGCTATGATCCGCATCCACCCTCCCACACAGGCGAAGGGTCCGGTCACGGTTCCACCGGAGATCCTGCTGGCAGCCGCGCCGGCAGCCCCGTTCGCGGCTACAACGGTAATCCGGCGGATCGTGGTGCGCGGAACAGGCTGCAGCGACGGTTCGCAGCGGGGCAGGAGGGACAGGCGCAGATTTTCGACGAAATGGAACATGCGATCGACCGGTTGGACGCGGTGGTGCAACTCCGCGCGGCCATCGATTTATTGCGGGTGCGCGCCGAGCGGGACACCTTCCAGCTTCCGGTGTGGCTGCACGGGCTTGCCGGCATTGGCGGTCACAGCAATCCGGTCAACACTGCACAGAACGTCGGCCAGCTCGCGTCGCGTCTGATGACAATAGAAGAATTGCAGCGACTGCTGGACATTGTGAAAGGGCAGGCCGACGATCCCGGTCCCTCGACCTTTTCGCTGCAAGGCTCGTACTCAGCTGCCTATCGCGCCGGGATACTCGGCCTTTGCCTGCACGGTCTTTACAACGCGGGATTGAGCCTGCAGGAGTACTGCGCCATGCCGGGCGCAGGCAAGCTGTTTCGCCTGGCGAAGGATGCCGTCATCGTTGGCATCGAGCTGGGTATCCTCGGCAAGACGGAGGCCGATGCACGGGCGATGGGGCCGGTACCAGGGACCGATGCAGCACTGGTGCGGAGCCGGGATATCGACGAGGTGCGCGAGCGGCTGGAGGCGGAACTGGCAGACTTGCGCGACACGGCCGAAACGACGCTGCTCAGAGAGGATGTGCCGAGGGTTTTCTACGGACTCCTGACTGCTTTTGTAGGCAACCTCATCGGTGCGGTAGCGGCCCGATGAGCGCCTGTTGTCGCGTGCCTCAGCGTCAGCCACCGGCCTGACCGTCCGGGTCAGACGTGCATCGGCACGGCTGCGGCGGCGCGGCGGCGACCGGCAGCCGCCGGTGGCCGCGGATGCGGCTACCTGGTGGTATCCGCATCCGGCCCTTCCAGGACTCAGCCCGCGGCCTTGACCTTCAACCGCCACGCATGGAGCAGCGGCTCGGTGTAGCCGCTCGGCTGTTCCACGCCCTTGAACACCAGGTCGCGCGCCGCGCGGAAGGCGAAGGACGCGTTGAAGTCCGGCGCCATCGGCTTGTACAGCGGGTCGCTGCCGTTCTGCGCGTCGACCACCGCCGCCATCCGCTCCAGCGTCTCCTGCACCTGCGCTTCGGTCACGATGCCGTGCAGCAGCCAGTTGGCAATGTGCTGGCTCGAGATGCGCAGCGTGGCGCGGTCTTCCATCAGGCCGACGTTGTGGATGTCCGGCACCTTGGAGCAGCCGACGCCCTGGTCGATCCAGCGCACCACGTAGCCGAGGATGCCCTGTGCATTGTTGTCCAGCTCCTGCTGGATCTCTGCGGCGGACCATTTCGCTTCCGGCGCAACCGGGACCTGCAGCAGGCCATCCAGCAGGCGCTCGATCTCCACCTTGGCATCGATCTTTTCCAGCTCCTGCTGCACCTCGGCCACGTTCACCTGGTGGTAGTGCAGCGCATGCAGGGTGGCGGCCGTCGGCGACGGCACCCACGCGGTGTTGGCGCCGGCCTTCGGATGGGCGATCTTCTGCTCCATCATCGCGGCCATCATGTCAGGCATGGCCCACATGCCTTTGCCAATCTGCGCGCGGCCACGCAGGCCGGAAGACAGGCCGACCAGCACATTGCTGCGCTCGTACGAGGTGAGCCAGGTGCTGGTCTTCATGTCGCCCTTGCGCATCATCGGGCCGGCGCGCATCGCGGTGTGCATCTCGTCGCCGGTGCGGTCGAGGAAGCCGGTGTTGATGAAGGCGACACGTCCGGCGGCCTCCTTCAGGCAGGCCTTCAGGTTGACGCTGGTGCGACGCTCCTCGTCCATGATGCCGAGTTTGACCGTGTTCTCGGCCAGCCCGTACAGCGACTCGACGCGCGCAAACAGTTCGTTGGCGAATGCGACCTCTGCCGGACCATGCATCTTGGGCTTCACGATGTAGACGGAGCCGGTGCGGGAATTGCCCGTCGCGTGGTCCTTGCTGCGCTTCAGGTCATGCAGCGCGATCGCGACCGTGATCACCGCATCCATGATCCCTTCCGGGATCTCCCGGCCGTCCTTGAGCAGGATCGCCGGATTCGTCATCAGGTGGCCGACATTGCGCAGGAAAAGCAGCGAACGGCCATGCATCGTGACGACGCCATCCTTTGCATCGACGGCGCCGCAGCCGGCCTGGTACTTGCGGTCCGGATTCAGGCTGCGGGTGAAGGTCCTGCCGTTCTTGGTCACGCTCTCTGCCAGCGTGCCTTTCAGGATGCCGAGCCAGTTTCCGTAGGCGACCACCTTGTCTTCCGCGTCCACCACGGCGACCGAGTCTTCCAGGTCGAGGATGGTCGACAGTGCCGCCTCCAGCACCACGTCGGACACGCCGGCGGCGTCGTCCTTGCCGATGCGGGTAGTGCGGTCGATCTGGATCTCGGCATGGATGCCGTTGTTGCGCAGCAGGACGGCGGAGGGCGCCTCGGTGCTGCCCTGCCAGCCGACGAAACGGCCGGCGTCGGCCAGGCCGCTGCTGCTGCCATCCTTCAGCGCCACGGCCAGCTTGCCGTCGACCACGCGATAGGCGGTGGCGTCGCGGTGCGAGCCCTTGGCCAGCGGCGCCGCGCGGTCGAGGAAGTCGCGCGCGAAGGCGATGACCTTGGCGCCGCGCACCGGGTTGTAGCCTTCGCCGCTCGGGCTCATCTTCGTTGCGCCGTCGGTCTCCGGAATGGCGTCGGTGCCGTACAGCGCGTCATACAGGGAGCCCCAGCGCGCATTCGCGGCGTTCAGGGCGTAGCGGGCATTCAGGATCGGCACCACCAGCTGGGGGCCGGCCTGCAGCGCAAGCTCCGCGTCCACGTTGGCCGTCGTGACCTTGACGTCGTCGACGCGCGGCGCGAGGTAGCCGATCGACTGCAGGAAGGCGCGGTAGGCGGGGATGTCGCGGATCGGGCCGGGATTGGCCGCGTGCCACTTGTCGAGCTCCGCCTGCAGGCGGTCGCGCTCAGCCAGCAGCGCGGCGTTCTTCGGCGCCAGTTCATGCGCAATCGCGTCGAAACCTCTCCAGAACGTGGCAGCGTCGATGCCTGTGCCCGGCAGGACCTGTTCTTCGATGAAGCGATGGAGCACGGTGGCGACTTGCAGGCCGTGACAGGTGGTACGTGCGGTCATGGTATTTATCCCCGTAGGTATGAAAATGCGGTTGGACTGCGCCGCGCGGGCAGCGCCGCCAGAATGACAGACGTGAGTATAAAGAATTGAAAAGTCATAAAACAATTCATTTGGTCAAAGGATTCATGCGTTTTAGTTAAAGGTCCTGGGCCGGGCGCGTTGGCCGTCATGCAGCCGGGCCTGTCATGCAACCTGGCGCCGGCAAGCGGTTTTTTCCGCTTTGCCGTACCCCGCGCAAGGCGGAACATGCTAATCTGGGCGCCGCATTTTACGGTTCCCCGCAATGAGCAATACAACAACAGACGCCCAGCAAAAACCCAGCCCGCGCGGCCTCCTCAAGCAGCTCCAGGACAAGTACGCGGTCTTCCGCGACTTCCTGCCGCTTGCCATCGGCATCGACAAGCAGGTCATCGCCGCCATGCCGGAAGTCGACCGGAAAACCCTGCGCATTGCGCTCGGCATTCATACCGGCTCCAATCCCTACCTGAAGCACCTGAAGGACGCGCAGTCCCGCTTCGGACTGGAAGGCGGCGTCGAGGGCGAGGTTTCGGAAGAACACCGGACCCACGCAAAGAACCTGCTTGCCGAGCGCCGCAAGAAGGCGATGGAAACCCGCAAGGCGTTGCAGGCGGAGCAGGAGGCAGCCGAGGCCGAGCGCCGCCGCGCCGAAAAGCTCGCCCAGCTGGCAGCCAAGTTCTCCCCGTCCCGGCGCTGATTTCTCCCGCCGGCGGCAGCAGCCACCGGCGTTTTCATCTCATTCAAGCCATTCCGGCGCGATGTCGGCATGGGCGCACATCTCCCCCTATATCGCTGCCCCGCATGAAGGTGGCCGAAGTTGGGTCCAGGGGCGGCGGCCGGCAGCGCCGCCGCCCGGTAATCTGCTGGTGTTGGTTGCCCTGCAAAAGCGGAAAGCGTCCTGCTTCCGCCTCCACTGAAGGTCTGCGGCATCGCTGGAGGAATGCCCTTGCGGGAAGGGGAGGCCGCCGCCTTCAGCCAAGGACAGCGGCCGGTCCGGCTTCAACGGGTATAGTGGACCCGGCGATGGTTGCCGATCAGGCGGTCGATCTCGTCATTCAGCGCTGCCAGCTGGCCACGCAGCCGCGAGCGCTCGCCCTGGGTGACCACGCCGTCGCGCTGCATGCTCGCGTGCAGCCTCTGCACCTCGCGTTCACGCTCGGCGAGGCGACGGGCCTCGGCATAGGTCAGTCCGCCTGAAGCAACCCCGTCCTCGATACGCTGATGCACCTGTTGCTGCTCCCGAAGTATGCCGGGCGCGGCGGAATAGGCATCGCGCCGGTTGCTCAGCTTGCGATCCACATCCGCCCGCAGCGACGCGACCGCGTCCCGCACCTGCCGGTGTTCGTGCGGCGACACCCGGCCGTCCTGTTCGATCCGCGCCGCCAGACGGTCAAGTTCACGCTCGCGCTGGTAAAGCTGGCTTGCCTCGCCCTGGGTCAATGCGCCGCTGCGCAATCCCTGGTCAATGCGCGCGCGGATGTCCCGCTGCTCCCATTCCGCGACCGTCCCCGGATGCTGGGCATAGGCCGGCGACAGCGCGGCGGAGGCGGCGGATGCAAGGACGATGGCGATCAGCTTGGCTTTCATCTTGGTTCTCCTTTGTGACTTGCTCTGCGTGGGTGATTGTGTGACGCGGATCAGTAGCGGTACGGATTTGCCGGACGGCGGTCGTGGCGGTTCGGCACGCCGTCGCCGTCGCGGTCGCGCCAGTAGCGCGGCGGCGGGCCGGCCGGACGTCCGTAGGGACGGACATGCGGGTGTGCATGGCCGACGCTGCTGACCGTGCCGGAGACATGGACTGCCGGCTCACCGAGGGGAACGGCGACGCAGCCGCTCAACAGGGCCGACGCCGAGACAACGGATGCGATGAGGATTTTCATGCGTGCTCCTGAAATTGATGCTCCGGGCGGTTGTGCTGCCATCAGCAGTGCCCGTACCGTCATTAAAGGCGATCGGCATGTACGCTTCCAGTGGTGGCGCGTAAGACCGGTTACGACTTGTATGTATCGTCAAGTATCGGCAGTGGTCGTAGTGTGGCGACCTGGAGATGGCATGCGCCGATGCACCCCGCGGACATGCTGCGCGAGATGCAGTCGCGGTCGTCATGGCCTCTTGCGGAGCAGGTCCGTCGGTCGCCGTAGAGCACGACTCCGTCGCTCAGCACACCTGCACAGAGGGAGATGGCAGCGTCATCGAAACGCGCGCGTTCCGGTTGTGCCAGGACAGTGTTCCTTCTGTTTCACTCTCGCGCGGCCAAGCCGGAAGGTGCGTGCAATGGCGATGAATGACGACCTCGGCGGGAAACCTCGACGCCAGCGCGACGGTAAAGCGGGTGCTGGCGCTAACCGATGTTGTCTTCCTGCTGCAGAAGCTCGCAGAAGCGCTTGTATTCCTCGGCGTTCAGCTCCGTCCCGGCAATGAGCTTGTGGAAGCGCGCGTTCAGTTCAGGGGACATCCCGCCGTCCAATGATGCGCGCCGTCGCAACTCCTGGATTGCGAGGAAATCGTGCTGCTCCATGAAGCCCGCGCCAGCTTCTTCGATGTCTTCCATCTCGTGCAGAAGTTCGCTGTCCGACTTCTGCCGAACCGGCCCGGCTGGCTCGTATCTAGCGGAAAAGGCAGGCAGCAGATTGATCAGCTCATCCCGCTCTTCCACAGAGATAGTCCCGTCTACTGCCTTGCCGATCAGTTCACGTTCACGCGGGGAGATGACGCCGTCGTTCTGACGCGCGCGCTCCAACAGCGCAGAGCGGTGATGCTCTTTGTTCGTACTGAATAGTGCTGTACCGCCACCGTTGATGCGATCCAGATCCGCCAGAATTCGATAGACCTCGTTCGCCATCATGGAATTGTCCACCCGGGTGTCCTCGATAGGCGGGACGAAGTTCACGATTTGTTGCAGGAAAGCGCTTACGTTGATGTTCGATCGCATGGAACTCTCTCTCATCACGGCGACAGTGTCCGCTACGAGAAACAAGTGCGAGGAAAATCCCCCGTACGTAGGTCACCTTGACGCGCAGTTTTTTCCATTTTTGCCGTGCATAGTCAGCATGGGCACTGCGCAGCCACTGCTGCTACGCTTTTTCCCCGCGCGGTATCAGCTTGAACGCGGCGCGCGCCATGCAGACCTCGGTTCCGGTCTCGTCGATCACCGTGCCTTCGCAGAAGGCGATCCGTTTGCCCCGCCGTATCGTGCGAGCTTCGATCCGCACGTCGCCCTGGGCGGGACTGAGGAAGTGAGTGGTCATGTCGATGGTGATCACGCCGGTGCCGAGCGGATCGTGTGCGCGGGCGGCCGCGCTCAAGGTGAAGTCGAGTGCGCTCATCAGGGTGCCGCCATGGATGTCGCCGCGGCTGTTGAGGATCTCCGGCCTGCGCGGCAGGCGCGTGCGGGCGAGTGTTTCGTCGAGATGTTCGGCCTGGAGGCCGATGAGGCGCATCAGTGGGACATCAATGCCGAAGTAGGGTGCTGCCTGGTCCATGTTGCTTTCCAAATGTATATGAGACGACGCGGTGTATGCAGGCGCCGTGAGGATGATTGCGGGAGGCGGGGCTGCCCATGTCCGGCCGCGAGTGATCAGCGGCGCAGTGCCGTGGCTGCTTCAGGGCTTGAGACTGCTGGTTCACGCCCGGCAGATGATAGTGCATTTCATCGACGTAAGTGCATGCTGCCCGGCGGCAGAAAGGTTTCGGCAGGCGCGCAGGGTCCCATGGTGGACGGCCGTAGAGGCGCTTCACCATAAACGATGGCAACGAAGAGGCCCGATGCGATGCATCGCGAGCTGCACGGCGGATCGGAAGCAGAAGCTGTGCCCGGCGCTTTCATGTGCCGATGCAATAGCCGTTTCGGGCAAACATTGGAGTCATGACATTCGGGGTGGCGATTGGCGAAATCCCGAAGAACATCGGCGGAACGCGGAACAAAGCCTCGAGTGTCCGGTCTTGACTTGAACAAGAGATGCACCACGACCGCTGATGCATGTAGTGCGGCACAGGCGGTGGCGGTGAGATGCAAGTACTTGTCGGCACGTTGCGTTCCATGTTGAAAGCCGTGCCAAGACGCGAATGATCGTCGCATGCGCAGAGGTGGCGGAAAGAATGAGCGGCGCGAGTGAAAAGCGTCCACGCGTGCGCAACAACCGGTGTCTCCTCCAACTCCACGGATGTTGGATTCGGCCCGCGGCAGAAATGCCGCGGGCTTTTTTTTGCGCTACTGGAACGCCACCTCGGCAAAGCTGCGCAGCTTCCTGCTGTGCAGCTTGTCCGTCCCCTGCCCGCGCAGCAGCTCGACCGCACGAATGCCGATGCGCAGGTGCTGGTCGACCCGCTCGCGATAGAAATGGTTGGCCATGCCGGGAAGCTTGATCTCGCCGTGCAACGGCTTGTCGCTGACGCACAGCAGGGTGCCGTAGGGGACGCGGAAGCGGAAGCCGTTGGCTGCGATGGTCGCGCTTTCCATGTCGAGTGCGATCGCCCGGCTCTGGCTGAAGCGCCGCACAGCGCTTGACTGCGGCAGCAGCTCCCAGTTGCGGTTGTCCGTGCTGGCGACGGTACCGGTGCGCAGGATGCGCTTGAGCTCATGCCCGGACAACCGCGTGACATCGGCGACGGCGGCCTCGAGCGCGAGCTGAATTTCCGACAGTGCCGGCAGCGGCACCCACAGCGGCAGGTCCTCGTCGAGCACATGGTCTTCGCGCACATAGCCATGGGCGAGCACGTAGTCGCCGAGCTCCTGGGTATTGCGCAGACCGGCGCAGTGCCCGAGCATCAGCCAGGCGTGCGGCCGCAGCACGGCGACGTGGTCGGTGATGGTCTTCGCATTTGCCGGGCCGACGCCGATGTTGATCATCGTGATCCCTTTTCCGTCCTCCCGCACCAGGTGGTAGGCGGGCATCTGCGGCAGTCGTGGCGGCGGTGCACCGAGGTCGTCGCCGGACTGCACGCTCTGTCCCACGCGCCGCGTCACCTGGTTGCCCGGTTCGACGAATGCAACGTAGTGGTCTTCGTTGGGCGGCGCGTCCGGCGCCTGCGCCTGGCCCATGATCTCGTGGCCGAGCTTGATGAACTCGTCGATGTAGAACTGGTAGTTGGTGAACAGTACGAAGTTCTGGAAATGCCGGGGCGCGGTGCCGGTGTAGTGGCGCAGGCGCTGCAGCGAATAGTCGACGCGCGGGGCGGTGAACAGCGACAGGGGTTTGGCTTCGCCGGGCAGCGGCTCGTAGGTGCCGTTGGCAATGCCGTCGTCCATGGCCGCCAGGTCCGGCAGGTCGAACAGGTCGCGCATCCGAAGCCTGCGCGACGGGCTCATGTCGCCCTCGATGTGTTCGTTCTCGCCGAACGAGAAATGCACCGGTATCGGCTGCAGGCTGGTGCCGACCTCGAGCTGCACCGGATGGTTGCAGCCGTGGTTGCGCAACAGCAGGCGAAATTGCTCCCGGTAGTACTTCTCGAACAGGTCGGGCCGCGTGATCGTGGTTTCGTAGGTTCCCGGGCCGGCGACAAAGCCATAGGAGAGACGGGAATCGGCCCGGGCAACGGTGTCCGTATGCACCCGCACGAAAGGATAGCAGGCGCGTATCCGTTCATTGAAGTCTTCGCCGGCGACGAAGCGCTGCAGCGCGTCCCGCAGGTGCGAGATGCTGCGGTCGTACAGCGCGCGCGCATGCTCGAAGGCCGCCGATGGGTCGTCGAAATGGGCGGAAGGGGAGTATTGGGGCGTGAGCAATTGCGGGTCCTCCATCTGGTGTCTCGCTGCCCCTATTGTACGGCGCGGGCGTCGGCTATACGGCAGCCCCGTCGAAGCGCGTCACCGGCAGCTGCTCGGGGTCGAGGCCGTCCAGGCAACGCACGTTGACCGCCGCCATCCGGTTGCCTTTCGGATCCGTGCCTTCCCCGTAGGGATGGATGCCGCAGGCGGGGCAAAAGCGATGGCTGATCACATGCTTGTTGAAGGTATAGGTGGCGGCGTTTTCGTCCGGCGTCGTCAGCCGCAGCGCATCGCGCGGTACAAACCACAGCAGCGCGCCCTTGCGGCGGCAGATCGAGCAGTTGCAAGCCATGACGCCTTCCAGTGTTCCCTCGACCTCGAAGGCCACCCGGCCGCAGTGACAGCTTCCCTGATATTGCATGCGCATCTCCCCGTAGCAGTTGCGTGAATGAGAGGCCGGCATGACAGGTCGTGCCGGCCCGGCATCAGGTTAGCAGAAGCGCGCGCAGCCAGGCCCGGCCCGTGCAGGGCGCGGCGTTGACAGCCGGCGGAATTGGGATTATCTATTGGCCGTCACCACTGTTTGCAGTAGCCGCAGGGCGCGGGTCCGGTGGCTGCGATTCCAGGATGAGGAAAGACCGCCGATGAAGATTCGCATTACCCGATTCGCTCCCCACCAGAACGCCAAAGTCATTGCCGTACTGATGGCCCTCAGCTCCCTGCTCTTCGTGATGCCGATGTGGCTCGTCATGGTCCTGTTTCCGGTCGTGGAAGGGCAGGCGCGGCCGGCGGCCGGCATGTTCCTGCTGTTTCCGGTCATGTACCTTGTCCTGGGCTACCTGATGGTCGCGCTCGCCTGCTGGCTTTACAACCTCGTCTGCCGCTATGTCGGCGGCATCGAGTACGAGGCAAGGAGCGATGAATCGTGATGCATCCGCCTGCCGCTCCGGTTACGATGACCGGAGTCATCCCGGCGGCGCCCGCGTGGCCAGCCGCCTTGCGGAGGCCTTAACATGAGCGCAAGAATCGACAGCACCGTTCCCGTTCTGGCCTCCCTCGATATCCGGGAGTCGCGCGATTTCTATGTCGATCGCCTGGGTTTTGCGGAACGCGGCATGTACGACGACTACCTCATCGTCGTCCGCGATGGCGCCGAGATCCATTTCTGGTTGTGCGAGGAGCGTCGCATCGCGGAGCACACTTCCTGCTACGTGCGGACTGCCGGCACCGATGCCCTGTTCGCGGAGCTGACGAAAGCCGGCCTGGTCCTGCGTCCGCCGGTCGTGCAGCCGTGGGGGATGAAGGAACTGTACGTGATCGACCCCCACGGTAATCTGCTGAAGTTCGGGGAGCCGGCCTGACGGGTGCAGCGCCGGCTGCGGCTACACGTATTCATTGGGAGACGAAAGATGCCTGTCTATCTGCTTGCGCAGTTGAGATTCACCAACCGCGAGGTCTATAACCGCTACCAGTCGCGGTTCATGGGCGTGTTCAGCAAGTTCAACGGGCGGCTGCTCGCCGCCGACGAGCGTCCGGATGTGCTGGAGGGAAGCTGGGATCGCGAAAAGGTGGTGCTGATGTGGTTTCCGGACGCGGCGTCGGCGACGGCATTTTCGATGTCGCCCGAATACCAGGAGATCGCCCGGGACCGCAAGGCCGGCGCGGACGCGATGGTCCTGATGGTGCATGGCTTCCCCGGTGGCGCATGAGACCGCCGGCCATCGCCGGACCGGTTAGGGGCGCGCCCTGCCGGGCGCCCGCTTGTCGCTCCGGACGACAGGCCTGACCGCGGCGAGCGCTGCACGGACGAGATCTTCCCTGGGCATACCCGATGCACGGCGACGCCGGCATTGCGTCACAGGACCTCGGCAACCTCGAGATGGACCGTGCTGCCCTCGCGGTGCCCGGTGGTCAGGAACAGCGTACTGTTGAGCCAGTCAAGCGCGCCCCGCGGCGCCTGGAAACGCAGCACGCCGCGAAAGTAGGGACGCGCGTCCGGGGTCGCCGGCGGACGGCGGATGCCGGTGTTCTCGACCATCACCCGGCCGGCGTTGCCCAGGTCCAGCGCATAGCGCGCCACCAGTTCCACGCTGCCGTCGGGCCGTACGGTCTGAATGTCGTTGCCGCCGGCGACGACCGTGCCCTTGAAGAACGGGCCCTCGGCGCTGCCGCCGAGGATGCGGACGATACGCCGCTCGCATCCGTCGAGGATGCCGAGGCTCTCGGGCGCCGCGACCTCGACCCGTAACAGCGCGACATGGCGCAATGCGATGCCGGTGCCGCTCATGTCCTGGCTCCGTCGCGCAGGCTGTCCTTGTCGAAACCAGCCAGGCGCTTGTAGCGCAAGGAGATGGCTTCCAGCGTCTCGCGCGGAATCACCTCGTCGATGTTGCCGAAGCCCTGGGGGGCGCGCTCTTCCGCCAGCTGCATCACCTGTTCCGGCCCGTTCATCCGGTTGCGCAGCACGATGCCGGTGGTGCGCGGCAACCGCTCCGCCTCGTATTCCCGCAAGGCGTATGACGTGTTCGGGTCGGCGGCGAGGCAGTCGGCCAGGTAGCGCGCATCGAGGATGGCCTGCGCACTGCCGTTGGAGCCGATCGGGTACATCGGGTGCGCGGCGTCGCCGAGCAGGGTCACGCGCTCGAAGGTCCAGCGCGGCAGCGGATCGCGGTCGACCAGCGGGAATTCATAGATTTCGGTGGCGCCGTCGATGACGGCAGGGATGTCGATCCAGTCCCATTTCCAGCCCTGAAACGGCGCGGCGAAGACGGACTTGTCGACCTTGCGGTTCCAGTCGGTGCCGGGCAGCTCGCCGTTCGGCACGCGAAGCTCGGCGATCCAGTTGATCAGCGAACGTCCGTCCCGGCGCAGCGGCTCGGAGATCGGATAGCAGACGAACTTCTGATCCTGGTGGCCGGCCATGAACATGCTGCGGCCATCCATGTAGGGCGTGGCCTCCGTTACTGCGCGCCACAGCATGCGGCCGGAGAAGCGGGGCAGATCGCCGGCCGGGTAGAGAAACTTGCGTACCGCCGAATGGATGCCGTCGGCGCCGACCAGCACGTCCGACACAACTTCGATGTCGCTGCCGTCGGAACGCCGCGTAAATGTCGAGACGACCCGGTCGGCCTCCTGCCGGAACGCCTTGAAGGCATGTCCTGCGTGGATACGGTCGGCACCGAGACGGGACCGGGCGGACGCCAGCAGGGCCATCTGCAGTTCGCCGCGGTGGATGGAGAACTGCGGATAGTCGTAACCGGCCGCCCGTCCGCGCGGCTCGCGCCAGATCTCCTGGCCCAGCTTGTTGAAGTAGGCGAGGGTGGAAGTCTCGATGCCGCGTTCGGCGAGGACATCTTCGAGCCCGAGCTGGCACAGCTGCTGGCTGGCGTGCGGCAACAGGTTGATGCCGACGCCGAGCGGCCGGATCTCCGATACCGCCTCGTATATCTCCACTTCGATGCCGCGCTCATGCAGCATCAGGCCCAGCGTGAGGCCGCCGATGCCGGCGCCTGCAATGGTGATCTTCATTGTGGTCTCCTCGATGTGTTGCCCGGCCTGTTCCGCCGGCGCCTGTCGTCTCTCGTCACTGTTCTAATGTATAACAGTTATATGGCATAACACAAGTCTGCCTGCCACCGTTTCCGCCCGCATGGCGACCGAACCGCAGCGCGGAACGGGTGCGGTCGCATCCCCATTCTGCGGGCTTCCGGCCGCGGGCGCCAGGCTGAAGCATGTCCACCGCGCAAGAAGGGAATGGCGCCATGCACCGTTTCCTGGTCGCGAGCGCCCGTGCGCAGCCGCCGCGGAAGGTGATGGCAGTTATCGATGAGGCGAATGTCGCTATCTTGAACTGTTCCGGCGCGCTACAATCCGGCGACGGCGCCGGCCGGCGGCCGGTATGGATTCAAGCGAAAAGGGAGGCAGTTGTGGCGGGTGGCCGAAAGCCGGAAGGCAGCGGGGAACTGGTGCATTTCAATGCGCGCATCGAAGGCATCAACTACGACATCCTGGACGAGCTGGTCGGCTATGCCGTGCGGCGGGCGCAGCTTTCCATCTACGAGGATTTTGCCGTCTCCCTCGGGCCGGAGGAGATCACGCCGCAGCGGTTCTCCTCGCTCGTCATTATCGGCAGCAACCCCGGCATTTCGCAGACCCGCCTCGCAGAGGTGATGGGTATCGCCCGTTCCGGCGTGGTGTCGATCATCGATCGCTTCGAGAAGGACGGCTACGTGGAACGCCAGGCATCCGACGACCGGCGGTCGTACAACCTGCGGCTGACGCGCGAGGGGCAGAAACAGCTGAAGAAGTACAAGAAAGCGGTCAAGGAGCATGACGACCGGATCTCGCGCGGTCTCAGCGAGGAAGAGCGGCTGCAGCTGCGCTTGCTGCTCCGCAAGCTCGGCCAGTAGCGCCCCGGACACAGGGCCATTTTTGCAGCGCGGCTTGCGTCGGCGCCGCGATTTAATTATATTAAATAACTGTTACACGCCATAACAATAAGCATCTGGAACAGGATGCGGACCGCGGGACGGGCAATGCGGCCACAAGGACAATTGGAGAGACGATGGACTGGCAGATCGCAGGGATACTGGCACAGGACGGCGTGACCTCGGGCGCGGTATACGCGTTGCTGGCGCTTGCGCTGGTACTGGTGTTCTCGGTCACGCGCGTCATCTTCATCCCGCAGGGGGAATTCGTCGCCTTCGGCGCGCTCACGCTGGCGGCGATACAGACCGGCGGCGCGCCGCAGCTGACCTGGCTGGTCATGGTGCTGGGCCTGCTGGCGTTTGCGATGGATTCGGCGGCGACCTGGCGCATGGCCGGCCTGCGGCGGGGGTGGCGTCCCTATGCCACGAATGTTGCCGTGAACCTCGCCCTGCCGATCCTGCTGCACCTGGTATCGCGCAGCCTGCCGCTTGCCGACCTGCCGCAAGCCGCGCAGGCGGCGCTCGCAATGCTGATCGTGATCCCGATGGGGCCGATGATCTACCGCATCGCCTACCAGCGGCTGTCGGAAGCGACCACGCTGGTGCTGCTGATCGTGTCGGTCGCGGTGCACGTGCTGCTGACCGGGATCGGCCTGCTGGTGTTCGGGGCCGAAGGCTCGCGCACCGCCGCCTTCACCGACGCTGCATTCGAGGTCGCCGGCCTGCGCATCACCGGCCAGTCGCTGAGCGTGGTGACGATCTCGGTGCTGCTTATCCTGTGCCTCTACCTGTACTTCGGCCGCACGCTCTCCGGCAAGGCGTTGCGCGCGACCGCCGTCAACCGTCTCGGCGCGCGCATCGTCGGCATCGGCACCAACCAGGCCGGCAAGCTCGCGTTCACGCTCGCGGCGGCGATCGGCGCGCTCTCCGGCGTCCTGATCGGGCCGATCACGACGATCTTCTACGACTCCGGTTTCCTGATCGGCCTGAAGGGCTTCGTCGGGGCGATCGTCGGCGGCCTGGTCAGCTATCCGGCGGCCGCGGCGGGCGCGGTGCTGGTGGGACTGCTGGAAAGCTATTCCTCGTTCTGGGCCAGCGCCTTCAAGGAAGTGGTGGTCTTCACGCTGATCATCCCGGTGCTGCTGTGGCGCTCGCTCACCGGCAAGCATGTGGAAGAGGAGCATTGAGGCATGCAACGTCATCACTACCCTCCTGGGGCGCTGCTCCTGCTCGGCATCCTTGTGCCGCTGCTGCCGACGCCGGAATACTGGATCAGCCTGCTGAACTACATCGGCCTGTACAGCCTGGTCGCGCTGGGCCTGGTGCTGCTGACCGGGGTTGCGGGGCTGACCTCGTTCGGCCAGGCGGCTTTCGTCGGCCTCGGCGCCTACAGTACCGCCTACCTGTCGCTCAAGTTCGGCCTGTCGCCGTGGATCGGACTGACCGCCGGGCTGGCGATCACCGTCGTCTCGGCATGGGTGATCGGCATCATCACCCTGCGCATGTCGGGGCACTACCTGCCGCTGGCAACCATCGCCTGGGGCATCTCGCTTTACTTCCTGTTCGGTAACCTCGACTTCCTGAACAAGTACGACGGCCTCAGCGGCATTCCGCCGCTCAGCCTGGGCGGATTTGACTTGGCCTCCGGGCGTTCCATGTACTACCTGATCTGGGCGATCGTGCTGCTGGCGGCATTCGCGGTGCACAACCTGCTCGACTCCCGGCCCGGCCGGGCGATACGCGCCCTCAAGGGCGGCAGCACGATGGCCGAGGCCATGGGCGTCAACACGCGGCGCATGAAGGTGGTCGCCTTCGTCTTCTCGGCGGTGCTGGCTTGCGTGTCGGGCTGGCTGTACGCGCATTTCCAGCGCACGGTGAACCCGTCCCCGTTCGGGCTGAACTACGGCATCGAGTACCTGTTCATGGCGGTGGTCGGTGGCATCGGCCATATCTGGGGCGCGCTGCTCGGGTCGGCGTTGCTGACCCTGCTGAAGGACGGCCTCCAATCCGTGCTGCCGCGCCTGCTCGGATCGAACGGCAATTATGAAATGATCGTGTTCGGCGCGTTGATGGTGGTGCTGCTGCAATATGCGCCCAACGGCCTGTGGCCCTATCTGCGCAGGCTGTTTCCGCAACGCCCCGCCGCGCCGGTCCCGCCGCAGGCGTCGCCGCTGGACCGGGCCGCCAAGCCGGCCGCCGGCGAGACGGTGCTGGAGGTGCGCGCCGCGCGCAAGCAGTTCGGCGGCCTGGTTGCGGTCAATGACGTCAGCTTCGAGGTGCGCGCCGCCGAGATCGTCGGCCTGATCGGGCCGAACGGCGCCGGCAAGTCGACCACCTTCAACCTGGTGACCGGCTTGCTGCCGCTGACCGCCGGCGAGGTGCGCTTTCGCGGGCAGGCCATCGCGGGTTTGCCGTCGCGCGAAATCGCCCGCCGCGGCATCGGCAGGACCTTCCAGCATGTGCAGCTGCTGCCGGCGATGAGCGTGCTCGAGAACGTCGCCATCGGCGCCCACCTGCGCGGCGACTTCCGGCCGCAGGGCGGCGTGTTCGCCAGCATCCTGCGCATGAACCGCCGGGAAGAAGCCCGGCTCCTGCATGAGGCCGCCGTGCAGCTCAAGCGGGTCGGGCTGGGCGACCATCTCCATGCCGAGGCCGGCAGCCTGGCGCTCGGCCAGCAGCGCATCGTCGAGATCGCGCGCGCACTGTGCACCGACCCGGCGCTGCTGCTGCTCGACGAACCCGCGGCCGGACTGCGGCTGCAGGAGAAGCAGGCGCTGGCCGCGCTGCTGAAGCAGCTGAAGGCCGACGGCATGAGCATCCTGATCGTCGAGCACGACATGGACTTCGTGATGAACCTGACCGACCGCCTGGTGGTGATGGAATTCGGCACCCGGATCGCCGAGGGCAAGCCGGAGGCGATACAGAAGGACCCGGCGGTGCTGGAAGCCTACCTGGGCGGCGTGGACTGAGGAGCGGACATGGAAGCGATACTGGAGGTGCAGGACCTGCACGTCCGCTACGGCAAGGTGGAGGCGGTGCACGGCGTGAGCCTGTCGGTCGCGCCGGGGCAGATCGTCTCGGTGATCGGCCCCAACGGCGCCGGCAAGTCGACCACGCTGAATGCGATCATGGGCACGATGGACGGCACCGCTTCGTCGAGCGGCATCGTCCGTTTCCTTTGCGAGGACATCGGGCCGATGCCGGTGGAGGAGAGGGTGCGGCGCGGCATGTGCCTGGTGCCAGAGACGCGCGAGCTGTTTTCCTCGATGAGCGTCCTGGACAACCTCCGGCTCGGCGCATGGCCGCGCCGGCGCGCCGGCGACCGCAACTGCATGGACCAGCTGGAAACCGTCTACCGCCTGTTTCCGCGGCTGGAGGAGCGGGCGCAGCAGGACGCCGGCACCTTGTCCGGCGGCGAGCGGCAGATGCTGGCGCTCGGCCGCGCGCTGATGGCCAAGCCGAAGCTGCTGATGCTGGACGAACCGAGCCTGGGACTGGCGCCGCTGATCGTCAGGGAGATCTTTCACGTGGTCAGCCGGCTGCGGTCCACCGGCGTTGCCATCCTGCTGATCGAGCAGAATGCGCGCGCCGCGCTGCAGGTGTCCGACCACGGCTATGTGCTGGAGACCGGCAACGTCGCGCTGCACGGGCCGGCACAGGAACTCGCCGGCAACCGCCGCGTGATCGACACCTATCTCGGGCTCGGCCGGCAGGCCGCCGCCTGAAGACGGGCATGCAGGGAACGCCGGGAAGCGCCGCGGTTGCGGCCCGGCGTGCAGGCGTGAACAACCGCTCTTTACGTACAACGACCCAACTGAAGGAGACATCATGAAGACCGCTCTACGCCCCATCGTCGCCGCGCTCGCCGCCAGCCTGCTCAGCGGTATCGCCCATGCCGACATCACGATCGGCGTCAGCCTGCCGCTCACCGGTCCGGCCTCCGGCCTCGGCATTCCCACAAAGAACGGCATCTCGCTCTGGCCCGACACCATCGGCGGCGAGAAGGTGAAAGTCATCATGCTCGATGACGCATCCGACACCACGCAGTCGGCGAAGAACGGCCGCCGCCTGGTGACCGAGGACAAGGTCGACGTGATCGTCGGCTCGACGGCGACGCCGGCATCGGTTGCGCTGGCCGACGTGGCGGCCGAGGGGCAGACGGTGCAGATCTCGACCTCGCCGGTCGACCTGCCGGAAGGCAAGGGCGGCTGGACCTTCCGCGTCGCGCAGTCGACGCCGCTGATGGCCAGCGCAGTGATCGACCACATGAAGAAGCAGGGCGTCAAGACCTATGCCTACCTCGGCTACTCCGATGCCTACGGCGAGACCTGGCTGAAATCCTTCAACGACCTGGCCGGCAAGGCAGGCCTGCAGTCGGTCGCGACCGAACGCTTCGCGCGGGCCGACACCAGCGTGACCGCGCAGGCACTGAAGATCGTCTCGGCCCGCCCCGACGCGATCCTGATCGGCGCCTCCGGCAGCGGTTCGGCGATGCCGCACAAGGCGATTGTCGAGCGCGGGTACAAGGGCAGGATTTACCAGACCCACGGCGCGGCGTCGCGCGACCTGATCCGCATCGGCGGCAAGGATGTCGAGGGCGCGTTCGTCGTCGCCGGGCTGGCCGTCATGCCGGAGGCACTGCCGGAGAACCACCCCTCGAAGAAGCTGGCGGTGGATTTCGTCGAGCGCTATGAGAAGCAGTTCGGCGCCGGTACCCGCAACCAGTTCGCGGCCCACGGCTACGACGCCCAGCTGCTGCTGCAGGCGGTGGTGCCCGAAGCGCTGAAGAAGGGCAAGCCGGGCACGCCGGAATTCCGCGCGGCGCTCAAGCAGGCGCTGGAAGCCGGCAGGCCCATCGCCATCACGCAGGGCGTGGTGCGTTACACCGCGAAGGACCACTTCGGCCTGGAAGACAATGCGCGGGTGATGCTGACGGTCGACAAGGGCGACTGGAAGCTGGTGGACGCGAAGTAAGCGCAGGACGCAAGACCGGCGGGGCGCACGCGCTCCGCCCGGTTCCCGCCATCGCTGCGCTGCGCGGGCTACGCGCCGGCGCAGCGGGCGCTACCGGTGCCGGCCTGCAGGATGCGTCCCTCCACGAACAACGGAAAGAACTCCTCCGCCGGCTTCGGCTCGCTGATCACGAAGCCCTGGATCTCGTCGCAGGCGGTGCCGCGCAGGAACTGCAGATGCTCCGTTGACTCGACGCCTTCCGACACTACCGTCAGGTCGAGCGCATGCGCAAGGTCGATGACCGATTGCGCCAGCACCATCGTGTCGATCTTCTCGCCGCTGGCGGGCTGGAGGAAGGAACGGTCCAGCTTCAGGCAATCGAGCGGAAACTGGCGCAGGGATGACAGCGCCGAGTAGCCGGTGCCGAAATCGTCGATGGCCAGGCGCACGTCCATCGCCTTGAGCGAGCGCATCACGTCGCAGGCCAGCGCCGCGTCCTTCATCAGCACCGACTCCGTCACCTCGAGTTCCAGCAGCCGCCCCGGCAGCCCGCTTGATGCGAGCGCCTGCTGCACCGCCGTCAGTATTCGCCGGTCCTGCAGCTGGCGCGCCGACAGGTTGACCGAGACCACCAGGTCCCTGCCGCTGCGCACACGCCATTCCTGCGCCTGCCGGGTGGCCTGCAGCAGCACCCAGTTGCCGAGCTCGTTGATCTGCCCCGTTTCCTCCGCGAGCGGGATGAACTCGAGCGGCGAGATCGGCCCCAGCTTCTCGTGCCGCCAGCGCAGCAGCGCCTCCATCCCGGTCACTTCCATCGTCTGCAGGTGCACCCGCGGCTGGTAGTGCAGGGACAGCTGGCCGAGTTCGGCCGCGTGCCGCATATCCTGCTGCAGGGTCAGGCGCCGGCTTGCTTCCTCCCGCATCTCGGCCGTGAAGAAGCAGTACTGGCCGCGTCCCTGCGCCTTGGCGCGATACAGCGCGCTGTCTGCACTGGACATCAGCACCTGCGCGGTGTCGCCGTCCCGCGGATGCATGCTGATGCCGATCGAGGTGCCGACGCGGATTTCCTGCTGGCCGATCAGTACCGGCGCCGCCAGCGCGTCCAGCAGCTTCTCCGCGATGCGTGCCGCGGAGACCGCCTCCTTGCTGCATTCCGCCAGGAGCACGAATTCATCGCCGCCCATCCGCGCCAGGACGTCTTCCGGACGCAGGCAGGCGCGCAGCCGGCGCGCGATCTCCTGCAGCAACGCATCGCCGAACTTGTGGCCGAGCGAATCGTTGACTTCCTTGAAGCGGTCGAGGTCGATGAAGAAGACCGCCTGCGCGGCACCGCCGCGACGGTCGCTCAGCCTTGCCGCCAGCCGCTCGTCGAACGCCGCACGATTGGCGAGGCCGGTCAGCACGTCGGACGTGGCCAGCCGCTGCAGCTCGCCGGCTGTCTTCAGTTCGCGCGTGACGTCGCGCGTCGCGCCCCGGTATCCCTGGAACACGCCATCCTCGTAAAACGGCTCGCCCGACATCCGGGTATGGCGCACCACGCCCGGGAAGGTCGGTACGCAGACGGAAACGACCAGATCCCTGAATGGCTCCCTGGCGGCGAAGCGGGCGAGAAATTCGACCACGCCGGGCTGCGTGCTGTCGTACGCGGTCTCCTTCATGTCGCGGCCGACGATATGCTCCTGCGGCAGGCCGAGGCGAAGAAAGATGCCTTCGGAGATGAAGGTGTAGCGGCCTTCGGCGCTGAGCTCCCAGTACCAGTCGGACGAGAGCTTGGTCAGGCTGCGGAAGCGCTCTTCCCTGCGCTGCTGTTCCCGCTGCGCCGCCATCTGCTGCGTGATGTCGCGCCCGACCGCGACGCTGCCTTGTTTTTTTCCCGATGCCGGATCGATGACGGCGCGGGTATTGGCGCTGATCCAGACCCAGCCGCCGTCCTTGCGGCGCGCCCGCATGTTGAGCAGGCCCCCGGTCCGTAATGGGGCCGACTGTTCGGCCTTCGCCAGGTCCTCCGGATGAAGAAAGCGACGCACCGGCTGGCCGATCATCTCCTGCGCCTGGTAGCCGAGGATCTCGGTGTGCGACGGCGAAACATAGACGTAGTTGCCGTGCGCATCCATGTACGACACCATGTCGCCGGCGTTCTCGGTGAGCAGGCGGTGCTCGGCCTCGCTGCGCAGCAGGCGTTCCCGGGTCGCATGCTGGCGGCTGACATCGACCAGGGTGCCGAGGAAGCCGGTGACGCGGCCGGCGGCATCGAGCTTCGGCGCGGTCGTGCTGTGTATCCACCGGACGGTGCCGTCGGAACGCAGCACGCGGTACTCCGCCGTGAATTGCTCCTTGCGCTGCCACAGGCACCTGGCGAGCTCGCGCACGGCGGGAAGATCGTCCGGATGGATGACCCGGCTCCAGTCCGACATGCGGACGGAGCGGGGTGCGGCATATTTCGCGCTATGGGGATCGAGATAAACGCATAGTCCGGTCCGATCGGCTTCCCAGACGATGCAGTACGCGGCGTCCGCCAGCATGCGCAGGCCGACTTTCGGCCTGCCGGCGGGTTGTACGTGCATTGGCATGTTGTTCACAAAGACTGCGTGCCGCGCCTGACATTCGGCGCCGGCTTCAAGCTGCTATCAGACCATACGGATTGCCGCGGCGCAACAGGAGCGTCCGCAGGTGTTGCGCATGGTGGCATGCCGGCAACGCGGCGCCGGACGTGGTCGAGCGGCGCTCAGCCTGGATCCCGCCGGTTGTTCGAGGAACGCCGCGCCCGGGCCATCCGCCGCACGAGGCCCGACAATCCGTCCGGCGTACGCGGAAACTGCGCCATCCGGTGCGGCTTGCCGACATCGGCCAGCACCTGCTCGGCCGCGAGCATGCCGGACATCACCGCGCTCTCCATCGTGCACGGCAGGTGGGTCTGCACCCAGTCGCCGGCAAGGATCAGGCCGGATACCGGCGTGCGCGGGGGCGGACGCCGGCTTTCGGTGCCCGGCGTCGGACAGGGAATCGCCATCGGGATGCGGTGCACCCGGGCATGCGTCAACCGCGCTCCTGCCGCGTCGGGCGCGAATTCCGCCATCTCCCGGACCGTCGCGCGGATGATGTCGTCGTCCGTCATGTCGTGCGCCCGATGGCTGTAGATGATATTGGTGGCGACCACGGAGGGCCGGTCCTGCCAGCCTCGCCGGATCTTGCTGAGGTCGTAGAAATCGTAGTTGAGGCGCGACGGCGACCACAGGTGGGAGACGAAGCGCTTGTTCGTCACCACCCGGTCGAACCAGAGATAGCAGGAGACATACGGGCTGGGCTCGAAGGCCGACAGGTCGCTGAACGGCTGCGCGGCTTTCCACGCCTCGGGCAGCACCGCATCGAGATCGCGCGGCGGCAGGGCGCTCACGATGTGCCGCGCGCGCAGGCGGCTGCCGTCGGCGAGGATCACGGTATCGGCCGCGCCGCGTCCGCTTGCGTCCGGCGTGCCGGTGATGGCGCAAATGGCGCTGTTCATCAGGACCGCGCCGCCGGCCGCTTCGATCACCCGTGTCGCCTGCGCGGCGTAGAGCTCGGCCAGTCCGACTGCCGCAAAGCCAAAATGCAGCCGCCGGTATCCGCTGAGCTGGGAATGGATGCGCAGCAGCGCGGCGGCCGAGCACCGTTCGAGCGGCACGTTGGTCACCACCATCGCCGCAAATTTCCACCACCAGGCGATCATGGGCTCGCTCACGCCCGCGCTGCGAAGGAAATCCAGCGCCGTCGTCCGGTCGAGCGCCGGGATGTCCTCTTCCAGGAGCTTCATCGCACGCCAGGTGGTGCGAGCCATCGACAAGTGGTCCCTGATCGACAGGCCCGGCGCCTTCAGCAGGCTGGGGATGAGACTCAGCGGCGGCGGCAGCGCGGCATGCCGGAGCGCGGTGAGATGGGGCTTGCTGGCGATTGCCAGCACCTCCTCGGGCTGCCACTGTATCTGCTCGCGCGTGCCCAGCCGCTTCAGCAGCGACAGCATGTTCCGATACTCGGAGTGCATCACGTGGGGGCCGATGTCGACCATGTCGCCGGTCGCGCGGTCCGGCCAGCTGCCTGCGCGTCCGCCGAGCCGGTCCGACCGTTCGAGGACCGTGACCCGCAGGCCGCGGTCCGACAGCGCGACACCGCAGGCGAGGCCGGCAAGTCCGCCGCCGGCAATGATGACATCTGGCATTCACACCTCCTGGATCAGAATCGAAGTCGGGCAGCGATGGCGCGTCCGGCATGCGTGTGACATTCGACGCGTGCCGGCAGGACAAGCATGCGCCGCGGCCCGTCCGAGTTGTTGGATAGACATGAGCGCTGCGAAAAGTGTTCACCACGCGATTTGCCGAAGCGCAGGCCCGCGCCTTGCGGCAAGAAGCAATTGCTTTCCTGTTGCCGAAATGCCAGCATTGGCGGCGCGCCGGTCGGGCGCCGGCCATCCACCACGACCCGGCCGCCCGGCTGGCCAAAGGAAAGCCGAACCACGCTTCGTGCAGAAGGACAGGAAAAGCAATGGCTACAGTGATACGCGAAGAGGAATCGGCGCCGATGGTGCCGCGCACGGTCGGCGCGGGACGGCTCGCCGTCGGCGCGATTCAGGGCGGCGTGCTGTACTGGCTGTACCAGGCGCGCGGCGCGGAACTGTGGCCTGCCACCGCGCCGTTCCTGTTCGTGCCGCTCCTGCTGCTTGCCCTGGTGGCGCCGGTGCTGCTGATTTCCAGCCTCGGACACATGACAGGACGGCGCGCGGCCGGGTGGCTGGCGACGGCGTCGGCGGTCATGCTCGGGCTCGGCCTGCATGACGTATGGCGGCGCGCTGCCGCCGTCGGTGCAGCAGCCGGTGACGCGGCTTCGCCGGCAATGCCTTCGCCCCTGCTGTTCCTGTTTCTTGTGGCGGGCTTCTTCATTGCGCATGCGCTGGTCCTGTCCGCCATCCACGACGGTCGGCGGCTGGCGCGCTATCCGACCTACTTCGACGTGTCCTGGAAGCTGCTCATCCAGCTCGGCTTTTCGGCCATGTTCGTCGGCGCGCTGTGGCTGGCGCTGTCGCTCGGCGCGGTGCTGTTCATGCTGGTGCGTCTCGATTTCCTCGAAACGCTGCTCAAGCAGTCGTGGTTTGCGATTCCGGCCAGCGTCTTTGCGTTTGCCTGCGCGATGCACATCACCGACGTGCGCCCCGCCATCGTGCGCGGCATCCGGTCGCTGCTGCTGGTGCTCCTGTCGTGGCTCCTGCCGTTGAGCGCGCTGATCGTGCTCGCCTTCCTGCTCAGCCTGGTGTTCACCGGGCTGGAGCCGTTGTGGGCGACGCGCAAGGCCACCGCCGTCCTGCTGGGCGCGGCGGCGCTGCTGGTCGTGCTCATCAATGCCGCATACCAGAACGGCGAGCAGGCGGCGACCGTGCCCCGCCTGGTCCGCTGGTCTGCGCTCGCCGCCGCGCTGACGCTGCTGCCGATCGTGGCGATTGCGGTCTACTCCCTCGCCCTGCGGGTCGCCGACTACGGGTGGACGACCGACCGCGTGATTGCCGCCGCCTGTCTGGCAGTGGCGGCCTGCTATGCGCTCGGCTATGGATGGGCGGCGTATGCGTTCTTCAGGCGCGGCGAATGGATGCAAGGCCTCGCCCCCGTCAACATCGCGACGGCATGCGTGGTCCTGGCGGTGCTGCTCGGCCTGTTCTCGCCGCTGGCCGATCCTGCGCGGCTTTCGGTCGACAGCCAGGTGGGGCGCCTGCTGTCGGGCGCCACGCCGCCGGACAAGTTTGACTTCGATTACCTGCATGCCCACGGCGCGCGCTACGGCCGCGCGGCGCTGGAGCAGCTGCAGGCGGCGGGCGGCGCCGACGGGCAGATCCGCGACAGGGCCGGGCGCGCCCTGGCGCGCAAGGCGCGGCCGGGCCAGCCGCCGGTCCCTGCCAGCCAGGCGGAGGTGGCCGCCAACATCACCGTCTGGCCCAGGCATGCAGGGCTGCCCACGTCCTTCCGCCAGCAGAACTGGTCGGACAAGCAGCAGAGGTGGCAACTGCCGCCCTGCCTGCGGCAAGCCGGCATGCCATGCGACGCGGTTTTGCTCGATATCGACCGCGACGGCCGGCCGGAGGTGCTGCTGCTTCCGGCCGAATCCCAGTCCGCGCCTGTACTCCTGGGGGAAGGCGGCGGTGGCGGCTGGAGCGTGCTGGGCAGGCTGCCGGGCGAGCTCAACAGTTGTGCTTCGCTGCGCAGGCAGCTGCTCGACGGGACCTACGGCCTGGTCCCGGCGCGCGTCCATGACCTGGAGATAGGCGGGCAGCGCATGGCGATCAGCCGGCAGCCGGGCGCATCCGCGATCGCCTGCCCGCCCTAGGCGCGCGGCAGCGTGAGACGACGTCATCGCCGCGGCGACGGATCAGATGTCTTTTTCCGGCACTCCCGTCAGTGTGCCTCCCTCCAGGCGCACGTCCAGGCCATCGCCTGCCGTCGCGTTCTGCCGCGCGTAGAGCGACACCGCGTAGGCCTTGAGGGCTTCCTCGCGCTCGGCCTGGCTCATCTCGGCCCACGGTTTGCCGCCGCGCTGCTGCGAAATCGCTTCCTCGACGGAAAATTCGACGGAGCTGTCCGTTCCTTGACCCTTGATCCACGCCTTGATGCTTTCCATGTGCGTCCTTTCATGGCTGGTTCCGATCCCGCTGTCGAAGCGAAACGCATGCCGGCCCGGTTGCGACCCCTTCGATGGGGAAAGGAACCGGCGGCACAGGCGCCGGAAGCGCCCCGCGCCGTGTGGAAAGGCAGCGCCGGCCCGCTCGCGGCGTCTCGGGCAGCACGCCTGCGACGGGCCGTGCGCAGCCGGTCGGGCACATGGCATCGCGTATTTTTTTCAAGGAGCGGACGAACGGGCAGGTCTTGCGGATCGGTTACACTGCCGGGGTCCGATCCTGCCCGCCGCAGTGACCGTTACTCCGTTCCCTCCTGTTAAGCCTTGCGCCTGGAAAAACCGCCTCATGAGCGACAAGAAGACATGGCATCTCTCGCAACTGCTGGCCCTGCTTGCCGCCATTGCCTTGTTACCCGTCGTGCTGGCCGGCGCCTGGGCGATCCGCAGCGCGATGGAGCAACACCGCGGCGACGCGGAGCGGGCGGCGCTCGATCTTTCGCGCGCACTTGCCATCGCCGTCGCCGCCGAGCTTGAATCATCGGTGTCCGCGCTGCGCACGCTTTCCGGTACGCCGGCGCTCCTGGACGGCGAAATCGCCGACTTTTATCCGATCGCGAAAAACGCGCTCAAGGCCCGCCCTGGCTGGAAGGCGGTCATCCTGACCGACCGTGACGGCAGGATGCTGTTCTCCACCCGGCTGCCGTACGGCGCCGCCGCGGGCGCCGTGGTTGATCCCGACAGCCACCGACGCGCGGTCGAGACCCGGCAGGCCACGTTCGGCAGCGCGCTGCCGGGGCCGGAAGGCCAGCTCGCCTATCCGGTGCGCGTCCCGGTGGTGCAGAACGGCGCGGTCCAGTACGTACTGACCGCGGCGGTCATGCCGGACCGGATGATCGACCTCATCCAGAAGCAGAACGCGCCGCCGAGCTGGATCCTTGCCGTCTTCGACGCGTCGGGGAAGCGCGTTGCGCGTACCCGGGCACACGAGACCAATGCGCCCTCGCCGTCGTTGCGCCGCCTGCTCGCGGAGAACGGGACCGAAGGCGTCGGCGTCACGAAGACCCTGGAAGGGGTCGAGTCCCTGACCGCATTCACCCGCGTGCACGGCGCCAGCTGGGTGGTGGCAGTCGGCATCCCGGTGCAGGGCCTGCAATCCGGCCTCCTGCAGGGCATCGTCCTCTACCTTGCCGGCATCCTGGCGTCGGTGGTTGCCTACGTGATCGCCGCCACCATCCTCGCGCGCGGCATCGCGCGCGGCGTCGACGGCCTGCACGGCCAGGCGTCCCGCCTGGTGCGCGAGACCGCGCGCCTGCCGCCGTTGCATAGCCGCATCCGGGAAGTCAACGAGGTCAATGCCGCGCTGATGTCCCTGTCGGAGGAGCGGGTGCAGATCGAGGCCGAGCGCGCGAACCTGCTGACCTCGCTGAATGCGGCGCTGGATACCGCGCGCCAGGCGCTGGCCCGGGCCGAGGAGGCCGGCCGCGCGAAGGACATGTTCCTGGCGATGCTGGGCCACGAATTGCGCAACCCGCTGGCGCCGATCGTGTCGGCGCTCGATTTGATGGAAATCCGGGGTGACGACCGCACCGCCCGCGAACGGGGGATCATGCGCAGGCAGGTCGAGCACTTGCACCGGCTGGTGGACGACCTGCTGGACGTCTCGCGCATCGTCCAGGGCAAGCTGGAGATCCGCCAGGAGCCGGTCGACCTCAAGGACGTCGCGCAGTGCGCCCATGAAGCGGTGCGGCGCACTTCGGAATACGGCGGCACCGTGATCGAGAGCAGCCTGCCGGACGCCGCGGTCTGGGTCACCGGCGATGCCGCGCGCCTGGTGCAGGCCGCGACCAACCTGTTGGCCAATGCGTTGCGCTTCGCGCCGGGCGGAAGGGTCCGTCTCGCGGTGCATGCGCGGGAGGGCAGTGCCGCCATCGTCGTCGAGGACGACGGCGCGGGCATGGCGCCCGAGATCCTGGACAAGGTGTTCCAGCCGTTTTTCCAGGCGCCGCAGTCGATCGCCCGTTCCACCGGCGGCCTGGGACTGGGCCTGGCCATCGTGCGCAGCATCGTCGAGCTGCACGGCGGCCGGGTCCACGCGGACAGCAAGGGGGCGGGCAAGGGCAGCCGCTTCGAGATCATCCTGCCGTCCGGCGCGGCGCCCGGCGCAGCCGCGAACGCGTCCGCGACCGCCGTCGGGATCGCCGGAAGGCGCATCCTGGTGGTCGACGACAACGTCGATGCCGCCGAACTGGTGGCGGCCGGACTGAGCGCCGCCGGCCATGAGGTACGGACCGCGCACGAGGCCGATGACGCGCTTGACCTGTTGCGGTCGTTCCAACCGGAGGTGGCGATACTGGATATCGGCATGCCCGGCATGAGCGGATACGAACTTGCCACGGCCATCCGTTCCCACGCCGCGGGATGGGACGGGAAGCTGATTGCGCTGAGCGGTTACGGCCAGGCCAACGACAAGGAGCGGGCGCGCGCCGCCGGCTTCGACGTCCACCTGACCAAGCCGGTGCGCATCGCCGAGCTGAACCAGGTGTTGCACTAGGCGCCGCGATGTCGCGCAAGGTCGTCCTCGCCTGCCCCCCGTTGCGCCCCGCGGTGCGCAACATCATGCTGGGCGGGTTCGACAGCGACTGCGTGCACCTGCCGGCCGCGGCCGACATCCAGCTGGTGGTCTACCTGCACGGCGGCGCCTTCCATATTGCCGACGACGGGGCGGACGGGCTTCCCGTTGCCTTCGTTGCGCCGGGCAGCCTCGCGCCCCGCCTGTTCCGGGTCGAGCCCGCAAGCCGCTTCATCGCCGCCACCTTTCGCCCCTCCGGGTTCCTGGCCTGTTTCGGTGTTCCCGCCCATGCACTCGGCGACGCCGAGGTGCGGCTGGATGACCTGGTGCCGCGGTCCCAGGTCGAGGCGCTGCAGGCGCGACTGGACGCGGCGCGCGGTGACCGGGAACGGGTGGCGGCGCTCGAGGCCTTCCTGCTGGCCCGGCTCGATCCCGCCCGGGTCCGCGCGCTGCCGCTGCCGCCCATGACGCTGGAACGCCTGCTGCTGCCGGCGACCGATCTCGCCGCGGCGCTCGGCATCGGCACGCGGCAGCTGGAGCGCCGCTTCCTGATCCACCACGGCATGTCCCTGCGCGACTATCGCCGGCTGATGCGCTTTTCCAGCGCGCTGGCCGGCATGATGCAGGCGCATCGGCAGCCGGCCAGCCTGGCGCAGGCGGCCCTGCAGGCCGGCTATGTGGACCAGGCGCATCTCACCCGCGATTTCCGCCGCTTCGTCGGGCAGCCGCCGGCGCAATTCGCGCGCGAGCGCTTGGCACCCGGTTCCATCTACAGCCTGTGGCAGCTCAGCGCCGAGGAATTGCCCGCCTTCGTGGACTAGGTCAGGGCGCCAACCGGCGCTGCCGGCGGACGGGATGTCGTGTCGGTACAAGATTTCCCGCCGCGCCCGGGCTATCGTTTCCTGCTCGGAAAGGGGAAATTCTATGGAAGGCACGTCGCTCGATACCCACGGCTACATCCTCACCTCGGTCGATACCCTGCTGGCGCACGCCCGCAGCAACAGCATCTGGTACCTGTCCTTCGGCCTCGCCTGTTGCGCGGTCGAGATGATGCAGGCCGCCGCCTCGCGTTACGACATGGACCGCTTCGGCGTCATGCCGCGCGCCAGTCCGCGCCAGGCCGACCTGATGATCGTCGCCGGCACGCTCACCAACAAGATGGCGGCGGCGGTGCGCAAGGTCTACGACCAGATGCCCGATCCGAAGTACGTGATTTCCATGGGTTCCTGCGCCAACGGCGGCGGCTACTACCACTACTCCTATTCCGTCGTGCGCGGCTGTGACCGCATCATCCCGGTCGACGTCTACGTGCCGGGCTGTCCGCCCACGGCCGAAGCCCTGGTCTACGGGATCCTGCAGCTGCAGCAGAAGGTGAAGCGGGCGAAGGTGCTCCTGCGCTGAACGGGTCGATACGGCGACGGATCCGGGATCACAACGGCCACAGGAAGTAGCAGGCGTTGTAGGAGACGTGCAGCAGCAACGGCGGCAGGAGACTGCCTTCGCGCTCGCGGAAATAGCCGAAGACCAGGGACGGAACTAGGATTGCCGCCGCCCATGCCGGCGGATGATGGATGAGATGCGCGCCCATGAACAGCAGCGAGCTCAGCGCATTGGCGACACTGAGGCCGGCCGCCTCGCGCCGGCCGTGCGCCGTCGACAGCAGCTGTCCCTGCACGACGCCGCGGAACAGGAGTTCCTCGATGATCGGTTGCCAGAGCACCAGCGACAGCACGGCAAGCGGAGCCGCGGGAGCGCCGGCGCGGAGTCCGGGCCAGCCTGCATCGAGAAGGAGCAGGAAGGCCGGCCCTGCGGCCAGCGCGCACAGGTAGGACGGGCTGCGAAGAAAGCCCGCGCGGCAATGCAGGCCCAGTTCGTCACGCCACCGGGCCCGCACCGCCTGGCTACCGCTTGCCTGCGCCATCCTTGCGGCGACGCCAGCCGATCGCCGCCAGCGCCACGGCCAGCAGGCCGGGCAGTACCGGATCGAAGCGGCCGCTGCCGCCGATCGCGCAACCCCCGCCGCCGCCCTTGCCGGCAACCGGCGCGATGATGGGCGCGCCGGCGCCGCCACTGGTGCCGCCGTTGCCGCGGTCGACGATCGCCGCCGGGCAGCCGGTCACGCGCGGTGCGCCCCAGTTCGCCAGGTCGGACGCATTGCCGTCGCCGCCGTCCGTCACCACCAGCCGCAGGCTGTTCTTGCCGGCGATACTGAGGTAGATGGCCTTGCGCAGGTCGCTGCCGCGCATCACGCCGCTGTCGAATACCTTGGCGTCATCCAGGTACACCTGGAACACGGCGGAGCCGCTGTTGCCGGCGGCGTCGTCGATACCGACGTCGGCGATCAGGTGCCCGGTGCAGGCGCCGCCCAGTTGGTAGCGCAGTTCCGAGGGCGCGTACACGCCGATGCCCTTCGCATAGTTGATGCCGTCCAGGCGGATCGGGCCGCCGGCGTTGTTGCGGTTGAGCGCAATGTCGCCGCGGCCATTGGTCGGAGCCGACGCGGTACGCACGTCGCTGAGCTGCGCATCGGGATAGATGTCGCGCGAGACCGTGCTGGTCTGGCCGGCGCTGTCGGTGGCGGTCAGCGACAGACGCAGCCAGATGTTGGCTGCCTCGGCGTCGAAGGTCGGCACCGTGAGCTCGCCACTGGTGATGCCCGTGGTCGTCGGGTAGAACGGATGGGAATGCGTGTCGTGCATGAAGTCCACTTTCCAGCTGAGCGCGGAGGCCGGCAGGTTACCGTCCTCGGCGTCGCTGGCGGTGCCGGCGAAGCCGATCTTGTCGCCCGGGACAAATCCCACGTCCGCGCCGGGAGACGTAATGGCCGGCGACGGCAGGCGGTTGCTCGTCACGGTGAGCGCGGCGGCGTCCGACACCACCGTGCCGTCGGCGTTGCTGACGGCGACGCTGAAGGTTGCGCCGCTGTCGGCCGGCGTCGTGCGCGCAATCGTATAGCTGGCGGACGTGGCACCCGGAATATCCACCCCGTTGCGCCGCCACTGGTAGCTGGAGGCGCCGTCGGCCGCCACCGTGAACGTGACGGGATCGCCGAGGAAAATCGTCTGTGCCCGCGGCTGCTGCGTCAGGCGCGGACCGAGCGTGTTGGTGAAGGTGATCTTGCCGAGCGCCCCGGAGCTGGCGCCGCCCTCGCCCTGGTTGCGGGCAAGGTAGTAGAGGCTGCCGTCCGCCGCGGTTGCCAGGGCCACCGGACTGCCGATGTTGGTTGCGAACTCCTGTGCGCCTGCCGCCGGGTTGGCCGGATCGATCATCCGGATCCAGCCGCTGCAGTAGTCGGTGAACAGGTATTTGCCGACGTACTGCGGCGGGAATTGCGGGCTGACCGGATTGTAGAAGCTGCCGCCGGTAATCGCGCAGCCGGCGTCGCGCCGGTATTCGTGGACCGCGTTGGTGAAGCGCGCGTCCGATGTGCTGCCTTCGTGGATCGGCCACGCGTAGTTCGCGCCCGCGACCGCGCGGTTGATTTCCTCGACGCTGCCCGCGCCGACGTCATTGATGTACAGCAGGCCGGTGTCGGGCTGGATGTCGATTGCGTACGGGTTGCGCAGGCCGAGCACGTAGTTGCCGCGGTAGGCGCCCGGGGTGTTGTAGAACGGATTGTCGGGCGGGAAGCTGCCATCGGGATTGATACGCAGGATCTTGCCGAAGGGGCTGGCGACATTCTGCGAGAAGGAGGCCTCCAGCGGGTCGGTGCGCAGGTCCTCATGGCCGCCCACGGCGACATACAGCTTGCCGTCGACCCCGAAGCGCAGCGGGCCGCCCATGTGCCATTGCACGCCGCTCGGCACGTTGGGCAGTTCGAGCAGCGTCACTTCGGAGCCGGGAATCGCGGCGTCGCCCGATGCCGTCACCCGCAGCACGCGGTTGCGGCTGCCGCCGCCCGTGAGCACGGTGCAGTACAGGTAGACATGCTGGTTGACCGCGAAGTTGGGGTCGGCGGTGACGCCGAGGCAACCGCGCTCGGAGAAGGTGTCGACGTTCTGCACCGTATAAAAGCTGCTCGAGAGCAGCGCGTCATTCTTGACGATGCGGATTACGCCATTCTGCTCGACCACCAGCGCGCGGCCGTCCGGCAGCATGCCCATCGAGGTCGGGCTCTGGAACCCGCTCGCCACCTGGCGGTCGGTGAAGCCGACAGGGACGCTGGCGGCATGGGCGAGCGGCATCGCCAGGGCGAATGCGCAGAACAGGGCGCGGCGCATGGCGGACCAGCGCGGGTGCGCCGGGGAGGCGGCGGGAATGCGTGCTGCGGATCTTGATCGTGACATCTTCACCTCATGGCTTGGTTAGTGACTTGCATCGTTTCGCGGTCGCAGCACAACCCCTGCGCGAAAAATGCGCGCATTCGATGTCGGCTCGGTGTGGCGCCCGGGAGGAGGCGTGTCGGCGCTGCATCGGGAAGGGGCGCGGAACGATCGTGAGATGGAACCGTCGCTGCAGGCATGGGCCGACAGCGAAACGGCAAATCCGAACGCGAGGGTCGGCTTGCCCCTATGACTGCGATGTGTGACTGGAAGTTAGCATCCGTCCGGCAAATCAATGATGAGGGGAATCAAGCCTGCCGGTGCAGAGGCGTACTCGTATGCGCTAGCTCAAGCCGCATCGATCCGATACGAAAGGCGTAGCGCTTCCCGCGGCGTCGGGCAAGCGGATCGATGGGGAGTACATGCAGGCGTACGGCGAGTACGGCAGCGTCGGCCGCGGGATGGCACAAGCTCGCCGCAGCCGGGCGTGACGCGGTGGAAGGGATGACGGCGCCGCGCCCCGTGCTCCGGCAGCGCGCGCCAACATGCTCGGAGACGCAATGCGGCCGCGAGGGAGGATGTTTACAGCTGTGCCTGTATCTGCCGCTGCAGCGCGCGGTAGCTCTCCAGCCTCGGGCCGCCGAGTGCGACCGCCTTGCTGACTGCCGCCATCGCCTCGTCGCGCCGTCCCTGATCGAACAGCGCCTGCGCCAGATTGTTCCAGCCGTCGGCAAAACCCGGATGCGCCGTGACCAGCTTGCGATAAGCCGCCGCCGCCGCGGCGAGGTCGCCGGCCGCGTAGGCGGTGTTCCCGGCGCCGAGCTGGAGGACCGGGTCGTTGGGCCAGCGCCCGAGGGCGGTACGGTAGGCGGTCCCGGCGGCGCTGCCGGAGCTGCGCTCGAGCGCGACCGCGGCTGCCGCATAGGTGGCCGCGTCGGCCGTGGCGGGAAGCCGCGCGGGTGCCAGCGCCAGCATCCCCCAGCGCTGCGACCTGTCCCAGGTGCGTTCGAATGCGTAGAGCGACATCTCGGTGCGCTCCGCCGGACCGGAATGCAGGATCAGGACATTGCGCGCGCGGTCATAGCCGATCGCCACCGCATAGTGCCAGACCGGCGCGAAAGGCAAGGAGAGGTTCTGGAGCACGATCACCGGGTTGCCGGCGGCAACTTCGCGCAGCAGGGCCTCGAGATCGGGTTGAATCCGGTAGGCGATCAGGCCCATGCGCCGCGTCGCGGCCATCATCTCGGGCTGCAGCGACCCTTGCCGGGCCGGCAGGTAGACCTGGCTGACAAGCTGTTCGGGCCGGATCGGCACGCCGGCGGCGCCCGCCGCCATGGCAAGCGCCGCCGGCCCGCACTGGTAGTCCTCCTGCGGATGGAAGGGCACGTCGGCCAGCAGCGCCGCCGGCGGCAACCCCGTCGGCCAGTCCTGCTGCAGCGCGGCCATGCGCGGCGTGGCGCAGCCGGCCAGCACCAGTGCCAGCAGCAGTGCCGCGAAGGCGCGCATCCGCTCGCCGGAGGCGAATGCGCCTGGCGTCATCGGATCGAACGGGTGAACGGGAAGATTTTCGTGAACCCGAGGATGTCGGTGACCAGCAGCACGATGAATACCGTGAAGATGATGCCGAGCACATCGCCGCCGGCCGGCAGCTGGTCGATCCGTCCTGCAAGCTGCTGCACTTCCTCGTCGGACATGGCTTGCACGCGGTCGATGGCGGCCTGCGGATCGACACCCTGCGCTTCAATCGACTTGCGCACCTCCTCGCGGGACAGGAAGCCGACCACGTGGTCGCGCTCGACGCCGGCCGACTGGCCCGCCGCGGCTTCCTGGGTGGTGACGATGGCGGCGCCGGCCTGCATCGGCAGGCTCAGAGCGGACATGCAGACGACAAGCATCGATGCGGTGAGGCGTTTGAAGGCGTTCATGATTTCTCCTTGAGATGATGACGACGGGCGAGCGCCGGCACGGGTATGCCTGCACGGGAGTGCCTGCATGGGCACCGGCGCCGGCAACTCCCCGACGCCGGCGCAGCGAAAGGCGACCTGCGGCAAGCCGCTCCGATTTACTTCTACCGCAACTTCCCGCCCTCTCCTTGATTGCCCTCAACGGGAATGAAGCTGGAGCGGCGGCGGTGGCAGGCAAGGCGAGGGACGTTGCAATTTGGCGTCGTGTCCGATCCTGACGCTTCCCATCAGTAAGCACAGGGCGCAGATGGTTCCCTCCGAAGCCGGTGCCGGCTGCGGAACGGCGTGCCACGTACGGCCGCGGGAAGCCTGTCGTATTGCCCCGGGGACAAGACGCGCCGGGCGGCACGCGTGCCTCATGCCGGCGGCGTTTCAGCGCCCGGCCCGGCCTGACGCCATGTCGCGCCGGAGCTGCCGGGCGTATTCCCGGAAATCGACTTCCAGCGTGTACCGGGCGGAACCGACATAGCGCTTCGCCACCGCGCGCGCGTGGCGGTCGATCTCGGCCGCCATCGCTTGCGGCGACGGCAGCGCCGTTTCTCCCGAGAGCACGGAAGCCAGCCATTGGCCCTGGATCTCGACCAGCGGAATGGTCGGCCCGATGGGCTGCACCAGTCCCGCCATGTACAGGCCGGGCAGGCCGGGCGGCATCATGCGCCGGTAGAGCGCGGCCCGGCCGTCCTCGACCTTGAAGAGGGAAGGATCGATGAAAGGAAAGGTGGTGCGATAGCCGGTTGCGTAGATGATGGCGTCGACCGGCGCGATGCTGCCGTCCTCGAACGCGACCGCCTTGCCCTGCAGTTCGCGGATGTTGGGCTTGATGCGGATCCAGCCATGGCCGGCATAGGGCAGCAGCTCCTGGCTGAGCGTCGCGTGTTCGCGCCAGATCGGATGGCGCGGACGCGGCACGCCAAAGCGGGCCTGGTCGCCGACCGCCAGCTTCATCAGGCGGCCGATGACAGCGCGTGTCACCGGGGTCGGCAGTCGCAGCTTGCGCGACAGGAACGCCGACCATCGGTCGATCGGGATGCCCATCAGGTACTTCGGCATGATCCAGGCGCTGCGGCGGGTGGACAGCAGGGTGCTCCTGGCCGACTTGCAGACATCGACCGCGATGTCGACTGCGGAATTGCCGATGCCGACCACCATCACATTGAGGTCGGCGAACGGCGCGGCGGTGCGGTAGTGGTGCGAGTGGATCGCCATCCCGTCGAAGCGGCCGGGGAAGTCCGGCAGGCGCGGGTCCCAGAGATGGCCGTTGGCGACGATCACGGCGCGGTAGCGCCTGGTCTCGCCGCTGCCGAGCCGCACCAGCCATGCGCCGTCCCCGTCCGGCCGGACATCCTCGACCCGCGTCCGGAAACGGATGTGCTGCCTGACGCCGAAATGCGCGGCATAGGCTTCCAGGTATTCCATCACCTCGTAGTGCGAAAGGAAATCCGGATAGCGGTCGGGTATCGGGAAATCCGAGTAGCCGAGGTTGTTGCGGCTGGTATCGATATGCAGGCTGCGGTAGGCGGACGACAATCCATTGTCGTTCTCGTAGCGCCACATGCCGCCGATATCGGAGCCGATTTCGAAGCACTCGAAGGGCACGCCCTTCTGCCGGAGCGCCTTGGCGACGGTGACGCCGGAAGAGCCGGCGCCAACGATGCAGACCGGCAGCGAGTCAGGTCGGGACATGGGTGGCCTCCAGGTGGCGGGCGACGATGGCATCGGCCGACGCGTCGGCGACGATGCCCAGACTGCGCGCCAGCGCGGAATCGAAACCGCGCGGCCAGCTGTCGACGATGGCCTGCAGCTGCGGGTCCGGTTCCCAGCGGATGCTGCCGCGGGGATGGGTGACGGGCGCGCGTGCCACCGCCGCCGCGATGTCCGCCGGGGTGAGCGTCAATGACGGCAGGTTGAGGGCGCGGCCGGCGCCGAACGCCGCCGCCGGCACGTCCTGCAGCCGCAGCAGCGCGGTGACCACCGCCTGTACCGAAGCGACCGGGATGCGGGTGTCGGGCGCCAGCGGGCAGGTCGTGTCCTTGCCGGCCAGCGGTTCCCGGATCAGCGAGGCGATGCGGTCCGACACGCTCGTGCCGGGCGGCCCCGGATGGGTGAGCACCACCGGCAGGCGGAGTGCGCGGCCATCGAGGTAACCGCGCCGCGCGTAGTCGCTGATCAGCAGTTCGGCGATCGCCTTATGGGTGCCGTAGGAAGTCTGCGGCGTCTGCGCCACACGGTCGCCGACCACCTCGGGCAGCGGTCCGCCGAAGGTCGAGATCGAGCTGGCGAACAGCAGCCGCGGCGGTGCGGGTTGCGCCCGGCATCGCTCCAGCAGGCGCATCAGCGCATGCACGTTGACGGCCATCCCGCGCGCGAAGTCGGTTTCAGCGTCCAGCGTCAGCGACGCCGCCAGGTGATAGACGACGTCAAAGGGCTGGTCGAACACCCGGTCGAGGAAATCCTCGCTGCAGATGTCGCCCTGCAGCGAGCGGACGGCACCGTCCGCGACCGCGGCATGCGGCGCCGACGCCGATGCGCCCGGCGGACGGCTGTCGGCCAGGACCAGCGCAGTGAAGCCGCCGCGCGCGCGAAGCGCCGCAGCGAGACGGCTGCCGATGAAACCGGCGGCGCCCAGGACGAGAATACGCATCTGTCATTCTCCTTGCCGTTGTACTGCCTGACTTGCCGCACCGCCGGCGCGTCCCGGCGGAATATGCCGCTGCCGCCGGCGCGTCAATCCCGCGCCGGCGCCACGTCCCTGGCGACGGCAAGGAAGCGGTCGATCTGGTCGCGCACGAGCTTCTTGTTGTACTTGCCGACGCTGGTCTTCGGTATCTCGTCGACGATCGCCACCCGCTTCGGCAGCATCCAGCGGGTGATCTTGCCGCTGTCCACGCCGTGCCTGGCAAGGAAGTCGACGATATCCTGCTCGCTTGCCGCAAAGCCCGGCCGCAGCACCACAAGTGCCAGCGGCACCTCGCCCCAGGTCGGATCGGGCACGCCGACCACTGTCGCCTCCAGCACGAAGTCCGCCATCTGGATCAGGTTTTCCAGCAGGACGGTCGGCACCATTTCGGCGCCGCTGCGGATCACGTCCTTGATGCGGTCGGCAATCACGATATAGCCATCGGTATCGACCTTGGCGATGTCGCCGGTATGGAACCAGCCGTCGCGCCAGACTTCGCCGGTCCTGTCCGGGGCGCGAAAATACTGCTGCGTCACCCAGGGACCGCGTATCACGATCTCGCCCACGCTCCGGTCGTCGTGCGGCACGGGCCTGCCTTGCTCGTCGACGACCTCCACGTCCAGGCCGAGCAGCGGCAGCCCGGTCTTGACCATGACGTCGTCGACCCTGTCCTTCGGCCAGCCGACCATGTGCTTCTTCAGGAAGGACGCGACCGTGGTCGGCGCGGTCTCCGTCATCCCGTAGCCGGAGCTGACGCGGAAATTCGGCATCAGCTTCTCCAGCTTGGTCTTGAGACCGAGCGGCAGCGCGCCGCCGCCGATGCTGATGCGCACAAGGCTGCCCAGGTCGTACTTGTGGAAGTCCTTGTAGTCGAGCAGCATCGCGGCGATGGTCGGCACGATGCCGACCGAGGTCACCCGCTCGCGCTCGACCAGCTCGCAGAAGCCCTGCACGGTGAAGGTCCCGGGCAGCACGATCTTCTGGGCGCTGAAGACGGTCAGGAACGGCGCGCCCCAGCCGTGGATGTGGAACATCGGCGTGTTCAGCATCGGCACCGCATTCTCGCCCAACCGGTTGCCGCCCCCCTGCGCGTCGAAATCCGGCGTGTTGACGACCGCCTGCGTCGCCATCACGTGCAGGGTCAGCAGGTACAGCTGGCGATGGGTGAAGGTTGCGCCCTTGGGCTGGCCGGTCGTGCCGGTGGTGTAGCACAGCGTCGCATTGGTGTCCTCGGACAGCCAGGGCCAGTCGTAGTCCTCCGGCTCGCCGGCGATCAGTTCCTCATAGGCCAGCAGGTCGGGAATCGTCGTCTGCGGCAGGCCGGGCTTGTCCGACATGTAGACGAAAGCCCGCACCGTGTCCTTGACCTGATCGTAGATCCCTTCCAGCAGCGGCAGCACGCTGTCGTCGACGAAGATCACCTTGTCCTGCGCGTGCCGGATGGTGTAGACCACGTGTTCCGGCGACAGCCGCACGTTGACAGGATGCAGGGTGGCGCCGATGCAGGGAACCGCGTAGTAGAGCTCGAGGTGGCGATGGGTGTTGAGCGCCATTGTCCCGACCCGGTCGCCGATGCCGCCGCTGGCGCCCGCAATCCCGAGTTTCTTCTCCAGCGCATGGGCAAGCTGCGATACGCGCCGGTACCACTGGCGCCAGGTGAAGCGGAAGTACTCGCTGGTCAGGTGATTGCGGTACACCACCCCGATATCGTCCGGGTAGAGGCGGACGGGGCGCTTCATGAAGGTGGTCAGCAGCAGCGGGTATTGCGAACTGTATTCCGGGTAGGTCCTGTGCTCCACGTTGTCTCCTGTTGTTTGTCGTGCGGTCGTTCGCCGCATCGTCGTCGTTCAGTCCTTCTGCCTCCCTCGCGGTTCCTCGAGGCGCAGCACCATCAGCAGCGCGAGCGACTTCAGCACGATCGCGGCGCCGAACAGCCAGGCGAAGTCGAAGCCCTGCGCGATCAGCCCGCCGAGTACCGGGCCGGCCGCCATCATCAGGTGGGAAGCGGTGTCGGACACCGCGATCAGCATCGGCCGGTCGTGGCTGGCGCCGAACTCGAGCACCAGGTTCTGCGACGCGACGAAGTAACCGCCAAATCCGGCGCCCAGCCCGCAGAATGCAAGCACCACCCAGCCCGGTTCATGCGCCAGCAGCAGGCCGCCGGTGGCGCCGATCCAGAGCGCCAGGCTGGCAAGGAACACCAGCCGGTAGCCGTGGCGGTCGGCCAGCGCGCCCCACGCCAGGTTGCTGAACGTCTGCGCCAGCAGGAAGGCCAGCGACAGGTAGCCGAGCATGGCGCCGGACAGCGCCGCCCCGCCGCCGGCATAGATAGCATAGAACGGCAGGGCAGCCGTGCCGAGCGCCGCCAGCGCCCGCGCCTGGAAGAAGCGCTTGTAGTGGGGATCGGCACGCAGCAGCGCAGGCACCTGCCGCAGCCGCTGGGCAAGCCCGGTGCGGGGGTGCACCCAGGGCGATTTCGGTTCGCGCACGAAGGACAGCGCCGAGATGCCGACGCTGGTCAGGATGAAGGCGACCATGAAGGTGCTCGCATAGCCGTTGCCGAAGGCATTGGTGCCGACCAGGTAGCGGCCGCCCAGCCAGGCGACGCCCGCCGCGATCAGGCCGCCGAGAAAATTGCGCAGGCCGGTGAGGCTGCCGCGGCGGTCGACCGGGATCACCTTCGACATCAGATAGGCGAAGGCGACGCTCTGGACGCCGTTGAACAGGCCGAACAGCGCCAGGAAAAGACATGCCGCGGCAAGCGCCCACCAGCCCTCCAGCAACCAGGCCGACAGTGCCAGGCCGAGGATCTGCACGCGCATCAGCCAGCCGATCGAGAACACCACCGGCAGCACTTTCCGGCGGTGCTCGATCAGCGTCGCGCCCCAGATCGACGACAGCGCCATGCCGATGAACTGCGCCGCCAGCGCCAGTCCGACGGCAAGCTTGGAGGAGGACAGCAGGTAGATGTAGGCGGGCACGAAAGTGGGCGCCGTCACCAGCCGGAAGCCGGTGAGGCCGAGCATGCCGTGCGCCAGGTTCGCGGCGAAGTTGCGTGGCAGGTGGCGGCGCACCCGCGCGCGATAGGCCTGTTCGAGGGCCAGGCGCTGCGCGTTGTCTTCCGCAAGCGGTTGGCGCGCGTTCATCGCCGGGCCAGCGAGATGAGATAGATGCTCGGCATCCTGTTTTAGTATAGATGGTATGTCAGGCGGAAATCATCTTAGCATGCCGCACCGGTTGTGCCATCCCTGTGCGACAGGCGTGTTGTTTTATGCATTAGAAATGCCGGTATGTATGCTATCGCGCCACACTTGCGCGCCCGGGCGTGGCATCGGGATGCCTGCGGGCCTCGGCAGGCAGGCCGGCGCCGGTATAATCCTTCCAGCCCAACAGCCGATGCGCCGACATGACCGAGGATCTCCAGACCAGCCGCATGACGCAGCGCTACGTGAAGAAGCGGGAGTCCATCCTTCATGCGGCGGCGCGCCTGTTCAACCAGCACGGCGTCAAGGGCGCGACGCTGTCCGATGTGGCCGGCCAGGTCGGCCTGAGCACCAACAGCATCACCTACTACTACAAGAAGAAGGAAGACCTGGTCGTCGCCTGCCTGCTGCATTCGATCGAGGCGATCAACGCGATCATCCCGGTGGCGGCCGCCGCGCCGGACGCCGAGCAGCGCATCCGCCGCTTCATTGCCCTGTTCTTCGCGCGCCTGGCCCAGATACATCGCAACGAGGCGGCGGAGATGATGACCTTCCGCGATGCGCAGGTGCTGACCGGCGCGCATGCCGAGGTCGTGTTCTCCGCCTACACCGACATGTTCCGCCGGGTGCGCCGGCTGCTCGCCGGCGACGCGCCGCTGCCGGCCGACCGCGTCGCGCTCAACGCGCGCAGTCACCTGCTGCTGACGCTGACGGTGCGGGCAATGTCCTGGAGCAGCCGCTACGATCCGGATGACTATGCGCATGCCGCCGCCCGCATGAGCGAGATCCTCATCGGCGGCATGGGCGGTGGTCGGGCGCGCTGGCGGCAGACCGCGCTGGATGCGCTGCTCGCGCAGGCCCCCGGGGCGGACGCCACCACCCAGGATGCCTTCCTGCGCGCAGCCACCGCACTGATCAACGAACAGGGTTACCACGGTGCCTCGGTCGACCGGATCTCCGCGCGCCTGAACGTCACCAAGGGCTCGTTCTACCATCACAATCCCAACAAGGAAGACCTGATCGCGGCCTGTTTCGACCGCACTTTCGCGCTGATCCGCGACACGCAGACCGCGGCGCTGCGCGCCGAAGGTTCCGGATGGGACAAGTTGTGCGCGGTATCCCGCGCGCTGGTGCGCTACCAGTTCTCCGACCGCGGACCGTTGCTGCGCATGTCGGCATGGAGCGAACTGCCGGAGGAGATCCGCGGCGACAAGCTCAACACCATCAACCAGCTCGGCCTGCGCTTCGTCGCCTTCCTGGTGGACGGCATGCAGGACGGCTCCGTGCGCCCGCTGGACCAGGCCATCGCCGCCCATCTCGTCAGCGGCATGATCAATGCCTCGGTGGAGCTGGAGCGCTGGGTGCCGGGCATCACCGCCGAGAATGCGGTCGAGCTGTTCGTGCGACCGCTCTTTCTCGGGATTCTCAAGCCGGACGAGAGGATGGCGGCGGCCGTGGCGGGCGCGAACGCCTGGCGCAAACAGGTCGAATGACATGGGGTGTTCCGTTCCGGCAGGCCGCAAGCGGCGCGGCGGATGCAGCGTCTGACCGGCGTCATCCGGGCGCCGATGTTGCGGGCGGCACCGATGCAGCAGGCGTACGCCCGCCCGCAATGTTTTACAATCCGCGGATCGGACGGAGGCGGAGATTGCCGGCAGCCTGCAGCATTGCCCGCCGCAGCCCGGGGTCGCACGACGAAAGGCACCAGGATGAACCTGCAGGAACATACAAGAAACGGCGCATTTCCCATGAAGCTTGCACCATGACCGGCAGCATTCCGCATAACGAGACCGCGCGCGGCGCGCGCACCATTCTTGCCGTCGACGACCATGAACTGGTCCGGGTCGGCCTGCGCTCGGTCCTGCTCCAGCACTTCGGCGAGCGTTTCCAGGTGGAGGAGGCGCAAAGCCTGGAGCAGGCGCTGGTCTTCCTGAAAGATCATGCCGACGAGGTCTTTCTGCTGCTGCTCGATCTGCACCTGGGCGACACCCGCGGTCTTGCCGGCCTGGCGCTGCTGCGCCAGCGTTACCCGCGATTGCCCGTCATCATCGTCTCCGGGCTGCAGGAAGAACGGGTGCGCGAGAAGGCGGCGATGCTGGGCGCCGTGGCCTTCGTCAGCAAGAGCGGCGACGGCGGCAGCCTCAGCGGGCTGCTAACCGCGGTGGAGGACCTGGCCGCAGGTCGTCTCGGCATGCCGTCCGACCCCGGTCATGCGCCTTCCGTTCCGGGGCTCGGCGCGGATGCCGCCGCGCGCGTGAGCGGCGCCGCCCTCAGCAAGCGCCAGATCCAGATACTCGAGCTCATCCTCGCCGGCCACGACAACCAGCAGATCGCCCACGAGACCGGCCTTGCGCTCGGCTCGGTGAAGAACAGCGTCTCTTCCATCTTCCTCGTCTTCAACGTGCGCTCGCGGGCGGAACTGATCGGCTTGTTCGCCGGTTGAGCGCGACCCGTGGCAGCGCCGTCGGGGCATTGGCCCGGCATTGTGCCGGGCACATGCGCGCGCCTCTCATTTTCACCGTGACCTCCGGTTTTCGTAAAAGCGGTATTGACACCTTGTTCACACACAAGCTATAACATGCCTACAAACAGTCGGCCGATATCCGGTTTTTCGAAAAAGTAGCCTGTTTTCAATGTACTGCCCGGCGGCCGGCCTCCACAACAATATCCAGGAGCGAGACATGTCCCTGTTCGACCTCGGCGGCAAGGTCGCCGTCATCACCGGATCTTCACGCGGCATCGGCCGGGCCATTGCGGAGCGCATGGCGGAGCAGGGCGCCAAGGTGGTCATCTCCTCGCGCAAGTTCGGCCCCTGCGAGGAAGTGGCGAACGCACTGAATGCGAAGCACGGCGCCGGCACCGCGATCGCCGTCGCCGCCAGCATCTCCTCCAAGACCGACCTGCAGAATCTGATACAGGAGACCATGCAGGCGTTCGGCCGCATCGACATCCTGGTCTGCAACGCGGCCTCGAATCCCTACTACGGCCCGATGGCCGGGATCGAGGACGACCAGTTCCGCAAGATCCTCGAGAACAATGTGATCGCCAACCACTGGCTGATCCAGATGGTCGCCCCGCAGATGATCGAGCGCCGCGACGGCGCCATCATCATCGTCTCGTCCATCGGCGGCCTGCGCGGCTCGCCGGTGATCGGCGCCTACAACGTGTCGAAGGCCGCCGACTTCCAACTGGCGCGCAACCTGGCCGTGGAATTCGGTCCGCACAACGTGCGTGTCAACTGCATCGCGCCTGGCCTGATCCGCACCGACTTCGCCCGCGCGCTGTGGGAGAACCCGGACACGCTGCAGCGTGCCACCTCGACCACGCCGCTGCGACGGATCGGCGAGCCGGACGAAATCGCCGGCACCGCCGTCTACCTCGCTTCCAAGGCAGGCAGCTTCATCACCGGGCAGGCCGTCGTCGTCGACGGCGGCGCCACCATCTGAGCCGCGTCATGGACAGGCTCGACACGTTCCGCGCGGAGACGCGCGCCTGGCTGGAGGCCAACTGCCCGCCCGAGATGCGGCAGCCGGTCACCGGCGAGGACGATACCTGCTGGGGCGGCCGCAACTTCGCGTTCCAGTCCGAGGCGCAGAAGCTGTGGCTGCAGCGCATGGCGGAGCGCGGCTGGACCGTTCCCGAATGGCCGCGCGACTACGGCGGCGGCGGACTCGACCGCGACCAGGCCAAGGTGCTGCGGCAGGAGATGCAGGCACTGGGCTGCCGGTCGCCGTTGCAGAGCTTCGGCATCTGGATGCTCGGGCCGGCGCTGCTCAGGTACGGATCGGAAGCGCAGAAGCGGGAACACCTGCCGAAGATCGCCCGCGGCGAGATCCGCTGGTGCCAGGGCTATTCCGAGCCGAATGCCGGCTCCGACCTGGCGTCGCTGCAGACGAAGGCCGAAGACCAGGGCGACCACTTCCTGGTGAACGGGCAGAAGGTGTGGACCTCCTATGCCGACAAGGCCGACTGGATCTTCTGCCTGGTGCGCACCGATTTTTCGGCGCGCAAGCATACCGGCATCAGCTTCCTGCTGTTCGACATGCAGTCGCCGGGCGTTTCAACGCGCCCGATCACGCTCATTTCGGGCAAGTCGCCGTTCTGCGAAACCTTCTTCGACAACGTCAGGGTGCCCAAGGAGAACCTGGTGGGCGAGCCCAACGGCGGCTGGGAGATCGCCAAGTACCTGCTCACCCATGAGCGCGAGATGATCGGCGCCATCGGCGATCGCGCCATCAGCCGTCCGCTCGGAAGGTTTGCCGCCGATGCGGTCGGCACCGACGCGCGGGGCTTGCTGGACGACCCGATGCTGCGCAGCCAGGTGGCGATCTTCGAGATCGACGAAGCCGCATTCCGGCTGACGATGGAACGGACCGGCGATCTTGCGCGGCAGGGCAAGGTCAACCCCGCCTTCTCGTCGGTGCTCAAGTATTACGGCGCCGAACTCAACAAGCGCCGCTACGAGCTGCTGATGGCGGCCGGCGGCGCCGACGCGCTGGAATGGGAAAGCGCGCGCAGCCGCGGCGGCGAGCTGGCGCGGTCCTGGCTGCGCACCAAGGCGAACTCGATCGAGGGCGGCACCAGCGAAGTGCAGCTCAACATCATCTCCAAGCGCATCCTCGGCCTGCCCGACGCCTGAGCGTCCCCACCTCACCACCTGAATACGCCGATGCCACTCGCCCTGAACCAGGAACAGGACATGCTGCGCGACAGCGCGCTTGCCTTCCTTCGTGAAAACGCACCCGTCTCCCACCTGCGCAGGCTGCGCGACGACCGGGACGACAACGGATACTCGCCCGAACTCTGGCAAGGCTTCGCCGAGATGGGCTTCACCGGCGTGCTCGTGCCGGAAGCCCATGGCGGCCTCGGCCTTGGCCACGTCGAGGCCGGCATCGTCATGGAAGCAATCGGCCGCAACCTGACGCCCGTGCCTTTCCTGTCCAGCGCACTGCTGGCGGCGACCCTGCTGGCGCGGTACGGCAACGCCGGCCAGCAGCAGATCTACCTGCCGGCCCTGGCGCGCGGCAGCCTGAAGATGGCGCTCGCGATTGACGAGCATGCAAAGCACCGGCCGACGCATATCGGGCTGCAGGCCCGGGCCGACGGCGACTCCTGGATCCTCGACGGCGCCAAGCTGTTCGTGGTCGACGGGCATGTCGCCGACACCCTGATCGTGGCCGCGCGCAGCGGCGGGTCGAGCGGCGAGCGCGCGGGCATCACGCTGTTCCTGGTGGCGCGCAGCGCGCCTGGCGTGGAGATCGAGCGCACCGTGATGGTGGATGCGCACAATGCGGCACGGGTGGTCTTGCGCGGCGTCCGGGTCGCGGCCTCGGACGCCGTCGGCGGCATCGGCGGCGGATGGAATGTGCTGGAGGCTGCGCTCGACGCCGGCCGGGTCGGGCTCGCGGCGGAGTTGCTGGGTATCGCCGACGAGGCATTCGAGCGCACCGTCGGCTACCTGAAGGAACGCCGCCAGTTCGGCCGCCTGATCGGCGAATTCCAGGCGCTGCAGCACCGCGCCGCCGACCTGTACGCCGACATCGAGATCACCCGCGCCCTGGTGCTGCGCGCGCAGCAGGCGCTCGACCAGGGCGCTGATGGCGCTGCCGCGCTGGCATCGGCGGCCAAGGCCCGTGCCGGCGCGACCGCCACGCGTGCGGTGCAGGAAGGCGTGCAGATGCATGGCGGGATCGGCATGACCGACGAATTCGAGATCGGTTTTTTCATGAAGCGCGCGCGGGTCGCGCAGGAACTGTTCGGCGACACCCACTTCCACGCCGACCGCTGGGCGAGGCTGGGCGGATACTGAGGCGCCGGACGGCGCAATCGATTCAGGCGCCGAGCTGGTCCAGCAGCAGGTGCCACTTCGGTTCCTGCCAGCGGATGCCGTGCGCCGCGCAATACTCGCGCAGCTGGGCAACCTGGAACTTGCTGACGACAAGGTCGCTTGCGTCGAAGGACAAGGGATTGCCGTCGTCGGTGCGGTAGACCGCACCGCGCACCGCAATGAAAAACATCGGCCGCTGGAAGCTGCGGCCATGCGCGAACACGTCGATCGGAAAACTCCACTGCAGCTGCTCCCTCACCCGGCGGAAACGGCGGCGCTGTTCTTCGGTCTGGTCGCGCACGCTCTCAGACAGGAAGGACAGCCGTCCGGTCACCAGCACGTCGAGCTCGAAGCAGTCATTCGGGCTGCCCTGATCCTGCCAGCGCTCCGGCAGGTTCTCCCAATAGCCGAGGTTGAATCCGAAGGCCATGCATGCATCGTCCGCAGCCATCTCCACTCCCTGTGCGTGTTCTGTCGTTCGCGTGCATGCATGCTAGCGATCCGGCAGCGGCGGGCGTTGAGAAATCGCAGGAGGGTCTTGGGCTTGCAGGGCGTTGGGGCGTCCAAGCGGCCTGCTGCGGCAGGTGCCGCAATCAAGGCGCCCGGGAGGGCGTGCCCTGGTGGAGGCGGGGGCGGCTTGCCGCCGCCCTGCCGTTGAATGCCGCTTACTTGTACACGCCGACTGCGAAGCCCAGGTCGCCCATCGGCTCGACGTAGGTGGTCTTCGACTCGATCTGCTTGCTCACCGGGTTGGTCCACTTGTAGTCCACCCATCCGGTCTTGTTCGCCTTGACCAGCTCGACCACTTCCGCCACGAACGCCTTGCCGTCCGCATCCTTCAGTTGCATCAGGTCCTTGTCGATCAGCTTGGGGTTGGTGCCGTGCGCACGGACGTGGCCCGATGTGTCGACGACGTAGACGTAAAGGTCGCGGTCCACGAACTGGCCCGACTTGTTGTTGATCTCGGCGTAGGCCTTGTCCTTGCCGTTCGCCTTGTAAAACGCGATGGCCTTCTTGGAAAGCGCGGTGGCTTCTTCCTTGGTGCCCTTGTCGGCCGCAATTGCGCCGGTGCTCAGTGCGGCATTCATGACGACGATTGCCGCGGCGGCCCACATGCTTCTCATGCTTGTCTCCAAAGTGATGTTGTTGTGCGAGGTTGTCCTCGTCCACCAATCTAGGCGTTCTGTTTCTGTATTGCAATAGATTTGCGCAATAACCGCGCGACTGTATGCGAAGCGCGACATGCCGCGGGACAGGGGGAAGCGCTATGACGATTGCGCGGTATCGCCAGCGGCGACAAGCATGCATCGCGAATCGGTGATTTGCCGCACCGCAAAGGACGGCTACAATAGCCCGGCTGATCGGGGCAGGCGCGCCGGACGGCGCTGCAACCATTCTTCAATCGGATAGACAAGGACGCAACAAGAATGACAACCATGATTTTCTACGAACGCGCAGTCGCCCTGAACCGGGACCGGCACCAGAAGCTCAAGATCCGCATCCTGCCCGAGCATTTCTCGTTCGCGGACAAGACCAACTCGGTGCTGCTGGCGGGCAGCGAGTTCGCCGAAGCCTGCCGTGATTACCCGATCGTTTTCGTGGGCAGCGAAGGTGGCCCGTTCACCGCGGCGGCACTGGTCGGCCTCGGCGACAAGGAAAACCTGTTCACCGACAGCAGCGGCAACTGGGAGCGCGGCACCTACATCCCGGCCTTCATCCGCCGCTATCCGTTCGTGCTGGCCGGCGCGGAGACCGCCGAGACGCTGACCGTCTGCGTGGACGAGGCGTATCGCGGCCTGGGTGAGGAAGAGGGCGAGGCCCTGTTCGGCGCCGACGGCCAGGAAACCGAATACCTGAAGAACGTGGTGGAGTTCCTGCGCCTGTTCCATGCGGAGATGAAGCGCACCGCCGCTTTCGCCGCCAAGGTGGCCGAGCTTGGCGTGCTGTCGCCCAAGGTCATCACCGTCGAGCGCAACGGCAGCAAGCAGACGCTGGAAGGCCTGTGGGTGGTCGACGAGGCCAAGCTCAACGCGCTGGACGATGCGAAGACGCTGGAACTGGTGCGCACCGGCTTCATGGGCTGGATCTATGCCCACCTGCTTTCGCTGCGCAATGTCGCCCGCCTGGCCAACCGCATGGATGCGCCGGCGGCAAAGCCGGCAGGCACCGTGCACTGACGCCGTGCCGGCTCGCGCCGGCATATTGCCGCATCCGGCGACGCCCCGTTCATGCTCCGGCATGGCGGGGCGTCGCCGTTTCCGGGCTTGTGCCCTTCAGCTCGCAGGTGCGGTCCGGGGCAGCCAGTACACAGTCAGGAAGGACTGGCCGTCGCGTCCCGTACCGCCCGATACGTGGCCTATGCGGGCGCCACGCATGCGCCCCAGTTGCGCCTCCCATGCGCCGGGAAGAATACCGAGGCGGGCGGCCTTCGCGCCGATGATGGTTGCAACGTCCGCGATGCGGAGGCCGGCTGCATACAGGTTGATGTCGTATGACAGGCGCGGATTGCCCTCTTCGCTGACCTCCACGTACAGCAGCGCGTCCTCGCTGCTGCGTGCCAGCGCGAGGTCGACGATCGCGGTCGTCGCAAGCATGTCCTCGGCACATGCGCCATGCACGGCGCCGATGCGGGCCCGCATGCCGTCGCGGCCGAGGCCGTGCAGCAGCCGGTAGCGTGAAACCATGCGCCGCGTGGGATCCGCAGGGTCCCATTTGTAGCCGAGATACAGCAGGTCCGGCTCCACCCCGCCCGGGATGAATTCCTGGTAGACCTTGCGCACGCTGCCGCCGTCGCCGGCTTCATGGCCGAAATGCAGGAAACTGGTGCGGGGCATGGCGGCGGCAAGGGCGGCGCGAAACGGCGCCGGTATGCACAAGCGGTCGACGATCTCGGCGAACTGCTCCGGCAGCAGCGCGTCGCGCCGGATCCCGAGCAGGAAGCGCTCCGGCAAGAGCCGCCCCGGCTGCATCTTGAAGGAGCGCTCGTAACCATTCAGCGGCAGGTTCTTCAGCAGCCCGTACATCTGCGCGCCTTCCGGTCCCAGCATGTCGCCGCCGCTTCCCAGCCCTGTGCGGCGATCGCTCTCCTCGCCGAAGCGCAGGCTGGCCTCGGACCATAGGACGCCATGCTGCGCCTCTGCGGCATGCACCGCCTCATTCAATTGCCGAAGCAAACCGGCGGCGCTTGCCGCGGGCAGGGCGAAGTCGCGCCCGGGCATGTCTGCAGCGGCTGGCGCAAATTGCAGCAGCAGGCCGCCGCTACCCCATGCGACGGTGCAGCCCCTGGCTTGAAATACGTTTTCCCGGTCTTCTTTCACTAACGTCTTCCTGCGGTTTTTCAGTTAAGTCTTGTGCCGATACTGCACTTTTCCAAAGCAAAATTACTGTGAGGAAAATTTGATATGGATCATAAATATTTTTTTGCGTCACATGTTCCACTCTGCAAGATTTCCTGTGGACACGCCTCTATGTATCAATTAAATTCTGCTCGTAACATTTGGTGACTGTCAGCAAGAGGCCCCGACCGGCAGCATGGCGAGCGGCGCAGGGTGCGGACATTGCCCCACCTCCTCCGCATCCAGAACATGAACACACTTCCTTTCCGCGCCGGCGTGCTGGCACTGTTGTCCGTGCTTGCCGTTGCCGCCCAGGCCGAGACGCTCGCCGATATCTACCAGCTGGCCAGGGAGAACGATCCCCGCTACCGCGCAATGCGCAGCGAGTTCGAGGCCACCGAATTCGCCACCAAGGAGGCCCGGTCCGGGCTGCTACCGAACGTCGGGCTGGGCTACACCCGCGCGACGGTGGACCAGAACATCACCAAGAGCGAAAACGCGGTGTTTGCCACCGGCCAGGCGAAGTATCCCACCACCGAGCAAACGCTGACCATCACCCAGCCGATTTTCAAGCTCGGCGCATGGCGCCGCTACAACCAGGCCAAGGCCACCGAGAAGCAGGCCGCATCCGCCTATGCGGCGGCCGAGCAGGACCTGATGATGCGCACCGCGACTGCCTACCTCGCGGTGCTGGCGGCGCAGGACGCGCTGGCGCTGGCGAAGGGCGAGCAGGAATCGATCCGGCGCCAGCTCGACCTCGCCCAGGGCAAGTATTCCAGCGGCCAGGCCACGGTGGTCAACCTGTACGACGCGCGCGCCCGCAATGCGCTCAAGGAGTCGGACGTGGTCGCGGCCGAGAACGACCTCGCGGACAAGATGCAGGCGCTGCGCGAGATCATCGGCAGGATGCCGGGCAACCTGTCGGTGCTGCCAGCGACCATCCCGCTCATCGGGCCGGAGCCGCAGGACCCGGAGCAGTGGGTCGGCACCTCGCTCAACAACAACCTGCTGCTGCAGGCGCGGCAAATGGCCGTGGAGGTCGCGCGCCAGGAGATCGGACGGCAGAAGGCCGGCTACTTCCCGAGCCTGGATTTCTCCTACAGCCGCAATGTCAACGACACCGGCGGCAGCCTGTTCGGCGGCGGCAGCACGGTCAACACGAACCAGATGATGTTCCGGCTGACGGTCCCGATCTATGAAGGCGGCGCCACCAGCGCGCTGACAGGACAGGCGGTCAAGCACCACGAGACCGCGCGGGAGGACCTCGAGCGCGACCGCCGCCAGATCGAGCGGCAGGCGCGCGCGGCCTACCTCGGCGTGATGAGCGGCATGGTGCGCGTGAATGCGCTGAACCAGTCGGTGACCGCGCTGGAAAGCGCCCGCAAGCTCAAGGATGAAGGCTACAAGGCGGGCCTGACCACGGTGCTCGCCGTGCTCGACGCCGAGCGCGACCTGTACGCTGCGCGTCGCGACGCGGCCCAGGCCCGCTACGACTACCAGCTCAACGTGCTGCGCCTGAAGCAGGCCGCGGGTTCGCTGAGCGAGGAAGACCTGCTGCGGCTCAGCAGGCTGATGCAATAAGAACACAACGGCGGTGCCGCGGCGCGGGGTGCGCTGCGGCTGTTACGGCGGTACAAGGCTAGGCAAGACAACCGGGGGCAGTTCCATGGCGCGCAAAAAAATCCAGGCTATCGGCAATCGTATCGCGGAGACCATGCGAAGTCGGCGCCGCAAGACGGCGACCAGGAAGAAAACGCTGTTCGAAGCACTCGAACAGCGTTTTCTGCTTTCTGCGGAACTGGTCGTCCCGCCGCCGCCGCCGCCCCAGTCTGTCCTGGAAGCGCCGCTGCAGCTGAACCAGCCGGGGCAGTTGCAGGTCAAGCTGCAGTCGGCCGCGACGGAAGGTGCCGATGCGCCCGGTGCCAGCGCCCTCAACGACAACAGCCTGAGCCGGACCGATCCGGTGCAGGCCGCCGATGCGACCGCCGCCGCCGCCGCCCCCGCCGCGCAAGCCGCCAGCGCCGCCCTCGATCCCGCCGCCGCCCGCCCCGCGGCCGGCACCAGCATCGCCCTGTCCGACTTTGCCGCCTTCATGCAGTCGCGCCCGGGCGCCTCCCAGGTCGTGATCGTCGACGCCAACATCCCGCAGGTGGACCAGGTGGTGCAGGGCATTGCCGACGCGCTGGCGCAGGACAAGGACACCCGAAATCCGTTTCCGGAAGGCGAGGCGGATGCCGCCGCGGGCACGACCGGGGATGCGGCCGACGCCGCCGACGCGGTGCTGCCGGCCGCCGGCGCAATCACCGACGGTCCGCAGATTCGATGGCTGCGCCAGGACGGCGTGGACATCATCGTGCTCGACGGCCGCCATGACGGCGTCGCGCAGATCGGCGCCATCCTGTCGGCCTACAAGGATCTCGACGCGGTGCAGGTGCTGTCCCACGGCGACAGTGGCGCGATGCAGCTCGGCAGCACCCAGCTCAACGCCGGCAACCTGGGCGACCACCAGTCGCAGCTGCAGGCCTGGGGCCAGTCGCTGCGCAGCGGTGGAGACATCCTGCTGTACGGCTGCGATATCGCGCAGGGCAGCTATGGCGTCAATTTCGTGCAGAGCCTGGCGCAACTGACCGGCGCCGACGTCGCCGCCTCGAGCAACGCCACCGGCGACGCAGCCAAGGGCGGCGACTGGCTGCTCGAGCAGGCCACCGGCAGCATCGAGACCAACGCGATCCGCCTGCAGGCCTATTCCTGGCTGCTCGACAACATGAGCGGCACCTCCGGGGACGACACCCTGGTCAGCACGGCCATGGCGGACCACATGACCGGACTGGACGGCAAGGACACCTACAAGTTCGCCGACAACTGGGGCATCGACACGGTGGCCGACAGCGCCGGCATCGACACCCTCGATTTCTCGCTGGTGACGAAGAACCTCACCTTCACCATCCGCAGCGACGGCAGCATCGACGTCTCGGACGGCAGCGGCAACAACACCCTGCACGCCACCGGCATCGAGAACCTGATCGCGGGCGGCGGCGTCAATACCTTCGTATTCGAGAACGGCGCCGGCCTGGCCGGCACCATCACCGGACGCGCAGGCGGCACCGACGTGCTCGACTACAGCCAGTACACCGGCCCGGTGGCGATCAACCTCGCCACCAACACGGCGACCGGCACGGCAGGCGCGACCAACATCGGGCGCGTGATCGGCGGCAGCGGCGTCAACACGCTGACCGGCCCGAATGAAAACGCGGTATGGAAGATCACCGCGGCCGGCAAGGGCCGAATCGGCAGCTTCCTGGCCTTCGAGAACTTCACGATCCTGGCCGGCGGCAGCGGCGCCGACACGCTGGACTACAGCGAATACGGCGGTCCGGTGAGCGTGAACCTCACCACTGGCGTCACCACGGGCCTGACGGCCACCAGCGGCTTCAACAATGTGATCGGCTCGGCGTTCAACGACATCATCATCGGTGACGGCGGCGCCAATGTGCTCAGCGGCGGTCTCGGCAGCGACACCTTCGACGGTGCGGGCGGCAGCGACACCTTGGCCGAGCTGCGCGACGCCAACATGGTGCTGACCAACACGACGCTGACCATCGGCGGCGAAGTCGACAGCTTCAGCAATATCGAAGCGGTTTCCCTGGTCGGCGGCGCCGGCAACAACACCCTCGACGCCTCGGCGGTCACCAGCCTGACCGTCAGGCTCGACGGCGACGACGGCAACGACACGCTGATCGGCGGCGCGCTGGCCGACGAACTGGTCGGCGGCCTCGGCGACGACAACCTCGAAGGGCGCGGCGGCGACGACACCCTGACCGGTGGCGGCGGCATCGATGCGATCAAGGGCGGCACCGGCACCAACACGCTGGTGGAAGCGGGCGACAACCGCTACGTGCTGACGGACGCCACGCTCGACATGGGCCAGGGCACCTCCGAGGTGCAGACGATCAGCATTTCGGGCACGGCGACCGGCGGCAGCTTCGTGCTGACCTACAAGAACGAGAAGACCGCGCTGCTGTCGCACGACGCCGACGCGCAGACGGTGCGCGCCGCGCTGCTGGCCCTGAGCACCATCGGCGAGGGCGACGTGCAGGTCAGCGGCGGCCCGGGCAACTGGGTCGTTACCTTCGGCAACAACCTGGCCGGCACGGATGTCGACGCGCTGGGCGTGATCTCCTCGCTGGTCGGCAGCAATGCGCTCGTGACGGTGGCGACCACCACCCAGGGCATGGCGGCGTTCTCGACCCTGAGCGGTATCCAGCGCGCACGCCTGTCAGGCGGCATGAGCAACAACCTGATGGACGCGTCCGCCTTCACCGGCAACGTGGTGCTGCGCGGCGGCCAGGGCAACGACGTCCTGATCGGCGGCATCGGCGCGGACACGCTGGAAGGCGGAGCCGGGGACGACACCCTGACCGGCGGTGGCGGCATCGACACCATGGATGGCGGCGCCGACAACGACACCCTGATCGAGATCCGCGACGCCAACATGACGCTGGCGAACAAGACCCTGGTGATCGGCAGCGAGACCGATGTCATCTCCGGTTTCGAGCGCGCGTTCCTGACCGGCGGCGCCGGCAACAACACCATCAATGCGTCCGCCTTCACCGGCCTGTCCAACGACACCTCGCTCGACCTGCTCAACAACGGCACCGGCGTCGATACCGAGATCGGCAAGAAGGACATCCGCATCACCCTGTCGACCGGCGCAACGGTCGACATCGACCTGAGCTACGCCGTCACCCTCAAGGATGTGTTCGATGCCATCCATGCGGCCAGCGACAAGCTGAGCGCCGCGCTGAATGCGGCGGGCAGCGCCATCGTGATCACCGACAGCGCCGGCGGCGCCGGCAAGGTCAAGGTGGAAAGCCTCAACGAATCCAAGGCCGCCCTCGGCCTCGGCCTGCTGGGCGAAGGCGACAAGACCGGCATCACCGGCAGCGCGCTGACCATCGGCAGCGTCACCCTCGACGGCGGCGCCGGCGACGACACGCTGACCGGCAGCGCCGGCAACGACTTCCTGACCGGCGGCACCGGCGCGGACACGCTCGCCGGCGGCGGCGGTACCGACACGGTGGTCGAGACCCGCGACGCCAGCATGACGCTGAAGAACACCCAGCTGACGATCGGATCGGAGGGCAACGACACGCTGAGCGGCATCAAGCACGCCATCCTCACCGGCGGCGTCGGCGCCAATGTCATTGATGCTTCGCAGTTCAGCCTGGGCGCGGTCACGCTGAGCAGTGGCGGCGGCAAGGATACGCTGTCCGGCGGCAGCCATAGCGACACCTTCCATGTCGACGTCAGCGGTTTCGGCGCCACCGACAAGGTCACCATCAACGCCGGCGGCGGCAGCGCCGACGCGGTGTATGTCAGCGGCGCGGGCACCCTCGACAACGCGGACTTCAGCAAGGTGGCCTTCGGTACCGGATCGGAAAGCACGCGCCTCGTATTCAAGGGCAGCCGCGGCGAGAGCCAGGTGCTGGCCGAGAACATCAGCAGCAACGGCAAGAACGTCGCGCTCGAGTACGACCGCATCGACCTCAACGGCAAGACCATCAACACCGGCGGCACCGGCGTGGCCGGCAGCATCACGCTGCGCGCGCGACATATCGCGCTGGGCGTGAACTCGCAGCTGATCGCCGCCGGCACCGGCGGCGCGCTGGGCGCCATCAACATCCTGGCAGAGGACCTGTTCAAGGACTTCACCGGCTTCGGCTTCGCCAACGTCGACGTGCAGGACGCCAGCGTGATCATCAGCGGCGCCACCATCAGGGGCGGCGATGTCACGATCAGCGCCAGCGCCGAAGCCAAGCGCTTCGACGTCGAGCTCGGTGAGACCGACCTCGCCGGCAAGATCGAAGGCGCCGCCGACGGCGCCATCAGCGGACTCGACAAGCTGTCGGTGGTGGCCGGCGTCGCGGTGTCGGTGGCCAAGGCGCATGTCACCATCGACGAGGCGACCAATATCAGCGCCAGGAACTTCGTCGCGCAGTCGACGGCGAAGGCGGTGGCCAGTCCGAAGCCGGCCGCCTGGGGCGCCGGCGTCGCGGTCGGCGTGATCGTCACCGAGGCGAAGGTCACGGTGGCCGGCAATGTCGAGGCGACCGGCAACATCAGCGTGCTGGCGAGCGCGGACAACACGATGAACGTGGTCTCCAAGCCGACGGCGGTGGCCGGCTACGATGCCGCCATCGCGGTCAGCGTGCTCAACTCCGAGGCGACCGCGCACGTGACCGACAAGGCGCGGCTGAAGGCCGGCCAGAACATCCTGGTCTATGCGCAGACCATCGACCACAGCCGCACCCTGGCGCAGACCCTGGTCGGCGAAGAAGGCAAGGTCGGCATGGCCTTCGCGATCAGCGTCGAGAATGGCCGCACCAATGCCTGGCTGGACGGCGCGGCCGAAGCGGGCGGCAACATCGCCGTCAGCGCCGAGCAGTGGCAGGACCTGGTGCCGACCAAGCAGTTCTTCAAGCTGGCGCCGGCGGTGGCGAGCGGCGTGGCGGCCTCGGCCGGCGTCGGCAGCGACTCCGAAGGCAACGTGGTGGACGACCTCGAAGGCACGATCACCAACAGCGTCAAGGGCAAGGCGGCGGAACTCGTCAAGTCGAACCAGAAGCTGCAGTTCATCGACAAGGCCAAGGAAAAGATCACCACCACCGTCACCGACTTCCTGAAAAAGAGCGACTTCATCAAGAAGCAGCTCGAATCGGAGACCACCAACAAGTTCGACATCGGCGGCGCCCTGGGCGTGCAGGTCGACATCAACCGCGCCAGCGCCCGCATCGGCGACGGCACCGGCACCATCGCGTCCGGCGGCGCCGACGTGCAGGCGGGCGGCACCGTCACGGTGTTCGCGCGCGTGCAGAACCGTCCCGACATCACCACCGGCGCCTCGGTCGAGAACGAGACCGAGAAGGCCGCCCAGAAGGAAGCAGGTCTGGGCGTGGCGGTGGCGCTGGCGGTCGGCGTCTACCGCAATGCCACCGAGGCGTACATCGCCGGCAATGCGGAGGTCGATGCCAAGGGCAAGCTGACCGTCATGGCGAAGACGCTCAACGAGCTCGACCGCGATTCGGAATGGGGCAAGAACCTCATCACGCCGTTCAGCGAGGACAACACCACCGCCGACCACCAGTCCGGCGAGGCCGAGGAGGATGCGGAAGTCGCCCACGGCGACACGGTCGAGGTCAGTGAAGGACACAGCGCCGGCGGCGAGGTCGGCAACTGGTACCGCTACATCGGGCTCGGCAACTACGCCGGCGACCTGGCGCAGGCGGATTTCACCGACACCACCAAGTGGGAGGAGCTTGGCAGCCCGGCGCGCGTCGTCGCCGGCAACTTCTTCACCAACCTGACCGGCTACCTGAACGACGGCGCCGGCCTGGACGATTACCTGATCGACTCCTGGAGCCAGGCCAATGCCGAGGGGCAGGTCAAGGCCGGGGCCGGGTCGGCATCGATGCTGGTGCTGGACCAGAGCGCCAGCGCCACCATCCGGTCGGGCGCGCGCATCAACCAGGACATCGACGGCAAGAGCGGCAACGACAACTTCCGCACCGGCGAACAGGACGTGGAGATCGATGCCAACAGCACCAACCACGGCTTCCACCTGGTGGGCAACTTCAAGACCCCCGGCATCTCCAGCGGCAAGGATGCGCAGAGCTGGTCGCTGGACGGCATCCAGTTCCTGCCGTCGGGCGGGGTGAAGTCGGCCAAGGACGGCAGCGCGGTCGGCGTCGGCTTCGGTTTCTACGCCTACGATAACGACGTCACCGCGAAGATCGAGGATGCGGTCACGCTGTACGCCAGCAGCCTGGACGTCAAGGCCAGCACCGAGGTGCTGTCGGTCGCCCTCGCCGCGTCCGGCAGCGAGGCCGGCAACGTCGGCGCCAACGGCGCCGTGGCCGCCGCCGTCGTCACCAACAATACGCTGGCGCAGATCGACAACGGCGCCAGCATCACCGTCGGCAGCAAGACCATCGGCTCCACCGGCAGTTCGGTGCGCGTCGAGGCCAAGGACAAGAGCAACGTGATCACCGCCGCCGGCGCGGTCGCGAGTTCCGAGCATATCGGCTTCGGCGCCTCGGTCGGCGTCAACGTCATGGTGCGCAACACCAGCGCGCTGATCGGTGCGATCGAGGGCGACGCGGGTACCGATACCCGCGGCAGCTTCACCGCCGGCGGACAGGTCCAGGTCGCGGCCATCAACAACGGCTTCATCGGCAGTTTCGCGGTGGCGGGCGCCAAGGCGTCGAGCAAGCCGGCCGAGGCGCCCCCGAGCACCCCGCCCGCCACGCCGAACCCGGGCACTGGCGGCACCCAGGGATCGGACGGCACCGCGCAGAGCAATGCCGACCTGAAGTCCTGGCAGGACAAGATGGGTTCGGTCCTGAAGGAGATGAACAAGGCGCCGGCGGGCAGCACCACGCCGGACACCGCCGCCGCGACCGAGCAGCCGGCGCAGGCGAAGACCGGCATCGCGGTTGCCGGCTCGGTCACCGTCAACGTGGTCGACGACAATACCCGCGCCTACCTGCGCAAGACCGGCATCGTCTCCACCGGCAACCTGGTGCTCGATGCAAGCAACGACAGCCTGCTCGGTTCCCTGGCCGGTTCCGTCGCCTACGCCAGTTCCAGCGATGCCAGCAAGTCGACCACCGCCGTGGCCGGCGGCTTCGGCGTCAACGTGGTGGCGGGGGATACCGCCGCGTATATTGACGACGTGACGAGCCTGTCGGTGGCGAAACTGGATGTCGAGGCGGCGCGCCTCGGCTGGATCGCCGCGCTCGCGGCCGGCGTCAGCGGCGCCACCGGCAAGCAGGGCAACGCGGTGGCGGGTTCGGTGGCGGTGAACATCACCCTGAACACCACCCGCACCGCCCTGACCAACACCCGGGGCGGCGCCAGCGGCACGGTGAAGCTCAATGCGCACGACGACACCAACCTGATCAGCGTGGCCGGCTCCGCCGCCTTCGGCGGCAAGGGCGGCTACGGCGTCTCGATCGGCTATGCCCAGATCGGCAACAAGGTCGAATCCCTGCTCGGCAACGTCGACAGCTTCACCCACGGCGGCCAGCTCGACGTGCTGGCCAGCTCCAGCGCCAAGATCATCTCGGTCACCGGCTCGCTGGGCGTCGCCACCGGCGGCGGCACCACGGACGGCAATGCGCTCGGCGGCACGATCTCGGTCAACATCGTCGACAACAAGATCAGTGCGAAGATGGTCGACAGCAACATGCTGGCCGGCTCGCACGGCGACGTGAACGTCAGGGCAGAGGACAAGTCCGGCATCTACGGATTCGCAGGCGGCTTCGGCCTCGGCCGCAGCGGCGGCTACGGCGTCGCCGCCGCGGCGAACGTCATCGGCAATACGGTCACCGCGGCCGTCGACAACGTCGACATCGATACCGACGGCAAGCTCACCGTCAGCGCGAACGAAAAGGCGACCATCGCCGGCGTCGCCGTCGGCGGCGCGGGTTCCGACAAGACCGCCATCGCCGGCTCGATCGCCATCAATGCCATCGTCAACGGCAGCGAGGCCCGCATCAAGCAGGGATCGAACATCAAGACCGCCGGCGCGGTCCTGGTCGAGGCGCTCGACCAGGCGCTGCTGGTCTCCGTCGCCGGCGCGCTGGCGGCGTCGCCCAAGGGCGACACCGGCGTCGGCGTGGCGGTCAGCTGGAACCGCGTCAGCGACGCGGCGGCGGCCTTCATCGAGGGCTCGACGGTGCAGGCAGGCGGTTCGGTTGCAGTCACCGCCGCATCGCAGTCGCTGCTGGTCGGCATCGGCGCCGCCGGTGGCGGCGCCAAGTCCACCGGCGGCGCGGGATCGCTGACGATCAACTCGATCGCCAACCGCATCGACGCGCACGTCGCGGACGCCACCGTCACCGCGGGCGGCAACGTCACCGTCAGCGCCAGCGAGGCAGCCACCATGTATGTGGGCGCGCTGGCGATCGGCGCGGCCACCGGCGAATCCGGCACCGCGATCGGCGCGGTGCTCGCCTACAACTACGTCGGCGCGATCGACAACATGGCCGACCCCAACCTGATCAGCGTGGCGGATGCGCCGGCCGATCCGGACGGCGCGAACGGCAGCAAGCACGTCTCGGTGGCCGGCGCCGCCGGTGCCACCGCGGCCAGCGTGACCGCCTACATCGAGCGCTCCGGCGTCACCGCCGGCGGCAGCGTCGCGGTCACCGCCGGCTTCGACGACCCCTCCGACACCCTCAGCACCGGCCCGCTCGCGGCCGACAGCAAGGCCGTCAATCCGTCCACCGACGTCACGCTCACCAGCGACTACCTCACCGTCAGCGGCCATGGCCTGCAGACCGGCGACGAGGTCACCTACGCGTACGCCAGCGGCGCGGCCATCGGCGGCCTGACGGCAGCCACCACGGCCGACGGCGTCACATCGCCGAAGTACTACGTCATCAAGGTCGACGCCAACGCCTTCAAGCTGGCGGCCACGCTCGACGACGCACTGGCCGGAAAGGCAATTGCCCTGACCGCCGCCGGCAGCGGCAGCGGCCACCAGCTGAAGAAGACGACCGCCGGCGCCGTTGCGGTCGCCCTGAATCCTGCCGCGGTCACGGTGCACAACAACAAGGCCGACAGCATCACTTTCGGCAGCGCGCACAAGCTCAATTCCGGCGACGCCTTCGTCTACCGCAAGGGCGCGGCGTCCAACGACGGCATCGGCAACCTGGTGGAAGGCGAGACCTACTACGTGATCCGGGTCGATGCGACGACGATCCGCCTCGCCGCGTCGCGCGAGGACGCGGTGGCGGCGACGCCGAAGGCGATCATGCTGACCGACAAGGGCACCGGCAGCGGCCATAGCCTGGTGGTCAAGCCCTCCAGCATCAACGCGCAGGGCATCGCACTGGCGCTGCCGACCTCGATCGGCGCGCAGATCACCAGCGTGACGGCGGCGGGCGCGGGCGGCAAGAACAACGCCGGCGCGGGCGCGATTTCGCTTAATTTCGTGCGCATGAACATCGACGCGCATATCTCGGGCACCGGCAGCAACCAGGCGATCACCGCGACCGCCGGCGACGTGCTGGTGCTGGCGAAGGACGCCTCGGCCATCTATTCCGGCACCGGCGCGCTCGGCCTGTCGCTCGGCAAGGGCACGGCGGTCAATGCCTCGGTCGGCGTCAACGACATCAAGAACAACGTTACTGCGCAGATCGCCGGCGCCAAGGTGGTGGCGAACGCGGGCGGCGTCACCGTCAGCGCCGAGGAATCGGCGCGCATCGTCAACATCGTGGCCGGCGGCGCGGCGTCGACCGGCGGCGGCAATGCGCTCGGCGGCTCGATCGCGGTCAACCAGATCCGCAATACCATCGACGCCGGTATCGTCGGCGCGACCGCAAGCGGCGTCACTTCTTCGTCCGACGTGTCGGCCAGGACCGGCGTTGCCGTCACCGCGCGCGACAAGGCGGCGATCGCCTCGCTCGCCGGCAATGTCTCGGCTTCCATCGGCGGCGGCAAGTTCGGCGTCGGCATGGCGATTGCCGTCAACAACATCCAGGACACCGTGCAGGCGCGGATCGACAATGCAGCAGTGTCGGCCAGTGCCGGCGATATCCTGGTCGAGGCGGAATTCGCCAAGCCGGGCATGTTGCCTTCGGTGCTCGACGCCCAGATCACCGCTGTCGCGGTCAGCGGCGGCGGCGCGGACAACATCGCCGGGGCCGGCTCGGTCGCCCTGAACTTCATCCGCAACGCGGTGCGGGCGTCGATCGCCAATGTCGGCGACATCCGCACCAATGCCGATGACATCCTTGCCAGCGGCAGCATCCGCGTGCTTGCCAGCGACAGCTCCACCATCCATTCCCTGGCCGGCGCGATCGCGATTTCCGGCATCGGCGCCCAAGGTGCGTCCGGCGCCATCGGTGCGTCCGTCGCCTACAACTACCTCGGCGGTGATCCCAATGCCCCGGCGTCGACCGACAACAACCTCGTCAGCGCGCGCATCGAGAACGTTGGCGGCAGCATCAAGGCCGGCAAGATCAAGCTCGACGCGTCCTACAAGGGCGAGATCAACAACATCACGGTCGCGGGCGCGGGCGCCGGCAACTTCGCGCTAGGCGGCGCGGTGTCGATCAACCGCGTCCGCAACACCAGCGACGCCCACATGGCGAACCTGGCCAGCGTCACGGTGACCTCCACCGGCGCCGACAGCATCGCCATCAACGCCGACGACAAGTCCACCGTGCGCGTGCTGGCCGGCGGCGTCGGCGTGGCCATCGCCACCCAGAATCCGGTCGCGATCGCGGCCGGCGTGTCGGTCGCGGTCAACGAGATCGCCAACACCGTCGCCGCGTACATGGATGATGTGCAGGCGGCGGCCGCGGGCGGCATTACGCTGAGCGCGGCGGAAGCGGCAACGGTCGAGGCGCTCACCATCGGTGTCGCCGTCGGCGCCACCACCAGCGGCGGCTTTGCCGGTTCCGGCGCCGGCGCCGGCTCCGGCAACATCATCAAGAACAAGGTCTCCAGCTACATCAAGAACAGCAAGGCCAGCGGCGGCATCAGCGCCGGCGGCGACATCGTCATCTCGGCGGCCGACAGCGCGAAGGTGCTGGCTGGCGCCGGCGGCTTCTCCTTCGGCGGCTCCTTCGGCGGCGGCGGCGCGGGCGCGTCGATCGGCATTTCGGTGGCCACCAACGAGATCGAAAACACGGTCGACGCGTTCGTGGACGGCAGCAGCCTGCATATCAGCGGCAATGACCTGCGCCTGAGCGCCACCGAGAGCGCGGTGATCCAGGCCCTGACCATCGGCGGCGCGGTCGGCGTCAGCGGTGGCGGCGGAGGCGCGGGCGTCGGCGTGGCCGGCGCCGGTTCCGGCAACATCATCAACAACAAGACCCGCGCGGCAATCCGCAGCGGCAGCAGCGTCACCACCACCGGCAGCGGCGAGGTCAGCATCAGCGCGACCGACAGCGCTGAGATCATCGCCAATGCGGGCGGCGTCGGCGTCGGCGTGCAGGCGGGCGGGGGCGGCGCGGGTGTGTCGCTCGGCGTCGCATTTGCCGAGAACAAGGTCACCAACGACGTCTCCAGCCTCATCGAGGATGCGGCGGTCACGGCAGGCGGTGCGCTCGGTCTTTCCGCAGCTCAATCGTCGACGATCTGGGCGCTGTCGATCGGCGGCGCGGTCGGCGTGCAGGCGGGCGGCGGCGGCGGCGGCGTCGCGGTGGCGGGCGCCGGCTCCCACAACACCATCAGCAACAAGGTGACGGCGGCGATACGCAGCGCCGGCGCCGCAACCAGCGCGACGGCGGGCGGCGCGCTCTCCCTCAAGGCCAGCGACAACAGCGAAATCCTCGCCAATGGCGGCGGCATCGGCGTGGCGGTGCAGGCGGGCGGCGGCGGTGCCGGCGTCACGGTCGGCATGTCGGTCGCGGTGAACAAGGTCGCCAATACCATCGATGCAGTCGTCGACGGGGCGGGCGCCTCGGCGGCCAGCATCGCGCTTGCCGCGGAACAGAAGACCAAGGTCTGGGCCCTGACCGTCGCGGGTGCGGTCGGCGTGCAGGCGGGCGGCGGCGGCGCGGGCGTGTCCGGGGCGGCAGCGGACTCGTACAACGAGATCGCCAATGCGGTCACGGCGGCCATCCGTAACACCCAAAATGTCAGTACGCTTGGTGCGCTCAGCATCAGCGCCAGCGACAGCAGCGAAATCTACGCCAACGGCGGCGGCCTGAGCGCGGGCGTGCAGGCGGGCGGCGGCGGCGCGGGCGTCACGCTCGGCATCTCGGCCGCGCAGAACAAGATCGCCAATACGGTCGATGCGTTGATCGATAATGCCGACGTCACGGCCGGCAGCGCGTCGCTCTCCGCCACCGAGGACGCGCTGATCGAAGCGCTTAGCATCGGCGGCTCGCTCGGTCTCCAGGCCGGCGGCGGCGGCGCCGGTATCGGCGGCGCCGGCGCGGGCTCCGGCAACGTCATCGCCAACAAGACCCGGGCGGCCGTGATCGACGGCAGCAAGCTCACCACCACCGGCAGCGGCGCGGTCACCATCAGCGCCACCGACAGCGCGCAGATCATCGCCAATGCCGGCGGCGTCGGTGTCGGCGTGCAGGCGGGCGGCGGCGGGGCCGGCGTCTCGCTGGGCGTGGCCTTTGCCGACAACAAGATCAGCAACGAGGTCAGCGCCCTGGTCGAGGATGCGCAGGTCGCGGCCGGCGGCGCGGTCAGCCTGACCGCGGCCGAGACGGCGGAAATCTGGGCGCTGTCCATCGGCGGCGCCGTGGCAGTGCAGGCCGGCGGCGGCGGCGCCGGCGTGTCTGCGGCGGGCGCGGCATCGCACAACACGACCAGCAACAAGGTCACCGCGGCCATCCGCAATGCCAGCGGCAGCACCCGCGTGACGGCGGTCGGCGCGCTCACGATCAAGGCCAGCGACAGCAGCGAGATCCTGGCCAACGGCGGCGGCATCGGCGTCGGCGTCCAGGCGGGCGGCGGTGGCGCAGGCGTCACAGTCGGCATGTCGGTGGCGGTCAACAAGACCACCAACCAGGTGAACGCGCTCATCGACGGCGCCACAGCCAGCGCCGCGCGCATGGCGCTGACGGCCGAGCAGAGCACCGACATCCGGGCACTGACCATCGCCGGCGCGGTCGGCGTGCAGGCAGGCGGCGGCGGAGCGGGCGTGTCCGGCGCGGCAGCCGACTCCTACAACGAGATCGCCAACGCAGTGACGGCGGCCGTCCGTAACACCCAGGACATCAGCACGCTCGGCGCGATCACCATCAGCGCCAGCGACAGCAGCGAGATCTACGCCAACGGCGGCGGCCTGAGCGTCGGCGTGCAGGCGGGCGGCGGCGGCGCAGGCGTCACGGTCGGCGTATCGGCGGCACAGAACAAGATCGGCAATACCGTCGACGCGCTGGTCGACAATGCCAGCGTCACTGCCGGCAGCGTTGCGCTCAGCGCGACCGAGTCGGCGATGATCGAGGCCCTGAGCGTCGGCGGTTCGGTCGGTGCGCAAGTCGGTGGCGGCGGCGCCGGCATCGGCGGCGCCGGTGCGGGTTCGGGCAATGTCATCAGCAACAAGACCCGCGCCGCCATCCTCGGCGGCAGCAACGTCACCACCAGCGGCAGCGGTGCGGTGAGCATCAGCGCCAGCGACAGCGCGCGCATCATCGCCAACGCCGGCGGCTTTGCCGTCGGCGCCCAGGTCGGCGGCGGCGGCGCCGGCGTTTCGCTGGGCGTGGCCTTTGCGGAAAACAAGATCACCAATGAGACCTCGGCCCTGGTCGACAATGCCAGGGTCACGGCCGGTGGCGCGCTCGGCCTGAGCGCGACCCAAAGCGCCGACATCTGGGCGCTGTCGTTCGGCGGCGCGGTCGGCGCGCAGGTCGGCGGCGGCGGCGCGGGTGTATCGGTGGCCGGTGCCGGTTCCTACAATACGACCAGCAACAAGGTCACCGCGGCCATCCGCAGCAGCAGCGGCACGGGCCGCGGCGTCAGCGCAGGCGGTGCGATCACCGTCAGCGCCAGCGACAGCACCGACATCCTCGCCAATGGCGGCGGCCTCGGCCTGGCAATCCAGGGCGGCGGCGGCGGCGCCGCGCTCACCGCAGGCGTTTCGGCCGCGGAAAACAAGATCGGCAATACCGTGGACGCAGCGATCGACGCGGCGACGGTGACCGCGGGCAGCGCCGGCATCAGCTTGAGCGCAAGCGAGAGCGCGCAGATCGAGGCACTCAGCATCGGCGGCGCGCTGGCCGTGTCGGGCGGCGGCGGCGGGGTCGGCATTGGCGCGGCAGGCGCGTACTCCGGCAACACCATCAAGAACAAGGTCCATGCAGCGGTGCGCAATGGCGCCGACGTGTCCACCAGCGCCGGCGGCGCGGTGCAGCTTTCCGCCAGCGACAGCGCGCGCATCAAGGCCGATGCCGGCGGTGCGGCGGCTGCGGTCGCCGCCGGTGGCGGCGGTGTCGGCGCTTCGCTGGGCGTGGCGGCGGCCATCAACGCGGTCAACAATGAAGTCGATGCCTATGTCAACGGCGCACGCGTCGCGGCAGCCGGCAACCTGACCCTGGACGCGGCTTCCACCGGCGTGATCGATGCCATGGCGATCGGCGGCGCGGTCGCGGCGGGGATCGGCGGCACGGGCGTCGCGCTGGCGGGTGCGGGCGCAGGCGCGGACAACAAGATCGGCAGCCGCGTCAGCGCGTATGTGCAGGACAGCAAGGGCACCGGCCGCGGCGTCAGCGCCGGCGGCGCGCTCAAGCTCAGCGCCAGCGACAGCAGCAGCATCTTCAGCAAGGCAGTCGGCGCCGCGGCGTCGGTCAGCGCCGGTGGAGGCGGGGGCGGCATCGCGCTTGGCGCGGCCGTCACCACCAACCAGATCGGCAACATCGTGCGGTCCTATGCCGACAATGCCTCGCTGAGCGCGGGCGGCGGCGGCATCACCCTGGAGGCGAAGGAAACCGCATCCATCACCGCGCGCAGCATCGGCGGCGGCGTGGCGATCGACGCCAACATGGCCGGCGGCGCCGGCGCGGTCGGCACCGGCAGCGCGATCAACACCATCGCCAGCACCATCGAAGCTTACCTGCGCAACGGCAGCAGCGCGTCCACCAGCAACGGCGGCGCCGTCAGGCTCGATGCCAGCGACAGGGCAACGATCACGACGGAAAACGCGGCAGCATCGGCAGCGGTCTCGGCCGGCGTCGCCAACGTCACCGTTTCGCTGGCCGCGTCGGTCGCCGAGAACGACATCGGCAATACCGTGCGCGCGTACAGCGAAGCCTCGACCATCAGCAGCGCCGGCGCCATCGAACTGGTCGCCAGCGCCAACCCGGTGATCAAGGCGAGCTCGGTCGCCGCCAGCGTGTCGGTGGCCGCCTCGGCCAACGGCATCGCCTTCGCCGGCGCCGGCGCTACTGCCGGCAGCCGCATCCACAACACCGTCAACGCCTTCATCCGTGGCGCGAGTGCCGCGGCGAAGAGCGGCATCACGGCCGGCGGCAACATCAGCCTGTCGGCGTCCGAAACCGCGAACGTCCACGCCGACGTCGGCTCCGGCGCGCTGTCGTTCGGTCTGTTGGGCGCCTCGGTCGGCGTCTCGCTGTCCGACAATTCGGCCAGGAGCGAAGTCAAGGCATGGACCGACAATGCGACGCTGGCCAGCACCGGCGGCAGCATCGGGATCAAGGCCGAGGCACGCGACACCCTGAGCAGCAAGACCTACGCAACGGCCGGCGCGCTTGCCCTCGGCGGCGCGGCGGCGGCCACCACCGCCAAGGTCGAGGCCAGCCCCGACGTCGAAGCCTGGGCCGGCAGCGGCGCCAGCCTGAACGCCGCGGGCGATATCAACATCAGCGCCCTGAGCAGCAACATCGCCAGCGCCAGCACCCTGGCCGCCGCCGGCGGCCTGGCCGGCATCGGCACCAGCACCAGCACCGCCATCAACAACGGCAAGGTCAGGGCGCACCTCGACGGCAACGTCACCGGCGCGCGCGACCTCAGCATTACCGCCAGCGACACCGACACCGCCAGTGCCGACAGCAAGGCGGCTGCCGGCGGCATCCTGGCCGGCGCCGGTTCGGTCGCCAGCGCCACCGTCACGCCGACGGTCGAGGCGTACATCGGCAGCGGCAGCGGCAGCGGCACCGGCAACACCAGCGCGGCCAGCGGCAGCAGCAACAACAGCGTCACCACCGCGCGCGCCGTCAAGGTCAACGCCAGCGCGACGCCGAAGGCCAATGCCGACGCCTGGGGCGTCTCGGCCGGCGGCGCCGCCGTCGGCGTGTCGCAGGCCAGCGCCACCGTCTCGCCCGACATCCGCGCAGCGGTCGGCGGCACCCTCACCACCGGCGACCTGACGGTGACGGCGGCCCAGCTGCTGCACGGCAGCGGGGTGTCGGCCGACGCCGAAGCGGAAGGCTCTTCCGGCGCGCTGATCGGCGTTGCATCGACCTCCGCCACCGCGATCAACGGCAGCAGCGGCGACCGTGCCACGGTCAGCAGCCTGATCGCCGACAATGCGACCCTGGTCATCCACGGCGCGACCGCGATCACCGCCAACAGCAACAGCAAGCAGAATGCCCGCGCCGACAGCGCGGCTGGCGGCATCATCGCCGCCGGCGCCGCAGCGTCGGCCGCCAAGTCCGACACTGCGACCAAGGCGTGGATCGGCAGCGGCGTCAAGCTGACCGGCGACACGCTCTCGATCACCGCCAACGGCCATGACAACAATGTCGCCAACACCACCGCCGGCAGCGGCGGCGTGCTGGCCGGCGCCGGCGCCAGCGCCGACACCCGCAGCGTCAGCGACACCAGCGCGCTGATCCAGGACGGCGTCGCCGGCCGCAGCATCGAGCTGGGCAATGCCGGCCTGCTGCCGGTGCTCGACCGCAACAGCCAGGCGGACTTCAGCACCAGCCAGGGTACCCGCACCGTCAACAACGGCCAGACCGTGGACGTCGTCAGCGGCCACGCCGCCGGCGGCGAAGTCGGCACGCGCTACCAGTACGTCGGCACCGATGCCGCCGGCACCTACACCACCGACTCCGGCCTGCAGGTGCCGCGGTCCGGCGAGACGGTGGACGTGCGCAGCGGCTTCAACGGCACCGGCCAGGTGGGCGGACGCTACAAGTACGTGGGCCCGGTCACGACGGCGACCCATACGACCGACACCGATTCCACCAAGGTCCGTACCCTCCACCAGGGCAATACGGTGGACGTCGGCATCGCCCGCACACCGTCCGCCAACGATCCGGTCATGCTCAAGGGCAGCACCGGTTCGCGCTATGAGTACGTCGGTCCCAACGGCGCCCAGATCGACCTCAACAACGAGAACTTCCTCGACACCACGCGCTGGAAGAAGATCGGCACCGACCTCAAGAACGAGAACTTCGGCGATACGTCGCGCTGGCAGTATGTGGGCGCCACACCGAGCGCCGCGGCCAGCATCGACCTGGCCGACGAGAACTTCAACAACACCGCGCGCTGGAAGGCGGTCGGCATCCTCGACGGCTCCGGCAAGCTCAACATCTCGGCAGACCATACCGCCGCCTTCAGCAGCAACCAGTCGACGGTGGCCGGCGGCGCGCTGTCGGGCAGCGGCGCCGTCGGCGACCAACGGGTGCAGGCCAAAGTCAATGCCGGTGTCGGCGCCGGCGTAGTGGTCAACGCCAGCGAAATCGTGATCGGCGCGGTCAATCACGTGCTGTCCAACACCAGCATCTCCGGCACCACGGGCGGCATCGCGTCCGCCGCCGGCGCCACCAGCACCACCACGCTCGACCTGGCGACCGTCACCAGCGTCGGCGACAACAGCAGGCTCACCGTGCGCGGCCTGCAGGCGAGCGCCGGCGACATGACGCTGACCGCTCTCAATGACATCGTCGCCCACGACAAGGTGACGCTCAAGACCGGCGGCGCCATCTCCGGCGCCGGCGCCTACTCCACCATCGCCACCAGCCAGGACCTGGCGCGCGTCAGCATCGGCGCCAGCGCGCAGCTCTCCAGCGTCGGCGCGGTCAACCTGTCGGCGCGCGGCCAGGGCAATACTTCGTCCACCGTCAACGCGGAGACTTATGGCGCGGCAACCGTGGCGGTGGCCAAGTCCAAGGTCGACCTCAAGCCGGTCAACGAAGTGCTGGTCGGCCAGGGCGCGCTGGTGCGCGCTTACGGCGAACTCAACGTCTCGGCCGGCACCGGCACCGACCACAACCGCGACCAGTACACGGTGGGCGCGCGCACCGACACCTTTGCCGGCAGCGCGATCCCGATCGACGACGTCAACTCGGAGGCCTACCTGCGCCAGACCAACAGCATCGTGGTCAGCCAGAACGCGGTCATGGAGACCGCGCGCGACGCCAAGCTGCATGCGGAACACAACGGCTTCGCCAACATGAGCAGCCGCGCCAAGGCGGTTAACTGGGCGAGCGCGATCGGCGACGCCCTGAGCGGCTCGGAGTCTTACACCGGCGAACTCAGCAGCAGCGCGCTCGGCAACGTCACGGTGCAGGGCACGATCCGCACCGGCATCCAGCGCAGCCAGACGCTGGTGCTGGGCAAGGAGCCCCTGGCCAGCGGCTCGGCCGACCCGAGCGGATGGGACCGCAATACCGGCGCCATCTACGCGTCGGAGCAGAACGGCATCACCTACCGGGTGGCGCTGGAGCCGCTGATGAGCGACCTCGCCAAGCAGCTGGCGGCGGCGCAGAAGAGCTACGAGAACTATTCCCAGTCCAACAACAGCGAGCTGACCGGGTTCTACCTGCGCGAGATCAACCGCATCAAGCAGGAGATGAATGCCCAGGGCCTGCTCGATTCGCGCGGCGCGGTAAAGCAGCAGTATGTGATGACCGTGTATGTCGACCCGGTCTGGGCCCAGGCCGGCATCATCGACGTGCGCGGCGACAACCTGCTCGGCAGCGGCAAGTTCGATTCGCCCGGCGACGCCTCCGTCACCATCGTCAACCATACCCCGGCCTTCCTCAAGCTGATGGGCATCACCATCCCGGAAAGCAACGGCGGCCTGGTGATCAATGGCGTGGTTGCCCAAAGCAACGTCAAGATCAACGAGCTCAACGAGAGCAGGACCGGCGCGGCGTTCGGCGAGGTGCCGCAGGCCGGCGCCGGCGCGCTGCCGTCGATCAGCGTCAGGAACACCTTCAACCCGCAGACCTTCAACGGTGGCGGCACCGGCGCGGTCTACGTGTCGCCCGACATCACCGTGGTCGGCAACATCAACAACCTGTCCGGCAACCTGACACTGAAGATCGAGGGCGGCAAGGGCGACATCCAGATCAACGGCACCACGCGCGCGCGCAACATGACCGTCGTCACCGGCGGCAGCGTGTACGTGGAGGGCGTGACGTCCTACTCCGTCGGCGGCGAGGCGTACAGCCAGTGGAAGAGCGTCACCGACGTCAGCCAGGGCGGCACCAGCGGCGTGTCCGGTCCCGGCGCCGGCGCGGCGCAGGCACAGATCAACGCCGTGCTGGCGCAGCAGCTGTCGGGCGTCAACGTCTACGGCGACCGCATTCACATCCAGGCCCAGTTCCTCAATGCCAATGGCGTGATCCAGAGCGGCAAGCAGGACTACAGCATCAGCTTCGGCGAAGCCACCGCCAAGGAAATCCGGGACATCCCGAGCTGGCAGACCGGCGAAGTCCTGCTGCGCACCGCGTCCACCTCGGACTTCGCGGTGCGCTACGACACCGCCACCGGCCGCATCGTGGTCGAGGAACTGCGCGTGTCCGGCGGACTGATCGAGCTCGACGCCACCATTGCCAACACCGGCAAGGGAGAATTCCGCGTGCTCGGCGGCTACGCCAACGTCACCATCGACAACCAGACCGGCTACGACCTGGTGGTCAAGCGGCTCGACGCCTCGCAGCGCGGCACCGGCAAGCTGCTCATCGTCGATCGCGCCAAGAAGGATGCCCAGGGCAACTTTACCGTGACCCTGTACGAGAAGGCCGGCGACAACGTCACCATCACCACCACCGTCGGCAACAGCACCAGCTTCGGCCAGGTCGGCAATCAGTCCACCTACAATCCGCTGTCCGGCCTGCGCTACGGCTGGGCCATCGGCCAGGAAGCCGCGCAGCGCAAGTGGGCCGAAGTCGGCCGCAGCAGCTGGCTGGGCATCGACTGGCTGGCCGCCGATCCGGCCCGCATCAACTGGACCAAGATCGACAATCTCGGCCCCCCGAAACTGGTCGGCAGCGCCGCGTACTACTACGTCGACACCAGCAAGGTCGGTACCGCCTACGAATACGCCTACCAGCGGGTGGAGATGACCGAGCCGGACTTCCGCCAGACCGGCCAGCGGGTGGAGAGCACCTGGTACGGCAAGGAGACGGTGTACTCGACCTTCGTCGAAGAGACGAAGTTCATGGACATCCACAGCCACAACATCCGCGCCGACTACGCCATCAACATCAACTTCATCGGTCACGACAAGAGCGACGTGACGGTGAAGTCGGGCGGCGCCATCTGGCTGCAGGGCCCTATCCTGAACAGCTCGGGCACCACCACCCTGGTGGCGGCGAAAACCATCGAACAGCTGACCGACAGCGCCTACGTCGGCGGCCAGAAGGTGGTGCTCGATGCCAAGGGCGGCATCGGCCTGCAGCCGACCAACAGCGGCGGCGTCGGCCTCAACGTGGACCTGGCGGAAACCCCGCCCTACGATTTCACCACCACATCCGGCCTGACCGCGCTGGAGGCCGGCTACACCATCCGGCTCGCCGGCGACTATGCCGGCGGCGGACAGGCGGGCAAGATCTATCGCTACAAGGGGGCCGCCGCCTCGCTCGACTTGACCCAGCAGAATTACGGCAACACCGCGCTGTGGGAACTGAGCAATTCGGTCGACTACAACTACATCGCCGGCAACGGCAGCTACACCATCAAGGGCCAGCAGGTGCTGGTCAACGGCGGCTATGACAAGGGCGGCGAGCCGGGAGCGGTGTATCGCTACATCGGCGGCGCGGCCAAGCTCGACCTGTCGAAGCAGAACTACGCCGATACCAGCAAGTGGCAGAAGGTGGAGTCGTATGCCGCGCTGACCGCGAACTCTTCGGACGGCAGGATCCAGATCAACGAGATCAACGGCGACATGAAGATCGACCGCGTCACGGCCGGCGCCGGCCAGGACGTCGTGCTGACCGCGGAACGCTCGATCGTGATGGCCAGGACCGGCAGCGCGTCCTGGGGCGACGGCCGCATTGGCAGCGCCGAGCGCAAGGGCGGCTCGATCACGCTGAACGCGCAGACCGGCAGCATCGGTTCTGCCGGCCAGGCCATCACCCTGTACGCCGGGGCCGACCTGAGCAACAGCGTCACCGCGCTGGCCAGGCAGGACATCTACCTGACCCAGGGCGAGTTTTCCGCCGCGGTCAAGGCCGAACAGGCCCGCGCGGGCGATCTGCGCCTGCAGCAGGCGAAGTCCGCCAGCGGCAACGGCACCATCCGCATCGAGGTCAAGGACGGCTACCTGCTCGACGCCAACAAGTCGCAGCAGCGCGACCAGCGCACTTACGAAGAGCTTGCCAGCGGCATGTGGAAGGACCTGCAGCTGACCAAGGAAACCGGCGCCGACGCCAAGGTCGCCGACACCATCGCGTCGTTCAAGGCGGCCAAGGAGCAGGAGTACCGGACCTACTGGTCGTATCGCAACCAGCAGGCCAATCCGGCGGCGTACGACGACAAGTTCGAGGTGCAGCTGTCGGCCGCGCAGGAAGCCTATTACCGCGAGGCCATGGGCTACGACAACGCCGCCATCGCGACCCTCGAAGCCAAGATGACCGCGGAATACCGCGACATGCACAAGCGCTGGGGCAATCCGGCCGAGACCGCCTACAACGCCGGTTTCGTCTACGACGTCACCAGCGGCCCGGGCGCGGCGGAAATACAGGCGCTCAAGGACAGCATCAAGGTCTGGACCAGGGAAGAGCTGCTGCTCACCATGAGCGCCGGCTTGCTCAAGCCGACCGCCGACACCCAGGTCAACATCGAGTCGCCCAACATCGTTGGCCATGACGTCACCATCGTCACGTCCAAGGGCGGCGTCGGCTCGCGCGGCGGGGCAGCCGGCAGCGGCGGGTCCAACGACGGCCAGGTGGTGATCGAGATCGGCAGCACGCCGCTGAAGCTGACCGAGGAACAGCAGGTGGCGCTGGCCGCCGCCGACCGCATCGACATCACCTACCTCGCGGGCGATCCGGTTGCGGCCAAGGTCGATTTCCGCGACATGGGCGCCTACGACACCATCGTCAGCACCAGCACCAGCTTTGCCAACGCGGGGCTCAAGGCCGGCATGCACATCCAGGTCAGCGGCCAGACGTCCAACGTCACCGACAAGGGACAGACCTTCCAGATCAAGAGCATCGACGAGGTCTGGGCCGACGGCAAGCTGGTCAGCAGCACGATCACGCTGACCGCCAAGACCCAGCTGGTCGGCGAGACCGCGCGCACCGTCACGCTGACCCCGATCGCCCTCAATCCGACCCGCTCGGACGTGGTGACCACCCAGGTCAGCATCGGCAGCAGCAACGGCATCGCCACCCTGGTGCGCAACGACGGCGGCGACTGGCTGGCCGACGGCATCCAGGCCGGGATGCAATTCGCGCTGTCCGGCGATACCAGGAACGGCAGTGCCAAGAACACCTGGTACACCGTGGCCAGCGTCACCGAGACCACCATCACCCTGGTGGCCGGCAACACCATGGTGGCCGAGGCAGGGGTCAATGTCGTCCTTACACCCAAAGTGGATGATGTGAGCAAGCTGCGCCCGGCGATCAAGAAGGTGGTGATCGACATGCGCGACGACATCAACGTCGACGCAGGCGGCAGGATCAGCATCACCGCACGCGACACCATCTACCTCGGCTCCGGCGATTCCCCGCTGGCGCTCGGCCTCGGCAACATCGAGGCCGGCGGCGAAGTCCGCATCAAGGGCAAGAACGGCATCGTCAACCGCGCCGCTTCCGGCGTGAACATCGTCGGCGGCGACACCATCCTGGAAGCGGGACGGGGCGCCATCGGCGCCGCGGGCAGCGCCATCACCCTCGATCTGCACGAGAACGCCACGCTGACGGCGCGCGCGCTCAACGACGTGCACCTGCGCGAGACCGCGGGCAGCATGCGCATCGAGGGCGTGTCCTCGGTGCAGGGCATCATCCGCCTGGAATCCGCGGGCGCCATGCTCGACGCGCTGGCCAGCGACACCGCCAAGCTCGCCGCCAAGCGCATCGAGCTCACGGCCGGCGGCGACATCGGCGCGGCCGGCAACATGCTGGAAATGGACCTGACCGCCGCCGGCACCATCCATGCCACGGCCGGCGGAAACATCCACCTGCATGAGACGCTGGGCGACATGAACATCGACCGCATCCGCTCGACCGGCGGCGATGTAAACCTGCGTGCGCATGTGTCGCTGGTCGATGCGTCCACCACGGACAATACGGAAGGAAAACTGGGGGTCGACATCGAAGGCCGCAACATCACGCTCAAGGCGGACTTCGGCAGCGTGGGCGCCGCCGGCAACGATCTCGACATCGACACCAGCTATGCGGGAAGCAGCGCCGGCAGCGGCGGCCTGCTGAAGTCGGAGAGCGCGCTCGGCACCCACCTGATCGAAGCCTGGGGCGACCTGCTGATCGACCAGATCGGGACCGGCGCGCTGTACACCGCCTTCATCGCGGCCCCGCAGGGCAGCATCCTGAACGGCCGCAGCAGCGGCAACAACCTGACGTCCGGCCGCACCTACCTGTTCGCCCGCAACGACATCGGCGCCAGCGGCCGTGCGCTCAGCACCGCCGTCGGCGTGCTGCAGGGCGAATCGACGCTCGGCAGCACCTGGATCCTCAACACCGGCGCGCTGAACCTCGACCTCGTCAGCGGCAATGCCGGCCCGGCCATGGTTTCCGGCGGCACCCTCTATGTCGGCGCGATGAGCCCGGTCACGGTATCGCAGAACCTCAGCGCCGCCGGTGACATCATCATCGTCGCCACCGAGGACCAGACCATACTCACTGGTGAAGCGCTGATCCCCGATCACATCACGGTCAAGTCCGGGCGCACCATCGAAAGCACCGGCGGCGCAGTGCGCCTGCTGGCCGGCGACAACCTGACGATCGAAGCCGGCGCGCTGGTCAAGGCGGCGGGCACCGTCTCCCTGGAAGGCGACTACCAGGGCGATTCCGGCGGCAATGCGGCGAGCGCAGGCCACAACAACCTCGACGTCGCCGGGACCGTCATCACGGTGCTCGGCACGGTGCAATCGGCCACCCGCATCGAGATCCGCGGCGAGTCCGACAACGACACCATCATCCTGTCCGGCAGCCTGAGCGCGCCGCAGATGGTGGTCAGCGGCGGCGACGGCAACGATACCCTCAACATCAGCGGCAGCCTGACCGCAAGCGGCGCATTCGATGTGTCCGGCGGCGAGGGCAACGACCAGTTCAACCTCACGGGCAGCGCGAACGCCGGCAGCCTGGGCATCGACCTCGGCAACGGCAGCAACGCCCTGACGATTGCGGGCACCATGACGGTGCAGGGCGCGGCCGGCTTCGACGCCGGCAGCGGCAACGACCAGTTCACCTTCAACGGCCCGCTGTCGGCCGCCTCCCTGGCGGTCCGCTTTGGCGACGGCAGCAACACGCTGACCGTCAGCGAGGCGTTGAACGTCACCGGCCTGGCGAGCATCACCGGCGGCAGCGGCATCGATCAGTACAACGTCGCCGACCTGCTGAAGGCGGGCACGCTATCCGTCGACATGGGCGACGGCGGCAACACCTTCGCGCTGACCGGCAGCATCGAGGCCGGTGGCGCAGTCAGCATCGCCGGCGGCAGCGGCAATGACAGCTACCTGCTGTCGGGCAGCATCGACGCTGGTTCGGCGGTCATCAATGGCGGCGACGGCGACAACAGCGTGGTCCTCACTGGCATCATCGATGCCGGCGCGCTCTCGATCGACAGTGGCAGCGGTATGGACAATGTCGACCTGGCCGGCACGATCACGTCGGCCACGCTTGCCATCAACACCGGTGGCGGCGCCAACAGCACCGACCTCCATGGCGCAATCACCGTCAGCGGCGCAGCCAGCATCGCCGGCGGCGACGGCGCGGACTACCTGCAAATGCGCGGCCAGCTCAACGCCGCCGCGCTCGGCGTCGCGCTCGGCGCCGGCCAGGACCGGTTCGACATCGCCGGCCAGGTCAACGTGACCAACGGCATGCAGGTTACCCTCGGCGCCGATGACGACCGCTTTGCGCTGTGGGGTGCGCTCAGCGCCGGCCAGCTCACGCTGGGCGCGGGCGACGGCAACGACAGCATCGATGTCTGGGGCACGCTGACGACAGTGACCACCCTGATCGACGGCGGCGCCGGCAACGACGCCATCAGCCTCAATCCGGCCAGCGCCACGCCCGGCTTCAACAACACCCATCAGCTGGTCCTGACCGGCTACACCCGCGTGCTCGGCGGCAGCGGCGACGACAGCATCACGCTCAACCGCCTCGGGTCGCTGACCACCATGCACGGCGGCGTGCGCGACCAGGTGGAACTGGACGGGCAGGGCGGCAGCGACCTCTACACCGTCAACACCACCGGCGCCAGCGACCTGCTGGTGACGGTGAAGGACAGCGGCGCGCCGGCCGACGGCGTCAACCAGCTGACCATCAACGGCACCGCCGGCGATGACACCTTCCTGCTGCGCAAGAAGTTCGTCGCGCTGCTGCAATCGACCGGGCTGGACGGCGTGAACGACGCGCGCTTCAAGGATGCGTACGAGCGCATCAACTACGACGAAGGCATCAATGCCCGCCTGCTGGTCTCCGGCGCGCAAGGCAACGACGCCTTCTACGTCGATGACAACAGCGCCATCACCACGCTCGACGGCGGCAGCGGCAAGGATTTCTTCCAGTTCGGCCAGATGTTCGGCGACAAGCGCATTGCGCCGCGGGTGGCCGGCGGCGACGAGATCGAGACGGTGGAGACCACGCTCGGCTTCCTCAGCAAGGGCATCAGCTACGCCGCCACGGTATTCGGCGGCGATGGCGACGACCGCTTCTCCGTGTACAGCAACAAGGCCGTGCTGAAGCTGTTCGGCGACGACGGCAACGACGAGTTCGTGGTGCGCGCCTTCATCATCAAGGGCACCGCCAACGAACTCGCCAGCACCGATACCGAAGTCACCGGCGGCGCCGGCGACGACCATGTCGAGTACAGCATCAACGCGCCGCTCTCCATCGACGGCGGCGCCGGTGTCGATACCGTCACCGTGGTCGGCACCGAGGCCAACGACAACTTCGTCATCACCGACACCGGCGTCAAGGGCGCCGGCCTGAACGTCGGCATCGAAGGCACCGAGCGCATCGAGGTCGACGGCATGGAGGGCGACGACCACTTCTTCATCCTGAGCACCGCGGCCAACGTGATCACCACGGTGATCGGCGGCCTCGGCAACGACACCATCGATGTCGGCGGCGACGTCACCAAGACCATCGTCGCCAGCTCCGTGGAAGGCCGCAGCGGTTTCATCAACCACGCAATGACCAGCCTGGACCCGGCCTACAACGGCATGTTCGCCGAAGGCGTGCGGCTGAACGTCGGCGGCGGCTCGGAGGGCGCGGTCAAGGTCCAGCAGCAGGCGGCCGGCGACATGGTGCTGGTCGAGGATGCGCTCAACGGCAGCGCAATCAGCTGGTACACGCTGGCGATGAACATCCCGCGTCCGTCCGACGCCACCGTCGCCTACATGACCGTGTCGGCCACGGCGGCGGCCTTCAAGGACCTGCAGAACGGCGGGCGCAGCATCGAGGTCTCGCTCGACGGCGTCAACTTCTCACAGGCGCTGGTGCTGACCTTCGATGCCACCGACAACGGCGGCGCCAACGACTGGACACGCAGCCAGAAGATCTGGGTACGCGCCGCCGGCGACGCGGCGATGGAAGGCGAGCAGAAAGCCGTCATCAGCCACTCGATCCGCAGCGACAACGCCAGCCTGCAGAAGGCCCAGATCGCCAACGTGCAGGTGCGCGTGGTGGACGACGACAAGCCGGCGCTGATCATCCGCGAATCCGAGGGCGGCAACCGCGTGGTGGAAGGCGATGCCACGGGCGATACCTACCAGTTGTCCCTGACCCGGCCGCCCAAGGCCGGCGAAGTGGTCACGGTACGCCTCGACTTCGACACCGCGCAGCTGGAAATCGCGGCGGCGGACCCGGCACACCCGGGCCGTCTCGACGTGGCCGCGCGCACTGTCACCTTCACCGACGCCAACTGGAACCAGGCATTCGAGATCCGGGTGACGGGCCGCCAGAACACGACGGCGGAGAACACTGCCTCGTCCACCATCACCCACGTGCTGAGCACCACCGCCGGCGGCGACTATGCGTCCGCGCTGGAGCAGCCGGAACTGGTGGTCGAGGTGCGCGACGACGACGTCGGCGGCCTGCTGGTCACCCCGACCGGCGGCTCGACCATCGTTTCCGAGGCCGGCAGCGATACCTACAGCATCAGCCTGACGCGCGAACCGACCCACCCCGTCACCGTCAAGCTGATGTCGGACGGCCAGACCATCCTGTCGGACTACCTGCTCGACCAGGGCAGCAGCGATCCGCGCTTTGCGATCATCGACGGCGTGCCGACGGTGACCTTCAACAGCAGCAACTGGAACCAGGCCTTCGTCGTCAAGGTGTCGGTCAATCCGAACGCCGCGACCGACATCGGCAGCGTGCCGGTGCAGACCTTCCCGGCCCAGCCGCACACGCTGGCCGCGGTCAAGGGACCGCTGTTCATCGAGGGCAGCGTGCTGGCCGGCAAGGACCGCTCGCTGCAGCGCGCGGTGATGCTGCCGACCGAGACCGACGGCCCGCTCACCACCTCCAACCTGCAGATTGTCGAAAGCGCCAACACCGACACGCTCAACATCTACAACGACGGCAGCATCGCCAACGACAGCGGCAAGCATGGCCAGGTCAGCAACCTGTCCGGTCTCGCTTCGCTGGTAGGCGTGTCGCCGTCCGCGCTGACGCCGTCGCAGTATGCAAACATCTCCGGCCTCGGCATGGGCGGTCCGCTGACGCTCAACTTCGGTTCGCTCACCGATCCGGACGTGCGTACCGTCGACGGCGGCATCACGTACCACGGTTTCGAAGTGGTCGACATCCTGCTCGGACGCGGCAACGACAGCTTTGTCGTCGACCACAGCGTGGAAGACACCATCACGGTCGTGCAGGGCGGCGGCGGCGATGACCACATCACCGTCAACGGCGGCGGCGGCGCAGCCGCCCCGCTGATCGTCTTCGGCGACACCAGCCAGGACGGCAGCTACTACAGCGGCACGCCGGGAAGCGGCAGCGGCCGCGCGTTCGCATTCGACAACCCGGGCAAGGACACCATCGATGCCCGCAACGCCACGCTCGGACTCACCATCTACGGCGGTGCCGGCGATGACCTGATCTACGGCAGCCAGGGCAATGACCAACTGGCCGGCGGCTCGGGCAACGACCGCATCGTCGGTGGCGGCGGCAACGACCATATCTACGGCGACAGCGGCTTCAACATCGACCTGTCGAAGCGCCTCAGCCTGGCCTCGGCCGATCTGCTGTCGGTGGTCAACGACGCCGGCGCCAATGACGTCGCTGTCACCAGCGACGCGCTTGCCGTCGGCAACGACAGCATCGAGGGCGGCAGCGGCGACGACATCATCCTCGCCGATCACGGCACCATCACCCAGAAGGCGGGCAGCGTGCGCCTGCTGACGACCGCGGATCCGGTGCGGGTGGAGAGCACGGCGAACCGGGCGGGCGGCGACGACGTCATCACCGACGCCGGCGGCAACAACGTCATCATTGCCGGCAACGGCGCCGACAGCGTGACCGCCGGCGCCGGCAACAACGTGGTGATCGGCGACAAGGGCAGCGCGAGCTTCAACGGTGACGGCAGCCTGGCGCAGGCGGAAAGCATCGATTTCGACGCGGCAGGCGGCGGCAACGACACGATCGTGCTGGGCGACGGCAACCAGCGCGTCATCGGCGGCGCCGGTGCGGACAGCATCAGCGCCGGCGATGGCGACAGCCTGGTTCTCGGCGACAACGGCGTGGTCACGATGAGCGTCAGCGGCGTGCTGGTGCGCGTCGAGACCCGCGACAGCAGCACCGCCAGCGGCGGCGACGACACCGTCGTGCTCGGCGCCGGGCGTCAGCACCTGATCGGCGGCATCGGCGCGGACGGGATCACGCTCGGCGCCGGCCAGCGCGTCGTCCTTGGTGACAATGGCCGCGTGGAATACGACAACCTTGGCGCACTGTCCGAAGTCGTCTCCCGCGACTTCGACGCCGGCCTTGGCGGCGGCGACAGCATCGACGCCGCGGATGGCGACAGCGTCATCCTCGCCGGATACGGCAGCGACCTGATCACTGTCGGTGACGGCGACGCCACGCTGGTCGGCGACAACGGCAAGCTGGTCTACAACGCCGGCACGCTGGTGACGGCAGAAACGCTGGACACGGCCAACGGCAGCGGCGGCGACGACGTGATCACCGCCGGCGACAGCAATGGCGGCAGCCACCATGTCCTGGCCGGCGTCGGCGCGGACAAGGTCACGCTGGGCAACGGCAGCCGGGTTGTCCTCGCCGACAACGGCAAGGTCGAATACGACGCCAACGGCGCGCTCTCGCAGGTCATCTCGACCGGCTACGACCAGGCGCTCGGCGGCGACGACAGCATCGCAGGCTTGGACGGCGACAGCATCATCCTCGGCGGTTTTGGCAGCGACCTGATCACCATCGGTGACGGCGACGCCACGCTGGTCGGCGACAACGGCAGGCTGGCCTACAACGCTGGCAAGCTGGTGACGGCGGAAACGCTGGACACGACCAATGCCAGCGGCGGCGACGAGACGATCACCGCCGGCGACGGCCTCCACCATGTCCTGGCCGGCATCGGCGCGGACAAGGTCACGGTGGGCAACGGCAGGAGCGTCGTCCTCGGCGACAACGGCAAGGTCGAATACGACGCCAACGGTGCGCTCTCGCAGGTCATCTCGACCGGCTACGACCAGGCGCTCGGCGGCGACGACACGATCAGCGGCGGCAGCGGCGACGGTATCGTCATCGGCGGCTACGGCAAGGATGCGATCACGGTGGGCAACGGCGATGCGGTGCTGTTCGGCGACAATGCGGCCATCGTCTACACCGCCGGCGCACTCGCCAGCCTGGAAACGCTGGACGCCGCCGTGAACAGCGGCGGCGACGATGTGATCACGGCCGGCGACGGCATCCATCATGTCCTGGCCGGCATTGGAGCGGACAAGGTCATGCTCGGCAATGGCAGCCGGGTTGTCCTTGGCGACAACGGCAAGGTCGAATACGACGCCAACGGCGCGCTCTCGCAGGTCATCTCGACCGGCTACGACCAGGCGCTCGGCGGCGACGACAGCATCGCAGGGTTGGACGGCGACAGCGTCATCCTCGCCGGATACGGCAGCGACCTGATCACCCTCGGTGACGGCGACGCCACGGTGGTCGGCGACAACGGCAGGCTGGTCTACAACGCCGGCAAGCTGGTGACGGCGGAAACGCTGGACACGACCAATGCCAGCGGCGGCGACGAGACGATCACCGCCGGC
>NZ_DATCMQ010000001.1:0-41889 GCF_036563305.1 Noviherbaspirillum sp. | reverse complement strand
CGAGTCGGAACCACCCCTTCCCATCCCGAACAGGACCGTGAAACGACTCTACGCCGATGATAGTGCTGCAACCAGTGTGAAAGTAGGTAATCGTCAGGCTCTTACCCCAAAAAAGCCCCGGCTCGTGCGAGTCGGGGCTTTTTGCTTTGCAGCGCCGGAAAAGCGGCAAAAGCGAACACCACCCATTCCATACGTATGCGACAGCAGCGCGCGACCGGCACCTGGCCAACCCCTCCGCCTCTCTCCAACCGTTGCCCCACCGGCTCTGCAGCGACCTCAATGCCAGCCGTCGAGCTGCGACTTCAAGCTGCAGCAGGCAAAACGACGTAAGAACGCCCTTAACCTTAACCAATCCACAAAAAGACCTAAAAACTGCCTACAAAACGACCTGCAAGGCGAAGCAACGACTCGCGGCTCGCAGTCCGCTAGCACATGCGCCATGCGGTCGTAATCACCAAGGCCCGCCTCCGCATTCCTAATTCGGGTGCCGGACGCTCTTCTTCGTCCTATTTCAGACGCGGGGGCTCGATACATTGGCTGTTCCGAGGCAGCCCTTCGCATCGCCGACGCAACATTAGCGCAGCCGCCTATATCTCCGCCTGTGAATGACATCCATAACACCTTGTCTCTCTCGCGAAAAGCTTCGTGATGTTGCTTGAGGACTGTCGCATGAAGCGCGCGAGGGCATACGTTTACAACGCGGGATGTAACCGATTCGTCCGAAGCGCGCACCATGATTGCACGGAAAAATTCACCTATGAGTCAGCGAAAAGGCGCCAACTTGGATTTGAACGCGGTGAAGCCTCGGGTTCGCACGCGGGTGACTAGATCTCCTGAAGCTAGCTGCGTGTTCAACGGGTTCCCAAACGCTGTCCGTTGCGACCCATCAGGATATGTCGACGAACACTGGAGACGGTCCTGCCCTCGCCGATGAAGTCGTCTCACCTTCCAGAGTTCATATCGTCGACTGAAGAAAATCCGGTCGGTGCTGACTAGGCAAGCAGCTGAGTCGCGGCGTCCATCACTAAGGCTATCTCCTCGGCGACGTCCCCTACAACAAAGCGTAAATGAAACCTACTCACGCGGGCAAAAGCAGCGTGCGAACAAGCGGACGCCCGCACCAACGTGTTCACATGCGGAACAGTTGACTTACCGCAAGAGTCAAGATGTAACGAAGCTTTATCTTGGACAAGCTCCAGCGCACACGTCTCCCTGAACCCCGGGGTTCCCGGCAAGACCCTGCAAGCGGCTACGCCTCGCGAATGCCGCGTACTACTCCTGGACTACTCTTCCAATACATCGTCAACACGGAACTGACTACATGAATGCGCGCGTCCTGATCGTCGCCTCGGAGGCGATTCCCCTGATCAAAACCGGTGGGCTAGCCGATGTCATTACTGCCCTCGCCAAGGCGCTTCGCGAACGAGGGGTAGACGCAAGCGTGATGATTCCAGCCTACCCCGCAGCGATGCAGCGCGCGGGGAAGCTTCAGGAGATCGCACGGCTGGAGGACGTGCCGGGCGGAGAGGCGCGGCTACTTGCTGGCGTGGTCCCCGATACGGATATCCCGTTGGTTCTCTTTCAAAATGCGCTGTTCGACCGTCGTACCGCCAATCCCTACGTGGACGACACCGGCGCGGAATTCGCGGACAACGCCATCTGCTTTGCTGCCCTGGCCCACGCAGCCGTAAGGATCTGTGCGGGCAAAACGCCGCTTCCGAAGCCACACGTGGTCCACGCCAACGACTGGCACGCAGGACTCATCCCCGCTCTGCTACGGCTTCAGAACCTTGGCGACGTAGGCAGCCTGCTCACCATCCATAACCTCGCGTTTCAGGGGAATTATCCGATGGACCTCGCGGCGCAACTCGGCATTCCGGAATCGTTGCGGGGCGCCGAAGGTATGGAATTCTGGGGGAACCTCAGTTTCCTCAAGGCCGGCATTCTCTTCGCCGACAAAGTGTCGACGGTGAGTCACTCCTATGCAAGGGAGATCCTCACACCGCGCTTCGGCCACGGCATGGAAGGCATACTCAATGGGCGGCGGAAGGACCTCGTTGCCATCCCAAATGGTGTCGATACGACGTTCTGGAACCCCGATGCGGACGCGCTGATCGCGCGCACATTCAACCACGAGGACATGCGTGGCAAGAGCGCGTGCAAGCGGGACTTGCAGCAGATGTTCGGGTTGCCGCTCGACCCGTTTGCGCCGCTCATGGCAATCGGAAGCCGGATCACGCACCAGAAAATGGCCGATGTCGCCCTGTCCGCCCTGCCGACGGTTCTCGAACAGCACGAGCGCGCACAAGTGATCGTGCTCGGCTGCGGTGAGCGCGCGTACGAACAGGGTTTTGTCGATCTCGCCGAGAGGTTCAAGGGGCGTCTCGCCGTACACATCGGGTACGACGAACGGCGGGCGCACGCATTGCATGCTGGCGCCGACATGCTGCTGCACGGGACACGCTTCGAACCGTTCGGTCTTACACCGCTATATTCGATGCGCTACGGGACGGTGCCGATCGCCTCGCGTGTCGGCGGCATGATCGACTCCATCGTCGACGCCGGCGCAACAGGAGCGATGGCGCCCGCCGCGCGCGGCATTCTGTTCGATGGCGAGCAGACCGAGGACATGGTACGGGCCATAGGACGTGCGTTTGAACTGTATGCGCGACCGATCGACTGGCATGCCATGCAGAGAGAAGCGATGTCCGCCGACTTTTCCTGGAACGGACCGGCGGAAAGCTACGCGAACGTATACGCCGGAATTGCCCCGAACAATGCCAGGGCGCTTTTCCAACCTGTGCCGCCGGAGACCAGTACGGAAGCCCCGCTTTACATGACCGCCTGATGACCCACGGTAGTGTCGCGCGACGGCGCGCACCGGAGCGCCCGCCGCCAGGGCAGTACGTGAAAGCGGTTCGTCACTGCAACGTCAACCCCGACGATATGCGGCCCTGGCCGGCGCCAGCCGATGCTCCGAGTGTCTGTTCAGCGACCGCGGATTCGCCGGAACTGCTTTGCGCAGTTGCGGGTCGCGGATGCAGTGACGCCTGCAGGGGCGGATCCGTGGTTAAGTACACGGGATTCGCCTCGCAAGTCTATGGCTGACAAGCACTGCTTTCGTGAACGAGAAGGAGCGACGCCAGGAGGAAAGCTTTCAAAACCGGTCCTGCTGCCGCTCCCCCGGCATTGCGCAGCAAGCCGACGAGAGAATGCGCGGAAGATGAGCGATCGAACCGCCGCGAAAGGCGGGAAAAAGACAACATACCTTGATGGCATGCATAAATGCGCATGTCGAAATGATCGAATTCAGATTTTCGAAGTCAGAAGACATGGCAGACCTGGCGTACTGCTCCAGGGTGGTGAAGCCCCTGCTTGTAACCGCTTCCGGATGCATGCCAGGAATTGCCCTTGTACTCCAGTGACGAGGCAACGACGTACAGCACTCGTGCGTAACCCAGAAGTTGCATACGCGGGAAAGCGAACCCGAAAAATTTCCTCGCCGACTCATCCATTGAGATTGTTCAAGTTCACGTACTGCAACACATGGTTTCCTAAGCATCAGGCACCACCTGTATGGACGAATTAAATCAAAGAGGTTAAACGAATATGAAAGCAATGATTCTTGCCGCTGGAAAAGGCACCCGAGTACGACCACTGACTTACGACCTGCCCAAGCCGATGATTCCGATTCTCGGCAAGCCGGTCATGGCGTACATCGTCGAGCACCTCGCCAAGTGCGGCGTGCAGGACATCATGGTCAACGTGAGCTATCTGCACGAAAAGATCGAGAGCTACTTCGGAGAGGGACGCCAGTTCGGCGTGCGCATCGGCTACTCGTTCGAGGGCTACGTGGACGGTAACGGGGAAGTCGTTCCGGAAGCGCTGGGTTCCGCCGGCGGGATGAAGAAGATCCAGGAGTTTGGCCGCTTCTTCGACGAGACGACGATCGTCCTCTGCGGTGACGCGATCATCGACCTCGACATCGAGGCGGCTGTCCGCGAGCATAAGCGCAAGGGCGCACTTGCCAGCGTCATCACCCGCGAAGTGCCGTGGGACAAAGTGTCTGACTACGGCGTGGTGGTCGCTGACGAAGCGGGACGCATCCAGAAGTTCCAGGAGAAGCCGAAGCAGGAAGAGGCGCTCTCCAATCTGGTCAGCACCGGCATCTACATCTTCGAGCCGGAGGCGATCGATCTCATTCCGTCCGGGCAGGTGTTCGATATCGGCTCGCAGTTGTTCCCGCTGATGGCGGAGAAGGGCATGGCCTTCTATGCGCAGAAGCATGACTTCCAGTGGCTCGACATCGGCAGCGTCACCGACTACTGGGGCGTGCTGCAAAGCGTGCTGACCGGCGAAGTGCCGGGTATGGAAGTGCCGGGCGCGCAGATTCGCGAGGGTGTCTGGGGTGGCCTGAATACCCGTATCGAGTGGGAAGGCACCACCATCGAAGGTCCGGTGTACATCGGCGCGGGCTGCCACATCGAGGCCGGCAGCAAGATCATCGGGCCGACCTGGATTGGCCATGGCAGCCATATCTGCGCCGGCGCCGAAGTGACGCGCAGCGTGCTGTTCGAATACACGCGTGTCCTGCCGGGGACCGCCCTGGAAGAGGCGATTGTCTGCGGCGACTACAGTGCCGACCGCAAGGGCAACATGGTGCGGGTCGCGGACGACGATGAGATCGGCCTCAACAATGCCCGTGACCGCCGCGTCCTTCCGCGCAGGGACGATGACGAGCCCGTGATGCTGCAGACGCAGCGGCGCGCGGCCGCCGTCGAACAGGTCGCGCTCTCGTACGGTCGCTGAACCCAAACTTCCTGGGATGAAGAGGCGCGGTGTACCGCGCCTCTTTCATTTGCGCAGTGCCGGAAGCACGTGCTCGGAGAACATCGACACGAACCGCTCCTGGTCGCGGTGCACGTTGTGCAGATAGATCCTCTCGAAGCCCATCTCAATATCGGATGCAAGCCAGTCGACATGCCGCTCCATGCTGGACGACACCCTGATGCTGCCTGCCACGTCCTCCGGCGTGAGGGGCGCTGTCGCCCTGGCGAAAGCCTGCGGCGAAGCGAGTTCGGACAGTGCATCGCTTCCGAGTGCAGCCTGCGGCCATTCGACGCGCGCAGCATGCAGCGCTTCATCGTCGCTCCGCGCGAAGCTGAGCGTGACCTGAAGGAACATCGGCTTGCCGGCGCCGCCGCCATCGCGAAAGGCGTCGACGATGGCCTTCATCTGCGCCGGCTGCTGTGCAACGGTGACCATGCCATCCGCCCAACTGCCCATCCATGCCGCCGTCTCGGGACTGAGGCACGCGCCGATCACCGGGGGCGGCGTCGACGGGCGCGAATAGAGCCTGGCTCCGGCGACGTTCACCAGGCCCTGGTGGTCGACGGTTTCGCCGGCCCACAACGCCCGCATCACATCCACGCATTCCTTCAAGCGCCGGTTGCGGGTTGCCTTGTCCGGCCAGCGTTCGCCCACGATGCATTCATTCAGGGCCTCGCCACTGCCGACTGCAAGCCAGAAGCGCTGCGGGAACATTTCCGCCAGTGTCGCCGCCGCCTGCGCGATCAGCGCCGGATGATAGCGCTGGCCCGGCGCGCAGACGGTGCCAAGGGACATGGAGCAGGCCTGCAACGCCGCACCAAGCCAGGACCAGGCAAAGCCGCTTTGGCCCTGCTGTTCCGTCCAGGGATGGAAATGGTCCGAGCACATCGCCGCGTCGAAGCCGGCATCCGCCGCGAGGCGCAGATGGCGCAGGAGCCGCGAGGGAGGGTATTGCTCGTGCGAGCAGTGGTAGCCGATCGTGGCCATTGCGTTTCTCCGTCATCAACCGCTAGGCTGCGGCAGGACGCCGCAGGGCATGCGGGAGTAGACAGCAACGCGCACGAAACATGCGCAGCGAGACGGCGTCACCTTGATGGAAAGCAGGACAGCCGCGCCGCCGCCAGCGGCGCGCTATGCTTCCAGGAGGCAGTATCCGGCAGGACCGAGGTGCAGCCCGTGGTCGTCGATCTCCAGGTTCTGGCCGAGTATGGCGGAGGCCCAGCCATTGTTCGGCACCCTGCGGGGCGCGGTATCCATGTTGAAGAAACAGGTGATGGCGCTGTCACCCTTGCGGCGGGTGAAGGCAAGCACGCCATCCGGGGCATCAAGCAGTTCGATACTGCCGTCGGCCAGCGCCGGCGTCGCCTTGCGCAGGGCAATCATCCTGCGGGTGAACTGCAGCATCGAGCCGGACTCGGCTTCCTGGGCTTGCACATTCATCTCGATATGGCGGACGTCAACCGGGAGCCAGGGCTCGGCGCGGCTGAAGCCACCATGCGCATCGCCGTTCCACGGCATCGGGGTGCGGCAGCCGTCCCGGCCCTTGAACTTGGGCCAGAAGGAAATGCCGAACGGGTCCTGGATGCGCTCGAATGGAACGTCAGCCTGCGGCAAGCCCAGTTCCTCTCCCTGGTACATGCATATGTCGCCGCGCATCGCGAACATCAGTGCAAGCGACTGTTTTGCCGCCTGCAGCATGTCGCGCCCGTTTTGCCACCGGCTCGCCACGCGGGGCTTGTCGTGGTTGCTCATGGCATAGCACGGCATGGCGGGCGCGCGGATGCTGTCTTCCAGGGTGCGGATCACATTGCGCACGGTACTGGCGCTGCCGTCCGGCTGCATCAATGCAAAGCTGTAAGCGGCATGCAGCCTGCCGGCTCCGGTGTACTGGCCCATCAGTTTCAGTGCATCGTGGCCGCCGACCTCGGCCAGGCTGTAGGCATTGTAGGCGTCGAGCAGCCCGCGCACCTTCTCGAGGAAGGGCAGCATCTCCGGTCGCGCCTGGTCGTACACATGGAGCTGGAATCCGTAGGGATGCAGCGCGGTGCTGGTGTCTTCCCGCGGCGGGTTGTTGCGGAGCAGCTGATCCTGGAAGATGTGGTTGCAGGCGTCGAAACGGAAACCCGACACGCCGAGGTCCAGCCAGTACTCCATCTCCCTGAGCACCGCCGCCTGGACCTGCGGATTGTGCATGTTCAGATCGGGCTGGCTCGAGAAAAAGGAGTGGAAATAGTATTGCCTGCGCTCTGCATCCCAGCGCCAGGCCGGTCCGCCGAATACCGACACCCAGTTGTTGGGCGGGCTGCCGTCCGGCCTTGCGTCCGCCCACAGGTACCAGTCCGACTTGTCGTTCTCCTTTGCCCGGCTCTGCTTGAACCAGGTGTGCTCTTCCGAAGTGTGGGAGATGACCATGTCGACGATAACGCCGAGCTTGAGCTGCTTCGCCCGGCGCATCAGGCTGCGAAAGTCATCCATGCTGCCGAAGATCGGGTCGACGGCACGATAGTCGGACACGTCATAGCCGAAGTCCTTCATCGGCGACTTGAAGAAGGGGCTGATCCATATCGCGTCCACCCCCAGGCTCTTGATGTAGTCCAGCTTCTGCTCGATGCCGGCGAGGTCGCCGATGCCGTCGTCGTTGGAGTCGTGGAAGCTGCGCGGGTATACCTGATAAATGATCATCACAATGTCTCGGGTTGTGTCGGTGGCGGCGGGTCGCGGACGTCGATGCGTCTTTGTCGGCCCATTGTATTTCCGCTCGTTACGGACATGCGGCTAGTAGAGCGGAGGAAACGCGGTTTTGTTCCTCCGATGCAACGAAACGCACATCCTTTATCGCCGTTTCAGAAGGCATCCAGCCCGTGCCCCGGGAGAAGCTTGTGATTTCTGCATGCAGCGGGGCGAACAAATTGTCATTTCTGATGCTCTATCTGGCATGCCTGCGGCTCCGAGCGGCGTCGTGCGGCCAAGCCTGTTTTTCCGATCCCTGAATCCAGCGAAGAAGACAAGAAGATGGATATTGCAACGCCGTACCTGCCGAGAATCTGCTCTATCGACAAGCGCTTTTCCCGCACGCTTCCGGACCTGGAGGCCGCGCTCGACCACTGCGCGGGCATGGGATTCGACCATGTGCTGCTGCTGGCGCCGGCCGACGATGCCGCCGTGACCGAAGCAGGCGCGGCCTGCGCCGCCCGTCAACTGCGCCTGCTGATCGATTTCGACCCCGGCAGCATCGGATGCGACCAGGCGGTGGTCGAACGCCAGCCAGGCTGGTTCGAACATCAGGGCATCAACGACGATCTGCCCGATCCGCGCCGGCGTCCTGCGCAGAGCTTGCGGCGGAACGTCCGCTACGCCAGCGAGGAAGTGCTCGGGCAGGTACTGGACTACTGGCGGCAGCGCCTGCAGTCGTGGGTGGCCGCGGGCGTGAAGGGGTTTCGCTGCCTGCGCGTGGCCGATGCGCCGCCTGCTTTCTGGCGCGGCCTGATCGATGAGATGCGACGCGAGGGGATCCGCTTCCTCGCATGGACGCCGGGCTGCACGCCGGAACAGCTTGCAGCGCTCGCCGGCTGCGGTTTCGACGCGACCTTCTCCTCGGCGGCGTGGTGGGATTTCCGCTCGCGCTGGCTGATCGACGAGCATGAGCGCCTGGCAACCGTGGCGCCGCCAATCGCCTTTCCCGACGCGCCGGACGAGCCGGTGGTGGAACGTATCGCGGGCAATGAGGACAGCGCATCGCGTTGCCGTATCTACCGACGCGCGCTGATGCTGGCCGCCGCGACCGGCAATGGCATCCTGGTCCCGCTTGGCTTTGAACAGGGCCTGCCGCGCGGCAGCAAGGTGGCTGGCGACGCGGCGCAGCCGATCTGCGACCTGACCCAGGACGTGGCGCAGGCCAATGCCTTCGTAGCCGACAGCGCACGCTTTCATCGCGGCGCCTTGCGGCTGCTCAGCGGCGCGGATTCCGGCATCGGCATCCTGCTACGGCTCGGCGTGGACAACGAGGCGCTGCTGATCGTGGCCAACGGCGACATTGCGCGCAGCTGCGGCGTCAACGAGGCGGAGCTGCTGCGCCGCGCCGACGGGTTCATCCGCACGCAGCGCCTGTGGCCGCAGGCGGACCAGGCCGAAGCGGTGATGCACAACCTCGACATGCCGCCGGCTGATTTGCAGGTATTTGTTGCCGGTCGCCGGCCGCCGGTGCTGCTGCCGGCGGGGCGCGGCAAGCAGGCGGTGACGGCGGCGGCGCGCTGCCCGCGCATCGCGATCGAATCAATCAGCCCGGCGGTCGACGGCGGCAAGTTCCCGGCCAAGCGGAGCGTTGGCGAGACAGTGCAGGTGGAAGCCGATGTGTTCGTCGACGGCCACGACAAGCTTGCCGTGGCCCTGCTGTGGCGCCCGGCGGACGAGCCGGACTGGCAGGAAGTGCGCATGCATCCGCTCGGAAATGATCGCTGGGGCGCCATCCTGCCCCTGATGCGCCTTGGCCGCCACCTGTTCGCCATCGAGGCCTGGCGCGACGTGTTCGCGACCTACCGGGATGAACTTGAGAAGAAGACCAGCGCCGGCCTGAACGTGTCGCTCGAACTGGAGGAAGGCAGGCTGCTGGTGGAAGCCGCGGCCGCGCATGCGCAGGAAAAAGACCTGCCTGCCGCCGAGGCCCTGAAGGCGCTGGCCAAGACCTTGAAAGCCACGCGCGAAAAGAGCAAGGCGGCCGCGCGCGACGCGGAGCGTGTCGCCGCGCTGTTGTCGGAGCCGACGGCGGAGGCGATGCGGGAGGCGGACGCCAGGCCGTTCGCGGTGCGCAGCGAGCCGTTGCGCATCGATGTCGAGCGCACCGCCGCGCGCTTCTCCAGCTGGTATGAGCTGTTCCCGCGCTCGCAGAGTGGCGATCCGCACCGGCATGGAACATTCAATGACGTGATCGCGCGCCTGCCCGCGATCCAGGCGATGGGCTTCGACACGCTCTATTTCCCGCCCATCCATCCGATCGGGCGCAAGCATCGCAAGGGCCGCAACAACAGCCTGGAAGCGGGACCGGATGACCCGGGCAGCCCGTACGCCATCGGCGCCGAGGAGGGCGGCCACGATGCACTGCATCCGGAACTCGGCACGATAGAGGACTTCCGCAGGCTGCGAGACGAGGCGGCGCGCCACGGACTGGAGCTCGCCCTCGACTTTGCGATCCAGTGCTCGCCCGACCACCCGTGGCTGCGCGACCATCCGGAATGGTTCGCCTGGCGGCCGGACGGCAGCATCCGCTACGCCGAGAACCCGCCGAAGAAATACCAGGACATCGTCAATGTCGACTTCTACGCCGAGGGCGCGGTGCCGGGATTGTGGATGGCGCTGCGCGACGCGGTGCTGTTCTGGGTGAAGGAGGGGGTACGCGTGTTCCGTGTCGACAATCCGCACACCAAGCCGCTGCCGTTCTGGGAGTGGATGATCGGCGACATACGGGCACGCTACCCCGACACCATCTTCCTGTCGGAGGCCTTCACCCGGCCGCGCATGATGTACCGCCTCGCGAAGATCGGCTATTCGCAGTCCTACACCTACTTCACCTGGCGTCATACGAAGGAAGAGTTCACCGAGTACATGACCGAGCTGACCACCACCCCGGTGCGCGAATACTTCCGTCCGCACTTCTTCGTCAACACGCCGGACATCAATCCGTACTTCCTGCAGCGTTCCGGCCGCCCCGGCTTCCTGATCCGCGCCGCGCTTGCCGCCACGCTGTCGGGACTGTGGGGCGTGTACAGCGGGTTCGAGCTGTGCGAGGGCACGCCGGTGCCCGGCAAGGAGGAGTACCTCGATTCGGAGAAATACGAGATCCGCGCCTGGGACTGGCAGCGGCCGGGCAACATCATCCCGGAGATCACCGCACTGAACCGCATCCGGAAGGAAAACCCGGCGCTGCAGACGCACCTGGGCATCCGCTTCCTTCCGGCCGGCGACGACAACATCCTGTTCTTCATGAAGTCGACCGAGCCGGCCGACAGCTGCCAGCGCTTCGGGGACAACGTCGTGCTGGCGGCGATCAATCTCGATCCGTTCAACGCGCACGACACGAGCATCGAATTGCCGCTGTGGGAATTCGGGCAGCCCGACGACGGCGAACTGGAGGTCGATGACCTCGTCAACGGCGGCCTGCAGCGATGGCAAGGCAAGCACCAGCACATCCGGCTGGATCCATTCGTCTGTCCTTACGCCATCTGGCGCGTGCGTCACAGGGGGGCCTGACATGGACAGACGCAAATCCGCAAGACAGACATTGGGCGCACAAGTGACACGTTTCAGCGACGACCAGCACTGGTACAAGGACGCGATCATCTACCAGCTGCACGTAAAATCCTTTTTCGACAGCAACAACGACGGCATCGGCGATTTCGCCGGGCTGATCGAGAAGCTCGACTACATCGCCGACCTCGGCGTCAACACCATCTGGCTGCTGCCGTTCTATCCGTCCCCGCGGCGCGACGACGGCTACGACATCTCCGAATATCGCGGCGTGCATCCGGACTACGGCTCGATGGCCGACGCGAGGCGTTTCATCGCCGAGGCGCACCGCCGCGGCCTGCGTGTCATCACCGAGCTGGTGATCAACCACACCTCGGACCAGCATCCCTGGTTCCAGCGCGCCCGCAAGGCCAAGCCCGGGTCCGCCGCGCGCGACTTCTACGTCTGGTCCGACAACGACGAGACCTACGCCGGCACCCGCATCATCTTCTGCGATACCGAAAAATCGAACTGGACCTGGGACCCGGTGGCCAATGCCTTCTTCTGGCACCGCTTCTATTCCCATCAGCCCGACCTCAACTTCGACAACCCGAAGGTGCTGAAGGCGGTGCTCGGCGTAATGGAATTCTGGCTCGACCTCGGCGTCGACGGCCTGCGCCTGGATGCCGTGCCCTACCTGATCGAGCGCGACGGCACCAGCAACGAGAACCTGCCCGAGACCCACGACATCCTGAAACGCATCCGCGCCGAGGTCGATCGCGCCTATCCGGGGCGGATGCTGCTGGCCGAAGCGAACATGTGGCCGGAGGATGTGCTGCAGTACTTCGGGAACAACGACGAATGCCACATGGCCTTCCACTTCCCGCTGATGCCGCGCATGTACATGGCACTGGCCCAGGAGGACCGCTTCCCGGTGGTCGACATCCTGCGCCAGACGCCGGAGATCCCGCCCGAATGCCAGTGGGCGATTTTCCTGCGCAACCATGACGAACTGACGCTGGAGATGGTTACCGACAAGGAGCGCGACTACCTATGGAACCACTACGCGTCGGAGAAGCGGGCGCGCATCAACCTCGGCATCCGGCGCCGCCTGCTGCCGCTGCTGGAACGCGATCGCCGGCGCGCGGAGCTGCTGAACAGCTTCCTGCTGTCGATGCCCGGCACGCCGGTGATCTACTACGGCGACGAGATCGGCATGGGCGACAACATCCATCTCGGCGACCGGGACGGCGTGCGTACCCCGATGCAATGGACGCAGGACCGCAACGGCGGCTTTTCCCGCGCCGATCCCGCGAGGCTCGTGCTGCCGCCGATCATGGACCCGGTCTACGGTTTCCAGGCGGTGAACGTCGAGGCGCAGAGCGCGGATCCGTATTCGATGCTCAACTGGACGCGTCGCATGCTGGAGGTGCGCAAGCAGCATTGCGCATTCAGCCGCGGCACCATGACCCTGCTGTACCCGAGCAACCGGCGCATCCTGGCGTACCTGCGCGAGTTTCGCCCCGGCGAGGGCGGCGAAAGCACCGAGACGATCCTGTGCGTGGCCAACGTGTCGCGCTCGGCGCAGGCGGTGGAACTGGACCTGTCCATCTATGCGGGCCGGGTGCCGGTCGAGATGGTGGGCGGCTCGGCCTTCCCGCCGATCGGGCAGCTGCCCTACCTGCTGACGCTGCCGCCCTACGGGTTCTACTGGTTCCTGCTGGCTTCCGAGGCGCGCATGCCGGCCTGGCACGCGCCGGCGCCGGAGCCGCTGCCCGAGCTCAATACGCTGGTGTTGCGGCATAACGTGGCCGAGGTGATGGATCCGCAACGTCGCTCGGTGCTCGAGAAGGAGGCGCTGCCCGCATACCTGCCCAAGCGGCGCTGGTATTCTGCCAAGCAGGAGAAGCTGCGCAGCGTGCATATCGCCCTGGCGACCACCCTTCCCGGCGCGCAATCACGGCCCAACATCATGCCGACGATGCTCGCCGAGATAGAAGCCCACACCGACGCCGGCATCAACCGCTACCTGCTGCCGCTCGGCTTCATCCGCGAGGAAGACATCGTCACCGCCCTGCCGCACCAGCTGGCGCTGGCGCGCGTGCGCCGCGGACGCAATGTCGGCCTGCTGACCGATGCCTTCGTGCTCGATTCGTTCGCCTACGCAGTGATCGAGCTGCTGCGGGCGCGCGCCCGGGTGCCGTCCTCGGACGGCGAGGTGCATTTCATCCCCACGCCCGCGCTGGATGCGATCGATACCGGCCCGGACCCGGCCATCCGCCGCATGTCGGCCGAGCAGTCGAACAGCTCGATGGTGCTCGCGGACTGCATGGTGCTGAAGGTCATCCGGCGCATCCTGCCCGGCGTGCATCCGGAGGCCGAGATGGGCCGCTACCTGACCGCCCTCGGTTACGCCAATGCGCCCGCCATGCTCGGCGAAGTCACCCGCATCGCGGCCGACGGCACCCGCTGCACGATGCTGATGCTGCAGCAGTTCATCCACAACCAGGGCGATGCGTGGCAGTGGACGCTGGACACCGTTTCCAGGGCGATCCAGCACGTGGCGGTGAGCGAGTCGGCCGCCGCGTCCGAGCTGAGCACCGAGATTTCCGACCCCCGTGTCGAACTGGAGGAGCTGTCGACGATGCTCGGCAAGCGGCTCGGCGAGCTGCATGCCGCGCTCGCGACGCCGACCGACGATCCCGATTTTGCGCCGGAGCCGGCCGGCGAGGACGACGTGCGGGAGTGGGCGGAGGGGGCCCGCAGGCAGATCGAGGCGGCCTTCGCCGTCCTGCGCGGCAAGTCGGACTGGACCACCGATGCGGAAGCGCGGCGCGCCGCCCGGCTGCTCGAACAGCGGGACGTGCTGCTGGAACGGCTGGCGCAGATGGCCCGCGCCGGCATCGGTACCACCCGCATCCGCATCCATGGCGACTTCCATCTCGGCCAGGTCCTTGTCGCGCACGGCGACGTGTACATCGTCGACTTCGAAGGAGAGCCGGCCAAGCCGCTGGAGCAGCGGCGCGGAAAAAGCAGTCCGCTGCGCGACGTGGCCGGGCTGATGCGGTCGTTCGACTATGCTGCGGCATTCGCCGCCCGCGGCGGACCCGGCGACCTCGGCGAGACCGCCGAACTGCGCAAGCAGGAAATCCTGCGCGATTTCTCCCCGTCCTGCCAGCAAGCCTTCCTGACGGCATACCGGGAGGCGATCGCAGGCAGTCCGGTGGCGGCGCCGACGGATGCCGAGCGCGGCCTGCTGCAGCTGTTCGTGCTGGAGAAAGCGGCCTACGAGGTCTGCTACGAGGCGGCCAACCGGCCCGGCTGGGTGCCGGTGCCGATGAACGGCATGTCGAAGATCGTCGACGAACTGCTCGGCGGATGAGGGCGACAGCGGTGGACAACAACAACGAATACAGAAGGAGTGCAGGCGAATGAGCGAGTTAACCGACGAGCTGATCGGCGTCGACGACGCGGTGATCGGGATGGTGGTCAATGGAGGGCTGGCCGATCCGTTCGCCGTGTTCGGACCGCACCGGGTGGGAGACCGGATGCTGGTCAGGACCTTCCAGCCGGGCGCCCGCGCCGTCGATATCGTTGCCCGCGCGGAGCGCGACGGCGAAGGGCGCGTGATCGAATCGCTGTACAACGTCAACCAGACCGGCTTCTTCGTCAGCACCACGCCTGCCCTGGGCGCCGTCGAGGAGTACGCGCTGCGGATCACCTGGCCGACGGCGGAGGGCGGCGAGCATGTACAGTACACCGAGGATCCGTACGCTTTCGGCCTGCTGCTGGGCGAGCTCGACATGCACCTGCTGGCGGAGGGCAACCATCTCGAGCTGGCGCGTTGTCTGGGCGCCAACCCGATGACGGTGGATGGCGTGCCCGGCACCCGCTTCGCGATCTGGGCGCCCAATGCGCGCCGGGTGTCGGTGGTCGGCGACTTCAACCAGTGGGACGGCCGGCGGCATCCGATGCGCAGGCGCGTCGAGGCCGGGGTATGGGAACTGTTCATCCCCCGCGTCGGCAGCGGCACCCGCTACATGTACGAGATCGTCGCCCCGGACGGCAATGTCCTGCCCCTGAAGGCCGACCCGGTCGCGCGCGCCACCGAGACGCCGCCGTCGACGGTGTCGCTGGTGGCGTCCGACGTGCCGTTCCGCTGGACCGACGACGCGTGGATGCGCGAACGGCCCGGCCGTCACAGACCCGATGCACCGCTGTCGATCTACGAGGTGCACGCCGGCTCCTGGCTGCGCGTCCTGGAAGAGGACAATCGCAGCCTCGACTGGCATGAGCTTGGCGACCGCCTCATTCCGTACGTGGTCGGCATGGGATTCACCCATGTCGAGTTCCTGCCGGTGATGGAGCACCCGTTTGGCGGCTCCTGGGGCTACCAGCCGCTCGGACTGTTTGCGCCGAGCGCGCGCTTCGGCACGCCCGCCGGCTTCGCCTCGTTTGTCGACCGCTGCCACGCGGCCGGGATTGGCGTGATCCTGGACTGGGTGCCGGCGCATTTTCCGTCGGATGCCCATGGCCTCGCCCGCTTCGACGGCACCGCCCTGTATGAGCACCAGGACCCGCGCGAGGGCTTCCACCAGGACTGGAACACGCTGATCTACAATCTCGGCCGCAATGAGGTGGTCGGCTTCCTGGTCGCCAGCGCGCTCGAATGGCTGGAGCATTTCCACGTCGACGGCCTGCGTGTGGATGCTGTCGCGTCCATGCTCTACCGCGACTACAGCCGCAAGGCCGGGGAGTGGGTGCCGAACATCCACGGCGGGCGCGAGAACCTGGAGGCGGTGGCCTTCCTGCGCAAGCTGAACCAGGTGATCGCGCAGCGCTGCCCGGGCACGCTGATGATCGCGGAGGAATCGACGGCCTGGCCGGGCGTGTCGAAGCCGGTGGAGGAGGGCGGACTCGGCTTCACCCACAAGTGGAACATGGGCTGGATGCACGACACCCTGCGCTACATCGCCTACGACCCGCTGTACCGGCAACACCACCACCACGACATGACTTTCGGCCTGGTGTACGCGTTCTCCGAGCGCTTCGTGCTGCCGATCTCGCATGACGAGGTGGTGCACGGCAAGGGCTCCCTGCTGAACAAGATGCCGGGGGACGTGCACCAAAAGCTGGCCAACCTGCGCGCCTATTTCGGTTTCATGTGGACGCATCCCGGCAAGAAGCTGCTGTTCATGGGATGCGAGTTCGGGCAGCACGCCGAGTGGAACCACGACGGCTCGCCGGAGTGGAACCTGCTCGATGCCGCCGGCCATCGCGGCGTCCAGCGGCTGGTACGCGACCTGAACCGGATCTACGCCGCCGAGCCGGCGCTGCACCGGTTCGACACCTCGCCCGAGGGCTTCGCCTGGTTGATCGGGGACGACAACCGCAACAGCGTGTTCGCCTTCCTGCGCAAGGGCAGGGAGGACGACGCGCCGCTGCTGGTGGTGCTGAACATGACGCCGGTCCAGCGCGAGCACTACCGGATCGGCGTGCCGGCGGCCGGCCCTTGGCGCGAGCTGCTCAACACCGATGCGGATGTCTATGGCGGCTCCGGGGTCGGCAATGGCGAGCTGCAGGCGGAGCCGCAGGCGGCGCACGGCATGCCGCAGTCGCTGTCGCTGCGCCTGCCGCCGCTGTCGGCGCTGGTGCTGAAGCCGGCATCGCGGGCATGACCGCAGTCGTCCTGCCCTTGCCGGCGGTCGAGGCGGGCGCGCCCTATCCGCTGGGCGCGAGCTATGACGGCAGCGGTACCAACTTCGCCGTGTTTTCCGCCCATGCGGTCAAGGTCGAGCTTTGCCTGTTCGATGCGGCCGGGCGGCACGAGATCGCGCGCGTGCCGCTGCCCGAGTGCACCAACGAGGTATGGCACGGTTACCTGCCCGGGGTGCATGCCGGCGCGTTGTACGGTTACCGCGCCTACGGGCCCTACCGCCCCGAGGAGGGGCACCGCTTCAATCCCAACAAGTTGCTGCTGGACCCCTACGCCAGGCAGATCCACGGCCAGGTGCGCTGGACGGACGCCCTGTACGCCTACCGCTACCACTCCCCGCGCGGCGACCTGTCGTTCGACCGTCGGGACAGTGCGCCGGCGATGCCGAAGGCCGTCGTCGCCGATGCCAACTTCAACTGGCACGACGACCGGCCGCCGAACGTGCCATGGGAGAAGACGGTCATTTACGAAGCGCATGTGCGCGGGCTCACGATGCGTGCCGAGCAGGTGCGCCCGCGCGAGCGCGGAACCTTCGCCGCCCTCGCCGATCCTTTCGTGATCGACCACCTGACGCGGCTGGGCGTGACGGCCGTCGAGCTGCTGCCGGTGCATGCCTTCCTGCAGGACCGCCGGCTGGTTGCCATGGGCCTTGCCAATTACTGGGGGTACAACACCTTGTCGTACTTCGCGCCGGAGCCGCGCTACCTCTCGGATGGTTCGCCCAACGAGATGCGGCATGCCGTCCGGCAGCTGCACGCCGCAGGCATCGAAGTCATCCTCGACGTGGTCTACAACCATACCTGCGAGGAAAGCGAGCTGGGCCCGACCATCTCATTGCGCGGACTCGACAATGCCAGCTACTACAGGCTGCAGGCCGGCAACCATCGCCACCTGGTCAACGATACCGGCTGCGGCAATACCCTGAACATGTCGCATCCCCGGGTGATCCAGCTGGTGATGGACTCGCTGCGCTACTGGGTGCAGGAGTTCCACGTCGACGGCTTCCGCTTCGACCTCGGGGCGACCCTCGGACGCGAGGTGAACGGCTTCGACCCCGGCGCGGGCTTCTTCGACGCGCTGCTGCAGGACCCGGTGCTGGCGAAGGTCAAGCTGATTTCCGAACCCTGGGATATCGGACCCGGCGGCTACCAGGTCGGTAACCACCCGGCCGGCCTCGCGGAATGGAACGACCGCTTCCGCGACGATGTGCGCTCGTTCTGGAAGGGCGACAGCGGCATGCGCGGTCCCCTCGCCGGACGCCTGCTCGGGTCGCCGGAACTGTTCAATCATCACCGGCGGCGTGCCTGGACCTCGGTCAACTTCGTCACGGCCCATGACGGCTTCACCCTGCACGACCTGGTGAGCTACAACCGCAAGTACAACGAGGCCAACGGGGAGAACAACCGGGACGGCAGCGATCACAACCGCAGCTACAACTGGGGGGTGGAAGGGCCGAGCGACGATCCCGAGGTCACCGCCACGCGGGAGCGGGTCAAGCGCGCGATGCTGATGACCCTGTTCTTCTCCAACGGCACGCCGATGCTGCTCGGCGGCGACGAGTTCGGCCGCACGCAGGCCGGCAACAACAACCCCTACTGCCAGGACAATTCCCTGTCCTGGGTCGACTGGACGCTGGCGGAGAGCGAGGCCGGCAAAACGCTGTTCGACTTTACGCGCCGCTGCATCGACCTGCGCCGCAAACTCGCCAGCCTGCGCAGCTCGCGCTTCCTGACTGCCAATACCAAGACTCTGCACGGCATGCCCGACATCGGCTGGTTCGACGAGACCGGCAGCGAGATGACGCCTGAGCGATGGCATTTCAGCGAAGGGCGACTGCTGGCCTTGCGCCGCGTGGCGGCTGACCGCCAAAGCGGCAGGGTGTGCGCTTCGCTGCTGCTGCTCAACGCCTTTTCGGAAGACAGGGAGTTCCAGCTGCCCCTGCCGGCAATCGCATGGCGCACCGCGATCGACGCCGCCGAAGGACAACGCCCGGAGCTGCACCCGGAACACAACCGCATTCTTGTCGCCGCCCACAGCGCGGTATTACTGGTGAACGATGATGTCCCAACTTGACTACTCATTCGGCGCGCGCCTGGTCGCGCCCAATCGCACCCGCTTCCGTTTCTGGGCGCCGGGCACGCAGCAGGTCAGTCTCGAGATCGACGGCCGCCCGTCCATGCCGATGCGGGCAGGCGTCGACGGCTGGTTCGACGTGGAGGCCGACTGCGGCCCGGGCAGCCGTTACCGCTACCGCGTCGGAGACGACATGGCGGTGCCCGATCCCGCTTCACGGTTGCAGGCAGGCGACGTCCATGATGCCAGCGTGGTCTGCGACCCGGACAGCTATCAGTGGAAGAACACCGACTGGCAAGGCCGGCCCTGGCACGAGACGGTGCTGTACGAGCTGCATCCGGGCGCGCTCGGCGGCTTTGCCGGCATCGCGCGCCAGCTGCCGACGCTCGCGGAGCTCGGCTTCACCGCGATCGAGCTGATGCCGATCGCCGACTTCCCCGGACAGCGCAACTGGGGCTATGACGGCGTGCTGCCGTATGCTCCCGACACTGCCTACGGCACGCCGGAGCAGCTGAAGGAACTGATCGACACCGCGCACGGCCTCGGCATGATGGTCTTCCTGGACGTGGTGTACAACCATTTCGGCCCGGACGGCAATTATCTCGGTGCCTATGCGGGCGATTTCTTCCGCGACGACATCAAGACGCCCTGGGGCCAGGCCATCGACTTTCGCCGGCGCCAGGTGCGCGACTACTTCATCGAGAATGCGATCTACTGGCTCGACGAATACCGTTTCGACGGCTTGCGCTTCGATGCCGTGCATGCAATCAGCGAGAAGGACTTCCTGGTGGAGATGGCCGAACGCATCCGTGCGGCCTTCCCGCCCGAGCGCCATCTGCACCTGGTGCTGGAGAACGACGACAACAGCGCACGCATGCTGGCGCAGCAGCCCGGCCGCCTGTATGACGCGCAATGGAACGACGACCTGCATCACGTGCTGCACGTGATGCTGACCGGCGAGCACGAAGGCTACTATGCCGGTTACATCAACCAGGCCGCGGAACGGCTGGCGCGCGGGCTGTCGGAAGGATTCGTCTACCAGGGCGAGGCCCCGCTCTACCCGGGCGGCGAACCGCGCGGCGAGCCGAGCGGCCATCTGCCGCCGACTTCCTTCGTGCTGTTCCTGCAGAACCACGACCAGATCGGCAACCGGGCGTTCGGCGACCGGCTCACCACGCTGTCGCATCCCGACGCGCTGCGTGCGGCGAGCGCCTTGCTGCTGCTGTCGCCGCACATTCCACTGGTGTTCATGGGCGAGGAAATTGGCGCGACGACGCCGTTCCTGTACTTCACCAGCCATCTCACGCAGGAACTGGCCGACGCCGTGCGTAATGGCCGGCGGGAGGAATTCGCGCGCTTCTCGTCGTTCTCCGCGCCGGAGACGCGGGAACGCATTCCCGACCCGAATGCGGAGTCGACCTTCACGGCATCGATCCCGGTGGCGGACGCGCTGGTGGCGTCGAGCTGGCGTGACTGGTACAAGGGCGTGCTGGCGATCCGCCATGCGCAGATCGTTCCCCGGCTGCCGGGCGCGCGCGCGCTCGACACCCAAGTGCTCGGGCCGCGCGCGGTCAAGGCTAGATGGATGATGGGCGACGGCCGGGTGCTGATGATCGCGATCAATCTCGGCGCCGCGCCGGTGGCGATCAGCTACGAACAGCTGGCCGACGGCCGGGGCGGCACCATCCTGTTCGAGACCCAGGAAGTGCCGGACGCCGCCCTGCGCGGGGAGCTGCCTGCGCACGCGATCATCGTCCTGCTGGAGCCAGCGCCATGAACGACGCCAAGCTTTTCCAGCTGGCCGACGCGGCCGGGCTGATGCGCGACTGGACCAGCTTCAACGGAGAACCGCGGCAGGTGGCGCCGGACGCCCTGCGTACGATCCTGGATGCGCTCGGCCTGCCGAGCGCGACTGCGCAGGATTGCGATCACAGCCTCGCGCAGCTGGCCGCGCTCGAGGGCGGCGCCGCGATGCCGCCGCTGGTGACCGGGCTCGCCGGGCAGGCGCTGCAGCTGAAGCTCCCGGCGTCGCTGGCGGATACCGCGTACAGCATCGAGCGCGAGGATGGCGGCCGCATCGACGGCCGCTTTCCGGCCGACCCGGCGGCGGGCGCGACGCTGCCCGCGATCGACGCACCCGGGTATCACCTGCTGCGTACTGCACAAGGCGATACCCGCCTGGCCGTCGCGCCGCCCGGCTGCTTCGGCGTGACCGACGCGCTGGCCGCCGGGCGCGATACGGACGCGCAGGCCGCCCGGGTCTGGGGCCTCGGCGTGCAGCTTTACTCGCTGCGGCGGCCGGGCGACGGCGGCTTCGGCGACTACACGGCGCTGCAGCAGCTGGTGCGTACGGCCGCCGGCCATGGCGCTGCCGCGGTCGCGATCAGCCCGGTGCATGCGATGTTCAGTGCCGACGTGCATCGCTTCAGCCCGTATGGCCCATCCAGCCGGCTGTTCCTCAACGTGCTGCATGTCGATCCGGCCGCAGTGCTCGGCCAGCAGGCGCTGGCCGAGGCGATGGCAGAAGAGGGCGATGATGTCGCCGCGAAGCTGGCATCGCTGGAGCAGCTGGCGCTGATTGACTGGCCTGCTGCTGCGGCGCTGCGCCTGAAGCTGCTGCGCCGGCTGTACGGCAAGTTCCTGCAGCAGGGCGACCGCAGCGATTTCGAGGCTTTCCGTGCGCGCGAGGGCAGTGCCTTGCGCGACCATGCCTGCTTCGAGGCGATCCATGCCTGGCGGCTTGCACAAGGCGAGGATGGCGACTGGCGTCATTGGCCGGAGGGCCTGCGCGACCCGCGCGGCGCCCAGGTGGAACGCTTTGCCCGCGACTATGCGGACGATGTCGGCTTCCACGAGTTCCTGCAGTGGCAGGCTGCGCGGGGGCTCGGCGGCGCGCAGCAAGCGGCCCGTGATGCCGGCATGCCGATCGGCCTGATCGCCGACCTCGCGGTCGGCGCCGACAGCAGCGGCAGCCAGGCATGGAGCCGGCAGGCGGAGATCATCAACGGACTGTCGGTCGGCGCGCCGCCCGACCAGCTCAACACCCGCGGCCAGAGCTGGGGTATCGGCGCCTTCTCTCCGCAGGCGATGAAGGCCAGGGGCTTCGGCGCCTACCTGGAAATGCTGCGGGCGACCTTCGCCCACGGCGGCGGCGCCCGCATCGACCATGTGCTCGGACTGGCCCGCCTGTGGCTGGTGCCGCACGGCGCCTCACCCGAGGAGGGCGCCTACCTGCGCTATCCGCTCGACGACCTGCTGCGCCTGATCGCACTCGAGTCGTGGCGGCATCGCGCGATCGTCATCGGGGAGGATCTTGGCACGGTGCCCAAGGGTTTCGACACGACGCTGGCGCAGGCCGGGCTGCTCGGCATCCGCCTGCTGCATTTCCAGCAGGACGGGCACCGCTTCTTCAAGCCGTCCGAATACCCGGTCAGTGCGATCGCCACCACCACCACCCACGACCTGCCGACCTTCGCCGGCTGGTGGGAAGGGCGCGATATCGACTGGCGCGCGCGCCTCAACCTGCTCGAACCGGGGCAGACCGGGGCCGATGCGCATGATGGTCGCGCGCAGGAGCGGCGCAAGTTGTGGCAGGCGCTCGACGCAGAGGGGCTGGTCCAGGGCCCCATGCCGCCGCCCGCCGCCGATCAGGCCCCGATCGAGGCGGCGCTGGCGTTCGTGGCCGCCACGCCCGCGCCACTGGCGGTCCTGCCGGTCGAGGACGCGCTTGGCCTGGCCGAGCAGCCCAACCTGCCGGGGACCATCGACGAGCATCCGAACTGGCGGCGACGGCTGCCGCAACCGGTCGGCGATCTGCTCGACGCGCCAGCCGTACGCGCGCGCCTGGCCGTAATGAACAAACAACGCAACTTCCAAGGAGAGCAGTGATGGCGATTCCCCGCGCCACCGCCCGGCTGCAGCTGCACAAGGATTTCGGCTTTGACGACGCGGCCGAAGTCGTTCCGTACTATGCCGCGCTCGGCATCAGCCATATCTATGCATCGCCCATCCTGACCGCCCGCGCGGGCTCCACCCACGGCTACGACATCGTCGATCCGACCCGCATCAATCCGGAACTCGGCGGCGAGGAAGGCCTGCGCCGCCTGGTCGAACGCATTCGCGCGCACGGAATGGGCCTGATCCTCGACATCGTGCCCAATCACATGGGCGTCGGCCCGGAGAATCCCTGGTGGCAGCATGTGCTCGAATGGGGGCAGGACAGCCCGTACGCGCGCTGGTTTGACATCGACTGGCAGCCCGCCGACGAGACCTTGCACGGCAAGGTGATGGCGCCCTTCCTCGGGCAGCCGTACGGCGACGTGCTGGCAGCCAACGAGATCCGCCTCCAGTTCGATGCCACGCGCGGCAGGTTCCACGTCGCCTACTATTCGCACCAGTTCCCGGTCACTCCGGCGAGCTACCCCGACATCCTGCGCGCCACCGGCGCGGAACGGCTCGCCCCGATTGCCACCGCGTTCGAGCCCGAGGAAGACGCACAGGGAAATGCCGGCCTGCCGAATGCGAGCCGCGGCTTCAGCCAGCTGTGCGAACTGGCGCAGGACAGCGAGGGAAGCAGCCTGATTGCAGCGGCGACCGCCGCCTTCTCCGCCGAAACGCCGCAAGGCATGGAACGCCTGCATCAGTTGCTGGAGCGCCAGCACTATCGACTCGCCTGGTGGCGCTGCGCGGCCGACGGCATCAACTGGCGCCGGTTCTTCGAAGTGACCGATCTCGCCGGCGTGCGGGTGGAGCAGGACGATGTGTTCGAGGCGACGCACGCGTTGATCTTCCGCCTCTTCACCGAAGGGCTGATCGACGGCGTACGCATCGACCATGTCGACGGCCTCGCCGATCCGGGCGCGTACTGCCGCAAGCTGCGCGGCCGCCTGCAGGCCCTGTCGGCACAGCGGCCTGCGACCCTGCCGCCGGATCCGGCCTGGATCATCGTCGAAAAGATCCTCGGCCAGGACGAACAGTTGCGGGCCAACTGGGAAATCGACGGCACCAGCGGCTACGACTTCATGGACCGTGTCGGTGCGCTGCTGCATGACCGCGCAGCCGAGGCGCCGCTCGGTGCGCTGTGGACGCAACTCACCGGCCAGCCCGACGATTTCCATGCCGAAGTGCGGCAGGCGCGACGGCGTCTGCTGGCCAACAACCTGGCCGGCGAATTCGAGGCGGCCTCCCGCGCCTTGCATGCCCTGGCACGCACCGACCTGCGCACGCGGGACTTCTCCCTTGGCGCGATCCGGCGCGTGTTCACCGAATTCCTGGTGGCCTTCCCGGTGTATCGCACCTATGTGGATGCCAACGGCTGCGACGAGACCGACGCCGCCGTGATCGAACGTACGCTCGAGCATGCCCATCAGTCGGTGGACCGCACCGAACGCCAGCTGCTCGACGTGCTGGCCGGATGGTTCGGCCGCGCCGCACCGCGCGACGCCGCGTCGCCGAAGGTACGGCGTCTGCACCAGCGCGCCATCACGCGCTTCCAGCAGCTGACCCCGCCGCTGGCGGCCAAGTCGGTGGAGGACACCGCCTTCTACCGCTACGGCCGGCTGCTCTCGCGCAACGAGGTCGGTTCCGACCCGGCGCAATTCGCACTGGACCTGCAGGCGTTCCACGAAGGTAACCGGATCCGTGCAGAACGCTTCCCCGCCTGCCTGCTCGCCACCGCTACCCATGACCACAAGCGGGGAGAGGATGTGCGCATGCGCATCGCCGTGCTAAGCGAGATGCCGCAGGACTGGGAGCGGGCGGTGCGCGAATGGATGGGGCTGAACGCACCGCTGCGGGCGGCGCTGGAGGCCGACGACGATACCCCGCCGCACGCGCCGCAACCGGGCGACGAGCTGATGCTGTACCAGACCCTGGTCGGCGCCTGGCCGCTGGACCTCGATCCCGCCGATGCGGACGGCATTCGCCGCTTCGCCGAACGCATCGACCAGTGGCAGACCAAGGCACTGCGCGAGGCCAAGCAGGTGAGCAACTGGGTGCAGCCGAACGAAGCCTACGAGAACGGCTGCCGCCGGTTCCTGCACGCCATCCTCGACGCCCGCGCGGACAACGCCTTCCTGCCGCTGCTCACCGGCTTCGTGCGCCGCATCGCCGCGGCCGGCGCGGCAAAGAGCCTGTCCCAGGCGCTGTTGCGGATGACCTGCCCCGGCATACCCGATCTGTACCAGGGAACGGACATGTGGGACCTGAGCCTGGTCGATCCGGACAACCGGCGTCCGGTCGACTATGCGCTGCGCCGGCAGGCGCTGGAGGGCGCGGGCGAGCGCCTGCAGGCGGACGACTGGCGCAGCGGCGTGCTGAAGCAGCAGCTCGTGGCGCGCACGCTGGCGCTGCGCAAGCGCGACCCGGCGCTGTTCGCGGCGGGAACCTATGCGGCCGTCGCGGCCGAGGGGCCGCAGGCGGGCCGCGTGCTTGCCTTCCTGCGACGGCACGAGCAGCGGGCCGTGCTGGTGGTCGCGACGCTGTTTCCGCAGGCGGTGCTGGCCGATCCTGCCTCGGTGGCACCGGCTGCCGATGCGTGGAAGGACACCATGCTGATGCTGCCGGATGGCGTACAGGGCGAGTGGACCGACCTGTACGGCGGCAGCGCATTCAGGTCCGAGGACGGCAAGCTTGCGCTGGAGCGTGTACTGGGGCAGTTGCCGGTCGCGCTGCTGGTTTGCGGCGCGCCGCAATGAGCGGGCTCTCGCCGCTTAGTGCGATTCCTTGATCGGGCGCCCGGACGAGGGCTGTACCGGGCGCGCGTTCATCGGATAAAGGCGGGAGAAAATCCCGATCTGCCGGGCCGATGCCTGCACCGGCTCCTTCAGCACGATCCATAGCACGCCCTCGCTGCAGGGCGGCGTGGTGATCGATCCCATGTAGGTGTAGTACTCCCTGCGTTGCGGCAGGATCTGGCCGACGTCGAGCAGCGCAGGCGGCGCGACCGGCATGTGCTTCTCCAGCGGCAGGTTGTTCCAGACTGTCTGCAGAAGGCCGTGCGCGCTGCCATTCTCGATCAGCACCGCGACCACTGCCATCCTGCCTTCGTCGTCCCTGTGCACCAGGTGGGCCACCATCTCGAACCCGCGGCCATCGATCTTCTCTTCCGCCGGTCGGTGGAAATGAAAGTGCTCCAGCGCATAGCTGCGTCCGGTAAGCGAAATGCGATTCCCGGGGGCGAGGTTGACCTGCACGGTACGGCCGGTATCGACGACATTGAACGACGACGGCCTGTAGTCGAAGGAAACCGGTTCCAGGTCGACCTGGATACCGTCCCGTATGTCGATCGGGGACTGGCGCTGGCCGGCACCGCAGCGCGCCCAGTCGGGCCGCAGCTTTGCCCACTGCTCGGGTCCGTTCTCGCCCTCGTAGCTCCAGTCCGCGGGTGGCTTCGGCGCAGGTGTCGCGTCGCCGCCGGCGTCGGCCTTCGGCCGGCCCGCTGCAAGGCGCCCGCCCGTCTCGCGCCGGATTTCCTCGCGCCGCATGCGCATGATCGCCTCCACCTCGCGTTCCGTCTGCTCGTAGCGGGCTCGTGCTGCGGCAAGCTCGGCGGCGCGCGCGACGCTGGCGGCGGTCCGGACGTTTTCGCCGGCGAGCACGCCGGTGGCGGGGAACTGCAGGAGGAAAAGGGCTGCCAGGGCGGAGCGGATACGGCGTGGGAACGGGTTCGACATCTGGAGACTGGTTGCGATGACAGGAATGGCGACCGCGGCAACGGACGCGGGCGGCAATGCTACCGGCACTGTTCGGGGTCGGCAATCGCCGGCTTCATGCCTGTGGTATTTCAGCCAGTGCGGGCGACGCTGCCTCGGTTGGCGCCTGGCGCCACGCGGGTATAGCGCCGCCTCGCGGGAAGCGCAGCCCGCCGACGGATGCTCTGCCGCGACGCGATATGCCCGACCTGAGGCCGTCATTTGGGCGCGACGAGGAAACCATCACGCGCCCCGCGGGCACGTGGGGGACCGAACTGCGCTGGCGATAAGGCCGCCTGGCATTTCCGCAAGCGCCGACCCTGGATCATCTTGTGGTGATTACCGTCATGGTCATCGAAGGGATTGGGGATGCGCGCTTCGCCGGTTTTGCCTGCAACCGGTTTTTTCACAGTCCCTGTGGTCAAGTCTGTGGAAAAGCACTGTGCAGACGCGCTAAGTGGCTGAAAACAAAGGGGAAAAAGTAGTTGATCAAAATCAAGGCATTAACGGAATCGGCCCGGCAGTGACGGAACGGCAAGATCTACATGGTTCCGTGAACCTCAAGCCATCGCCTTATAAGAAGCGCGAATATCTGTTATTCACACTCGGAAGAGGTATTTTTTTGTGCGGTGCAGTAATATGCACCTGTCTCCTCCAACTCTCCTTGAATTGGATTTAAGCCCGCTCTCGTAGCGGGCTTTTTTTTGGTCCGCGGGACTTCGCACCCCGGCACCCCGGCACCCCGGCACCCCGGCACTCCGCATCCCATCCAACTTGGCGCATCGTGCGCACCAACTCCCCCGCCGCTTTCAGCAACCGGTCTTCACCGGACCGCCGTTCCCGGGCTGCCGCTTTCCTTTCCCGTCATTGGCGCAGTCCTCGCACACGTCCCGGCGACGCCAGGCGCGCTTGATGCTTCTCCATGTTTCGTTCGCCCTGCGCCCGGCACCTTCTTCACCGGGGTATCTTGTGACGTCTGCGTCAATTGCCCATTGCCTGGCGATGGAAAGGGCCGCGGGGTGATACAGCAAGAGGGGACGCGATGTTCGACATGCTCGTGAAGGCGGTGGAGACCGGCGGCTACCTGGGAATTTTCCTGCTGATGGTGCTCGAGAATATTTTTCCGCCGATTCCGTCGGAATTGATCATGCCGCTCGCCGGATTCGTCGCCGCGCGCGGCGAGCTCAATCCCGTCGCCGTGGTGGTCGTCGGCACTGCCGGGTCGGTAACCGGCGCGTTGCCGTGGTACTACGCGGGCGTGAAGCTGTCCGAGTGCGGCCTGGAGAAATGGGCCGACAAGCATGGACAATGGTTGACGATTTCCTCGACCGACGTGCGACGGGCCACCGCATGGTTCGAGAAGCATGGCCGAACCTCGGTTTTCCTCGGCCGCCTGGTGCCGGCGGTGCGCACGCTCATTTCGGTACCTGCTGGCATCTTCAAGCTGCCGATAAGGCAGTTTCTGCTGTACTCGCTGGGCGGCTCGTTCATTTGGACTGCACTACTGACCGTTGCCGGCTATCTGCTCAGTGATCGCTATGCCTTGGTCGGCCGCTTTCTCGATCCAGTCACCAAGCTTGTCCTTGGCCTCATCATCGCGACGTATGTTTACCGGCTGATGAAGCAGACAATGAAGAACAGGAAGTAGACGATGGCGACGGCGGCTGTGCGGCGCACCGGCCCGAAGGCGGCTGCCCGGCCGTGGTAAGCAACGCGTTTTGCACCCGAAGGGGACGGCGACGGGAAACGCGGTCGTGCGTCAACTGTCTATTGCCACATGCGGATAGTGAACGCCTGCGATGTGTTGACCTGCCATGAAAGGACATGTGATGGAAAGCGGCCCCGACTTTGAACTGCTGAAGGACGCGTATGCGATCATCGACGGCATCCCGGAATCCGCCGTCGACCTTACCGGCCTCTGTACTGCCCGGGGCGAGACGCTGGACCAGATGGTCTGTTCGCCCGCCGGCTGGCTTGCGCGTCACCCTGATTTCAACCGGCTCGGACTGACGCTGGCCGGCGATGAGGACCGACTGGCGCTGAACGGCGATCCGGCGCCGAGGACGACCGCGGAAGCAATGGCGCAGCTGTTCCGCCTGCCATTGCCCGAGGCGGAACACCTGTTCGGCAGCCGCGATACCTACACGCTGGGGGACGACTCCGGGCTGAGCGACAAGCGACTCTTCCTGCGTGAACTACGCGAGTTCCTGCGTGCGCACGGCCAGACCGGCGAGGAATTCGAGGAGCAACTGGAAACCCGGGCGCCGTTCGCCGACCCGGTTCGTCCGGACCAGCTTGGGCTGTGAATGAAAAAAGGCCCGCGCCATGCGCGGGCCCCGGTGCCGCTGACTGATTGCCGGCAGAACAGCAGCACGAGGAATCTTAAGCAGGCGATGGTTTTACTGCCTTGAGGAAAGTCAGTCAGCCTCGTTCCACTGCGGCTCTTCCTGCAACACCTTTTCGTGACGGCGGATCGAGGGCAGGCGCAGGCTCGCGCGCGTTCATGTGCTGCGCCGATCCCGTGCGGGGGCGGCGCACGATGGAGCGGCAGGTGCGTGCCGACGGAAAAATCAGATCAACAGAATTGCCGACAACCAGCAGGCATCAGGCACGACCAGATGAAGACATCCCGCAGCGCCTCACCGACGGCCACCCGGCTCTCCTACATTGTTCGCGATTCCGCCATCCACGGTACCGGCGTATTCGCCCGCCGCAGGATCGCAGCGGGCGAACGTATCGTCGAGTATCGGGGCGAACGCATCGACTGGGCGACGGCCCTCGAGAGGTCGGCTGCGAAAGGCGGCCCGCTCAACCATACCTTCTTCTTCACCCTGGCGGACGGGCGCGTGATCGACGGCGGCAGCCGCGGAAACGCGGCGCGCTTCATCAACCATTCCTGCGAACCGAACTGCGAGGCGATGGAGCATGAGGACGGACGGGTCCACATCTATGCGCTGCGGGATATCGACCGGGGCGAGGAGCTGAGCTACAACTATGCGCTGATCTACGATGGCCGGCACACGGCGGCGGTCCGCAAGGCCTTCGCCTGCCGCTGCGGCGCCCCTTCCTGCAGCGGCGTGATGCTGGCGCCGAAGCGGCGGCGCCGCGCGCTCAGTGCATGAAGCTGGACGGTCCGTTGACCACGCCCTGCTGCAGCAGCCGCGAGAGCTCCTCCGCCGGCACCGCCGGACTGAGGATGAAGCCCTGCACTTCGTCACATTCATGCGACTGCAGGAAGCGGATCTGCTCCTCGGTCGTCACGCCCTCGGCCACCACCTTCAGGTCCATGGTATGCGCCAGCGCGATGGTGGCGGACACGATGGCGGCGTTGTCGCGGCTGGCGGAGATGTCGCGGATGAAGGACTGGTCGATCTTCAGCGCGTCGACCGGCAGGTGCCGCAGGTAGCTGAGCGAGGAGTAGCCGGTGCCGAAGTCGTCGATCGAGATCGAGACACCGGCGTCACGGATTTCCACCAGCTTGGTCAGCGTGGATTCCACGTTCTGCATCAGACTGCTTTCGGTGATCTCCAGCTCCAGCCATTGCGCGTCCAGCCCGGTCTCGCGCAGGGTCTCCTGTACCGCGGTGCTGATCGTGGATTCGGGTGCAAGCTGGTGCGGTGAGATGTTCACCGAAACCTTCAGCGGCGGCAGGCCGCTCGTTTGCCACCGGCGATTCTGCCGGCAGGCGGTCTTCAGTACCCACTCGCCGAGCTCGTCGATCAGGCCGATCTCCTCGGCCAGCGGAATGAACTCGTTCGGTGGCACCAGGCCGCGCTCCGGGTGCTGCCAGCGCAGCAGGGCCTCGGCGCCGACGATGCGCTTGCGCGCAATGTCGATGCGCGGCTGGTAGTACACCACCAGTTCGCCTTTCTCGAGAGCCAGGCGGAGCTGGTGTTCCTGCAGCAGGCGCGCCTTGACGCGCTCGTTCATGTCTTCCCGGTACAACCGGAAGGCGCCGCCGCCCGCCGACTTGGCCTCGTACATCGCGAGGTCGGCCGCGCGCAGGAGGGCGGCTGCGCTGCTGCCGTCCTTCGGGTACAGGCTGCAGCCTATGCTGCCGGAGACGACGAACTCGTGGCCGTCCAGCGTCACGGCCTTCTCGATCTGGGTCAGCACGTTGCGCGCGACCGTGACCACGTCCTGCGGTGTCGACACGTTCTCCAGCACGATCACGAACTCGTCGCCGCCGAGGCGGGCCACCGTGTCCGACTCGCGCACGCATTGCTTCAGGCGGTCCGCCATGATCTTCAGCAGGGCGTCGCCCTTGTCGTGCCCGAGGCTGTCGTTGACGATCTTGAAGCGATTGAGGTCGAGGAACAGCACCCCGGCACGATGTCCGTCGCGCTCTGCCTGCACCAGCGCATGCCGCAGGCGGTCGTCGAGCAGGTTGCGGTTCGGCAGGCCGGTCAGGGCGTCGTAGGTCGCCAGGTATTCGATGCGGCGCTCATAGTTCTTGCCGCTGGTGATGTCGCGGGCGATGCCGTGGACGCCGACGATGGCGCCGTCGACGACGATCGGCACCACCGTGATGTGCGCCTCGTAGCGGCTGCCGTCGCGGCGGATGCCGGTCGCCTCGAAGTTGGCGGCCTCGCCCCGCGTCGCGGCGAGGAAGCGATCCTCCACGGCGGCCGCGCTTTCCGGTGCGACCAGCGCGCGGAAGGTCATCGAGGTCAGCTCGTCGTTGCTGCAACCGGTGAGCACCGACAGTGCCTGGTTGGCCGAAAGCAGGCGGCCGTCGAGGTCGAAGGCGAACACGCCGTCGGGATGGTGCTCGAACAGCGAATGAAAGCGCTGGTCGCGTTCGGCGAGCGCGTAGGCGGCCTGCTTGGAGGCGGTGATGTCGCGCGCGACGCAGTAGAAACGGGAATCCGACTCGGACCAGTTGACGGTCCAGGCGATATTGACGATGGCGCCGGAACGGTGGAGGAAACGTGCCTCGGTGGCCAGGTCCGCGCCTTCCGTCCGCACCCTGAGCGCCGCTTCGGCGAGCAGCGCGCGATCCTGCGGGTGGACCAGGTCCAGGTAGGGACGTCCCTTCAGGTCGCCGGGCGCGTAGCCCCATACCCGGGCCGACGCCGCGCTGACCTGGACGAAGACGGACGTGGCATCGATGGCAGCGATCACGTCGAGCGAGTACTCCATCAGGCGGCGGTTCACATGCAGCGCGGATTCCAGCTCCGCGCGGCTCTCCCGCAGTTCCGCGCATGCCTGGCGCAGTTCGCTCTGGTGCCGGCGCAGCTGCTCGTCGATGTGCTTGCGTTCGGTGAGGTCGCGGATCGAAGCGCTGAACAGCAAATGGTCCTCGCAGCGTACCGGGGTGATGGTGACCTCGACCGGCACCGGCCGGCCGTCCTTGTGCAGCGCGCTCAGCTCCAGCCGCCGGTTGAGGGCGCGGTGATGGCCGGTGGCGCGGAACACGCGCAGCACGCGTTCGAATACCGGGCGCGCCTCCACCGGCAGGATCAGGTCGTTGAGCAGCGCGCCGATGGCCTCCCGCTGGGTCCAGCCGAAGATCCGTTCCGCTTCGGGGTTCCAGACCTGTACGACGTCGCCCTCGCCAACGACAACGAACGCGTCCATCGCATTCATGATCATGGCGCTCAGGAGCGCGGTGCGCTGGTCGCTGGTTTCCAACAGTTTCATTGGGTGCTGTCGTTTTCTCGGCGCTGGTTCATGGCAGTGAAGAATGGCGCATTTCCTTGTTTCGACTTTTGTCGCCAGTCATTGGTTCGTTGACGAAACTTGCTCGCCCTCGACATCCGGTGTTGTTGGCATCCATGGGACAACATCAGAATGTTGACTACTGTACGGCGCGTTTGTTCTTCGACTGTTGGCCAAATGACAGACGCCCGTGCAGGACCGGGAACCCGCGCAATGCGGGCAACGTGAAGACGGGTGCGGCAACCGGGGGCGGCGGTGCGGCTTATTCGGTGTCGGTGGCAAATACCGTGACGTCGGCCAGGACCATCTGCAGCTGGTTGAGGTCATAGGGCTTGGGCAGCAGGCGGAATTCGAAATCGGTCTTGTCCGCCACAAGGAAGCCGTTGCCGCTTGCAAAAATCACCTGCAGGCCGGGGATTTTCTGGATCGCGATCTCGGCGAGGGTAATGCCGGACATGCCTGGCAGCGCGATGTCAGCGAGCAGGACCGAGTACGTCCCGCCGCCATTGTCGATCAACTCGATCGCTTCCTCGGCGGACCCGGCACTGGCCGTGCGATAGCCGAGGACAACCAGCATCTCGCACAGCAGGCTGCGCGTTGCCGCATCATCTTCCACTACCAGTATGGGGGCTATTGCTCGGGTCATTACGTGAGGGCCTTACGCTGCTTCATGTTCCGGCGGAGGTGCCGGCGCTTGCATCCATCATCCGCGTGCGCCGCCGGGGTGGTTTGAGAAAGCGAAAAGCTTTGCACCGGGGGACAGGAAAAATGGCAATCCGCGATTCTGTGGCGTTTCGACGGGGAATTCAACGGCAGCGGAAGGGAATGGCCGTTGCGATTGATCCGGCTCAACTACCTTGTCATAAGCTCAATGGACAAGGGCCTGTCGGATACGGGGAGCGGAAAGAGGTGATGGGGGAGGGGGCCGGAGCGGCAGGTGCGCGCCCCGGCGAGGCAGGACTTACTTGGTCTTGACCTTGGCGACGAGGGTCTTCAGCGCCGGGCTGGCCTTGAAGCGCACCGTCTTCGATGCCTTGATCTTGATGGTGTCGCCAGTCTTCGGATTGCGGCCGGTACGTGCGGCGCGCTGGCCGACCGTAAACGTGCCGAGGTCGGGGAAGGAGAAGCGGCCTTCCTTCTTCAGGTCCGCGCCGATGAAGCCGAACACCTGTTCGACGATCTGCTTTGCCTTCACCTTGGTCAGGTCGTTGTCTGCCGAGACTTTGCTGATGATTTCAGTTTTGTTCATATCTACTCCCAGAAAAAGATGCCATAACGAAACTTGGCGCTGAAATATACCGCATCCGCGGCGGAATGGGCAGGGGAAATAGCGCGTGTGGCGCGCGTCACCGCGGCAGCGAGGCTTGAACCGCTGTCCAGTCGATCGGCAGCGGCCGGTAGGCCGACGCAGGCAGTCGCGCAATTTGCGCCCGCAGTGCCTCCATCCGCTCCGCCGAAGGGGGATGGGTGGCGAGAATGGATAGTCCGGGAATGCCGTTCTCATCCTGCGCCAGACGGCCGAAAAATGCCGCCATCGGCGCCGGATCGATACCGGCCCGGTGCAGGCGGAGCAGGGCGTCGGCATCCGCCTGGGTTTCCGCTTCCCGGGAGAACCGGAGGTCGGCGAGGCCCGCGGCCCAGGCGCCGACCGCGCCGCCCGACCAGTCGCCGATCGCCAGCGAGAGCAGTACACCCATCCCGGCGCTGCGGATCATCGCCTGCAGCGCATGGCGGCGCTCGACGTGGGAGATTTCATGGGCGATCACGCCGGCGAGCTCCGCGGGCGCGCGGGCATGGGCAATCAGTCCGGTATTGACGACGATGATGCCTGCCGGGGCGGCGAATGCATTGACCGCCGGATCGCGGGCCACAAGCCAGCGATAGTCGTATCCCAGGTCCTTGGCGAGCATGCCGCCGATCTGCTGTACCGCCGCATGCGCGGCGCCATCCTCCACCAGTTCCACGCGCGCCTGGGTCTGCGCCAGAACCAGCTGCCCGAGCCGTGCTTCGACGCTGCGCGGCACCTGGGCAGCGACCCAGCCGGCAATCCGCTCGCTTTGCATGAGGAACGCCGCGAGGGCGATGAAGGGCAGCAGGACGAGCAGCGCATAGACGACGAGCGCCGCACGAAAACGGCGCGTCGTGCCGCGTCGCCGCGCCCGCAACGCGCGCCGTGCATCGTCCAGCACGGGCGGCGCGGTCGCCAGGAATGCCTCGCAGCCGGCCTCGTCGTCGATGAAGAAGGCGAACGCGCCTTCGTCGTCCCGCCAGTCGACGCGCACATGCCCGAGATTGAATCCGGCCGCCTCCGGGCGCGCCTGCGCCGCGGGTACCCGCAGGCAGCGGCCCGGCGCTTCCACGATCAGGCTGCCGTCCCGCCAGCGCGCGATTGCCGCGGCGCCGCCTTCGGCGACGCCGGGCCCGAACAGCCGTCCGGGAACAGCGGCGGCGCCGGCCGGAATCGGATCGCCTTGCTGCCCCCGGCTCACTCGTCGTCGCCACCGAGTATGCCGCCTAGCGCGCCGGCGCCGAGCAGCGAGCTGCCACCGGCGCCCGCAGCCGGCGCGGACGCCATCAGGCGGTTGGCCAGCCGCGACAAGGGCAGCGACTGCAGCCAGATCTTGCCGGGACCGCGCAGCGTCGCGAAGAACAGTCCTTCGCCGCCGAACAGCGCGGACTTGATCTTGCCGACGAACTTGATGTCGAAATCGACCTGCGGCTGGAAGGCGACCACGCAGCCCGTGTCCACCCGCAGCACTTCACCCGGCGCCAGCGTCCTCTCGACCAATGTGCCGCCCGCATGCACGAACGCCCAGCCGTCGCCCTCGAGCTTCTGCATGATGAAGCCTTCGCCGCCGAACAACCCTGCACCGAGGCGGCGCTGCAGCGCGATGCCGAGCGAGACGCCCTTGGCGGCGCACAGAAAGGAATCCTTCTGGCAGATCAGCGTGCCGCCGATGTCGGCGAGGTGGATCGGCACGATCTTTCCCGGATACGGAGCGGCAAAGGCCAGCCGGCGCTTGGCCGACCCCTCGTTGTGGAAGACCGTGGTGAACAGCGATTCGCCGGTCAGCAGGCGCTTGCCGGCGCCGAGCAGCTTGCCGAACAGCCCGCCCTGCTGCGAGCCGTCCCCGAATACGGTGTCCATCTCGATCCCGTCCTGCATGAACATCATCATGCCGGCCTCGCCGACAGCCGCTTCGCCGGGATCGAGTTCCACTTCGATGTACTGCATGTCGCTGCCGAAAATCTGGTAGTCAATGACGTCCATTGCCATGGGTTATCCTCTCTCTCTGCGGTTGACGATGATCGGCCGGCGCCGGCCGGGGTCGGGCTGATGATAGACCGAAACCGGCGCCGGTGCGCCTACCGCCGCCTGGTTCGCGGACGCACGAGCACCACGTCGTGCGCCGACAGGATCTCCACGAAGCGACCCGCGGCAATGCGTTCCTCCATGCCCGCGCCACCGAACACGTCGGCATCGGTCATCGCCCTGGAAAACTTCAGGTCCGCCTCGTCCGCGACCTTCTGCAGCGGCACCTGCCAGGTCTTGTACGGCCCGTAGCGGAAGCCCTCTTCCGGCAGCATGCCTTCCTGGCTCAGCATGTAGGCCGAGACGCACAGCCCGCCGGTGTCGGCATCGATCATCGCCACCACTTTCCAGAAGTCGAGCGGCACCTGGACCGCCTCGTACTGCGGGTCGCTGCCCCGGAAGACCGGTCCGGTGAAGACCGACACCCGGAAGCCCTGCGTCTTCGCATTGTCGAGCACGTAGTCCTCCAGCGCGAGCCAGCTGCGCTGGTTCAGCTGCGGCATCTGCGGGACTGCATTGGTGTAGACGAAGCTGTCTTCCTCGCCGAGCGCGGCTTCCGCCTGCGTCCGACCCCAGCCGGGATCCTCGCGCCGCACCATATGGCCCTTGTCGAAGGCAGCCGGCCCGTAGAATTCGCCGTGCCCGATCTGCTTCTGCCTGGGAATGCGCGGGTCGAAGCCCCAGGCGTCCTGGCGCTTGAGCCTGTGCTTGAGTCCGCCGTCGATATTGACCGCGGTAAGGATCGGCAGGCGGCGGGTTTCGCTCATCACGATCGAGAAGTGCATGTACGGCAGCGCGGGTTCGCCGTTCGTCTCCAGTACCCGGTGCGACCGGCCCGGCTTCGGCAGCGGCACTTGCACGCCGAGGAAGCGCGGGTCGTAGCCGCCGCGCTTGCGCATGTAGCCGACGCTGCGCTTCTTCTCCGAGAAGCCCTCCTCCGGCACATGCAGTTCCTGGCGCGATACCGGCACCCACGAGCGGCGGGCAAGCAGGGACCGGATCACGCTCGCCTTCACGGCATAATTCGTCTTGCGGAACTGCCCGCCGAAATGCAGGCCGGCCACCGACTTGCTCTCGATGTCGATGATCGCCGAACCGGAGTTGCCGCCGAGCGTCGAGCTGTCATGGGTGAAATACCAGTCGCTGGGCGGCACCGCCACCACTTCGCCGGGCGCAAAACGCTTCACGTCGTAGATGTCGCCGAAGATCTCGCGCATCGCGCCGGCGTCGTTGCGGCTGTCGCGCGCCGGGTAGCCGACGACGGCGATGCGCTGTTCCGGTTCCAGCGGTTTGCCGAGCAGCCGGATCGGCGGCGGCAGCGACGGATCGTTCAGTAACCGGAGGATGGCCATGTCGGGCGCCTCGGCGGTGTCGTCGGCAATCCAGAGGATCTCTGCGACGGCGGATTCCTCCGATTCCAGGCCACGGTACTCTTCACGGAAGTCGATGCGCGCCCGCACCTGCCTGCCGCGCTGGTTCACCCGGAACCGGAACACGCGGCCTTGCCGCTGCGCGAAGACATTGGCGACGTGGCGGTTGGTGACGATCAGATCTTCCTCGATGCGCCAGCCGGTGCCGCACCACTCGAAGGTGTCGTGGTCGGACAGCTCGATCCTGCCGACAGCGCGGATCGGCGCCGCGAGCGCCTTGCGGTGCGGCGCGAGCTGCTGTTCGAGCTCATCCAGGCTGGCGGTCTCGAACACCCCGTCCTTCACCAGCAGCACCGGGCGCCCGGCAATCAGCACGATCGCCTCGCTCAGCTGGCGGCGGTCGAAGAAGGCCTCGTCGGAGGCGGGCGGACTGCTGCTCAGGTGCTCGGCGACGACATCGGCGCTGAAGCCAAGCTTGCGACGATGGGACAGTTCGTGGCGGGAGGCGGCCGCGGCGACCGCATCCCGCATCTTCCGGGAACGGAGGACGGAACGGATGCGGAGTTCGGTGGGCGGGAGCGACAGGTAGGACGCGGCGTCGTCTTTGGTCTTGCGCATGATGGCACCTTCTCTCAGGACAACCGGTGTCGCAGCCGGCACCATGCCGGCGTGGACATCGCGTAACTCCCTGTTCGCGAGGCGGTATGTGATTGCGCGGTGCGCTGTTGCCTGCCCGCGCGGCGCGGGAAGGACTGATGCAAGGACGGCCCGGCATCCATTGTGGTCCTGGCGCTGCCGCTGCGGGTGCCTGCGGCCTTTGATTCAACGCAAGGGGGGCAGCGCGGTGAGGCAGGCGGCGCGGCCGGAGGGGATCTGCATCGCCACGGCAACGTTCTCAGGGCAGGCCGGTGCGTCGCTCGCCGGTCGCGGGAGGAGGCGCCGGCCGGGGCAGCGTCAGGGACTGACCGTTGCGCCCCAGATGTCGCGCAGGATGGAGAGCATGCCGACGATCACGGGTTCGAACTCGGCGTCGACACGATACAGGAACGACAGCTGCGTGTCGGCCGTGGCATGGCTCCAGATGACGATTTCGCCTTTCTCGGCGGCGATCAGCGCGAGGTCTTCACGCATGAGCGAGAGCCCGAGGCCGGAACGCACGAGGCTGTGCGGCGACGTGACCTCGTCGGTCTCCATCACGATGTTGGGACGCAGGCCCTGGCGCCCGAACATGGCGACCAGCAGCTGATGGATATGGCTCTTCTCCGGTGCGCCGATCCAGGGCATGGCGGCGACCTCCTTCCAGCCGCAGGCCAACAGGCGGGTGCCGTAGTCGGCCGGGCCGACCACCCGGTAGCGCACGCCGCGCAGGGCGAGGGAAGCGACGTCGGGGTTGTTGACTGCCCCGATGTAAAAGCCGGCGGAGAATTCACCGGTGCCGACGCTGTCCAGGATGCCGCCGGACAGCCCCGACTTGGTCTTGATCTCCAGGAGCGGCAGCGTGGCCAGCAGGCCATTGAGGAAGCTGCCGAGCCGCAGGAAGTCCGGGTCGCCCAGGGTGCCGATCAACACCCGTCCGGTGATCTCGCCTTTCAGCTCTTTCGCCTTGGCCAGGGTCGCGTTGAACGCGCCCAGCGTCTTTTCCACTTCCGGCAGCAGCATCTCGCCAGCCTTGGTGAGCGTTATCCGGCCATGGCCGCGATCAAACAGGGCAATGCCGAGTTCCTGCTCGAGCGCCTTGATATGGCCGGTGACCGCCGGCTGTGTCACGTGCAGGGAGTCGGCGGCCTTGGTGATATGGCCGAGCTTGGCGACGGTGACGAAAGTCCGGAGCTGGTAGATTTCCATCACGCGTCTCCTGGGACATGCACGGCGGCGTTACCGGCATGGCGGTTAAGGCGGAAATGGCAAAGACGGCAGATATGCGTGGCGCTGCGGGACTGGCCGGTTCGGGATCGCGCATTGATGCGTGCCATGGTCTACAGCGGCAGGAAGCGGATCTGCGACGCATCGATGCCGAGCCGGACCTGGACCGCCGGCGGCAGCGGCGCGAGACCGCAGTAGTGCGGCTGGTCGGCGGTGAGCAGGGATTCGCCCACGCGGACCTGGTAGCGGGTGAACTCGCCGAGGAATTCGGTGTGCTCGACGACGCCGTTCACCCATACATAGGCGCCGTCGCGCACCGCGTCGCCGATGACGATGCGCACCGTGTGCGGGCGGAAGCTGATCGCCATCCTGCCCGGCCGCGCGCTGGGGTGGGTCGGCATCGCAAGCTCGCCGATGCCCGGCGTGCGGAAACGCAGGGTGTCGCCGGTCTTCTCGATCTCGCCGGTCAGCAGGTTGGTGGTGCCGACGAAACCGGCGACGAAGGGATTGCTGGGGTAATCGAACAGCGCGACCGGCGTGCCCACCTGCTGGACGACGCCCTTGTCCATCACCGCCATGCGGTCGGCCGTCGTCATCGCCTCTTCCTGGTCATGCGTCACGAATACCGTGGTGACGCCGAGCTTGCGCTGCAGGGACAGCAGTTCGCTGCGCATTTGCACCCGCAGCTTCTTGTCGAGGTTGGACAGCGGCTCGTCGAGCAGCAGTACCTGCGGCTCGATGACCAGCGTCCTGGCGAGCGCCACACGCTGTTGCTGGCCGCCGGACAGCTGGTTGGGCCGCCGCTCGGCATAGGCGGACAGGCCGACCATCTCGAGTGCCGCCCCGACTTTTTCCCGGATCGCGGCCTTGTCCATGCGTCGCTCCACGAGGCCGAAGGCGACGTTGTCCCACACCCGCATGTGGGGCCAGAGCGCGTAGCTCTGGAACACCATGCCGATGTTGCGCGCACTCGGCTCCACGTGCGAGACGTCCTTGCCGTCGACCAGGAGCTCGCCCCGCTGGTGACGATTGAAGCCGGCAATCAGCCGGAGCAAGGTGGACTTGCCGGAACCCGATGGCCCCAGCAGTGCAAAGAACTCGCCGGGTTCGATGCGCAGGTTGATATCGCTGAGTACCTCCGTCTTCCCGCGGTCGTACGACAGACCGACGCGCCGGCATTCGACGGAGACTTTCCTCAGTTGCTTCATGGTGATCCTTGTGACAACGGTGTCATGCGCCGGCGGGCCGTCCGGTACGGGGAACGCTGCGGTTCCCGCTTACTATAGATTTGCAAGCGCCGCTTGCCAACCGAATTTCGGGCCGATGCAACATGGGTTTGCATGGTGCGAAGCAGCATGGGCGGGTCGCGCCACGGGAATAGGCGGCGGCTTTCCTTTCCGGCGCCATTCCCGTCATCGCAGCATTGCCGCCGCTTCGGACGCCAGTTGCTGCGCCTTGCGGTAGTTGAGGCGCGCCTCTTCCTGCCACTTCGGCCCACTGGCAGCGACCAGCTTCTCCGCGGCGTCGGCGCTGCTTTTCAGCGAGTTGCCCGCGCCTGCCTTCGGCTCCTCCAGCACGGGCGTATAGGCGTGGGCGCGGGCACGCGCCAGCAGTGCCCGGGCGCGCTCGTGGTTGCGTTCGCCGAGCACCCGCTCGGCGTCGTGGATCGCCGCGGTCGCGGCCTGCAGTTCGGGCAGCAGCGCGCCGATGGTCCGGTCGAACAGGCCGGACACCACCAGCCGGCGCGACTCCGCCAGGTTGGGGTCGAAGGTGACCTTGACCCTGCGGACGATGCCGAAAATGTTGGGATAGGTGCCGGGAACGCTGTCGAGCAGGTCGCCATAGGGCAGCACCGGAATGCGCGAAATCTTCGGCTCGAGCAGGATTTCCTGACCGTGCCGCGACAGTGCGAAGGCCATGAAGCGCTTGCCGCCCTCCGCGTTCCGCCCGCCGTTGACGAGCGCGATGCTGGCGGGGACCACCGCCGTCATTGCAGGATAGATGAAGTCGACCGGCTTGCCGGTGTACTTGCTGGCCAGGCCGAAGAAATCGATGACGAGACCGGCGCCGAAGGTTCCCGCGCCGACGCCCTCCGGCACGTCGAACGAGCGCTCCGTGATGGTCTTGCAGTTGCCGGCGATCTGCAGTACCTGCGTCCATCCCCGCAGCCAGCCTTCACCCTGCAGGATGGTCTCGACCGTCAGGTGCGTCGTGGCCGAACGCGACGGCGCGCTCATCGCCACGTGGCCGAAGTACATTTCCTTCGTCAGGTCCTGCCATTGCTGGGGCGCGGGCAGGCGCCTGCTTTCGAAATACCGCTTGTTCCACATGATGCCGTAGCCTGACAGCGCCTGGCCGAAGTAGAAGCCGGCGGGGTCGTTCATTGGGTACTTGCCGATCGACGGCGGCACGGCCGGGTTCTTCACCTCGGGTGCTTTCGCCAGCAGCCCCTCGCGCGCCATGGCCTGGAAGGCATGCGGCGCCGACGCCCAGAATACGTCAGGCCGTTCGCCGGGACGGGTTCCCTCCACGTGGCTGATTGCCGCTTCGGTGCTCATGCTGAGGATCTCGACGGTGGTGCCCGGATGGCGCTGCTCGTAGGCCTTCTTGTAGGCTGCGCTGAGCTCCTTGGGAAAGGATGTGACGACAGTGACCGTGTCCGCCCTTGTTGCGGCGGCCGAGGCCGCAAGCAGAAAGGCGATGACGCCGGCGATCAGCGGCTTTTTCATTTGTGCTCCCCCTTGTTATGTTTCTTTTCCGGGAAATATAGGAGGGCGACCGCCAAAAGGCCAATCACAAAACGTGATGGTCGATCGCGAAAATCCTTATGCCCCCGAACGCGGGGCGCCGGGAGATAAGGAAGGGTGATGCAGGGGATAACGATAGTCGATTGGATTCGTCCGGCAGCGCCACTTATAGTGTGCGCGCCGCCCAGGCGGCAGCCCGCGGACCCGAGGGCCGCGCCGATCCATCCATCCAGAAGGAGACACTGTGAGTGCCATCGTAGACATTATCGGCCGTGAAATCATCGATTCGCGCGGCAACCCGACCGTGGAGTGCGACGTGCTGCTGGAGTCCGGCGTGATGGGCCGCGCGGCGGTGCCGTCGGGCGCGTCGACCGGCTCGCGCGAGGCGATCGAGCTGCGCGACGGC
>NZ_DATCMQ010000016.1:0-681033 GCF_036563305.1 Noviherbaspirillum sp. | reverse complement strand
GCCGTCGCGCAGCTCGATCGCCTCGCGCGAGCCGGTCGACGCGCCCGACGGCACCGCCGCGCGGCCCATCACGCCGGACTCCAGCAGCACGTCGCACTCCACGGTCGGGTTGCCGCGCGAATCGATGATTTCACGGCCGATGATGTCTACGATGGCACTCATTTCATATCTCCCAGATCAAAGTAATGCTGTGATGTGCGCAGCCAGCCGGACCTCCGCAAACGCCGGGATTTCCCCCTTCCGGCGCGCGGACGGCGGCGCGACAATGCGCCGGTGGGCAAGATTATTCCCGCCCGGCGCTCAACCCGTACCCAGAAATCGCAAAAACGATCACGAAAAATTGGCTTCGAGGAATCCTGCCTTCTTGACAACCCGGTCGAGCTCGACCAGGGTCGACAGCAAGTCCTTCATGCGCGCCAGCGGAACGGCGTTGGGGCCGTCGGACATCGCCTGCGCCGGCGTCGGGTGGGTTTCCATGAACAGGCCGGCGATGCCGACTGCGACGGCAGCCCGCGCCAGCACCGGCACGAACTCGCGCTGCCCGCCGGACGACGTGCCCTGCCCGCCAGGCAGCTGCACCGAGTGGGTGGCATCGAACACGACAGGGCAATTGGTCTCGCGCATGATTGCGAGAGAACGCATGTCGGAGACCAGATTGTTGTAGCCGAACGAAACGCCGCGCTCGCATGCCATGAAGTTGTCCTGCTCGAGGCCGGCCTCGGCAGCGGCGGCACGCGCCTTGTCGATGACATTTTTCATGTCGCCTGGCGCGAGAAACTGGCCCTTCTTGATATTGACCGGCTTGCCGGACTGCGCGCAGGCGCGGATGAAATCGGTCTGGCGGCACAGGAATGCCGGGGTCTGCAGGACGTCGACAACTTCCGCCACCGGCTTGATCTCATCGATCTCGTGGATGTCGGTCAGTACCGGCACGCCGATCTGCTTCCTCACCTCGGCGAGGATCTGCAGGCCCTTTTCCATGCCCAGGCCGCGGAACGAGCTGCCCGAGGAACGGTTGGCCTTGTCGAACGAGGACTTGTAGATGAATGGGATGCCGAGCGACGAGGTCAGCTCCTTGAGCTGGCCGGCGGTGTCCAGTGCCAGATCGAGGGACTCGATCACGCACGGACCGGCAATCAGGAAGAATGGCCGGTCCAGGCCGGCGTCGAAACCACAAAGCTTCATGCAGCTTTCCTTTGCGACGACGCCTGCTTGCGCGCGAGCGCCGCCTTGATGAATGAGATGAACAGCGGATGGCCGTCGCGCGGCGTCGACTTGAACTCCGGGTGGTACTGCACCCCGACATACCAGGGATGACCCTGGTCGCCGGTGCGTGGCAGTTCCATGATCTCGCACAGGCCTTCCGTCGGCGTACGCGCGGACACCACCAGGCCTGCTTCTTCCACGCGGCCGAGGTAATGGTTGTTTGCCTCGTAACGGTGGCGATGGCGCTCCGTCACCTTCTCGCCATAGATTTCCGCGGCGATCGTGCCCGGCTTGACCGCGCAGGTCTGCGCGCCGAGGCGCATGGTCCCGCCAAGGTCCGAATTCGCATCCCGCTTCTCGACCTTGCCGTCGTGGTTCTGCCACTCGGTGATCAGCGCCACGACCGGATGTTCGGTCTCCGGATCGAACTCGGTGGAATTGGCCATCGCGAGGCCCGCCTTGCTGCGCGCGTACTCGATCAGCGCGACCTGCATGCCGAGACAGATGCCGAGATAAGGAATCTTGTTTTCACGCGCAAAACGGGCGGCTGCGATCTTGCCCTCGACGCCGCGCTTGCCGAATCCGCCCGGCACCAGGACCGCGTCGTACTTGGCCAGACCTTCGGTGCCGTTGGCTTCAATTTCCTCGGAATCCAGGTATTCGATGTTGACGCGGCTCTCCGTGTGGATGCCGGCATGGCGCAGCGCTTCCGTCAGCGACTTGTAGGACTCGGTCAGGTCGACGTACTTGCCCACCATGCCGATGGTGACTTCCGCCTTCGGGTGTTCGAGCGCATAGACCAGCCTGTTCCAGACCGACAGGTCGGCCGGCTTCGCTTCCAGGCCGAGCTTCTCGCAGACGATGCGGTCAAGGCCCTGGTCGTTCAGCATCTGCGGGATCTTGTAGATCGTGTCGGCGTCCCAGACCGAAATCACCGCGTCTTCCTGCACGTTCGAGAACAAGGAGATCTTCGCGCGCTCGTCGTCGGGAATGCGGCGGTCGGCGCGGCACAGTAGCGCGTCGGGCGAGATGCCGATCTCACGCAGCTTCTGCACGCTGTGCTGGGTCGGCTTGGTCTTCAGCTCGCCGGCGGAGGCGATATAGGGAACGAGCGTCAGGTGGACGAACGCGGCCGCGTTGCGACCGGCACGCAGGCTCAGCTGACGGGCAGCCTCCAGGAACGGCAGCGACTCGATGTCACCCACCGTGCCGCCGATTTCCACCAGCGCCACGTCGAAGCCTTCGGCGCCGCGATGGATGTAGTCCTGGATTTCATTGGTGATATGCGGGATCACCTGCACCGTCTTGCCGAGGTACTCGCCGCGGCGCTCCTTGCGGATCACGGATTCATAGATCTGCCCGGTGGTGAAGTTGTTGAGCTTCTTCATCCTGGCCGTGATGAAACGCTCATAGTGCCCGAGGTCGAGGTCGGTCTCTGCGCCGTCGTCCGTGACGAACACTTCGCCATGCTGGAACGGGCTCATCGTTCCCGGATCGACGTTGATATAGGGATCGAGCTTGATGAGGGTGACTTTGAGGCCGCGCGACTCGAGAATCGCAGCGAGGGAAGCGGCTGCGATCCCTTTGCCGAGGGATGAAACAACGCCGCCAGTAACGAATACAAACTTGGTCATTGCTGGGATGTGCCGGACGGCACGTGCGGGAAATTCAAATTATACCCCAAACCGACCGCCGGATTCTCGCCGGCCGGGGAGTTTATCGCCGCGCGGGCTGGTGATATATACAGGCTTCGCGCGCACCGCCAACACCGGAACGTCGGCCCCCTCAGGGCGTATAGGAGACCTGGAGCCTGACAAAGTTCTGCCTACCGGTGGCGTCGGGAAGATCCCGGATCTCATTGCCGCGACGGATGACGCCGAGGCGTGCGCCGAATGCGCCCTCCTGCCACGCCACTCCGATTTCCAGTTCGCCCACCAGCCGCTCGGGCTTCACCGTATGCGGATGGCCATTCGAGAAATACCCGCCCTGCAGGGTGGCGTTCCAGGCAACGGCGCTCGCGCTTGCCCGCATGAAGCCGTGCAGGGTCGGATGGTGCGGAAGCGCGTTGAGGCGCCCGGCGCGCAGGAGGATGCTGCCACCCGCGTCGGTGAAGATATTGCCGAACCGCCCCCTGACGCTTGGCGTGATGTCGATGCCGGGCGACGGCGACCACCTGACCGGAACGGACTCACCGTGCAGCACCACCCCGAACTCGTTCCTGACCTGCCTGGACCACCCCCGCGGCAGCGGTTGGTCGATCAGGCGGTGGAAATTCCTTTGGGTCCACTCGCCGCCTGCACAAGGACCGATGCAACCGAAGTCCACGCCATAGCGGGATGCGCTGCCGTCGGCCTGGTGCGTCTCCTTGAACAGCCCGGCGTAAATCCAGCCGGCATAGGGATGGTCGGGCGGACCCACCTGCTCCGGCGGCAGCTTGATGTCGGAAGCGGTGTACAACTCCTGGCCGATCCGCCAGCCGAAGCGCGCGAGCTGCGCGCCCGAATCGACGCTGTGCACATGGCTGTAGCGAACGCCGCTGGAATAGAACCCGTCATTGCGGTTCAATAGCAAGGTGTCGTTGTCGATATCGATCAGGTGGCTCGCCGTGCCGTGCGTTCGTGCCGCTGCATAGTCACTGAAGAAGTCCTGGGCCTGAACGGTCTGGCACAGCGAGGCGAGGAGCACGGTCGCCGGAATGCAAAATCGGAAAAGTGGCATGCTTTACTCCATGATGAGGGATTGGATCATTGCGTGCACTGCGGCGGCGGCGGCGGCGGGCGACGCCATCGGAAACAGGTGGCCGCCGGGCACGAGGGCAAAGTGCTTCCCTGTCAGGCGGCGTGTCGCGGCCAGTCCCGCCTGCCGGCATTCCGCGGAATCGGCGCCGCCGATGAAACCCACCGGCACCGGGAAGCCGCGCCGTGTCAAAGCGCCAAGATGATGAGGCAGGCTGCGGTAGACCGCCGTCTCCGTCTCCCGGGTGAAACGCAGGGTCACGCCTTCCGGATGCGGCGCGAGGCCGTGCTCGATGTAATCCCGCAGGACCTCCGGCGGCCATGCCGCAAACATTGGCTTGGCCGCGTAGTGGCGGAGCGCCGATTCCGCATCTGGCCACAGGTGGCGCCGAACCTGCGAAGCACGGGCCGGGGAGAAGCGCGCGTCCACGCCGAGGGATTTGGCGACGCGCAGCAGCGCAGCGCGCCAGCCCGCCACCACCGGCGCATCCAGCAGGACCACGCAGCGCACCGCTTGCGGACGTGCCCGGGCGGCCGTGAGACTGAGCATGCCCCCCATCGAGTGCCCCACCAGGACCACCGGTTCCGTGTAGCGCGCGTCCAGTTCATCCAGCAGTTCCCTGACGAGTTCCGGCCAGCCGTTGCTGACCGGGTACGCGGGATTGTGGGCGTGCATGTCGAGCGCCTGCACCTGGTAGTGCTTGCGCAGATGGTCGAAGAAGATGCGGTAGGTGCCGGCCGGATAGCTGTTGGCGTGCACGAAGTGGATGTTGGGTCTGGACATGGTCGGTGAATTGGAGGTCGCGGAGAATTGTAATTGCAATATCAGCGAGCGTCCGCGCTGTCCTCGCCCGATGCCGCCTGCGGCGGCATGCCGGTGTCGACCTGCTGCCGGTTGTACCAGTAGCGCCCATGTTCGACCCGGTACTCGCCGACCTCGACCTGTTCGCCGAACCGCAGGCTGATCGCGCCGGAGACATCGGTACGCAGGCGTTGCACGCCGCGTTCGGCATAGCGCTGCCAGACCTCGGTCTTCGGATGCCGGTATCGATTGCGATACCCGAGCTGGAACACGACGATCTCGGGCCGGACCGCATCGAGAAACGCAGGGGTGGAGGACGTGCCGCTGCCGTGGTGGGGCGCGAACAGCACGGTCGCGGCGAGCTTGTCGCCCAGTCCGGCAACCAGCTCCGCCTCCTGGGGCGCCTCGATATCACCAGGCAGGAGGACCGAATGGCTGCCGGCCGTGATCTTCAGCGTGCAGCTGCGATGGTTGGGCTTGGACTTTTTCCGCGCATACTGCCCTGCGGACGGATACAGGAGCTCGAAATGGACGCCGTCCCATGTCCAGGATTCGCCCTGCCTGCAACGCGCATGCGACTTCGCCCGGCGCACCACCTGGTGCTCGTCCGGCAGCGATGACGAGACCCGATCGACCCTGATTTCCGAGAGGACGGAAAGCGCCCCGCCAGTATGGTCGTTGTCGCCGTGGGATACCATCATGGCGTCGAGGCGGTCGATGCCGCGCGCCCGAAGGTAGGGGAGGATTGCGCGCTCACCTGCATCGCCGTCCGTCCCGAACGACGGCCCGGTGTCATACAGCAGGCGCCGGCCGTGCGTCTCGATCAGCACTGCCGTGCCCTGCCCTACGTCGAGGGCGGTCACCCATAGTCCACCTGGTTCCGGGCGCGCCGGCGCCGTCAGCGCGAGCGGCATCAGCCAGACGGCACCCAGCCACCGCAGCGGCCATCCTGCCGGCGCCAGCAGCCACAGGGTGCCGGCAAGCGCCGCCAGAAAGGCCGGGAGCGACGGGCGTGGCGCCTGCCAGACCGCGGCCGGCAGCGCGCTCAAATGTGTCAGCAAGGACGCAAGCAGCTCAACGCCCGCATGGGCGACCAGCAGCATCGCCTGGCAGAACGGCGCCGGAAGCATGCTGCCCATCAGCGCAAGCGGCGTGACCACGAAACTGATCAGCGGAATGGCCAGTGCATTTGCTACCGGGCTTACCAGCGAAACCTGGCTGAACAGCAGCATCGTCAGCGGCACCAGCCCGACCGTGATCGCGTACTGGACCCGCGTGCCGCCGCGGACTGCCTGCAGCAGCCTGGCGCGCCATGTCTCCTGTCCGGCCGACGCGGGCGCAGCGCGGCCGACGGTGGTGAACATGATGAGGGCAACTGCAGCAAAGGAAAGCCAGAAACCGGGCCACAATACCGCCCAGGGATCGATGAGGACAACCACGGCAAGCGCCGCACACAGGACCGCGGACACGTTGGCGACACGGCCGAGCCATAGTGCGGCCGCGACGACGGTGAGCATGTACAGCGTGCGTTGCGCCGGCACTCCGAATCCGGCCATCAGCACATAGAGGAACGCGGCGAGTACGCCGCCGGCCGCCGCCGCCTTTTGCGCCGGCAGGATCAGCGGCAATGCCGCCCGCGTGAAGAACGAGCGCCGCCACAGGAAATGCACTGCCGAGGCAAACAGGCCGGCGATCATCGTGATGTGCAGGCCCGAGATGGAGATGAGGTGGCCGACGCCGCTGCGGTTGAATACCTCCCAGTCAGATTGGCTGATCGCGCGCTGGTCGCCGATGACAAGCGCCACGATCACACCTGCATAGGGCTTGTCCTGCAATACGCGCCGTATGCGCTCGCGCAGCCAGGAACGGCTGCGCTCGATGATGTTTCCCGGTCGCGCGACAAATGCGTCCAGGCGCAGGTTCTTGTGCATGCTGCGCGCATCCGGGCGTACATAGCCGGTCGCCCGCACGCCGCGCTCCAGCAGCCAGACCTCGTAGTCGAAACCGTGGGGATTGGCATTGCCATGCGGCCGACGGAGACGAACAGTGAGTTGCCAGCGCTCGCCGGGCTCGAGTTGCGCCGGCGCCGACGCATCATCGTCGCTGAATCCGCCATGCCAGGAGAGCGCCAGCCGTCCGGGCACGACCATCACGGACCTGTCAGGCGAAACCTGGCGCTCCACCTCGAAGTCGAACCGCACTCCCCGCTCGAACGGATTCGGAAGGCTCGCGACGGTCCCGACCAGGGTGATGTCCCGCCCCTCCCATTCGGCCGGCAGGCTTTCCCGCATCTGCAAGTGGGCGTAACCGGCGGCCCAGCTGAAACCGACGGCCGCGCCGCAGATGAACATCCCGATGGTCCTGCCCGGCGCTTCGAGCGCTGGGAAAACGTTGGGCGCGAGGCAGGGCACAAGGCGCAAGTGAAGAACCGCGAGAGAACGAGGCAGAAACCATGCGCCGGCAATCACGGCCAGCACCAATACCGCGAGGACGGCGAGCGATGGCAAGACGGCTTGTCCTTGCAGCAGGAAGGCGCCTGCAACCAGGCCCAGTGCCGCTGCCCGCACTGTTCAGCGCGGGAGCCGCGTCAGGACGGCCCTGGCATTGCGTGAAGTGATGTCGGCGACATGTTCGACCGGGACGCCCCGCAGCTCCGCCAGCACCGTACCGATACGCGGCAGCTCGGCCGGGCTGTTCCTGCCCGGGTGCACCCAGGTCGGCGGAATATCAGGCGCATCCGTTTCGAGTACCAGCGCCTCTTCGCTGACGCCGGCCGCCAGTCGCCGTATCTGCAGCGCGCGCGGAAAGGTCATCGCACCGCCGAAACCGAGCTTGAAGCCGCGGCGGATGAACTCGTCGGCCTGCTGGAAGCTGCCGTTGAACGCATGGGCGATGCCCCCGCCCACGTCGACCCGGCGCAGATACTTCAGGACATGATCCTGCGACCGCCGCACGTGCAACAGCACGGGAAGGCCGAAGTCGCGCGCGATCTTCAGCTGCGCGCTGTAGAAATGCTCCTGCTTCTCGCGCATCTCCGGCCGGGCCAGCTGCGGGATGAAGAAATCGAGTCCGATCTCCCCGACCGCCACGAACTTGGCGTCGTCGATCGCGGAACGGATGGCGTCGCGCAGCCGCTCGAGGTCTTCCTCGCCGGACTGCGGCACAAAGAGGGGATGGATGCCGAGCGCGTAGACACAGTTTCGGTGCTCTGCGGCGAGCTGTCGCACAGCATCGAAGTTGCCGGTCGCGACCGCGGGTATCACGACCTGGTGAACGCCCTGCTCCGACGCCCGCCGGGCGACATCGCCGTGCTCCCCCGAAAACTCGCCGGCATCGAGATGGCAATGCGTGTCAATCCACATACGGATGCAGCCCGTCTTCCGACAGCCGCAGCACGCGGTCGCAATGGCGCGCGAGTTCGACGTCGTGCGTGACGATCACGAACGCGGTGCCGAGCGTGCGCGACAGTTCCAGCATGAGATCGAAGGTGCGATGCGCAGTCGCGCGGTCGAGGTTGCCGGTCGGTTCGTCGGCCAGCACACAGGCCGGACGGGTCACCAGTGCACGCGCAAGTGCGACGCGCTGCCGCTCGCCACCGGACAATTCGCCGGGAACGTGCGAGACGCGGTTCGCCAGCCCCACGCGCGCCAGCACTTCCTGTGCTGCCTGGTGGGCGTCGGACCGGTTCTCGCGCCGGATCATCAGCGGCATCGCGACATTGTCGAGTGCGGAAAATTCGGGCAACAGGTGGTGAAACTGGTAGACGAAGCCGAGCGATCGATTGCGGAGCTCGCCCCGCGCGGACTCGCTGAGCCGCGCGATGTCCTTGCCAAGGAGGGTGACATCGCCGCTGCTCGGGACGTCCAGTCCACCGAGCAGATGCAGCAGCGTCGACTTGCCGGAACCGGAGGCGCCGACGATGGCGACGCGTTCCCCCTTGTCGATGCTGAAGTCGACCCCACGGAGCACGTCGACCGCGTATTTGCCTTGCGTGAAGGTCTTCTTCAGTGCGCGGCACGAAAGTACTGTTTGAGCCATGCCGATTCCTATTCGTAGCGCAGTGCTTCTGCCGGACGCACGTTTGCCGCCCGCCAGCTTGGGTAGAGGGTCGCCAGGAAGGCCAGTACCACCGCGACGCCGCCGATCGTCCAGACATCCGGCCAGCGCAGGTCGGAAGGCAGGGAGGTGATCAGGTAGATTTCCTTGGACAGGAACTGTACGCCGAGCAGCCCCTCGATGAACGGCACGATTACGTCGATGTTCAGTGCGACGAGGACGCCGAGGCCGACGCCGATCGCCGTGCCCAGCAGACCGACCATCGCGCCCTGGATCATGAAGATCTTCATGATGGAGCGGGGCGACGCGCCGAGCGTGCGCAGGATGGCAATGTCCGCCTGCTTGTCGGTCACTGTCATGACCAGCGTCGACACCAGGTTGAAGGCCGCGACGGCGATGATCAGCGTCAGGATGATGAACATCATGCGCTTTTCCGTCTGCACCGCGGCGAACCAGGTCCGATTCTGCTTGGACCAGTCCAGGATCAGCAGGTTGCCACTCAGGATGCGTGACAGCCCGAGCGCCACCTCGGGGGCCCGCTGCATGTCTTCCACCCGCAGCCGCAGCCCGGTCGGCGCTTCCAGCTTGAACATCCGTAGCGCATCGTCGATATGGATGAAAGCCAGGCTTGAATCGTATTCATTGTGGCCTGCCTCGAAGACGGCGCCTACCGTAAACTGTTTCAGCCGCGGCAGGACGCCGGCCGGCGTGATCTGTCCCTGTGGCGCGATCATCGTCAGCTTGTCGCCGACACTGACGCGCAGGCCGCGCGCCAGTTCGCGCCCGACGACAATGTTGAACGACCCCGGCTGCAAGGCGTCGAAGCTGCCGTCGCGCACCTGCCCCGCCACGTCGGATACCTTCGGCTCCTCTTCCGGCAGCACGCCGCGGATCACGACGCCACGCACCGTGTCCTCCTTCATCACCATCGCCTGGGCCGCGACGTATGGCGCGGCGCCCTTCACCTCCTCCAGCTGGAAGGCTTCCTTCGCTGTCGCGCGCCAGTCGGGCATGCTGCCATTGGCGTCGAACACCTCGATGTGGGACAGCACCGACAGCATGCGGTCGCGCACTTCCTTCTGAAAGCCGTTCATCACCGAAAGCACGACGATCAGCGCCGCCACGCCGAGCGCGATGCCCGCCATCGAGATCAGGGAAATAAAGGAGATGAAACTGTTGCGCCCGCTGCGCCGTCCCGCGCGCGTGTAGCGCATGCCGACCAGCCATTCGAACGGGACATTCCTGGACTTGCTCAAAAAAGACTCCTGAAGAATTGCCCAGATCATCGCCGATCCCGCCGCCGCGGGAATTGCGATGCATCACTTTATGGATTTCTTGGCAACATCCGATGAAGCGGGAAGTTTGCCATACAATGCGTCAATGAGTCATCCGGAAATACTGATTCCCTTCGGGCTACCCCCCGCCGAACTGGCCGGCGACATGCTGCGGCAGCTGCCAGCCCCTTCCCTTGCAACCATGCTGTCCCGTGCGCACAGGGACGTCGTGGGCGTGAAGTCCGATGCCCCTTTCCAGCGTGCGCTGCCGCATGAGCGCTGGCTGGCGTCGCGCGTCGGCATCGCGGATGCAGGCGCGGCCAACAGCAGCCCGCCGGTCGCCCGGCTCCTGCTCGACACATACTGCAAGGAGGCGCCGCGGGGAACCTGGTTCGTGCTGCAGCCAGTCCACATTCATGTCGCCCGGGATCACCTCGTTCTCACCGACCCAAGGCAACTGGCGCTCGGCGACGAGGAGGCGCGCGTGCTTTTTGCGCTTGCCCGCCCCTTGTTCGAGGAACACGGGCTGGATGCGGTCTACGGCGACGCGCAGACCTGGTTCCTGCGCGCCGACGCCTGGACGGACATGGATACCGCCACGCCGGACGCGGCGGCCGGCCATAACATCGACATCTGGATGCCGCGCGGGACGCATGAACGCGCGTGGCGAAAAGTGCAGAACGAAGTGCAGATGCACTGGTTCACGCACCCGCTGAATGCCGCGCGCGAAGCACGCGGCCTGAAACCCGTAAACTCCCTCTGGCTCTGGGCGGGCGCGTCCCCTAACCAGCCGGCGCCCGGGGTCCCTTTCACCCACGCCTGCAACCTGGACGGCTGGGCCGCGGCATTCCGCCGGTGTGCCGGCGCCTCCGTCCATGCCCGGTCGGCCTCGATGTTGCCGTCGGATGGCGCAGGGAACATGCTCATCCTGGTCGACGCGCTGGTGCCGCACTACCTGTCGGCCGACTGGGGCAGTTGGCTTGCGCGCGTGCAGGAACTCGAAGAGGCATGGTTCGGCCCCCTGCTGGAAGGAGTAAAATCCGGCGTTCATGAGCGGCTGTCGATCCTGCTGTCGGACGACAACCATCTGTTGGAATTCACGTTGACCCGTCCCGCGCTCCGCAAATTCTGGCGCAAACCCAGCCTCGCCCCCCTCGTTCCATGACCCGCATCGTTGCACGCCCCTATCCGTTTCGTACCGCAGAGATGCTCCGGCAGCAAGGCATCCACCCCGTCCTTGCCCGCCTCTTTGCGGCGCGCGGCCTGGCTACAATCGACGAGTTGTCGAGCGAGCTCGGCGCGCTGATTGCGCCGTCCGGCCTGCTGCATGTCGATGCCGCCGCGGCCTTTCTCGCCGATGCGATCGCCGCGCGGAAGAAGCTGGTGATCGTGGCCGACTATGACTGCGACGGTGCGACGGCGTGCGCAGTGGCACTACGAGGGTTGCGCTCGCTGGGTGCACGGGTGGACTACATCGTCCCCAACCGGTTTGAATACGGCTACGGCCTGACCCCGGAAATCGTCGCCCTGACGGTACGGGAAAAACAACCTGACATCATCGTCACCGTCGATAACGGGATCGCCAGCGTTGACGGCGTGGCCGAAGCGAACCGCCTGGGAATCGAGGTGGTCGTTACCGACCATCACCTGCCCGGCGCCACCCTGCCGGACGCGCGGGTAATCGTCAATCCGAATCAGCCTCAGTGCGGCTTTCCGAGCAAGAACCTGGCCGGGGTCGGCGTCATGTTCTACGTGTTGCTCGCCCTGCGCGCCGAGATGCGCCGGCGCGGCGCATTCGATGCACAGAACCAGCCCCGGCTCGACGCCCTGCTCGACCTCGTCGCACTCGGCACGGTGGCCGACGTCGTCAGGCTCGATGCCAACAACCGGATCCTGGTGGCGCAGGGGTTGAAGCGCATGCGGTCCGGCCGCATGCATCCCGGCATCGCGGCGCTGTTTCGCGCTTCGGGCAGGGAAGCGCGGCGCGCCTCGCCGTTCGACCTTGGTTTTGCCCTCGGACCGCGGCTGAACGCGGCCGGCCGCCTGGCCGACATGTCGCTCGGCATCGAATGCCTGACGACGGACGACGAAGGCCGGGCATGGGCAATTGCCCAGCAACTCGACACGATCAATCGTGAGCGGCGCGACATCGAAGCCGGCATGCAGGACACCGCGCTGGCGCTGCTCGACAGTTTCGAGCCGAAGAGCCGGTCCACCATCAGCGTCTTTGACGACGGCTGGCACCAAGGCGTCATCGGCATCGTGGCGTCGCGGCTGAAGGACAAGTTCTATCGCCCCACCATCACATTTGCTCCCGGCGGCGACGGGCTGATCAAGGGTTCCGGCCGCTCCATTGCCGGCTTTCATCTGCGCGACGCGCTCGACCTGGTGTCAAAGCATGCGCCGGACGTGATCCAGAAGTTCGGCGGGCATGCGATGGCGGCCGGCCTCACCATACGCGCCGAAGCCTTCGACCACTTCTCGGCGGCATTCGAGGCCGTTGGGCGCGACTGGCTGAGCGAACATCAGCTCGAACGCATCATCGAGACCGACGGCCCGCTGGAGGAAGCCTACTTCACGCCGCAGTTCATCGAATTGATGGATGGACAAGTCTGGGGCCAGGGTTTCTCGCCACCCGTCTTCTGCGACGAGTTCCGGGTGCTCAACCAGCGCATCCTGAAGGAACGCCATTTGAAGCTGACGCTGGAAAAAGGCGGGCGGCGCTACGATGCCATCTGGTTCGGCCACGTCGACGACCTTCCCGAACGCGCCCGCATCGCTTATCGGCTCGACGCCAACGAGTACAACGGGGCAACGCGGGTCCAATTGCTGGTCGAGCACGCGGAAGCCGCCTGAACCCGGCCGGAAGGGCCTCGACCGGCCAATCGGGTGAGGCCGTCGGGTATAATGACGGGTTTGATTTCACAAGAATCCGCCATGGAAGCCGAACGCATCAACGCCCTCTCCACCCTGTTGACCGACCTCAGCAGTCGGTCGGCCGAACTTCGGAGGTATCTTTGACTTCGATGTGAAGTCCGAGAAACTCGAGCAAGTCAACGGCGAGCTGGAAGACCCGAACGTCTGGAACGACCCGAAGCGGGCCCAGGACCTCGGGAAGGAAAAGAAAGCGCTGGAAGACATCGTCAACACCCTCGTCAAGATCGACGCCGAGCTTGGCGACGCCCGCGACCTGTTCGACATGGCGCGCGACGAGCAGGATGACGACACGCTCGTCGCCATCGAAGGCGACGCCCAGGCAATCCTCAAGCTGGTCGAGGGCCTTGAATTCCGCCGGATGTTCTCCAATCCGATGGACCCGAACAATTGCTTCATCGATATCCAGGCCGGCGCCGGCGGCACCGAGGCCCAGGACTGGGCGTCGATGCTGTTGCGCCAATACCTGCGCTATTGCGAGCGCAAGGGATTCAAGGTCGAGATCCTGGAGCAGTCGGAAGGCGAAGTGGCCGGCATCAAGACCGCCACCCTGAAAGTCGAGGGCGACTACGCCTACGGCTTCCTGCGCACCGAGACCGGCGTGCACCGCCTGGTGCGCAAGTCCCCGTTCGATTCCGCCAACGGCCGGCATACCTCGTTCTCCAGCATCTTCGTCTACCCCGAGGTGGACGAATCGATTGACATCGACATCAATCCCGCGGACGTCCGCGTGGATACCTACCGCGCCTCGGGAGCCGGTGGACAGCACATCAACAAGACCGACTCCGCGGTGCGCCTGACGCACGCGCCCTCGGGCATCGTGGTGCAGTGCCAGAACGACCGAAGCCAGCACCGCAACCGCGCCGAGGCCTGGGAAATGCTGAAGTCGCGCCTCTACGAGATGGAACTGCGCAAGCGCATGAGCGAGCAGCAGAAGCTGGAGGACTCGAAGACCGACGTGGGCTGGGGCCACCAGATCCGCTCCTATGTGCTCGACCAGTCGCGTATCAAGGACTTGCGGACGAATTTCGAAACCGGCAATACCAAGGCCGTTCTTGACGGTGAACTCGACGACTTCATCGCGGCCTCTCTCAAGCAAGGCGTGTAGGCCGCAGCTGCCATTCCTTATATCGACCGACTCTTCATGACCAACCAGAACGAAAACGCGGTTCCGCAAGACGAGAACGCCATCATCGCCGAACGGCGCAGCAAGCTCGCCGCACTGCGCGCGCAAGGCGTGGCGTACCCGAACGACTTCCGCCCGCAGCACAAGGCGGCCGACCTGCACGCGCAGTATGGCTCCCTGGACAACGAGACCCTCGAGGCCAAGCCGATCCCGGTGACGGTGGCCGGCCGGATGATGCTCAAGCGGGTCATGGGCAAGGCCTCCTTCGCGACCATCCAGGATGCCTCCGGCCGCAATGCCGACGGCCGTATCCAGCTCTACATCACCAATGACAACGCTGGCGAGGAAACGCACGCCGCCTTCAAGCACTACGATCTCGGCGACATCCTCGGTGCGGAAGGCGTCCTGTTCAAGACCAAGACCGGCGAGCTGTCGGTCAAGGTGACCGGATTGCGCCTGCTGACCAAGGCGCTGCGCCCGCTGCCGGACAAGTTCCACGGCCTGCACGACCAGGAGACGAGGTACCGCCAGCGCTATGTCGACCTGATTACCAGCGAGGAGACCCGCCGCACGTTCAGGGCGCGCACCGCCGCCATGTCGTCCATGCGGCGCTTCATGGCCGAGCACGGCTTCATGGAAGTCGAAACACCAATGCTGCATCCGATTCCGGGCGGCGCGGCTGCGAAGCCTTTCATCACCCACCACAACGCGCTCGACATGCAGATGTACCTGCGCATCGCGCCGGAGCTCTACCTCAAGCGGCTGGTGGTCGGGGGCTTCGAGCGTGTATTCGAAGTCAACCGCAACTTCCGGAATGAAGGCGTGTCGCCACGCCACAATCCGGAGTTCACGATGATGGAGTTCTATGCGGCGTATGTCGACTACAAGTGGCTGATGGACTTCACCGAGGCCGTCATCCGCCAAGCCGCGATCGATGCCCACGGCACTGCCCTGCTCAGCTATCAGGGACGTGAACTCGACTTGAGCAAGCCGTTCCATCGCCTGACCATCGTCGAAGCAATCAACAAGTACGCGCCGCAGTACAACACTGCACAGCTGAACGACGCCGCGTTCCTGCGCGAAGAGTTGAAGACCCGTTTCAAGGTCCAGCCCTTGTCCAGTTCCGGCCTCGGTGCCCTGCAACTGGCGCTGTTCGAGGAAACGGCGGAGGCACAGTTGTGGGAGCCGACCTACATTGTCGATTACCCTGTCGAAGTGTCCCCGCTTGCCCGCGCTTCCGACACCACGCCGGGTATCACCGAGCGTTTCGAACTGTTCATCACCGGCCGGGAAATCGCCAACGGCTTCTCCGAGCTGAACGATCCGGAAGACCAGGCGGCCCGCTTCCAGGCGCAGGTCGCCGCCAAGGATGCCGGCGACGAAGAAGCGATGTATTTCGATGCCGATTACATCCGGGCGCTCGAATACGGCCTGCCGCCGACAGGAGGCTGCGGCATCGGCATCGACCGGCTGATGATGCTCATCACCGACTCGCCGAATATCCGCGACGTGATCCTGTTCCCTCATCTGCGCCGCGAAGACTGACGCACGGTCCGCTGCAGAAGCCTTGACGGAGTCCTTCGGGACTCCGTTTTTCATTCAGGACAAGCCGCTGCCGCCTTCCTCTTGCGGGTTCGCAGCGGGGTTACAAAGCCTTACAGGTGATACGCAAAGGGCCTTTGTGCCGAATACCCCCTCTTCGATAATTACCTCATCGAACTATTCGTTTGGATCCACTGAAGGAGGTAAGCATGGAAATCAACAAGAAACCCGCACGTATCCATCCCCTGGTTGCAGGCGCATCAATCTCGGTCATGCTGGTCAGTCTCACCGGGATTGCCGCGATGACCGGCCTGCTGCCGAACTCACACAGCACCGACGCACCCGCGTCCAGCCAGCTTGCCAGTGCCGTCGGCGCAGCGGCGGCGGCTTCCTCGCCCGCCGCACTGGTCGAGGCCACGCCGAAGGCACAAGTTCATACACCGCAAGTGCAAGCGGAGTTGCAGGAAACACCGGCAGAGCCAAAGAAGGCCGCCCCACGTCAGGCGCAGGCGAAAGAAACCCCGGCGCGCCGGACGAGCTATGCCGAACCCGCCCGGGTAGCAAGTGCCCCTATCGTCTGCCATAGTTGCGGCCGGGTGGAGTCGGTGCAGGCAATCAAGCAGCAGGCGCAAGGTTCGGGCGTCGGCATGGTGGCAGGCGCTGTGCTCGGCGGTGTCCTCGGTAACCAGGTCGGCGGCGGCAACGGGAGGAAACTGGCCACGGTAGCAGGCGCCGTCGGCGGCGGCTACGCCGGCAATGAAATCGAGAAGCATACCCGCGCGACCACTACTTATCAGGTCCACGTCAGGATGGAAGACGGTGCCAGCCGCACGTTCTCCTATCAACAGCAGCCTGGCTGGGGTATCGGCGACCGCGTGCGCGTGGTGAACGGGCAGCTCGCTTCCCGCGCTTGATACGGACGCAATAACCACGAATAGGGCGGCGCAAATGCCGCCCTTTTTTCATTGCAGCAGTGAGTGGGCCGCGCATCCCGTGGGGGGAAAGACACAGAGGTCTTGCCAATGCATGCCGCCGATCGCATACTTGTTTTTTTGATATTACACAAGCAGGGCCGGATGCAGCCTGCCGACACCAGATGGAAAAAATCAGCGGTGCCCTTCCCCACTTTTCCCGCAGCCATACAGGCGTCGCGACGGCGCAAGCCGCTACCGGTAGCGCGACAACCGACAAAAGTGCTGGGTTTGCGAACTACTGCCTTCTCCCCTACGCCGACAGCAGGAACATGCACTACTTCGAGCTAGAGCAAACTATCGCCCGCTACACCGACCTCTACAGCAGCGCTCCCGTCGCCTGTTTCAGCCTTGATGCCGAAGGCGTCATCCTCGATGCAAACTTGATGGCGGCGGGAATGCTCGGCGCCACGCGCTCCTCACTCCGGGGCCGCCGCCTTGAGGGCTTCATTGCCGACGGCGCAAGACTGTCCTATACGATTTTTCTCGAGCAGGTGTTCCTTCGCGACAGCAAGGAAACCTGCGAACTGACATTCGTCGACAGCGACGGACAGCGTTTTTTTGCCCATGTAGAAGCCAGCGCAGACGTCGCCGGTGAAACCTGCCGTATCGTCTTGTGTGACATCAGCGAACGCAAGCAGGCCGAGGTAGGGCTCATTGAAAGCGAAGAACGTTTCCGCCTCATGGCAGACTCGGCGCCGGTGCTCATCTGGATAACCGGGCCGAACCAGAACTACCTCTGGTTCAACAAGATGTGGCTCGATTTCAGCGGCCGCAGGCTGGACGAGGAACTGGGCTCGGGATGGCTGGATGGGGTTCACGAAGACGACAGGGATGCCTGCGTCGCCATCCAGACGGCCGCATTCCGGACCCGAGAGCCTTTCAGCATGGAGTACCGTCTGATGGGCCAGGACGGTCAGTTCCACTACATGCTTGCGCGCGGTGTCCCTCGCAGCTCTCCCACCAGGCGCTTCCTGGGCTATATCGGCAGCACGATCGACATCACCGAACGGAAGAAGGTCGAAGAGGCGCTCAGGCACTCGCGCCAGCTGTTGCGTCACCTCGTGTCATACCAGGAAAAAGTCAGGGAAGACGAGCGCAAGCGCATCGCAAGGGAAATACACGACGACTTGGGCCAGAACCTTCTGGCACTGCGTATCGACGTCTCGATGCTGCACACCCGCACGTTGCAATCCCATCCGAAGCTGAATGCGCGCGTCCAGGTCGCCCTTGACCACATCGATGCCACGATCAAGGCAGTGCGCGCGGCAATCAACAATCTTCGGCCCGCCGTGCTGGACCTCGGGCTCGGCGCAGCAATCGAGTGGCAGGTACAGGATTTCAAGCGGCGCAGTGGCATTGCGTGCGAGTTGCAGATGGACGACGACTTCAGTCTGGACGACAACCGGGCGACTGCCCTCTTCCGCATCTTGCAGGAATCCCTGAACAACGTCCTGCGCCACGCGCGGGCAAGCCAGGTTCGGATTTCGCTTCACCGCGAAGGCGCACAGCTCTTCATGCAAATCTGCGACAACGGAGTGGGCATCTATCCGGCATGCAGGAGGAAAGCGAATTCCTTCGGACTGGTGGGTATTGAAGAACGCATCAGCGCCCTCGGCGGCGGGCTCTCTATCGACGGCGACAAGGTCAAAGGCACCACGCTCACCGTGTCCATGCCGCTACTGAGTACATAGCGCCGGCCCTGCTCAGCGCGCCTCCTCGATCCAGGCCATCTGAATGGCTTCGAGAATTTTTTCCCCTGAGCGTGAAGGATCGTCGTCGAAGTCTTCCAGAGCGCAAACCCACTTGTGCAAATCGGTGAACCGTACGGTCAGCGGGTCAACGTCCGGATGCTTGTCGTTAAGTTCTTCAGCGATGCGCACAGTATCGGTCCATTTCATCGCACTACCCTTTCAATGATTCTCGCTGACCTGGTTGATCGTGTACTTCGGAATCTCAATCACCAGGTCCGCATCACCGACCACAGCCTGGCAGGACAGCCTGGACGTCGCCTCGAGACCCCACGCGCGATCAAGAAGATCCTCCTCTTTTTCTTCCGGGTCGCCCAGAGACTGAAATCCTTCCCGCACCACGACATGGCAGGTCGTGCAGGCACAAGACTTTTCACAGGCGTGTTCGATCTCGATATCGTGCTCAAGCAGGACATCGCAGACGGAACGGCCCGACGGGGCATCAATGACCGCCCCGTCGGGGCACAGCGTTGCATGAGGAAGAACGACAATTTGCGGCACTTTTTATCCTTGTGGTGTATTTCAGTTGTTTCCGGCGGTCGCCTTCAGGCGAGCTGATCCAGCTTCTTGCCCGCAAGCGCCGATCGCACGCTGCGGTCCATGCGCCGCGCTGCAAATTCTTCCGTCCCCCGCGCCAGTTCCTGGACTGCGTCCTTGAGTGCGGCCTGGTCGTCAGCGCCGGCACGTTCCCGTACCGCAGTCATCAATGCCTCGAGCGCGCTGCGCTCCTCTGCGGATAGAAGCTCGCCGTCGGCCTCAAGCGCGGACTGCGTCGCAATCAGGATGCGCTCTGCCTCGACTTGCTCCTCGCGCAATGCGCGCAGCTTCATGTCCTCGTCGGCGGCGCGATAGGAATCCTGCAGCATGCGGGCGATCTCATCGTCTGCAAGGCCATACGACGGCTTGACAGAGATCGAGGCCTCGACGCCCGACCGCTGCTCACGGGCCGATACCGACAGCAAGCCATCGGCATCTACCTGGTAGGTGACCCGGATACGCGCTGCGCCGGCGGCCATCGGGGGAATGCCGCGCAGTTCGAAACGCGCAAGCGAGCGGCAGTCGCTCACCAGTTCCCGCTCTCCCTGAACGACGTGGATCGCCATGGCCGTCTGTCCATCCTTGAACGTCGTGAATTCCTGTGCGCGTGCACAAGGAATCGTTGAATTCCTCGGGATGACCTTTTCAACCAGTCCGCCCATGGTCTCGATGCCGAGGGACAGGGGAATCACGTCCAGCAGCAGCCACTCGTCGCCGGCCGCGCGATTGCCGGCCAGCAGGTTGGCCTGGATCGCGGCACCGAGCGCCACCACCTTGTCCGGGTCGATATTGGCAAGTGGCGTGGTGTGGAAAAACTCGCCGACTGCCTTGCGAATATGGGGCATGCGTGTTGCGCCGCCAACGAGGACCACGCCGTCCACGTCTTCCGCAGTGAGGCCGGCGTCCCGCAGCGCTTTCCTGCAGGGCGTGATGGTCTTGGCGACGAGATGCTGCGTGATCTGGGAAAAGGTCTCGGCAGACAGCACGAGATGGACTTCTTCGCCGGAGGACAGCATGGCGTCAATACTGGTTTCCGCCTGGGTGGAAAGCAATTCCTTTGCTTCCCGCGCTTTGACCATCAGAACCCGCATGTCCTTGTCCGACAACGGGGAAAGCCGGGCCTGCTCGATCATCCAGCACAGCAGCCGGTGGTCGAAATCGTCGCCGCCAAGCGCTGAATCGCCGCCAGTGGCAAGCACTTCGAAAACCCCCTTGCTCAGCTTCAGGATGGAGATGTCGAACGTGCCGCCACCAAGATCATAGACGGCGTACACGCCCTGCGATCCATTGTCGAGACCATACGCGATCGCCGCGGCGGTCGGCTCGTTCAGGAGCCGCAGGACATTCAGTCCCGCCAACCTGGCCGCGTCCTTGGTCGCCTGCCGCTGCGCATCATCGAAATACGCGGGCACGGTAATGACCGCGCCGACGAGTTCGTCGCCGAGTACGTCCTCTGCACGCTGGCGCAAGGTCGCAAGGATCTCGGCAGAGATCTCGACCGGGCTCTTGATGCCCGCCACCGTCTTCAGCTGCACCATCCCCTTGCCGTCGACAAAATCGTACGGCAGGTTCTCGACATGCGCGATGTCCTTCAGCCCGCGTCCCATGAAACGCTTGACCGAGACGACCGTATTCTTGGGATCGACCGTCTGTGCAGCCTGGGCCTTGTAGCCGATATGCGCATTGCCTGCGGGAAGATAGCGCACGATCGACGGCAGCAACGGGTGGCCGTCCTCGTCGGTCAGCACTTCCGGGATGCTATTGCGCACGGTGGCAACCAGCGAATTGGTTGTGCCGAGGTCGATGCCTACCGCCAGCCGGTGCTGGTGCGGGGCGGTGGACATGCCGGGTTCGGAGATTTGGAGTAAGGCCATGTTACCTGATCAGGTTTTCAGCTCGCTGGGGCCGCAGTTCGCGCCTCAGCCTTCGAGCTTTTCATAAACGGACTGGACTTCCTCATCGAGTTTTTCCAGAAACATCAGCTGCCGGACAGTTTGTCCGGCAGCGTCATAGTCATTCGCGTCCAGACGGGCGGCGATCTCCGCCAGCTTCGCGTCGCGCGCTGCCCGCAGATCCTTTTCGAGACTGCCCAGCATGGCGATATCGGCTGCCTCCCTGGCGTCGTCCAGTGCCTCGCGCCATTCCATCTGCTGCATCAGAAAGTCGCGGGGCATCGCGGTGTTCGATTCGACCTGCAGGTCCACCCCGTGCAGTTCGCACAGGTAGGCTGCGCGCCTGAACGGGTTCCGCAGCGTCTTGTAGGCCTCGTTCGCACGCGCCGCCCATTGCAGTGCTACACGCTTTTCGCTATCCGTACCGTTGGTGAACTTGTCCGGATGGACCCGGCTCTGCACCTCGCGGTAGGCGGCCTCCAGCGCGTTGAGGTCAACCGCAAAGCGCTCGGGGAGGTGGAAGAGTTCGAAATGGTTTTGCATGTCTGCTTAAAACAAAAGCCTGTTCGCACGCGGACAGGCTTGGGGGAAAGCGTGTTTCCAGCCCCGCTAGGGGTACATATACGGCGTCAGATGCGAAAGCTCTCGCCGCAGCCGCACTCATCCTTCACGTTTGGATTGTTGAACTTGAAGCCCTCGTTCAGACCTTCGCGTGCAAAATCCAGCTGGGTGCCGTCAATGTAGGGCAGGCTTTTCGGGTCAACGAATACCTTGACGCCGTGGGATTCGAACACCGTATCCTCCGGCGCGCTCTCGTCGACGTATTCCAGCTTGTAGGCCAGCCCGGAACAACCGGTCGTGCGGACGCCCAGCCGAAGACCGAGGCCTTTCCCGCGCCGTTCCATGTAGCGATTGATGTGCTTCGCGGCCTTTTCAGTCAGCGTGATCGCCATGTCTTCTCTCTTTCACGTATCCGCAGCAGCGGAGGCTCAGGCCGCTGCCTTCGTCTCGTTACCGTGCTTGGCCTTGTAGTCCTGCACCGCGGCCTTGATTGCGTCTTCGGCGAGGATCGAGCAATGGATCTTCACCGGAGGCAGCGCCAGCTCCTCCGCAATCTGCGTGTTCTTGATCGACATCGCCTGATCCAGCGTCTTGCCCTTCACCCATTCGGTGACCAGCGAAGAGGACGCGATCGCGGAACCGCAGCCATAGGTCTTGAACTTGGCATCCTCGATCACGCCGTCGGCGCCGACCTTGATCTGCAGCTTCATCACATCGCCGCAAGCGGGCGCACCTACCATTCCCGTGCCCACCGACTCGTCACCTTTTTCGAAGGTGCCGACGTTGCGGGGATTCTCGTAATGGTCAAGAACTTTTTCAGAGTAAGACATCTTGATGCTCCTAATGACTTGAAGTTTGTTCCGCGACTAGTGCGCGGCCCACTGGATGGTGCTCAGGTCGATACCATCCTTGTACATTTCCCACAGCGGTGAAAGCTCGCGCAATTTCGACACCTTCGACTTGATCAGGTTGATCGTGAAGTCAATGTCCTCTTCCGTCGTAAAGCGGCCGATCGTGAAGCGGATCGAGCTGTGCGCCAGCTCATCGCTGCGACCGAGGGCGCGCAGCACATAAGATGGTTCCAGACTGGCCGAAGTACAAGCAGAACCGGATGACACTGCGATGTCCTTGATCGCCATGATCAGCGACTCGCCCTCTACATAGTTGAAGCTCACGTTCAGGTTGTGCGGCACACGGTGCTCCATGTCGCCGTTCACGTAAACCTCCTCGATCTCGCCGAGGCCCTTCGCCAGCCGGTCGCGCAGTGCACGGATGCGCGCGATCTCGCTTTCCATTTCTTCCTTGGCCAAGCGGAACGCCTCGCCCATGCCCACGATCTGGTGGGTTGGGAGCGTGCCCGAACGCAGTCCGCGCTCATGGCCACCGCCGTGCATCTGTGCTTCGATGCGCACACGCGGCTTCCGGCGGACGTACAGCGCGCCGATGCCTTTCGGACCATAGGTCTTGTGTGCGGTGAAAGTCATCAGGTCGACCTTCCACTTCTCCAGGTCGATCGCCAGCTTGCCGGTCGCCTGTGCTGCATCGCAATGGAAGACGATGCCCTTGCTGCGGCACAGCTCGCCGATCTCCGGAATCGGCTGAATGACCCCGATTTCATTATTGACCAGCATGACGGAAACCAGGATCGTGTCCGGGCGGATCGCTTCCTGCAACTGCTCGATCGTGATCAGCCCGTTGTCCTGCGGCTGCAGATAGGTGGCCTCGAATCCCTGGCGCTCAAGCTCGCGCACCGTGTCCAGCACAGCCTTGTGCTCGGTCTTTACGGTGATGATGTGCTTGCCCTTGGTCTTGTAGAAGTGGGCGGCGCCCTTCAACGCAAGGTTGTTTCCCTCGGTGGCGCCGGAGGTCCAGATGATCTCGCGCGGATCGGCATTCACCAGGGCGGCAACATGGCCGCGTGCCTCCTCGACTGCCTTTTCCGCGCTCCAGCCATACATGTGGCTGCGCGACGCCGGATTGCCGAACTGTTCGCGAAGATACGGAATCATCTTGTCGGCGACGCGCGGGTCGATCGGCGTCGTCGCCGAATAGTCCATGTAGATCGGGAAATGCGGCGCCTTGATGGTATCAATCAGGCTCTTTTCCAAAGGGGCATTCATGTTCTGCTTCACTCCTATCAAGCGGCGACCGGCGGACGGGGCACCATGATGATGTTTTGTTCGGCGGCCTTTTGCCGCTGCTGGTCGACGAGGTCCTTTAGCGAAACCGAATCCAGGTATTCGACCATCTTCGCGTTGAGCGTGGCCCACAAGTCATGGGTCATGCAACGGCTTCCATGCTCGTGTCCCGCACCGTGGCAGTTTTCCTTGCCACCGCACTGTGTAGCGTCGAGTGGCTCATCGACCGCGATGATAATGTCGGCCACCGTGACATCCTCGGGCCGGCGGGCCAGCGTGTATCCGCCGCCCGGACCCCGCACGGATTCCACGATCTCGTGGCGGCGCAGTTTTCCGAACAGCTGCTCCAGGTAGGAGAGGGAAATTTCCTGGCGCTGGCTGATAGCGGATAACGTGACCGGACCCTTGTCTTCGCGTAGTGCCAGATCGATCATCGCCGTCACTGCAAAACGGCCTTTCGTAGTCAGACGCATAAACTCTCAGCTCCAAAAAAACTGCCGATTCCCAATATCCCGGATACCCGAAGAATTTGGTCAAGTATAACAAAGTTGAGTAGATTTGTCAGGTATTAGGTCGTACTGGACAAGCATCTGAGGAGTTGCGCGAAGTCAACTCGTCATTATTTCATAAATGCTACGGGGGCGTCGGTTGCGGTCGTACTACTGCAGCTTGAAGCGCAGGAACATCATGTACACGGTGGGATTTTCACCGTAGGCAGGCGTGAAAGCGGAGGGAACAAGGTGACGCGTGACGAAGGCACCGGCCTGCACCTGCACGCCGGGGGACGACTGGATCTCCTGGAAATAGCCTGCGCTCAGCCGGTTCAGGGTGAACCACTGGCGCCGGTAGCCTTCGCTGTCGCGGATCAGCTCATCACTACCGACGCGCTCGAGGCGGCTGAATAGCGCGTGCACTCCGGCAAACCTAGCCGTGGCCTCCAGCAGGAAACCCGAAGTCGACTCGCGCAAGCGCCGGCTGCTCCGTCCCCAGGCAAGCGTGCTTTCGAGGCTGACAGAACCGAGATGGGCGTGATAGGTGGCGGACAAAGCGGTCCTGCGCAGACTCTCGTCGGCGACCAGGTAGTCAAGGCCGCTGACGCGGCCGCGGACAAGTTGCAGCGTCAGGTTTTCCGCCGGCCGGAAGGACAAGCGCGAAAAACGCGCCCTGACACGTTGGATTTCGGCAACCCGCTCCTTGTCGTCGGGCCCGGCGCTCACTGTAGCAGCACGCTCGAATCTGAACTGACGCCACCGGTAGCCAAAAACCATTCCGGTCGGTTCCCCGTCGGTGTGATACAGCCAGCGATAGACCTGGGCAAGCCTGTCCCGCCCATATCCGTCAGCCTCATCGAAGGCGACGCCTAGCCGTTCTGCCGTAATTTCCGCTCCAGCCGCAGTATCCACGTCCGCGGACGGCTCCGCCCCCCTGTCTTCCACGCTGGCGTAACCGGGCAATGCGGCAGACAGGAGCGTTGCGAGGACAGCAATGCGGGTCAGGGCATGGAACTTCGGCATACCCTACCCCAGCAATGCGCCATGCGCGACCATCGACTGCATCAATCCCTTGCAGCCGTCCTCGATGTACGAAAGCACCGTATCGAAGTCCTTCGAGCCGCGGTAGTAAGGATCATGGACGACGGTAGCGTTATGGCGCTGCGCGTATGCCATCAACAAGCCGAGTTTGCCGCGATGCTGCGGCGGACACATACGCTGGAGCAGATCCAGGTTATTGAAATCCATGCCGAGGACCAGGTCGAAGGCCTCGAAGTCCGCAGGCGTCACCTGCCGGGCACGGAGTGCTGAAAGGTCATAGCCGCGCTTCCGTGCCGCAGCCTGTGCCCGGGGATCAGGTGGGCAACCTACATGGTAATCGTGCGTGCCCGCGGAATCGACGATCACCCGGTTTGCCAGACCGGCGTCCACCAGGTACTTGCGCATGACGGCCTCGGCAGTCGGGGACCTGCAGATGTTCCCCATGCAGACGAACAGCACTGCACATCTTCCGTTGTGTTTCATGGCCACCCCCGCCCATCTCGCCGCCGAAAGCGACGGCGTATTCATGCAGTGGATTTTGCAGCAGGGCGAAACCAGGGAATTAACCCGCGTCAAAACCTGCAAGCCTCGGTCCGCGCCGCGGCCGGGAAGTGCACCGGATCTCGAGATCGATCAAACCTGCGGCGGTTCTAACCCTTCTGCAGGAGCCGCATCGGCCCGAACAATTCCCTCATCGCCGCGTTTGAAATGAACGAGAGATTGTAGGGATGCTCGGAACGTACGCTTGGCAAGCGGGAAGTCACTTCAAGACCTGCCAGTTGCTCGGCGATCTTCCCCCATAACACGAGCAGCGGAAGCTGGTCGCTGGCGCGCCGGGCGGCGAGCGCCTCCAGCACGATTCGCAGGAAAGGACGCCATGCCCTGGCGTCCCTCACCGGGGGGACATCATGGCGGAACACCAATGTCGCGTTCAGCAACAGAAAGCCCCGACCAACAAGATTGTCCTGCAATTCGGAGAGGTCCCGGATATAGGGGGACGTGCCGGCGGCGACCCTGCGGGCCACCTCCTCCAGCGCGGCCCCGGAGGTGGCATCCACGCTCAGCGTCCCGTCTGCAACCAGCAGCATTTTCATGAAATTTCGCAGGGATGTCGCACGATTCACCTGCTTCGAAAGTCCCTTCTCCGACCAGAGCGATCTCACCGCCCCGTCCATGAAGCAGACGCCGGTTGCGCTGGCCTCGCGCGGGTAAGGCCCCTCGCCGACGAGGACGTAACGTACGGCGTCCAGCGGAATACGGAACGCCGCGAACAGGCGGCCGCCGGTCGGCAGGTAGGCAGCCGACACCAGAGACGGCAGATAGGCGGGATCGGCTGCTGCCACTTCCCGCAAGGCGTCTTGCAGGATGGAGTGCCAGGAAGGATGGGCGAGACCGAGCGCCTCGCCTATCTGATCGGGTATGGAATGCGGCATGGACGACGGAACGACGGATTGATTACAGGGCGGTCATTTTAACGTCACACCCGCCGCCACGACCCGCCTTCGAGGTTTGCCTCCGAGGTCTGCCCTTACTTCCCGAGCATCGGCACGACGTTGTCCGAACCCGGGGCGCCGAACAACTGCTCCTTCAGCAGGTGCAATTGATCGCGCACCTGGGCGGCCTTCTCGAACTCCAGGTTCTTCGCATGCTCGACCATCAGTTTTTCAAGCCGCTTGATCTCCTTGCTCACCTGCTTCTCGCTCATGTTTTCGTACTTGGCCTGCTCCTGGGCGACCAGAAGCTCGTCGCGCGCTTCCTGCGGACTGTAAACGCCGTCGATCAGGTCGCGGATTTCCTTCCTGACCCCTGTCGGCGTGATGTTGTTCGCCGCGTTGAAAGCCAACTGCTTCTGCCTGCGACGCTCCGTTTCGCCGATTGCCCGCTGCATCGAATCGGTCATCCGGTCCGCGTACAGGATTGCCGTCCCGTTGAGGTTGCGCGCGGCGCGGCCGATGGTCTGGATCAGACTGCGTTCCGAGCGCAGGAAGCCCTCCTTGTCCGCATCGAGAATCGCCACCAGCGACACCTCGGGAATATCCAGACCCTCGCGCAGCAGGTTGATGCCGACCAGTACGTCGAAGGTGCCAAGCCGCAGGTCGCGGATGATTTCCACCCGCTCGACCGTATCGATGTCGCTGTGCAGATAGCGCACCTTGATCGCGTTATCGCTGAGGAACTCCGTCAGCTGCTCTGCCATTCTCTTTGTCAGCGTGGTGACCAGCACCCGCTCGTTCTTCTTCACCCTGTCCGTGATCTCCGTCATCAGGTCGTCGACCTGGGAGCTCGCCGGCCGTACGATGATCTGCGGATCGACCAGGCCGGTCGGCCGAACGACCTGCTCCACGACCTGCCCTGCATGCGAGGCTTCGTATTCCGCCGGCGTGGCGGAGACGAAGACCGTCTGCCGCATCTTGCTTTCGAACTCCTCGAACTTCAGCGGCCGGTTGTCCAGCGCCGAAGGCAGCCGGAAACCGTAGTCGACCAAGTTGACCTTGCGCGCCCGGTCGCCGTTGTACATGCCGTTGAGCTGACCTAACAACACATGGGATTCGTCGAGGAACATCACGGCATCCTGCGGCAGGTAGTCGACGAGTGTCGGCGGCGGCTCTCCGGGACGCGCCCCCGTCAGGTGGCGGGAATAATTTTCGATCCCCTTCGTGAAGCCGATCTCCTGCATCATCTCGAGGTCGAACCGGGTACGCTGCTCGAGGCGCTGCTCTTCGATCAGCTTGTTCTCCTTGCGGAAAAACTCGAGGCGGTCCCGCAGCTCGTCCTTGATGCTTTCGATCGCGCGCAGGACCGTCTCGCGAGGGGTCACGTAATGTGAGCCGGGATAGACGGTGAAACGGGGAATCTTCTGCCTGACCCGGCCCGTCAGCGGGTCGAACAGCTGCAGGCTGTCGATCTCGTCGTCGAAGGTCTCGATACGTACTGCAAGTTCAGCATGCTCCGCCGGGAATACGTCGATGGTATCGCCGCGCACGCGAAATGTGCCCCGGCCGAAATCCACTTCATTGCGGGTGTATTGCATCTGGATCAGGCGCGCAATCAAGTCGCGCTGACTGACCTTGTCCTTCGCGCGCAGCGTCAGGATCATCCTGTGATATTCATTCGGATTACCGATACCGTAGATGGCGGAGACCGTGGCAACGATGACAACGTCGCGCCGTTCCATCAGCGACTTGGTGCACGACAGGCGCATCTGCTCGATGTGCTCGTTGATCGACGAATCCTTTTCGATGAACAGGTCGCGCTGCGGCACGTAGGCCTCGGGCTGGTAGTAGTCGTAATAGCTGACGAAGTACTCCACCGCGTTCTGCGGGAAGAATTCCCGGAATTCGCTGTACAACTGCGCAGCAAGCGTCTTGTTCGGGGCAAACACGATCGCCGGGCGTCCGAGGCGGGCGATGACATTCGCCATCGTGTAGGTCTTGCCGGAACCGGTTACGCCGAGCAGCGTTTGATAGGAAAGGCCGTCCTCGATGCCTTCGACAAGCTTGGCAATCGCGCCGGGCTGGTCGCCCGCTGGAGGAAAAGGCTGGTAGAGTCGATAGGGCGAATCGGGGAAGGTGACGATCTTCGCCTCATCGAGGGAGGTATGTACCTGGGATAAATCTGCCATCTGGATTCGACCTTTGGTAAAATATTTAGTTGCACGTAAGTTCTTGGTTTCTTAGGTAAAACTCACCGCAACCGTGCTGCCCGTGGCACCCGCGCGCAGCCAATTTTTCATGTTATCACGATGAACCTTCCTCATTCCGCCTCCCTCTTCACCGCCGTCGAAATGGCGCCGCGTGATCCCATTCTCGGCATCACAGAAGCCTTCAACGCCGACAAGAACCCGAACAAGGTCAACCTCGGCGTCGGCGTCTACTACGACGACAACGGCAAGGTGCCGCTGCTGGAATGCGTGCGCAAGGCGGAGGCGGAACTGCTGGCGAAAGCCGCTCCCCGCACTTACCTGCCGATCGACGGCCTTCCCACTTACGACAAGGCAGTGCAGGAGCTGGTATTTGGCGCCGACAGCGCGGTTGTACAAGAGAAGCGTGCCATTACGGTGCAAGCGATCGGCGGGACGGGGGCACTGAAGATCGGCGCCGATTTCCTGAAGCGCTTTGCCCCTGACGCACAGGTCTGGATCAGCGATCCGAGCTGGGAAAACCACCGCGCCCTGTTCGAATCCGCCGGTTTCGTCGTCAACAACTATCCTTACTATGACCCGGCAACCCGCGGGGTGAACTTCGCCGGCATGCTCGCCGCGCTGAAGGACATGCCTGCCGGCTCTATCGTTCTGCTGCACGCATGCTGCCACAATCCGACCGGCGCCGACCTGACCGAGGCCCAGTGGACGCAAGTGATCGAGGTCGTGACCGGCCGTGGCCTGGTCCCCTTCCTCGACATGGCCTACCAGGGCTTTGGCGACGGCATCGATGCCGACGGCAAGGTTGTCCGCCAGTTCGCCGAGGCGGGAGGCCCGCTGTTCGTCTCCAATTCCTTCTCCAAGTCGTTCTCGCTCTACGGGGAGCGTGTCGGCGCGCTGAGCATCGTGGCCGTCAATGCCGAGGAGGCCGCGCGCGTCCTGTCGCAGCTGAAGCGCGTGGTACGCACCAACTATTCGAACCCGCCGATGCACGGTGGCCAGGTCGTCTCGACGACCCTGTCCTCACCGGAGCTGCGCAAGCTGTGGGAAGACGAACTGGCAGGGATGCGTGTGCGCATCCGCGAAATGCGCCAGGCCCTCGTGCAAAAGCTGAAGGAAAAGGCTCCTTCGCACAATTTCGATTTCGTCATCAACCAGCGCGGCATGTTCTCCTACTCGGGCCTCAGCAAGGCGCAGGTTGAACGCCTCCGCAGCGAGCACGCCGTGTACGCGGTGGATACGGGCCGCATCTGCGTCGCCGCCCTCAACTCGCGCAACATCGATGCGGTGGTGGACGCGATCGCGAAGGTACTGTAAGGAAAAATCGGTCCGCCGATCCGCGAGTGCAATTTCTGGTTCAGCTTTTTTGACATTTCCGGAAAGATCGGCCTATAATAGCGGCTCTGTTCCCTGATAGCTCAGTCGGTAGAGCGACGGACTGTTAATCCGCAGGTCCCTGGTTCGAGTCCAGGTCGGGGAGCCAAAGAATCTCAAGGGCTTACGTGCAAACGTAAGCCCTTTTCCTTTGGCGTCGCCCCCTGCCCTCTCCCTGTTCGCCGGAACAAGCGGCGCCCTTCGCGGCAAGCCGGCCGTGCAATTGTCCGTCCTCAAACCCGGTCGCTTTTCACTCATCACTTCACGCGCGCCACGGTCATATCTCAGGCTTCTTGGAACGGCGTGCGCTTATTTGGCTGAGGTGCTCCGCCGAGATCCGGGAAGTTTGCGGACATCCCGGTTTTCTCAAAGCGCAGGCAGTTTTGCAAAGCTAGGATCGATTCCATCGAACGAGGTGCGCGGGAATTCGCGCACCACAGGCCGCCGAGGCCATAACGCTCTCGTTGTTCCTCTCCGACATACCCGGCGGCATTAAGCAGGCCCATCTGCGGTAGATATTGCGATGACCACCTATCTGGAAAACAGTACAGGCCGATTTTCAAGCCCCTTGACGACGCTGCCGCGGTTCCCGGCCAACAAAGTCGGTTCCTCGCTGCTGTCGATGATGCATTCGGCGACGGACGGCGTCATCATTGTCGACGGCCGGCGGCACATTGTCCTCGTCAATGAAAAGGCAGAGCGACTGTTCGACTATACAGCCGCCCAGTTGCTCGACAAGCCCCTTGACGTGCTCGTGCGGACACGCATCGACCTGAGCGAGGTTCAGAGCCGGAAGGCTTCCGGGATGTCTGCGCCGGACCGGGTCGGGTGCCGGCAAGCGCTCAAGGGCGTCAGGTCCGACGGCGTGGTATTGAGCCTGAACGCCAGCGTTTCCCGCCTTTCGGTAAGGGGTGAAAGCTTTCTTGCGCTGGTCGTCCATGACGACGCGCCGTGCCGCAGCAAGGAACAAAAGCAACGGCCGGTGCGGCCCGCCGAATTGCGACGCTGGGCTGCCTCTTCGCAACGCGCGACGGAAATCGAGAAGCGTCGGTTCTCCAAGAAGCTGTACGACGACATCGGCCAGCGCCTGAGTGTGCTCAAACTCGATCTCGACTGGCTGGAGAACAGCCTGCCGGAAGAAAGCGGCGGCGTTCCAGCGCGGGTGGCGGAGATGCAAGGCCTGCTAGACAACGTCATTGCGATGACGAAAAACATGGCTTCGACACTGCGCCCCCCGCTCCTCGACGACTTCGGCCTCCTGCCCGCCGTCGAGTGGATGGCCGAGAATTTCCGCAAGAAGACCGGGATCGCCTGCCTCGTCGAAAGCGCCGGCCCGACCGAGAAGCTGGATGAGATTGTCGAATCGGCGGTTTTTCGGGTGATCCAGGAGGGCCTGTCCAATATAGAGAAGCACTCGCGGGCGAGAAACGTGAGGCTGACGCTGCAACGGACGGTAGACAGCCTGTGCGTCGGCATTCAGGACGATGGGATAGGGATGGCGGAGGGAAGCGAGAACAAGGCCGGCTGCTATGGGTTGATTGCCATGCAAGAACGCATCTTCGTACTCGGAGGTACAATCAGCATTCGCAACGAAGCGCCGTATGGTGTTACCATTCATGCATCGATTCCGATCGAGTTATCCCCTGAACAACTTAAATAAGCCCGTTCTATGATCCGTATCGTAATCGCTGACGACCATACCATCATGCGCGAAGGTCTGAAGCGCATCCTCGATGGTGCCGACGACATTGAGGTCGTCGGCGAAGCCGTCGACGGTTTCGAGGCCCTGGCTCATGTTCGCAAAGGCGGTTTTGATCTCTTGATGCTGGACCTGTCGATGCCTGGCCGCAGTGGCGTCGAGCTGATCCGGCAAATCAAGGATGAGGTTCCGAAGCTGCCCATCCTGATCCTGACCATGCATGAAGAGGAACAGTATGCGGTCAGGGCAATCCGCGCCGGCGCCCGCGGCTATCTCACGAAGGAAAGCGCCGGAACCCAGCTGGTAAGCGCGATCCGGAAAGTTGCGTCAGGCAGCCCGTACATCAGCCTGGAAGTCGCCGAGCAGCTGGCCATGGATGTCATGCCGGCGAATGAGGACCTGCCCCATAAGCAGCTCTCCAACCGTGAATTCGAGGTCTTTACCCTGCTCGTCAGCGGGAAATCCATCACCGAGATCGCCGAGGTATTGCATCTCAGCGCAAAAACGGTCAGCACGCATAAGACCCGAATCCTGACCAAGATGAACATGAATTCGCTTGCTGAGATGGTGCAGTATGCCGTTCAGCACCGCCTCCTCGGCCCGCTCAAGAATTAATCTGAACGCGAGGTGCTCCCGGGCACCTTGTCGGAATCGACTTCCCACTTGATCCCCCTGGTTGCCGCAGTCGGAAATTCTCTCTGCCCCGCGTAGGAATTTTCCGACGGCGTTCAAGGAGCGCTGACAAGCGAATTCAGCCCAACCCGATAGCAATTGCCAGTTGCGATTGCGATACTGGCTCTTCCGATTCATGCATGGCAGGCAAGCAAGTCGGCTTCCGGCACAAAGCAACGCACTTCCGCCCGCGCCGACAACGCCACTCCTTTTGACATGCGCGAAACTTCGACTCACATGAACCAGGAGATGACTATGCTGCCTTCGCACACGGCTGATTCCCGCCCGGAAGCAAGCGCTTCCGTACCGCATGCACCGTCCATGGAAGCGGGGTGGCAGCGTCAAGGCAAATTGTGGTCGAATCTGAAAGAGCTCTGCGATGTGCTGCGGATTCCGTCCGCCGCAATCCACACGGATGAGGAGCTGCTTTTCCAGCACGTGCAGTTCAAGACGGGCCAGCGTGTCCACACGATCGGCCAGCCATTCGACACCCTCTACATCGTCCATTCGGGCTTCCTGAAGACCGTGTTGATCGACGAATTCGGCAATGAGCAGGTGCTCAGCTTCCCGATGAAGGGGGACCTGTTCGGCGTCGACGGAATCCACACCAAGCGTTATGCATCCGAAGCGGTCGCCCTGTCGAATTGCGATCTGATCCTCCTGCCGTTCAAGAAGCTCACCGCGCTCGGCCGAGCACACGTCGAGTTCGAACATGCAATGTACAGCGTCATGAGCCGCGAACTCGTGCGCGAGCAGGCGATGGTCAGCATGCTCGGCGCCCTCAGCGCCGAAGCGCGCGTCGCACGTTTTCTGGTGAGCCTGTCCGAGCGCTACGCAGAGATGGGCTACTCGAGCAAGCTGTTCAACCTGAGGATGACCCGCCATGAGATCGGCAGCTACCTCGGTCTTACGCTTGAAACAGTAAGTCGCACCCTGTCGGCATTCAATGAGATTGGACTGATTTCAGTGGACCAGCGCTCCATCGGGATCAAGGACGTCGATGCGCTCAAGACGTTGCGCCGGCTTCCGCCGTCGAGCTCCCGCGCCAAGCAGCTTGCGTCGAAGAAGGCGAAGCAGCAGGCGCAGCAGGAACGCCCCGATGGAGAATGGGGACAACTGGCAAGCGCCTGATTCCTCTGCTTGAAGAAACGGCCCGCGATTGCGGGCCGTTTCTTTTCCAGCGCGCGTCAGGCCGGCTATTCGGCCAGCAGGCTGGCGCCGATGCGCTGGTCGTCCTTGATGTTCTGCAGGACGATGTTCGATCGGATATCCAGCACGCCCTTGGTCTTGTAGAGCTTCTCCAGCACGAAGGCCGAAAAATGGCGGAGCGAACGCGCGCGAACGCGCAACAGGTAGTTCGCCTCGCCGGTGATGATGTAAGCGCCCGCCACTTCCGGCCAGGTCTGCACCGACGCCGTGAAATTCTCATGCCATTGATCGACGTCGCGCCGCATCGTCACCTGTACGAAGGCGTCGACCTCGAGGCCGAGCTTGGCCGGGTCCAGGAGCGCGGTATAGCGATCGATAACCCCCTTCTCCTCAAGCAGCCTGACACGCCGCAGGCAAGCCGAGGGCGACAGGAAGACCTTTTCGGCCAGATCCAGATTGCTGATGCGGCCGTCCTCCTGCAAAAACTGCAGCAGCTTGAAATCGATGGCATCGAGAACCATGCGTTTACCCAAGAAAATGCGGTGACGACGCAATAATATTCTAATTCTCCCTTATCTAGCGCTGCACTTCACAATAATGCTCGGCGTGGGTCGCATTAAACTCACGGCAAATGCAATGCGAGGAGAACATGCGAACGCCGATCTGGGATATCAGCCCTTCCATCCACAGTGCCTTGCCGGTATGGCCCGGGGACACCGTCTTTCGGGCAGATCACCTCTGGGAGATCGGGAACGCATGCCCGGTCCATGTCAGCCGGCTGACATTGTCGACCCATACTGGCGCTCACTGCGATGCGCCCTCCCATTTTTCCCTTGGCGCCAAGGCCATCGACGAGGTTGACCTCGATGCCTACCTCGGGCCGTGCCGCGTGATCCATTGCGTCGGCGTCGCCCGCGTCGAGCCGCATCATGTCCGTGCCTCCCTCGAGAACCTGCCGCCGCGCGTGCTGTTCCGCACTTACGAGAAAGCGCCGGTGGATCGCTGGGATAGCCAATTTCCCGGGGTTGCGCCGGAGACGATCACCCTCCTCGCTTCCCACGGGGTGCGCCTGATCGGTGTGGATACCGCCTCGCTCGATCCGCAGGACTCGAAAACCATGGACGCCCATCACGCCGTGCACGCGAACGGCATCGCGATTCTTGAAGGCGTCGTGCTTGACGCAGTGCCGCCGGGAGACTACGAGCTGATCGCACTGCCATTGAAACTGGCCGGCCTCGACGCCAGCCCGGTGCGCGCCGTTCTGCGTCCACTGTCTGGAGAACACGCATGAGCATCACCCGAGAGCAATGCACCGAACTGGACCGCAACGACGCGCTCGCGGCACTGCGGCCCGCGTTCGATCTGCCGCCGGGCGTGATTTACCTCGACGGCAATTCCCTTGGCGCCCGTCCGCGTGCGGCACTCATGCGGGCACAGGAATTGATCGCAGAGGAATGGGGAAACGGGCTGATCCGGAGCTGGAACACCGCGGGCTGGTTCACCCTGCCGACCAGGCTGGGCGACAAGCTGGCACCGCTGGTCGGCGCGCGCCCTGGCGAAATCGCCATCAGCGACTCCACCTCGATCAACCTGTTCAAGGTGCTTGCCGCCGCGCTGGAGAAGCAGCTACGCACCGCCCCGGAGCGGAAAGTGATCGTCAGCGAGCGCAGCAACTTCCCGACCGACCTGTATATCGCGCAAGGCCTGAGCGCCTGGCTCGATCGGGGCTACCGCCTGCACCTGGTCGAACGGCCGGAAGATCTCTTCGGTGCAATCGATGCGAGCACGGCCGTCGTCATGCTGACCCATGTGAACTACCGGACCGGGCACATGCACGACATGCGGCGCTTGACGGAATTCGCCCATGCGCAAGGCGCGCTCACCGTCTGGGACCTCGCGCATTCGGCTGGCGCCGTCCCGGTACTGCTAAACGAATGGCAGGCCGACTACGCCGTCGGCTGCACCTACAAATACCTGAACGGCGGCCCGGGCGCACCCGCCTTCCTGTGGGTCGCACCGCGCCACATGGCCGAATTTCAGCATCCGCTTTCCGGCTGGTGGGCGCATGCCAGCCCGTTTGTGATGCAGCCCGAATTCGCCCCGGCCGGCGACATCCGGCGCGCACTCTGCGGCACCCAGCCGGTGGTGTCGCTAGCCATGATCGAATGCGGGCTCGACATCTTCCTGCGCACCGACATGGAAGCTGTGCGCGCGAAGTCGCTGGCGCTCACCGACCTGTTCATCGCGCTGGTCGAGAAACGATGCACTGCGCATCCACTCGAGCTGGTGACGCCCCGCGAGCATGACCGGCGCGGCAGCCAGGTCAGCATCGCGCATCCGCACGGCTATGCGGTCATGCAGGCGCTCATTGCCCGCGGCGTGATTGGCGATTACCGCGAGCCGCAGATCATGCGTTTCGGCTTCACGCCCCTCTACACCCGATTCGTCGATGTCTGGGACGCGGTCGACGTCCTGGCCGACATTCTCGACAACGCACGCTACGACACCGCCGCGCCGCGCGACGCCGTGACCTGAAGGAGACGCCATGGAGAACAAAGACGGCAATGCCTGGCACAACGCAAGGATGGACTTCAGCAAGCGGATGAGCTATGGCGACTACCTCGCGCTGGAACAGGTGCTGCAAGCGCAACACCCGCGGTCGGACGATCACAACGAGATGCTGTTCATCGTTCAGCACCAGACCAGCGAATTGTGGATGAAGCTGATGCTGCACGAACTGCACGCGGCCATCGTCCAGCTCCAGGCGGGCGACCTGCCGCCTGCCTGCAAGATGCTGGCACGGGTGGCACGCATCATGGAGCAGCTGGTGCACGCGTGGGACGTCCTCGGCACGATGACCCCGACCGAATACAGCGCGATCCGGCCCTACCTCGGCCAGTCCTCGGGCTTCCAGTCGCATCAGTATCGGGAAATCGAATTCATCCTCGGCAACAAGAACGAGGCGCTGCTGCAGGTGCATGCGACGGTACCGGAGGTCCATGCGCGCCTCGCATCGATTCTCAGGGCGCCGTCGCTCTACGACGAAGCGATACGGTATCTTGCACGGTCGGGGTTTGCGATCGCGGCCGAGCGCCTGGAGCGGGATTGCCGACAGCCCACCTGCAGCGATTCCTCCGTCGAGGCCGCCTGGCTGGCGGTCTACCGCAACCCGGCCGCACACTGGGGCCTGTATGAACTCGCGGAGAAGCTGGTGGACCTCGAAGGCGCCTTCCGGCTCTGGCGCTTCCGCCACGTGACGACCGTGGAGCGCATCATCGGGTTCAAGACGGGCACTGGCGGGACCGCCGGCGTCAGCTACCTGAAGAAGATGCTGGAAACCGTCCTGTTCCCCGAGCTGATGTCGCTGCGTACCGCCCTCTGACAAAAGCAGGACAACCCGTGCCGCTGCCGCCCGGCAGCGGTGTAACAACCGTGTAAATTCAAGGCCCTGCGCGAAGATGCCGCAGCGGCAGCGGGTATAATACCGCGCGAACAAACGAGCCCCGCAAGCTGCACCGGGCAGACTCCCTGTCCCGCCACCACCCGCAGGCCCTGTCCCGGCGCGGGCAAGGTTCCACGCGCCGACGGCTCCCTTACCGAATAAGCATCCATGTCAAAAACCCAAAGCAGCAGCAAGCCGATTGAGATAAAGATTTCAACCGTCGTCGCTGTCGCCGTCATTCTGCGCTCGGTCGATACCGCGACGCTGGATAACGCGATGAAGTCGATGACCGGCGGTGCGGCGGATTATTTCGACAACGAGTTCGCGGTGCTGGACGTCACTGCCTGCGATCTCTCGACCGGCGCCCCTGACTGGCAGGCGCTGGTCGGGCTGTTCAGATCCTATAGCCTCAATCCGGTTGCCGTACGGGGCGCCGCAGAGGAGCAGCATCGGGCGATACTCGACAGCGGGCTGAGCATCGACACGCTGGCCAAGCCAAGGCAGGAGGCACCTGCCCCTGCCGCCCCGCCCGTTGCAGTCGCACCGGAACCGGCGCCGGCACCCGCCCCCGTGGCAGCCGCAGGGACGGGGGCGCTCATCATCGACACGCCGGTGCGTGCCGGACAGCGCGTCTACGCGCGCGGCTGCGACCTGATCGTGACCGCCGTCGTGAACAACGGCGCCGAGCTGATTGCCGACGGCAGCATCCATGTCTATGCGCCGCTGCGCGGACGTGCGCTGGCCGGTGCGACCGGCAATGCCGATGCAAGGATTTTCGCGCTATGCATGGAGGCCGAGCTGGTGTCCATCGCCGGCGTCTACCGGACCTTCGAGTCCGGCCTTCCAAAGGAACTGGCAAAGCAGCCGGCCCAGGTTCGTCTTGCAGGGGATCGGATAGATGTACTATCCGTTCGCGCGTAATTATTTTTCAGATAAGGAGCTTGTCCGTGGCCAAAATCATTGTTGTAACGTCGGGCAAAGGGGGCGTAGGCAAAACCACCTCCAGTGCCAGCTTTTCCACCGGCCTGGCGATGCGCGGCCACAAGACGGTCGTCATCGATTTCGACGTCGGCCTGCGCAATCTCGACCTGATCATGGGTTGCGAAAGGCGCGTGGTGTATGACCTGATCAACGTGGTCAACAATGAAGCGACGCTCAACCAGGCCCTGATCAAGGACAAGCACTGCGAGAACCTGTTCGTCCTGCCTGCCTCGCAGACCCGCGACAAGGACGCGCTCACCGAACAGGGCGTCGAACGCGTGCTCAACGACCTTGCGAAGATGGACTTCGAGTACATCGTCTGCGACTCGCCGGCAGGTATCGAACATGGTGCGGTCATGGCGCTGACGTTCGCCGACGAAGCCATCGTCGTCACGAATCCGGAAGTCTCGTCGGTGCGCGACTCGGACCGTATCCTGGGCATCATCCAGGCCAAGTCCCGCCGCGCCCTGAACGGCAGCGAGCCCGTCAAGGAGCATCTGCTGATCACCCGCTATGTTCCCAAGCGCGTCGAAGCGGGCGAGATGCTCTCCTATACGGACGTCCAGGAAATCCTGCGGATCCCGCTGATCGGCATCATCCCGGAGTCGGAGTCGGTGCTGCACGCCTCCAACCAGGGCAATCCGGCGATCCATCTCGAGGGCAGCGAAGTGTCGGAAGCCTACAAGGACGTCGTTGCGCGCTTCCTCGGCAACGAAGTGCCGCTGCGTTTCACGTCCTACGAAAAACCGGGGCTGTTCCAGAGACTTTTCAAGGGGAAGTGATATGGCGCTGCTTTCATTCCTGTTCAATACAAAGCCCAAAAGCGCGAACACGGCGAAGGAGCGCCTGCAGGTGATCATCGCGCGCGAGCGGAATGGCCGCGACGGTCCGGATTTTCTGCCTGCCCTGCACAAGGAACTGATCGATGTGATCTCCAAGTATGCCAAGGTCAATGCGGACGACATCAAGATCTCGCTGGACCGTCAGGGCAACCTGGAAGTGCTCGATGTGAACGTGGTGCTGCCGGACGCGCCGGCAGCGAAGTGAAGTGAAGTGAACAGAAGCCCCCTTGCCGGGGGCTTCGTCCTAGTGCAACTGGTGCTTGAGGTCGGATAGCTCGCGGTGGGCCTGCATGACGGCGTCGCGCAGTTCGCTGTCAACATCGGCGGGCGCATTCTCGCAGGCGTCCTTGGCGCGATCGCCAAGCTGCTCCAGATCGTCGACGCATTGCCGAATCTGATTCTCGTCTTGCGACTTCAGCAATTCCCGCGCGTGGATCGCCTTCTGGTCGAGCTGCTGAACACTGTCCTTCAGGTCCATCGGCACGGAGTCGACCACCTGGCAGCGCTGGGCGGCGCGATGGATCATGGTCTCGGCCTGGCTGAAGCGTTGCTGCATTTCATTCGTTTCCATTCGTGCTCTCCTTGTTGTGGTTCGGATAAGTGCAACGGCTAGTTTGGATGGCTGGCCCGACGACGAGTTCCGACCGCTGCCGCAACTCCCTGCTTACCCCGTGGTCATAACCTGGCCGTGCGCGACCTCCACCTGCCGGAACGCCCTTGCGCCTTTGCTTCCGGTACAATCCGCCCCAACATGAACACGCCGAAAAACCTGTTTTCCTATCCCCGCTATCGTCCCGACTACACCACGCCGGCGCCATTCCTGCCAATGTCGCGCGCGGAGATGGACGCACTCGGCTGGGACAGCTGCGACGTCATTCTCGTGACGGGCGACGCCTATATCGACCATCCCAGCTTCGGCATGGCGCTGGTCGGCCGCCTGCTCGAAAAGCAGGGATTCCGCGTAGGGATCATCAGCCAGCCGGACTGGCAGTCCGCGGATGCCTTCCGCTCGCTGGGCAAGCCGAATCTCTATTTCGGCATCACGGCCGGCAACATGGATTCGATGATCAACCGCTACACATCAGACAGGAAGATCCGTTCCGATGACGCCTACACGCCGGGCGGCGAACCGAACCGGCGGCCTGACCGCGCGGTGGTGGTCTACGCGCAGCGCGCGCGGGAGGCCTATCCGGACGCGGGCCTCATTATCGGCAGCATCGAAGCCAGCCTGCGCCGCATCGCGCACTACGATTACTGGTCCGACAAGGTTCGCCGGTCGGTTCTGCCCGATTCGAAGGCGGACCTGCTCCTGTTCGGCAATGCTGAACGTGCACTGGTCGAGTTGACCCACCGCGTGGCCGCGGGCGAACCGATCAAGTCCATTCGCGACCTGCGGGGCACCGCATTCATGGTGCCCCGCGGCTGGAAACCGGCCGGGGACTGGGGCGAGGCAAACTCCACCCGCTACGACACGCCCGGACGTGTGGAGCCGCATCCCGATCCCTATGAAATGAAGTCCAAGGAAACGGCGTCGTGCGCGACGAGCGAGCAGCCGAAGGAAAAGCCGGTGCTGGTGCTGAGTCGGGAAGAGCGGCAGGCCGCGCTGCGCGAGCAGCGCAACAAGACTGTCGTGCGCTTGCCCGCCTATGAGGCGGTGAAGGACGATCCGGTGCTGTATGCCCATGCATCGCGCGTGCTGCACCTGGAATCCAATCCCGGCAACGCGCGCGCGCTGGTGCAGGCCCATGGCGAGCGGGACGTCTGGCTCAATCCGCCCCCGCTCCCACTGGCAATGGACGAGATGGACGGCGTATTCGACGCCCCCTATGCACGTGCGCCGCATCCCAGCTACGGCAACGCCCGCATTCCGGCGTGGGAAATGATCCGATTCTCGGTCAACATCATGCGCGGCTGTTTTGGCGGCTGCACCTTCTGCTCGATTACCGAGCACGAAGGACGGATCATCCAGAGCCGTTCCGAGCCATCGATACTCCGCGAAATCGAACTGATCCGCGACAAGACCAAGGGCTTCACCGGCACCATTTCCGATCTCGGCGGCCCGACCGCCAACATGTACCGTCTCGCGTGCAAGGACAAGAAGATCGAGGAATCCTGCCGCCGCCTGTCCTGCGTCTACCCGACCATCTGCGTCAACCTCAATACCGACCACGGCAAGCTGATCCAGCTGTACCGCAAGGCGCGCGCGATCCCGGGCGTGAAGAAGATCCTGGTGAGCTCGGGCTTGCGCTACGACCTCGCGGTGCGCTCGCCCGAATACGTGAAGGAGCTGGTGTCGCACCATGTCGGCGGCCTGCTCAAGATCGCGCCCGAGCATTCCGAGGAAGGGCCGCTGTCGAAGATGATGAAGCCCGGAATGGGCGCGTACTACAAGTTCAAGGAAATGTTCGAGCGCTACTCGCGCGAGGCAGGCAAGGAACAGTACCTGATTCCGTACTTCATCGCCGCCCATCCCGGCACCACCGACGAGGACATGCTGAACCTCGCCCTGTGGCTGAAGCAGAACAAATTCGAGCTGGACCAGGTGCAGACTTTCCTGCCGACGCCCATGGCAATGGCGACCGCCATGTATCACGGCCGGAAGAACCCGCTGCACAAGGTCTCCGCCGATTCGGAAGCCGTCGAGACGGTGCGCAGCGGGAAGATCCGCAAGTTGCACAAGGCGTTCCTGCGTTACCACGATCCGGACAACTGGCCGATCCTGCGCGAGGCGCTGCAGCGCATGGGCCGCGGCGACCTGATCGGTAACAGCGACCGCCACCTGGTGCCGCGCCACGACGGCCCGCGCCACGACGGTCCTGGACACGACAAACCGGGCCGCGACAAACCGGGCCGCGATGGGGCACGCCACGAGAAACCGAGACAGCCGTTTGCGGGCAAGGGACTGCCAGGCTCGCGGAAGCCCGCAACGACAATTACACCCGGACAGAAGACAAGCGGCAAGCGCCTCGCAACGCCGCTACCGGCGGGCCGCAAGCCGGCGGCCGTGAAGCAGGACCAGCGCCGTAAGTAGCTTCGCTTCGTCCGCGCTGTTGATATACGGAAACGAAATAACTGTTATTGCCAGAAGAAAGCGGACGAGCGGACGCGGAGTGGATATAGTTACTCCCGTCTCCTCCAACTCTTCTTGAATTGGATTTACCCACGGCCTCACCGCCGTGGGTTTTTTTTCGCCTGTACGTCCCGGAAAGAAAACCCCTGACGCAAATCAAAAGGAAAAGCGGGAAGTTGTCGGACCAGCTATTGATTCTCCTCAGGGCTTGGATAGAATGACCTACAGCAATGATTGCCGCACTTCAATAGGAGACACAATGAGGCCGACAGAACATACCACCCAGGTTCCCACGGCTGCGGTCCATTTCAATTTTGCCAAGCTGCAAGCGACCGCCTGCATCCTTGCTTCCGCCGCTGTCAGTATCGGTCTCACCTACTTCGCCCTCACCCGCCTCCTCTGATCTGCGGCCGTGCCCGGCCCTAGCGTTCCACGCAACTCAGATACAGGTAGCTCGCGCTGAGCACGGCAATGACGACACAGGACAGCGCGAATCCAATCCCGGCACTCATACAGAAAACCGCGGCGCACACGCCGGCAGGTTCACCCGGCGCTGCGTTCATCTGCACGGAAAAGACGCGTGTCAGCTGAAGCAGGCAGACCGCAATACCGACCCACTTCCACAGGTAAAACGGCAGGACTTTGCGTTGGGCGCGGTTATGGCGATAGTTCGCAATGCGCTGCTCGGCGGTGCCGCGACTGGCGTCGCGAAACATCCAGAGCGGCACTGCCAGCCGCCAGACATACAGAAGCAAGGCGGGCAGTCGATTGCGCGGTGTCGGGTCATTGCAGGCCATGGATCAAATCTCCTCGTGCTGTTTAGTCAACAGCGGCGGGGAGCGCGTTCCACCTGAATATCTGCTGCAAGGCCGACGGCTCACGCAAGCGTTCGATGTACGGGGGACGTCCCTTTGCCGACAGGACAGTTACCATGGCATGTCTGCGCTATACAGCCGAATGCGGCCGGGGTGGCGGGGGTCCGCCAGAGTGGGATCGCGTGCGCACGGAAATCAATTCGTCCAGGCGAAAAAAAACCCGCGGTTTCGCGGGTTTTCTTCTCACCTGCTACTGCTGAAGCAGATGGTTTGAATCCTGGTGGACAGTACTGGGATTGAACCAGTGACCCCCGCCGTGTGAAGGCGGTGCTCTACCCCTGAGCTAACTGTCCGGGAAGCTGCGCATTATAGAGCAAATACTGCAGCATATCAATTCACGCTTTCCGCCGGACGGGTGCGCCAGACGCAGTTTCCTTTCACTTCCTTGTCGAGCTTGTCGAGCAAGGCCTCATGCTCCGCCAGCTCATCCTCGATCGCCTTGAGGACGATGATGTCGCCCAGCGGCAGGCCGTCGAGCACGGTGTCCACGGTTGCGCCCTGGTCGATCGCGCCGAGGTCGATGGTCAGGCTGTTCTGGCCGCGCGTCATGGCGAGATAGACCTCGGCCAGGAGCTCGGCATCCAGCAGCGCGCCGTGCAGGGTGCGATGGGCATTGGAGATGCCGTAGCGGTCGCACAGCGAATCCAGCGAGTTGCGCTTGCCCGGGTGCATTTCCTTCGCCTGCACCAGCGTGTCGCTGATCAGCGCGACATGCTGTGCGAAACGCGGCTGGCCTAGGCGTTCGAATTCGGCGTCAAGAAAGGCCAGGTCGAACGGCGCATTGTGGATGATGATCTCGGCGCCGCGGACATAGTCGAGCAGCTCAGCCGCGATATCGGCGAACTTCGGTTTGTCGCTCAGGAATTCGGTGGTCAGGCCGTGCACCGCAAGCGCGCCCTCTTCCGAATCGCGTTCCGGGTTGATGTAGGTGTGGAAGTTGTTGCCGGTCAGCCGGCGGTTGACGATCTCGACGCAGCCGACTTCGATGATGCGGTCGCCGGAGCGAGGGTTGAGGCCGGTGGTTTCCGTATCCAGGACAATTTGACGCATGGTTCAGTGTACGTTGGCAGGTAAGTGAGGCACAGCATCCGCGGCAGGCTGGTGGGCCTTGCTGCGGGCGAGGAAAGTATAGAAGGTCGGGACGACGAACAGCGTGAGCAGCGTGCCGAAGCTCATTCCGCCGACGATCACCCAGCCGATCTGTATCCGCGACTCGGCGCCGGCGCCGGTGGCAAGCGCCAGCGGCACCGCTCCCAACACCATGGCACCGGTCGTCATCAGGATCGGGCGCAGGCGCAGCACGGCCGCTTCCTTGATCGCCTCGTGCATTTCCATGCCCTGCTCGCGCAGCTGGTTGGTGAACTCGACGATGAGGATGCCGTGCTTGGTGATCAGGCCGACCAGCGTGATCAGGCCGATCTGGCTGTAGACGTTGAGCGTCCCGCCGCTCCATTTGAGTGCCGCGAGCGCGCCCGCCATCGACAGCGGGACGGTCAGCATGATGATGAACGGATCGACGAAGCTCTCGAACTGGGCGGCGAGCACCAGGTAGATGAACGCCAGGGCCAGGATGAACGTCAGCACCAGGCTTCCGCTCGACGAGCGGTATTCGCGGGAGGAGCCGGCCAGGTCCGTGGCATACCCGGGCTTGAGGATGCGGCTTGCGGTCTCCTCCATGAAATCGATCGCTTCGCCCTGGGTATAGCCATTGGCAAGGTTGGCCGAAATGACGGCGGCACGCCGCTGTCCGAAGTGATTGAGCTCGCGCGGCGCCACGGTCTCGCGCACCTTGAGCAGGCTCGACAATGGGATCATCTGGTCGGGCCCGCCGTTCTTGCCGGCGCCGCGCACGAAGATGTTGCTGATGTCGTCCGGCGCCGTCCGCCCCTCGTTCTCGATCTGCACCATCACGTCATACTGGTCGCCGCCCTTCTTGAAGCGGGTGACGTTGCGGCCGCCGAGCATCGTCTCCAGGGTGCGGCCGACGGTTTCGATCTGCACACCGGCATCGGCGGCCTTGTCGCGGTCGACTTCGACATTCACCTGCGGCTTGTTCAGGCGCAGGTCGGTGTCGATGTTGGACAGCCCGGGGTTCTTGCTGGCTTCGGCGACAATCTGCTGCACCACGTTCTGCAGCTCGTCATACGATTCATTGGTCAGGATCACGAGGTTGACCGGGCGCTCGCGGATCGACTGCCCGAGCGACGGCGGCGCATTGGGGAAAGCCAGGACGCCCGGTACCGACGCCATCTTCGGCTGCATTTCCCTGATCATGTCGAGCGTACTGCGATTTCGCTCCGACCAGTCGACCGTCCGGAAGAACGCCACCCCGCGTTCCACCGTCGGATTGCCGGCGATGATGAATACGCGGTCGATCTCCTTGGTCTCGGCGGCGATCTGCTCCAGCTGCCGCGCGTACTTCTCGGTGTACTCGAGCGAGGCGCCGTCCGGCCCGGTGAGCGCCGTGAAAATGGTGCCCCGGTCCTCGACCGGCGCCAGTTCCTTCTTCATCCCGGTGCCCAGCCAGACCAAGGCGCCGATCACGGCCAGATACAGCAGCACGACCAGCCAGCGCGCGCCGAGGCTGAGGGCGAGGACGCGGCGGTAGGCCGAGGTCAGACCATTGAGCACATTCTCCACGGCCCGGTAGATCGGGCCGTGGCTCGTCTGGTGCTTCAGTAGCACCGAGCACATCATCGGCGACAGCGTCAGCGCAATGAAGCCCGACACGATCACCGCGCCGGCCAGGGTCAGCGCGAACTCGGCGAAAAGCCGGCCGGTGCGCCCGGGCGTGAAAGCGACCGGTGCATAGACCGCCGCCAGCGTCAGCGTCATGGCGACGACCGCGAAACCGATCTCGCGCGCGCCCTTGATCGCCGCCTCGAAGGGTCGCATGCCCTCCTCGACATGCCGGTAGATGTTCTCCAGCACCACGATCGCGTCGTCTACCACCAGGCCGATCGCCAGCACCAGCGCCAGCAGGGTCAGCGTGTTGATCGAGAATCCGGCGAGCGACATGACGGCGAACGCCCCGATCAGCGACACCGGGATCGTAACGAGCGGAATGATCGACGCGCGGAACGAGCGCAGGAACACGAAAATCACCAGGGCCACCAGCACCACGGCCTCGCCGATGGTCTGGTAGACGGACTTGATCGAACGGTCGATGAATACCGTGTTGTCGACCGAGATCAGGATCTTCACCCCCTGGGGCGCAAGCTCCTCGTTCAGTTTCGGCAGCTCGGCCTTCACGTACTCGGCGAGCTCCAGCGGGTTGGCGGTGGCCTGCCGGATCACGCCGAGCGACACCGCGCTCTGGCCGTTGAAGCGCACCGAAGAACGTTCGGCCGCGGGGCCGACGCCGACGCTGGCCACGTCCTTGATGCGCACCGCGTAGCCATTGACCGTACGGACGATGATGTCCTCGAACTGGCCGGGCGTGGTGAGATCGGTCTGGGACACGACCGAGAACTCGCGCTGGCGCGACTCGATCCTGCCTGCCGGGACTTCCACGTTCTGGCGGCGAAGCGCTTCCTCCACGTCGGCCGGCGTCAGGTTGTAGGACGCGAGCTTGTCGCGATTGAGCCAGATGCGCATCGCATACTTGCGCTCGCCCCCGATCCGTACGTCCGCCGCGCCCGGCAACAGTTGCAGGCGCGGCTTGACGATGCGGTTGGCGATGTCGGTCAGGTCCAGCGCGGACAGGCTGTCGCTCGAGAACGACAACCAGATGATCGGCGACGCGTCCGCCTCGACCTTGGCGATCACTGGCTCCTCTATCGTCTGCGGCAGCTTCGACCTGACCCGCGAGACGCGGTCGCGCACGTCATTGGCGCCCGAGTCGGGATCCTTCTCGAGACGGAACCGCACCGTGATCTGGCTCTGTTCCGCACGCGAGATCGACGTCAGGACATCGATGCCGTCGATGCCGGCGATCGAATCCTCCATCGGCTTGGTGACCTGCGACTCCACGATCTCGGAGCTGGCGCCCGGATAGCGGGTCTCCACCGTGACGACGGGTTCGTCGATCTTCGGATACTCGCGCACCGCGAGCCGCTTGTAGCAGACGAGGCCGACGAGCACGATGATGAGGGAGAGCACCGTCGCGAAGACCGGACGGCGAATGCAGATGTCGGAGATGACCATGGGCGTCTCCGTCAGCTTCTCGCGACGGCGGCGGTGGCGGCGGCATTCGGCTTGGCCTCCTGCATGCCCTGGATGGTCCCGCCCTGCATGATGCGCACGGGCGTGCCGTCGCGTGCCAGCCGGACCTGCCCGGCCGTCACCACTCTGTCGCCGGCGCTCAGGCCCTCGGTGATCTCCACCTTGGCGGCGCGCCGCAGGCCGGTCTTGACTTCGGTGCGGACCGCCTGGCCGTCCACCACCTTCCATACCGTCACCTTGGCGCCCTGGGGAACGATCGCCTCTTCCGGGACCATCAGGGCGTTTGCACGCTCGGACAGGATCAGGCGCACACGGGCGAACATGCCCGGCTTGAGCCGCCCCTCCGGGTTGTCGATGCGTCCGCGCAGCAGGGCCGAACGGCCGTTGCTGTCCACCTGCGGGTCGATCGCGTCGACCCTGGCGGCGAACGGCTTGCCCGGCAGCGCGTCGACCATGACCTCCAGCGCCTGGCCGCGCTTGACCTGGTCGACGTAGCGTTCGGGCAGGCGGAAGTCCACCTTGACGCTGGAAAGGTCCTCTAGGTTCACCAGGTCGGCACCGTCCTTGACGTAGTCGCCGACGCTGACATTGCGTATGCCGACCACGCCGGAGAAAGGCGCCCGGATCTCCAGCTTGGAAAGACGGGCCTCGGCGAGCGCAAGCCTGGCTTCGAGGACCTGCACGTTCGCCTGCGACTCGTCGCGGGCACGATCCGAGATGAACTTCTGCTTGGCCAGGTCGGCGTTGCGCTCGAAGTTCGCACGGGCGATGTTGAGCTCGGCGCGGGCCTGCCGCACTTCCGCCTGGTTGACGGCGGAATCGAAGGCGATCAGCACCTGCCCCTTGCGCACCTGCTGACCGTCGGAGAAATTGAGGCGGGTGATGCGCCCGGCGACTTCAGGGCGGAGGATCACGGCTTCGTTGGAGCGCAGCGTGCCGACCGCGTTGACGTCGTCGACCAGCCTGATGCCGGTGACGACGGCGACGTCGACCGCCACCGGCCCGGCCGGCCCCTGCTTGCCTGCATCCTTCGCCGCCGTGCCGGGCGCCTGGCCGTTGCCCTGCTCCACCGGCGCAGGTTGCTGCCGCTGCGCGTGCCAGGCGTAGCCGCCCAAAGCGCCGATGCCGGCCAGGGCAACGACGGGATAGAGGAGTCTCCGAACGTTCATTTGCGTTATCTTTTTTATGTTGGGGCAGTCGGGGGCGGGCATCGCCAGCCGGTCAATTTAGCACACGGCGTCTTTCAGGATACGGAAGCAGCCCCCCGGTTGGCAAGCGCGTCGGCGCGTTCGTTACCGGCATGCCCGGCATGCCCCTTGACCCAGCGCCATTCGATCTTGTGCACCGCCTGCGCGGCATCCAGCGCCTGCCACAGGTCGACGTTCTTGACCGGCTCCTTCGAGGCGGTTTTCCAGCCGCGCGCCTTCCAGCCGTGGATCCATTCGCTGATGCCCTTCTGCACATACTGGCTGTCGGTATGGACGACGACCTCGCACGGCCGCTTGAGCGCCAGGAGGGCCTCGATGACGGCACGCAGTTCCATCCTGTTGTTGGTGGTGTTGCGCTCGCCGCCGTACAGCTCCTTGGTATGGGTACCGGCGATCATCAGCGCACCCCAGCCGCCGGTGCCAGGGTTGCCCTTGCATGCACCGTCCGTGTAGATCTCGACTTTTTCCATCTTTACTCTTGTTTGTGAATTCTGTTGGTCGCCGGCACACCCTTGGCGGCACTCGCCGCCTTCCGGCTCCAGGCAGGTCCGATCAGGCGCATGCCGCGTACCCGCTTGATGGCCTGCACGATGTAGACGGCGCCGAGGTAGGGCCACCAGCGGTCGCCGGCCCGCTCCATGAAATCGAAGCGGCTGAGCCATTTTTCCGTGACGCAGGGTGGCGCATAGCAGCCGAAATGGCCCCGATTGACTTCCATGCTGAGCAGCTTCATCCAGTCCTTCAGTCGCGGCAGGCTGATGAATTCCCCGTCCTGGGGCAGGAAGTGTGCGCCGGTCAGGCGGCCCGCCACCTGCCGCAGCCCCCACATGCTTGCCGGATTGAAGCCGCAGATGATCAGTTGCCCCTCCGGGATCAGCACGCGCTCGACCTCGCGCAGCAGCTGGTGCGGTTCGCCGGTGAATTCCAGCGCGTGGGGCAGGACCACCAAATCCAGGCTTTGCGAGGCGAACGGCAGCTCGGCGAAGTCATGCACCATCACCACCGGCGGCGTGCCTTCGGCGGCACCGGCGGCCGGCAGGCTCGTGTCGGTAAGCCATTTGTTGGGCATCCGGTTTGCCCGCAGCGCGTTGATCTGCGGAAGCCCGATCTGCACCGCATTGAAACCGAAGATATCTGCGGTCAGCACGTCCAGGCGCTGCTGCTGCCACGCGCGCATGTAGGCGCCAACCGGCGTTTCGAGCCAGGAGCCGAGGGCTATAATGGGTTTTTCGGACGAACGATTTTCCATCGCATGTTGAATGTATTGACCGTTCCGGCATTCCAGGACAACTACCTCTGGCTGATTCACGATGGTACGCACGCTGCTGCCGTCGACCCGGGCGACGCCGAGCCCATTCTTGCCGCGCTCGACGCGCATGGCCTCTCGCTGGCCGCTATTCTACTGACTCATCATCATGCTGACCATGTCGGCGGTGTGCCGGCACTGCTGGCGCGGCATTCCGTGCCCGTATTCGGGCCGCGCAACGACGGGATCGACGTGGTGAGCCGCACGCTGACAGGCGGCGACCAGGTAGTGCTGGACCGGCCGGCGCTGCGCCTCGAGGTGATCGACGTGCCCGGCCATACCCGGGGCCATATTGCCTACCATGCGCCGGAACAGGGATGGCTGTTTTGCGGCGACACGCTGTTCGCCGGCGGCTGCGGCCGGCTGTTCGAGGGGACGCCGGAACAGATGGCGGCATCCTTGATGAAGCTCGCGGGCCTGCCTGAGCAAACGCAAGTCTTCTGCGCGCACGAATATACATTATCAAACCTGCGCTTCGCCGCCGCCGTCGAGCCGGGGAACGAAGCGCTGCAGGAGCGGATCCGCGCCGAGCAGGCGAAACGCGATGCCGGCCAGCCGACCGTGCCGACCACGGTGGGACTTGAAAAAGCGACCAACCCGTTCCTGCGGTACGCCGAGCCTGCAATCGCAGACCAGATGATTGCAGCAGGGCATGTTTCCTCTCGGGAACCAATTGCTGTTTTCGCTGCCCTACGCGCCTGGAAGAACGTCTTCCGCTAGTGCGGCCGGGCCATTGTCGTCGAATTAACGTTTACGATAAATCTTGACGCAGGAAAACACCCTTCCGTAAACTTCGTCGATTCACCGGTCGCCCCAGGGCTCCGCCTTCACCAGCAAGCGAGGATACATGCACACGCTGCAGATAAGAAAACTCCCATTTACAGCGCTCCTCCTTCTAGGTACCCCTTTCGTCGCACCGGTCGTTCATTCAGCGGATCTTTCGCTCCCCCTGCATACCTGGTCGCAGGTGTCCGCGCTGGAACGGCCCTACGATCCGAACGATCCGCTGATCCAGCTGCTGGCCATCGAGGAGTTCGACGTCTGGGCGCGCATCCGCAAGGGTTTCGCCATTCCCGACCTGGAGAATCCGCTGGTGAACAACCAGCTGCAGTGGTACGTCGCACGGCCGGACTACATCCAGCGCACCACGACCCGCGCGTCGCGCTACCTGTTCCACGTCGTTCAGGAACTTGAGAAGCGCGGCATGCCAATGGAGCTGGCCCTGCTGCCCTTCATCGAGTCCGCCTTCAACCCGAATGCCTATTCGACCGCGCATGCGGCGGGCATGTGGCAGTTCATCCCCTCGACTGGACGCGACTTCAACCTGACGCAAAATCTCTTCAAGGATGAACGGCGCAACATCATCGCCTCGACCGACGCGGCGCTGAGCTACCTGCAGAAACTGTACGGGATGTTTGGCGACTGGCAGCTCGCGCTGGCCGCGTACAACTGGGGCGAGGGTTCGGTGCAGCGGGCCATCAACAAGGCCCGCGCGGCGGGCCAGGGGACGGATTTCAACAGCCTGTCGCAGTACATGCCGGCCGAGACCCGCAACTATGTGCCCAAACTCCAGGCGGTCAAGAACATCGTGGCGGCGCCGTCCGACTACGGACTGACCTTGCCGAAGGTGGATAACCAGCCCTATTTCGTCACGATCGGCAAGACGCGGGACATCGATATCAAGGTGGCGGCGCAGCTGGCGGAGTTATCGATCGATGAATTCAAGGCGCTCAATCCGCAATTCAACCGGCCGGTCATTCCGGGCAGCGCGGGCACGCAGATCCTGCTGCCGCAGTCGAATGCGGAGAAATTCAAGTCCAACCTGTCGAAATGGGGCCGTGCCTTGTCCAGCTGGACCGCGCACAAGGTGACCGCCGCGCGCGAGCGTATCGACACCATTGCCAAGCGCTTCGGCACCACGCCGGAAGTGATCCGCGAGGTCAACAACATTCCGCCGAAGACAGTCGTCAAGGCCGGCTCGACAATCCTTGTTCCCCGCCCGGAGCACCTGGCGGAAAAGGACATTGCGCCGGAACTGGTGGAAAGCGCGACCCTGCTGACGGCGCCTGATGTACCGGAAACCCGCCGGGTGATGGTCAAGGTCGGCAAGAAGGATTCGCTCGCATCGATCGCGCGCCGTCACAAGGTGACCGTCGCACAGATAAAGGACTGGAACGAACTGAAGAAGGACACGGTCAGTGCCGGCCAGACCCTGGAGCTGAACCTGCCGAATCGCGTGGCGGCCTCCGGCAAGGGAACAGCCACGAGGACCGCGGCGACGAAAACCTATCGCAAGGCGGCGCCCGCCTCCGCCCGCAAGACCGCTACGGTCCGCAAGGCTACCCCGGTCCGCAAGACAGCCGATTCGGCCAAGAGCAAGAAACGCGGCTGATCACGGCGTGCATGGGCGGCTGGCGCCGCCCGATCATCGTGTCCCTGCCTGCACGCCACCGGACTCGCATTGCCGGCATGACGCGCGTACCGGCGCTGGGCCGGGGCGCGTCCGAGACCGCTCCCACATACCCACTGTTTCTGTGGATAAGCCTGAGGATAAGCGGCAGAGCGAGCGCCAAGTCGCTGATTCTATGCAATAAATTCTCGTTGACTAAAATCAAGGCATTGTTTTATCGACGCACCGCCCTCGCGCGCGGCTTCGTCTTGGCGCATCAGCAGCAGTGCCGAATCGCTCGGACCGCGGCGTCCGGTACGCTCCCAGTCCTCTCCCAACGCAAGCACCGGATCGATGAAGTGCGAGGCGACGAACAACACGATGGCACCGGCAAGCAGAATGATGAAGATTTCCACGGTATTCCTCCTGTAGTCATTACAGCATTTCTGTACGGACAGGCATTGCGCGGGAACAGGCCGCACGACAATGTTGCGCTTGCGCAAGGCAGGCGTCCTCCCGCGCTCTTCTAATCTGCTTATTCGTTTGGCAAGGAGGGGTTGTGACTGAAAGTGAAATCCTTGGAATCATCAGAACCGCGCCGCCCACGGACCAGTGCGGGTGGACGGGTGTGGTGGCACGGGCAGCGAACAGCCTGCTGACTGTCGCCCATCGCCTGCCCGACGCGGAGCTGGAAGCGCTGATCGGCCTGGTGGCCCTCTGCTACCAGAAGGCGGGTGCGGAAAATGCCGCCTTCGATGAATACGCCGCCCTGATGAAGCGGCTTGCCACAAGCACCTCGTCGCGCCGATAGCATGCGGTGAGCCGGCGCAGCCGGCGACGGCGACGGCGGGGTCGCAGCGTCAGCATTGTCACTGAAGGCCTGCTCTGCGTCCGGCAACCGGCGAAAACGACTGTTTGCGCCAGCTCATGCAGAAAAAAGAATCGCTTGAGCGATTTCATGGTGCCGTCATACGGCATCGCTATCATCTCCTCATCTGCTGCACATGCAACCGATATGCATGGCGGCAGCCCGGCGTGCCGCCATACCCGAACAGAAACGGGGCGGCACGCCAACCCCCCGCCTCCGCTTCTCCGCTTCTCCGCTTCTCCGCTTCTCCGCCGCTCCTTCAGCCTATGTCCATGAATGAGGCCGGCAAAGTACGGGACAGCCATATATCACTTGTCTTATTTCCAATAAGAAACTAATTCTTACAGGTGTTGTCTACGGGAACTACTCCACTTCCCGACCGCGCCGTCATGAATCTTCCTCCCCGCTTTCCGCGCCTGCTCCGCTCCGCCTGCTCTACCCTGCTTCTTGCCGGACTCAGCGCCTGCGGCGGCGGCGGCGGAGACGGGCCATCCAGCCTGGCCGCGACCAGCGACCAGCTTTCCCAGCCTGCGGCTGCCTCCGCCGGCAAGCTGCTCCTGTCGGAAGTCGCGAGCAACTTCTACAGCGACGACGTCGCCTGGTTCGAGATTCACAACACCGGCGGAACGCCGTTGCAGCTATCGGACTACACGCTGGTCAGCTCGTGGATCGATACCGTCACGCAGCGCAGCTCGCTGACGCCGATGGAGTTTGCCTTGCCAATGGCGACGGTCCCTCCCCACGGCTATCTGGTGGTGGCCGCCAAGGCGCATGCGAAGCTGCGCGACAGCAGCCAGATGGTCTACACCAGCAGCGGAAGCAAGATCCCGTTCTGGAACGGCAGCGGCTCGCTCGAGTTGCGACGCAACGGCGCTACCGTCGACTTCGTGCGCTTCGGCCGCTCGTCGGCCTCCCCCGCGGCCGCGGAAGAATGGACCAGCGGCAGCGCCCGCGCGATGCCGTCGGGGGCCAACGAGCACGGCAAGGCCATGGTCCGCCTTGCCGCCGCCGGCATGCCCGACACCAACAACGACAGCGACTGGCAGCAGGTCAGTTTCGCGACACCGGCCGGGCCCAACGACGTCGCACCGGGGGTGACCGATTCCGACCACGACGGCATCCCGGACAGCGCCAAGGTCCCCGGCGGCACCTATGCCGGACTCGACCTGTATGCGATGGGGGCACGGCCCGGCAGGCGCGACGCCTTCATGGAAATCGACTACATGCAGGGCGACGATCCTGCCCTCCTGCCGCGCAGCGAGGCGCTGCAGAAGGTGGTCGCCGCCTTCGCCGCGAAAAACATCGCGCTGCACATCGACACCGGCGCATTGCATGGCAACGACGCGGCGTCGTTCAACCTCGGCGGCGGCAACCCGGTGGAGTTCGCGAAGTGCGTGGATCTCGATCTGGCGGGAAGCGCCACGCGTACCGGCTGCGCCTCGTTCTACAGCTACAAGAGCCGGCATTTCGACGTGCGCCGCAAACTGGTGTTCCACTACGCGCTGTTTGCGAATTCGCAGCGCACCGACGGCAGCGCCGGCTCTTCCGGCGTGGCTGAACTGTACGGCGCCGACCTGGTCGTGTCCCTCGGCGGCTACGGTTTCACCGGTGCCCCTGGCGTGGACCAGAACATGCTGATCAACCTGCAGGCCAGCACGCTGATGCACGAGTTCGGCCACAACCTCGGCCTGCGCCACGGCGGCAACGAGGACATCAACTACAAGCCGAACCACTACAGCGTCATGAACTACATGTATCAGTTCGCAGGCCTGAGCGCGACGCCCCATTCCCCGTTCGCGGCCGAGCGCTACTACCTGGTCAACGGCCTGAAGGGCAAGACATATTGCAACCTGTCGGAAAACTCCCCCTGTTCGAGCAACTTCGTCATCGACTTCTCGGATGGCAGCAGCAGCGATCTCGATGAACGCAACCTGGCGGAGGCCGTCAATATCGGCCGCGGCAGCAGCGGCGGCGCGTTTGCCGACTGGGACGACAACGGCGCCTGGACCAGCAGTGCCGTGGCGCGCAATATCAATCCGCTGTATGGTTCGGACAAGACCGTGCTGAAGGACTACAACGAATGGGGCAACCTGGTGATGAGTTTCTCGCGCGCCTATTCCGGCGCCAGCTTCGGCTACTCGCCGAATGTCCAGGCGGATGCCGAGCAGCCCGAACGGCCCACCAATCCGATGAACCGCTTCGCGCGCAATCGCACGGTGGAAGAACCGCTGCCGCATCACGTTCGCGAAATGGTGCGGTATGCACGATTCTGGCAGTGACGGGAGACGGACGATGACCGGGATACCTGCAGGGCCGCTTCGCGCGGGACTCGCCCTCCTCGCCGCGCTCACGGGGCTGCTTGCTGCGCCGGCAGGCCAGGCGGATGAACTGCGCATCAGCGGCCTGCTGCCGTTCGAGAACGCGGCCTCCGGTTCGGCTGTCCCGGTCGTCAGGGACGGCGTGCTCGACATTCCGCTTGCCGACCGCAACCTGCGCATCCGTCCCTGGCCCGCCCGCCTGCCGCAGGAATTCCGCGAGCAGGTCGTCGAAGCGCGGCGCCACGCATCACCGGCCGGACCCAGCGACCGCATCACCATGCACCTGGTGGACAATCCCAGGCCATGGCTCGAGCTGGCGGCCGGTGCGCGCCAGTCCACCCCGGTCGTGGGAGGCTGGCGCCTGCAGCACAACATGCGCGGATGGTGGCTGTCGCAAGGCACCAAGCTGCACTTCCTCGGCAAGGATGCGGGAGACGCCCGCGCGGTGCAGGTTCCGGCTGGCATGGAGCGCTGGTGCGTGCACCTGCTCGATGCAAGCAATCCGGCGCCGTCGCCGGGGGGTGCCGGGGAACAGGAAGCGCAAGCCGCGTGGGCCGCGGTCCGGATGGAAGCCGGCCGTCGCTGCCGGGCGGGCGGCAAGGCCGGGACTCAGCCTTCGTGGCGGAAGGTGGAAGGCGTGGGAGGCGGCGCGCCCTGACTGCGGCGGCCAATCGCGACGCGCACCCGCTCCGCGAGCTCGGCGCTGCGAAATGGCTTGGTGATCACATCCATGCTCGGCGCATCGTCCGGCTTCACGATCTCGTCCATGTAGCCGGTCATCAGCAGTACCGGCAACTGCGGCATCCGTCGACGCAGGCGTTCTGCCAGCGCGAGTCCGTTCATCCCGCCCGGCATGATCACGTCCGTCAGCAACAGGTCGACCACGCTCTCGTCGTCAAGCAAGGCGAGCGCCTCCTCACCACTGCGGGCCGCCAGCACCCGGTAGCCCTGCGCACGTAGCCAGGTATCGGCGAGATGGCGCACGTCGTCGCTGTCCTCCGCCAGCAGGATGGTCTGCACCGCACCGCGGGGAGCGGATGCCTGTCCTGGCAATTCCAGCGGTGCGGGCGGTACCGGCTGGCCGGACGCGACCGGGAAGATCATCCGCACGGTGGTCCCCTTGCCCGGCGTGCTGTCCAGTTCCAGGCGCCCGTGGGATTGCTGGACGAAACCGTGCACCATGGCCAGTCCCAGCCCGGTACCCGGTCCCTTGGTCGTGAAGAAGGGTTCGGTCGCCCTTTGCAGTACCTCCGGCGGCATGCCTTCGCCTTCGTCCACCACGCACAGCATCACATAGCCGCCTGCCGGCAGATTGTGGGCGGTGAGGCGTGCCGGGTCTTGCAGCATGCTGGTGGCGACCACGACCCGGCCGCCGGTACGCATGGCATCCCGGGCATTGATCAGCACGTTCAGCAGCGCCATTTCGAGATGGGTCGGATCGACCGTACAGGAAGGCAGGCCGGGCAGCAGGTCCAGCCGCAGTTCCACCCTGTCGCCCAGGGTACGCACCAGCATCTCGCTGAATTCCACCACCAGTGCGTTGAGGTTGACGTGCCGCGGCTCGAGCCGCTGCTTGCGGGCGAAGGTGAGGAGCTGCTGGGTAAGCTTGGCGCCCTTCTCGACGGCGCTTGCGGCATGATGGATCGCATTGCGGAGCTGGGCCGCGTCGGGCTCGTCGCCGGCAAAGTGTTCCGCCAGCTCCAGGTTGCCGCTGATGACCTGCAGCAGGTTGTTGAAGTCATGCGCGAGGCCCGCGGTCAGCTGGCCGATCGCTTCCATCTTCTGCGCCTGCCGGAAGGCCTGCTCGGACACGCGGCGCCGCGTGATGTCCATCTGCGATGCAAAGAAATAGAGCAGCTCGCCGTGATCGTCGAATACCGGACCGATGAACAGCGCATTCCAGAAAGGCGAGCCGTCCGCCTTGTAGTTCAGCAGGTCGAGCGCGACCGCGCGCTTCTCGGCCAGCGCCGCGCGTATCTCGGCGATGCTGGCCGGATCGGTGTCCGGCCCCTGCAGGAAACGGCAGTTCCGTCCGAGCACCTGCTCTTCCTCGTAGCCCGTCATGTCGAGGAAGGCACGGTTGGCAAAAGCGATCGGGGTGTCTTGCTGGCGCGCGTCGGCGACGACCATCGGCATCCTCGTCATTTCCACTGCGGCGAAGAAGATGTTGCTGCGATCGTCCAGGCCGGGCCGCGTCACGTAGGATGCCTGCCAGTGCTTGACGCCGGGATTGCCGAGCGGATTGTAGCTGCTGTCATCCATCTCGGTCTGCGCCGGCACGCCCGCACTCTGGCCGCCCCCCTGGACATTCAGGGGACCTATCGGTTTGCCGTCTATGGTTTTGCTGCCTGTCGCCATCTCGCTTTCGCTCCTGCAGGCATTTATTTGCCTGCTTGTTAACAGCTAAGTCCACCCGCGCAAGCCAAAGTTCAGCGTTGCCGCTGCCGCGCAAAGGCACAGTACAACCGCATTTGAAAAGTTTCTTTATAACAATATCTCGGTTAGTATTGCTCATCCCTACTGATTGTTCACCCGAGCATGGACCGACCTGTTCCCCTGATTGCGCTGGAAGTGCTTGCCGATCGCAAGAAGAATCCGGCTGCACTGCTGATAAAACGCAGCGACGCCGACGAAGCGGCGAGCGACCTGGACGAGAACGGGCAGGAAGAACTGGAACGGCTCGCCGTCCTCTGCAAGTGCCATTTCCTGCCGGGCCAAGCGGGCCAGGAAAACATGGAGGCCGCCGGCTGGCTGCCGCTGCCGCCGGGCGAGTGGCTCGCCGGCGACTGGTACATGGGGCTGCCGGCGAAAGCCGGCAGCAGCCAGTCTGCCTCGCGCGCGCTGGCACTGCAGCTGGTGGAGCTGGTGGTCGCCGACGCCGACAACCATGAGATCGAGGCGGTGCTGCGGCGCGACCCCGCGCTTTCCTATCACCTGCTGCGGCTGGTGAATTCCCTCGGTGTCGGCGCGGGCAAAAAGGTCGGCAGCTTTTCCCAGGCAATCCTGATCCTCGGACGCACGCAGTTGCGGCGCTGGCTCAATCTCATGCTGTTCTCCTCGCGCGCAGGCGACGACCGCGCGGGAATGCTGCTCGCCCGCGCCGCGTCGCGCGCGCGCATGATGGAGCTGCTGGCGCGTGCCGCCGGCCTGGACAAGGCAGGCCAGGAGCTGGCCTTCATGGGCGGCATGTTCTCGCTGCTCGGCATCCTGTTCGGCATGCCGCTGGCGGACGTGCTGCGCCCGCTGCAGATCAGCGAATCGCTGCGGGAAGCGCTGCTCGAACAGCGCGGCGAGCTGGGCACGCTGCTACGCGTCGCGAACCATGCGCAGGCCGCGGATTTCGCGTCGCTGGCCACCCTGCTGGCCGGCCTCCAGGTCGGGCACGCCGAATTCAACCTGCTGGTCCTGCAGGCCTACGGCTGGGCGATGGAAGTGGTGCGCGACAGCGGCGGAGGACAGCATGGCTGAGAACGATCTGCAAGACTGGCTTGCGCTGTGCAGGCAGGCGCGGGAACTGCCGGGCGAGGACGGCAGGCAGGCGCTCGCGCAGCTTGAAGCGGCGCTGCAGGCCGCCCGCGCCGCCGTTGCCTCGCCCGCCCCGGTGATCACGATGGACCTTGCGGGGTACGTGACCTCATGGAATGCCGGGGCAGAAAGGCTGTTCGGCTACACCGCAAAGGAAGCGGTAGGCCAGCATGTGCTGTTCCTGTACGCCAGCGACGACAGCCAGGTGGCCGAGCTGTTCCTCGACCAGGGCACCTCGCTGATGGAGGTCAGGCGCCGCAAGAAATCCGGCGAGATTTTCTGGGCCAGCCTTGCGCTCTCGGTCGACCACGACGAGCACGGCAATCCGGTCGCCCTGGTGGCGCAGATGTCCGAGATCGCCGAGCGCCTGTCCGAGCAGGAAAAATCGCGGCTGCACGCCCGCATCATCGAGGACAGCGACCAGGGCATCCTGATCACGGACGCCAACGAAAGGATCGTCTCGGTCAACACCGCCTTCACCCGCATCACCGGCTACTCCGCGGCGGAGGCGATCGGTCAGACGCCGGACCTGCTGCGTTCCGGGAAGCATAACGCCGACTTCCGGGCCGAAGTGCGGGCGGCGATGCAGGGATCGGGCCCGTGGCAGGGCGAGATTCTTGGCCGCCGCAAGAACGGCGAGATCTTTCCGCAATCGGTGACCATCAGCGTGGTGCGCGACGAGCTCGGCCGCATCACGCATGCCTTCTCGATCTTTTCCGATATCAGCGTCTTCAAGGAGGCCGAGGCGCGCATGCAGCGCATGGCGAACTACGACGCCCTCACCGGCCTGCCGAACCGCACGCTGCTGATGCAGCTCGTCGGGCATGCGCTCAACGTCGCCCGCCGCAACCAGGTCCATGGCGCGCTGCTGACGATCGGCGTGCAGCGGCTGGAGCAGGTGTACGACACGCTGGGCCAGGAGGTTGCCGACGAACTCGTGTCCGAGATCGGACGGCGGCTGCGCGGCGCGCTGCGCGAGGAGGATATCCTGGCCCGCATCGAGAACGGCAAGTTTGCAATAGGCCTGCTCGACATCCAGAAACGCGAACACGCCGGCATGGTCGCGCAGAAGCTCATCTCCGCCCTCGCGGCGCCCTTCCTGATCGACGGTCACGACCTGCGGGTGCATGCCTGCGCCGGGATCGCGGTCTATCCCGAGGATGCCCTCGACACCGCCTCGCTGCTGCGCTTTGCGGACGCCGCGCTGACCCGCGCCCGCCAGGAAGGCGAGAACGGCTACCTGTTCTTCAGCCCGGAGATGAACCGGCGCGCCAAGGAACACCTGCGCATCGAGAGCGAATTGCGCCGCGGACTCGCCGCCGGCCAGCTGCTGCTGCACTACCAGCCAAAGGTCAGCCTCCGCTCCGGCCGCATCGTCGGGGCCGAGGCACTGATCCGCTGGCGTCACCCGCAGCGCGGCATGGTGCCGCCCGGGCAGTTCATCCCGGTCGCCGAGGAAACCGGCCTGATTCTCGACATCGGCACCTGGGTGCTGGAGGAAGCCTGCCGCCAGATCCGGGCATGGAAGGACCGCGGCGTCGACGTGCCGCCGGTCGCCGTCAACCTGTCATCGCGCCAGTTCGACCATCATCTGCCGATGCGGGTGCAGGCGGTGCTCGACCAGTATGGCCTGGCCCCGCAGCAGATCAGGCTGGAGATCACGGAGACGCTGCTGGTGCGCGGGCCGGACCTGGTCATCCCGATCATGAACGAGCTTGCCGCCATGGGACTGTCGCTGGCGCTGGACGATTTCGGCACTGGGTATTCCAGCCTTGCCTACCTGAAGAAATTCCCGATCAGCACCCTGAAGATCGATCGCGCCTTCGTGGTCGGCCTGCCGCGCGAGGAGAACGACTGCGCCATCGCACGCGCCATCGTCACGATGGGCCAGCAGCTGCGCCAGGAGATCGTCGCCGAGGGCGTGGAAACGCCTGAGCAGATGCACTTTTTGCGCAGCCTCGGTTGCGACCAGCTGCAGGGCTACCTGTTCAGCCCGCCGGTGGCCGCCGACGCCTTCGAGCAGATGGTGATCGAGGGCAGGCGGATGCAGCTCGGCTGATCACCAGCCACCGGTCTTGTCCCAGGCCTCGATGCCGCCTGCGCCATCGGGCACCAGGTATTGCCGGTACGGCGCCACCGTCATGCACGCATGGTTGGGCAGGATGCGCACCCGGCTGCCGACCGGCAGCCGCGCGTACGGCAGCGCGCCGGCCGCGGTTTTCAGGAACCCGTGCTCCTGGTGCACGTCGGCCACATGCAGGCCGTCGATCAACTGCCCCTGCTCGTCGCACACCAGGCCGTAGCCGATCGCGGCATCGTATTCGTTCGCGCTGATGTCCTTCGACAGCGCCAGCGCACCCGCATCGACCAGCAGATGGCCGGCCTGGTGGCCGATGACGGTGGCGAGCACGCTGACGGCGATGTCGTCGGTGCTGCAGACGCCGAGCCGGGCCTGCGACAGGTCGAAGAACACGTAGACGCCCGGCCGGATCTCGGTGATGCCGTCGAGCGGGATGTCCGTCAGCGCGGTCGGGGTCGAGCCGATGCTGACGACGGGAACGGCGAAGCCGGCTTCGCGCAGCCGTTGTGCCGCGAGCAGCGCCGCATCGCGTTCCTGCAAGGCGATCGCGGTGCGCGCCTGGCCGTCCTGTGCATGGTAGGCGTGGCCGGCGTGGGTCAGCACGCCTTCGAGCGCGAGCCCGGGCGCGGCGCCGATGCGGCGGGCGATGTCGAGCAAGGCGGCGCTGTCCGGCGCAACGCCGGCCCGGTGGCCGCCGCAATCGATCTCGATCAGCACGCGCAGCGGCGGCTGGCCGGCTTGGCGGCCGGCAATCGCCTCCACGCCCTGCACCGAGTCGACCACCACCTGGATGCGGGCGCCGCGGGCAAGCAGGCGGTGGATCGCCGGCAGCTTGGACGGCACGATGCCGACTGCATAGGTCAGGTCGGTGAACCCGGCCTCGAAGAAGTAGGCAAGTTCCGCCAGCGTGGAGACGGTGATGCCGCCGAACTGGCCGGCGGTCGCGAGCGCCGCCACCGCCGCCGATTTCGCGGTCTTGAGATGCGGGCGCAGGCGTACGCCGGCCGATGCCGCGCGTGCGGACATGCGCGCGCAGTTGGCCTCAAGGCGTCGGCGGTCGAGCAGGATGGCGGGTGTGGCGATATCGGCCAGGGCATCGGCATGTTGCATGGTGTGGGCGTGCTGAGGTGTGAAAGTATCGCGACGATCCTATCACGGCCGCGCGCCCGGCCGCGGCCGCGCCGCGGGGAGGACCGCGGGTGCCGCGGACGCAGCCGGCAGGGCGGCGTCGGTTTCGGCGAGGCGGCTGCGGCGGAATTGCCCGGCTGTCCTATTTCTGCTCTTCGCCGGCTTCCTGCTTTTCCTCGTCGAGCGCGAGGTTGAAGCCGTCGCTGCCGCCGGGCCGCGCGCCGCGGCTGCCGCGCAATTTGATCTGCAGGCGCAGCTCGTTGGCCGAGTCGGCATTGCGGATCGCCTCGTCATAGCCGATATGGCCGGCGTTGTACAAGTCGAACAGCGCCTGGTCGAAGGTGCGCATGCCGAGTTCCTTCGACTTGGCCATGATCTCCTTGATGCCGTGGAACTGGCCCTTCAGGATCTGCTCGGCGATGGTCGGCGTATTGAGCAGGATCTCGATCGCCGCCCGGCGGCCCTTGCCGTCCTCGGTGCGGACCAGGCGTTGCGAGATGATCGCCCGCAGGTTCGACGACAGGTCGCCGAGCAGCTGGTGGCGCCGCTCTTCGGGGAAGAAGTTGATGATGCGGTCGATCGTCTGGTTCGCATTGTTGGCGTGCAGGGTGCCGAGGCAAAGATGGCCCGTCTCGGCGAACGCAATTGCATGCTCCATGGTCTCGGTGTCCCGGATCTCGCCGATCAGGATCACGTCGGGCGCCTGTCGCAGGGTGTTCTTCAAGGCGTGGTGCCAGGACAGCGTGTCGACGCCGACTTCCCGATGGGTGATCAGGCAGGACTTGTTCTTGTGGACGTACTCGACCGGGTCCTCGACGGTGATGATATGCCCCGCCGAGCTCGCGTTGCGGTGGTCGATCATCGCCGCCAGCGTGGTCGATTTGCCGGAGCCGGTTCCGCCTACCACCAGCACCAGCCCGCGCTTGGTCATGATCACATCCTTCAGCACCTCGGGCAGTTGCAGCTTTTCGAAGCTCGGGATCTCCGCCGCGATCGTGCGGATCACCATGCCGACCTGCTGCTGCTGGACGAAGACGTTGACGCGGAAGCGGCATACATTGGGCAGCGAAATGGCGAAATTGCATTCCAGCTCGGCCTCGAATTCCTTCCTCTGCTTGTCGTTCATCAGCGAGAGCGCAAGCATGCGGGTGATGTCGCCGTGCAGCTTCTGCTGGCTGAGCGCCTTCATTGCGCCTTGATGCTTCATGCTTGGCGGGAAATCGGCGGAGATGAACAGGTCGGAACCGCCCTGCTGGAACATCGCCTTCAGCAGCTGGTGCATATAGGCCCGTGCTTCATCCGGGCCAAAATTGCTGGACATGGAAAAACCTCTTCTGCGCGTGGAACAGACATTATGTTTCTCCGAGGCAATGTTCGCAAGTTTTCCGTGTGTTCATGTTTGCAAGAATTACAGCAATCCGTGCAAATCTTTTCCCTGATAAGGAAAGTCGGCGGCCCGGCACGGATGCGTCCCAGGGTGGCATACGAATTGCTGCGCGCTATTGCCGAACAAACAAGCGCGGGACTGCAACCGGCAAGTTGCGGAAAGAACCGCGTGTAACCGCATTCGACAATCCACCGCCAAGGAACGATTCATGGACCCGATTACGACCACCCCAGGTGGCAATGGCAGCAACCCGGTCCCCGCCTCTCCACAGCAGGGCGGCAGGACCAGCTTCAATCCGCTGAAAGGCGCGGCGCCGAAAAGTGCCGCCTCGCTGCGCAGTGAACTGTCCAGCCTCAAGAGCGACCTCGATTCGCTGGTGGACCGTTCCGCCAGCCTGAGCGACGAGGAACTGACCCAGGCGCATGCGCAGCTGATGGCCAAATTCAGCTCTGTCCGCTACGCCGCCAAGGGCATTGCCAGCGAAGCTTCGCGCCAGCTCAATCGCGGCGTGGAGACCACCACCGGCTATGTGAAGGAAAAGCCGATGCAATCCGTTGCGGTCGCGGTCGGCACCGGGCTGTTGCTCGGGATGCTGTTCGGCCGGCGCTGAACGCCGCGCCGCAGGGGCACGCGATTGTTTTTCCGGGCGCAGGCCGCATCGGCACGACGCTACGGAATTCAAAGCGATGTCACGAGCTTGTTCCCCGATGCGGGGCCCGCGGTACGAAGCGGCTGAGGAGCGAATCGAGGCGGAATCCGTAGCGCATCGCACCGCACATCGCCGGCCGCTCGGAAGCCGCCGTCGATTTGACGGCGAACAACAAATCGAACGCCGGCCTGTTCGCCGGACTCATAACAATGGCGGGTGCTTGAATCAAAGGGCGAAGTCGTTGGCCGGCACCCGGCAAGGCAGTGTTGCAACGGAGCGTGTCTTGCCCGTCAGGGCACGATCCGAGCAGCGTTTGGAGAGGAAAAGAACGTTTTAATCGCTAATCAATGAAAGGAAAAATCATGAAAAAGATCGTCTCCGTCTTCAGCATCCTGGCTTTCACCCTCGGCCTGGCCGCATGCAACACCATGTCCGGCATGGGCAAGGACATCGAGCGCGGCGGCGAGAAGATCCAGGGTTCCGCAGAGAAGAACAAGTAAGCGCCACGCGGGAAGGATCCACAAGCAGGGCAGGCCGGGAGCGATCCCGGCCTGCCCTGCTTTGCTTGCGCTATCCCTTGCGGTCCCGCGGACTTGCCCGCTCGTTCTTCCAGCGATGTTCGCGCGCCTGCTTCGGCCACCTGCCCCCTTTCCGGCCTGCCTTCCGTGCCTTCCGCACCTGGAGCGCGTGCAGCGATGCGGCAAGCGGCTGCGCCCAGGGCACAGGCGTTACGGGGCAAGCGGCCGTCCCAAGGGAATCGATTGGGGGGAAGTCAAGGCGGGCGAGATCCGCACCGGAACCCCCGGTTTCCTGCGCCCTGGGAACTGCATCGGCCGGACCTGACATGCAGTCCGGGCCGCCGGCTCAACTCCTGGTCGGATTCTCGACCACGTCCTCCACGTAGAGCAGCTTGACCGCCACGATGCCGGTCGCGGTCAGCGGCGACGCCAGCAGTACGCCAAGTGGTCCCGCCAGCGCCGCCAGCAGCAGTGTCGAGAACACCACCAGCGCCGGCGGCAGCGCGACGGCGCGCTGCTCGATCAGCGGCGAGAGCAGGTAGTTCTCCGCGGACTGGATGCCGATGTACAGCAAGGCGACATAAAAGGCGAGCTCTGGATCCAGGTTGAATGCGATGAGCAGCGGCGCAGCGGCCGCGAGGATGGGTCCGATGTAAGGCACGAACTCCAGCAGGCCGGTCATTACCGCCAGCGTGAAGGCCAGCGGCACCTGAAGCCACCACAGTCCGATGCCGGCAGCGGCGCCGACGACGGCCATCGTGACGAGACGGCCGACCAGCCAGGCGCGCAACACCCGGCCGATCTCGTCCATCACCTCATAGGCGCGCGGGCGGGCGCGGCGCGGCAGCAGGTGCATGATGCCGCGCTGGTACAGGCGCGGCTGAGCGGCAAGATAGATCCCGATGAAGATCACCACCACCAGTCCGCCGATGGCGGCACCGATGGAAGTGATCAGGCCGGTGGCGCGGCCGAGCAGCTGGGAATCGAGCCGGATCCGGCTGAGTTCGCCAAGCAGGGGCTGCAACGGACGTGCCCAGCGGTACTTTCCCATCCATTCCTCGGCGCGCTCCATCGCCTGGGGCAGCGTCTCGATCAGTTGCCCGATCTGCTCCGCCAACGGTCTTGCAAACAGCGACACCATCACGAACAGCGAGAGCGCGAGCACGGTGATCGTTGCGCCGAGCGCAAGGGCCTGGCTGATGCCTGTGCGCCGCACCAGCCAGTTGGTCGGGGCGCGCAGCAGCACCGCCATCAGGATGCCGGCGAACAGCACCAGGAATACATCGCTTGCAAACCACATCAGGGTGAGCGTCAGTCCGGTGAACAGGAACAGCCCCGCCACCAGCAATGCGCGTCGCAGGAAGCGGCTGTCGCTCAACTCCTGGGCGGCGGCGACAGTGGCTGCCGCTTCGCTCGCCGCCGCCTGTGCAGGATCGCTCAGGCGCAGGGTCTGCTCCGCCTGCGCGGCGGTATGCTCGGGCGCGGGGACCGGCGCCAACGGCGTATCCATGCGGCCGGCCATGTCAGCGGCCATCCGCGCGGTGGCGGGTTGTACGGGCAGACGGACTGCGACGGGCGCTGGGATCGGTTGTCGTTCTCATGTTCTCCACTTGACAGGCAAGGCGGCGCCGCGTCCGGCATGGCACGGGCAATGGATGCAGTATCGTGCTCCCGCGCCGGGACCGCTTTGCACTGCATCACAGGTCCACCCGGGGGAGCCCGGCAAGGACGGCGAAGGAGTGCCACCGCCACGGATGTCCTTCGGCCAACAGGCTGCCGGTCCGGTGCATGCACTGTCGTCTCCGCAGGACTGGCACCGAAAATGCTAAACCCGCTGCACGTGGGCAAATCGAGCCGCCCGCGCCCCCTTCATCCCGCCCACCAGCCATGTCCGCCATCAAGACTGTCCTGCAACTGCCGTTCAAGATCCTGCCGCAACCCGACGAGACCACCTGCGGCCCTACCTGCCTGCATTCGGTGTACCGGTACTGGGGCGACACGGAAGCGCTCGGCGACATCATCGGCCGCACGGGCCGCCTCGAGCACGGCGGCACCTTCGCCGTCTTTCTGGCCTGCGACGCGCTGAAACGCGGCTACAAGGCCACCATCTATACCTACAACCTGACGGTGTTCGACCCGACCTGGTTCAGGCAGCGGGACTTCGACATCGCCGGACGCCTGCAGCGCCAGGCCGAGATCAAGACCGATGCGCGGCTGCGCCATGCAACCGAGGGCTACCTCGAATTCCTCCAGCTGGGCGGACGGCTCAAGCTGATCGACCTGTCGCGCTACCTGATCCGCGGCATCCTGCGCCGGCGCCTGCCGATCATCACCGGCCTCAGTTCCACCTACCTGTACCGCACCGCACGGGAGTACGGTCCCGACGATATCCCGGACGACGTGCGCGGCCGCCCCTCCGGGCATTTCGTGGTGATTGCCGGCTATGACAGCGAGCGGCGCCAGTTGCTGGTGATCGATCCCTACCAGCAGAATCCGTACGCGGCCAGCCAGGAATACTGGCTGAGCGTGGACCGGGTGGTGAATGCGGTCCTGCTCGGCATCGTCACGCACGATGCCAACCTGCTGGTCATCCACCCGCGCAATGCGCCCGGCGGGGAGGCGCCATGAACGTGTTCTTCGTCGTCAGCGAGCCGGGCGACTGGCCCGGCGAGATGACGGGGGTGACCATCGTTTCCGACCGGACCTACCTGCTCGACCCGGCCTTCGGCGACACCGCCGCGGCGCGCGTCGTCAACCTGTGCAGGAGCTACGGTTACCAGACCGCCGGCTACTACGTCTCCCTGCTGGCGGAGGCCCGGGGGCATCGTCCGGTGCCCGGCGTGGGTGTGCTGAAGGACCTGCACTCCCCCACCCTGCTGCAGGAGATCGGCGACAAGCTGGGCACCCTGGCGGACTGCTCCTTCGCGCTGACACAGGAGGACACGGTCGATCTCGATATCTACTTCGGACGCGACGCTGGCCAGCAGCATCCGCACATGGCCGACACTCTCTTCAAGCTGCTGCAGACACCCGTGCTGCGCGCGCGCTTCGAACGGGGCGCGGGACACTGGATGCTGTGCCGCCTCGCGCCGGGCGGGGCAGCGGAGATTCCCGACCGGCATCGCGCCTTCGCGCTACAGGCGGCGGCCGACTACCTGAGGGAACAGAAGATCCGCGGCGGCCCGGTTTCGGCGCGCAAGCCGACGGTGGCGATCCTGCACGCGCCGGACGACCGCGAGCGGCCCTCCAATCCGGCGGCAATGGACAAGTTCCGGGAGGCGGCCGAACTGATCGGGATGGAGACCGCCCTGGTGACGCGGCGCGACGCGCACCGGCTGGCGGACTACGACGCCCTGTTCATCCGTGCCACCACCAACGTCGACCACTACACCTACCAATTGTCGCGGCAGGCGGCGGAAGCCGGCATGGTGGTGATCGACGATCCCGACTCCATCCTGCGCTGCACCAACAAGATCTATCTCAACGAGCTGCTCGCGCGCCATCATGTGCCGACGCCGCGGACCCTGGTTGTCCATCGCGGCAATATCGACCAGATCGTGCCCCTGCTCGGCCTTCCCTGCATCCTCAAGCAACCCGATGGCGCGTTCTCGCGGGGTGTGGTGAAGGTCGAGAACGAACAGGACCTGCCGGCCAAGGTGACGGACATGCTGCGCAGCTCCGAACTGGTGCTTGCCCAGGAGTTTTTGCCGACAGAGTACGACTGGCGCGTCGGCGTGCTCGACCGCCGGCCGCTGTTCGTCTGCAAGTACTACATGGCGCCGGGCCACTGGCAAATCATCAGGCACGACCAGCACCAGGTCAGTGAAGGCCGCACCGAGGCGCTCTCGATCGGCGAGGCGCCTGACGAGGTGGTGAGCATCGCCGTGCAGGCCGCCAACCTGATCGGCGACGGATTCTACGGGGTCGACCTGAAGCAGGTCGGCGCGCAGGTCCATGTCATCGAGATCAACGACAATCCGAACGTCGATGCCGGCAATGAGGATGCGGTGCTTTCCGACGCGCTGTACCGGGAAGTGATGGGCGTCTTCCGCAAGCGTATCGAGTCCGGCCGGGGGAGCAGCGCATGAACGAAGACGACGAGCCGCCGTTGCTGCATGCATTCGCGGGGTACGGCATCGAGCTGGAATACATGATCGTCGATCGCGAGCATCTGTCGGTGCTCCCGGTGGCAGACCGGTTGCTGGCACAGGATGGCACGGGCGGACCTGCAGGCGGCCCGCTCGGGTGGTCCAATGAATTCGTACTGCACGTGATCGAGGTCAAGAACCTGCGCCCGGCGGCGACCCTGGAGGAATTGCCGGCGGCATTCCAGCGGGAGGTGCTGGCGATCGACGCCCGGCTGGCGGCGCTGAACGCGCGCCTGATGCCGGGTGCCATGCACCCGTGCATGGATCCGCGCGCCGAAACCCGGCTCTGGCCGCATGCCAACGACGCGATCTACCGCGCCTACGACCGCATCTTCGACAGCCGCAGCCACGGCTGGGCAAACCTGCAAAGCATGCATGTGAACCTGCCGTTCGCCGGCGATGCGGAGTTTGCGCGGCTGCACGCGGCGATCCGCCTTCTGCTTCCCGTGCTGCCGGCCCTCGCCGCCAGTTCGCCGGTCGCGGACAGCCGTGTTACCGGTTGCGCGGACTACCGGATGCAGGTCTACAGCGACAACGCGAACGGGATTCCGTCCATTGCCGGCATGGTGGTGCCGGAAACGGTGAGCAGCCGGCGCGCCTATGAGGACTGCATCCTCGCCCCAATGTACCGCGACATCGCGCCGCACGATCCCGACGGCGTGCTGCGCGAGGAGTGGCTCAACTCGCGTGGTGCGATCGCCCGTTTCTCGCGCAATGCGATCGAGATCCGGGTGCTCGATACGCAGGAGTGCGTGCAGGCCGACCTGGCGGTTGCCGTCGCCTGCTGCGCCGCCGTGCGCATGCTGTATGACAAGGGCGCGCACGCGCTGGACCGGCAGCAGGAGATGCCGACCGCGGCGCTGGCGAGGATCCTGCAGGATTGCATCCGGGATGCGGAAGACGCGGTCATCGACGACCCACGCTATTTGGCGCTGCTCGGCTATCCGGCCAACCGCTGCCGCGCGGGGGACCTGTGGCGCCAGCTCGCCGCCCCGCTGGCGCAAGCCGGTCCCTGGTCGACGCCGCTGCAGGCCATCCTGCGGCACGGCACGCTGTCCCGCCGCATCCTGCGCGCGCTCGGACCCGAGCCCGGCCGCGAAGCGATCGACGAAGTCTACCGCCGGCTCTGCGACTGCCTGCGTCAGGGCGCAATGTTCCTGCCGGGCTGATGGGGATGGCAGGCGCGGCGCCCCCCCTCCACGACAGGGACTGCTTCATGATGGTCACCTGCGAGCACGGCGGCAACCGCATCCCGCCCCCCTACCGCCACCTGTTCCGGGGCCATGAATCCCTGCTGCGCACCCATCGCGGCCACGACCCGGGCGCGCTGCGCCTGGCGCGGGAGCTTGCCGCCGCTTTCGACGCCCCGCTGCTCGCCGCCACCGTCAGCCGCCTGCTGATCGACCTCAACCGCTCGCCGGGCCATCCCCGTCTCTTTTCCGAAGCGTCGCGGCGCGCCCCCGGACCGGTACGCGAGGCAATCCTGCGGCAGCACTACCTGCCCTACCGGGTGCAGGCCGAGGCGATCGCGACGGCGGCCGCCGGCAGGGGCGCGCGGGTGCTGCACGTCTCCTGCCACAGCTTCACGCCGCAACTGGGGGAACAGGTAAGGAATGCCGACATCGGGCTGCTCTACGATCCCGCCAGGGCGCCGGAGACCCGGCTGTGCCGGCGTTGGAAGACGGCGCTTTCGGTCCATGCGCCGTCGGCCCGGGTAAGGATGAACTATCCCTACGCCGGCACGGCGGACGGCCTCACCACCCACCTGCGCCGGCGCATCCCGCCGGAGCAGTACCTGGGCATCGAGCTGGAGATCAACCAGAAGCATGTGCTGGAAGGCGGGCAGGCGTGGCGCGCCTTGCGCGCGGCGGTGATTGCCGGACTGCGGGAAGCGGTCGACACTGCACATGCGTGACGCGCCGCCCCTTGGCTACAATGCAGCTTTTCCTGCCGCCTTCCCAACCTCATGCTCGACCGGTTGAAACAGCATGCGCGCCGCCTGAAGGCGGACACGCTCGCCCTCTACTACGCGGCCCGCCATCCCGCCACGCCGTGGTACGCGAAGCTGCTGGTGGCCGCGATCGTGGCCTACGCCTGCAGCCCGATCGACCTGATTCCCGACTTCATCCCGGTGCTCGGGCTGCTCGACGAGCTCGTGCTGCTGCCAGCCGGTATCGCCCTCGCCATTCGCCTCGTGCCCGGCCCGGTATTGCAGGAATGCCGGGCACGGGCGGCGGAAGCGGGAGGCAAGCCGGTCAGCCTGGTGGCCGCCATCGTCATCGGCGCAGCGTGGCTACTGCTCGCCGGCCTGCTGCTGGCCTGGTTGTTCGCCCGGTTCGAAGCGGTGCGATGATGGCGGAAAATACCTACAGCGTGCTGTTGCAGCCCGCGGGTTGGCGTTTCGAGACGAACGGCGAGGCCACGCTGATGGAGGCGGCGCGCTGCGCCGGCATCGCGCTGCCGGCATCCTGCAGGAATGGCACCTGCCGCACCTGCATCTGCATCCTGGTCGAGGGGCGCATACGGCACCGGATCGAATGGCCCGGGCTGAGCGCCGAGGAAAAGCGCGACGGCTACATCCTGCCGTGCGTCGCCTGTGCGGAATCGGATCTCACGCTGCTGGTGCCCGGCGCACGTAAATTGCCGGCCGGATGAGGCCGGCCAAATCGCACGCGAACACGCCGCGCGCCGGTTTCACGGAAACGGCCTAGACGAGTTCGTGCCCCACGATCCGGGTAAGGATGCCAAGCGGACTGCTGGCAGGATCGTATTGGCACTCCGGCGGCAGGTGCAACGTCTGCTCCATCATGTGCTGGCCCGACATCGCCGCATGGGTAGTCTGGTCGGAGAAGCAAACCCAGACGCTGCCGGCCGGGAAAGGCATCGTCACCTGCGGCGAGGTCTTCTGGTACTCCATGTCCAGCTTCATTGCGTCATGCAATTGCAGCATCAGGTGGTCGTACTCGCTGCGCACCTTCTTGGTCTTGTACATTGCGCGCAGGTACAGTGCGTGCCAGCGGCGGTACTTTTCCATGCGGGGCATGAAGCGCCGGGCGGCGTCCTCGAAAGGCTCGCCCACCCGCCATACCCGCGGCACGCCGTCCGGGTTGACATTGGCAAACACGCGCAGGATGCGCTCGCCGTGGTTCGGCCGGCCGGCAAAGGCATCCACATGCAGGCGCTTGTCGTCGCCGCGCCAGGTCTGCTGGCGCGTCTCGACCTGCAAGGGGCGATAGCTGGTGGTGGCGAAGCGTATCGATTTCATGTAGTCCGGCACCAGGGATGCAATCAGCTGCTCGGCCTGGTGGCGGAAACGCGCCATCATCCGCATCACGACCGCCTGTTCGTCCGGTCCGCCGTTGACGCCCTTCAATCGCCCCTGCGCCTCGAGCGTGATGCTGCGGATGCCGGTGGCAAGCAGCTCGGGTTTCATCAGCGCGCGCTCGGCCGCATCCGGCTGGAATGCCAGGCGGGGAAAATACAGGACCTTGCCGGCTTCGAGCGCGGCGATCCATTCCTTCCTGGTAGCGGGCAGTTGCCACTCGGTGGCGTCGATTTCGAGGATCTGGGCTTCCATTGCCAATTCTTCCATGTCGGTCGGACTTGTCAGCCGGCATTGTAATCCGCTCGCCGGCGTCCGGCAGCCCCAAGGGAAGAAAAACGGCGGCCCGGCAAGGCGCCTCGGCCGCCGGGCAGCTCGGTCGCGTCAGCCCGTGATGATCAGCTGGTTGTCGACCTTGCGCACGCCTTCCACGCCCGAGGCGATCGACTCGGCCTTGCGCCGCAATGCCAGCGTCTTCACCTCGCCCTTCAGGCTGACCACGCCCTTGGCAGTGTCCACGTTGATCTTGAAGGCGCTGATGTCCGGGTCGGCGACGAAGGCCGCCTTCACCTTCGAGGTGATCAGCGCGTCATCGACCACTGCGCCGACGGACTTCTTGCTGCCGTCCTGCTGGGAGCCGCCCATCGTGCCGCAGCCCGTCGCCAGCAAACTGCATGCAAGCATGACGGGTACCATAATTTTTCTCATGAAGTCCTCCTGTGTCGTGGGTGGGTAAATGCATAGAGGAGCCGCGCCGGGCTGTGGTTTCCGCTCCCCGCGCGTCCGATGACCTGCGCCAATGCCTGCCCGCCGCCTGCTACGTCACCACAAAATGCGCATGCTGCAGGAACCACGACCGGGTCAGCCTGGCCACCACCTCCAGGCTGCCAGGTTCCTCGAAGGTGCGCGTGCCGCCTGGAATGATCTCCAGTCGCTTCTTGCAGCGCAGCGCGGCATAGGCGCCGCGGTGCGAGGCGATCATGGCGTCGTCCAGGCTGCCGACGATCAACAGCGTCGGCGCCGTGATTCGCGCCAGCGCCGCCGTACCGACAATATCGGTACGCGCGCCGCGGGTGACGACGGCGCAGACGCAAGGCGGGCGCGTCGCCGCCAGGTCGAGCGCAGCGGCGCCGGCCTCGCCCGCGCCAAACAGCGCAACCGGCAAATCGGTCGTTGCCTGATGCTCGCCCAGCCAGTTGCAAACGGCGGCGATACGATCGCCAAGTTCCACCGGCGCCTCGGCTTCCTGCGTCCCCTGCCCGACCCCGCCGGACCCGGACAGGTCGACCCACAGCGTGCCGAGGCGCGCGCTGCGCAGCACGCTGCCCACGTAGTCATTCGGCGGCGTCATTCGCGGTCCGGCGATGCTATTGGCGCACACGACGATGCCAAGCGCATCGGCCGGCAGCCACAGTACGCCTTCCAACTCCGCCTGTTTCAGCGGAATCCTGATCTTGTCCCTCTGCATTCCCAACGACATCATCGACCTCCAACCGGCTTACACTGCGCACGCACGGGCAGCGGCAGACCGTCGTCGCGCCGGCACGCGTCTCGCATCCCTCCGCCCGTGGCGGACGCGGGATAACGTCCGGCCTCCGCAAGCTTTGTGCCAGCGCATGCCGCGTCGCTGTCTATTGCCGGGCGTCCGCACCCACCGCGGCGGCCGGCGCGTGAAGCGGCCCGTCGACCGGCGGCGGTTCCGCATCGTCGAGCTGTTGGCGGAAATAGGCAATCGTGCGCGCCAGGCCTTCCTCCAGCCCGATTTCCGGCGCCCAGTGCAACAGCTTGCGCGCCAGCGAGATGTCCGGTCGACGCCGCGCCGGGTCGTCGCCCGGCAGCGGCATGAACAGGATGCCCGAACGCGAATCGCACAAGCGGATGACGGTCTCGGCGAGGGCGCGCATGCTGTACTCCACCGGGTTGCCGAGGTTGACGGGCCCGGCGGTCTCCGGGGGGGTCTGCATCAGGCGCGCCAGGCCACGGACCAGGTCGTCCACATAGCAGAACGAACGCGTCTGGCTGCCGTCGCCGTAGATTGTCAGCGGCTGTCCGGACAGTGCCTGCACCACGAAATTGGACACTACCCTGCCGTCCTCCGGATGCATGCGGGGGCCGTAGGTGTTGAAAATGCGGACGATCTTCACATCGAGTCCATGCTGGCGCCGGTAGTCCATGCACAGGCTCTCCGCGCAGCGCTTGCCCTCGTCATAGCAGGCGCGGATGCCGAGCGGGTTCACATTCCCCCAGTAGGCCTCGGTCTGCGGATGCTGCAGCGGGTCGCCGTAAACCTCGCTGGTGGATGCCTGCAGGAACCGCGCCTTCAGGCGCCGCGCCAGTCCCAGCATGTTGAGGGTGCCGAGCACGCTGGTCTTGGTGGTCTGGATCGGGTCGGTCTGGTAATGCACCGGCGACGCCGGACAGGCCAGGTTGTAGATTTCATCGACCTCGACCGCCAGCGGCGCGGTGACGTCGTGCCGCAGGAGCTCGAAGCGCGGATGACCCAGCAGGTGCAGTATGTTGCGCCGCGAACCCGTATGGAAGTTGTCCACGCACAGCACCTCGTGTCCTTGCCGCAGCAGGTAGTCGCACAGGTGGGAGCCGAGGAAGCCGGCGCCGCCGGTCACGAGTATGCGTTTTCCGTCCGCTGGCTTCATCGCCGCCCCTTTCTCCTGGTTGTCGGGCCGTTGCGCCGTCCGTCCATCCAGCGGCGTCCGCAAGCGACCGTCTTCATGGCTTCTCCACGATGAAGGGGCCGATGGCAAGCACATCGAGCGGCGTGCTGCAGAACGACTCCACCGCATCGCGCGGATTGCAGACCACCGGCTCGCCACGGGTGTTGAACGAGGTGTTGATCAGCACCGGCACGCCGGTGCGCCGGTGGAATGCCCGCAGCAGGTCGTGGTACACCGGGTTCTGGCTGCGGTTGATGGTCTGGATGCGGGCCGTGCCGTCGACGTGCCGCACAGCAGGAATCCGCGCCTCCCGGTCCGGGCGCACGTCGTACACGAACACCATGAACGGCGAGACGCCGCCGTTGACGAACCATGCGGCCGCCTCCTCCTCCAGCACCACCGGCGCGACCGGGCGGAAATCCTCCCGGTCCTTGATCTGATTGAGGCGCTGCTGCATGCCGGGGTCGAGCGGCGACGCCAGGATCGACCGGGCGCCGAGCGCGCGCGGGCCGAATTCCATCCGCCCCTGGAACCAGCCGATGACCTTGTCCTCCGCCAGCAGTCCGGCCACCTCTTCCGACAGGTCCTGCGCGCGCCGGTAGCGCAGCTTGGCCTGCCGCAGGAAGGCTTCGATCTCCTCCTCGCCGTGGGCCGGGCCGAGGAAGGCATGCTCCATGACCCAGCGCCGCCCGTCGCTGCCGCGCTGGCAGGCGTCGACCCACAGCGCAGCGCCGAGCGCGGTGCCGGCGTCCCCCGCCGCCGGCTGCACCCAGACCCGCCGGAACGGTCCGCGGTCGCGTATGCGCGCGTTCATCACGCAATTCAGCGCGACGCCGCCGGCCAGCGCCAGGTTCTCGGCCCCGGTTGCCGCATGCAGCCAGCGCACCATCTCCAGGACGGTCTCTTCCAGCACGCGCTGCAAGGAGGCGGCGACATTCATGTGATGGTCGGTGAATTCGCTGCCGCGCTCGCGCTGTGGGCCGAACAGTGCGGTCCAGTCCGCGGGACGCACCTCGTACTGGCCGTCGCCGCGGTAGCGCAGGATGTCCCGGAACTGCGCGGCGAACAGCGGCTTGCCATAGGACGCCAGCGCCATCACCTTGTACTCGTCGGAGGAATGCAGGAAGCCGAGATGGGTGGTCAGGGACTCGTACAACAGGCCGAGCGAGTGCGGCAGGTTCACCTGGCCAAGCCGCTTATAGCGGCGGTCCCGGTAGATGCCGTAGCTGGTCGTCGCCTGCTCGCCGCGGCCGTCCATCGTCAGCACCGCGCACTCGTCGAAGGGCGCAGCCAGGAAAGCGCTGGCTTCGTGCGCGAGATGGTGCTCGATGAAATGCCACCGGAACGGCCCGTCGTGGCGCACGCCTTCGAAGCGCTTGCGCAGGTGGTGCGGGGCTCCGCCGGCCAACTGGCGCGGTGCGTTGACGATGGAGGACAGGAACAGCGGGTCCCAGGGTGACATCCACTCCTTGTCCGGATGCGCGGACGGTTCGAGCGGCAGCGTGATCACCGGCTTGCCGCGATGCGGGCCAAGCAGAATGCCGGGGTCGTACGAGTACGCCACATGCTCGACATCCGCCAGCCGTATGCCCGCCTCGCGCAGGCAGTAGTCGATCGCATGGAAAGGGAGCTGCCAGGTGGAGAACGGCACCGGTCTCTTGCCGTGCTTGATGCGGGTGAACCGCTCTTCCTCGGCGGCGGCGATCACCTCGCCATCGCGCACCAGGCAGGCGGAACAATCATGGTAGGCGGCGTTGATTCCGAGCGTGTGCACATCTTCCTCCGGGCAGGACACGCGCCACTCCGAGTGGACGGCGGCATTGAAAGCAGGAAAGCCGTTTTTCCATGCCGTATGCAATCCCTGTACCCGGGGCATTCCTCTTCCGCAAATCCCCGGCAGGCCGTCCTGCCCGGCTGTAAGAAGTGCAGCGGCTTGTAATTTTGGTTTCCGCCGGCGCCTTGCTGCCTGCCTTGCCTATGCCCGGCGCCGCACTGCCTGTGCATTTAGTGGCGCCGCCTGCTCGCGCTGCGCCATGCGCTTGTTGCGCAGGTAGACCGCCTCGCCGGCAAGCGCGGTCATCAGGATGAAGAAGTTGGCAAAGACGAACACCCAGTTTTCCACGAGATAGCTGTAGATGGTGAATCCCAGCGAAGCCGAGATCTGGCCGATGAAGAGCCACTTCGAGACGCCGGCGATGCTACCGCTGCGCCACTGCGAGTAGACCTGTCGGGAAATGGTGAGGACGAGAATGGCGGCGCTGATCCAGCCGATGATGTCGGCATTCATGGGTTTCCTTATCGGTTGAAGACATTGCAGGAATGGACGCCGGAAACCGTGGCGATGTTCCGCGCCCCTTCATGCTTCGCTGATTTCCACCCGCCCTGTTGCGGGCCGCGGTCTGCGCAGCACCGTCACCTGCAGCACACCGTTGCGCAATTCCGCGCTTACTGCTTCGGTATCGGCGTCTTCGGGGAGGGCCAGCGTGCGGTGGAAGCGGCCGTAGCGGAATTCGCTGCAATGCTGTACGTCCTCGCCGACGGTCACGGCCTGCGGCCGCAAGCCGCTGACCTGCAGCCGCCCCGGCCGCGCATCGACGGTGATGTCGGCACGGGGGACGCCGGGAACTTCGACGAACAGCAGGACCCGGTCCGGACTCTGTACCGTTTCGATCCGCGGCGACCAGGCGCCGCCGGCATCCTCCTGGCCGCGCAGCACGCCCGAGGCCTGGGCCAGCACGGTAAAGGCCTGCTCGACGCTGTCCGATACCCTGCGCATGGTGGTCACCGGATCCTGCCACCGGCCGAAAAGAGCGGGCAGCATGTCCGTCAGCGACAGCCGCGGACCACTGCGTCGCGCGCGCCCGCCGGCCCGGCTTCCACCGCCATTGCCGCTGGCCGCGCCGTTCCCCCCGCTGCCACCCGCGCCGATCGCAAGTGTGGCCGCGTTGTCGACGTTGTCCGCGTCATCCGCGCCGAAAGCTTGTTGCGGCCCGTCGGGAAATTCCGCAACGCTGGCCGTCGCCCGCAATCCCGTGCCGCCAGCCAGCGGATCAAGCGTGCCCGCGGCGCGCTCCGCCGCGGCACTGTGACTTGCCGTGCCGTCCTGCTCCCGCCCGCGCCAGTCTCCGCTGTCCCGCCCGAGCTTTTCGATGAACTGCTTGAAACGCACAAGGTCCTGCTCGGCGCCGTGGCGGACATCGTCCGTCGCCTGACCGTCCTGGTCCCGCTGCAGTGTTACCCGGGTGCATGCACCGGAGGTCGGCTGCAGCGCGATCCTCGCCTCGATGCGCGGGCCGTCGAGGCTGCGCCAGGCGATGCATTGCTCCGGAACTTGTTGTGTAATCTCCGCATCCCATTCCCTGTCGATCCCGGCGACATGTGCGTGCCAGCGCAGCCGCCGGTCATCGAGCTTGCGCACTTCCTTCACTCCCTGCATGAAGCGCGGGTACTGCTCGAAGCGCGTCAGCAGCGCGTAAGCGGTACCCGGTGACACATTGACCTCTATCGATTGCTCGACGCTAGCCATCATGGATCTCCTTGTTTGCAGTTCCCTTCGCGCAGCACAGCCAAACAAAAGTGCCGGACAGCACCGAAATAGCGGTGTGCATCCCCGGTGGTCGCCGCATGCGGCCTGACCGGCAGGCAAGGCACTGAAGTCGCTATTGCAACTTCCATTCCACGGCAAGCGGCAGTGCTTGCAATAAGGGAACTGAACACAGATGACAGAAACCAAACAAGAAAAGCCGGTCAACACCGCGCGGGTGATGCGCGACCTGTGGCAGGTCGTCAAGCAGTTCCGCGGCCGCATCGCGATTGCGCTGTTCTTCCTGATCCTGGCAAAGCTGGCGGTGGTGTCGGTGCCGCTGGCGTTGAAGAGCATCGTCGACGAACTGTCCCGGCCGGAAAACACGCTGATTCTGCCGGTGATGCTGCTGGCCGGGTATGCGCTGCTGCGCTTCGCGAGCACGCTCTTCAACGAGCTGCGCGACCTGGCCTTCTCGCGCGTGACCCAGCACACGGTCGCCAACTACGCGCTGAACACCTTCGCCCACCTGCATGCGCTCGGTTCGCGCTTCCACGCGCAGCGGCGCATCGGCGGCCTGCTTCCGGATATCGACCGCGGCACCAACGGCATCGCCTTCCTGCTCGGCGTCGCGCTGTTTACGCTGGTGCCGACCTTTCTCGAGATCGCCATGGTGGTCGGCATCATGACCGCCCGCTACAGTGACTGGTACACGCTGATCCTCGGTGTCACTTTCGTCGTCTACTGCGGTTTCACCCTGGTCTTCACCGCGCGCCGGGCGATCTTCCAGCGCCGGGTCAACCGCCTCGACTCCAATGCCAAGAGCCTGCTGGCGGACAGCCTGCTCAACTACGACACGGTGAAGTACTTCACCAACGAGAAGGTCGAGTCGCAGCGCTTCAACCACATCATGGACAACTGGGCCGACGCGCAGGTGCACAACCAGAAAGCCCTGTTCACCCTTCACGTCGGCCAGAGCGCCATCATCGCCTTCGGCGTCGGCGCCGTGATGCTGCTTGCGGGACGCGACGTGCTGACGCGGGCCATGACCGTCGGCGACCTGATCCTGATCAACGCCTATGTGATCCAGATCTGCCTTCCGCTGAACGCCCTCGGCTTCGTCTACCGCGAGGCGCGCGACGCCCTGGTGAATGCCGAAAAGCTGTTCCAGCTGCTGCGCGAACGGCCGGAGATCGAGGAGGCCCCCAACCTGCCGCCGTTACGGGTGACGCGCGGCGAAGTGGTGTTCGACAACGTCAGCTTCGCCTATGAGCCGGAGCGGCCGATCCTGCACAACGTCAGCTTCCGCATTCCGCCGGGCGGCACCGTCGCGGTGGTCGGCGGCAGCGGCTCCGGCAAGTCGACCCTGGCGCGCCTGCTGCTGCGCTTCTACGAAGTCGGCTCGGGCACGGTATCGGTGGACGGCCAGGACATCCGCAAGGTCAGCTCGGCCAGCCTGAGGGAGGCGATCGGCGTGGTGCCGCAGGAGGCGCTCATGTTCAACGACACCATCGGCTACAACATCGGCTACGGGCGCAAGAATGCCACCAAGGAGCAGATCGTCGCCGCCGCCCGCGCCGCGCACATCCACGAGCTGATCGACTCGCTGCCGCAGAAGTACGACACGCCGGTCGGGGAACGCGGCGTCAAGATGTCGGGCGGGGAGAAGCAACGGATCGCACTGGCCCGCGCCATCCTGAAGAATCCGCCGCTGCTGATTTTCGACGAGGCGACGTCGGCGCTCGATACCGCATCCGAACAGGCGATCCAGGCCGAACTCGACGCGCTCGCGGTCAACCGGACCACGCTGGTGATCGCACACCGGCTGTCGACCGTGGTCGACGCGACCGAGATCCTGGTGATGGACCGCGGCAGGATCATCGAACGCGGTACGCACAGCCAGCTGTTGCAGCAGAACGGCGCCTATGCCCGGCTGTGGCAGTTGCAACAGCGCGAGGACACCGACAACGCGCAGCGGCGGATGCATCGCGCTGCCTGAAACGACCGGACGCCGCCGTACCACGCGCTGGAACAACTCTTGCTGTATCGGGTACGCCGGTAGCCTGTGCGACCGGGCAGCTTGAAAAACAATAAGGGGCTTGCGAGGCAGCATCCATGACAAAGATACTTGCATTTGACAGGAACCGCCGCGGCGCCGCCGGCCGCGGCGCCGGCGCCGAGACTGGCGGCCTCAGGCTGCGCGGCGGCGCCGTCCCATTCACCGTGATCGAGGGCGGCGCAGGCGGTGTCGCCATCGAGAGCAGGATTGCCGTCTCGGTGGTCGTGCCCAGCAAGGGCCGTCCCCAGCTGCTCAACCGATGCCTGGCCAGCCTGGTGCTGCAGCGTTTCGATCCCGAGCGCTTCGAAATCATCGTGGTGGATGACGGACCGGATGACGGCACCCGGGAAGTCGTGACCGATTGGGCATCGCACACCGAAGGCAAGGGACCGGAAGTCATCTACATTCCGTCGATGGGGCCGCATGGGCCGGCCGCGGCACGCAACCATGGATGGCGTGCGGCCCGCGGTGCGATCATCGCGTTCACCGACGACGACACCATCGCCCGGACCGACTGGCTGAAGAACGGGGTGCGCGCGTTCGAGGACGGCGTGGACGCCGTTTGCGGCCGCATCGTCATGCCGTTGTCGGGAACGCCGACCGACTATGAACTCGACGCCAAGCAGCTGGAGAACGCCGAGTTCGTCACGGCCAACTGCTTCTGCCGGCGCAAGGTGCTGGAGGATCTTGGCGGATTCGACGAACGCTTCCTCAGCGCCTGGCGCGAGGACTCGGACCTGTACTTCCGCCTGATCGACTACCACGCCAATATCGTGCGCGAGCCGCGCGCGGTGATGATGCACCCGGTGCGCCCCGCCGGCTGGGGGGTCAGCCTGCAGCAGGTGAAGAAGGTGCAGTTCGATGCGCTGCTGTACAAGAAGCATCGCCAGCTTTACCGGCGGCGCATCCGCGCGACGCCCCGGTGGGATTTCTACCTGACGGTGGCGGCGCTGGCGCTGGCGCTGGCCGCGCTGCCGTTCGGCGCGCGCCTGCTGGCCGGCGCCGCCGGCGCCGTCTGGTTGTTGATGACGGCGCGCTTCTGCGCCCGCCGGCTGCGCAACACTTCCCATTCTCCCTCGCATGTCCTGGAGATGGTGGTGACCTCGATGCTGATACCGCCGCTTGCCGTGTTCTGGCGCGTGGTCGGCGCCTGGAGATTCAAGGCAGGACTGCTGTGAACGCCACCACTGCCCTGCCCCGCTACGTGCAGATCGAGCCGGTCGGGCAGTGCAACCTCCGCTGCCGCATGTGTCCGATCCAGTTCCGGGACGAGGGCCATCCCGGACAGCCGCGCGCGTACATCGACTTCGACCTGTTCTGCCGCCTGGTGGACCAGTTTCCATCGATGACCGAACTGCAGCTGCAGGGACTGGGGGAGCCGCTGCTGCATCCGCGCTTCTTCGACATGGTGCGCTATGCCACGGCCCGCGGCATACAGGTCTCGACCAACAGCAACATGACGGTGATGAGCGAGCGCGGGGCGTCGGAATGCGTCGACAGCGGGCTGCACACCCTGCATGTCTCGCTCGACGGCGCCACCGCCGACACCTACCAGGAGATTCGCCTGCGCGCCCGGTTCGACCGGGTGCTGCGCAACCTGCGGCGGCTGGTGCAGATGCGCGCAAGCCGCAACAACCTCCTGCCTCACCTGCGCCTGGTGGCGGTCGCCATGCGGCGCAATCTCGAGGAGCTTCCCGACCTGGTCAGACTGGCCCATCGTGAGGGCATCCGGACGATCTTCGTCCAGCACCTGTGCCACGATTTCGGCGAATCCACCCTGCCCGGCCGCTACCAGCCGATGCGCAGCTTCATCGACCGGCAGACCCTGCTCAACGAAGACCCGGATCGGGTGGCACGCTACTTCGGCGAGGCGCGCGAGGAAGCCGCCGGCCTCGGCCTCGAACTGCGCCTGCCCAGTCTGCAGCCGCGCAGCCATCCTGCCGGCACGTCCGGCCGCGCCCGCTGCGACTGGCCATGGCGCGGCGCCTACATCAGCTATGACGGCAAGGCGATGCCCTGCTGCATGGTCGCCACGCCGGACCGTATTCACTTTGGTGATATGGCGCAAGACGGCGTGGAACAGGTCTGGAACAATCAGGCTTACTCGGCCTTTCGCGATCAGCTCGAGAAAGGACCGGCGCCGGAAGTCTGCCGGAGCTGCGCGCTGTACGCGGGCACGTTCTAGCGCGGCACAGCGGCGCCATCGCCGCCCCTTCCGGGCCGGCGTCCTCCGTACCCGTCAACCACGGCCTGTTGGAACCCTTCGCTCATGCAGAGAAAACTCAGAATCCTGACCTGGCATACCCATGGCAGCTATCTCTACTACCTGACCCAGGCGCCGCATGATTTCTACGTGCTGTCGAAGCCCGGCCGTCCGGCCGGCTACGGCGGACGCGGCGGTCATATCCCCTGGGGCGACAACGTCTTCGACATGCCGGTCAGCGAGGTGCGCAACCATGAGTTCGACTGCATCGTCTTCCAGGACGACCACCAGTACTTCAGCGATCAGCATGAATTCCTGAGCGAGGCGCAGCGCCGCCTGCCGAAGGTCTACATCGAGCATGACCCGCCGCGCCAGAACCCGACCGACGAGCGGCACCCGGTGGACGACCCCGATGTGCTGCTGGTGCACGTCACCCCGTTCAACGCGCTGATGTGGGACAGCGGCCGCACGCCCTCGCGGGTGGTCGAGCATGGCGTCAAGGTGCCCGCGGGCGTCACGTATTCCGGCGACATCCCGCGCGGGCTGGTGGTGGTCAACAACATCGCCAGCCGCGGACGCCGTCTCGGCGGAGACATCTTCGCCGACATGCGCGACCGGGTGCCGCTCGACCTGGTGGGCATGGGCGCCGCCGAGATCGGCGGCATCGGCGAGGTCCAGCATGCGCAACTGCCCGCCTTCTCCGCAAAGTACCGCTTCTTCTTCAATCCGATCCGCTACACCAGCCTCGGCCTGGCGGTGATCGAGGCGATGATGGTCGGCTTGCCCGTGGTGGCGCTGGCCACGACCGAGATGGCGACCGTGATCCAGGACGGCGTGTCCGGCTTCGCCAGCAACGACCCCTCGACCCTCGCCGACCGCATGCAACGGCTGCTCGCGGACCGGGACCTGGCCGCCGGCATGGGCGACGCCGCCCGCCGCTACGCCTCTGAGCGCTTCGGCATCGAACGCTTCGCGCGCGACTGGGACGCGGTATTCCGCACCGTCGCCGCCTGAACCACCAGATTCATTCAAAACGGGAGAAACGCAATGCCTGGCCACACCGGTAGTTATCTGCTCGACCGCGACGCCGCCGCGAAGGCGGTGAAGCTCAGCCTGCCCATGATCGAAGAGGCGATGAAGCACAAGGAAGTCGGCGAGAGCGGCTTCCTGTACATCGTCATCATGGATCCGCTGCGCACGCCCGACAACGCAAGCTTCGAGGAGGCGATCCTGTACGAACACGCCATCGGCGATCGCGAGAAGTGGGATGCCGACTATGCGGGATTTGCGCGCGCCAAGGCGCGCGTCGCCTGGCGTACGGGCATGGACAGCCACCTGGTACAGGAGCTGCGGCCGCATCTGCTCGCGGCAAAGGACACGGTGTTGTGGGGGAGTGTCGTCGTCGACGGCATCGTAGTCGGCGTCAGCGGCGCCAATGCCTGGTATGACGAGGCCTTTGCCGGCACGATCGCGATGTGCATGCGTGCGCTGGCGAAGGCGGCGGTGGTCGAGGAAAGGAAGAGGGGCCTGTTCCTGCCGGCGGAGTAACGCCGCCCTGCCTCAGGCAAAGGTATAGAACACCAGCCGCGACTTTTCCGAATCGAAGTACAGCGTGTGCCAGGGGATCGCCACCACGGCGCCCTGGCGCCGCCGCGCCAGCAGCACGAAACGCAGCTGATGGGTGACGGCATCCACCATCAAATGATCGACCACGCCGATCCTCTCACCCGCCGTCGTCACCACCGGGCACCCGTGCAGCAGTTCCGCGGTATTCGATTCCTGTACCGACATCTTCATGAACCGCGGCGGTCCGGGTTTCGCCCGACGCGGCCGGAAGCGGCTGCCTGCTTTGCTTTGCATGACGGCTCCTGCTGTAAGAGTTTGGTGGAGAGGGGTGACGTTCAAGGCTCAGCGACCGCCGCTGCCGGTCCAGCTGACCCGGCGCCGCGATCCGCGCGCGCCAAGCATGCCGCCGATGATGCCGATGGCGAGCGCCAGCGCCACCGTCAGGAACACCACCCAGGCCGCGGTGCCTGCCGCGCGTACTGCATCCTCGGCCTTGACCTTGCCTTGCTGCGAAGCGGCATCCGGGGTGCCGGCAAGGATCAGCGCCTGGTCCACCAGCGCCTCCGCCTTCGCCTGCTCCACGCCCATGGTGCCGCCCACCAGCTGTACCGCCTGCTCCCGCTGCCCGTCCTGCAGGTGCTGCTGCAACTGCCGCATCGCCTGCGGCGTCACGTTCGCGCCCTGCATCCGCAGCAGCGAGGCCAGGGGAGACTGGCCGCCGCTGGCGGTCTGGGCGCCCGCCGCCCCCGCCAGCTTGTTCATGTTGCTGAAGACGCCGCTGACCAGCGCGCCGCCGACCGACGTCGCCAGGATCACGAACATGATCGTGGTGACCGCCCATGACACCGCGCCGTGCAGCACGCCGTCGGCCTTGCGCTTCAGGCCCGACATGCGGGCAGCGACGTAACCTCCGAAGAACGCCGCCACCAGCATGCTGATGCCGGCCCAGATCAATGGTCCGGTGCCCATGCTCTCGCCCTCGGCAAGCGCCGTGGACGACAGGCCCATCGCAATGCCAAGGAGCGTCAGGACGAGCTGGACAGAGATACCGACCGCGACCCCGGCCAGCACCGCACCCCAGCGGATCGCCGGAAACACCTGGCGGCGCATGCCGTCTCCGGCCGCGCCGACCTGCCGGACGGCATCGGCTCCGGCGCCGTGGGTTTCGCTGATCGCCATCTTGTCCTCTCCTTCGATCGGGTCAGATTCTTCTTCCCGGTATTTACGGACGCAACATCCGTGCCGATGCAAGGGCCTTGCATTAGGCAAGACTGTCCGGACCGGGGCTAAGTTCCACTGGCGCAAGGTGCTTCAGGAAGCGGCCTCGGTCTCCTTCACCTCGTCGATCGCGAGCTTCATCCTGCGCAGGAACTCGCGTCGCACCCGCCACTGCTTCCCCGGCATGACCTTGATCCGGCAGCGCAGCGTGACGGCTGCGTCCGCAACCTGCTCGACCCCGCCGATATCGATGTCCTCGAGGATGAGCGGGCCGGTTACCGGATCGGCGCGCAGCGCTGCCGATATCGCGCGCATCGTCCCGAAGACTTCGTCCAGGTTGTCCTGCCGGCGCACGTTGAGGTCGATGACCGCATAGGCAAAATCGCGGCTGCGGTTGGTGACCGTGGTGATCATGCCGTTCGGGATGAAATGTACGCTGCCATCGTAGTCGCGGATGCGGATGTGGCGCAGCGTCACGCGCTCGACGAAGCCGCTCTTGCCCGCCGCCTCGATCACGTCACCTTCGCTTACCTGGTTCTCGATCAGCAGAAACAGTCCGGTAAAGAAATCCTTGACCAGGCTCTGGGCGCCAAAGCCGACGGCGATGCCGGCCACGCCGGCCGTGGCAAGCAGTGGCGTCACCGAAATTCCGATCGCACCCAGGGTGAGCATGACGGCGATGCCGATGATCACCACGTTCGCCGTGTACCGGAACACGTTCATCAGCGTCTCGATACGGCGCGCGTCCCGGTTCTGGCCGGTCCGGTGCTCGACGATATGCGTGCGGAGGGTGCGCAGCGTACGCCGTATCAGGCGCAGGGAGAGCCAGGCAAGTGCCCAGATCAGCAGGATGTCGACCCACGGGCGCAACGTGGCCATCCAGAGTTTCAGGCCGAGCAGTTCGTTGTCCATCGTCCTCCCGTTTCTTCAGCACAAAAAGGAAGTGCAGGCATCGCTGCCTGCACTTCCGTGGCAATGGCCGCGCGGGTCAGCGGAAACGCTCGACTATCACCCCGTTGTCCAAGCGGACGCGCTCGCCGATCTGGACACCCGGCGGCACTTCCTGCATCAGCGTCTGGACCGCGCCGTTGTCCATCCGCACGGCGACGCGGTAGACCTCGCCGGCGCGCGCATTGCGCTCCATCGCCCGCCCTGCCAGGGCGCCGCCCGCCACGCCGGCGACGGTGGCCGCGGTACGACCACTGCCGCCGCCGACCTGGTTGCCGAGCACGCCGCCGACCACTGCGCCGGCGACGGTGCCGAGGCCGACACCGGCCTGCTCGCGCGGCACGACGTCAATCGCCTGCACGACGCCATAGCCGGTCGCGGCGCTGGTCGTGGTGGTGACTGGAATGGAGCTGGTCGTGGTGACGGGAATCGCGCTGCTGGAGGAGGTACTGGTCGGGGTACTGCCGCACGCGGCGAGCAGTGCGACCGAAGCGCTGGCAACTGCCAGTTTGATCTTGTTGGTACGCATGGTCATCTCCTTTTTCAGACTTCACAGGTCGGCGCCCCTGCATCCAGCAGGAAAATTTCACGCCGTCTCGAACAAGGCGCGATGCATGTCCCGTGCCAACGCGCGACGAGCTTGCTAAAGCGCAGTTCGGACCACGGGAGGCTGCAGTAAGGTCACCGTATATCTCTGCAGCAGACCCGCCGAAAGATTTACAGCCACGGGTAGGAATTACGAAGCCATTGCAATGCAATCCGGCACCTTCGGATGCCGCACCTGCCGGGAATACCTACAGGACATGCACTGGGTACAAGGTTTGCTTCTGCAACAACATGGCGGACCTTGACCATCAACACTCTATTTCGACCATGCGAAAAATTGCCCTCATCAGCGAACATGCATCGCCCCTGGCCAAGCCCGGCAGCATCGACAGCGGCGGCCAGAACGTCTACGTCGCCCAACTGGCGATGCACCTGGCCCGCCTCGGCTACCTGGTGGACGTTTTCACCCGCCGCGATTCGACGCTGCTCGACCAGGTCGTGGACTGGGTCCCCGGCGTACGGGTCGTGCATGTGCCGGCCGGCCCCGCGCATTTCATCCAGAAGGAGTCGATGCTGCCCTTCATGGAGCAGTTCGCGCGCTTCATGATCCGCTTCGCCCGCAGGGAAAAGATTCCGTACGACCTCGTCCATGCAAACTTCTTCATGTCGGGCATCGTGGCAAAGCAGGTCAGGCAGGCGCTCGGCATTCCGTTCGTGATCACCTTCCATGCACTCGGGCGCGTACGCCGCCTGTCGCAGAAGGAGGCAGACGGCTTCCCGGATGCCCGGTTCGACATCGAGGAACAGCTGATGCGCGAGGCCGACCGCGTCATCGCCGAATGCCCGCAGGACCGGCAGGACATGGAGGCGCTCTATCACGCGCCCGCGGATCGCATCGACATCGTTCCCTGCGGCTTCGATCCGGACGAGTTCTGGCCGGTGACCCTGGACGCCCGTCAGCAGCTCGGATTGAACCGGGACGAGTTCATCATCCTGCAGCTGGGCCGCATGGTGCCGCGCAAGGGCGTCGACAACGTGATCGAGGCAACCGCGATCCTGCGGCACCGCTACAAGGTGCCGGTGCGGCTGCTGGTCGTCGGCGGCAATTCCGAGACGCCGGACCCGGTGGCGACGCCTGAGCTGGGGCGGCTGCAGCGGAAGACCCGCGAGCTGGGCATCGACGACTGCGTGACTTTCACCGGCCAGCGCCAGCGCGGACAGCTGCGCTATTACTACAGCGCCGCGAACGTCTTCGTCACCACGCCCTGGTATGAACCCTTCGGCATCACGCCACTGGAGGCAATGGCCTGCGGTACGCCGGTGGTTGGCAGCGCGGTGGGCGGCATCAAGACCACCGTGGTCGACGGCGAGACCGGATGCCTGGTGCCGCCGAAGGACCCCGAGGCGCTGGCCGAGCGGCTTGAATGGCTGTACCGGCATCCGCACGCGGCACAACGCATGGGCTGGTCCGGCATGCGCCGCGCCTATCAGAACTATACCTGGCGAAGCGTCGCGGGCAATGTCGCCGCCGTCTACGAGCGCGTGCTGGAACCGGCCGGCACCTATCCGCTGCCGCCGCTGGTCGCGTCCGGCGAGGTCGGCTTGCGCAGTTGAACAGCAATTCCGTTTGCGTCAAGAACGCTTGTTGCAGCGCATCGTACGCTAGTCGCAGTTTTCGTCATCAACTTCTCTGGAGAGTGAATTGAGCACAACACAACTGACCAGTTATGTCGCAGACCCGGCGGACGCCGGCCAACTGGCGGGCAAGACCATCCTCGTCACCGGCGGCGCCAGCGGCCTCGGCACCGCCCTCTGCCATGTGCTTTCCGGGGCGGGCGCCAACGTGATCGTCGGCGACCTCAACCTCGACAAGGCGCAGACTGTCGCCTCGTTGCTCGATGCATCGGCGGGCAAGACGCATGCGGTCGGCTTCAACGTTGGCGATCCGGTCGCCGCCGAGCGTGCGATCGAAGACGCGGTGGCGCGCTTCGGCCGGCTCGACGTGCTGATCAACAATGCCGGCACCGACGTCACCTTGCCGGTCGAGGAACTGACGTTCAACGACTGGGACCGGGTGATGCGCACCAATCTCTACGGCCCCTTCCTGCTGTCCAAGTTCGCCGCGCGGCACATGAAGAAGGCCGGCGGCCAGATCATCAACATCGCCTCCACTGCGGCCAAGCGCGCATGGCCGAATGCCTCCGTCTACCACGCCAGCAAGTGGGGCCTGCTCGGCCTGTCGCATGCCCTGCATGCCGAGCTGCGTTCGATGAACATCAAGGTCACCGCGGTCCTGGCCGGCGGCATGCGCACCCCCTTCCTGCTCGACCGCTTCCCGGACATCGACGTCTCGACCCTGCAGGACCCGGTCAACGTCGCCAAGGCAGTGAAAGGCGTGATCCTGCTGCCCGAAGAAACCGTGATCCCCGAGATCATGGTGCTGCCGATGAAGGAGAGCTCCTGGCCCTGAACCCCGGGCGCCGATTCCCGCGGGCGGCGGCCCGCGGGTTGCACCCGCGCCGGGCGGCGTCTTCCGCCCGGCCCACCCCCATCCGAATACCTGGAACACCCCATATGCGCGCAATCTTTCTCGACAAGGATGGGACCTTGGTGGAGGACATTCCCTACAACGTCAACCCAGCCCTGCTCGAGCTGACGTGGCAGGCCGGCCAGGCGCTGCAGATCCTGCAGCAGCTCGGCTATGCGCTATTCGTCGTGACCAACCAGGCCGGCGTCGCCAAGGGCCTGTTTACAGAAACCGCGCTGCAGCCGATTCATAGCCGGTTGGCCGAGCGGCTCGCGCAGTATGGCGTGAGCCTGCGCGGTTTCTATTACTGTCCGCACAGTCCGGACGGCGTGGTGGCCCGCTACACGACCGAGTGCGATTGCCGCAAGCCGATGCCCGGCATGCTGCTGCGCGCGGCACAGGAGCACGGCATCGACCTGTCGCAGTCGTGGATGATCGGCGACATCCTGAACGACGTCGAGGCCGGACGGCGCGCCGGCTGCCGGACGGTGCTCCTCGACAACGGCAACGAAACCGAGTGGGAGATGTCGGCGCTGCGCGCGCCGCACCTGACCGCGCCCAATCTTTACGTGGCCGCCACCATGATCGCGGCGCAGCATGCCGCATGTGCCGTGGGCCAGGAGGAAGCACCACACCATGAATGACCAGCAATGGCGGCAAGCACGGCGCGTGCTGTGCATCCGTCTCGATTATCTCGGCGACGTCCTGATGACGTCGCCCGCCATCCGCGCACTGCGCGAGTCGCTGCCGGGGTGTCATATCACCCTGCTCACCTCGGGCAGCGGTGCGGCCGCCGCGCGCTACATCCCGGAGATCGACGACACGATCGTTTACGCCGCGCCATGGCTCAAGAGCAGCACGCCGCACGGCTCCGCCCAGGACATGGAAATGATTGCGCGCCTCGCGGCCGGCCGCTTCGACGCCGCGGTCATCTTCACCGTCTACAGCCAGAACCCGCTGCCGGCGGCAATGTTCTGCTACCTCGCCGGCATTCCGCTGCGCCTCGCGCATTGCCGCGAGAATCCGTACCAGCTGCTGACGAACTGGGTGCGCGACACCGAACCACAGGAAAACCTGCGGCACGAGGTGCAGCGCCAGCTGGACCTGGTCGCCAGCGTCGGCGCCCGTACCGCGGACGAGCGCCTGTCCTTCACGCCCGGGGATGCCGACCGGCGGGCGGTGCGCGAACGGCTCGACGCACTCGGGATCGATCGCGCACGTCCCTGGGCGGTCGTGCATCCCGGGGCCACGGCTGCTTCCCGCCGCTATCCACCAGAGCTCTTCCGTGAAGCGGCGCGCCGCCTGCAGTCGCGCACCGGCTGCCAGCTGGTCTTCACCGGCGGCGCCGACGAGGCCGAGCTGGTCGAGCAGGTGCGCGCGGGCATGCCGGGCACCCACAGCCTGGCCGGCGCACTCCAGCTCGGCGAACTCGCAGCCCTGCTGGCCGAGGCCCCGCTGTTAATTTCCAACAATACCGGTCCCGCGCACATCGCTGCGGCGGTAGGTACGCCGGTGGTCGACCTGTACGCGTTGACCAACCCGCAGCACACGCCATGGCAGGTCCCCAGCCGCGTCCTCTACCAGGAGGTCGACTGCGCCTTCTGCTACAAGAGCGCCTGTCCCCACGGCCACAACCGCTGCCTTGCCGGTGTCACTCCGGAGCAGGTCGCGAACGCCGCGATTGAACTGCTGCAAGGTGGCAGGCAGCAAGAACCGAACACTGCTGTCGTCCGCATTCCGGTGCGTGCCAGGGCGGCGTGAGGCCGCGGCATGTTCCGCTGAACTTTTTACACCTGCATGAAAAAACGGAAGGCGGGCTCCAACAGCCCGCGGGGCTGCGGCGGCAAGGTGCCGCCGCCGGCATCCTCCCGATCCGATCTGCATCAAGTTTTCTGTTGATTTCCCGCCGCCGCAGCCCGGATTCCGGACCCGGGGCACATGGCATGGAGCTTGCGATACTGTCATCACGCAGCCAAACATAGGAGAACAAAGATGCCACGCAATGCACCTTCAAAGACCGCCTCGAAGACTGCCTCGAAATCCGCCCGACCCGCGCCGAAGGCAGCAAAGAAAGCCGACGCAATCAAGATCCTGACCGAAGACCACCGGAAGGTCGCCGATCTGTTCGACGAGTTCGAGAAACTGAAGAAGAAGGACGAGCTGGATGACGAGTCGAAGCAGTACATCGTCGAGACCGCGTGCGCGGAGCTCACGATACACGCCCAGCTGGAGGAGGAGATCTTCTACCCGGCCGCGCGTGACGCGATCGAGGACATGGACCTGCTCGACGAGGCAGAGGTCGAGCATGCTTCGGCCAAGCAGCTGATCAGCGAACTGTCCGCCATGCAGCCGGGCGACGACCTGTACGACGCCAAGTTCACGGTGCTCGGCGAGTATGTGAAGCATCACGTCGAAGAGGAAGAGAACGAGCTCTTCAAGAAAGTGAAGAAGGCCGAGCTCGACCTGGAGGAGATCGGCGAGGAGATCCTGCAGCGCCGGATGGAACTGCGCGAGGAGCTCGGCATCGCCTCCGACGAGGAAGAAATCGAAGCGGAAGAAGCACCCAGCACCACCAAGCGCCGTCGCAGCGTGCACTGAGGCGCTGCAGCAGACGGCAGGCGCCAGCAACGGCAATCGGGGCGGCGGCATCAAATCCGCCCCGGCAGGGCCTCTCGGCAGGCCCGGCACGCGCAGTAGTGGCAGACCTGCATATTCAATGAAGAAAGGCTACTTGTGATTCTGCCTGAAACGGAACTCCACCCAACCGCGTCGCGACCGACGCACGCAGTCGACATCCTTGCGTTCGTCGAAGCGCAGGAGATACCGCCGGACTATTTCGAGACGCCCTACACCCTGTCTCCCGCGCCCGGTGGCGAGAAGGCGTACGCGCTGCTGCGCGAGACGCTCCGCCGTACCCGCAGGATCGGCATCGCGTATGTCGTGATCCGCGCCCGGCGGCACCTTGCCGCGCTCGTGCCGCAAGGGCAGTCGCTGGTGCTGAATACCCTGCGCTGGACCAGCGAAGCGGGCGACGCCGACTTCTTCGGCCTGCCCGAGGAAGATGCGATGGAGGCCCGCGAACTGGCCATGATGTCGCCCCGCTGGGACGACGCCGGCACCGCGAGCTGGGACCTGGACTGGCACCGCCAGTCCTACGAGCGGGATTTCAACACCCTTGCCCAGCACTCCGACAAGCTTGACAACCGGCCGGCAATCGTCGTGGAGGAGCTGGACGCGTTCAGCGACGACGAGGACGACATCGATTTCGACGATTACCTGTGCTACACGCTGCGGCAGCGCCGCCACCTCGCGGACGGCCATGCCGCGCGCCGCGCCCGGGGCGGCCACTGGCGCACGCGCAGATAACGATTTCCTGAGGCGAAGCCATGCCTGTTCGGCTTGCAGGGCAATGAAAATTGCCCTGCTTTTTTTCGTCCGGACGCGGCGGGAACGCTTGTGCGGCCGCAGCCTCTATACCGCTACGGCATTCTCCTCCCCGCTCCCGCTGCGCATACCCGGGTTGCGCCCTGGCACCGCTACCACGCCGCGACCGCACCCGCATCGCCCTCAAGAAAGGAATCGCCATGAAAGAGCAAGCGCCCATCCTGACCAACCGGCAGGGTCATCCCATCAGCGACAACCAGGCCTTGCGTTCGGTCGGCGAACGCGGACCGGCCACCCTGGAGAACTACCAGTTCATCGAGAAGATCACCCATTTCGACCGCGAGCGCATTCCCGAGCGCGTGGTGCATGCGCGCGGCACCGGCGCCCATGGGTGGTTCGAACCGTACGGGCGGATCGGCCAGGAGCCCGCATCGAAATATACCCGCGCCACGGTGCTTACCCAAACCGGCGTGCGTACGCCGGTATTCGTCCGCTTTTCCACCGTCATCGGTGGACGCGAGTCGCCGGAGACGGCGCGCGATCCGCGCGGCTTCGCCATCAAGTTCAAGACGGTGGACGGAAACTGGGACCTGGTCGGCAACAACCTGAAGGTTTTTTTCATCCGCGATGCCATCAAGTTTCCCGACATGATCCATGCGTTCAAGCCCGACCCGGTCACCAATCGCCAGGAGCCGTGGCGCTTCTACGACTTCGTATCCCAGTCGCCCGAAGCCCTGCACATGGTCACCTGGGTGAAGAGTCCATGGGGAATACCTGCCAACTATCGTGAGATGGAGGGCTCGGGCGTCAACACTTACAAACTGGTCAACGACCAGGGCGTCGCGCATCTGGTCAAGTTCCACTTCCAGCCAAAGCAGGGCGTGCGGAATCTGACGGCACAGCAGGCGGCCGAGATCCAGGCCAACGACGTCGGCCATGCGACGCGCGACCTGTACGAGGCCATCGAGCGTGGCGACTTCCCGGAATGGGAATTCTGCGTGCAGATCATGGAGGACGGCGAGCACCCCGAGCTGGACTTCGACCCGCTCGACGATACCAAGCGCTGGCCGGAAGACCGTTTTCCACTGCTGCCCGCGGGACGCCTGGTGCTCGACCGCAATCCCGACAATGTCTTTGCCGAGACCGAGCAGTCCGCCTTCGGCACTGGCGTGCTGGTGGACGGCATCGATTTCTCCGACGATAAGATGCTGCAGGGCCGTACCTTGTCCTATTCCGACACGCAGCGCTACCGCGTCGGCCCGAACTACCTGCAGCTGCCGATCAATGCGCCGCAGGAGAATGCGCGTGCGCACACCAACCAGCGCGACGGGCAGATGGCGTTCTACGTCGATCAGTCGGCGCAGAACAAGCACATCAACTATGAGCCAAGCGGCCTCGGCGGCCTGCGGGAAGCGCCAAAGCCGGAGAAGGAATACCACCAGTGGGTGGAAGGACATCTGGGCCGCTACCAGACCACCCGTACCGCGGACGACTACCGGCAGGCGGGTGACCGCTACCGCTCCTTCGCGGATTGGGAGCGCGACGACCTGGTCGCCAACATCGGCGGCGACCTCAGGCAGTGCCCGGAGCCGGTGCAGCTGCGCATGGTCTGGCATCTCTGGCATTGCGACGAGGACTACGGAAGGCGGGTGGCGGAGACGGCCGGCGTCGACCTCGACAAGGCCAGGGCGCTGCCGCCGCTGCCCGGCAAGCCGGCTCCGCACCAGGCCCGCCAGGCGTCGACCTACAGCAGCGGCAGCCAGGAGGCGTCGACCACCCGGGCGGACGAAACCGCAGGCGCGAAGTAGCAGGCATGGAACGCCAGGCACAAGGAGAACGGCGCGGCGCGGACGCGGAGGCTGGCGTCCGCCCAGCCCCTCCGCCCCTCGACGACGAAACGCTCGCCTATGCGCAGCTGATCTTTCAGCTGGTGCGGGGCGGCGACGCCGCCCGCCTCGGCCCGTTGCTCGCGCGTGGGCTGCCACCCAATCTGTGCAACCAGAACGGCGACAGCCTGCTGATGCTGGCAAGCTACCATGGCCATGCGGAGGCTGCGCGCCTGCTGCTCCTGCACGGCGCGGATACCGGCTTGCGCAACGATCGCGGGCAGACGCCGCTGGCGGCGGCCGCTTTCAAGGGCGACACGCCTGTCGTGTCACTGCTGCTGGCTCACGGCGCGGATGTCGAGGGGGTGAGCCCCGACGGCAGGACGGTCCTGATGCTGGCGGCGATGTTCGACCGTGTCGAGGTGCTCGAACTGCTGCTTGCGGCCGGCGCCGATATGTTCGCCCGCGACGGGCGCGGCATGACGGCGCTGGACGCGGCGCGCGCCATGGGAGCGCATGGCGCGGCCGCGCGGCTCGCGGCGCTCAGTCCCTCTTGATGACGCTGATCTGGCCGTCGGACTCCATGTAGACGTGCCGTACCTGTGCCAGCGACTCGAAGCCGTTCTGGCGCAGCTTGCTCCACAGTTCGTCTTCCGTGATCAGCTCGCGCCGCATGTTGCGATACTGGATACGGCCCTCCTTCACCAAAGGTAGCGACCGCGGCTCCGCCAGCCGCCGGAACCAGGCAAAGCGGAAGCTCATCCAGTCGAACAGGAAATTCCATCCGATCAGCACCGACACCAGCAGCATGCCGTCCACCACGGACTGATACTCACCCGACATGCCGTTCTGTGCTGCGTCGGCCACGATCACCAGCAGCAGTACGTCGGCAATGCCCACTGCGCCAACGTCGCGTCGGATGACGAAGCGGAAGATCAGGAACAGGAACCAGTAGATCGCCGTGCCTCGCACCACGATTTCCATTGGGGGAATGCTGAAGCGGAACAGCGCCTCCCAGTCGACGGACGAGAATGCTTCCATGAAGTCTCCGGTGATATGCCGCCTGCCTGCGGCACAAAAATAGGCGCCTTCGCGGGCGCCCGCGCAATGCAGGGGTTGCCGGCATGAACCGGCACGCGCCAGATCTAGCGCCGTTCGCCGCGCCCTGCGTTGCCGCTGCCTGTGTTGCCCGCGCCCGAACTGGCGCTGCCCCCCGCGTTGCCCGAAGTGAGCGGCTGCGTCGGGAACGGGCCGCGTCCCACCGCCCGGTTCCAGTAGCGGTCGATCTCCTCGTTCCAGCGCTGGTCATCCGTGTCGGGCCATTCGCCCATGTCGAAGCCGGGCGCCTGGGCGATCACCTCGCGGTCGGCATGCAAGACATAATGGCCGCCATCAGCTGCCGGTTCGAGCGCGCGCCATGGGACCGGATGCAGCCTGCGCCGCGAGTTGAAGCCGAGCACCGCGTAGGCGACCTCGCCCCGGCCGCTGTCCAGGAGCAGGTCCTTTACTTCGCCGATCTTGCGGTCGTTCGCATCATGCACGGGCGCGCCGATGATGCGGCTGCCCCGGTACAGCTCCTGCTGCTGCAACGAGGCCTTGCGTCCGCCGCCGCCGCGTGCGCTGTCGCCGGCGGCGTCGGCGTCGGCGGCCCCGGCATACACCAGCGCGGCAAGAAGGATGGTGGTCAGTTTTCTCATGCGGACGGGTTTTCCTTGAAGGTTGAACGTCGGCGTCATACGCCGTCCTGCGCGCCCGCCCTATTCCGCAGCCACCGCGCTCTTCTGCTCCTGCCACCTGACCGCGTCCGCCGCCTTCTTCCCGGCCAGGAAGGCATGGTCCGAGTTGTAGTACTCCCATTCGCTATAGCGTCCGGCAAGGATGATGTCGTACTTCTGCAGCCAGGAGCGGATGACATCGACGTTCCTGGCCCGGGCATGGTCGTAGATCACGTAGGCATAGGGCATGTCCACCTCGTTGGCGACGACGATGCGGTCGTCCTCGCGCAGGATGCCCACCTTGATGCAGTCCTGTATGCAGCGGTCGATCAGCGCCTGGCCGGTGCAAGGCAGCGGTTTCCATTCGGCCGAATAACTGATCTCGCAGGTCAGGCCGAAGCCGCCGGGCGGATTGCATTCCGGGCTGGCGTTCCCCTGCACGAAAATGCGATGGAAGATGCTGTCCTCCGGATAATAGATCCAGTGCTTGTCGGTGATGTTCTCGCGTGCCACGCCAAGGTTGACGCAGCGCACGGAGACGTGCTTCAGGTCGGCGGCGGCATCCCGTACTTCCTGCGGCGCCTCGTCGCCGATCATCTGCACCAGCAGGGGCAAGGGCATGGTGCTGATCAGGTTTTCGTACTGGTAGCGGCGTCCGTCCGCCAGCGTCAGCGTGCGCTGCCGCGGCGACACGCCGACCACTTCCGCGTTGAGCTCGATCGTGCCCTTGATGTGCGGGACGAAGGCGGACATCAGCGCCTGGAAGCCGCCCCGCAGCGGATAGCCGAAACGGGCGTTAGGGCCGAGCGGCTTCGCGACCGGCTGCAGCGCGCCGTCGAGGATCTGCTCCAGGTCCGGCAGGGGCACGCGCCCGCCAAGCCAGGAGGTCTCCATCTGGTTCAGCGGCACCGCCCACAGCTTGCGATTGTAGGGAATGGCGAAGTGCTTGGCGATGCCGGTGCCCCAGACCTGGTAGATGAACTCCTCGAAGTTCTCCGGGGCGCGGGTCTCCAGCGCCGCCACGTTGGCCGCGCCTGTCCCCGCCCCGTCGGCCGCCTCTCCTGCGCGCGCCGGGGCCGGCGCGACGGCCTGCTCGGCGCTGGCGCCATAGCGTGCCTCCACCGCCCCGAGGATGCATTCCTTGACCACCTCCGGTGGCAGTCCGTAGAGCGCGCCCTGGAACGGATAGCGCGTGTAGACGTTCTTGCTGTACACCCAGGCTTCGCGATCCTGCCAGTGGACGTTCGAGCCGAGCAGCAGGTCGTACATGTCGCGCACGTAGGGGTCATTGGAAAACATGATGTGACCGGCATGGTCGAAAGTGAATCCGTCCTGCCTGATCGAACGGCACCAGCCGCCAACCATGTCGCCCTTCTCCAGCAGGACGGCGTCGTGCCCGAGGTGATAGGCGGCGGAGAGCCCGGTCGGACCGGCGCCGATGATCGCCGTCCTGGCAAAGCGCGCGTTATCCTGGACCGGCAGGCGGTTCACGTTGGACGCCGCGGCGATGGCCGGATCGGCAGGGGCCATCGCCGGCGTCGTCCGGTCGGTTCGGCGCGGGACGCTGTCGAGCAGCGCACGCATCTTCTCGGCGGTGGTGTCCCACGATGTCGATGCCAGCACGCGCCGCATTTTCGCCACTTTCTCGGCGTGCTGGTCGGGGCTCGCGAGCAGCGCCGCCTCGCAGGCAGCGATGAACGCCTTTGGATCATCCGCGATCGCGACAATGTCGCTGTAGGCGTCTGCGACATCCGTGACCGGCGTGCTCACGATGGGAAGCTCTGCCGCCATGTACTCGAGCGTCTTGGTGGGACTGATGTAACGGGTGGATTCGTTCAATGCGAACGGCAGCAGGCACACGTCCCAGCCAGCGAGGAACTGGGGCAGCGCCTCGTAGGGCTGCTGGCCGAGATAGTGGATGTTGGCCCGCTGCGGCAGCAGCGAAGGGTCGATCTTGACGACCGGCCCCACCAGCACGATCTGCCACATCGGGTGCGCGTCCGCGAGCTGCTCAACCAGCCGCGCGTCGAAGCGCTCGTCGATCACGCCGTAGAATCCAAGCCGCGGGCCCGGTATGTCCTTGTGCGCGGGATGCGAGTTGGTCCGGTCCAGCGCCTGGATGAAATGGGCGCTGTCGACGCTGCTGGGAAAGCAGTGGACGTTCGGATGCCGGTCGCGCTTCGATCGGTACAGGCTCTGGCCGCCGGTGAACACCAGGTCGGCCACCTTCAGCAACGCGCTCTCCCGTTGCAGCAATTGCTTGGGCGCGTTCTTGAAAGAAGCCAGCTCGTCCATGCAGTCGTAGACCACCAGCCGCGGATGCAGCTCCTGCAGGAGCGGCAATGCCATCGGGGTATAGAACCACGCCATATGGTCATCGTAATCCCGCACCAGCTGGCGCAGCAGTTTCTGCAGGTGGGGCAGCTGGTCATCATGAAAGCCGGGCATGTTGACCGGCGTGTGCGGCTGGCACACCAGGATGTTCGGCGCCGGCGAGTAGGTTTTCATGCGGGTCTCATGCTCGTCGTACACCGGCTCTTCCACGATCACTATCGGGAAGTGCTTGGCCAGGCGCGAAAGCAGATGCTGGGGCCGCTGGTAGACGAAGTCCCAGCGCAGGTGCGAAAAAACGATGATTGCAGAAGCCATGCTATCTCCTTGCCGATAGGTAGAGGTGTTCTGGGGGGATGGGTCGGAAGGTGTCCGCCTGATAAGCGGGCGCCGTCGCTTCCCGCTGCGGGATACGCAACGGGCGGCTGCTGGCCGCGCGATGAAGAGTCGAAAGCAAATGCCGATGAATGCCTGTCATGTCTGCGCTGTGTATGTCTTGTCGTACCGCGCCGCCGCGTACGGCCGTTGCTGCGGCCCTCGTCAGCGGTGCAGGCCGGGCGAAATTTGGAAGCGGGCAGGCATCTCTCTGCGCTACCGCATACCGGTCGATGCACACGCAAGACGTATGCCGAGAGCAGTTGAGGCCACGGGAAAATGCGCTGCGACGCGGCTCGTCCGCGCGCCGTCCAGTCGCACGCAGGCGCGCAGCATGCCGGACCGTCCTGCAGCGCGCTTCAGGTACATGCATCACGCCCGCGCTGCGCTGCGGTCAAGTGGTCCGAAGATGCGAAGCGCGAAGACGCGACGGACAGGAACGCCACGTGCCCGGCGCGGCTGCCGCCATGTGTGGCGACAGGGTCGAACCTGCCCACTATACGAGGCTGCCGCCGCGCGCACGCTGATCTTCCGCAAACGGCCCGGAGCCCGTCATGCAGCTCGGCATGCTTCCTGCTGGAGCCCATTGGTTGCCGTGGTCGCCGCACAAGCAAAGGCGGCGCGCAAGCTGACGGCGGACAATTCCGGCAGCGCGCGTCATGTAAAAATGGCAAACAGGTGTAAGGCTTACGCGAGCCCTCCCCGGGGTACGCGCGGACGTGGAAAAGTACAGAGGAGCAGGCTCAACAATGGCAGTATCGCGCGACAAGGTGTTCTTCATTCATGGCGGAAATCGGGAAGGTGCGCTGCTGGCGGCCGGACCGCGCCAGCCAGGCGGCGATCTGCCTGCGGGACTCCGGAGCAGCAGTCTCGCCGCGCGTGCCCGCGACGCCTTCCTGCTCGTAGCCGGCGGCATCGTCGTCGCCGCGAGCGACAACGCCGCGCTGTTGCTCGACTGGACAGAACAAGCGCTGGAAGGGTCGGCGGTTGACGAGGTGCTGGGCGATATCGGCGGTGGCAACGGTGAACAACACCATCCGCTTTGCCGCATGCGGTCGGACGGCAGCGTTGCCGAGCTTGAGGTGCATGAAATCGCCGGCCCGCTGCTCGCCGGGATGGACGCCCGCCTGCTCGTCCTGCACGACGCGCAGGCCCAGTACGGTCTTGCCTGTGCATTCGCCGAGCATGCCCATCCGGCAAGCCGGATCGCCGACATGCTGCCCGCGCTCGCCATGCATTGCGACCCGGACTACGCGATCACCTACGCAAACGGCGAAGCGGCGGCTCGCCTCGGGATCCATGCATCGACGGGGCCGACGCTGCCGCAGGTTTTCGGCGAACAGGGATTTGCCCTGCTGCGCCAGTATGTCGACGCCGCCCTTGCAGGCGCGAGCCAGCAGGCGGAGGTGCGCATGGCGCTGCCCGAGATGACGGACGACCGCCACTTCCACCTCGAGTGCAGGCCCGATCCTGTCGGCGGCGGCGCACTACTCGTCCTCAGCGACGTCACCCGGTTGCGAATCACCGAGGAGCAGTTGCACAGGCGTGACCGGGAGTTCGCGACGCTGGTAGAGAATTCCACCGACATCATCTCGCGCATGGACCGCGAGATGCGGCACCTCTACGTCAACCCGGCCATCGAGAAGCTTGCCGACCTCAAGGCGGAGGCCTTTTTCGGCAAGACCAAGGCCGAACTCGGTTTGCCCCCGGACATGGTGCAGGCCTGGGACGACGCCGCGCGTGCGGCGTTCGACAGCGGTGTCGAGCAAAAGCTCGACTTTAACCGCGTCATCGATGGCCATGTCCGTAATTTCTCCGGCCGCGTGATCCCCGAAATAGATGCCTTCGGCCGCATCGAGTCCGTGGTCGGCATCGCCTACGACGTCACCGAGCGGGCGCGCATGGAAAAGGAACGCGACGACCTGCTGGCACGCGAGCGCAATGCGCGTATCCAGGCCGAGACGGCTGCGCGGGCGCGAGACGAATTCCTCGCGGTGGTCTCGCATGAGCTGCGGGCGCCGTTGAACGGCATCCAGAGCTGGGCCCATGTACTGGAAAACTACGTGCAGGACGCGTCGTCTGCTCCCTTGGCGCAACGCGCGCTGCAGGGAATCAAGACCGGTGTCAGCCAGCAGGTGCGTCTGATCGAGGACTTGCTGGATGTGACCCGCATGATGAGCGGCAGGCTGCGCCTGGTGAAGCAGCCGCTGGCCCTGCTGCCGACCCTGCAGTCGGCAGTCGAAAGCGTGCGGAACCTCGCTGCCGCGAAGCGCATCGGCATTACCTGCGACTACCGTATCACGAGCGAGCAGATCGAGGGTGACGCCGACAGGGTGCAGCAGATCTTCTGGAATTTGCTGTCGAACGCAATCAAGTTCACGCCTGAGGGCGGCAACGTCTGGCTCGGCGCGGCCGAGGCCGGCAAGGAGATCTGCGTGACGTTGCGGGACGATGGTGCCGGCATTTCACCCGAGTTCCTGCCGCATCTGTTCAGCCGCTTCAGCCAGGAAGACACGTCGAGCACCCGCGGCCACAGCGGCCTCGGCCTCGGCCTGTTCCTGGTCCGGCACCTGGTCGAGCTGCACGGCGGCTGGGTAAAGGCCGAAAGCGCCGGTGAAAGCAAGGGCACCACCTTCTACGTCTATTTCCCCCTTCGCGCGCGCTCCGACCAGTACCTCACCGTCGGCCCTTCGGAAGACACGAGCGGAAGCACGCCGCTGCCCTCCTTGTCCGGCCTGAACGTGCTGCTGATCGACGACCAGGCAGAAGCCCGCGAGGCCCTCACCATCGTCCTCACCGGCGCGGGCGCGAATGTGTTCGCCGGAAGTTGCGCGCCCGAGGCGTTCGCCTGGCTGGAGGGGCGCAGCCCGGACCAGCTGCCGGACGTACTGGTATGCGACATCGCCATGCCGGGCGAAGACGGCTATTCCGTACTTCAGAGAATACGGGGATGGCGTTCGCCACGGGGGGATACACCGCTGAAGCGCATGCCGGCACTGGCGCTCACCGCGTTTGCGCAGCGCGAGGACCGGATCCGCGCGCTCACCGCCGGCTTCCAGATGCATGTCACGAAGCCGGTCGCGCCGGAAGAGCTGATCGTCGTCATCGACACGATGGCCACGCGGCGATGAGCAACGGCTCCGCTGCGGTGCGGCCGTGCTGATACGGTGGAAAGTGATGCGGTGGAAAGGACAGGCCGCGCGCCACGCAACCGCGCGACGCACAGGCATGGCCAGTCGGCTTCATTTGCTTGCGCAATGCTTGCGGACGGCGGTTCCGGGGTGCGCCCCCAGGACGCGGCCGGATCGTCCGACGGGCCGCAAGAAGCGGTCCTCAGCCGCGTGACGGCAGACGTGCCGGCCGGCTGAGATCGCTGCGACGGGCCCCGGCGGCACCGCGCTCAATGCATCGCGTCGCCGCCGCCGTGTACCTGCGTCTCTTCCTTCTTGTGCATGCCCGGCTCATACGGCCCGTACTCCTCCAGGCGGTTGTAGAGCGTCTTCAGGCTGATGCCCAGGATGTCCGCGGCGCGCTTCTTCACGCCGCCGCAGAGCTCCAGCGTCGCATAGATCAGCTTGCGGTCGACGTCCGCCAGCGACGTGCCCACCGGGATGGCCAGCGTCAGCCCGACCGGCGACTGTGTCGTGATCACGGGCGCGAGCGCCGCCGCATCGATCGTATGATCGGACAGGATGAATGCCCGCTGCATGTAGTTGCGCAACTCGCGCACGTTGCCCGGCCAGTGGTAGTTGCTCAGGCAGGCAAGGCCATCGGCCGAGAGTACCTTGCTGGTGCCGTGGGCGGCATTGAGCTCGTCGAGGAAATGCTGGGCAAGCAGCTCGATGTCGCTCCCGCGCTCGCGGAGCGGCGGTATCTTCAGCGGGAACACGTTCAGCCGATGATAGAGGTCGAGCCGCAGCTTGCCTTCGGCGACGGCGGCCTCGGGGTCCCGATTGGTCGCCGCGACAACGCGCACGTCGGTCTCGATTTCCTGGTTGCTGCCGATACGCATGAAGGAGCCGGTCTCCAGCACCCGCAGCAGCTTGACCTGCAACTCGACCGGCATCTCGGTGATCTCGTCGAGGAACAGCGTGCCGCCGTTGGCGCGCTCGAAGTAACCCTTGTGCTGCCGGTCCGCGCCGGTGAAACTGCCCTTCTCATGACCGAAGATCTCGCTCTCGATCAGTTGCGGCGAGATCGCACCGCAGTTCACCGGCAGGAACGGATGCTTCTGTCGCAGGCTGAGGTCGTGGATCGTTTGTGCCGCAAGCTCTTTCCCGGTGCCGCTCTCGCCAAGCAGCAGCACCGTCGCCTCGGTCGGCGCGACGCGGCCGATATGGTTGTACAGCTTCTGCATGGCAGGCGCCGCGCCAAGCATCTGGCCGAAATGGCCCAGCCTGCGCAGCTCGCTGCGGAGCACGCCGATTTCCTCCTTCAGGTCGATCGTGCGTGGAATGCGCGAGAGCAGCGCTTTCAGTCGCCGGAAGTTGATCGGTTTGGTCAGATAGTCCGCGGCACCGAGGCGCAGCGCCTCGACTGCCGTCTCTACGCTCGCATGCCCGGTGATCAGCACGATCTCGGTCGTCGCACGGGACTCGATATCGTTGAACAGATCCATCCCGTTGCCGTCCGGCAGCTTAAGGTCAATCAGCACGACATCCGGCCGCTGGCGGGCGATCTGCACCTGGGCATCCCGGATGCTGCCGGCCACGGCAGTCGTGAAGCCTTCGGCCGCGGTGATTTCCATCAGCGCTTCGCGCGTGTTCACATCGTCGTCTACGATCAGTACATGTGGCATGGCGTGGTTTCTCTGTTCGTTTGCTGGCTGCGTCTGCGTCTCCGCGCATGGCGACGTCGACGGTGCGACATCGAGTGCACCCGGTCTGCGGCTATTCCGGTGCGGCCATGCTTGCTGCCGGGGCCGCCGGTCCCGCTTCCATCAGTGAAAGCGGCACTGAACGATCCGTTGCAGGAAGTTCGATCACGGTGCCGGCCGTCCGTTCAACGCGCGCGCCCCTTGCCGTCATTGTCCAAGGGCGCTGTCGAATCCTCATTGAGGCAGAGCAGTGATCAGGTGTATTGAAGAACGCTGGCGGAAGGCATGACAGCTTGTACCGGTATGCCTTTGATACCGTTGATGCAGGCATGCGCGGGTTTGCGAGACTGGCGCCGCGGATCAGGACGCCGTCGCGGGCCACGGCGAGTGAGCGGTCGGATATGCGCGACAACGCCCGGCGACGACCTTCGTCACCGGGCGTTGTCGACAGAACGCTTACTTCGAGCCGCTGCCGCTGCCGCTGCCGCTGGCGCCACCGGCACCGCCGGCGCCACTGCCGCCGCTCATCCCGGAGCCTCCGCTCATGCCGGAGCTGCCACCGGAGGAGCCGGCACCGCTACCGCCTGCGCCGGACGCGCTGCTACCGGAGGAGCCACTCGCTCCGGAGCTTGCGTCACCGGCGCGATCGCAACCTACGGCAGTCATGCCGAGCGCTGCAAGGACCAGCAGGATCTTCGATGTCGTCTTGATTGATTTCATTCTTGTTCCTTTCATGAAAATTTGGCCTTAAAGGTTCAGTAGTGACCGATTCAATTCCGATAAGTTCTCTTCTGCGCCGGAAGGCCGGCAAGATGGAAAACGCAGATTCCATGCCAACTGCGACGTCGCTCAGTGCAGCATGATCCTCTTCGCCCGCCGGCGATGAACGCACGTTTGTTTGTGCGCCGCTTCGTAAAACTTACCGCGCGTTTCGTTATTTCGCACATGCTGTCGCCAGGCTCGAACCGGCCCTGTTTCCGTTCGGAATACACATGCAAGTATCGGGATCGCGCCTCCACGGCGGGCTGTATATCGTGTATTGTTCGAGGTCGTCGTCCCATCCTCCGCAAGCACCAAGGCTGATCTTCGACTCGCCCGCATGAACTGAATTAGCGCAAGTGCAGGGCGGCCGAATGATGTAAGAATCAAAGCATCAAGGCACACGCCACGGGGCGCCGCCCTTGTCGGCAATGCGAACTCCGGCGCGCCCACTGAGAACATACATGATCCACGACAAACTCAAGCGATTCGGCTTCGTCTCGGGCAACTCCCCCATCATGGAGCGGCTCCACGAACAGGTGGACAGGGTCGCGGCGACCGAAGCGACTGTCCTCCTCGTCGGGGAAAGCGGTACCGGCAAGGAAGTCATTGCGAATGCCATCCATCAGGGAAGTCAGCGCAGCGAGCAAGCCTTTGTCGCCGTCAACTGCGGCGCGATCCCGGCCCACCTGATCGAGGCGGCGCTTTTCGGTCACGAGAAGGGAAGTTTTACCGGCGCTTCCAAGCAGCACATCGGCTATTTCGAACACGCATCGGGCGGCACCCTGTTTCTGGACGAGATCACCGAAATGCCGATCGACATGCAGGTGAAGCTCCTTCGCGTGCTCGAGTCGGGCACCTTCGTCAGGGTCGGGGGCGACCATGAGGTCAAGGTGGATGTACGATTGGTCGCCGCCACCAACCGCGATCTGGAAGCCGCGGTCAAGCAGGGCAACTTGCGCGAGGACCTGATGTACAGGCTGGCGGTCTTCCCGATCCGCATCCCTCCGCTCCGGGAACGCGGCAGTGATATCGAATTTCTCGCGCACCACTTCCTGCAGGAGCTCAACGAGAAGGACGGCACGTCCAAGGCTTTTTCGCGCGCATCGCTGGAAGTGATCCGCTCGTACTCCTGGCCAGGAAATGTCCGTGAGCTCAAGAACGTGGTCCAGCGCGCCTTCATCCTGGCAACCGACACGCTCAATATCGAGGACTGCATTTCCGATCTGTCGACCAAGAAGCCCACGGTGCACGAGGGCTACCTCAACTTCTTCGTCGGCACGCCGCTTGCGGACGCGCAGAAGGAAATCATCCTCGCCACGCTCAAGCATTACAGCGGCAACAAGCGCCTCACGGCGGAAGCACTCGGCATCAGCCTCAAGACGCTCTACAACCGCCTGAAGGAATACTGAGCGGCATGCGTGCAATGACTGGCGCGGCCGAGGCCGCGCCCTCCTGCATCAGGAATTGACGACGTCGCCGCCGTTCGGGTGCAGCACCTGGCCGCTCATGAACGATGCATCTTCCGAAGCAAGGAAAATGTACGACGGCGCAATCTCGTCCGGCTGCCCTGCCCTCCCCAGCGGAGACTGCTCGCCGAACTTGTCGACGTTTTCCGGGGAGAAGGATGACGGTATCAGCGGCGTCCATACCGGCCCCGGGGCCACCGCATTGACCAGGATCTTCTTCGAGATGAGCTGTTTTGACAGCGAACGGGTGAAGGCGACGATGGCGCCCTTGGTCGACGAGTAGTCGAGCAGCTGCGGGCTGCCGCGGTAGGCAGTGACCGAAGTGGTGTTGATGATGCGCGCACCTTCCTTCAGGTGCGGCAGCGCTGCCTTGACGGTGAAGAACATCGAGAAGATATTGGTGCGGAAGGTCTTCAGCAACTGTTCTTCCGTGATGTCGGTAATGCTTTCCTGCGGATACTGCTGCGCGGCGTTGTTGACGACGATGTCGAGCCGCCCGAAGGACGAGATCGCGGTCTCCACCATCTTGCGGCAGTAGTCCTCGCTGCCGATATCGCCTGCAATGAGCACGCACTCCCTCCCCTCCGCCTCGATCAGGCGTTGGGTCTCCTTGGCATCCTCGTGTTCGTCGAGGTAGGCGACCACCACGCTTGCCCCTTCCTTCGCGAAACCGATGGCGGTTGCACGGCCGATGCCGCTGTCGCCGCCCGTGACGAGGGCAATCTTCCCTTTCAGCTTGCCGCTGCCCTTGTAGTTGCGCATTTCTGCAAGCGGCTTCGGCGTCATCTGCTGCTGTGATCCCGGCTGGTGGTCCTGGTGCTGCGGCGGGATATCCATCTTCTTGTCCTGATCCGACATGGTCTTCCTTTCCAAGGTTTGAAAATTTCGGTTGGCAAGGACGATCGCGCCCGGAGGGCGCGATCCGAAACGCATCATTCGAGCAGGTTCCGTGCCATTGCGGCACGGCGACGGCGGCCGGCCGGCGATCAGGCGGCGCTTGCCTGCATGCGTGCGAGTGCCCGCAACAACAACGCGGGATCGCCCGCGGCGAGCTGCCGGGCATCGGACAAGGTCTGGCGGAACGCACGCGCGCCGGGCAGGCCGCTCGTCAGGCCGAGCATGTGGCGGGTGATGCTGTTGAGCTTGAGGCCGTTGCCGTTGTTGCCGTAGCGGGCCAGCTGTTCCTGCAGATAGGGCTGCATGGCCTTCAGCACCTCTTCGCGCGATCGGGGCGCGGTGCTGTCGCCGTAGTAGCGGCTGTCGAAACTCGCCATCAGGTAGGGATTGTGATATGCCTCGCGGCCGATCATCACGCCATCGACATGCTGCAGGTGCAGGTCGATCTCCTCCAGGGTCTTGATACCGCCGTTGATCAGGATTTCCAGTTGCGGAAAGTCCCGTTTCAGCCGGTAGGCATAGTCCGGCTTGAGCGGCGGAATTTCCCTGTTCTCCTTCGGGCTCAGACCCTTGAGGATCGCATTGCGTGCATGGACGATGAATGTGGCGCAGCCGGCGGCGGCGATGGTGCCGACGAAATCGCGCACGAAATCGTAGGACTCGACGCCGTCGATGCCGATGCGGTGCTTCACCGTCACATCGATGTCGACCGCATCGCGCATCGCCTTGACGCAGTCCGCGACCAGCGAGGGCTCGGCCATCAGGCAGGCGCCGAAGGCGCCCTTCTGCACCCGCTCGGACGGACATCCGCAATTCAGGTTGATCTCGTCATAGCCCCATTGCGCACCGAGCTTCGCGCACTTCGCCAGGTCGGCCGGCTCGCTGCCGCCGAGCTGGAGTGCGACGGGGTGCTCCTCTTGATTGAAGTCAAGGTGGCGCGGCACGTCTCCGTGGAGCAGCGCGCCGGTCGTTACCATTTCGGTGTACAACCAGGTGTGCCGGGTGATCTGGCGATGGAACATGCGGCAATGGCGGTCAGTCCAGTCCATCATCGGTGCGACGGAAAGGCGGCGCGGTGGCAGCTTGGCGGTTTTTTTCAGGACGCTCATAATAAGGACGGTATTTTAACGGTATGCCCCGGAAGCCGTACCGCTGGCCGGCAATTCCGGTGAGACAGGATGCCGCCGGCGCCCCGCCGGCGACGCTCCCTCCCCAACATTCTCCACAAGGGAAACACGACATGGCCGAACAACTCGACACTTCGCATTTCTGGATGCCCTTCACCGCCAACCGGCAGTTCAAGAGCAAGCCGCGCCTGCTCGCCGCGGCATCTGGCATGCACTACACGACGGACGACGGGCGGCGCATCCTCGACGGCACCGCCGGCCTCTGGTGCGTGAACGCCGGCCATTGCCACCCCAAGATCACTGCCGCCATCCAGCAGCAGGCGGCGACCATGGATTTTGCGCCGACCTTCCAGATGGGTCATCCGAAGGTCTTCGAAGCCGCCACCGCACTTGCCGGCATCGCCCCGGAAGGGCTCAATCGCGTCTTCTTCTGCAATGATGGCTCCGAAGCAGTGGACAGCGCCCTGAAGATCGCGCTGGCCTATCACCGGGTGCGGGGCGACGGCCTGCGCACACGCCTGATCGGACGTGAGCGCGGCTACCACGGCGTCGGCTTCGGTGGCATCGCCGTCGGCGGCATCGCCGGCAACCGCAAGCATTTCGGCCCGACGCTCGCCGGCGTCGACCACCTGCGGCACCCGCTCGACATCGCCAGGAACGCCTATTCCCGCGGACTGCCCGAGCACGGCGCCGAACTGGCGGACGAGCTGGAGCAGCGCATGCTCGCGCTGCACGATCCCGCCACGGTCGCCGCCGTGATCGTCGAGCCGGTGCAGGGCTCGACCGGTGTCATCCTGCCGCCCAAGGGCTATCTGCAGAAACTGCGCGCGATCTGTGACAAGTACGGCATCCTGCTGATCTTCGACGAGGTCATCACCGGTTTCGGACGCCTCGGCACCGCATTCGCGGCCGACCATTTCGGCGTCGTGCCCGACATGATCACCTGCGCGAAGGGTCTCACCAACGCCGCGGTGCCGATGGGCGCCGTCATCGTGCGCCAGGATATTCACGACGCGTTCATGTCCGCCGCGCCCGAGAACACAATCGAGTTCTTCCACGGCTATACCTACTCCGGCCACCCCCTGGCCTCGGCAGCATGCGTCGCGACGATTGAGGTCTACCGAGAGGAAGGCCTCTTCGACAGGGCGGCCGCCATGGCGCCCTACTTCGAGGAAGCCGCACACAGCCTGAAGGGACTGCCCTACGTGAAGGACATTCGCAATCTCGGCATGGTCTGCGGCATCGAGCTCGAAGGGGTGCCGGGCAAGCCGACGGCACGCGCATTCGACGTTTTCCAGAAATGCTTCTGGGACAAGGGCGTGCTGATCCGCACCACCGGCGACATCATTGCGCTGTCGCCGCCGCTGATCATCGACAAGCTGCAGGTCGACCAGCTGTTCGCCGCCATCGGCGAAGTGCTGAAGACGCAGCAGGCACTGCCGCAGACCAGTACCGTCGCGGCCTGATGTCAGGCTGAAAGGCCGCCTCGCGGCCGCCTTTCAACTCCGCGGCTGGAGTGCGCCCCGCGCCAGCCGCGCCGAACGCATTGCCGCCACCTCGTTGAGGACCAGCGCGGCGACCACGACGCCGCCACCCACCAGCGTCTCTGGCGCCGGCACTTCTCCCGCTCCCAGCCATGCCCACAGCGGTCCCAGCAGGACTTCCAGCAACGCCAGCAGGGAAACCTCCGGCGCCGTCAGGCTGCGGGCAGCGCGCACCATCAGCATGCAGGGAAATCCGAGCTGGAAGAAGCCGAGGATGGCAAGGATGCCGATGTCATGCAGCGACGCCTGCAGCGGCCAGGCAAACGGCAGCATCAGGCAGGCCGAGAACACGCTTCCCAGGAATACCGCGGGAATCAAATCGACGCCATGGCCTGCCCGTTTTATCGCGATCAGGTTGACCGCGGCGGCAACCGGCACCGCGCATGCGATCAGCATGCCTGCCAGGTGATTGCCGTCGACCCCGCCCAGGCTGTTGACGAACATCCAGCAGATGCCGACGAAGGCCGCCACGATCGCCAGCCAGGTACGCCCCGGAATCGCCTGTTTCAGCACGATCCACGCAAGCAGTGCCGTAAGCAGCGGTGACACGCTCATGACGATCAGCGTATTGGCGACCGTGGTCATGGTGAGCGCAATCATGAATGCGACAAACATCGTGCACCACATCAGGCCGCTCACGACGCCCGCGCCGCCTACGCCGCGCAGCGTCGCCACCGACTGCCGCCATCCCTGCTGCCAGCACATGGCCGCCGCGACGAACAGCGCAGAGAAAAGGCTGCGCCAGAACGTCACCTCGAAGCCGCGTGCGGCATCGAGCTGGCGTGTCAGGACGCCGGCGATGCTCCACAAAGCGGGCGCAATCACCATCAGCAGCAGGGCTTGCCGGTGGGTTGTCATCGTTGCCAAGTCCAATAAGTAGAAAGGCCCGGCCATCCTTTCGGTTGGCCGGGCCAGGTCGATCTTGCTGCTTGCCGGCGAAAGGGCTTATGCCGCTTCGCGCGATGCCTTCTTGCGCTCGTGCTCCTTCAGGTGGCGCTTGCGCAGGCGGATGCTCTTCGGCGTGATCTCGACCAGCTCGTCATCCTCGATGAATTCCACCGCGTACTCCAGGGTCAGCTGGATGGGCGGCACCAGGCGCACCGCCTCGTCGGTACCCGAGGCACGGACGTTGGTCAGCTGCTTGCCCTTCACCGGGTTCACGACCAGGTCGTTGTCACGCGAGTGGATGCCGATGATCATGCCTTCGTATACCGGATCGTTATGGCTCACGAACATGCGGCCGCGGTCCTGCAGCTTCCACAGCGCGTAGGCGACGGCAGCGCCGTCTTCCTGCGACACCAGCACACCATTGCGGCGACCGGCCATCTCCGGCTTGCTGGCGTCCACCGGCGCGTAGTCGTCGAAGATATGGCTCATCAGGCCGGTACCCCGCGTAAGCGTCATGAATTCCGACTGGAACCCGATCAGGCCGCGCGCCGGAATACGGTATTCGAGGCGCACACGGCCCTTGCCGTCCGGCTCCATGTTCTGCAGGTCGCCACGGCGGCGGCCCAGCTCTTCCATCACGCCGCCCTGGTGCGGCTCTTCGACGTCTACGGTCAGCAGCTCGTACGGCTCGCATTTGACGCCGTCGATCTCCTTGAACACGACGCGCGGGCGCGACACGGCCAGCTCGTAACCTTCCCGGCGCATGTTTTCCAGCAGAATGGTCAGGTGCAGTTCGCCGCGTCCGGAGACTTCGAACGTGGTCTCGTCGCCGGTGTCGGTCACGCGCAGCGCGACGTTGGATTTCAGCTCGCGGTCGAGCCGTTCGCGGATCTGGCGGCTGGTGACGAACTTGCCTTCGCGCCCGGCGAGCGGCGAGCTGTTGACCAGGAAGTTCATGGTCAGCGTCGGTTCGTCCACCTTCAGCATCGGCAGGGCGTCCGGTGCGTCAGGGGCGCACACCGTGCTGCCGATGCCGACCTCCTCGATGCCGTTGATCAGGACGATGTCGCCGGCCTGCGCCTCGTCGACCAGCACGCGCTCCAGTCCCTTGAACTTCAGCACCTGGTTGATGCGCGCCTTGATCGGGGAGGAGTCCGGGCCGTTCATCACGATCACGTCCTGCGCCGCCTTCACCCGGCCGCGGGTGATGCGTCCAATGCCGATCTTGCCGACATAGGAAGAATAATCGAGGGAGGTGATCTGCAGCTGCAGCGAGCCGTCAGGATCGTCGTCGCGCACCGGCACGTGCTCGAGCACCGCGTCGAACAAGGGCTTCATCGTGCCTTCGCGGACCGAGGGGTCGAGGCTGGCATAGCCGTTCAGCGCGGATGCGTAGACAACCGGGAAATCCAGCTGCTCTTCGGTCGCGCCGAGTTTGTCGAACAGCTCAAAGGTCGCGTTGATCACCCAGTCAGGACGCGCGCCCGGACGGTCGATCTTGTTGACGACGACGATCGGCTTCAGGCCGAGGCCCAGCGCCTTGCGCGTCACGAAGCGGGTCTGCGGCATCGGGCCTTCCACCGCGTCCACCAGGAGCAGCACCGAGTCCACCATCGACAGCACGCGCTCCACCTCGCCGCCGAAATCGGCGTGGCCCGGGGTGTCGACGATGTTGATGTGCGTGCCCTCATACTCGACTGCGCAATTCTTCGCCAGGATGGTGATGCCGCGTTCCTTTTCGAGATCGTTCGAGTCCATGACCCGATTGTCGACCTGCTGGTTTTCACGGAAGGTGCCGGACTGGCGCAGCAGCTGGTCGACCAGCGTGGTCTTGCCATGGTCGACGTGTGCAATGATGGCGATGTTGCGCAATGCGCGTTTGGTGTTTGACATGATGCCCTGGTGCGTGATTCGGGAAACCGGAGAGTATAGCATGCTGCCTCGCAATAACCGAGGAAAGCGCTTGAATTTCAAAGAGTTGCGCGATGTTAAGTCGGTGCAGGGCTGGCAATCAGCCGTTCCGGTGCAAGGACGCCGTGTTCGTTCAACTGCGCCGTGCCCAGCAGTTGCATACCCGTCTCCCGGTACACCCTTACCCTGCCGGCGTCCGCCGGGCAGGACGCCCCTTCCCTGCGCAGCGGCAGACGCTGGCCATGCAGGAAGCGCTTCGCCATCTCGTCGCTGAGAACCACCGGCGGAAACGTTGTCAGCAGCGCATCCACCGCGGACAGGCGCTGTGTCCGCGCCGGTCCTTCCATCGCTTCCAGCGCTTCCAGCGTCAGGGCGTGGTCAAGCGAGAGGCAGCCTGCCCCGGTGCGACGCAATGCATGCAGATGCGCACCGCAGCCGAGGGCGGCGCCGATGTCCTCGCCCAGCACGCGTACATAAGTGCCCTTGCTGCACCTCACCCGCAGGCGCAGGAACGGCGGCGCGTATCCGGTGCATTCCAGTGCGTGGATGGTCACGCGCCGCGCCTCGCGCTCCAGCGTCACGCCGGCCCGCGCATATTCATAGAGTGGCTTGCCGTCACGCTTCAAGGCCGAATACATCGGCGGTACCTGTGCAATTTCGCCGCGGAATGCGGACAACGCGGCTTCGATCATCGCAGCATCCACCTTGACGTCGCGACGCTCCAGCACCTCGCCCTCGGTATCGCCGGTGGTCGTGGTGACCCCAAGGTGCACCACGGCTTCGTAGGTCTTGTCTGCATCGAGCAGGTCCTGTGCGAACTTGGTGGCCTCGCCGAAGCACAGTGGCAGAAGGCCGGTCGCGAACGGATCGAGGGTACCGGTATGGCCGGCCTTCTGTGCATTGAGCAGGCGTTTGGCCTTGATCAGGACATCATTGCTGGTCTGGCCGGCCGACTTGTCGATCAGCAGCACACCGTGCACCGGCACGCGGGTTTTCTTGAGCGTCGCTTGCGCCATGGAGAATCGGGGGAATGCCGCGCACGGCGGCGGGAATCATTCCTGCTCCGAGTCGCCGGAGCGGGTCGCGTTTGCCTCGTCGATCAGCTTCGACAGCTGCATGCCGCGCGAAGTCGAGTTGTCGTAGACGAAATGCAGGTCGGGCGTCGTATGGATCGTCAGGCGGCGCCCGAGCTGGCCACGAATGAAGCCCGCCGCCTTGCGCAGGCCGGACAAGGTGTTCTGCACCGCCTCGTCATTGTCGACAAGGGAAGTGAAAAACACCTTCGCGTGAGCATAATCCGGCGTCACCTGCACTTCGGTGATCGTGATCATGCCGACGCGCGGATCCTTCAACTCGTAGGCGATGATCTCCGCCAGGTCGCGCTGGATCTGGTCCGCGACGCGCACGCCGCGACCGGGAATGGATTTACTGTGTTTGGCCATGATGGACTCGCTGTACCGGTTGGAGTGCGGTGCGCCCCATGGGTTGCATGGGGCGCATCGGTCCTGTATTACAGCGTGCGGGCGACTTCCTGCACCTCGAAGATCTCGAGCTGGTCGCCTTCCTTGATGTCGTTGAAGTTCTTCAGCGACAGGCCGCATTCGAAGCCGGCCTTCACTTCCTTCACGTCATCCTTGAAGCGCTTGAGCGAATCGAGCTCGCCGGTCCACAGCACCACGTTGTCGCGCAGCAGGCGTACCGAGGCGCCACGCTTGACGAGGCCGTCGAGGACGTAGCAGCCGGCGATCGCGCCAACCTTGCTGACCAGGAAGACCTGGCGGATTTCCACCAGGCCCAGTGCCGCTTCGCGCTTCTCGGGGGACAGCATGCCGGACATCGCCGCCTTGATCTCGTCCACCGCATCGTAAATGATGTTGTAGTAGCGGATGTCGATGCCGCTGGTTTCCGCAAGCTTGCGCGCAGATGTGTCGGCACGCGTGTTGAAGCCGATGATGACCGCCTTCGATGCGACCGCCAGATTGACGTCCGACTCGCTGATGCCGCCAACCGCCGCATGGACGACCTGCACGCGCACCTCGTTGGTGGACAGCTTCTGCATCGCATGGACGATCGCCTCCTGCGAACCCTGGACGTCGGCCTTGATGATCAGCGGCAGGTTCTTCACCTCCCCTTCGGCCATCTGCTCGAACATGTTCTCCAGCTTCGCCGCCTGCTGCTTGGCCAGCTTGACGTCGCGGAACTTGCCCTGCCTGAACAGGGCGATCTCGCGCGCTTTCCGCTCGTCGGCCATCACCATGACCTCCTCGCCGGCTGCCGGCACCTCGGTCAGGCCCTGGATCTCGACCGGGATCGAGGGACCGGCATCCGCGATGTTCTTGCCGTTCTCGTCCAGCATCGCGCGCACGCGGCCGTAGGACGAACCCGCCAGCACGATGTCGCCGCGCTTGAGCGTACCGGACTGCACCAGCACTGTGGCGACAGGGCCGCGGCCCTTGTCGAGCTTTGCTTCGATCACCAGGCCCTTGGCATGGGTATCGACCGGCGCCTTCAGTTCCAGCACCTCCGCTTGCAGCAGCACGTTCTCAAGCAGGTCCTCGATGCCCTGGCCGGTCTTGGCGGAGACTTCGATGAACGGCGAATCGCCGCCGTACTCTTCCGGCACCACCTGTTCGGCCACCAGTTCCTGCTTCACCCGGTCCGGGTTGGCGCCCTGCTTGTCGATCTTGTTGATCGCGACGACGATAGGAACGCCTGCGGCCTTCGCATGGGCGATCGCCTCCTTCGTCTGCGGCATCACGCCGTCGTCGGCTGCCACCACCAGGATCACGATGTCGGTCGCCTTCGCGCCGCGCGCCCGCATTGCGGTGAACGCTTCGTGGCCCGGGGTATCGAGGAAGGTGATGATGCCGCGCGGCGTCTCGACGTGGTATGCGCCGATATGCTGCGTAATGCCGCCGGCTTCTCCCGCCGCCACTTTCGCGCGGCGGATCGAGTCCAGCAAGGAGGTCTTGCCGTGGTCGACGTGACCCATGACGGTCACCACCGGAGCGCGCGGCAATTGCTCGGCGTCGGCCTGCTCGCCGGCTTCCTCCAGCATCGCCTCGGGATCGTCGAGCTTTGCGGCAAACGCCTTGTGCCCCATTTCCTCGACCAGGATCATTGCGGTTTCCTGGTCCAGCACCTGGTTGATCGTCACCATCTGGCCAAGCTTCATCAGGTGCTTGATCACTTCGGACGCCTTCACTGCCATCTTGTGCGCCAGTTCGGCGACAGTGATGGTCTCCGGCACGTGCACGTCCTTGACGATGGCTTCGGTCGGCACCTGGAAATTCGATTCGCGCTGATCGTCGCCATGATGGGAACGCCGCCCTTTCGGACCACCGCGCCAGCCGTCGCGGCCACCCGGCCCGGTGGTCGCGCCGCGGGTCTTGAGCCCCGCTCCGCGCTTCTTCGCGTCATCCTGCCAGGTCGACGATACATTGGCCGACTTGATCGATTTCTTGTCGCCGACAGCCGGTTTCTTGTCACCGGGCTTGTCACCCGGCTTCTTGTCGGCCGGCTTGTGCAGCGTGCCTTCGGCAGCCTTTGCGGCGGGTGCGGGCGCGGGCGCCGGCTCGGGCGCCTTCATCACCTTGCGCGGCGCGCTCATCATGGCCTTGATCTGGGCAACCTCGTCGGCGACCGCCTTGCGGGCGCGTTCCGTCGCCGCGGCGCGTTCGGCTGCGGCCGCACGCGCTTCCTGCTCGGCTGCCTTCTTCCGGGCCTCTTCGTCTTCGCGGCGCTTCTGCTCGTCGGCGGTGCTCAGTTGCTCCTTCTCGACGCGCGCGGCCTGCTCGGCCGCAGCACGGGCGGCGGCAGCCTTCTCGGCTTCCTCCGCTTCGCGCATGGCCTTGGCTTGGGCTTCCTTTTCCGCTTCCAGCTTTGCGAGCCGCTCCTGCTTCTCGCGCAGGTCGGCTTCCTGGCGCGCCAACAGCTCCGCCTGGCGGCGAGCTTCCTCGGCGCGGCGTGCCGTCTCGGCCTCGTCAACGACCGGCGCGGCGGCAACCGGCGCTTCCTCGGCTGCCGGTTCGTCGCGCTTGATGAACGTGCGCTTCTTGCGCACTTCCACCTGGATGGTGCGCGACTTGCCAGTCGCGTCGGCTTGCTTGATTTCCGTCGTTTCCTTGCGCGTCAGCGTGATCTTCTTCTTTTCGCCGTCGGGCGCCGCGCCGTGGGCACGACGCAAGTGGTTCAACAGCTTGTCCTTGTCTTCCTTCGACAAGGGGTCGGACGCCGAACTCTTCTCGACGCCGGCAGCGCGCAATTGCGTCAGCAGCAGATCTGCTGGCATCTTCAGTTCGGTGGCAAATTGGGCTACGTTGTTACTCGCCATTCAGTCCTCTTTTCTATGTGGCACGACGGAAGTTGGTGGGGCGCTGCACTTACTTTACTTCGGCAAGCTCGCGCGCCATGCCCTGCAATGCCCTCGCACGGTCATCGTACTTGGCATCGATCAGACGCATTTCCTCGTCGGTCACATCCTTAAATTCGTTTTGAATCAGTTCACGTGCACGTTCGATCGGCAGGGCCAGGATCGCGCCAAACTCGTCGTAGGCGAGGTCAGCGAAAGCCTGCACGGTCTTGATGCCGGCCAGGCCGAGCTTGCCGGCGGCGGTACGGTCCATGCCTTCCAGGTTGACCAGCGCATCTTCCATGCCCTCGAGGCCCTCTTCCGAAGCAATCGCTTCCGTCACGAGCGCATCGCGGGCGCGGCTGCGCAGTTCGTTGACGGTGTCTTCGTCGAATGCCTCGATATCCAGCATCTCGGTGATCGGCACGTAGGCGATCTCTTCCAGGCTGGCAAAGCCCTCGTCGACCAGGATGTTCGCGACTTCCTCGTCCACATCCAGCTTTTCCATGAACAGCGCGCGGGTCGCTGCCGTTTCGGCGGCGGACTTGTCCGCCGACTCCTCCGCCGTCATGATGTTGATTTGCCATCCGGTCAGCTCGGAAGCCAGGCGTACGTTCTGGCCGCCGCGCCCGATCGCGATCGCAAGGTTCTCTTCGTCGACAACCACGTCCATCGCGTGCTTCTCTTCGTCGACCACGATCGACGAGACGTTGGCCGGCGCCAGCGCGCCGATCACGAACTGAGCCGGGTCATCGGACCACAGCACGATGTCCACCCGTTCGCCGCCGAGTTCGCCGGTGACGGCCTGCACGCGCGAACCGCGCATGCCCACGCAGGTACCGATCGGGTCGATACGCTTGTCATTGGTGAATACGGCGATCTTCGCCCGCACGCCCGAATCTCGCGCCGCGGACTTGATCTCCAGCAGGCCCTGCTCGATCTCCGGCACTTCGAGTTCGAACAGTTTCATAATGAATTCAGGCGCCGTTCGGGACAGGATCACCTGCGGGCCGCGCGCGTTGCGGTCGATCCGGAGGATGTACGCCCGCACCCGGTCGCCGATGCGCAGGTTCTCCTTCGGGATCATCTGGTCGCGCGGCAGGCGCGCCTCGATCTTGCCGGATTCGACGATCGCATCGCCGCGTTCCATGCGCTTGATGGTACCCGTCACCAGCGCGTCGCCGCGCGCCAGGAAGTCGGCCAGGATCTGCTCGCGCTCCGCATCGCGGATTCGCTGCAGCACCACCTGCTTGGTATCCTGCGCAAAACGGCGGCCGAAATCCACGGACTCGATCGGTTCCTCGATATAGTCATCGACTTCGATATCGGGGATCTGTTCCTTGGCTTCAAACAGCAGCACTTCCTGGTCCGGGAGCTGCAGGCCGGCCTCGTCCGGCACCACATGCCAGCGACGGAAGGACTCGAATTCGCCGGTCTCGCGGTCGATCGACACACGCACATCCACATCGCCTTCGTAGCGTTTCTTGGTCGCCTGCCCGAGCGCGTGCTCGAGCGCCCCGAATACGATTTCCTTATCGACGTTTTTTTCTCGTGCCAGAGCATCGACCAACAACAATACTTCGCGACTCATGCTTTGCGACTCCTAAAGTCCACTTTCGGCACCAGGCGTGCCTTGTCCACGTCGGCGAGCGAAAACTCCAGCATCGCCGGCCCATCTTTTGATTCGAATTCCAGCTTCAGGGTGTCGCCCTCCGGAGCATGCAGCACGCCTTCGAACGACTTGCGGTTGGCCACCGCGGGCATCGGCACACGCAGCTTGACGACCGCCTCGTGCCCGGCGAAACGCGCATAGTCCGCCACCTTCTTCAGCGGCCGGTCCAGGCCGGGAGAGGAAACCTCCAGCCTTTCGTAGTTCACGTTCTCCACCGTCAGCAGGTGCGACAACTGGTGACTCACGCTCTCGCAGTCCTCGACCGTGATATTCCTCTGCTCGGCCGCTTCTGGATCGAAGGGCAGGTCGATAAAGACACGCAACAGGCCACGGGCCGCTTGCTCGAAATCAACAAGCTCGTATCCCATGCCCGAAAGCGTTTTCTCAATCAATTCCGACAAGCGCAAAACATTCTCCAGATGGCGTTACCGCCGACAGGCCAGTGCGACAAAGTGTCGAACAAAAAAAAAATGGGCATCTGCCCATCTCTTTTTATCATTCCTGCCAGCGCGGGAATCTCCCTAACCAGGTTCGCCGCCATACAGCCGATGGCACACACCCTGTTAACTCTCTAATTATAAACAAATATTTGGTGCGTCGCAATGCCGAAGAGCGGTTTCCCACCCCTCTCCGGCATTCACGTCGGCGCACTTCATCCCAGGTCAGCCCCGTGCGCGACGCCTCGGAAGTCCGGGCATTGCCCCTGCACTCCTGAACTGCGCACCGCGGCGCGGCCGTCCGGCGTCAGGAAACCCCAGTGCCGTCTGCAGCGGATCGGGCTGACGGCTGCGCTGGCCGCCCTGGGGAGATTTGCCGGGGCCGCGCGGCTGACCGCCGCCTCCGCGGCGTCCTCCTTCGGCGCGCTCGGCCACGTTGCCGTTGCGCTCGCCGCGCGTCTTGCCTGCACCGCCCGCTGCCGCCGGCTTTTCCAGTCCGCTCAAGGCCATCAGATCGCGCACCGCATGCTCGCCCAGCTCTTCCCACCGCCCGCGTTTCAGATTGCTCGGCAAGGTCATCGCCCCGTAACGGGTGCGGATCAGGCGCGACACCGTCAGACCGACTGCCTCGAACATGCGGCGGACTTCGCGGTTGCGGCCTTCGCCGATCACGACGCGGTACCAGCGGTTGACGCCTTCGCCGCCGCCGTCGGCGATCTTCGAGAACTGGGCCGTACCGTCCTCCAGCTCGACGCCGCTCAGCAGTTTCTGGCGCATGCCCTCTTCCAGCTCGCCCAGCGTACGCACGGCATATTCGCGCTCGATGTTGTAACGGGGATGCATCAGGCGGTTCGCCAGATCGCCGGAGGTCGTAAACAGCAGGAGTCCCTCGGTGTTGAAGTCGAGGCGACCGACGGCGAGCCATTTACCGGCCTTCATCGTTGGCAGCCGCTCGAACACCGACGGGCGGCCTTCCGGATCGTCATGGCTCACGATTTCCCCGGCCGGCTTGTGGTACATCAGCACGCGCGGGGGGCGCTTACTGACCTTGCGGTGGATCAGCTTGCCGTTGATCCTGACCTGATCGGTTGGCAGAATGCGTTGCCCGATGTGCGCCGGCTCGCCATTGACGGACACCCGTCCGGCGATGATCAGCTCCTCCATGTCGCGTCGCGAACCAAGCCCCGCCTCGGCCAGCACCTTGTGCAGTTTCGGCGCGTCGTCTTCCGCGGTGAGGTCGCGGCGCACGCTCTTGGCCTGGGACTGGCGGCCGCTGCGCGACGCATCGTCCTGGGCGGCGGCGTCGAACGCATCGGAAGTCACGAAAGCGAACACGTCGTCGGCGGCAGGTCTGCCCTGCCCGCGCTGAGGCTTGCCGCCGCGCGCCTGGACGCCGGCCGCCTTCTGTTCCGGTTTGCCCTTGCTGCGCTCGTTGCGCTTTTGACCTTCGCGACCGGCACGCTCCTTCTTGTCGGCGCCCTGCTCCGTGCGGCCGGCGGAACGCGCGGGAGCGGCTTCGCGGGGCGCGGCGCCGCCGTCCGTCGCCGAACCGTCGCCATCGCCCTGTTTCGCACCGCGGGTACGTCGCAGGCTGCGAGGACCGCGCAAGCCGCGCTTGGCCGGCTTCTTCTTGCTCTCGTCGCCCGCCGGCGCCCCTGCCGTTGCGTCCCGCGTCGGGTCGCTGGCATCTGCTTTTCTGTCGTTGCGGGAAGGAGAATCGGTTGCTACAGGCACTGGCGCGTCACTGTTTGGTGGAAGAGTCATCGTTCGGGTCTTTGGGTTGCTGATTGCGCGTCACATCATCCTGTGCTTCCGTAGCAGCAGCGGAGCCCTGGATCTCGTCGTCGGGGCCGGGAACGGCCTCGTCCGACTGCATTTGAGCGGTAGAGGAACCGGAAGGCGCAGAGGGCACACTTCCAGTGACCGGCGAATCATCCGGCTTTGCGCCTGCCGGATCTTCTTGCGAGTTCTGAGTGGACGCGCCCGCGGCACCTTCGGTTCCGGAGGCATCCAGCCGCCCCTGCATTTCCGCCTCCAGCGCCTGCATCTCCGGGAGCATGCTGTCCGGCACATTGTCCTTGCTGACCTGCTGGAGCGGCGGAAGCTGATCGAGGGAGGTCATGCCGAGGTCGTCCAGGAACTGCTTGGTCGTCGCAAACAGCGATGGCCGGCCTGGAACGTCACGATGTCCGATGGACTCGATCCATCCTCGGTCTTCGAGCATCTTGATCGTCTGCGAGTTCACGGTCACGCCGCGGATTTCTTCGATGTCGCCCCGCGTGACCGGCTGGCGGTATGCAATAATCGCCAGGGTTTCAAGTGTCGCACGCGAGTATTTCGGCGGCTTTTCGGGGTTGAGGCGCTCGAGATAGCGCTTCATTTCGGGACGGCTCTGAAAGCGCCAGCCTGTGGACAGGCAGACGATTTCGATTCCCTTGTCGCTCCAGTCACCGCGAAGCTCCTCGAGCATCGCCTTGATGGTGTCGCCGCCGACCTCCTCGGCCGCCTCACCCTCCTCCACGTAGAGCTTCTTCATGTCGTTGATCGACAAGGGCTCATGGGCACACAGTAACGCGGTTTCGAGGACTTTCTTCGCCTCAAGTGTATTCATTTTGCTTCTTGTTTTTAATTGACTGCAGAAGTTTTCGTCAACGGCAGGCATCCCGCTGCAATGCTGCCCGGTTAGAGAAACCCGTTGAAGCTATTCCGACGCCCGGTTTATTAGAGTAGTGATGGGGGCGGGAATTGATAAGACTTAAAGACTTGGTTGCGGGGGCAGGATTTGAACCTGCGACCTTCGGGTTATGAGCCCGACGAGCTGCCAGACTGCTCCACCCCGCGTCTGAAGAACAGAAGTATATCGGGTATCAGCATGCAAAGCAAATGCAATTGCTTCAAATGACAGGGTGATACACTTGCGCTGTTCTCGATTCGACTGCCATTGCCGTCCTCTTCACCATGAAATTCTGCTCTGAATGCGCGCAACCGGTATCCCTGCTGATTCCGCCGGATGACAACCGTCTCCGTTATGTCTGCAGCCAGTGCGGGACCATCCACTATCAAAATCCAAAGATGGTGATCGGCTCCATTCCGCTATGGGAGTCCGAAGGCGAAAGCCGGGTATTGCTTTGCAAGCGCGCCATCGAGCCGCGTTATGGTTTCTGGACGCTGCCCGCGGGATTCATGGAAAACGACGAGACCACCAACGAAGCGGCACTGCGCGAGACGATGGAAGAAGCCGGCGCGCGCGTCGAATTGCATGAGCTGTTTTCGCTTCTGAATGTGCCCCACGTCCACCAGGTACATATGTTCTATCGGGCGACACTGCTCGACCTGGACTATGCAGCCGGCGTCGAAAGCCTTGAAGTACAACTTTTCACCGAGGCGGAGATTCCGTGGGACGAGATTGCTTTTCCCACGGTCAGCCACACGCTGAGGGAGTTTTTCGCCGACCGGAAGCGGATTCGCAGCGAAGGCGGCGGCTACCACCTCCATACCCGCGACATTCGCAAGCCGATGCGACAGGCTTAGTCGCGGACGTTGCGCCCGCATCACCAACTGGTTTCGCGCTCTGCGGTCGCACTGATCTTGTGGATGGACAGATCCGCGCCGTCAAACTCCTGTTCCGGGTCGAGCCTGATACCTACGGTCGCCTTGAGCAAGCCATAAATCAGCGTACCGCCTGCGGTAGCGATAAGTACGCCGAGCAGTGTTCCGATGATCTGCGACATCAAGGAGACGCCGCCGATTCCACCCAGCGCCGGCTGGCCGAAGATGCCCGCTGCAACGCCTCCCCATGCGCCGCAGAGTCCGTGAAGCGGCCATACCCCGAGGACGTCGTCGATCTTCCACTTGTTCTGCGTCAGCGTGAACATCCAGACGAAAACCGCCCCGGCCATCCCTCCAGCGACAAGAGCGCCAATCGGGTGCATCAAGTCGGACCCTGCACAGACCGCGACCAGTCCGGCCAACGGCCCATTGTAGGCAAAGCCTGGATCATTGCGGCCGAGCAGAACGGCAGCAAGCGTGCCGCCCACCATCGCCATCAGCGAATTCAGCGCCACCAGTCCGTTCATCTTGTCCAGCGTCTGCGCGCTCATCACGTTAAAACCGAACCAGCCGACCGTGAGGATCCATGCGCCCAGCGCCAGGAACGGAATGTTCGAAGGCGGATGCGCCGCCATGCCCCCGTCCTTCGCATAGCGTCCACGCCTGGCGCCGAGGAACAACACGGCAGGCAGCGCGACCCAGCCGCCGACGGCATGCACCACGACGGAGCCGGCGAAGTCGTGAAATTCTGCGCCGAACGCCTCCTGCAGCCACGCCTGGATGCCGAAGGCGCGATTCCAGGCGATTCCCTCGAACAGGGGATATACGAGGCCGACGAGAAGCGCGGTGGCGACAAGCTGGGGATGGAACCGGGCGCGCTCGGCAATGCCGCCGGACACAATGGCCGGAATCGCGGCGGCGAACGTGAGAAGGAAAAAGAACTTGACGAGTTCGTAGCCATTCCGCTGAGAGAGCGTCGACGCATCGGCGAAAAAGTCGACGCCGTACGCAATGCTGTAACCAACGAAGAAATACGCGATCGTCGAGACGGCAAAATCGACTAAGATTTTGACCAGGGCGTTCACCTGGTTCTTTCTGCGGACCGTGCCGAGCTCCAGGAAGGCGAAACCCGCGTGCATGGCGAGAATCATGATGGCGCCGAGCAGGATGAATGAGGCGTCGGCGCCGTTTTTTAGCGTGTCCATCTGAAGATCTCCCTGTTAAAGTGCGTTTTATTTCGTGGCGGCATCGGAAGCAATATCCATTCCAATTTGGTGCGCAAGTGCAACTCATTGATAGACAGGGGGAAAATCCGGATATGAAGAAGGAGGTTGCGACCGCCGCACCGGCCAGGTGCAATGGCATGATCCGGAATGGGGAGCGTCAATGATCCCCTGGCTGGGCGCACAGACCCCGTTTCCGCCCGTCACGGCTGCGCTGACCGAGGCGGACGGCGCACCGGGCTTGCTGGCGGCCGGCGCTGACCTCTCGCCGCAGCGGCTGCTTGACGCCTACCGGCAGGGGATCTTCCCCTGGTTCTCCGAGGGACAGCCTATCCTCTGGTGGAGCACCGATCCGCGGATGGTGCTGTTCACGGAACGGTTCGTCATTTCGCACAGTCTGAAAAAAAGTCTGAAACGTACCGAACGGAGCATGGCCGGCGGAGGCCCCTGGGAGGTACGCTTCGACTCCGCGTTCGAACAGGTGATGCAGGCCTGCGCAGCGCCGCGTGCGGGGGCGTCCGGTACATGGATTTCGGGTGACATCATGCGCGGATACTGCGGCCTGCACAGGATGGGGTATGCGCACTCGTCGGAAGTCTGGCTTGACGGCCGGCTCGTAGGCGGCGCCTACGGCGTATGTATCGGGCGCATGTTCTTCGGTGAGTCGATGTTCGCCCGGGTACCGGATGCGTCGAAGATCGCGCTCGCCTATCTTGTGCGGTTTCTCAGGGAACACGGCGTCGGCATGATCGACTGCCAGCAGGAGACCGCGCACCTTGCTTCGCTCGGCGCCGCGCCGATTCCCCGCGCCGAATTCCTGGCGCGCCTGCGGGACGCAGTCGCCAAGCCACCGATCACGGACTGGACGCCGATCAGCGCGTTTTGAAAGGTGCAGGCGAAAATCCACTCATCGACGGCAGCCAGACGGTGTAAATTAACAGCAAACGTATCGCAGTCAGGATAACGAAGATGACCCATCTGAAGGACCTGCCATTCGAAACACTGCAGTTCTACGCGACTGCGCCCTACCCCTGCAGTTACCTTGACGGGCGTCAGGCACGTTCGCAGGTCGCGACACCCTCACACCTGATCAATGCCGACGTCTACTCGGAACTCGTGCGCAATGGTTTCCGGCGGAGCGGCATCTTCACCTATCGCCCGTATTGCGACGGATGCCGCGCCTGCATTCCGGTGCGCGTACGCACCGCGGAATTTGCGCCGAATCGCAGCCAGCGTCGTGCGTGGAGCAGACATGCGAATCTTGAGACATGGGTCACCACGCTCGCCTACGTCCCCGAGCACTACGACCTTTACCTGCGCTACCAGGCCGCGCGCCATGCAGGCGGCGGGATGGACCAGGACAGTCGCGACCAATATGCGCAGTTCCTCTTGCAGAGCAAGGTGAATACCCGTCTCGTCGAATTCCGGGATGAAGGAGGCATCCTGCGCATGGTGAGCATCATCGACGTGCTCAGCGACGGCCTGTCGTCGGTCTATACGTTCTACGATCCCGACGTCCCGGGCGCCTCCTACGGGACCTATAACATCCAGTGGCAGATAGAACAGGCGCGCCGCCTGCAGATGCCCTACGTGTACCTCGGTTACTGGATCCGCCACAGCCAAAAAATGGCCTACAAGGTGAATTTCCAGCCGCTGGAAGCGCTGGTGAACGGCAAATGGGAAGCGTGGCAGGCAGACCTGTAAGCGCCACAGTCCCTGTTGGCTTGGCGCAAGGGTAGAATACGGGCCTCCCCGACACGCGTTCGTGCCGGGCTTTCCGTCCTCGTCGCCACGCCCATGTCCGATTTTCTGTATGCCCTCGCCCGGCCCCTGCTGTTCTCGCTGGATCCCGAAACCGCACACCATCTCACCCTGCCCGCGCTGCGGCGCGCCGCCGCGCTCGGCCTGACCGCCGGGCTGCGCAAGCCGGCGCCCGATCCGCGCACCTGCATGGGCCTGCACTTCGCAAACCCGGTCGGACTTGGTGCCGGGCTGGACAAGGACGGCGCCTATATTGACGGTCTCGCGGCGCTCGGATTCGGCTTTATCGAGGTCGGGACCGTAACCCCGCGGCCGCAGGCGGGCAATCCGCAGCCCCGGATTTTCCGTCTGCCACAGAAGCAGGCGGTCATCAATCGCATGGGTTTCAACAATGGCGGCGTCGACGCTTTCGTCGCCAATGTGCAGCGTTCCCGCTTTTATCAGGACAGGCAGGGCGTGCTCGGCCTGAACATTGGCAAGAACGCCGACACGCCGATCGAACGGGCGGTGGACGATTACCTGCATTGCCTGGGGAAGGTCTATCCCTATGCAAGCTACGTCACCGTCAATATTTCGTCGCCGAACACCAAGAACCTGCGCCAGCTGCAGGGAGCCTCCGAACTCGACTCCCTGCTTTCGACCCTGAAGCTCGAGCAGCGCCGGCTGGCCGACCAGCACAAGCGCTACGTACCGCTCGTCCTCAAGATCGCGCCGGACATCGACGACGAGCAGGCAAAGTCAATCGCCTCCGCCCTTCTCCGCCACGAAATCGATGGCGTCATTGCCACCAACACCACGATCAGCCGCGACGCCGTGCAAGGACTGCCTCATGCAGAAGAAACGGGAGGTCTGTCCGGCGCACCCGTATTCAGCGCCTCGACTGCCGTCGTGCGCACCCTCAAATCGGAAATCGGCGATGCCGTGCCGATCATCGGGGTCGGCGGCATCCTGTCCGGCGAGGACGCGAAGGCGAAGATTGATGCCGGTGCCCAGCTGGTGCAGATCTACACCGGCCTGATCTATCGCGGCCCGGGACTCGTTGCGGAATGCGCGGCAGCCTTGCACGCTAAGCGGTAGCGTCCCCTTTCACCCGTTGGAGTTGAGGAACATGGAAAAGATCACACTCGGCAGCAGCAGCCTGGAAGTTTCACGAATCTGCCTGGGCACGATGACGTTCGGCGAACAGAACACCGAAAGCGAAGCGCACAGCCAGCTTGATTTTGCCCTCGAACGCGGCATCAATTTCATTGACGCCGCAGAGATGTACCCGGTAATGCCGCGCGCCGAAACCCAGGGACGCACCGAGGAGTACATTGGCAGCTGGCTGAAAAAGTCGGGCAAGCGCAGCCAGGTCGTCCTGGCGACCAAGGCCGCCGGCCCTTCCCGTGGGATGCGATGGATCCGCGACGGCAAGACGGATTTCGACGCAAAGAGCCTGCGGCAGGCCGTCGAAGGAAGCCTGCGCCGGCTGCAGACCGATCATGTCGACCTCTACCAGCTGCACTGGCCAAGCAGGAACGCGCCAATCTTCGGACAGATTGCCTTCGATCCGGAAAAGGAGCATCCGCACGTTGCGATCGAGGAGACCCTCGATGCATTGGGAGGCCTGGTCCGGGAAGGCAAGATCCGCCACGTGGGAGTATCGAATGAAACGCCGTGGGGTGTGGCGGAATTTATCAAGCAGGCGGAGGCAAAAGGCCTGCCGCGCATCGCCTCGATACAGAATGCGTACAGCCTGGTGAATCGCAGCTTCGAAGCCGGTCTCGACGAGGTCTGCTTCCGGGAGCGCGTCAGCCTCCTCGCGTACAGCCCGCTCGCCTTCGGCCAGTTGAGCGGAAAGTACCTGGAGAATCCTTCGGCACCCGGTCGTCTGACCCTCTTTCCGCCTACCTGGAGTCCGCGCTACCTGCGCCCGTCTGTCGTCAATGCGGCGCGGCAGTATGCGACGCTGGCAAAGGCGAACAACATGTCCCCGGCACAGCTAGCGCTCGCCTGGTGCTACACGCGATGGTTTGTTGCGTCCACCATCATCGGCGCCACCAGCCTTTCCCAGCTGGCCGAGAATATCGATGCCTGGTCGACCAGGCTGTCACCCGAGGTGGTCGAGCAGGTCAACCTCATTCATCGCTCACTCACCAATCCCGCGCAGTAATCGCAGCACACCATGAAAAAAGCCCGGGTCCGCACTGCGGATCCGGGCTTTTCGTCGAACGGGCGTCGGTACAGGACTTACTCGACTTCGAGGGTCTCTTCCGGTGTGGCCGGCGGCGCGTCGCCTTCTGCAAAGTCGAGCTTGATCTGCTCCTTGTCGTCGAGGTCGACCGTGACACGGCCCCCGTTGACCAGTTTGCCGAACAGCAGTTCGTCTGCAAGCGCCTTGCGGATCATGTCCTGAATCAGGCGCGACATCGGCCGTGCGCCCATCAGCGGATCGAAGCCCTTGCGTCCGAGGAAGCGGCGGAGGTTCTCGCTGAAAATCGCCTCCACCTTCTTTTCGTGCAACTGCTCTTCAAGCTGCATCAGGAACTTGTCAACCACGCGCAGGATGATCTCCTCATCCAGCGGCCTGAAGCTGATGATCGCATCGAGACGGTTGCGGAACTCGGGAGTGAACATCCGCTTGATGTCCGCCATCTCGTCGCCTGCTTCCTTCTTGTCGGTGAAACCGATCGACCGCTTCTGCAAGCTCTCCGCCCCCGCGTTGGTGGTCATGATGATGATCACGTTGCGGAAATCGGCCTTGCGTCCGTTGTTGTCAGTCAGCGTGCCGTGGTCCATCACCTGCAGCAGGATGTTGAAGATATCCGGATGGGCTTTCTCGATCTCGTCCAGCAACAGCACCGCATGCGGCTTCTTGGTGATGGCTTCCGTCAGCAGCCCGCCCTGGTCAAACCCGACATACCCCGGCGGTGCGCCGATCAGGCGGCTCACCGCGTGGCGTTCCATGTACTCGGACATGTCGAAGCGGATCAGCTCGATGCCGAGGATGAAGGCCAGCTGCTTGGCCACCTCGGTCTTGCCGACACCGGTCGGGCCGGAGAACAGGAAGGAACCGATAGGCTTGTCGGTTTTGCCGAGGCCCGCGCGCGCCATCTTGATCGCCGAACCGAGCGCCTCGATCGCCGGGTCCTGGCCGAATACCACGTTCTTCAGGTCGCGGTCGATCGTCTGCAGCTTGGTGCGGTCGTCCTGGTTGACCGATTGCGGGGGGATCCGAGCGATCTTCGAGATGATGTCCTCGATCTCGGACTTGCCGATCGTCTTCTTCTGCTTGGACTTCGGCAGGATACGCTGGGCGGCGCCCGCTTCGTCAATCACGTCGATTGCCTTGTCAGGCAGATGACGGTCGTTGATGAAGCGTGCGGCCAATTCGGCAGCGGAGGTCAGCGCCGACGACGAATATTTCACGCCGTGATGCTCCTCGAAGCGCGACTTCAGTCCGCGCAGGATCTGCACCGTCTGTTCGACCGTCGGCTCGTTGACGTCGATCTTCTGGAAGCGCCGGGACAAGGCGTGATCCTTCTCGAACACGCCTCGGAACTCGGTATAGGTCGTCGCCCCGATGCACTTCAGCTGCCCGCTCGACAGTGCAGGCTTGAGCAGGTTGGACGCGTCAAGCGTGCCGCCCGAGGCCGATCCGGCACCAATGATGGTGTGGATCTCGTCGATGAACAGAATGCCGTTCGGGTTTTCGCGCAATTGCTTCAGCACCGCTTTCAGGCGCTGCTCGAAATCGCCCCGGTACTTGGTGCCAGCCAGAAGCGCGCCCATGTCGAGGGAATAGACCACTGCATTCTGCAGTACCTCCGGCACGTCGCCCTGGGTCACACGCCATGCCAGCCCTTCCGCGATCGCAGTCTTGCCGACCCCTGCCTCGCCGACGAGCAGCGGGTTGTTCTTGCGCCGCCGGCACAGCGTCTGGATCACGCGCTCGACCTCGGATTCGCGTCCGATAAGCGGATCGATCTTGCCTTCCGCAGCCATCTTGTTCAGGTTCTGCGTGTACTGGTCGAGTGGGCTTTCCTTCTGCTGACCCTCGGCCTGTGCCTCGTCGCTGCCTTCGGGCGCCTTCTGCGAGTCGACCTGCTGATCCTTGCGCACGCCGTGCGAAATGAAATTCACCACGTCCAGACGGGTCACGCCCTGCTGGTGCAAGTAATACACGGCATGGGAATCTTTTTCGCCGAAGATCGCGACGAGCACGTTGGCGCCGGTCACTTCCTTCTTGCCGTTCGACGCCGACTGCACGTGCATGATCGCCCGCTGGATCACACGCTGGAAACCGAGAGTCGGCTGGGTATCGACTTCACTCGTCCCCGGCACGGTCGGCGTATTGTCGCTGATGAAATTCGCCAGCGTCTTGCGCAGATCTTCAATATTCACTGCGCATGCGCGCAGCACTTCCGCCGCCGACGGGTTGTCGAGCAGCGCGAGCAGCAAGTGCTCAACGGTGATGAACTCGTGGCGGGCCTGACGGGCCTCGACAAAAGCCATGTGCAAACTAACTTCAAGTTCCTGCGCAATCATGCTTCCTCCATCACGCATTGCAGGGGATGTCCTGCCTTTCTCGCGTGGGTTAAAACCAATTCTACTTTAGTGGACGCGATATCCCTTGGATAGACGCCACACATACCTTTTCCGTCTCGATGTACCTTGAGCATGATCTGCGTCGCGGTTTCCCGATCCTTGTTGAAGTACTCCTGAATAATTGCAACGACAAACTCCATCGGCGTGTAGTCATCGTTAAGAAGCAAGACCTGGTACATGGGCGGCGGCTTGAGCTTCTGCTCTTGCCTAGCAATTACCGTACCGTTTTCATGCTGAGTTGCCATTGTTTTATTTTGTGACGTTCAATCTTGCGTCGGTGCTGCACATGCCGACACGACTTCCTCTTGATATTACGCCGATTCCGGATGTCTCGCAGATGATGCCCCGGGCGCAGATTTCAAGAATTCTATTCGGTATATCGCTTGCTAAAACTCAAAAAGTCTGGTCGCACTTCCTTGACTTTTATATTTTTTGCAGGAACAATGGTATTTATTGACATGCTTGACATTATAGTATTGTCAATAGAAGTGAGCAGGTTATAAGAGGGGGCAGCGTGTCGCGAGGCTTCTTGCTTTTACGGCTCGTGTGATTAGTTATTAAATGAAAGACGCTTTTATGGCAACAGGTACCGTCAAGTGGTTCAACGATTCCAAAGGCTTCGGATTTATCACTCCGGATGACGGCGGTGAAGATTTGTTCGCCCACTTCTCCGCAATCCAGATGCAAGGCTTCAAGACCCTGAAAGAAGGGCAAAAGGTCTCGTTCGAAGTCACGCAGGGCCCGAAGGGCAAGCAGGCTTCGAATATCCAGGCGCCCTAATCACGTCGAAGTAGCAAGAGCAGGAAGAACCCCGCCAACGCGGGGTTTTTTTTCGCCCGGATGAAAACAACCCTACGTGCGGCTTCCGTCGTCCCAGCGGATAAGCCTTGAAAGCGTTACCTCAATGCATCACAACCGCATGAACGGAAGCAATTAGCGGTAAAGTAGCGGCCCATGAAGCTGAGACAAAAGATCCTGCTCCTTGCCATCACGCCGCTCATTGTCGCATTGCTTGCAATTGCGGTTGCCGTTCGCTACCAGGCGGGACTACTGGCCCACCAGCAGCGGGCCACCGTGGAAGCCGCCTATGTTGCAAGCAAGGAGGCCGAACTCAAGCACTACGTGTCCCTCGCAAGCCGCTCGATCGCCCATCTGTATGACTCGGGCCGCGACGACCAGGCGGCACGCGACGAGGCGAAGGCCATACTTGCCACGCTGGACTATGGCGACGACGGCTATTTCTTTCTGTATGACCTGAACGGGACCAGCCTGGTACATCCGCGGCAGCCCGATCTCGTCGGACGCGACCTGTGGAACCTGCGGGACATGGAGGGGAGCCCTACGATACAACGGCTCATCGCCAAGGCCAAGGAAGGCGGCGGACTGGTACGCTACCTATGGGAAAAACCGTCCTCCGGCAAGGTCGCCCCAAAGCTGGGATATGTCGTCGCACTCGACCGCTGGGGATGGATGCTGGGCACCGGCCTGTACCTTGACGACGTGGACAACGCACTGACCAAGATCGACGCGCAGATCTCGGGCAATATCCAAAGCACGATGTTGTGGATTGCCGCCATTGCCATCGCCAGCGCGCTCGTAGTCGCACTCTCTGGCCTCGCGCTCAACATCAGCGAGTACAGGGTCGCCGACGCCAAGCTGCGCGAACTGGCGCAGCGGGTCGTGCGGTCGCAGGAGGACGAGAGGGCCCGCCTGTCGCGCGACCTACATGACGGCATCAGCCAGTGGCTGGTCTCGATCAAGCTGCAGGTCGAATCCGGCATTGCCAAACTGACCGCACATGCCGGTCGACCAGAGCTGGCGCGTGCGTCATTTGATCGTGCAACGGGGCAGCTGAACGACGTATTGGGCGAGGTGCGACGGATTTCCCATGACCTCCGCCCTGCCTTGCTGGACGATCTCGGCCTTGCTGCGGCGCTGGACCACCTCACGCAGGAGTTCGGGGAAAGCAGCGGCATCCGGACGACCTTCGAGGCCAGGGGCGAGGCAGACGGCCTCTCTGATGTCGGGAATACCGTGCTTTTCCGGATTGCCCAGGAGGCGCTCACCAACATCAAACGGCATGCCAACGCGTCCAGCGCCGTGGTCCAGTTGCGCGGCACCAGGGATGGCGTCATGCTGGCAATCCATGACGACGGCGTCGGATTCGACGTTGCCGGCGTCGCGCAGCATCCGAAGCGCGGCATCGGCCTGCGCAACATGCATGAACGCGCAAGTGCGGTCGGTGGAAAGCTCGAGCTGGTGTCCTCGGCCGACGGCACAAAAGTCACTGCAACATTACCAAGATCCTGAATATCATGCCGACCCCACCCTACGTCCACATCCTGCTCGTCGACGATCATCCGCTGGTGCGCGACGGGCTGCGCGCGCGGCTCGAAACAATTCCGCATTTCACGGTCGTTGCCGAAGCAGGTACTGCTGATGAAGCCCTCCATCACGCAGCAACGCAGACGATCGACCTGACCCTGATGGATATCAACCTGGCGGGGATGAACGGCATCGAACTGACGGGGCGTTTCAACGCGCTGCATCCCGAGATCGCGGTGCTCATGCTGAGCATGCATGACAAGGCCGAATACGTGATGCAGGCGATACAGGCGGGGGCGCGCGGCTACGTGCTCAAGGATGCGCCCGCGCAGGACATCATCTCGGCTATCGATACGGTGATGTCAGGCGGTATCTACTACAGCGCCGGGCTGGCAAGGCAACTGGCGCGGCCAATGCCGCCGGCGCTGTTGCTTACCCCGCGCGAGCGCGAGGTGCTGCAATGCATTGCGACCGGCAAGTCGAACAAGCACATCGCGCGGGACATGAATCTCAGCGTGCGCACGGTCGAGACGCACCGGCTGAACATCAAGCGCAAGCTGGGGATCGAGGGACAGGCCGACCTGATTCGCTTTGCCCTGGAGCAGACCCAGATTCGCTGAACGCGAAACAAAAAAGGCCGGAAGCAATCCGGCCTTTTTTTGTGCGTCGCGCGTATTACATGTTGGCGATCATGACCTCGCCGAAGCCCGAGCAGGAAACCTGCGTCGCCCCTTCCATCAGGCGGGCGAAATCGTAGGTCACCTTCTTGGAGGTGATCGACTTTTCCATCGAGCTGATGATCAGGTCTGCCGCTTCGGTCCAGCCCATGTGGCGGAGCATCATTTCAGCCGACAGGATCAGCGAACCCGGGTTCACGTAGTCCTTGCCTGCGTACTTCGGTGCGGTGCCGTGGGTGGCTTCGAACATGGCCACGGAATCCGACAGGTTGGCGCCCGGCGCGATGCCGATGCCGCCCACCTGTGCCGCGAGCGCGTCGGAGATGTAGTCGCCGTTCAGGTTGAGCGTGGCGATCACACTGTACTCGTTCGGGCGCAGCAGGATCTGCTGCAGGAAGGCGTCGGCGATCGAATCCTTGATCGTGATTTCCTTGCCGGTCTTCGGGTTCTTGAACTTGCACCACGGGCCGCCGTCGATCAGCTCCGCGCCGAATTCCTTCTGCGCCAGAGCATAACCCCAATCACGGAAACCACCTTCGGTGTACTTCATGATGTTGCCCTTGTGGACCAGGGTCACCGAGGGCTTGTCGTTGTCGATTGCGTACTGGATCGCCTTGCGGACCAGGCGCTCGGTGCCTTCGCGGGACACCGGCTTGACGCCAATTCCCGAAGTCTGCGGGAAGCGGATCTTCTTGACGCCCATTTCCTTGATCAGGAAATCGATGATCTTCTTGGCGCCATCGGAGCCTTCAGCCCACTCGATGCCGGCGTAGATGTCCTCGGAGTTCTCGCGGAAGATCACCATGTCAGTCTTTTCCGGCTCGCGCACCGGCGAGGGAACGCCCTTGAAATAGCGGACCGGGCGCAGGCAGACATAGAGGTCGAGTTCCTGGCGCAGCGCGACGTTCAGCGAGCGGATGCCGCCGCCGACCGGCGTGGTCAGGGGTCCCTTGATGGAGACGACGTATTCCTTCAGTACCTGCAGGGTCTCTTCCGGCAGCCACACATCGGGTCCGTACACCTTCGTGGACTTCTCGCCAGCGAAAATCTCCATCCAGCTGATCTTGCGCTTGCCACCGTAGGCCTTCGCCACGGCTGCGTCCACCACCTTGATCATCACCGGGGAAATGTCGACGCCGGTGCCATCGCCCTCGAGGTAAGGAATGATGGGATTGTCCGGGACGCTCAGCGAGAAGTCGCTGTTTACGGTGATTTTTTTGCCGTCGGCGGGGACTTTGATATGTTGATACATCGTAGGCTCCGGGGTTAGGGAGGAAAGGAAAAGACCGTTTTGCTCCAAATTTTTGTTTTAAAGCGCAGTGACGGTCTTATATAAGACACAAGACTGAATTTCGTATTATGCACTAGTATTTTACGTGATGCCATCCTTTTTACGGCAGGCAATACGCGTATAGCGCGGCGCGAACACGTCGTCTCTAGCTTAGCTGGCGAAGCACACTGGTTCAACGCGTAGAATACGGCCCTTTGGAAAGCCGTGCCCTGCCCGTGCCGGCGCACATTTTGAGTACATGACGCTCATTCTGTTCAATAAACCATTCGGGGTAATGTGCCAGTTCTCATCGCACCCCTCGCGCCGGACGCTGGCCGATTACCTCTCTGTTCCGGGGGTCTATCCGGCCGGCCGCCTCGATGCTGACAGCGAGGGTCTGCTGCTGCTCACCGACGACGGGATGCTGCAGAAACGGATCAGCCATCCCGACAGCAAGCAACCCAAAACCTACATTGCCCAGGTCGAGGGCAGCCCGAGCGAAGACGCGCTTTCCCGGTTGCGCGGTCCGCTTGATCTCGGTGATTTCGTCACCCGCCCCTGCGAGGCCAGGGAGATCGAAGCGCCCGACTGGCTGTGGCAACGGGAGCCGGCCATCCGGGCCCGCGCGGCCATACCGGTGGCGTGGCTGGCGTTGACCCTTTCGGAAGGCAAGAACCGTCAGGTGCGGAGGATGACCGCCGCGGTCGGCCTGCCAACACTGCGGCTGGTGCGTATCGCCATCGGAGGCTTCTCGCTGGCCTCGCATCCGCTGCTGCCGGGGGAATGGCGAGAGGTGGACCCGGGCGAGTTCGGCGTTGCGAAGGACCGCTCCCCGGTGTCGTGACTTTTTCCCTTTGCATGCGTTAAGCTTTGCGACCCAGCACTCATTCCGTCTGTCTCATGCAACTGTCATCGATGCGCTCCACCCTGCTCGCCTGCTCCCTCGTCCTCGGCGCCGCAACAGCCTCCGCGCAGCAGGCCCGGCTCCCGGTCATCACCCTTAGTGCGGGCATGCACCTTGTCAAGGCGGAGCTCGCGGCGAAAGACAGCGAGCGCCAGCAGGGGCTGATGTATCGCGAAAAGATGGGCCCGAACGAGGGGATGGTCTTCGTTTTCGACGGCCCGGCGCAAGTCTGCATGTGGATGAAGAACACCCTCATTCCTCTTTCCGTCGCCTTCATCGATGAGCGCGGCAGCATCCTGAACATCGAGGACATGCAGCCGCAGACGACGGACTCGCATTGCGCTCGCGGCCCAGCACGGTATGCGCTCGAAATGAACCAGGGATGGTTCCGGCAGAAGAACATCAAGCCGGGTGCGGTGATTGGAGGGCTGCCGAAGTAAGTCAGTCCCTGCGTTGCGCCGTTGTTGCTGCGACCGCCTTTAGAGGGAGAAGTCGCGTCGGCCGGTGCACAGACCTTGCAGAAACGACAAAACCCGCGCGGCGCTGCCGAGCGGGTTTTGCAATTTCGCAGTCGTCCGATGGCGGGCCACCGGCAGGAACAGTTTAGGCCAGTGCTTTCAGGGCAGCGGCGAGGCGGCTCTTGTGGCGCGCAGCCTTGTTCTTGTGGATGATCTTCTTGTCGGCGATACGGTCAATGGTCGAGACCGAAGCCTGGAACACTTGCGTAGCTGCAGCCTTGTCGCCTGCGTCGATCGCCTTGCGGACGGCCTTGATTGCCGTGCGCAGCGTGGAGCGCTGGCTGGAGTTGTGAGCGTTGAGCTGGACTGCTTGGCGGGCGCGCTTGCGCGCCTGTGCGGTATTTGCCATGTATGTTTCCTAAAACGAAATCGGACGGTCTGCGAAGAGACGGGAATTCAGTAAAGCCGTGGATTATATCGTTTTTTTGGGAAACGATCAATCGGAGCGGCAGTTTTCTCTGCTCCCGCCACTTGCCTAGCGGGTTGCGACGGGACCGGCAATGCCGCGGCTATAATTGCCGCCCATGAATCTGCACAAAACGCTTGCCACCGTCTCCGGCATGACAATGCTGTCCCGGGTGACCGGCCTGCTCCGCGAAGTACTGATCGCGCGCGCCTTCGGCGCCTCGGCCTATACCGACGCCTTCATCATCGCTTTCCGGATCCCCAACCTGTTGCGCCGCCTGTTTGCCGAGGGCGCCTTCTCGCAGGCCTTCGTGCCCATTCTTGCCGAATACAAGACCCAAAAAGGCGACGACGCCACCAAGGAACTGATCGACCGGGTGGCGACGGTCCTGGTCTGGGCGGTGCTGCTGACCTGCATCGTCGGTGTCGCAGGCGCGCCCGTCGTGGTGTTCCTGATGGCCTCCGGGCTGAAGGAGCAGCCGGATACCTTCGCGATGGCGACGACGATGACCCGCATCATGTTCCCGTACATCGCCTTCATGGCATTTGTTGCGCTTGCCGGCGGCATCCTCAATACCTGGCGCCAGTTCAAGGTGCCGGCCTTTACGCCCGTGCTGCTGAACCTGTCCTTCATCGGCGCCTCCCTGCTGGTGGCGCCCCACATGGAACAGCCGGTGTACGCGCTGGCGCTGGCCGTGGTCGTCGGCGGCATCCTGCAAATGGCCCTGCAGGTGCCTGCCCTACGGCGCGTCGGCATGCTGCCCCGGCTCGGCCTGAATCCCAGGCAGGCCTTGCGCGATCCCGGCGTGCAACGCGTGCTGCGACAGATGGCACCGGCACTCTTCGGTGTTTCCGTGGCCCAGATCAGCCTGATCATCAATACCAATATCGCCTCCCACCTGAAGACGGGCAGCGTGTCGTGGCTCGGCTACGCCGACCGCCTGATGGAATTCCCGACGGCGCTGCTCGGCGTCGCGCTCGGTACCATCCTGCTGCCCAGCCTGTCGAAGGCGCATTCCGCCGGCGATGCCGACGAGTACTCCGCGCTGCTCGACTGGGGTCTGCGCCTGACTTTTCTGCTCGCGCTCCCCTCGGCGGTCGGCCTGGCAGTCCTGTCCGAGCCATTGACCGCCGTGCTTTTCCACTATGGCGACAAGTTCGCCGCGTACGACGTGGCGATGACTGCCCGCGCGCTGGTGGCGTACGGTGTTGGCCTGATCGGATTCATCCTGGTCAAGATCCTGGCTCCTGCCTTCTATGCGAAACAGGACATACGCACGCCAGTGAAAATCGCGGTGGGCGTGCTGGTCGTGACGCAATTGCTGAACATCGTGCTGGTGCCGCTGGTCGCCCACGCCGGCCTCGCGCTGTCGATCGGCATCGGGGCCTGCCTGAATGCGGTCTTTCTGTTCTTCGGGCTGCGCCGCCGCGGCCTGTACGTCGCCCGGCCGGGCTGGACCTTGTTCCTTGTGCGCCTGGTCGCTGCATTGTTCCTCCTGGCCGGCGTCGCAATGTGGACAGCCGGACATTTCGACTGGCTGGCCATGAAGAGCGCGCCCTTTGTCCGCATCGGCGCCCTGGCGCTGGTGCTCGGTGCCTCCGGGACCGTCTACTTCGGCGCATTGCTGCTGATGGGGTTCCGCTTCCGGGACTTCAAGCGCGTATCGGTTTGAGAAGGGCGGCATACGCCGCCTGCCAACCTTTCATCTGCGGCGCGATGGTTTATGATGGTTGTTGTATGGTCATCAATAGCCTCGATTATTTTGCGTCCCTGGTTCAGCAGGACGACTCCATCCCCCTGTTCGAAGCCGCGCTCCTGATCGCCCAGGACGTCGACCCGAAACTGGACCTGGCGGCAACGCAGGCCCAGGTCGATACGCTGGCGGCCCGCCTGATGCGCCGCCTGGCGCCTGATGCCTCCAGCATCCAGAAGCTGCGCCTGCTCAACCATTACTTCTACCGGGAGCTGGGCTTCGCGGGCAACGTCAACGACTACTACGATCCGGACAACAGCTATCTCCATCGGGTGCTGACTACCCGGCGAGGCATTCCCATCTCGCTCGCCGTGCTGTACATGGAACTGGCGCAGCAGATCGGGCTGAACGTCAAGGGCGTTTCGTTTCCGGGCCACTTCCTGATGAAACTGTCGGTGCAGTCGGGCGACATCGTGCTCGACCCATTCAATGGGGCGAGCTTGTCGCGCGAAGAACTGGAAGAGCGGCTCGAACCCTATTTCGAACAGCAAAGCTACCCCGGTGCGATTCCGCTCGCCTACTACCTGCATGCGGCGCATCCGCGGGAAATCCTGGTGCGCATGCTGCGCAACCTGAAGGCCTTGTTCGTGGAACGGATGCGTTGGGAGCGACTGCTCGCCGTGCAGCAACGGTTGATGATTCTTTTGCCTGACGACATCGCTGAACGCCGCGATCGCGGTCTTGCGTATGCCAACCTGGAGTGCCCGAACTCGGCGCTGGAGGACCTGGAAGCCTATCTGAAGGAAAGGCCCCATGCCGCCGACGCCGGCGTGCTGCGGGACAAGCTGCCGGAGCTCCGGCAGGCGAGCAGGCGCCTCAACTGAACCGCGGGCTCAGCCCTTGGCACGGGCCTCGATTGCTTCCCATTTTTCGAGGCTCTCGAGCAGCAGCAGATCGATCTCGGCGTAGCGTTCGTTGAGCTTATGCACTTCGTCCGGCTGGGTGCGGTACAGCTCGGAGTCGGCCAGCTTTTCGGAGATCGCCTTCTGCTCCGCTTCCAGGCCGGCGATCAGCTCCGGGAGTGCGTCCAGCTCGCGCTGTTCCTTGTAGCTCAGCTTCTTGCCCTTGGCGGAAGCCGGGGCGGCTTCCTTTGGTGCCGGCCTGGACTCGTTCTTCGCCTCTGCCCTGGTCGCTGCCTTCTGAGACTGGGTCGCCGCGCGCACCCGCTCCCAGTCCGAGTACCCGCCGACATACTCGCGCCAGACGCCCCCGCCTTCCGCGACGATGACCTGGGTGACGACGTTGTCGAGGAACATCCGGTCATGACTGACCAGGAACACGGTGCCCGTATATTCTTCCAGGAGTTCTTCGAGCAGTTCCAGCGTATCGATGTCCAGATCGTTGGTCGGCTCGTCGAGCACCAGCACGTTTGCCGGCTTTGCGAACAAGCGCGCGAGGAGCAAGCGGTTGCGCTCGCCGCCCGACAGGGATTTCACCGGGGAGCGCGCCCGTTCGGGAGCAAACAGGAAATCGCTCAGGTAGGTCATCACATGCTTGCGCTGGCCATTGATTTCCACCCAGTCGCTGCCGGGCGAGATCGTGTCCGCCAGGCTGGCTTCATCGTTGAGCTGCGCCCGCATCTGGTCGAAGTAAGCCACCTGCAGGCGCGCGCCCTGCTTCACGCTGCCGGTGTCCGGGGCTTCCTCGCCGAGGATCAGCTTGAGCATCGTGGTCTTGCCGGCGCCGTTCGGGCCAATCAAACCAATCTTATCTCCGCGCATGATGATGGCACTGAAGTCGCGCACGATCGTCTTCTCGCCATAGCGCTTGCCGATGTCGGTCAGTTCCGCAACGATCTTCCCGGAACGCTCGCCGGCCGCAACGTCCAGCTTGACCTGCCCCTGCTGCTCCCGCCGGGCGCTGCGCGCGCGGCGCAGCTCCTCCAGCCGCCTGACCCGGCCTTCGTTGCGGGTGCGTCGGGCTTCCACGCCCTTGCGAATCCAGACTTCCTCCTGCGCGAGGAATTTGTCGAATTTCGCGTTCTCGACTGCTTCGACCTCCAGCTGCTCCGCCTTGCGCTTCTGGTACGCGCTGAAGTTGCCGGGGAAGGAAAGCAGGCGCCCGCGGTCCAGCTCGACGATGCGGGTGGCGACATTGTCGAGGAAGGAACGGTCGTGCGTGATGAACAGAATGCTGCCCTTGAACTCGCGCAGCAAGCCTTCCAGCCATTGGATGGCGGTAAAGTCGAGGTGGTTGGTCGGCTCGTCCAGCAGCAGCACGTCCGGCGCACTGACGAGGGCCCGCGCCAGTGCCACCCGCTTCTGCGTGCCGCCCGAAAGCGTACCCATCAGGGCATCGCGGTCGAGGACGAGCCGGTCGAGGATGGCGTCGACGCGGTTGCCGAGCGACCACGCGTCGCTCGCGTCGAGCAGCTCCTGGAGCCGGTGCATGCGATCCATGATGGCGTCGTCCTCGTTGCCTCCGAGGCGCGCCGCCAGCGCGTTGTACTCGTTCAGCATCTGCTGCAGGGCCGCCATCCCTGACGCCACCGCGTCGAACACGGACATCTCCGGCGGGAAATGCGGTTCCTGCTGCACGTACGATATCTTGACGCCTTGCTGCATCACCAGCAGCCCGTCGTCCAGCCTTGACTGTCCGGCGATGATCTTCAGCAGCGAGGATTTGCCGGTGCCGTTGCGGCCGATCAGGCCGACGCGCTCGGATGCCTCGAGCGCGAATTCGGCATGGTCGAGCAAGGCAACGTGGCCGAACGCCAGCTGGGCGTCGCTGAGTGAGATGACTGCCATGGAAGGAACCTGTCTGGATGTGCGGATCGACTGCGGAAGCACGCATTGTACCGATTGTGGATGACAGGGAGTTATTTCCCGCAAGGTCTCGGCTATAATCTCGGTCTCGGCATGGTGCCCCCATGCTGCGTCCAGCGTCTCGCCGTAGTTCAATGGATAGAACGAGTGCCTCCTAAGCGCTAGATACAGGTTCGATTCCTGTCGGCGGGACCATCACCGGATGAAGATGGAACGATGAGCATCCGTTCCGCCCCCGGAGATCCGGGCGTGCCCGGGAAGGCCGCGTTCCCCGATTCCGTCATCCCTCCCCTGTCGCCGCCACATCGCAAAAGGCTGATCATGGCCGCGCTGCGCGCGTCTCTCCTTGCGGGCGGCGGCTGGTCTTCCGCGCCGCAGCCTCCGCGATACCCGCAGCCCGCTGCGCCCTGCGTCCGCCGCACCCCTGTGCACGAGAACACTTTTCCCTGACCCAGGTCTATAGCTGGTCGCAATTTGCTTACTAGAATTTCGTGAACACGCTCAGCTTGCCATTCATGACCCTCTCCACGGACCAGGACAAGACCCCCGGACAACTTTCGCAGACTGCGCAACGGATGCTTGCTTTGCGCGAAACAGTGATAGCGAGATGGGACGATCGGGTACGCGCCGAAGTCAAGCAGGCGCGGCAACTGTCCAGGCCCATCCTCGCCGACAGCCTGCCGCTCTTCTACGACGATCTAGTCCAGGCCGTCTCGGTCTGTCACCTGCGCAACAGTGCGGCTGTGCCGACAGCCTCGGTGGGGGCCGAGCACGGCAATGAACGGGCGCGGCTGACGGACTACGACGTTGGCGCAGTGATCACCGAGTATCAACTGCTGCGCTCCACGCTGCTGGAGACATTGAAGCAGCGGGATGTCCCCCTCAGCGAAGAAGAGCACTCGGTCATCACCGCCGTCTTCGACGCCACGATCAAGGAGTCTGTCACCGCGTTCGCCCTGGCCGAGTCCGTGTTCCGCGAACGGTTTGTCGCTGCACTGGTCCACGATCTGCGCACGCCTCTTGGCGCCATTTCATTGCTGGCCGAACTGATCGCGGCCAACAAGGACGTGGACAAGGTGCATGCCATTGCCGGCCAGGTGCAATCGAATGTCAAGCGCATGGACGGCATGCTGCATGACCTGCTCGACGCCGTAGTCTTTCATAGCGGCGCGCGGCAGCAGCTCCGGCCGACGTACTTCGACGCACTCGACCTCGCGGAAGAGGTGCGGTCGCAGAACATCGCCTTCGGCCATCGCATCCGCATCGAGGGAAGATCCGTGGGCGGCTGGTGGGACCGGGAGAAGCTCAAGCGAGCCTTGGAAAACCTGGTGGAAAACGCGGTCAAGTACGGGGCTTCCGACACGCCGATCAGCATCCGCACCGACACCTATAGCGAGCGTCTGGTACTGAGCGTGCACAATGCGGGTTGCGGCATTCCGACGGAACAGCTGGAATCCGTATTCCAGGTGTTTCAACGCGCCAAGCTGGCGAAGGAAGGCGAGGCAAAGGGTTGGGGCATCGGACTGCCCTTCGTGCGCAGCGTGGCCGAAAGTCACGGCGGCAGCATCGGCGTCGACAGCGCGGACGAACGGGGCACGACCTTTGCAATCGATATTCCGCTCGATGCAAGGCGATTCCAGAACGCGCCGGTGCTGGAGGAAGGGAAGGCCGGCCCGGAAGGCGCGGAAGGCAGTCCTGGAAAAAGCGGGTAAGGCACAAGCACGCAGGCTGCCTGGATACGGACGAGGCTCGACGGCGCAAGCCGTCGACGGCTCACCGTGCTGCCTGATCAGTCCCCGCGTCCCTTGCGCGCCAGCGGGTGCGACAGTTTCAGGATGAAGAATCCAAGCACCGTGGAGAAGATGGCTGTGAGCGGCTGCCCCATTCCTGCGGACACGCCGATCGAGGCGGTCAGCCACACGCTGGCGGCCGTCGTCAGCCCCCTGACTTCCTTGTCTGCGGACAGCTTGATGATGGCGCCGGCGCCGAGGAAACCGATGCCGGAGATGAGTCCCTGCAGGACGCGACTGATCTCGTCGAGCTCCATCCCGGCATTCAGCGGAACAACGACGAACAATGCTGCGCCCAGGGCGACCAGCATGTGCGTCCGAAGGCCGGCGCCCGTGCCCCGTACCTCGCGCTCGTACCCGAGAACCGCGCCCAGCACAACGGCGACAAGGAGCCGGAATGCGGAGCGCACCCCGGAAGCCGCGTCGGAAAAAGTCGGCAGCTCGCCGTGGAGGCCCGCTACCAGTATTGCAGCAACATTCTCCATGCCCTGTGCAGCCGGAATCGCGTCAGGCGGCGCGCGCCTGCTCGATTGCCACGCGGGCCTGCAGGCCCGACACGGCGAGGAGCGCGTGATCCCAGGAATCCTGCAACCGTTCCACGGACGCGCGCATCAGGCGAAAGGCGATCGCAGCAGCTTCGACCGGATCCCTCGCACTCGCGCGCGCGGCCTCGATGCGCACGAGCAGTTCCTCCAGCGACTGACGGTGCGCAGGCGGGGCGGCATCGACTGCCTCCCGCAGGAGATGGCGCCGGAAATGCTCGAACGCCTCCGGGTCCTCCCGGTGGATGGCGAGCAGGGCGTCGAAGTCTGGCAGGTCTACACTCACGGCGCACTCCTTTTGATGTCGATATGACATGTATATCGGTAAGCGGACGGGTTGCGCTTGTCGCCCCTCAACCCGCCGGACAAACCGGCATGTCGATGCGCAATCGCCGGAGCTCAGCCGTTGCCGTTGTCCTCCAGTTGCAGGAGCACATCGATGCAGGTGGCGACGATTGCGCCTCCGCCCAGCACGGCAAGCAAGGTAACCATTGCACTGATCATTTTTGCGTCCTCCACGAATAGGCCGGGTTGCCCTATGCATTTCAGCGAAGCGATGCGGGTCTGGCGTTGCGCGATTACGAAAGTAAGTGGGGAATTTGTCGGAATTTGTTCACCTGATGAGAATGATCAAGCTCAAGGAGCCAAGTGCGGCGCCTGTGTACGATGAAGTCAATTTGATAACCATGCGAGTGCCCGATGCCGAAGCCACACGATGAGAAGCTTGATCCTGGACTGCCGGACCTTTCCATGCAGGAGTCGGACAGTGCTGACGATGACGAGGCAATGCCGCCCGCGCACCAGTCCGAAGTCGCCACCCGCCTGCACCTGCTCGGCAAGCTGATCATTCCGCGATCCGCCCCCTGATCGGCGCGTCTGCGACCATTGCATTCTTCGTTTATATTGGCCCGGTTAACCAATGGCATAGAAGAGGAGAGTGCATGAAGTTGCTGCGTTACGGCCGCGTCGGCAAGGAGAAACCGGGACTGCTGGATCAGGACGGCAGGTTGCGCGACCTTTCGTCCGTCATCGCCGACATCGGGCCGGCGGAGCTGTCGGACAAGGTGCTGAAGAAGCTGGCAAAGCTGGACACGACCGCCCTGCCCCTGGTCCGCGGCACTCCGCGTATCGCCGCGCCCGTGGCGAGCGTCGGGAAGTTCATCGGGATCGGTCTCAACTACTCGGACCATGCTGCCGAGGCCGGCATGCCGGTGCCGAAGGAGCCGATCATCTTCATGAAGGCAACGTCTTCGCTGTGCGGACCAAATGATCCCATCATGCTGCCGCGCGGCTCAAAGAAGACCGACTGGGAAGTCGAACTCGGCGTGGTGATCGGCGGCGTGGCCAGGTCGGTGAGCGAGAAGGATGCGCTGAACTTCGTTGCCGGCTACTGCGTGGTCAACGATGTCTCGGAACGGGAATACCAGCTCGAGCGTGGCAGCCAGTGGGACAAGGGCAAGGGCTGCGATACGTTCGGACCGGTGGGTCCCTGGCTGGTGACCCGGGACGAAGTGCCGAATCCGCAGCGGCTGGAGCTGTGGCTGGAACTGAATGGGGAGCGCGTGCAGTCGGGGAATACCCGCACGATGATCTTTTCGGTCGCAAAGATCGTCAGCTACGTGAGCCGCTTCATGACCCTAATGCCCGGCGACATCATCACCACTGGCACGCCTCCCGGCGTCGGCATGGGCATGAAGCCGCCACGCTTCCTCAAGCGCGGCGATTCCCTGGTGACGGGTATTGCCGGCCTGGGGGAACAGCGCCAGGAAGTCATCTCCTACACGGCGACCTGAAGCGGCTCCGGTCGCTTCCTACTCCGCGTCGGGCTGCTGTCCCGGCGCGGCCCGGGCGAACGCCTCGAGTGCGAGGCAGGCATCATTGATGCGAAGGATGGTCGGCATTGCCGACAGGTCGCACTCAAGCCGGCGCGCGTTGGCGATCTGCGGCACCAGGCAGCAGTCGGCCAGCGTGGGTGTGTCCCCGAAGCAGAAGGTGCCGACGCGGGCGTCCCGCGCAAGCGTCGTCTCGACCGCGGCCAGGCCCTGCTCGCACCAATGGCGGTACCAGGCGTTCTTGTCTTCCTCGCTGACCTTCAGGTCACGCACCAGGTAACGCAGCACGCGCAGGTTGTTGATCGGGTGGATGTCGCACGCGATCGACAGCGCGATCCCCCGTACGAAGGCCCGGTCCAGCGGGGCGGGCGGCAGGAGCGGCTTCTCCGGATAGGCCTCGTCGAGGTATTCGATAATTGCGAGCGACTGCTGGAGCGCCGTGCCGTCCACCTCCAGCGCCGGAACCAGGCCATCCGGGTTGATCCGCCGGTATTCGGATGACAGCTGCTCGCCGCCATTTCTCAGCAGATGCACCGGCACGGTTTCGTAGTCGAGCCCCTTCAGGTTGAGGGCGATCCTGACCCGGTAGGACGCTGAACTGCGGAAGTAGCTGTAGAGTTTCATCCGGTTCTCCCGCGTCCTCAAACCAGCTTGACGCGGAGCTGGCCGAGGCCTTCGACCGCTCCCTCCAGCTGGTCGCCTTTCTGGACCGCACCGACGCCTTCCGGCGTGCCGGTGAAGATCAGGTCGCCAGGCTGCAGGGTGTAGAACTTCGAAAGATGCTCGATGGTTTCAGCAACGTTCCAGATCATCTTGTCGATCGTGCTGCCCTGCCGCGGCGCGCCATTGACGACCAGGCTGATCCTGGCGTTCCCCGCGAGCTTCGCTTCCTGCGCCGGGAAGATCGGCCCGATCGGCGCCGAATAGTCGAAACCCTTGCCGGTGCACCACGGCCGGCCCAGCTTCTTTGCTTCTCCCTGCAGGTCGCGCCGCGTCATGTCCAGGCCGACCGCGTAACCCCAGACGTGCTGCAAGGCGTCGGCGGCGGTAATATTGCTGCCGCCCTTGCCGATCGCCACGACCAGTTCGATCTCATGATGAAGGTCGGCGGTCATCGGCGGATAAGGCATTTCGCCCGTGGTTCCGGCGGGCACCGGCAAAACCGCATCCGCGGGCTTCATGAAGAAGAACGGCGCTTCGCGGCCGGTCGCCCCCATCTCCTTCGCATGCTCGACGTAGTTGCGGCCGACGCAGTAGATGCGGTGAACAGGAAAATAGGCATCGCTGTTTGCAACGGGTACAGCGGCAATGGCGGCGGGCGGAATGGCGAACTGCATCGGATGCTCCTTTTTAAGATGGTGACGGCTGCCGCTGGCGCGGCACGGCGTTGTCAGATTATGCCATTGGCGCCCTTGCCTCGCCGGACGTCGGCTGCAATGAGAAACGCCCCGGGCGAGCAGTTCGCGCGGGGCGTTTTGCGGTGGCGGTCGTTGCCGCGTTCAGCCTTCGCCGAGATACGCTTCGCGCACCTTGGGGTCGTCGAGCATGTCGCCGGCGTTGCCTGTCATCGTGATCAGGCCCGAATCCATCACGTATCCGCGGTGGGCAGCCTGCAGCGCCAGCTTTGCGTTCTGCTCGACCAGCAGGATGGTCACGCCCTGCGCGGAAACCGCACGCACGACTTCGAAAATCTTCTCGACCATGATCGGCGACAGGCCCATCGACGGCTCGTCCAGCAGCAACAGGTCGGGATGGCTCATCAGCGCGCGGGCCATCGCCAGCATCTGCTGCTCGCCGCCCGAGAGGGTACCGGCCAGCTGCGAGGAGCGTTCCTTCAGGCGCGGGAACACGCCGAACCACTTTTCGATGTCCGCCTCGATACCGGCCTTGTCGTCACGGATGAAGGCGCCCATCAGCAGGTTCTCGAGGATGCTCATGCGGGTGAAGACGCCACGGCCTTCCGGCACCATTGCCAGCTTGCTCTTGACCAGGTCGAAGGACTTTGCGCCCTGGATCGGCTTGCCCATGTACGTGATCTGGCCTTCGACCTTGCAGCCGGGCAGCGTGCCGGTGATCGCCTTGAGGGTAGTCGTCTTGCCGGCGCCGTTGGCGCCGATCAGCGTGACCAGTTCGCCCTTGTTGACTTCCAGGTCGATGCCCTTGACTGCCTGGATGCCGCCGTACGCGATCTTCAGACCGCTGATTTTCAGAATGTTGTCGCTCATTAGTGGCCACCTCCCAAGTAGGCCTCGATCACTGCCGGATTGCTTTGCACCTCGGCCGGCACGCCTTCCGCGATCGGCTTGCCGTAATCGAGCACCGTCAGGCGGTCGCAGAGGCCCATCACCAGCTTCACATCGTGTTCGATCAGGAGGATGGTCTTGCCCTCCGCCTTGATCTTCACCAGCAGTTCGCGCAGGGCCAGCTTTTCGGTCGCATTCATGCCGGCGGCAGGCTCGTCGAGCGCCAGCAGTTGCGGATCGGTCGCCAGCGCGCGTGCGATCTCGAGGCGACGCTGATCGCCGTAGGAGAGATGGCGCGACGTACGGTGCGCGAACTGCGCGATGCCGACGAAATCGAGCAGCTCCATCGCGCGGCGCTTGATTGACGCCTCTTCCTCACGTGCCGCCTTGTGATGGAACACCGCGCCAAACACGCCCTGGTGGCTGCGCACATGGCGGCCGACCATCACGTTCTCGAGTGCCGACATCTCGCCGAACAGGCGAATGTTCTGGAAGGTACGGGCGATGCCTGCCTTCGCGACCTCATGCGGCGCCGACGGCGAATACGGCTTGCCGCCGAGTTCGAAGGTGCCGGAGTCGGCCTGGTACAGACCGGTAATGACATTGAAGAACGTCGTCTTGCCGGCGCCGTTCGGGCCGATCAGGCCATAGATCTGGCCTCGCATGATCTTGACGCTGACGTCGGAAAGCGCCTGCAGGCCGCCGAAGCGCTTGTTGACTCCCGCAATATTGAGAATGACTTGTTCGCTCATGGATTTTCCTTATGCAGCCAGGGCAGCCGGCTCTTTTTCGTCGAGACGCTTGGTAGCGTTCGCGTCCATCCGGTCCTCATGCCGGGGTGCGGGCCACAGGCCCGACGGGCGGTACAGCATGATGACGACCATCGCCAGGCCGTACAGCAGCTGACGCAGCACTTCCGCGTCGATCAGGACAGTCCCGAACAGGTTGCGCTGCACCGGTTCGACCACGTGGCGCAGCACTTCCGGCAGCGCCGCGAGGATCACACCACCGAGCACCACGCCAGGGATGTGACCGATGCCGCCGAGGACGACCATCGCCAGCACCGCAATCGATTCCATCAGCGAGAAGGACTCGGGGGAGACGAAACCCTGGAACGAAGCGAACATCGCGCCGGCGACGCCGCCGAAGGACGCGCCCATGCCGAAGGCCAGCAGCTTGACGTTACGGGTGTTGATGCCCATTGCCTTGGCGGCGATCTCGTCCTCGCGGATGGCGATCCACGCCCGGCCGAGGCGGGAATGCTGCAGGCGGATCGAGATGAAGATGATGATCGCGCAGAGCGTCAGGAACAGGAAGTAATAGGCATTCACGGACGGCATCGAGAACGAGCCGATTTGCACCGTGGCGTTCGATCCCGGCTCGCCGGCGAGCGAGACGCCGAAGATACGGATCGGATCGATCATATTGATGCCCTGCGGGCCGTTGGTGATATTGACCGGCGCGTTCAGGTTGTTCATGAAGATGCGGATGATCTCGCCGAAGCCGAGCGTGACGATCGCGAGGTAGTCGCCGCGCAGCTTCAGGGTCGGGGCGCCGAGCAGCGCGCCGAAGAAGGCCGCCAGTGCGGCGCCAAGCGGAACGATCAGCCAGACGGACAGGTGAATGCCGTTCTTCGCCGCTTCCTCGCCGACGATCCACCTCAGGGTCTCCCCTATCGCAGGATACTGGTTGACGAAGGATTCCAGCACGGACGCGAACTGCGGTGAAGCGAGCAGGCCGGTCATGTAGGCGCCGAGCGCGTAGAACGCGATATAGCCGAGATCGAGCAGGCCGGCCATGCCGACGACGATGTTCAGGCCCAGCGCCAGCATGATGTACAGCAGCGCCAGGTCCATGATGCGGACCCAGGAATTGCCGAAGTTGGCCGCGATGAATGGAAACGCGAGCAGCGCGATGCCGAGGATGGCAAAGCTGGTGTACGCCTTGCGCGGGTGATGTTTGACGTCGAATAGTGTGGACATGTTGAACTCCTTCTCTTTCCGCTCAGGCGCGGTCGGCAACCCGCTCGCCCATGATGCCGGACGGACGCAGTGTGAGGACGATGATGAGGACGACGAACGCGAAGATGTCCTGGTAATGGCTGCCCAGGAAGCCGCCGGTCAGGTCGCCGATATAGCCGGCACCGAGACTCTCGATCAGACCGAGCAGGATGCCGCCGACCATCGCACCATAGATGTTGCCGATACCGCCGAGGACAGCGGCCGAGAATGCCTTCAGACCGGGAACGAAGCCCATTGCGAACTGCGCCGACGAATAGTTGGCGCCCCACATCACGCCGGCCACCGCAGCGAGCGCCGCACCGATGGCGAAGGTCAGCACGATGACCTTGTTGGCGTCGACGCCCATCAGGCCGGCCACCCGCGGGTTCTCGGCAGTGGCGCGCATGGCACGTCCCATCTTGGTACGTTCGACCAGGAGCACCAGGCCGACCATGGCGATCGTCGCGAGCACCAGCAGCATCACCTGTGTCGATGAAATCAGCGCACCGCCGACGTTGAACGATTCAGGAGGCATCACCTGCGGGAACGGGATCGGGCTGCGACCCCAGATCATCATTGCGAAAGTCTGCAGCAGGATCGAGACGCCGATTGCGGTGATCAGCGGCGCCAGGCGCGGCGCATTGCGCAGCCGGCGGTAAGCGACCCGCTCGATGATGATGTTGACGATCACGCAAACAGGGATGGCGCCGAGGATCGCAATCAGGAGCTTGACGAACCCGGGGAGATCGGGCGCAACATCCTGGACGATGTTCAGGATCGTGATCGCCGTCATCGCGCCGACCATCAGCACGTCGCCATGCGCGAAGTTGATCAAGTTCAGCACGCCGTAGACCATCGTATAGCCCAACGCCACCAGTGCATACATGCTGCCTAGCACCAGCCCATTAATGATTTGTTGGATAAATGTATCCATGTTTGCCTACTCTCTATAAAGATCGTTCAAATCGTTGTACAACTTTGATTCGCGCTCGGCGTGCGTTGCAGCAAACCCGTTTCGAATAACAAAAACGGCACCCTTCTGCTTCATGGGGTGCCGTCTGACGTATGCCATCCTTACCGAAACAGGCCCGCCGCAATTATTCGTGTCGCGAAGGCGTGGGTGATCTGCATCTCGTGTCTCCTTGATTTCGTCTCTGGTAAAAACTTTTTTAGTTTGTGTCGCCTTATGGGCCCCACCCGAACCGCGCGGCATTATACCGGACATGTTCCGAATGGAAACCTTGGGATTTACCCATTTGTTGCGTTTTCCGCCTTTTTCGACGGCTGATGCGGTTGATCTGCATCGCCCTGCCCGGCGGGGTTCCTGCCCCCCCTCGCTTTCGAACGGGCACCTTTACTTTATATGTAAAAGAGAGGAAGTCCCGACATTTTCAATTCCCGCAGCGGCCTTGCGCATGCTTGCCGCGCTTATGCAGCGGTTGTGTGCGCCCGGTCACGGCTGGCAGCAATCATAACGATTTAGGGAAAAAACAATTCATGGAAAAAAGAAGCGCACCCGAAATTTAATTCCGAGCGGTGACCAGGGCCGATGGCGTCCCGGCCTCAGGCGGCGCGGGACGAGGTCAATCCCTTCGGCATCGGGAAAGTGACGTTTTCTTCCACCCCGGGAAGGGCGCGGACGCTGCTGACGCCGAGGGCCTTGAGACGGTCTATCACGGCCTGCACCAGGACCTCCGGCGCCGAGGCGCCCGCCGTAACGCCGACCCGATGCTTGCCGGTGATCCAGGCGGGGTCGATCTGCCCCGCGTTGTCCACCATGTGGGCGGGAGTCCCCTTCTTTTCCGCCACTTCGCGCAGACGATTGGAATTGGAGCTGTTGGGGCTGCCTACCACGATCACGACGTCGACTTGCGGTGCCATGAACTTGACCGCTTCCTGGCGGTTGGTGGTGGCGTAGCAGATATCGCCCTTCTTCGGCTCGGCGATGTTCGGGAAGCGTCGACGCAGCGCCGCAATGATGTCGGCCGTGTCATCGACCGATAACGTGGTCTGGGATACATAGGCAAGCAGGTCCGGGTTGTCGACCTGCAGCGCCTCGACATCCTGCACGGTCTCGACCAGGTGCATGCCGTTGTCCGCCTGCCCCATGGTGCCTTCGACTTCCGGGTGGCCGTCATGCCCGATCATGATGATCTCGCGTCCTTCGCGCCGCATCTTCGCCACTTCCACGTGCACCTTCGTCACCAGGGGACAGGTCGCGTCGAAGATTCGGAGCCCGCGCGACTCGGCCTCCGCTTGCACGGCCTTCGATACGCCGTGCGCCGAGAAGATGACCGTGCTGCCGGACGGGACGTCCTCCAGTTCCTCGATGAAAACCGCGCCCTTGCGTCGCAGGTCTTCGACGACGTAAGCGTTGTGGACGATCTCGTGGCGAACGTAGATCGGCGCACCGAAGGCCTCGAGCGCGCGTTCAACGATGTCGATTGCACGGTCCACCCCGGCGCAGAAGCCGCGTGGTTGGGCGAGCAGTATTTCCTTGTCCATGCTGGGACGATCCTTGTGATGGGCGGCGCTTAGAGGATGCCGATGATCTTCACTTCGAATTTTACCGGCTGGCCGGCAAGCGGATGGTTGAAATCGAACAATGCCCCCTCGCTGTCGATGGCGCGAAGCACGCCTGCGAAGCGTCCACCCGAAGGCGCGTTGAATTCGACGAGGTCGCCGACGGTGTATTCCTCCCCCATCTGCGAATTCTCCGCCAAAGTGGCGCGGGAGATCCGCTGCACCAGTTCGGGATTGCGCGGACCGAAAGCCTGTTCGGGCGCCAGATCGAACGTCTGGTGCGCGCCCTCCGGCAAGCCGAGCAGGCACGCTTCGAGAAACGGGGCCAGCTGGCCCATTCCCAGCTGCAGCGTAGCGGGCATTTCTTCAAACGTGCTCACGATATTTGCACCGTCCTTCGACGCAAGGCGGTAATGCAGCGTCAGATAGGCTGTTGGGGTGACGACGGGCTGTGCTTCGGACATGGCTTTGCTATTCAGAGGTAACCCGACATTGTAATCGAGCTTGCGTCCTGCCGCCGCGCCCCGGAATTGCCAATGTTACAACTACTGCGGCTATAATCATCGTCCCGCACCAATGAGGACACGGACGATGCCAATCAACCAGTGGCCGGAGGACCAGCGCCCGCGCGAGCGCTTGATTTGCGGCGGACCAAAGGGCCTCTCGGATGCCGAGTTGCTGGCAATAGCCCTGCGTGTAGGCGTGAGCGGGAAAAGCGCCGTCGACCTCGGCAGGGAGATGATCGAAAGGTTCGGCTCCCTCAACGCGCTGTTCGCCGCCCCGCTGAAAGACTTCTCCCGCATCGATGGCCTGGGTCCTGCCAAGTATGCGCACCTCCAGGCGGTGATGGAGCTGGCGCGCCGCGCACTGGCGGAAGAGCTTCGCAGCGGCGAAGCGCTGTCATCCCCTGGCGCCGTCAAACATTACCTCCAGCTTACGCTCGCGACGAAGGCACATGAAGCATTTGTCGTCCTTTTCCTTGATGCGCGCAACCGGCTGATAGCGGCGGAGGAGCTGTTCCGTGGCACGCTGACCCATGCCAGCGTCTACCCTCGCGAGGTGGTGAAGGCTGCCCTCGCCCGCAATGCCGCGAGCGTGATCCTGGCGCACAACCATCCTTCCGGCTCCCCGGAGCCGAGCGCTGCGGACCGCAACCTGACGCAGGCACTGAAGCAGGCGCTGGAGCTGATGGACGTTCGCGTACTGGACCATGTCGTCATTGCCGGCACCAGCACCTATTCATTTGCCGAGCACGGCGAGCTATAGCAGCGGATTGTTAAATCTGCTGGCATATGTAAGACACACTTATTTTTCGCAAGTCGTTGAAATACTTAATTTTTCTGTCTATACTCTCGGTTTTCCAAATTTTGGACTCATCAAGGAGTAAACCATGGCACGTGTTTGCCAAGTGACCGGGAAGGGGCCGATGGTCGGCAACAACGTTTCCCATGCCAACAACAAGACCAAGCGTCGCTTTCTGCCGAACCTGCAGAACCGCCGCATCTTCGTTGAATCCGAAAATCGCTGGGTTTCCCTGCGCGTGTCCAATGCCGGACTGCGCGTGATCGACAAGATCGGCATCGACGCCGTCCTCGCCGACATGCGTGCACGCGGCGAGAAAATCTGAGCCGACTCTCTAGGAAAATATCATGGCAAAATCTAACCGCGACAAAATCAAGCTGGAATCGACCGCTGGTACCGGCCACTTCTACACCACCACGAAGAACAAGCGCACCATGCCTGAAAAAATGACGATCATGAAGTTTGATCCGAAGGCACGCAAGCACGTGGAATACAAAGAGACCAAGATCAAGTAAGCTCCGGCTCTCTCGACAAAAGCCCCGCATCGCGGGGCTTTTTCTTTTTCCGCAACGTTCCGTTTCCCCGGGCTTTTTCGTGTCGATTTCGCTCGCTAAAAAAAAACGGCCCCGTTTCCGGGGCCGCTTGGGTTCCTGTGCAGGGATTGCTGCGCTACTACGCGTAGCTGCGCAGTCGCATCGAGAACTCCTGGAGTGACTTGATACCGGAAGCTTCGGCCCTTGCACACCAGTCCTGCAACTGATGTAGCAACTGTTCGCGACTGTTCGTCGAGCGCTCCCAGATCGCGCCCAGCTCGACGCGCATCTCATGCATGGTCTGCAATACCTTGCTGTGGGCAAAGAGCTCGGACAGTTGCTGCTTCTGCGGCGCCTCCAGCTTGGCCGGCTCGCGCTGCAGCAACTTCTTCGCAGACTTCAGATACTTGGATTCGAGCCGTGCCTTCAGGTGCTCGGCTTCGTCGTGCCAGGCTCGCTTGACTGACTTGGCATACTTGGCCATCACATCGTAGCGGTTGGCAATCACCGATTGCAGGGTATCAAAATCCGCCACCGTTTTTTCACGGACGAACTTCGGTGCCGGGGCAACCTTCTTCACCTTCGCCAAACCCACTGTTTCCAGGATCCGGATATAAAGCCAGCCGATGTCGAACTCGTACCACTTGGAAGACAGCTTGGCGGAAGTACCAAAGGTATGGTGGTTGTTGTGGAGTTCCTCGCCGCCAATCAAGATACCGATCGGGAAGATATTCGTTGCCGCGTCCGCGCAATCGTAGTTGCGATAGCCCCAGAAGTGCCCGATGCCGTTGATGATGCCGGCGGCCGTAATCGGGATCCACAGCATCTGCACCGCCCAGACACTCAAGCCGACCGCGCCGAACAGCAGCACGTCGATAATCAGCATCAGGCCGACTCCCTGCCAGGAGTACTTGGTATAGATATTCCGCTCGACCCAGTCGTCCGGCGTACCATGGCCGTACTTTTCCATCGTTTCCAGGTTCTTCGACTCGGCGCGGTACAGCTCTGCACCTTCCAGCAATACTTTCTTAATGCCGCGGGTCACCGGGCTGTGCGGATCTTCTTCCGTCTCGCACTTCGCATGGTGCTTGCGGTGAATGGCTGCCCACTCCTTGGTCACCATGCCGGTGGTAAGCCACAGCCAGAAGCGGAAGAAATGGCTGGGAATGGCATGCAGGTCGAGTGCCCGGTGCGCCTGGCAACGGTGCAGGTAGATCGTGACGCTGGCGATCGTGATATGCGTCACGATCAGCGCGTACGCGGCGATTTCCCACGTACTCGCTCCGGTGAGGCCGTTGGCGAGAAAACTCAGAACCGCGTCAAGCATAGTATTATCAAACATTCATTATCCAGTTGGTTGGCCGAAGGGCGACGCCCGACCCGCGCAGATTGTACGCTGTTTTAAAGTGTCTCGGCGGTCCGAAGGGGCTTGGGAAGCGGTGGCTGAGCGGGTGCGCCGGCGTTGATGATCCTGACCTCGCGCTGCGGATACGGCACGCTGATCTGGTGTTCCTGCAGTACCTTCCACAACGCCCGGTTCACGTCAGACAACACATTCGCTCGCCCGTTCTCGGGGTCGGCGATCCAGACGCCCACCTCCAGTTCGAAACCATCCGGATCGAACCGCGCAAGCAGGGCTTGCGGCGCCGGTTCACTGACCACGCGAGGCACCGCCGCCGCAGTCTGCTGCAGGAGGCGCAGCACCTGCTCGACGTCAACGCTGTATGCCACCGTGACACGCGTCGAGAGACGCAACGTACGATCGGTCAGCGAGTAATTCTGCACCGGCCCCGACACCAGCATGTCATTTGGAACGACCGTCTCGATACCATCACCGCCGCGAATCACCGTGTAGCGGGTGTTGATCTGGGTTACCTGCCCGGCAAACTTGTCGACGGTCACCACGTCACCGATGGCGAGGCTGCGCTCGAACAGAATCACGAAACCGGAGACGTAGCTGCTCGCAATTTTTTGCAGGCCGAGGCCGAGGCCGACGCCGAATGCGCCGCCGAACACCGATAGTACCGTAAGGTCTATTCCGACCAGCGAGAGACTGACCAGCACCGCCATCAGGATAAGCAAGGCGCGGGCACTGCGCGCCATTACCGCACGCAACGAGGAATGCATGCCGTCCATCCGCATCAGGCGTTCTTCCAACGCGGTGCCGGCCCATAGCGCGACCATCAGGGTGACGACGACCGAGGCTGCCGCCTGCACGATCACCAGCAGCGAGGCTTTGTGCCTGCCCACGGGCACGACGGTCTCCTCGAGCAGGTTGAGCAGTCCCGGCCACAGCCCGGTGACATAGAGCGCGACGCCCATCCACACGAGGACGGCGACCAGCTTCTCCGCCGATTGCAGGAAGGCGCCTGTTGCGCCTTCCCGCGCGAAGACACGTCGCAGCACATAGAACGCAAATCGGATCAGCGCGAACGAGGCCACAAGAGGCAATGCGAATTGCAGCAGCCTGACCGGCATCCATTGACCGAGCACGAGCCTGGCGAGCGCAATGAAGCCGAGTGTGAGCAGTGGCGCCAGGACCGGCGCGAAACTTTCCACACCAAGGCGTATCACCCGACGCTGTACATCCCGGGCCGCCAGTTGTCCGCGCAATACGCGGGCAAGCAGAGTACCGGCGACGAACGCGACCACCAGTGCCCCCACCTGCCAGAGCAGCCGGGCATCATGCAAGTCCTTCCCGAGATCGATCAATAGGTCGTTGACCAGGTTCTGTGCCATATTCTTCTTGTGTTGACCGGCCAGGGCGCCCTTGCCCGGGCCCTCCCCTTATTTCCGCCGCTCGAAGACCGCCGCGAAAAAACCGTCGGTCTGGTGCACGTGCGGCTGCAGCTTCAGGTAATCCTGCATCTCGAGCGGAATCTTCTGCTCGGCCAGCACCTCCCGCATGGGCACGAGCATGAAGTCGGCATGCTTGGCAAGAAATGCCGACGCAATGGCTTCGTTCTCCTCGGGCAGCAGGCTGCAGGTTGCATACACCAGACGTCCGCCAGCCTTGAGCAAGCGGGCGGCGCTGTCCAGGATGGCTGCCTGCTTCGCGTTCAGCTCGGCCACCGAATCCATGGTCTGCCGCCATTTCATGTCGGGATTCCTCCGCAAGGTCCCCAGTCCGCTGCAGGGAGCATCGACCAGGACCCGGTCGACCTTGCCGGCCAGCCGTTTGACCTTGGTGTCGTTCTCGTGGGCGATCACGCCCGGATGCACGTTCGACAGGCCGCTACGCGCCAGCCGCGGCTTGAGCTTGGCGAGCCGCTTCTCCGACACGTCGAAGGCATACAGCCGGCCGGTATTGCGCATCGCCGCTCCCAAGGCCAGCGTTTTCCCGCCGGCCCCGGCACAAAAGTCGACAACCATCTCGCCACGCCGGGCAGCGACGATCTGGGCCAGCAGCTGGCTGCCTTCGTCCTGTACTTCGATCAGTCCCTCCCGAAACATCGGGATGTTCTGCAGGGCCGGCTTCTTGGGGACACGGATACCGAGCGGCGCAAACGGGGTCGGCTCGGCCGTGATCCCGGCCTCGGCCAGTCCTGCCAGCGCGTCCTCCCGCTTCGCCTTGAGGGCATTTACCCGGAGGTCGAGCGGCGCAGGCCGGTTCAGCGCGTCGGAAAGGGCAAGGGTCGCCTCTTCGCCGTCCTGCTGCACCAGCTTCTCCAGCAACCATGGCGGCAGATTGGCACGCATGGCCAGCGGCAGGCTGCTGCGGTCGATGCGGGCAATGCGTTGCAGCCAGTCGTTCTCTTCCGTCGTCAGGCCGGCGAGCGCATCGATGCCCGCCACGTCGGCAAGCCCCAAAAGCGCGAGGCGCCGCATCAGGGAGCCGGTCCCGGATTCGGCAAAACTGGCGTAGGACAGCTTGTTGCGCAGCACGGCAAACGCCCCCTCCGCAACCGCGCCGCGCTCACGCGGCCCGAGCTTCGGATGCTCGCGGAAATAGCGCGAGACGACCACGTCGGCCGGCCCGGTGAAACGCAGTACCTCGCGCAGGACTTCTTCGAGGTGGGTTGCCACGGCAGGATGCAGTCTCATCGATTTCTTTCAGTTTCAGGCAGTGGGGCTGCAGGATGGTCAATGTGCACCACGCCTTGATCAATCCTCAGCCGCCTCTCGACGAACCAGCGGACGGCCAGCGGATAGATGCGATGTTCTTCCGCCAGGACGCGCTCCGCCAGGCTTTCCTCGGAATCACCGGGCAGGACTGGCACCGCGGCCTGGGCGACCACGGGTCCGTGGTCCAGTTCTGCAGTGACGAAGTGCACCGTCGCGCCATGGACTTTCACGCCGGCGGCGAGCGCCTGGCGATGGGTGGCCAGTCCGGGGAAACTGGGCAGCAGCGACGGGTGGATATTCAGCATGCGTCCGCTGTAATGCTCGACGAAGGGAGGCGTCAGGATACGCATGAACCCTGCCAGCACGACAAGGTCGGGCTGGAAGCCGTCGATTTCCTGTCGCAGTGCCGCGTCGAAGTCGTCACGACTGGAGTAGGCCTTGCTAGGCACCACCGCAGTCGGGATCCCCCGCGCGGCCGCATACGCAAGTCCTTCCGCATCCGCCCGGTTGCTGATGACTGCCGCGATTCTGCAAGGCCAGCGCTCGGCTTCCGCCGCACGCACGATCGCCTGCATGTTGCTGCCGCGGCCGGAAATCAGGATGACGATATTTTTCATGGCGCGCATTGTACCGTAGCCCTTTGTCCCGCCCGAAACAAAAAAGGCCGACCCCGAAGGCCGGCCCCTCTGGCGTTCGACAGGATTACTGAAACGAGTAGAACACCCGGAACGCAACTTTTTTATCGGCCCAGAAGTCCGCGGCATCGCGGAATACGTCGAGCAGCGTTTCACGCGCTTCCTTGTCGAACTTGGGCGTATTGGGCAGCTGCTCGATGACGACGAGGAAACCGGGCTGCGGGCCGGCCTTGTAAGCGAGGTCGGTAAGGCAGTCCTCCAACGCATCGAAATTCTTTCCGAAATGCTTCGGGAAATGGAAAGCAGCGGCAATACGCCCGAGCACTTGCTGCTTCGTCACGGCATCCGCGCAATACGCATAAAGGAAATGCTGGCCCAGGCGCGCGGCTTCCTCCTGCAAGTCCGGCACACGAAAAGCGCGAATGGATTGCACCACGTTCGGTGGAACGGTCTTGAACAAGCTCATGTCTTCCTCGACGTGCGCGATGAAATTGGCAGGTTCGGTGTGCGTAGGCTCGATTCGCATTGGATTACTCTTGTATGCGCCTGAAAGTCGCGTAATGGTCGTCGGTGTAATAGTATTCGCCGGAGGTAGCCGGTTCTCCGCCTGATACGATCCGCCGCGCGCCGCGATTGCGCGCGCCGGGGGTTTTCACCGTGAATTCGTGATAATACCCGCGCTTTTGCCGGGGCAAAACCCCTTCATAGTTGCCGAAAACGCGACCGTCCTTTGCATAGGGAAAGGGACCGCCTTGCTTTATCAGCAACAGGGTATGGCGAGCTTCCGCAGGCAAGTCGCGGACTGAAATGGTCTTGAGGCCATCATGCCCTCTTGCCATTACGGCGAACGAAAGCGCCAGGGCAAGAATAAAAAACAACCAATGATGAACCGCTCCGACGCGCCGCATGACTCTCACTTAAGCTATTGCAAATATAGCAACAATGTTCCGAATGCATTAGGGTACCCCCTTGCAAAACAGGAAGCAAGGGCTCCGGAGTCATACTTCTCCACGCAAGCTGCAATCGCGTCCGGCTGCTTCCAGACGTGGCTTACAAACGGTTGCAAATAGATACGGAGCGATTCTTTTCAGTTGTAGCCATTTCCAGGGCGGCTAGCGTTTAATAGCGACAGGAATACATGGAGAACAGGTATGAAATCCCTACTCGCAACCACGTTCAAGATTGCCGCCGCAGCGGCGCTCGCCTTTGCCGCCACTTCCGCGGCAGCCTCTGAAGTCAACTGGTCCGTGACGGTCGGCACACCATACGCCGGCGCCTACGTTCACACCCCGCCGGCCGTCGTCTATGTCGCTCCGCGCCCGCACTACGTTCGTCCGCGCCCGGTCTACGTCCATCCCGCACCCGTGGTTCAGTATGGACAGCCGTACTACTACGTGGAAGCCCCGCGGCCGCACATGCGGCACCATCACTGGAAGCATGACCATCACCATGGTCATCACCGCGGGCATCGGGGCGACCGTCACCATTACTACCGGCATTGACTTCCAGACGCAGTATCCATCAGGCCCGGCACGCAGATGCCGGGCTTTTTGTTTCAGCGTTCAAAAAGTCCCTGCTCTCCCTGTGCAGGACAAAATCCGCTGGACGGCGCGCTGACGTCGCGGGACAAGCCGAAGAAGGCACGCACGGCGTCGCAACGTCCCCGCGCGTCCTTGCGTCCGAGGGCAATCAGCTCGGTCGTGTAGGCTGACTCAAAAAGCAGGTATGACGTGAGTGCAGCGCCGCGCACGTCCGTGGCGCCGATGGCGGAAAGCAGCATCCGGACGGGGCGCGGCAGGGAGTGCACATGGCGCGCGGCAATTTCATCCAGGCGCTCCGAGGGTGCAATCACCAGCATGTCGACGTTTCGCAGCCCCGTCAGCGTGCGCTGGGCGGGGGTAAGGATCGAAAGCGTCTGATTCACACGCTTCATGCGTTCGATATCGACCGCGAGGCTATCCAGGAAAATACTCGACAGCGCATGACCGCCGATCTGGGCCAGGGTCGGGTATTGCGCCTGTTCGCGCTGCTCGCCCGCCGGCTCCGACAACCGGCCGGCAGCAATCACGAGCACGCGGGCGGCGCCGAGGTGGATGGCGGGCGATATCGGCGCCAATTGCCGCATCGATCCGTCGCCGAAGTATTCTCTCCGTCCTTCGCAGAACAATGGCGTGGCTGGAAAAATCAGGGGAATTGCCGAGGACGCCAGCAAGTGCTCGATGCCGATCTGGGTTCGCAGCGCCAGCCGCTGGGATCGCGACCACGGCGGGATATCCGCCTCCGACTGAAAGAAGGTGATATGCCGGCTGTTGGTGTAGGAGGAAGCCGTGACCGCCAGCGCATGCAGCGCGCCATCCCGCAGCGCGCCGTCCAGCCGCGGAAAATCGAGCATCCTGTGCAGCAAGGTCACCAGCGGCGTGTTGTCGAGCAAGGAGTTGGGCGGGTTCGCCTTCCACTGGCGCAGCAGCCAGCCGAAGGACAGCAGCGACAGCCAGCGCGCGCCGGAGCGCAGCACGCCGAGCGAGTCGGCGCGGTAAACCTGTTCGGCCGCGAAGCCTTCCCAGACCTGCCGCACCTTGCGCAGACCAGTGTCGAAATCATCGGCGTGGCAGGCAAGCGCGGTCGCATTGATTGCGCCGGCGGAGGTCCCGCAAATGATCTCGTAGGGGTTGCTTGCGGCCGGCCATCCGGCCTCCGCCAGGATGGCCCCGACCTCAACCAGCACGCCGACCTGATAGGCCGCGCGAGCTCCGCCCCCCGTGAGCACCAGTCCCGTTTTTCCCTGCTTTTCCATGAGCAGAGATTAGCAGGACGCGGGCGCCGCGGGAACGCATGCAGTGCGCGATTCGCTCAGTCCCCCCTGACGGCGCCCTCACGGCGCGGATCGGCGCCGCCAAACCACATCTCCTCACCGTGCACGTTCATCCGCATGATTCCCTGCAGCCCCGATGTCTGCTCCATCATGCGCACGTCATGACCCCTGGCGCGAAGCTGATCGGCGACGGTCGCCGGCACCCTGCCCTGCTCAAGTTCCGTCGGGCCGTTGCGGCTGCCGAAGTTGGGCAGGCTGATCGCCTGCTGCACGTTCAGCCCCCAGTCGAGGGTCCCGACCAGGACCTTGGCCACATAGTTGATGATGGCCGAGCCGCCTGGTGATCCCGTCGCGAGCACCAGGCGGCCAGAGGACCGGTCGAATACCAGGGTGGGCGCCATCGAACTGCGCGGCCGCTTGCCGGGCTGCACCCGGTTGGCGACCAGGCCGTTGGCGTCGCTGGCGGCAAAGGAGAAGTCGGTCAGCTGATTGTTGAGCAGGAAACCGCGGACCATCTGGCGCGAGCCGAAAGCGTCCTCGATCGTCGTGGTCATCGAGATCGCGTTGCCGAGGCCGTCGACGACCGAGATATGAGAGGTGGACGGCAGTTCCGGAGACTGGTCGACACCCCCGGCCACGGCCGTCGCGGGTGGAACGCCGAACTTGGCCGTGCCCATCGAGCGGTCGGTGATCAGCGCGGCGCGCTGGGCGAGATAATCCCTGCTGACGAGCGGTCGCATGCTGTTGCCGGGAAGCGGAACGAAATCGGTATCGGCGACATAGCGTCCCCGGTCGGCGTATGCGAGCCTTCCAGCCTCGGAGAACAGGTGGATCGCGTCCGCGCCGGGCACGCCGTCGATCGGCGCCAGCGCGCGCATGTCCCGTGTCTCGAGTATGCCGAGCATCTGCGCGATGGCGATGCCACCGGAAGACGGCGGCGGCATGCCGCAGACAATCCATTGGCGGTACGGCGTGCACAGGGGCTCGCGAACCTTGGGTCGGTACGCCGCAATATCGGCGGCACTGAGCAGGCCGGGGTTGGCGGGATGCGAACGTACCTTGGCTTCGATGTCGCGGGCGATCTGTCCGCGGTAAAAGGCATCTGCCCCGCCGCGCGCGATTTCGCGCAGCACGCCGGCGAGTTCGGGGTTTCTCAAACGGTGCCCGGCCGGCCACGGATTGCCGCTCGCATCATAGAAGTACGCCGCCGCCGCCGGGTCGCGTTTCAGGAACTGCTCACTGCCGAGCATCGCTGCAAGACGCGGACTGACGGCGAAGCCCTCCTCGGCAAGCCGGATCGCCGGGGCAAACAGGTCGGCCCATGGCAGCTTGCCGTGCTCCCGATGCGCCAGTTCCAGCATGCGCAGCACGCCAGGCGCGCCCACCGAACGGCCACCCACCACGCCTTCATGGAAGCTCATCGGCTTGCCGCCGGTGCCTGCAAAAAGGTTTTCGCCGGCGGCGGACGGCGCGGTCTCGCGACCATCGAATGCCTGCACCCGGCGGCCGTCGAAGTGCAACATGAACGCACCGCCGCCGATACCGGAGGATTGCGGCTCGACCAGTGTCAGCACCATCTGTACCGCGATCGCCGCGTCGAGGGCACTGCCACCCGCCTTCAGGATCTGGTAACCGGCTTCGGTTGCAAGCGGGTTGGCTGCTGCAACCATGCGGGATTTCGCCAGCCAGCCCGGCTTCTCCTCGTAGCCGGTGGCACGCTCCGGCGCCTGCATGCCGGCGGCGGCCTGCGGCGGTTGCTGTTGCTGGGGTGACGCGCATGCGCCAAGCAGAAAGGCCAGGAGTGCAGCAGCGCTGATGCGTTTTACGGTCATGGGCTTGCTCCAAAAAAAAAGACGGGCACGTGGCCCGTCATAGTTTAGGTCGATATGCTGGCGCCAAAGCATGCGCCGGACGCTATCACGCACCGGTTTGCGCTTGATCACCCTTGCGCTTACTTGGGCTGCATCCGGATCGCCCCGTCGAGCCGGATGGTCTCGCCGTTGAGCATGGGGTTCTCGATGATGCTCCTGGCCAGCTGCGCGTATTCGGCAGGCTTGCCGAGCCGCGACGGGAACGGCACCATGCGTCCGAGCGAATCCTGCACCTCCTGCGGCATGCCGAGCAGCATCGGAGTCTCGAAGATGCCGGGGGCAATCGTCATCACGCGGATGCCGTTGCGTGAAAGGTCGCGCGCCATCGGAAGCGTGAGGCCAACCACTGCCGCCTTCGATGCGCCGTAAGCAGTCTGGCCGATCTGCCCGTCATATGCGGCGACCGAGGCGGTATTGATGATCACGCCGCGCTCACCGGAATCGCCAGGCTCGGTCTTCGCCATTGCGTCGGCCGCCAGGCGGGCCATGTTGAAGGTGCCGACAAGGTTGATGTTGACGACGCGCTGGAATACGTCCAGCGGATGGGGACCGTCCTTGCCGACGGTCTTGATCGCGGGCGCCACGCCGGCACAGTTGACGAGGCCACGCAAGGTACCCATCGTTGCGGCCGCCTCCATGACAGCCATGCCGTCGGCTTCGGAAGTGACGTCGCATCTGACGAACTTGCCCTTGAGTTCCGCGGCCAGTTTCTCGCCCGCTTCAACCTGCACGTCGGCAAGCACGACATGGCCCCCGGCATCGACGATCATTCGGGCAGTCGCTGCACCGAGACCCGACGCGCCGCCGGTGATGACGAATACATTGTTCTGGATTTGCATGCCTTCCTCTTATGACGTTAACGTAAACGTAAAGCCTGACCATTGTAGCCAACATTGCCACGCACGCGCAAAGGAAGTGTGGAAGAGGGCTGCGTCGGCCGCCCTCTTCCGGATGGCCGCCGTCAGGGTTTGGCGGCGGGCGCCGGCAACCCATTCTGTGCCGGCGCCGGCGTCCCGGCTGCCGGCAAGGTCTGCCCCGGACCGGCGGCGGCTGTATTCGGCACCACGGGCAGCAACGGCACGATCAGCAGCGCAACGATGTTGATGATCTTGATCAGCGGGTTGACGGCGGGTCCTGCCGTGTCCTTGTACGGATCGCCCACCGTATCGCCGGTGACGGCCGCCTTGTGCGCGTCCGAACCCTTGCCGCCGTGATGGCCGTCTTCAATGTATTTCTTGGCGTTGTCCCAGGCCCCGCCGCCGGTACACATCGAAATGGCGACGAACAGGCCGGTAACGATGGTACCCATCAGGATGCCCCCGAGTGCGGCCGGTCCCAGCAGCAGGCCGACCAGGATAGGCACGACGACCGGGAGCAGCGATGGCACGATCATTTCCTTGATCGCCGCGGACGTCAGCATGTCGACCGCACGTCCGTACTCCGGCTTGCCGGTTCCTTCCATGATGCCCTTGATGTCCCGGAACTGGCGTCGCACCTCTTCGACCACGCTGCCCGCCGCGCGGCCGACCGCTTCCATCGCCATTGCGCCGAACAGGTAGGGAATCAATCCCCCGATGAACAGGCCGATGATCACGATGTGGTCGGACAGGTCGAAGCGCAGGTGCATGCCCCGTGCCTCAAGGGCATGGGTGTAGTCGGCAAACAGGACCAGCGCGGCAAGGCCGGCCGACCCGATGGCATAGCCCTTAGTCACTGCCTTGGTGGTATTGCCGACCGCATCGAGGGGATCGGTGATGTCGCGCACGCTCTCGGGCAGGTCAGCCATCTCGGCGATGCCGCCGGCGTTATCCGTGATCGGGCCATAAGCGTCGAGCGCGACCACAATGCCCGCCATGCTCAGCATTGCCGTTGCCGCCACCGCAATGCCGTACAGGCCACCGAGCATGTGGGCAACGCCAATTGCAACGCAGACGAACAGCACCGGCCAGGCGGTGGACTTCATCGAGACGCCAAGGCCGGCGATGATGTTGGTGCCATGTCCCGTAGTGGATGCCTGCGCCACATGCTGCACCGGCTTGTAATCGGTGCCGGTGTAGTACTCGGTAATCCAGACCATCAGGGCCGTCAGCGCAAGACCGACAACGCAGGCGCCGAACAGGGCATTGGCACTGATGGCCCTGCCGTCGGCAACCGCGACGGCCTCGGGGAACAGCCAGCGGGTGACAAAGTAGAACGCCACCAGCGATATCACGCCGGCCACGATCAGGCCCTTGTACAAGGCCGGCATGACATTGCGCATGCTGGGGCTGGCCTTGACGAAGGCGCATCCGATGATGGAAGCAATGATCGAAACGCCGCCGAGCAGCAGCGGATAGATCACCGCATTCAGGGGTGCGCCGGTCACCATCAGTGCGCCCAGCGTCATCGTTGCAATCAGGGTCACCGCATAGGTCTCGAACAGGTCGGCCGCCATGCCGGCGCAGTCGCCGACGTTGTCGCCGACGTTATCGGCGATGACGGCCGGGTTGCGGGGATCGTCTTCGGGTATCCCGGCTTCCACCTTGCCGACCAGGTCGGCCCCCACATCCGCGCCCTTGGTGAAAATGCCGCCGCCGAGCCGTGCAAAGATCGAAATCAGGGAAGAACCGAAAGCCAGTCCGAGCAGCGGCTTCAGGGTAGCCGCGTCGACGTTGCCGTCCGCGCTGACGTACCAGAAGAACAGTGTCACGCCGAGCAGGCCGAGTCCCACCACCAGCATGCCGGTGATGGCGCCGCCCCGGAATGCGATGTTGAGTGCCGGGCCGATGCCGTGCGTGGCCGCCTGCGCGGTACGTACGTTGGCGCGCACCGAGACGTTCATCCCGATGAAGCCGCATGCCCCGGAGAGCACCGCGCCAATCAGGAAGCCGACGGCGGTATCGACGTCAAGGAAGATGCCGATCAGGACGGCGAGAATCACGCCGACCAGCGCAATCGTCTTGTACTGCCGGGCGAGATAGGCGCCTGCGCCTTGCTGGATCGCGGCGGCGATTTCCTGCATGCGGGCATTCCCCGGGTCCTGTTTCAGGATCCAGGCGCGGGACACCAATCCGTAGATGACGGCAATCACGCCGCAAGCGACGGCGAACCACAGGGCTGCTGCCATATCGACTCCTCCATGTTGTTCACGACCAAGTTGAAACACACGAGTATTGGAGGCGTCGATGGCTGCCCGGGTGGGCTACTTCCCTGCTGTCGTCGTCTCCGGAGGAATACCCTCCCGTACTACGCACTGCAACACTTATTCGCTACTACCTGAAGCACTCGCACTGGCAGCCCCGGGCTGCCCGTCTGCATTGTTCGGCCGTCTTCGCTTTTCTCCCTGCTGCCGGCGCTGCCGGCATCCGTCGTCCTGTTCAATCGCTTTCGCCAGAAACAACAAAGCGGACACACGGTCCGCTTTTTGTTTTACCCCGCCAGCGCGGCGAAGACTTTGTCCCGGATCGTCTCGACCGGACCTACGCCGGCGATCTTCCTGTATTTCGGTGCGCCGGGCTGCCCGGAAACCGCCCACTTGTTGTAATAGTCAACCAGCACTTCGGTCTGGTCATGATAGACCGCGAGGCGCTTCTTGACGGTGTCTTCACGGTCGTCGTCGCGCTGGATCAGTTCCTCTCCCGTCACGTCGTCCTTGCCTGCGGTCTTCGGTGGATTGAAGGTGACGTGGTAGGTACGGCCGGAGCCCGGATGGACGCGGCGACCGCTCATGCGCTCGATGATCGCGTCGTCCGGCACGTCGATCTCGATCACGTAGTCGATGCCCACGCCGGCTTCCTTCATGGCGTCCGCTTGCGGAATGGTGCGGGGAAAGCCGTCGAACAGGTAGCCGTTCGCGCAGTCCGGCTGCTTGAGGCGATCCTTGACCAGTCCGATGATGATGTCGTCCGATACCAGGCCGCCCGCATCCATGACCTTCTTCGCTTCGAGGCCCAGCGGCGTGCCGGCCTTCACGGCGGCGCGCAGCATGTCCCCGGTGGAGATCTGGGGGATGTTGAACTTTTCCTTGATGAAATTCGCCTGCGTGCCCTTGCCGGCACCTGGCGCTCCTAGAAGGATGAGGCGCATGGAGTTTTCCTAGACTTGGTTTTAAATTTGTTTGCAGCGGCGGGGGTTTGCCCCAGAGACCTGCTTTTTATCACAATAACATTGCATGAAACTTACCACAGATTCCGCGTGCTTCGATGCTTCAGTCGGTTTTCTTCCGGTTTTGTTGATCGAAGATCTGCTGCACTCGCGCGAGGTCTTCCGGCGTGTCGACGCCGGGCGCCGGGGCGTCCTCGCTGACATGCACGGCGATCGGGTAGCCATGCCACAGCACGCGCAGCTGCTCCAGCGCCTCGATCTGCTCGAGCGGCGACACTTCCAGGCGCGGATAGGCCTGGAGGAAATCGTTGCGGAAACCGTACAGGCCGATATGCCGCAAGGGCTGGTAGCCCGGCGGGAAGCGGTCGCGCGAGGCGGCGAACGCGTCCCGATGCCACGGAATCGCCGCCCGTGAGAAGTACAGTGCCCGGCCGGCCTTGTCGAGCGCGACCTTCACCACGTTGGGATTGAACAGATCCGCGGCGTCGGCGACCGGGTGGGCCGCGGTTGCCATCGGCACGCCGGACCCCACCTTCGCCGCCACCGCCGCGATCAGCCCGGGCGCAATGAGCGGTTCGTCCCCCTGCACATTGACGATCACCGCGTCCGCCGGCAACGCCATGGCGGCCGCGACTTCTGCGATGCGATCGGTTCCGGATGGATGATCGGTGCGCGTGAAATGCACGGCAATACCGTGCGCCCGGCAGGCGGCTTCGATATCCGCGTGGTCGGTCGCAACGGCGACGCGTTCGGCACCTGAGGCAGCAGCTCGCTCGGCGACGCGCACAACCATCGGCTTGCCGCCGATGTCGGCAAGCGGCTTGCGCGGCAGTCGGGTGGATGCGAGACGCGCCGGAATGATGACGGTGAAGGACATGGGAAGGACGGAGCGGCAGCGGACGTCGACGGCAACTACGGGGTGGCGGGAACGCCGTCGGACGGCGCGTTCAGGTCGCGCGCTTGGTCGGCCCACATGATGGGAATGCCGTCACGGATCGGGAAGGCCAGCTTGTCCGGATTGCAGATCAGCTCCTGCGCGGCCTTGTCGTAGTCGAGCGGGCCCTTGCAAAGCGGGCAAACCAGGATATCAAGCAGTCGGGCGTCCACGACATTTCTCCACTATTCGTTGTGCGAGCATGCGATCGATGCATGCCGCCACCGGAACCACCCACACGCGCGGATCGTTCCTGATCGTATCAATGTGCATACATTTTACTGCATCCTTCTCCGTCACCAGAATGATCTCGGCGTCCACCCGCGCGAAAGGATTGACGGAAAAGTCGTAGTGGTCGGGCAGCGGCAGTTCAGTGAATGCCAGGCCGGCGTCGCGCAGCATGGCGAAGAAGCGGCCTGGATTGCCGATCCCTGCCGATGCGACCAGCTTCCGACCCGCCAGCGCCGCCAGCGGCAACTGCTTCGCGCCGTCGTTCAGTGCATGCGCGACCTCCCCCGCCAGCTGCATTTGCCACGCGTCCGCCGGAATTCCGGCTGGAATGGCGCTGCCGTTTACGACGGTGAAGTCGCGCTGGCGACGCCCGGGTTCACGCAGCGGTCCTGCCGGGAGCAGCCAGCCGTTGCCGTTGCCGCGGTCGTCGCAAAGGACGATCTCGACGTCGCGCCCCAGCCGGTAGTGCTGCAGGCCGTCATCGGACAGGACCAGGTCGACGTCGGGATGCAGCGCAAGGAGCAGGCGTGCCGCCGCGACCCGGTCCCGGCCGACAACCACGGGGCAACGTGCGCGCATCGCGATCAGCGCCGGCTCATCGCCGACCGCGGCGGCGGGAGCGCCGGCTTCGACGGCAAGTGGACGGGACTGCGCGGTACCGTAGCCGCGCGAGATGACGCCGGGCCGGAATCCGGCGCGGCGTAATTCCTCGACCAGCCAGATGGTGAGTGGCGTCTTTCCGGTGCCGCCGACGAAGATGTTGCCGACCACGACGACCGGCACCGGCAGCCTCTCCACGGGAAGCAGGCGAAAACGATAGAGCGTGCGGCGCAGTGCTGCGAGCAGGCCGAACAGCAGTGACAGCGGCCACAGCGCACAGGCTAGCGGCCCGCGACGCAACCAGGCGCGGGCCAGCCGCAGCTCCGCGCTGCCCGTCATTTCCTGCCGCTGGTCTGGGCGGCGAAGGTGACTTTTTCGAGTCCTGCGATGCGTGCCGCTTCGAGCACGTTGATGACCGACTGGTGAGCGGCCATGGCGTCGGCGTTGATGATCACGACGGCATCCTTGCCGCCCTGGCCGCGATTGCCGACGGCGGACTTGAGTTCCTCGGCCAGCGCCGCGGCATCGCGCGCCGCCGTCTGGCGATTGTCCAGTGCATAACGGCCCTGGGCGTCAACCGCGACGTTGATTTCGGCCGGCTGTTCCATCGCCTTTTCGGCGTCCGCGGTCGGAAGGGTGATCTGCAGGGCCGTGAACTTGCTGTAGGTCGTCGTGACCATCAGGAAGATCAGGATCACCAGCAGCACATCGATGAACGGGATCAGGTTGATATCCGGATCGTCGCGGCGGGTGCCTTTGCGGAAGTCCATCGGTGATCCTTACTTGCGGTTGCCGTGCACGGTATCGACGAAGCGAACCGCCTGCTGCTCCATGTCGACGATGAAGCTGTCGACCTGGGCCCGGAAATGGCGGTAGAACACCAGTGCCGGCATGGCGACCGCGAGTCCGAAGCCGGTGTTGTAGAGGGCGACCGAAATGCCGTGGGCGAGCTGGGCGGGATTGGTGCCGCCGGCGTTCTGCGAGCCGAAGATCTCGATCATGCCGACCACCGTGCCGAACAGGCCCATCAGCGGGGCCAGCGTGGCGATCGTGCCGAGCGTCGTGAGGAAGCGCTCCAGGTCGTGCGCGGTGCCGCGGCCGGCCTCCTCGATCGACTCCTTCATTGCGTCGCGCGGCGAGTTGACGTTGCGCAGGCCGGCGGCGAGCACACGCCCGAGCGGCGAGTTCTGTTCGAGGTTGGTGATCACTTCTGGCCCGATCTTGCCGTTGTGGTAGACCCGGATGACCTCGTCGAGGAGGTCGGGCGGCAGAATGCGGGAACGGCGCAGGTACAATAGCCGCTCGATGATCAGTGCCAGGCCGATAACGGATGCGATCAGCAGCGGCCAGATGGGCCATCCGGCAGCTTGGATAATGGCGAGCAAAACAGACTCCTGGGATTGGTTTCAGTCGGGATGCAGAATGTATCGTGTTGAGACTGCGCGAGCAAGCGCCCTTCCGCCCCGGCGATGGCAAGCCGACATGGCCCAACCCTGTGGATAACTTTGTGGGCAAGTCTGTGAGCATGTCGCAAAGTACTTGATTCTTAACGGTTTTTATTTTCTTACCGGAAAACCTCCGATAAGGTATTTGTCAAGTAAATCAAGGACTTAGCACTTCTTCTTACAGCATGTAATAAATTGTGACGTCCCAGTGACGGCGGTTGCGCACTGTGGACAGCTTTCGTAAAGAGGTAAAAACATGGATGTGTCCGGCGCAGCGTCGACCGGCGGTCAACAGGTGCTGACGGTCTCCGCGCTCAACCAGGCGGTGTCGCGCCTGCTGGAGCGCAGCTTTCCGCTGGCCTGGGTATCGGGCGAAATCTCCAACTTCACCCGCGCCGCGTCGGGCCACTGGTATTTCACCTTGAAGGACGACGCCGCGCAGGTGCGCGCCGTGATGTTCCGCGGCCGCGCGCAGCATGCCGGCTTCATGCCACGCGAAGGCGACAAGGTGGAGGTGCGCGCCCTGGTCACGCTGTACGCGCCCCGCGGGGACTATCAGCTGAGCGTCGAGGCGATCCGGCGGGCCGGTGTCGGCAACCTGTACGAAGCCTTCCTGAGGATGAAGGACCGGCTGAACGCCGAGGGGCTGTTCGATCCCGCCCGCAAGCGCCCGCTTGCGCTGTTCGCGCGCACCGTCGGCATCGTCACCAGCCCGCAGGCCGCTGCCCTGCGCGACGTGCTGACAACGCTCCGGCGTCGCGCGCCGCACGTGCGCGTCATCCTTTACCCGACGCCGGTGCAGGGCGAAGCCGCGGCGGCAAGAATCGCGCAGGCGGTCGCGACGGCGTCGGCGCGTGCCGAATGCGACGTGCTGCTTGTCTGCCGGGGTGGCGGCAGCATCGAGGACCTGTGGTCCTTCAACGAGGAAGTGGTGGCGCGCGCCATTGCCGGGTGTGCGATCCCGGTCATCTCCGGCGTCGGGCATGAAACCGATTTTACGATCGCGGATTTTGCCGCCGACCTGCGCGCCCCGACCCCGACAGCGGCCGCGGAGATGGCTGCGGCGCCGCGCGCGGACTGGATGGCCATGCTTTCCGCGCACGCCGGCGACCTGACCCGCGCTTTGCGCCGCCGGCTGGCGGAAGAGTCGCAGACCCTGGACTGGATGTCGCGGCGGCTGGTCAGCCCGTCTGCCCACATCGGCCACGAGCGGCTGCGCCTGCGCACGATGCATGTCGCTCTCGGCCACGCCGCCAGGACACCGCTCGCGCAGGCCAGGCATGCGGTCGTGCAATTGCAGACACGGCTTGGCGCCCGGTTGCCGGATACCGGCGCCGCGAGGCTGCGCCTGGCCCGGGATGCGCAACGCCTTGCCTTGCGCATGACCGGAGCGTCCGCCACCCGACGGCAGTCGCTTGCGGCCCTCGCGGCGCAGCTGGAGCTGCTGAATCCGCAGCGCACCCTGGAGCGCGGCTACGCGATGGTGACCGACGCGAAGGGGCGCATCCTCCGGGCGCCCGACGAATTGCAGCCGCGCCAGACGGTGACGATACGGCTTGCCGCGGGAAGTGCGGAAGTCGGGATCGCCAGCGTGCAGAAGGCGCTGGAGTAGCCGGCGGGCCGGCCTCGCGTTCTGACGCCGCGCATGCATCGCCGGCGCATCCGACATACAATTGACGTCTTTCGAAAACAACATCAACCGCGAGAACCGAAAGGAAGACCATGGAACACACCCTGCCGCCCCTGCCCTATGCAATGGATGCACTGCAGCCGCACATCTCCAAGGAAACGCTGGAGTTCCACTACGGGAAGCACCACCAGGCCTATGTCACCAACCTGAACAACCTGATCAAGGGCACCGAATTCGAAAACGCGTCGCTCGAGGACATCGTGCGCAAGTCCTCCGCCGGCATATTCAACAACTCCGCCCAGGTCTGGAACCACACCTTCTTCTGGAACTGCATGAAGCCCAACGGCGGCGGCGCGCCGACCGGTGCGCTGGCCGACGCCATCAATGCCAAGTGGGGCTCCTTCGACAAGTTCAAGGAAGAGTTCACCAAGTCCTGCGTCACCAATTTCGGCTCCGGCTGGACCTGGCTGGTGAAGAAGGCCGACGGCGCGCTCGACATCGTCAACACCTCGAACGCGCACACGCCGCTGGCCGGCGCCGACAAGGCCCTGCTGACCTGCGACGTCTGGGAACACGCGTACTACATCGATTACCGCAATGCCCGCCCGAAGTTCGTCGAGGCATTCTGGAACGTGGTCAACTGGGACTTCGTCGCGAAGAATTTCGCCTGATCCCGCTCCCGCTCTGCCCAAGGCCCGCGACATCGCGGGCTTTTTCATGCCTGCTTCCGCCGCGCCGTCAAAATGCGTTGCCGGCCGGCCTCGCTGGGCTAGAATGGCGCCTGCGCCGCCCAACCTGTCCAGCCCCGAGCAATGACCGTCACTAAACGCGATACCACGATGCCGCAGCCCGACCTGCCGAGGAGCGGTGAAGACCGCTACTTCATCACCGCCCTGTCGCGCGGGCTCGATGTGCTCGCGTGCTTCCGTTCCGGCGATACCTCCCTCAGCAACCAGCAGATCTCCGAGCGCTGCGGCCTGCCGAAATCCACGGTGACCCGCATCGTCTACACCCTGTCCAAACGCGGCTACCTGACGCAGATCGAGGGCGGACGGTATGCGTTGGGCAGCGCCACCCTGTCGCTCGGCAGCTCCATGCTGGCGCGCATGGACATCCGGCAGTACGCGCGCCCGCTGATGCAGGAAGTCGCGGACTTCGCCGGCGCCACCCTCGCCCTCGGCGTGCGCGACCGGCTTTCCATCATCTACACCGAGGTGGTGCGCAGCATGGCCACGCTTACCCTCAGCCTGCAGGTCGGCTCGCGTATTCCGATCGCCAGCTCGGCGATCGGCCGCGCCTATCTCGCCGGCGCCTCCGAGCAGGAGCGCAATGCCATCCTGCGGCTCGCCAACGATCTCGACGAATCGGCGGCCGACGCGGTGCGCGAGGGCATACGGCGCGGCTTCGAGGACTACCAGCAATACGGCTGCGCAACCTCGTTCGGGGAGTGGCAGCGAGATGTCAATGGCATTGCGGTCACCTTCCGCGCCCCGGGCGCGGGCGTGCACGTGATGAATTGCGGCGGCCCCTCGTCCAGCCTGTCACGGGAATTCCTGCTCGAGGATGTGCGGCCGCGCCTGCTGGCGCTGGCCCGGCGCCTGGAAAGCTCGGCACTCCCCTGACCTGACCCGCCCTGAATGTTTCGCTTAGCGAAACATTCTCGACTCGATTTAAAACATCGCGGCCCTGCATGGGGCGGTTGCGAAGCCGCTTCACACCTGCGCCTGCCGTTCTCGCTCCGCTTCTCATTCTTTACTTCTCGTTCTTCTTTCCTCTTCCGTTACGGCGTTCTTGCCATTTACACAGCCTGCTCGCCCTGCTACTATCGTCCGGCGACATAAGTGAAACGATGTTTCACTCTGCAGAACTACCGGCCATCTTTCATCCTCCTCCTCACCAGCAGGACATCCAATGGAAAGCGCACTCTACGAAATCGATCGCGGCGTTGCCGTCATTTCCCTCAACAACCCGCCGGTCAACGGACTCGGACTGGCGCTGCGCCGCGCGTTGATTGCGCTGCTGGAGCAGGCGGGCGCCGACGACGCGGTCAAGGCCGTTGTCCTGATCGGCTCCGACCGCGCGTTTTCGGGCGGCGCGGACGTGAAGGAATTCGGCACGCCGAAATCGGGACAGGAACCCAACCTGCTGACGGTCATCCGGGCGGTCGAGTCGTCGGCCAAGCCGGTGGTGGCGGCGATCGGCGGCGCCTGCATGGGCGGCGGGCTGGAGCTGGCGCTCGGCTGCCACTTCCGGGTCGCGTTGCCGGATGCGCAGATCGCGCTGCCGGAGGTGAAACTGGGCATCCTGCCGGGCGCCGGCGGCACGCAGCGCCTGCCGCGCCTGGTCGGCCTCGACACCGCCCTGAACATGATCGTGTCCGGCAATGTCGTGCCGGCCTTGCAGCTCAAGCAGACGGCGCTGTTCGATGCGATCGTGGACGGCGACCTGCGCGCAGCGACAGTGGATTTTGCGTTGCAGGCGGTGGCGCAGAAGCGTCCGCTGAAGCGGGCGCGCGACGTGCGTATCCAGGATCCGTACGGCGAGGCCTACCTGCAGTTTGCGCGCAATACCGTGGCGGCGGCCGCGCGGCATTTCCCAGCCCCGCTCAAGTGCGTGGAAGCGGTAGCCGCGGCATATACGAAGCCCTTCGACGAAGGGATGAAGATCGAGCGCGAGGCTTTCCTGTGGCTGATGAATACCCCGGAGTCGCGTGCGCTGCGCCACGCCTTCCTGGGCGAGCGGGCGGCGGCGAAGATTCCCGACGTGCCCTCGGATACGCCGCTGCGCAAGGTGGAGCGGGTGTCGGTGATCGGCGCCGGCACCATGGGCGCCGGCATTGCGATGAATTTCCTGAACGCCGGTATTCCGGTGGTGCTGCTGGAGATGAAGCAGGAGGCGCTGGACCGCGGCGTGGCGACGATCCGCAAGAACTACGAGAACTCGCTCAAGAAGGGCAAGCTGACGCAGGACAAGCTCGACAAGCGCATGGCGCTGCTGGAAACGACGCTGTCGTACGCGGGCATCGGCGGCACGGACCTGGTGATCGAAGCCGTATTCGAGGACATGGGCGTGAAGGAGCAGGTGTTCCGCCAGCTGGATGAAGTAATGAAGCCGGGCGCGATCCTGGCCAGCAATACCTCGACGCTCGACATGAACCGCATCGCCTCGTTCACCAGGCGTCCGCAGGACGTGGTCGGCCTGCACTTCTTCAGTCCCGCCAACGTGATGAAGCTGCTGGAAGTGGTGCGCGCGGACCAGACGGCGAAAGACGTGCTGGCGACGGTCATGCAGCTGGCGAAGAAGATCAAGAAAGTGGCCGTGGTCTCGGGCGTATGCGACGGCTTCATCGGCAACCGCATGCTGAAGTTCTACCGCAACCAGGCCAACGAACTGCTCGAGGAAGGCGCATCGCCGCTGCAGATCGACCGCGCCCTCGAGAAATGGGGCATGGCGATGGGGCCGTTCCGCATGGGCGACCTTGCCGGGCTCGACATCGGTTGGTCGATCCGCAAGCGGCTCTACGCGGAGAACCCGGCGATGAAGCGCTCGTTGATCGCCGATCGCCTGTGCGAGCTCGGCCGCTTCGGCCAGAAGACCGGCAAGGGCTGGTACCGCTACGAGGCAGGCAAGCGCGACGCGCTGCCCGATGCGGAGGTCGACGAGATCATTGCCGCGGCGCGGGCGGAGGCCGGCATCGAGGCGCGCAAGGTGAGCGACGACGAAATCGTCGAACGCTGCATCTTCGCGCTCGTCAACGAAGGCGCGCGCATCCTCGAGGAAGGCATCGCGCAGCGCGCCTCCGATATCGACATGGTCTACCTGCACGGGTACGGCTTCCCTGCCCACCGCGGCGGTCCGATGCTGTACGCGGAAACCCTCGGCCTGGCCAATGTGGTCGAGAAGATGCGCAGGTTTGCCGGTCAGCCGGGCGGCGACGCCGCGTTCTGGGCCCCGGCGCCGTCGCTGGTCTGCCTCGCCAAGTCCGGCGAATCGTTCAACTAGGAGGAAGTCGATCGTGAATGACGCTGTCATCGTATCCACCGCGCGTACCGGCCTGGCAAAGTCCTGGAAGGGCGCATTCAACATGACCTACGGCGCGACGCTCGGCGCGCATGCCGTACGCGCCGCCGTCGAGCGCGCCGGCGTCGACCCGGCCGAGGTCGAGGACGTCATCATGGGCGGCAGCCTTTCCGAAGGCACCACGGGCGGCAATGTCGCGCGCGCCATCGCGCTGCGCGCCGGCCTGCCGGTCACGGCTGCCGGCGTCACCATCAACCGTTTCTGCTCTTCCGGCCTGCAGGCGATTGCGATGGCGGCGCAGCGGGTGATGGTCGACCATGTGCCGGTGATGGTCGCCGGCGGCGTGGAGTCGATCTCCTGCGTGCAAAACGAGACCAACCGCCACATGCGGCAGGACCCGTGGCTGGTGGAGCACAAGCCGGAGATCTACTGGAGCATGCTGCAGACGGCCGAGACCGTGGCCAAGCGCTACAACATCTCCAAGGAAGCACAGGACGAATACGGCGTGCGCAGCCAGCTGCGCGCGGCGGCGGCACAGGCCGCCGGCAGGTTCGATGCCGAGATCGTGCCGATGACGACGGTGATGGGCGTGGTCGACAAGGAAAGCGGCCGCATCACCCGCCGCGAAGTGACGATCGCCGCCGACGAAGGCATCCGTCCCGACACCACGCTCGAGGGCGTATCGAAGATCCGTTCGGCGATGCCGGGCGGCGTGATCACCGCGGGCAACGCCAGCCAGTTCTCGGACGGCTCCTCCGCCTGCGTGGTGATGGACGGCCGGCTGGCAGAAAAGCGCGGCATCCAGCCGCTAGGCATCTTCCGCGGCTTTGCCGTCGCCGGCTGCGAGCCGGACGAGATGGGGATCGGCCCGGTCTACGCCATTCCGCGGCTGCTGGAGCGCAACGGCCTGAAGATGGACGACATCGGCCTGTGGGAACTGAACGAGGCGTTTGCCTGCCAGGTGCTGTACTGCCGGGACAAGCTCGGCATCCCGGACGAGCTGCTGAACGTCAACGGCGGCGCGATCGCCGTCGGCCACCCCTACGGCGTCAGCGGCGCGCGCCTCACCGGCCATGCGCTGATCGAAGGCAAGCGCCGCGGCGCGAAGTACGTCGTGGTGACCATGTGCATCGGCGGCGGCCAGGGTGCGGCGGGCCTGTTCGAGGTCTGCTGAAACACGACAAGAGGAGACATCGCAATGAGCGTCAAACAACTGTTCCAGCTCGACGGCAAGGTCGCGCTGATTACCGGCGGCTCGCGCGGGCTCGGCCTGCAGATGGCGGAAGCATTGGGCGAGATGGGCTGCAAGCTGGCCATCAGCGCGCGCAAGGCGGACGAACTCGCCGAGGCGAAGGCGCACCTGGAGAAGATGGGCCATGAGGTACTCACTGTCGTCAACGACCTGTTGAAGACGGACGAGATCCCGGCGCTGGTCGACCAGGTGCTGCAGCGCTTCGGCGCCATCGACATCCTGGTCAACAATGCCGGCGCCACCTGGAGCGCGCCGGCCGAGGAATATCCGGATGCGGCCTGGCGCAAGGTGCTGGGCCTGAACGTCGACTCGGTGTTCTTCCTGTCGCGCGAAGTGGCGACGCGGACGATGATCCCGCGCAAGACCGGCAAGATCATCAACATCGCCTCGGTCGCCGGACTGCGCGGCAGCGCCACCAACGTCAACACCATCGCGTACCACACCTCCAAGGGCGCGGCGGTCAACTTCACCCGGGCGCTGGCCTCCGAATGGGGCAAGTACAACATCAACGTCAACGCGATCTGTCCCGGATTCTTCCCGTCGAAGATGTCGGCCGGCCTGCTGGAGAAGGTGGGCGAGGCGATCATCGCGCGCGCGCCGCTGCACCGGATCGGCAGCGACGAGGACCTGAAGGGCACCGTCGTCTTCCTCGCGTCGGAAGCGTCGCGCCACATCACCGGCCAGGCGATCGCGGTCGACGGGGGCGTCAGCGCGGTTTGAGCCTGCGCGTTCCCCTATTGCCGGCGAGGGCGCGGAAGCCGCGCCAACCCATCACAATTGAGCCTGAATCATGAGCCAAACCTACCAAGACCGCTTCGTCGGCACCCGTCCCGTCGCCCCGCAGCATGCTTTCGATGTCGCCAGCCTTGCGAAGTACATGCAGGAGCACGTCGAAGGCTACAGCGGCGAACTGACGGTCGAACAATTCAAGGGCGGCCAGTCCAACCCGACCTTCCTGCTGTCGGCAGGCGGCAAGCAGTACGTGCTGCGCCGCAAGCCGCCCGGTACCCTGCTGCCCTCGGCGCACGCGGTCGACCGCGAGTACCGCGTGATCACCGCGCTGGCGCAGACCGACGTGCCGGTCGCGCGCACCTATGCGCTGTGCGAGGACGAGTCGGTGATCGGCACGATGTTCTACATCATGGACTACGTGCAGGGGCGCATCCTGTGGGACCCCGCCCTGCCCGGCATGACGCCCCCGCAGCGCAAGGAAATCTTCAACGAGATGAACCGGGTGATCGCGGCGCTGCACAGCGTCGACTACGCCGCGGTCGGGCTCGAGACCTACGGCAAGCCGGGCAGCTACCTGGAACGCCAGGTGGCGCGCTGGACCAAGCAATACCGCGCCTCCGAGACCGAGCGCATCGAGGCGGTCGAGAACCTGATCGAGTGGCTGCCGAAAAACATCCCGTCGGATGACGAGACCCGGGTCGTGCACGGCGACTTCCGCATCGACAACGTCATCTTCCATCCGACCGAGCCGCGCATCCTGGCGGTGCTCGACTGGGAACTGTCGACGCTCGGCCATCCGCTGTCGGATTTCGCCTACCACTGCATGACCTTCCGCATGAACCCGGAACAGTCGCGCGGCCTGGCCGGGCTGCCGCTGGCCGAACTCGGCATTCCGGACGAGCAGGAATACCTGGCCGAATACTGCCGGCGCACCGGCCGCGAAGGCGTGTCCAAGGCGAACTGGGAATACTACATGGTGTTCAACATGTTCCGCCTGGTCGGCATCCTGCAGGGGATCGCCAAGCGGGTACAGCTCGGCAACGCCGCCAGCGCGGAAGCCGCGAACACCGCAAAACGGACCCGCCCGCTGGCCGAGCAGGCATGGCGGCTGGTCGAGCAGATCGAGAAGCAATAACCTCTTACAGGAGAACGGCAATGACTTTCATGTATTCCGACAAGGTCAAGGACCTGCAGAAGCGCGTCACCGCATTCATGGACGAGCATGTCTATCCGGCGGAAAAGGCGTTTGAAGAGGAAATGAACGCGGCCCGCCGCAACGGCAACCCGTGGGTGCCGACCAAGACCATCGAGGGCCTGAAGGAGAAGGCGCGGGCCGCCGGCCTGTGGAACCTGTTCCTGCCGGAGTCGAAATACGGCGCCGGCCTGACCAACCTGGAATACGCGCCCCTGTGCGAGATCATGGGCCGTTCGCCGATCGGCTCCGAGGTCTTCAACTGCTCCGCGCCCGACACCGGCAACATGGAGACGCTGGTGCGCTACGGCACCGAGGCGCAGCAGCAGGAATGGCTGCTGCCCCTGCTGGAAGGCAAGATCCGCTCCGCATTCGCGATGACCGAGCCGGCGGTCGCCTCTTCCGACGCCACTAACATCGAGGCCCGCATCGAGCGCGACGGCGACCACTACGTGATCAACGGCCAGAAATGGTGGACCTCGGGCGCCAACGACCCGCGCTGCAAGATCCTGATCTTCATGGGCAAGAACGATCCGGACAATCCGAACCGCCATCGCCAGCAGTCGATGATCCTGGTGCCGATGGATGCGCCGGGCGTCACGGTGCTGCGCCACCTGCCGGTATTCGGCTACGACGATGCGCCGCATGGCCATGCGGAAGTGCGTTTCGAGAACGTGCGGGTGCCGGTGTCCAACATCCTGCTGGGTGAGGGCCGCGGCTTCGAGATCGCCCAGGGCCGCCTCGGGCCTGGCCGCATCCACCACTGCATGCGCCTGATCGGTCGCGCGGAGCGGGCGCTGGAGAAGATGTGCAAGCGCACGCTGCAGCGCACCGCGTTCGGCCGCAAGGTGGCGGACCAGGGCGTGACGCGCGAGCGCATCGCCAACTCCCGCATCCTGATCGACCAGGCGCGCTTCCTGGTGCTCAACGCCGCCCACATGATGGATACCGTGGGCAACAAGGCGGCCGCCAAGGAAATCGCGATGATCAAGGTGGCGGCGCCGAACATGGCCTGCCAGGTGATCGACTGGGCAATCCAGGCGCACGGCGGCGGCGGCGTGTCGGAGGATTTCGGTCTCGCGCAGGCTTACGCGAGTTCCCGTACACTGCGTCTTGCGGACGGCCCGGACGAGGTGCACCGGAATGCCATCGCCAAGCTGGAGCTCGCCCGCTACATCGAACGCTGATCAACGACAAGAGCTGAAACAACATGTCCGACCGCCACCTGGCCTACTGGCCCGGCACCCTGCCGTACCACCTCACATCGCCTGAAACCAGCCTGTACTACAACCTGGAAGTATCGGCCGCGCGGTTTCCGAACAAGCCCTACATCCTGTTCTACGACACGCCGATCACTTTCGCGGAGTTCAAGGACGAGACCGAGCGGATCGCCGGCTTCCTGCAGCAGGAATGCGGCGTGAAGAAGGGCGACCGGGTGCTGATCTACATGCAGAACAGTCCGCAGTTCGTGCTGGCCTACTACGGCATCCTGCGCGCCGATGCGGTGGTGGTGCCCGTGAATCCGATGAACCTGACGCAGGAGCTGCGGCACTATGTGAAGGACACCGGGGCGACCACGGCCTTCGTGCCGCAGGACCTGTTCGACCAGCTCTCGCCGCTGCTCGGCGAGGGTCTGGAGCATGCCATCGTGGCGACCTACTCCGACTACCTGAAGCGGCCGACCGACCTGCGGGTGCCGGATTTCGTCAGTGCCCCGCGCCAGCCGATTGCCGGCAAGGGCGTCACGGCCTGGAACGACGTGCTGGCGCGTGACCTGCGGCCCGGTCCGCATACCGCCGGACCCGACGATCTCTGCGTGATGCCCTATACCTCCGGCACCACCGGCAATCCCAAGGGCTGCATGCACACGCATCGCGGCGTGATGTTCAGCGTCGCCGCCACCATGCAGTGGTTCAACACCGTGACCGACACCGTGCTGCTGTCGGTGCTGCCGTTCTTCCACGTCACCGGCATGCAGGGCAGCATGAACGGACCGCTCTACCTGGGCAGCACCATGGTGGTCCTGCCACGTTGGGACCGCGAGGTCGCCGCCGAATGCATACAGCGGTACAAGGTGCGCTCGCTGCAGGTGATCTCGACCATGGTGGTCGACCTGCTCGCACATCCGAAGATCGCCGAGTACGACCTGAGCAGCCTGCGCGGCATCCGCGGCGGCGGCGCGGCCATGCCGGAGGCGGTCGCGCAGAAGCTGCAGGACCTGGTGGGCATCCCCTACGTCGAGGGATACGGCATGTCCGAAACCATGGCGGCCACGCATATCAACCCGCCGCAACGGCCCAAGAAACAATGCCTTGGCATTCCGATCTTCAATGTCGATTCGCGCGTGGTGGACCCGTCCACCTTCAAGGAGCTGCCGCCAGGGGAGACCGGCGAAGTGGTGGTCTGCGCGCCTAACGTGATGGCCGGGTACTGGAACAACCCGGAGGCCACGCAGGAGACTTTCGTCGAGATCGACGGCAAGCGCTTCCTGCGCACCGGCGACCTCGCCCGGACCGACGAGGAAGGCTACTTCTTCATGGTCGACCGGCTGAAGCGCATGATCAATGCATCCGGCTTCAAGGTCTGGCCGGCGGAGGTCGAAGCGCTGATGTACCAACATCCGGCGATCCAGGAGGCGTGCGTGATCGGCGCGCGCGACCCGAAGCGCGGCGAGACGGTGAAGGCCGTGATCGTCCTGCGCGAGGCGTTCCGAGGCAAGATCACCGAGCAGGAGATCATCGACTGGGCGCATGACAACATGGCGGCGTACAAGAGCCCGCGTATCGTGCAGTTCGTCGATGCGCTGCCGAAGTCGTCGACCGGCAAGCTGCAGTGGCGTGAACTGCAGGAACAGGAAATGAAGGCCTGAGAGAGCCACAGCCTGAATTGATGGAAGCCTGAAATACAGGATGGAGGAGACAGCAATGCGATTCGAGAACAAGGTGGCGATCGTCACCGGCGCGGCCAGCGGCATCGGCCGTGCGGTGGCGGAACGGCTGGCCCAGGAAGGCGCCCGGGTGGCACTGGTGGACCGCAACGAGGTGGCGCTGGCGGAAGTTGCGGGCAGCCTGCCGGCGCAATCCGGCGCCTGGTTCCGGGCGCTGGACATCGCCAGCGAGGCGGCAGTCGAACAATGCGTGAGCGACGTGGTTGCCCATTTCGGCAGGCTCGACGTGCTGTGCAACAACGCCGGCATTTCCGGCGGCGACTATTCGGCGATCACCGAAACCCGCACCGAGGTCTGGCAGCAGATCCTGTCGGTGAACGTGATGGGCGCCGTGCACTTCACCAAGTATGCGGCGCGCGTGATGCGCGACCAGCGCCACGGCGCGATCGTCAATACCGCATCGGTGGCGGGCGTCCGCTCCGGCGCCGGCGGCAATGCCTACAGCGCGTCGAAGGCCGCCGTCATCAACCTGACCCAGACCACCGCCTGCGACCTCGGCGAATGGAACGTGCGCGTCAACGCGGTCTGCCCCGGCCTGATCGAGACCGGCATGACCGCCCCGGTGTTCGAGCGCGCACGCGCGGCGGGCAAGGAAGAAAAGCTGGGCTCGCGCTGCGAATTGCGGCGCTACGGCCGGCCGCAGGAAGTGGCCGCGGTCATCGCCTTCCTGGCCAGCGACGACGCCAGCTACGTGACCGGGCAGGCGCTGCCGGTTGACGGCGGCAATACCGCTTCGCTCAACCTGCCGGGAATGAAGGTCTAGCCGCAACCCTGCGGTTACCGCATCCCGAAGGACCGCCCGTTGCAAGACGGGCGGTTTTTTTTGTGCCCGGGCTTTCTTCATCGACAGCATGTCGCCCGTGCGCGCGCTGGCACCGCGATTCGCCCCTCCCCCTTCCGGGGGATGTTTCGGATGGATGGTCGTCTCTATAGTGGGTGGCACAAGAACAACAACACCTACAACGACAACGGATACAAGCACATGCAGTTACCTTTTCCATCCAGCACCGGCCCGACCCTGCACCTGCTGGCTGCCCTCGCAGCCGGTTTCGCGCTGACCGCGTGCGGCAGCGGCGGCGGTGACGATCCGCCGGTGGCGGCGCCGGAGGCAGTGGCACCGGACGTGACCGTCGTCCGCACCGACAAGGGCAGCGTCAAGGGCGTGGACGCCGACAACACCTTGCGCTTCCTCGGGATCCCTTACGCGGCACCGCCCACCGGCGAGCGCCGCTGGAAGGCGCCGGAGCCCGCGGCAAGCTGGACCGAGGTGCGCGATGCCAGCAAGTTCGGCGGCACCTGCCCGCAGGCCGGCGGTGCCTTCGGCGGGGCCAGCACCAACGAGGACTGCCTCTACCTGAACGTCTTCACGCCCAAGGGCGACGGGCCGTTCCCCGTGATGGTATGGATCCACGGCGGCGCCTTCACGTCCGGCGAAAGCAATGCCTACGACACCAGCAAGTTCACCGAGCGCGGGATCGCCGTGGTTACCGTCAACTACCGGCTCGGCGCGCTCGGCTTCCTCGCCCACCCCGCGCTCAGCACCGAGCAGGGGTCGTCCGGCAACTACGGCCTGATGGACCAGCAGGCCGCGATGAAGTGGGTCAAGGCCAATATCGCGGCCTTCCGCGGCGACCCCAGCAACATCACCATCTTCGGCGAGTCGGCCGGCGGCTTCAGCGTGTACTCCCACCTCGCATCGCCGCTCGCGGCCGGACTATTCCAGAAGGCCATCGTGCAGAGCGGCGCCTACTCGCTGGACCAGCCCGGCCTGGCCGCGGCGCAAACCGGCGGCACCGCCTTCGCCAACGCCGCCGGCTGCACGGACCAAAGCCTCTCCTGCCTGCGCGGCCTGACTGTCGAGAAGATCCTGGCGACCAGCACCGGCGCGGTCATCTCGCCCATTATCGACAACAAGGTGCTGACCACCAGCGTGCGCTCCGCCTTCACCACCGGCAACTTCAACAAGGTGCCGACCATCGAGGGCAGCAATACCAACGAGTACAGCCTGCTCTCCGCCGCGCGGCTGGACCTGCAACCAAGCCAGGGACCGTTCACGCCGGCGAACTACCAGGCACGGGTGACCGCGCTGACCGCCGCCACAGGAAAGACCTTCGCGGAGGTAGATGCCGAGTACCCGCAGGCGGATTACCCGACGCTGGCCGAGGCATACGACGCGATCGCGACCGACCTGCTGTTCGCGTGCAGCGGCCGGGTCGCGGAGCGGCTCCGCACCGCCAGCGGCACGCCCGTGTACGCCTACGAGTTCAACGACCAGAACGCACCGATGATCTATCTGCCGCCGGCCACCCGCCCGCGCTGGGGCGCCTACCACGCGGCCGAGATCCAGTACCTGTTCCCGACGACGCGCGCCGGCGTGACCTACACCGCAGGACAGGAAGCGCTGAAGACGCAGATGGTGAACTACTGGACGCAGTTCGCGAAGAACGGCAATCCGAATGGCACCGGACCTGCGTGGCCGGTGTACAGTGCCGCCGCCGACACCCGCATGTCGCTGGAACCCGGCACCTCGGTCACCAACAGCGATTTCGGTGCGCGCCATCACTGCGCATTCTGGACCGGCTCCTGATCGCCGCACCTGCGGTTCCGTGCGCGCGATTTCGCGCTTGGGGATGCTTCGGCATCCCCTTTTTTTTTGACGTTCGATTGCTGCGGCGCACGGCGCGGGAGCGACCTTCCGTGGGTAGAATGATGACGCTCTAAACGATCCGGAGAGGAACAGTGATGATGCAGGATGGCGCGCGGACGCCGCTCCTACTTCCCAAGGTTCGGCCGCCGAGACCAGCGGCCCGGACCGTGCAGCGCACCCGCCTGCTGCAACGCGTCGAGCGGATTGCGGGCTGCAGGCTGACGCTGGTGCTGGCGCCTTCCGGCTTCGGCAAGACCACGCTCGGGGCCGCATGGGCGGCCGAATTGTCGCGGCAGGGGCATCGCCTTGCCTGGCTCTCGCTGGAAGAGTCCGACAATGCTCCCGGGCGTTTTGCCGAGTATCTCGCTTTCGCGGTGGAGCAGGCCTTCGCACCGGACGGGCAGGATGCCGGCGAGCGCATCCCCACGCACGGCCTCGACGCGGTCCAGATGACGGCCACCGTCATCAACCGCATCGCGCAGCAGCACGGCGAATTCTTTCTTTTCATCGACGACCTGCACCTGCTGGAAGACGAAGCGCTGGGCGCGGTGCTGTACCTGCTGCGCCATGCGCCGGCGACGCTGCACCTGGTGCTGCTGTCGCGACCGCTGCCGCCCGAAGCACTGCTGCGCGCCTGCCACGGCGAGGCCGAATATGTCGATGCGGCAGAGATGCGCTTCAACGATGCCGAGACCGTCGCGCTGTTCGCATCGCATGCTCGCGCCGACACGGCAGCGACCGCCGCCCACCGGCTGACCGCCGGCTGGCCGGCGGCCCTCGGCATCCTCGCCGCCTCCGGCATGGACGGCAACGACAGCATGTTCAGCGGACGCAGCAGCTTCCTCGCCGAGACCCACCTCGGCGTGCTGCTGGAAGCGGTGCTGTCCCGCCTGCAGCCGGACGAAATCGCCCTGCTGGACGCGACCTGCGTTACCGGTCGCATGTGCGCGCCCCTGTTTGCCGACCTGAGCGGCATCCCGCAGACCAGGGAGCTGTTCCGCAGGCTTGAACATGTCCACTGCCTGTTGTCGCGCGTCTCGGAACACGATCACTGGTTCACCTGCCACGACCTGGTGCGCCAGGGCATGCTCGCGCGCGTACCGACGCAGCAGGCAGCGTCCATCCTGCGGCGCGCCGGGCACTGGCACGCCGGACAGGGACACTGGCGCGAGGCCGTTGCGCTCGCGCTGCGCGCCGGCGACCGGCAGCTGGCCCTGCAGTGGGTGGACGAGGCGGCCCCCCTGTTGTTCTACCGCGGCGACCTGCTCACGCTGCGGGAGTGGGACGGTGAACTCGGACTCGGCGAGGACCCCGATGCAAACATCAAGATCCTGCTCACCATCGCGCTCACCCGGGTATTGGCGGCGCCAGGCAACGAGGCGGGACTGCACCGCCTGCTCGACCTGATCCAGTCGCGGCTGGACGGACTGGCCGGCGTGCCCGAGGCACGCACCGTGTACTGGCACCTGCAGGCAATACGTTCGGTACTTGCCGCGCGGGGCGAACGCCTGGACGAGGCCTTGCATCTGTCGTGGGAGTGCCTGCAGCAGGCGCCTATCTATGCCTCGCTGACGGAGACGGTGCGCTGTGTTGCCGGCTACTGCCATCTGCGCGCGCGCCGCTGGAAGGAGATGCATGAAGTGCTGACCGAGGTGTCGCGCGCGCCGGTGGACCAGTACACCTTCCTGTCGACCATCTATCGCCAGGTCCTGCTCGGACTGGCGGCACTGACCCGGCTGCGCCTGCCGGAGGCGCGCCGCTGTCTGGAGGAAGGACATGCACTGGCGAGCAGCCGCCTCGGCCCGGTGTCGGTACCCGGCGCCCTGTGCGCGGCCATGCTGGGCGTGCTGCAGCAGGAAGCACTGGCGTTCGACGAGGCGGAAAGGACCCTGGTGCCGTCGCTCGACCTGGTGGCGCAGAGCGGCTATCCCGACGTCATTGCGCGGAGTTTCGCCGCGGCGGCGCGCAGCGCGATGTTGCGCGGCGAGCACGCGCTGGAACAGGCCCTGCTCGATCGTTGGGACGGCATCGCTTCCGCCGCCGGCAGCCTGCAGGCGCAGGTCCAGTGTGCCTACGAAAAGATGTGCGCGCTGCTGCGCGCCGGCGCGCCCGAGCGGGCCACCGCCCGCCTTGCCCACATCCGCCGGCTGCGGGCGCGCGCGGCAGCCGGTGGCGCCGGTGTTCTGCATGAGCTGCATGCCTATGCCGATCTGGCCGAGGCGCGGCATGCGATCACGAGCGAGCGGCCGGCCGAGGCGCGGGAGGTGCTGGCCAGCGTGCTCGCCAATGCGGAACAGTGCGGCGACGGCTACCTCGCGATCCTGGCCGGCATGTCGCTGGCCGATGCCCTCTTCCGCTGCGCCGATATCCATCGCGGGGTCGAACGCCTCGAGCTGACGCTGGCGGCGGCCCGCAAGGCCGGGTTGGGCGCGACCGTGTTGTCCCAGCCGGCCGACCTGACGCTGATGCATGCGCTCTACCGCCGGCACGCGCCCGCCGGCACGCGGCGCAACGAAGTGGAAGACTACCTGGCGCAGCTGCTCGATAGCGGCGCGGCCCTGCAGCGGCGGCCAGCCGTCACCCTGAGTCCACGCGAGGAAAGCGTGCTGAAGCTGCTGGCACAGGACAAGTCGAACAAGGAGATTTCCAACGTCCTGAACATCACGCCCGAGACGGTGAAGACGCATGTCAAGAGCATCTTCGCCAAGCTGGAAGTGAGCAAGCGGAATGCCGCGGTCAAGCGGGCACAGCTGATGCAGCTGCTGTGAAGGAAATGGCGACCGGAGCGTCGCCGCCGATGGCGACGACGCCCGTGGCCGCCACGGGGATGGCCCGCGCGGCGGCCGCCGCAACGCCTCAGTAAGGCGCTTTCGCCGTCAGCGCCGGCGCGTTCGGCTTGAACTGCAGCGACTTGTACTCGAGGAACTCCTCCAGTCCGTACGGTCCCATCTCGCGTCCGCGGCCGGACTGCTTGTAGCCGCCGAACGGCGCAAACAGGTTGAAGGTGCCGCCGTTGATGTCGACCTGCCCGGTCCGCAGCCGGCGCGCGACCTGCTGCGCCCGCTCGTCCGAGCCCGCCCAGACGCCGCCGGCCAGTCCGTACAAGGTGTTGTTGGCGATGCGCACCGCCTCGTCCTCATCCTTGTAGGTGATGATCGAAAGTACCGGCCCGAATATCTCTTCCTGTGCAATCGTGCTGTCCGGCTTGACGCGACCGAATACCGTCGGCTGGACGTAGTAGCCCCGGTCCAGGCCGGCCGGCGCGTCGGGACCGCCGCAAAGCAGCTCGGCGCCCTCCTCCATGCCCTTGCGAATGTAGTTCTGCACCCGTTCGCGCTGTGCCGCCGACACCAGCGGGCCGAGCTTGGCGCTGCCGCCGAACGGATCGCCGACGGTGAAGCCCTTCGCCACTTCTGCGGCAATCCTTGCCGCTTCCTCGTAGCGCGATTCCGGGACCAGCATGCGGGTGTGGGCGGAGCAGGTCTGGCCGCTGTTGAGGAAGCAGGCGTTGACGGTGCCCTTGACCGCGCTGGCGAGATCCGCATCTTCCAGGATCACCGACGCCGACTTGCCGCCGAGCTCGAGCGCGACGCGCTTGACGGTCGCCGCGGCGACTTCCGAGATCCGCTTGCCGGCACGGGTGGAACCGGTGAAGGACACCATGTCGACGTCGGGATGCCGCACCAGTGCTTCACCGATGCCAGGGCCGAGGCCGGTGACCAGGTTGAACACGCCCGGGGGCACGCCGGCCGCGTCGATCACCTCCGCCAGCACGAAGGCGTTCAGCGGCGCCACTTCGGACGGCTTGAGCACGATGGTGCAGCCGGCCGCCATGGCGGCGGCCACCTTGGCGGCGATCTGGTGCAGCGGATAGTTCCAGGGAGTGATGGCGACGACGACGCCGACCGGCTCGCGCAGCACGCGTGAATTGCCCGCGGTCTCTTCCCACTCGAACCCGGTGACCATCTTTGCGTAGTAGCCGAAATTCGCCACCGGCGAGCCGACCTGGATGGCGGCGGCCAGCTTCAGCGGCATGCCGACTTCACCCGCGATGATCTGCGCCAGCTCGTCGCTGCGTGCCTTCAGTCCCTCGTGGATCTTGCGCAGGTAGTCGGCGCGTTGCGCCGGCGTGGTTGCGCTCCACGCGTCGAAAGCCGCGCGCGCGGCGGCGACGGCCGCGTCGGCGTCATTGTCGTCGCCTTCGGGGATGGTCGCCATCACCTCCTCCGTGGAGGCATTGAACACTTCGATGGTCTTGCTGCCGGACGGCTGTACCCACTTGCCGTTGATGTAGAACTGGTCGCGTTTCTGCATGTTGGTCTCCTGTTATTCGAATACGATCACGCCGCGCGCATTGCGTCCGGCCTGCATGTCGGCGAAGGCCTGCGGCGCTTCCTCGACCTTGTAGGTGCGGGTGATCAGTTCATCCAGCTTCAGGCGCTGCGCGCGGTACAGCCCGATCAGTTTCGGGAAATCCTCGCGGGGGCGCGCCGAACCGAAATAGCTGCCGGTCAGCGTCTTCTCGCCGAAGGTCAGCGAGGCGGTGCGGATCGAGGTCATGTCCTTCTGGTTGGCCACGCCGACGACCACCGCCGTGCCGCCCTTGCGCAGCACGCCGTAGGCTTGTGCCGCGATTTCGCCCAGGCCGACGCATTCGAACGCATAGTCGGCGCCGCCTTCGGTCAGCTTGGTGATGGTCTTGACCACGTTTTCCTCGGTCTTGCTGTTGACGGTGTGGGTCGCACCGAACTGGCGGGCCATCTCGAGCTTGGCGTCCGAGGTGTCCACGGCGACGATCATGCGGGCGCCGGAAATCGCGCAGCCCTGGATCGCGTTCAGGCCCACGCCGCCGCAGCCGAACACGACCGCGATCGAGCCGGCGTCCACCTTCGCGGTGTTGACCGCCGCACCCACGCCGGTCATGACGCCGCAACCGATCAGCGCGGCGCGCGACAGCGGCACCTGCTGGTCGATCTTGACCACATTGTCGGTATGCAGGGTCGCATATTCGGCCATCACGCCGCAGCCGGAGAAGACGTTGAGGGGATTGCCGGCGAGGTCGCGGGTGCGCACCGTACCGTCGGGCAGCGTGGTCATCGCCTTGCCCGCCTGGTCGCACAACTGGGGACGTCCGGTCTGGCAGTAGCGGCACTTGCCGCACATGCTGACGAAGGAACTCACCACATGATCGCCCACCTTGTAATCGGTCACGCCCTCGCCGACCGCGACGACGCGTCCGGCGCCCTCGTGGCCCAGCACCACGGGAGGCGGAAAGGGAATGGTGCCATTGGTCGCCGACAGGTCGCTGTGACAGACGCCGCACGCCGCCATCCTGATCATGACTTCGCCGCGCCGCGGCGCCTCGACGATGATTTCCTCGACCACTACCGGTTGGTTGATTTCACGGCAGACGACTGCCTTTGCGCGTTGTTCCATGGGGATTCTTCTGTTGTTCGTTGGAGAGGGCTGCCACAGAATGCGACAAGCCGGCATTGCTGCCGGCTTGTCATCTGCTGCGTTGCTGACTTACTTGGCAGCGGACAGGCTGCGCAGGCTCAGGTTCTTGACCTTGCCGCCTTCGACCATGCCGACGTAAGTGTCGGCGAGCGAGCCGCCCTTTTCATCGACGCCGTCGATGCTGTTCGGGTTGAACTCGGCCGGCAGCTGCTTGTAGGCCGCATCCATCTTGCCGCGGATCGCCACCGGGTCGGACACGGTGCCTGCCAGCTTCATCGCCAGCGCGGTCGCGTGCACGGCGCTGTAGTTGAGCGACACTTCCGAGCTCGGGTCACGCGAGTGGATCTTGCGGAAGCGCTCGACGAAGGCCTTGGCTTCCTTGCGCTCGTCTTCCACCAGCGGCAGCACGCCGATCGAGCCTTCGATCGGGCCGTAGCCGCCGATCACCTTGGCCATCTCGTCCATCTTGGCCTGGTCGATGATGATGAAGCCGCCCTTGAAGCCCAGTTCGCGGGCCTGCTTGACCACCAGCGCGGTCGGCTCGGAGGCGCCGCCGACGAACAGCACGTCCGGCTTGCCTTGCATCACGCGGCTCACGCCGGAGTAGAAGTCGGTGGCCTTGTTGTAGGACATCGGATTCTCGGCGACGACCGTGCCCCCCGCCTTTTCCCAGGCCGGCTTGAATGCGGCGGTCCATGCCTTGGCGTAGTCATGGTCGGCGTTGGCGATGGCGACGTTCTTGCCGAACTTCGTCATCGTGGCCTTGATGAACGGATCGATGTAGCCGGTGAATTCCGGCGGGATGCGCACGCTCAGCTTGTTGCCGCGCGCGGTGACCTGCGGCAGCGAGGTGTAGGCCAGCAGCAGCACCGGGGCCTTCTCGTTGAAGGCCTGGACAGCGAAGATGCCGCCGGAGTGCGGCACCAGCACCGCCGGGGTCTTGTGCTGCTGGATCAGGCGCTGCACGTTGACGCCGGTCTGGCTCGGGTTGTACTGGTCGTCCAGCGACACGAGTTCCAGCTTGTACTTCTTGCCGCCGACGTCGAGGCCCTTGGCATTGATTTCATTGATCGCCATTTCCATGCCGGCCTGCACGTTCTTGCCGTACAGCGCGGCGCCGCCGGACAGCGGGCCCGAGAAACCGATCTTGACGACTTCCTGCGCCAGCGCGCCGCCGCAGAGGGTCAGGCCCATGGTCATCGCCGCCGAGATGCGGGTCAGTGCACCGAGTTGCTTCTTCATTTGCTTTGTCTCCTTGAGGTGGATCTGATTGCTGCCGAGTCATCCGCCGCCTTCATGGAAGCGACGGTACCTACTTTAATACGGATCATGCACCGATGTACGCCTTCCGCACCTGCTCGTTGTTCAGCAGTTCGTCGCGCGATCCCTCCAGAACGATGTGGCCGTTCTCGATCACGTAGGCGCGGTTGGCGATCTTCAACGCGGCGAAGGCATTCTGTTCCGCCAGCAACACGGTGGTGCCCGCCTTGTTGATCTTCTCGATAACGTCGAACACCTGCTTGACCACCAGCGGCGCCAGGCCGAGCGAGGGCTCGTCCAGCAGCAGCGCCTTGGGCCTTCCCATCAGGGCGCGGCCAATCGCCACCATCTGCTGCTGGCCGCCCGACAGTGCGCCCGCATTGACGTCGCGCTTCTCGTGCAGGATCGGGAACAGGTCGAATACTTCCTTGAGCGTGCGCTGCACGCCTTCCTTGTCCTTGCGGTGCACGTAGGCGCCGAGCATCAGGTTCTGCAGCACCGTCATGGCCGTGAACAGCTTGCGGCCTTCCGGGCAGTGCACCACGCCGTCGTGCACGATCTGCGACGGCTTCATGCCGACCAGTTCCTTGCTGCCGAACTTGATGCTGCCGGTTGCCGCCTTGTTCAGGCCGCTGATGGTCAGGAAGATCGAGCTCTTGCCGGCGCCGTTGGCGCCCAGCAGCACGACCAGCTCGCCCTGCTTCGCATGGATACTGACGTTATCAAGAGCCCGGAAGCTGCCGTAGTTCACCGAGACCTTGTCAAGCTGCAGCATGTTCACTCCCCAGGTAAGCTTCGATGACCACCGGATTCGAACGGATCTCGTCCGGCGTGCCTTCGGCGATCTTCTCGCCGTAGCTGAGCACCATGATCTTGTCCGCGAGGTTCATGATCATGTTCATCTTGTGTTCGATCAGGCAGACCGTCAGGCCGCTCCTGACCATCTTGCGGATCAGTTCGGCGAGACCGACGGTCTCTTCCGGATTGACGCCGCCGGCGGGTTCGTCCAGCAGCACCAGCGTCGGGTCGGTCGACAGGGCCAGCGCAAAGGCGACGCGCTTGCGCTCTTCCTGGGAGATATCGGCGGCGATGCGGTTGGCCACATGCGACAGGCCGACGAAATCCAGCGCGTCGCGCGCCTTCTCGCGGCACTTCTTCTCCTCTTCCTTCAGCCGGCGGCTGCCCAGCAGCACGTCCATCAGGCCGGAACGGGTGCGCAGCCGGTGGCCGACGATCAGGTTGTCGAGCACCGTGGCGCGGTCGAACAGGCTGGTCGTCTGGAAGGTGCGCGATACGCCCAGGCGGGCCATCTGGTCGGCCGGCAGGTTGGTCACGTCCTGTCCCTTGAAGACGATCTTCCCCGAGGTGGGCTGGATCGCGCCGGAGATCAGGTTGAAGAAGGTCGTCTTGCCGGCGCCGTTGGGGCCGATGATCGCGTTGATCTTGCCTTCCTCGATCGTGGTGCTGACGTCGCGCACGGCAGCCAGGCCGCCGAAGCGCTTGTTGAGTGCTTCAATCTTAAGCATGGGACGGCTTCTCCTGTTTTGCGGGCGCGACATCCTGCGCGCCGGGTGCACGTGCCGCGGCCGGAGCCGCCTTGCGGTAGGCCGCGCGGGCCTTCCATGCGAGATAGGTGCCGACGATGCCATTCGGCAGGAAGATGACGAGCGCCACCAGGATCGGGCCGAACACGATGAAGCGGTAGTCCTGGAGGAACTGCAGGTACTGCGTCAGCCACGGCATCGAGATCGAGCCGAGCAAGGGTCCGAACAGGGTGCCGATGCCGCCGACCAGCATGAACATGGTCATGTCGAAGGTATGCTCGACGCCGGCCAGGCCCGGGCCGAGGAAGCGCACCGCGCCTGCATACAGGCCGCCCGCGATGCCGGCATAGAACACCGACAGCGTGAAGGCCAGCACCTTGTTGCGCATCAGGTTGATGCCCAGCGCCTCGGCCAGCTCCTCGCTGTTGCGCACCGCCATGAACGTGCGGCCGAGCAGCGAGGTGACGATGCGGTGCATGATCCACACGCTGATCACCAGGAAGAACAGCACCATGTAGTACTGCCCGCGCGGCGTATCGAAGTCGATGCCGAGGAAGTTCTCCGGCGCCGGGATGCCGATGATGCCCACCGTGCCGTGCGTCAGGCTTTCCCACTTCTCGATCAGCAGGAACATGATGTAGCCGACGCACAGCGTGAAGATCGAGAAGAAGTGTCCCTTCAGCCGCAGTGACACTATGCCGACCGGAATGCCGACGGCGGCGGCGACGAAGCCGGACAGCACGAACGCCATCCAGAACGGCCACTGGTGGTCGACCGTCAGGATGCCGACGGTATACGCGCCGATGGCCATGAAGCCGGAATGCGCCAGGTTGAACTGCCCGGTATAGCCGGTGATGAGGTTGAGTCCGATGGTCGCGATCGCGTAGATGTAGGCGAGCGACATCACCGTCAGCAGGTAATCGTTCGACGCCATGAACGGGAACGCCAGGGCGAGCGCCACCAGGATGGCCCAGCCGATCTTGCCTTCAATGTATTTCATGCTTACCGCACTCCTTTGCTGAACAGGCCTTGCGGGCGGACGGAGAGGATGACGACCAGCAGGGCAAAGGCGATGATGTCCTTGTAGTCGGTCGACAGGTAGAAGCCACCGAAGGCCTCTGCGAATCCGATGATGAGGCCGCCGACGATCGCGCCGCCGACGCTGCCCATGCCACCGAGGACGATGATGACGAACGCCTTCGTGATGACCAGGTGGCCCATGGCCGGATACACCAGGTTGATCGGCGCGTACAACGTGGCCGCGACCGCCGCCAGCACGCCGGAGATGGCGAAGGTCAGCATGGCCACCCGGTTGGCATCGATGCCGACCAGCGCGGCGCCGTCACGGTTCTGCGCCATGGCGATGATGGTCGCCCCGGTGGTCGTCTTGTGCAGGAAGAGATGCAGCAGGACCATCAATGCGAAGGCGGCGACGACGATCAGCAGGCGCTGCTGCGGCATGATGAGGCCGGCGAATTCGAGGATGCCGCTGTAGGGCGTCTGCATGCGGTGGAAGTCGGCGCCCCAGATTGCCTGCGCACTCGACTCCAGGAACAGCAGGATGCCGATGGCGGCGATCATGTGATGCAGGCCGGGAGAGTTGCGCAGCGGGTGGAACACCAGGCGGTCGGCGATCACCGCCAGCAGCGCCACGGCGACGGCTGCGCCGGCCATCGCCAGCCAGTAGTTGAGGCCAAGCGAACTCATGAGCGAGAAGGCGACGAAAGCGCCCGCCATGTAGAACGCGCCGTGGGCGAAGTTGGGTACGTGCAGGATGCCGTAGACCAGGGTCAGGCCGAGCGCGACGAGGCTGTACACGCCCCCCAGCGTCAGACCATTGAGGAATTGCTGAAGTATGAGCTCCAAGTTGTAGTCTCCAGGGTTACTCGCGCGGTGCAACAGGCCCGGCGTTATTGTTGTTACGGGATCCCGAGGGATTGCGAGAAAGCTAACCGATAGCAGAGCAAGGTGTCAACGAAAACGGAACATTGTTTTGCATAGCAAAACTTCCAGTCTTTCACTTCCGCGCGACGGGGAAAACCGCGCGACGGCTTGGGTGCGGTGCACAAGAATGAAACGCTGTACGGGCGGGTCAGCGATGGCAGGCGAGATTGGCCGGAGTATGCATGCGACTGCATTGCAGAATTTGATTTCGCGCAATACCTGCTACCGGCTCCTCACTGGCTTCTCCTGCCCCGGCGCCCTTTGGCGCCGGAACGGTAGAACGGTTCGAGCAGCTGCATTGCGGCTTCCCGGCCATGCTCGATCGCGAAATCCTGGAAGGCGGCCGCGACCGTGGGGATAGGTTTGTCGGTCAGGTGCATCACGTACCAGTCGGCCTCGACCGGGTTGCCGGGCATCGGCAGCATGCCGACCAGCCCCGCGTCGAACTCCAGGGTACACGCATAGCCCGAGAGGAAGGCCACGCCGAGCCCGGCGACGGCCATGCGCTTGATGGCCTCGTTGCTCGACAGTTCGGAGCCGATGCGCAATGTCTGCCCAGCCTCCTTGAAGATCTTCTCGATCGCGGTGCGCGTGCCCGAGCCCCGTTCACGCACCAGCAGGTTGGCTTCCATCACGTCCTCCAGCCGGACCTCCCGCTTCGCCATCAGCGGATGATCGGGACTGGCGACGAAGGCCATCGGGTGGTGCGCGAACACCGCGGCGTTCGTACGCAGCTCGCGCGGCGGCGTACCCATGATCGCGAGGTCGATCTCGTGCTTGCTCAGCATGTTGATGATGTCGTTGCGGTTGCCGACCTGCAGCTTGATGCGCACGTCCGGCCGCTCGCTGGTGAAGCGCACGAGGATGGGTGGAAGCAGGTATTCGGCAGTCGTGATGGCGCCGATGCGCAGGGTGCCGCTGATCACGCCGCGCAATGCGGCGACCTCGTCCGTGGCCTGGTCCCACATGTGCAGGATGCGCTCGGCAAAGTCCGCCATTACCTCCCCTGCCGCGGTGAGCTGCACGCCGCGCCCGACCTTGCGGGTGAGCGGCGTGCCGGCCGCCTCCTCCAGCATCTTCAACTGCAGCGAAACCGCCGGCTGCGTCACGTGCAGCGCCTCCGCGGCTCGGGAAACGCTTTCATGGCGGGCCACCAGCAACAAGGCCTCCAGCTGTTTGAAGCTCGCGTGATGCATAAGCTTTTCCTTATCAATCAGCTACAAAAATTAATTTTTCTTTTGCATTTGCGGCGCTTATATTAACGCTAACAGTCGACGGAAGCGAGACGCCGTCGGAGCACATTCCAACGATAAAGGCAGGCCCATCATGGCAATCGAAGCTCTCATCCTCGCGCTGGACGGCGTGATATTCGACACCGAACAAGCCCATCTCGACGCATGCAATGCGGCCTTCGCAGAGTGCGGCGTCGCACTGCAGTGGTCCCTCGGGCAATTCCGCGAGGCTGCGCGACTGCATGGCGCCTCCCGCGCCATCGTCCAGGCAGGCCGCAGCATGGCGCCCAACGTCGCGGCCGCCTTGCAGGAGGCGGCGGAGGCCGGTTTCCGTCGTCGGCTCCAGGCGCAACCGCCCGCGCGCCACGCGGGCTGCACGTCGTTGATGGAGGAAGCGATCGCCAGCGGCTGCAAGCTGGCGGTGGTTACCGAGATGTCTTCGTCCTGCGCGGACGCGCTGCTGCAGCAGGCGTTCGGCAACGACGTCAACAACACGTTTGCCGTCGTCGTCGGCGGTGCCCGCTTCATCGGCGCGGCCGGGGCGCCGCAGGATGACGCCCACCGGCTGGCGATGCGCACGATGGCCGTGGACCCGGAACAATGCGCGGCGGTGGATGCCGCGGTTCCCGGACTGGCGGCCGCCCAGCGCGCCGGCATCTGGACGATGGCATCCACCCCTTATGCCCGTGATGTCGCCCGCATTTCCGGCGCAGACCTCTGGTGTCCCCAGTTGCAGGAACTGCGCGACCTGATCGGCAGGCAAGGTGTACCGGCCGACCGGCGCTACGTCAGCTTCTCCACCTTGCGGTCGCTCAAGCACGGCCAGCTGGGACAGCGGCCGGTGCTGCGCCGCCCGGTGCAGCACCGCCCCGCCGCCTGACACGGCGCATGCCGCACGGCCGCATGCGACGCATGCGGCATTTCAATCAGCAGGAGACCAACATGCAGACCATCGTGATTGCAGGAGGAGGCGCGGGCGGACTGGAGCTCGCCACCCGCCTGGGCAACACCCTCGGCCGTCCGGGACGCGCGCGCATCATCCTGGTGGACCGCTCGCCGGCCCACTTCTGGAAACCACTGCTGCATACGGTCGCGTCAGGCAAGCTCGACCCGCAGGTGTATCAGGTGGATTATTCCGCGCAGGCGGCCGAGCACGGCTTTCATTTCGTCTGCGGCGAGGTGGAAGGTGTCGACCGCGCCCGGCGCATGCTGCGTGTCGGCGCCTGGCGGGCCGCGGACGGCAGCGAGATGCAGCCGGCCCGCGCCATTCCCTATGACAGGCTGGTGCTGGCCTTCGGCGCGGTCACCAATTTCTTCGGCACGTCGGGCGCGGCGGAGCATGCGCTGACGCTGGACCATGTGCAGGATGCCGAGCGCTTTCGGCAACGGTTCATCGCCAGCTGCATGCGGGCCAGCAGCCGGCATGCCTACACGCCGGTCGACATCGTGATTGTCGGCGGCGGCGCCACCGGTGTGGAGCTGGCTGCGGAGCTCAGCCATACGGTGCGCGAGCTGGCGCGCTACAAGGTGCATAGCCTGGATCCGGCGAGCGACTTGCGGATCCGGCTGGTGGAGCGCGGCGAACGCCTGCTGCCGCAGCTCAATCCGCGACTGTCGCGCCGCGCAGCGCGACACCTGCGCCGGCTCGGCATCGAGATCTGCACGGGGGCCGCGGTCGCCAGGGTGGATGCGGACGCGGTGCATGACAGCGCCGGCAACTGCTATCCGTCCGATATCACCCTGTGGGCGGCCGGGGTGGAGGCGCCGGAGGTATGCACGCGCCTGGGCCTGACCCTCAACCGGCTGAAGCAGGTCATGGTGACGCCCAGCTTGCAGACGGTGGACGACGTGCGCATATTCGCGCTCGGAGACTGTTCCAGCCACGTCTGCCCGGTGAAGGGGGCGGCGGTGCCGCCGCGCGCCCAGGTCGCGCACCAGCAGGCGCTGTTCCTGGCCGACCTGCTGAGCCGCGAATGGAAGGACGCGCTGCCGCAGTTCCGCTACCGCGACTACGGCTCGCTGGTTTCGCTCGGACCGTCCGCCGCGGTGGGCGCGCTGGCCGGCGCCAGCGGCCGCGAAGTGCTGGTGGGCGGCTGGACGGCGCGGCTGCTGTACCGCCTGATGTACCAGAAGCATGTGATGGCGCTGCACGGCTTCGCGCGGATGGCAGCGCAGACGCTGGCCCACTGGATCCGGACCAAGGTGACGCCGCCGGTGCGGCTGCACTGACGCGGCCGCCGGCCGGACGCCCTTATTCCTTCTCGCGTGCGAGCGACAGGAATTCGGTGCGCAGGCCGAGATTGGTGCGCATTTCGCCGAGCAGCGCGGAGGTGACGGTCTCTTCGCCGGGCGTCTGGATGCCGCGGCTTTCCATGCACATGTGGCGGCAGCGGATCACGACGCCGACCGACAGCGGCTGCACATGTTCCATCAGCGCTTCCGCCACCTGTATCGTCAGGCGTTCCTGCACCTGCAGGCGCTTGGCGAAACAGTCGACCAGGCGGGTCAGCTTGGACAGGCCGACGATCTTGCCGTTCGGGGTGTACCCAACGGTGGCGGTGCCGAAGAACGGCGCCAGGTGATGCTCGCAGTGGCTGTACACGGGAATGCCGCGGACCACGATCAGTTCATTGTATTTTTCGGCGCCGTCCTCGAACACCTTGAGGATCTCCGCCGGATCCTTGCCGTAGCCGGAAGTCCAGTGTCGCCATGCCTTGTCGACCCGCGCCGGCGTGTCGCGCAGGCCCTGCCGTTCCGGGTCTTCGCCCAGGTGGCGCAACAGGCGTTGCCAGTCCTTTTCCGAAAAATCGTCTTTCATGCTGCTGCTCCTTTTGCGTAACGCAGGATTGTAGCCGCAGCGGCGTCGCGGTGCTTGCTGCCGAAGAACTACCCGATGCAGGAAAAGCATGCATCAAGGGCATTACCGTGTCCTCAGTCCGGGGCATGGCCGGTACACGCAAGCTGCGAGGCCGGCTGGCGCAACAGGCGGCCGCGCGCGAGGTCGTAGGTCCATAACTGCTCGACCACTGGCGGGCGGTCGTCGCCGGGCCGGCGCTCGCGCAGCACCGCAAGGAAGGAGGTGTCTGCGCCGTCCGCCAGCGCGCACTCCTCCGGCCGGGCGAGGCGGCGCGGCCTTGCCCGCTCCGGCGCCATGGGCGGCAGCAGGAGCACATCCTCGATGCGCCACTGCACGCGCCCGTCCTGTTCGCCCATGCGGCGCTTCAGCAGCGCTACCCGGCGCCCGCCGCAGTCGGCGGCGCCGGCGGTCCAGCCGGACTGCTCGGCGCCCTCGACCAGCAGCATGCTCTCCCCGGCTTCCGTGCAGGACGACCGGCCGGGCAGGATCGCCGCGCCAGGAGCGACGGCAGCGTATTCGAGGCCGAACAAGGCGGCCGCCTGCTGCTCCACGGGCGGCGTACGGGCGTCGGCGGGCATGGCGGCGGCAACGAGAACTAGCATGGCAGCGCATGCGCCTGCCGGCATGGCGGCGAATGGAGATCGCATCGGTTTCCTCCAGTGCAAAGCACCAGATGGTCATGACGGAATGACAACGCGTCAAACGGAGTTACAAGCTTTTTCCGTGCCGCCGGCGCCGCTCAGTGCAGCGCAAGTTCGGCGCGGGTGCCGCCCTGCCCGCCCTCGGGCGTGCCGATGCGAGGCGCCAGCAGGAAAATGCGCTCGGCGGGTACCTGTCCGTTCCTGACCAGCCAGTTGCGCACCGTCGCTGCCCGCTGGTTGCCCAGCGCGACCAGATCGTCCTGGTCCGGCGCGGCATGCTCGGCAATCATCCTCTCCATCTCCTCCACAGGCAGCGACTTCGGCAGCCCGAGCAGGTTGCGCGGCTTGTCGAAGGGCTCCTCCTGGTAGACCCGGCGCAGCAGGTCGGGATACTCTTCCGGCGTCACGCTCACGCTGCCCGGGCGCGGCGCCTCGCCGCCGCCGGCAGCCAGATCCCTCGCCTTCAGACTGCGCACCTTGCGGTCCACCGCGGCGCGCTTGAGCCCCGGCAGGTCGGACCGGGGATCGACCCGGCCGGCGATGTCCAGTTTCAGTGCCGGCCGCTCGGCCAGCGCACGGGCGACCGTGCCGAGCTTGCTCTCCGCGTCCGGCCGCAGCTGCGCGCGACCGGCTTCGAACTCCAGGGTCGACAGCTCTTCCTCGCCGCCGCCACCGAACATCGCCCCGAGCAGCCGGAACGGCTGGCTGGCGGCCTTGACGATCACATTGCCGAGCACCCGCAGCAGCAAACCGCCGACGGAAAACTGGGGATCGTCGAAGGAACCGGCGATCGGCAGGTTGATATCGATGACGCCGTTGCTGTCGCTGAGCAGCGCCGCGGCGAACCGCACCGGCAGGCTGGGCGCATCGGGGCTGTCGATCCTGTCGCCGAATACCAGCTGGTCCAGGACCAGGCGGTTCTCCGCGTTGAGCCGGCGCTCCTCGATCCGGTAGGCGACTTCAAAGGACATCTTGCCTTTCTCGATGCCGTAGCCCACGTAGCGCCCGGAATAGGGCGAAAGCGGCGCCAGTTCCATGCCGCGCACCGTCGCCTTCAGGTCGAGGAAAAGATCGCCCCGCAGCGGATTGAGGCGGCCGACCACCGACAGCGGGGCATTGTTGACTTCGCCGCGCAGATCGACTGCAGCGCTGCTGGCCGGGTCGGAGGACAGTCCCGACACGACGCCGCCGAACTGCGACAGGCTGGCGCTGTAGTTGGGCTTGATGAAGTTGTCGGTGAAGCGCACCCGGCCGCCCTGCAGCGTCACCTTGCGCACCGTGATCGGCGGGTTCTTCGCGGGCGCCCGCGCGGTCGATGTGCCGGCCGGGGCGGGCGCAGGCGCGGCCGCGGCTGCGGGGGCGGCCGGGGCGGCCGCAGGGGCGGCGCGGATCACGTCCTGCAGATTGATGCGTCCGTTCGCATCGATGATCAGCCGGGCGAAGAAATCGTCCAGCGCGACGTTTTCGATGGACAGCGCCAGCGGCTGCAGCCGGAGGTCGACGCCCGACATCGCCAGCGTCTTCCAGCGCAGGAAATCGGTGTTGTCATCCTTCTCGACGGTGGCGAGATTGCCCAGGCCGGCATCCCCCTTGAAGCCGCCCTGCAGCCCCTGCTCCTTGTCCATCGCCAGTTGCAGCCTGCCGTTCGCGTTCAGGTTGCCGCGCGTCATGCGCAGGTTGATGTGCTGGGTGACATAGGGCTGCAGCGGCAGCAGGTCGACCGCCTTCAGGTCGAGCCTGAGGTCGGCCTGCAGCGGCACGAGCGCGATGCTGCCCTCCGCCGCCAGGCGGCCGGTGCGATTAACGCCGGCGTCCAGTGCGACCTGTGCCAGCGCGCCCGGGGCCGAGGACAGATTGCGCACGGTGAGCGTCAGCGGGGCGACGGTGGTCGACGCCGGCTGCGCCTGTGCGCCGTCCTCCAGTCGCGCCGACCAGCCGGAGATGCGCACCGCGTCGATCGCGTACTGGTAGGGCCGCGCGCCCGTCGCTTCCTTCGGTGTTTCCTGCGATGCTTCCTTCGGTCCCGGCTTCGGTCCCGCCTTCGATACGCCTTTCGGGGCCTGCTTCGCTCCCTCCCGTGCCGGCGGCTTCGCCGGCGCCGGCTGTCCCCGCGTCGCCCCGAGCGGCCCGGACACGTCGGCAGCACCTGATGCAGCAGCCGGCAGCATCAGCAGGTCGGCGCGGGAAGAAGTGATCTCGCCGATGCGGATGTTCCGCTTCTGCAGGTCGACGGCAAGCTTGCGCACGCCGAGGTCGAACCGCTCCAGCGTCACCCGCTGCGGGGTGTAATGGTCGGCATAGCGCAGCATCGCGTCACGCAGGCTGAATTCCTGCAGCGTCACCCCGGCCAGACCGCCCGCGGCCGGCGCATTGCCCGCGGGCGGTGGCGGCGCGCTGTCCGGTGTCGCGGGCAGCAGGCGGGAGAAATTCCAGATGCGGTCCGGCCCGCGGGCGGCATCGGCCTGCAGGCCGGTCGCCGTCAGGCGCGCGATGTCGATGCGCGGCGCGAGCACATTCGCCTGCTTCAGCCCGAGCACCAGTTCCGCCAGCTTGAGCACCGGACGGCCGTCGGGCTCCAGCACCTGCAGCGCCTGCACCCGGGCCTCGCCGTCGAGCACCAGCGCGGGCGCCTTGTCCGGCGCCTGCCGGAAGCTGGCGGTCATGTCGATGTCGAGGCGCCCGCTTCCCACCCGCACCCGCAGGCGCGACGGCAGGTAGCCGAGATACCGGGTGAGGTCGACGTCGTCCGCCTGCAGCGCCAGCGTCGCCTCGCGGGTGTCGGCGAACGGACGCGCCTTTCCCTTGAGGACGAAAGGCGTGTTGTTGACCTTCGCGCTCAGCAGCGGCTGCACGAAGATTTCCACCTGCGACGGCAGCGACGAGATGAAGGGTACGCCAAGCTGGATGTCGGCCACCACGTGCCTGGCCTTCGCCGGACGGTCGTCGAAGTCGATGCGGCCGCCGGCGACTTCGATGTTGTTCACGGCGAAGCGCGCCCGCTCCTCGGAAGGCGGTTCCTGGTCGAGCCGTGCCAGGATGTCGTCGAAGTTGTAGCTGTGCGCATCCTTGCGCACCAGGTGCAGGCGCGGTCCATCCAGGCGCAGTTGCTGGATCACCGGCGCCAGCTGGAGCAGGGACTCCGCCGCGAGATTGACGCGCAACGCATCCGCCGAGGCGAACACGGTCTTGCCGTCCGGCTCCATCAGCCTGAAATCATGCATGCCGAGCGCAAGGGTGAACGGATTGAATTCGACGCTCCCGATGTGCGCGGCGCGCTGCAGCTTGTCGCCGATACGCTGCTCCGCCTGCGACTTGACCAGCGCGGGCAACAGCAGGAAGCCGAACAGCGTGTACAGGCACAGCAGGATCACTGCGCCGGCAAGCAGGCGGCGCAGCCAGCGCCAGCGCGGACGGGCCGGCGCAGCCTGAGGGGTGTTTCCCATATGAAAAGAACCTGGCGAAGGAAGGGTGGGAATGCGGGGATTCTACCGGCGGCGAACGAGGTTCACGCTGACAACGCTCATTGCCGCACGATTCCGCCGGGGTGCACATGCAGCTTGCGCCCGGCGCCCAGGCCGGCGGCCAGGGCCGACAGCGCGGCCACGGCAAAGAACAGGGCCGGCGCATCCCAGCCGCCGGTCCAGCCGTACAGCAGTCCGGTGAGGAAGGGACCGCACGCGGCCAGCAGATAGCCGACCAGCTGGGTCATGCCGGACAGGGCAGCCACGGTACGCGCGTCAGGGGAGCGCAGCACCACGAGCAGCGTGGCCACCGTGAAGGAACTGCCCTGCCCCACACCGAGGATCACCGCCCACCACCATACCTGTCCGAGCGGCGCATACATGGCGCCGAACAGGCCCGCCATCATCAGCACGACCAGGCCCAGGACCGCGCCGCGCTGGTCCTTGCCCCTGCCGGCCATCCACGGCGCCACCAGCGTGGCCGGAAGTTGCGCCGCGATCGACACCGACAGCACCGCGCCGGCGGCGAGCGGACTCAATCCGCGGTCGATCAGGATGGTTGGCAGCCAGCCGAACACGCAGTAGGCCAGCAGGGACTGCAGTCCCATGTAGCCGGCGACCTGCCAGGCCAGGGGACTGCCGGCAAGGCTGCGCAATCCTGCCGGCCGGCCGCGGCTCTCGGCGGGCGCCGCCGGGTCCGGCGGCGCGGCGGCCGCCCAGGCCGCTGCGCCGGCAAGCGCCGGCAAGGCCCAGAAGGCCAGCGAGATGCGCCAGTCGCCGGCGCCCAGCTGCTGCAGTGGCACCGCCAGGCCCGCGCCGAGCGCGGCCCCCAGGGAAAGGGCCATCGTGTAAAGCCCCGTCATCGGTCCGATGCTTTGCGCAAAGTCGCGCTTGATGATTCCTGGCAGCAGTACCATCACGATGCCGATCGCGGCGCCGGCGAAAAACGTTCCCGCGAAAAGTGCCGGCAAGCCGCCAAGCACCCGCAGGGCGAGGCTCGCCGCAAGCAGCAGCAGGCAGCCCAGGATCGTGCGGCGGGTCGAAAAGCGGGCGGCCAGCAAAGCACCGAGCGGCGCGATCAGGCCGAAACAGAGCACCGGCAGCGTGGTGAGGACCCCGGCGCCGGCCGCCGACAGGCCGGTCGCAGCACGCAGGGCTTCCAGCAGGGGCGCAATGCCGGAGAGGGCCGGACGCAGATTGAGGCTGACAAGGAACAGTGTGAGGGCAAGCAGCAATGGCGCTGTCGCGCTTCTTCGATTGGCGGTTGGATGCATGCGCCGTATTGTCCCGCACTTCGCCCCTCCCTGCAGACCGTCATTGCGAACCTGTCGCAGCGCACGCTGTCACCCCATACGCATCGAACGCGAAGAGAAGAAACCCGACATGAACCGGACCAGCATTCCCCGCGCCCTATCCGCCGCGACGCCGGCGAGCTCGCCGGGAGCGAAAGAATGACGATGTCGCGGGACTTCGATTTCCTGTCCGGCGATGATGCGATGCGGGCGCTGATGCGCGAGCGCGACTGGTCGCGCTCGCCTCTCGGCCACCCCGAGACCTGGTCGCCGGCGCTGCGCACCCTGGCGGGCATGATGCTCGATTCCAAGTTTCCGATGTTCCTTGCCTGGGGGCCGGAGCTCGGCTTCATCTACAACGCCCCCTATGCGGAAGTACTGGGCGCAAAGCATCCGGAAGCAATGGGCGGCCGCTTCCGCGACATCTGGGAAGAGATCTGGGACGTGGTCAGCCCGCTGGTCGGGCGCGCCCTCGCCGGCGAGGCCACGTTCCACGAAGACCTGCCGCTGCTGATGCTGCGCAACGGACACGAGGAACAGACCTGGTTCACGTTCTCGTACTCGCCGGCGCGCGACGAGAGCGGCAGGATTGCGGGCATGCTGTGCGCATGCACCGAGACCACGGCGCGCGTCCTGCTGGAGCGCCGCCAGGAATTCCAGCTGCAGCTGGCGGACCGCGTGCGCGGCCTCACCGAGTCCGCGACGATCATGTCGACGACATCGGAAGCGATCGGCCGCCTGCTGCGCGTCGCGCGTGCCGGCTACGGCGAGGTGGCGCCGCCGGACGATACGATATCGGTTGCCGGCGAATGGACCGATGGGCGCCTGGCGCCGCTGGCCGGCGCGGCGGGCCCGTTGCGTGCCTTCGGCAAGGCGGCCCTGCAGGCGCTGCGCGAGGGTCACACCATCTGTGTCGACGACGTCGAGGCCGCAGCATTGACCGCGCCCTGCGCCGCCACCTATGCCGCCTGCGGCGCCCGCGCCGTGCTTGCGGTGCCGCTGCGCAAGGGCGGCCGGCTGCATGCGCTGATGTACCTGCACGATCCGGCGCCGCGGTGCTGGACTGCGGACGAGGTGATGCTCGCCGAACATGTGACGGAGCGGACCTGGGCCGCGCTCGAACTCGCGCGCGCCGAAGAACAACGGCGCCGGGCCGAGGAGGCGCTGAATGCCCAGCTCGCGGCCGAACACCAGCGCCTGCGCAAGCTGTTCGAGCAGGCACCGGGTTTCATGGCAGTGCTGCGCGGACCGGATCATGTCTTCGAACTGGCCAATGCGGCGTTCACGCGCCTGGTCGGCACCCGCCTGCTGATCGGCAGGACGGTGCGTGACGCCATGCCGGAACTGGAAGGACAGGCCTTCATCGAACGGCTGGACCAGGTCTACCGCAGCGGCGAGCCCTACTTCGCCAGCGAGGCACAAATCCGCCTGCGACGCGACCCGGACGCGGCGGACACCGAGCACTACGTCGACTTCGTCTACCAGCCGTTGACGGAGCACGACGGCACGGTGTCCGGCATCTTTGTCGAAGGCTACGACGTCACGGAGAGAAAACGCGCGCACGAGGCGCTGCGCGCCGCCGACCGGCGCAAGGACGAGTTCCTGGCGATGCTCGCGCACGAACTGCGCAACCCGCTCGCGCCGATCAGCAATGCGGCCGAACTGCTCCGCCTGCAAAGCGCCGACAATCCGCGCATCAACCAGGCCAGCGACGTCATCGCGCGCCAGGTTGCGCACATGTCCGGACTGGTGGACGACCTGCTCGACGTCGCGCGCGTCACCGGCGGATTGATCAAGCTCGACATGCAGCCGGTGGAAATGCACAGCGTCGTCGCCGGTGCGGTGGAACAGGTGCGTTCGCTGATCGCGGCGCGCGGGCATCGTCTCGCGGTCCAGGCCGACGACGATGCGCTGTTCGCCTGCGGCGACCGCACGCGCCTCGTGCAAGTGGTGGCCAACCTGCTCAACAACGCCGCCAGGTACACGCCGGATGGCGGCTCGATCGCGTTGAGGCTCGCCGCGGACGACAGCGACGTCCGCATCCTCGTGCAGGACAACGGCGTCGGCATCGCGGCGGCGCTGTTGCCGCACGTGTTCGAACTGTTCACGCAGGCCGAGCGGGCACCCGATCGCTCGCAGGGCGGCCTCGGCCTTGGTCTGCCGCTGGTGAAAAACCTGGTCGAGCTGCATGGCGGCCAGGTTGCCGCATACAGCGACGGCCCTGGCAAGGGGAGCACCTTCGCAGTGACACTGCCGCGCCTGCTGCCTTCGGCGGTGAACGATGCGCTACCGGAGGAACCGGCACAGGCGCGTCATGCCGAAACCGGCATGCGGGTGATGATTGTCGACGACAACGTCGATGCCGCCGAAAGCCTGACGATGCTGCTGCGGGCGGGCGGCTACGACGCGAGCGCCTGCTTCAATGCCGGGCAGGCATTGGAAAAAGCCGGCGCCATCGCGCCGCGGGTGTTCCTGCTCGATGTCGGCCTTCCCGACATGGACGGCTACGCACTGGCCAGGCAGCTACGTGCGCAGCCGGCACATGCCAATGCGCTGCTCATCGCCTTGACGGGGTACGGACAACCGCATGACTTCGCGCGTTCGAGGCAGGCAGGATTCGACCACCACCTGGTGAAGCCGGCGAAAGTGGCGGACATCCTCAAGCTGCTCGCGGCTGCCTCGCGTGCCGAGATGGAAACAGGGGAAAAACGCTGAACCGCGCCGCTGTCGCACGATGAGCACGATGCGCGAGATGTGATGCTTGAGGCGCCAGGACGGGCCCCCGGCTTTGCAGATGCAGGGCAGCTGTGGTGAAGGCGATGCGCGAAGGCCGCGCTGTCGATGACGACCTCCGCCGCGCGAAGCGACGAAAATCGCAAACCAGGAAACGGGGAAACGGCGAGCGGGTGAAAACCGGAAGCTTCGCGCCGGCGGCGAGGCTTCCTGCTTTCGCCCCCGGGCCCGGTGGCGATCAGCCGTTGACCGCGTCCTTGAATGCCTTGCCGGCGGTGAACTTCACGGTCTTCGCGGCGGCAATCTTGATCTCCTCGCCGGTACGCGGATTGCGGCCGGTGCGCTCTGCGCGGCTGCCGCAGCCGAAGCTGCCGAAACCGACCAGCTGTACCGTGTCGCCTGCCTTCACGGCCTTGACGATGTTGTTGATCGCGGAATCGAGTGCACGCTGTGCAGCGACCTTGGACAGATCGCATTCAGCGGCGATGGCATCGACGAGTTCGGTCTTGTTCATCAATATTCCTTTCTAGAAAAGGGTCTGATTCTAGCAAAAGAAAAGCGCGATAGGCTTCCCGGTTTGCGGCTCGGACACAGAAAAAGCAAAAAAACCGGCCGGCTTGCGGCAGATCAGCCGGAAGGCCGCGGCGCAGCCATTGTAGCGGTTCGCGCGGCGGCGTTTTCCTTGCACGGCGTTGCGTGTCGTCGTCCTGACATTGGCATCGGTCAAGCTGGCTGCAGGTAGACGGCATGTGCAAGGAACCGTGCGCTGCAGCGCAACTCATTCATTGCGTGGCCGGGCATGCTGCCCCGGTCCTGCAGGTTATCGGGCAGGCGCAAACGCGACTGCACCAAAAAGAATCAATAACGAAGAGACTTACCCATGCTGAGGATCGCCCTCATTTCCAATGAGCTGCCGCCGTACCGCGTGCCGTTCTACAGGACGCTGGCGCGCATGCCCGACGTCGCGCTGCAGGTCGTCCTGTGCAGCCGGCGCGAGCCCAACCGCCAGTGGGAAATTCCGCCACTGGATTTCGGGCACGTGTTCCTGCGCGAACACGTCATCACCCGCAATGGACGCTACATTCACAATAACCCCGGCGTGATCTCCGCGCTGCGCAGATTCGCGCCGGACGTGGTGGTGACGGGCGGATTCAACCCGACCCATCTTTATGCGTTCGCGTATGCGGTTGCGCGCGGCATACCGCATGTCGTCATGACCGACGGCACCGATATCTCCGAGCAGGGCCTGAGCAGTCTGCATCGTACCGTCCGCCGCATCGTGTATGCCCGCTCGCGCAGCTTCGTTGCGGCGAGCCGGGGCGGACACCGCCTGTTCGAGCAGTACCGCATTCCTGTCGCGCGGCGCTATACCTCCTGCCTGTGCGTCGACAACGACGAGTTCGCCAATGGCGCCGCGTTCGACGACCGTCCGGTCGACTTCCTGTTCTGCGGACGGATCGAGGCCGTCAAGAATCCGCTGTTCGCGCTCGAGGTGGCGATCGCCGCCGCCGAACGCCTGCAGCGACGGGTCAGCATCATGTTCGTCGGCGCGGGCAACGAGGAACAGGCACTGCGCGATGCGGCCGCCCGGCACGCCGGCAAGGTCAACGCAAGCTTCCGCGGCTTCGTCTCGCACGATGACCTGCCGGCGATCTATGCCGCCGCGCGCATCTTCCTGTTCCCGACCCGCTGGGATCCCTGGGGCGTGGTCACCAACGAGGCCTGTGCCGCCGGCCTGCCGGTCCTGGTCTCGCCGGAAGCGGGCGTTGCAGGCGAACTGGTGATCGACGGCCGCAACGGCAGCGTGGCCGAACTCGACGTCGGCACCTGGGCCGACCATGCCGCGGCGCTGCTGCAGGACCGGCGCGCCTGGGAAGAGGCATCGGCCAGCAGTATCTCGATCGTCGGCCGTTTCAACTACGAGAGCGCCGCGGCGGGATTGCGCGACGCATGCCGCGCGGCGGTTTCGCCCGGCCGCCTGGTGCGCGGGCACGAAAGGCGCGGCCGCGCCGGCGGGGCCTCCTGAGCGGCGCCTGCGCTGCCACAAATCCCGCAGGCGGATTCGCTTGTGGAAGATCAGGGCGGACCCGGGGCCGGCGGACATAATCGGCTCATTCCCACTTCCCCCACGGTATCCGCATGGCCGCCCTGCCCCGCCGCCCGCTGTTGCACCAGCTTCGCCGGATGCTGGTGGCGGCCGCCGGAAGCTGGGTCGAAGACCGGGCAGCGAGCAAGGGCGCGGCGCTCGCCTACTACACCCTGTTTTCGCTCGCGCCGATCCTGGTGATGGTCCTTGCCATCGCGGGCGCGGTGTTCGGCGAGGAGGCGGCGCGCGGCGCCATCTTCAACGAGATCAACGGACTTGTCGGCGACGCGGGGGCGGAGGCAATACAGCTGCTGCTTGCCAATGCCCGCAACGAAAAGACCGGGCTGGCCGCCACGGTCGCCGCCCTGTTCCTGCTGGCAGTCGGCGCGACCACCGTGTTCGGCGAGCTCAAGGACAGTCTCGATCAGATCTGGCGCGTGCCGCCTTCGCACCAGTCCGGCATCATCGAGTTCATTCGCACGCGCCTGCTTTCGTTCGGCATGATCCTGGTGCTGGCCTTCCTGCTGCTGGTCTCGCTGTCGGTGAATGCCGCGCTGTCGGTGCTGCAGAAGGAGGTGTCCGGCTATTGGGCACAGGCCGCCTTCATCCTGCTGCCGCTGTCCTCCGGCATTTCCTTCCTCGTCATCGCGGGACTGTTCGCGGCAATCTTCAAGCTGCTGCCGCAGGTGCACCTGCCGTGGCGCGACGTCATCGTCGGGGCGCTGGTGACCACCCTGCTGTTCGGGGTCGGCAGGAACCTGATCGGCGCCTATCTCGGCGGCAGGGACGTGGCCGACAGCTATGGCGCGGCCGGATCGGTGATCGCCCTGCTGCTTTGGGTGTACTACTCTGCCCAGATCTTCTTCTTCGGCGCCGAGCTGACCCGGCAATACGCGCTGCACTTCGGCAGCATGCGCGACCGGCTCGACGATGACGGACACACCGCGGCGTGACAGGCACACCGCAGGTTTGCCCTGCCTACTTCGTTTCGAACGTGGTGACGCCGTCCCAATCGTCGCCCGGCGGATGCTGCCGGTACCAGTCGATGCGCTCCATATAGAGGCGGTACAGGCCGCTGCCGGGATCGATCTCCAGCAGGGCATGCAACAGCGCCCCGGCCGCATCCCACTGCTGTGCGCGCACCAGGGCCAGGGCCTGGTGCCACTGCGCCAGCTCGTCGCGACGGGCGGCATCGAGCTCTGCCTCGAGGTCGATCGGTTCGTAGATGGGCACCGGCGCATTCTTCCCCTTCACCCGCACCCGGTCGAGCTCGCGGTAGGCGTATTGCGGCGCGGCCGCCCTGGTCGCCGCGCCGACCGCGATGCCGACGCCATAGACCTTCGTGATGCCTTCCAGTCGCGATGACAGGTTAACCGCATCGCCCATCACCGTATAAGCGCGACGGATCTTCGATCCCATGTCGCCGACCCGCATTTCCCCGGTGTTGAGGCCGATGCCGATCTTCAGGGGCGGCCAGTTGCGGGCTTCGAAATCCTTGTTCAGTCCGGCCGCCGTCGCCTGCATCCGGAGCGCGGTGGCGACCGCGCGCGCGGCGTGGTCGGGCAGCGCGACAGGCGCCCCCCAGAACGCCATCACCGCGTCGCCGATGTACTTGTCGAGGGTGCCGCGATTGCCCCGGATATCCTCCGACATCGCCGTCAGGTAAAGGTTGATGTATTCGCGCAGCGCATTCGGGTCGAGACCCTCGGAGATCGTGGTGAAGCCGCGCACGTCGCAGAACAGCACGGTGAGTTCACGGCTTTCGCCCTCCATGCTGTAGCTCTCCGGGTTGGCAGCCATCTCCGCCACCAGTTCCGGCGCGACGTACTCGCCGAACAGGTTGACCATTGCCCGCCCCTTCCGGTACTCGAACAGGTAACCCCAGGCGAGGTTGGCGATGAACAGCGCCGCCGCCAGCAGCAGCGGCACCGCCACCGGGAGCACCCAGTCCAGCGACTGGTACATCCACAGGTTGAGCGCCACCACGCCGGCCGCCGCGCCGAGCGAGACCGCGATCGCCGACAGCGGCGCCAGCACCGGCAGCAGCAGGCCGAGCGCAATGCCGATGAAGGCGGTCTGCAGCTGCTGGATGCCGATGCTGAAATCCGGCTCGTGCTTGAACTGCGCATCCAGAATGGAACTGATGATGTTGGCGTGCAGTTCGACACCGGGATAATCGATATTGACCGGCGTCGCCCGCAGGTCCTTCAGCCCCGCAGAGGTGGTGCCGACCAGCACGATGGCATCGGCCAGCGTCTCCATCGGCACCTTCTCCTGCAGCACGTCGACCGCGGACACGTAGCGGTACTGGCCGCCGCGCGGCCCGCCGGTGCCGCGGTAGTGCACCAGCGCAGTGAGGTCGCGGTCGAGGGGAATCACGGTGGGACGGGGCTTGCTGTTGAGCCGGATGGCCTTCAGCGCGCCGTACTGCTGGTGGGCTTCGCCGCTGAGCAGCGTCTCGTCCTCCGTGAAGAACACCGGGACGACCGCCGTGGCACCGAGCGCCACGCGGGCGGTGGCCAGCGCGAGGGACTCGTGGTACGCGTCGCCGACACGGACCAGCAGGGGCAGGCGGCGGATGGTGCCGTCGGCATCGGGCGTCGGATTGAAGAAGCCGCCGGCGCGCGCCGCTTCCTGCAGCTTGTCGAGGTTGCCGGTATAGGCCCGGTAGGCATAGGCGTCCACGCTGTATCCACCGAGGTCCGGGGCGGCAAAGGCAGGCGGCGGCAACATGCCCTTGCTGACTGCCTCCTCCTCGTTGGACAGGTAGTAGCCGAGCACCGTCGGCCGTCCGTCAAGCGCACGCGCCAGGCGGGCGTCGTAGTCGAAGCGCGGCTTCAGCGCGCGCACCAGCTCGCCGAAGCCCTCGACCTCCTTCAGCTCATTGTGCGCCAGCGCTTCGAGCTTGCTGTAGCCGGAGCTGTTGTCGGCCTCGGAAAACACGACGTCGAAGCCGACCGTGCGCACGAAGTACTTGTTGTCGAGCTTGTCCACCAGCCGCGCGATGGTGTCCCTGCTCCACGGCCAGCGGCCGAGCGCCGCCAGGCTTTTCTCGTCGATGTCCACGATCACCACGCGCGGATCCAGGCCGCCGGCCTGCACCCGCATCCGCACGTCGTAGGCGAACACGTCCAGTCGGTCGACCAGCGTGGTCGGGAGGTAATGCAGCACCTGCAGTTCGGCGACGACGATGAGCACCAGGGCGAGCGCCCAGCGGGCGCCGTATCGGGAAAGCAGGCGGCGCATGCGGCGCTCCTTCAGGATTCAGGGAACATAGCCGGGGATACTGCTCTCGTCGACTTCGTCGATCTGCGCCGGATCCATGTAGCGCCGCGCATATTCGAGGTAGACCTTTTCCCGAATGAAGATGTCGAACAGGTCGGGATCGATATGGTTGCGCAGGCGGAAGCCGCCGAGGATCTGGAGCGACTCCGACAGCGTCTTGCCCTTCTTGTACGGCCGGTCCTTTGCGGTCAGTGCCTCGAAGATGTCGGCAATCGCCATCACCCTGGCCTGCACCGACATCTGGTCGCCGCGCAGGCCGCGCGGGTAGCCGTTGCCGTCCATCCGTTCATGGTGGCCGCCCGCGTATTCGGGAACGTTGCGCAGATGCTTCGGCCAGGGCAGCGACTCCAGCATGCGGATGGTGACCGAAATATGGTTGTTGATGATCTCGCGCTCCTGCTGGTTGAGGGTGCCGGCGCGGATGCAGAGGTTGGCCGTCTCTTCCTCGTCGAGCAGCGGGCGCTCGTTGCCGTCCGGGCCGATCCAGCGGTAGCGGGCAGCGATATCGGCCACGCGCCGCTGGTCGTCCTCGGTCATGCCTTCGCTGCCGATGTTGGCGCGCCGCAGGAACGCCCGATCCTCGTCGATGCGTGCCAGTTCCTGCGACAGCACGCGATTGATCTCGCCATGATGCGTGCTGTCCGCCCCGTGCCGCAGCTTTTCCTTGAGCGCGCGGATCTCGGCATCGCGCTTGACTACCTCGAGGCGGGTGTCCACCAGGTGAATCCGGTCGAAGATGGTCTCGAGCTTCGTGGCTTTCTCGACGACGTGAACCGGCGTCGTGATCTTGCCGCAGTCATGCAGCAGGCCGGCCAGCCACAACTGCTTGCGGTCGGCATCGGTCATGCGGAAGCCCGCGAGCGGGCCCGATGCGGTGCGGTGCACGGCGTCGGCCAGCATCATGGTCAATTCCGGCACCGCCTCGCAGTGGCGGCCGGTATGGGGAGACTTCTCGTCGATGCCGATGTTGATCAGCTTGACGAAGGATTCGAACAGGTCTTCCAGGCGCGCGATCAGCTGCTGGTTGGTAAGCGCGATCGCCGCCTGCGAGGCAAGCGCCTCGATCAGCCGCTGGTCGGTCTCGCTGAATGGACAAACCGCCCCGCGTCCGGCGTCCTTCGCGTTGATCAGCTGCAGCACGCCGATCACCTCGCCTTCATGGTCCTGCATCGGCACCGTCAGGAAGGACTGCGAATGGTAGCCGAAGGCCTGGTCGAACTGGCGCATGCCCGAGAAATTGAAGCCGTCCGCCTGGTAGACGTCCTCGATGTTGACCGAGCGCCCGGTGTGGGCGGCGCAGGCGGCGATCGCGCCCATGTTCGGACTGCCGTCCGCATTGAAAAGGGGAATGTCGGGAATCTCGTTCGCGCTGCCGCCGACGCCGCCCACGTACATCGACAGCGTGTCATTGACCGAGATGGAGAACCGCAGGCTGCGGCGGTCGGGAGCGACGCGGTACAGCGTGCCGCCGTCCGCATTGGCCATGCCCTTCGCGGTACGCAGGATCTTTTCGAGCAGCACGTTGGTGTCATGCCCGGTGCCGAGTTCCAGGCTGAGTTCGGTCAGCTGCTCCAGTCGCAGCGCGATGTCGGATTGCCTGGGATTGCGCATGCTTGCTCTCGTGTCGCTTGGGCCGGGCGGCGGATTCAGAATTCGAACGTGTCGCCGCGCCGCAGCGCGGTGAAGCCGCGCGGGCCGCTGTGCTGCCGCAGTTCACGCATGATCAGTTCCTCATGCCCCGGCTTGAGGTGGTAGATCAGGACCTCGACCGCATCCGGCAGGCTGCGTATGTCCTCCAGCAGGGAGGCGGGGCAGAAATGCAGGGAGCGGTCGGCGATGTCGCGATCCGCATTGGCAAACGAGCAGTCGACGATCACCTTGCGCAGGCGGCGCTCCTCGCTCATCGTGCTCCACAGCGCCGGGGTCGACGCCATGTCGCCGGTGAACAGGAAGCCGGAACGGTCGTTGTGCACCCACCAGGCGGAGGAGCCCACTGTGTGGTTGACCGGATGGGCCACGAGGGTGCGGTCGCCGAGCGTGACGGGCACGCCCGCCGCCGTTTCCGACCAGCGCAGCACCGGCGCGGCCTCGTCCGGGATCATGCCGAAATCGGGCCACAGCACCCAGTTGAACAGGTGCCTCCTGAGCGCGGCGATCACCATCCCGCTCGCATGCACCGTCACCGGCCCCGTGCGCTTGCCGAGCACTGCGTCCAGCAGGAAGGCGAGCCCCGCGACATGGTCGAGATGGCTGTGGGTGATGAACACGTGATCGATCCTGACTAGACGGTCGAGATCGAGTGCGGCAAGCCCGGTGCCGGCGTCGAGCAGGATGTCGTCGTCGACCAGCAGACTGGTGGTGTGGCCTTCCTGGCCACCGATGCCGCCGGCGCAGCCGAGCACCTGCAGCTTCATGATGCGACTGCCTTGCGGCCGGCGCCGGCATCACGGGGATGCACCGGCCCGCGCGCGTTTGGATGCCCACCCATGTGCTTCCTCCCTTTGCGTTTTTTCGACGATTGTAGACTGAATCGGCACGCTTGCGACACGTTCGGCGCCGGATATGACCGCGGGCGGACCCGGTGAAGTACCACGAGGATGGGATACATTTCGCTGCCGCGTTCATTTATGATGGCGGCATTGCGCGCGGCGCAGCGGCGCAGCCGCGGAGATGAATGGACAAAATGACATGAGCGCTGTTCCCGGCACCACACTCAAAGGCAACGGCCAGGCGGACGACGTGAACGTCCGCCTCAATTTCTTCAAGAAGCTGCAGGCGGTCACGAACAAGATCCACGCCACCAGCAACGTGGACGAGATCATGCTCGACCTGTCGCAGGACATCTGCGACCTCTTCTTCGCCGATCGCCTCACCATCTATGCGGTTGCCGAGGACAAGGTCTCCATCGTCTCCAAGATCAAGACCGGCCTCAACTCGGTCAATCAGCTGAAGCTGCCGATCTCGGACCAGAGCGTCGCCGGCTACGTGGCGCTCACCCGCAAGCTGGTCAACATCCAGGACGTGTACGACGACGCGGAGCTCAAGCGGCATTCGCCCGAGCTGCACTTCCTGCGCGAGGTCGACCGCCGCACCGGCTACCGCACCAAGCAGGTCCTGGCCGCTCCGTTCGTCGACGAGCGCAGCAATGAGCTGCTCGGCGTGATCCAGCTGATCAACAACCGTGACGGCAGCACGTTCTCGGGCATCGTCGAGGAAGGGGTACGGGAGCTGTGCAAGACGCTCGCCATCGCGTACACGCAGCGCATCCGCCCGGTGTCCGTCATCCGTTCCAAGTACGACCCGCTCATCACCGAAGGCGTGCTGTCGGCAGGCGAGCTGGAGCTGGCGGCGCGCTCGGCGCGGCGCAAGAGCGATGACCTGGAGGCGGTGCTGGTGCGGGAATTCCAGGTGAAGCTGCCGGCCGTCGGCCAGGCGCTCGGCAAGTTCTTCGGCGTGCCGTACGAGCCGTTCAAGCCGGACCGGGTGAAACCGGTCGACCTTCTCAGGAACCTGAAACGCGAGTTCGTCGAACAGAACCAGTGGGTGCCGGTCGAGGACGGCGTCGATGGCGTGGTGATCCTGGCCACCGACCCCGAGCAGGTCAGGAATGCCCGGATGATCAACAACATCTTCCCGAAGGCGAAGCTGGCGTACCGGGTCACCACGAATGCCGAATTCCGGCAGACAGTGGACCATTTCTTCGGCGCCGAGGGCGACCTCACCTCCGTCGGCGACCTGCTGTCGGGCATGGACGACATCGATGAGGATGGCGAGGTGTCGGAGGCCGACCTGTCCGCCGCGGCCGAGAACGAACTGGTAAAGCTGGTCAACAAGGTCATCATCGACGCCTACCGCCAGGGCGCCTCCGACATCCACATCGAGCCGCGTCCGGGCAAGGAAAAGACCGTCATCCGCTTCCGCAAGGACGGCTCGCTCGAACCCTACATCGAGATCCCCGCCAGCTACCGCAGCGCGATCGCCGCGCGCATCAAGATCATGTGCGACCTCGACATCTCGGAGCGCCGCAAGCCGCAGGACGGCAAGATCAAGTTCAAGAAGTTCGGCCCGCTCGATATCGAGCTGCGCGTCGCGACGATTCCTTCCGCCGGCGGCGTCGAGGACATCGTCATGCGTATCCTCGCGGCGGGCGAACCCATCCCGCTGGACAAGCTCGGCGTGCTGCAGCACAACCTGGAAAGGCTGAAATCCGCCGTCAGCAAGCCGTACGGCCTGTTTTTCGTCTGCGGCCCCACCGGTTCCGGCAAGACCACCACGTTGCACTCGGTGCTGCACCACCTGAACACGCCGGAGACCAAGATCTGGACCGCGGAAGACCCGGTCGAGATCACCCAGAAGGGACTGCGCCAGGTCCAGGTCAACCGCAAGAGCGGCCTCGATTTCGCGACGGCGATGCGGGCCTTCCTGCGTGCCGACCCCGACGTCATCATGGTCGGCGAGATGCGCGACAAGGAAACCGTGGCAATGGGCATCGAGGCATCGCTCACCGGCCACCTGGTGTTCGCCACGCTGCACACCAACAGTGCCCCGGAGTCGATTTCGCGCCTGCTGGACATGGGGATGGACCCGTTCAACTTCGCCGACGCCCTGCTCGGCGTGCTGGCCCAGCGCCTCGCCAAGCGGCTATGCGGTCATTGCAAGATGGCGTACGAGCCGTCGTCGGACGAGCTGCGGCAACTGCTGGCGGAGTATTGCGAGGAACTGCGCAATACCGACGCCTTCAAGGAGCCGGAAGCGGGCCGGCAGGCGGTACTGGCGAACTGGAAGAAGCACTATGCGGGGCCGGACGGCAAGTTCAGGCTGTATCGCGCGGTCGGCTGCGACCAGTGCAGCGGCGGCTACAAGGGCCGGGTCGGCCTGCATGAGCTGATGCTGGGCAGCGACCGGCTCAAGCGCCTGATCCAGGAACACAGCCGTGTCGCGGTCCTGCTGGCGGCGGCGCTGGAGGACGGCATGCTGACCCTCAAGATGGACGGCATCGAGAAGATCCTGTCCGGCATCACGGACATCAAGCAGGTGCGCGCGGTCTGCATCAAGTAGCCCGCCGCATCCCCCTGCCCGCACCGCCTGCCCGCTGCCCGGGGGCAGGACGTAAGCCAGCCGCAGTGCGACCGGCGTATGCCGTGGCCGGAAACGCAGCCCGGCACATCCCGGCGCGCCTCAGCGCACCTCGCAATCGACGCCGTCGTCGCCTTCCCGGCCAGGGCCGGTCTGCGGCGCGGCGGACGACGAGAACGACGGCGGCGGCGTGAACTGCAGGTTCGGGTTCGGCGGCACGATGACCGGCGCCTGTGCCGGACCCGGGACATAGCCGAACTGCCCCGCGCTGAAACCCAGCCCTCCGCCGCCGTTGGTGACGACGATGGCGCCGTCGACGACCTGCAGGTGCAGGCCGGGTGGCAGCAACGGCGGCTGGCCGGGTTGCGGTTGCTTGGACACGGGTTGCACCGGCTTCATCCCCGCTGCCGGATCGATGGGAAGGCGACCGGTCGCGAGGTCAGCTGGCTTCTTCGTCGCATCCTGCGGGACGCCGCTTGCAGCGTTTCCGTCGGCCTTGCCCGCCGAAAGACTCTGCAGCAAGCCATCCATTTGCGCCTGTTGTGACGGCGACAGTTCCTTCGACGGGGTTTTCCGGGCGCCGCCGCCGGCGTCGGGACCGGCGCCGTAGCCGCCTCCGCCTGCGGGTGGCGGAACGTAGTGGACGACAAAGGTGGTCCCGCGGATGCCGATCGTCGCCGTCGGCGTGCTCATGCCGAAGCGCTCGTTGTTGCGCTTGCCGAGTGCGCCGGTCACCGCACGCAGGCCGCCTTTGACCAGGCTGAATGTTGCGCTGTCCTTTTCCGGCTTCGACTCCTCGAACACGAAGCTGTCGATCTTCAACTGCGAGCTCGGGCGCATCGTGATCTCGCTGTTGTCGACGAAGCGGATGCGCGCATAGGTGCCCTTCTCGGTCGCCAGCACGTCGCCCTCTTCCACCGTCGATTTCAGCGTCAGCACCCGCACGGCGCCATCGGCCTTTTTCGCCACCAGCGGACCGTTGAGGTTGACCACGGTACCTGCGATCCCGGCGCATGCAGGGTTCGCCGCGAGCGCGGCGAATGCGGACGCGACCAGCGCCAGCAGCCTAGTTGCAGTACAGCTTCTTGGCTTTCTCATTTTTCTTCGCTCCCTCATCCTTGTCCGCGCCTGCGCCCTTCTTGTCCTTGCCTTCGTCCTCGTCTGCGGGGTCGAGCATGTCCTTCCTGTTCGCCGTCCTGGCGATGATCGCCTCGGTCGCCTGGGCGATGGTCGCCACGACGGTGTTCTGTGCCTGATGGACGATGCCGGCCTGCTCGGCTCCCTGGCCGCCGGCCTGCACCAGGTTGGCGCTGTGGACGATGCCGTTGATGACGATGCCTTCTCCTGCCTTCAGCGATACCTGGCCCCCGGTCGTCACCACGCCGTTGATGGTCAGGATGTCGTCGGGGCTGCTGCTCGACGCGGCTTCGAGGGAAATGGTGCCGGTGCCCGAGGCCACCGTCCCATCCACTGTCAGGGGACTGTGCGCGACCAGGTCGATGTTGCCTGTCCCGGTGAGCACGCTGGCGGTGCCTGCGACTTTCAGGTGGCCGGTGTTGGACACGCTGATATTGCCGTTTGCGGCCCAGATGCCCATCGTGTCGTAGAGCTCGTCAAGGCCGAGCGGCGCGCCGATACTCAGCTCGCCGACGTTGACGAAACTGAAGTCGCCGTCCAGCGCCGCGCCGAACACCCGCCCGACCCGGTTGCCGGCATGGTTCAGCGTCACTGCTCCGCCCGCCACCGCGCCGAGGCTGTCGACGTCGATCGCGCCGCCCTGCGTCACGTCTTCACTGCTGAGCAGGCCGATCAGCGTGGTCGCGCTGTTGCGGTCGGTCAGCGCGCCGCTGCCGGTGTTGGTGATTCCGGCGACATGGATCGGGCCGCTGTAGCCGTAGCCGTAATACGGCTCGTACGGGTCGTACTGGTAATCCAGCGGATCGCGGCCGATGCCGATGGTGGCGGCGGCGATGCGGTGCAGGTTGACGATGCTCAGGCAGCCCTCGATGACGCACTCTTCCTGACCGACGGTGATCGACCGGCCCGGCGTATAGGGACGAATGCTGGCCTCGCTGCCGTACACCATCGCATTCAGCGCGAGGCGGTCGGCGATCAGGTCGACTTCGTGCGCCCCGGCATTGACCTGTGCATCGATCGAGAGCAGGGCGTCGTAGCCGGTGCGCAGGCGCACCGGGCCGCCGGCGGTCACGCCGGTGATGCCGTTCGACGAGGTCGTGACCTGCATGTCGTAGTCGCTGTACACGTCCAGCCCGCCGCTGACGCTTGCCGCCAGGCTGTCGATGATGTTGCCTTCATTGGTGAGCTGGACCGAACCGGACGAGCGCAGCACCAGCGTCGCTCCGCCGGTGTCGATGTCACCGTTGAAGTCCTGGTTGATGCCCTGTGCGGAATCCGATTGCAGCAGGATCGTTCCGGGAGACATCGACGACGAACTCTCCGATTCGCTGAAGTAACCGAGATAGCCGTAGCGGGTGATGCCGGAAATCTCGTCGATCTCGCTGACCGTGAGCTTGTTGACCGTCCGGAACTTGAAGTCCTCGTCGACCGAGGCGGCAATGACGCCGACGCCGTTGGCCTCCTGCAGGTCGACAAAGCGTGCGCTCATGGCCAGGGCGGGTGCGGCGATGGTCGCCCCGACGGACTGGGTGATGCCCTGGTCGCTGACGAGGCTGAGCGCCCGTCCTACCTGCGCGGGGTGGATCGCCGTGCTGACGTTGATGCCATCCGGCGCAATGATGCGCAACGTGCCGGTCTGGATGGTGTCGAGCTCTTCATCCTTGAGCTGCAGCGTGGCAGTCGCCGTGTCGTAGGAATCGGTCGATCCCAGTTCCGCTGCGCCGAGCGCGACAAGCACCACCTCGCCATCGGCGCCGGTCCTGATGGCGCCAACCAGGTTCATCTTGTCGGCCGTCAGCGCGATCCGGTCCTGCGCCAGGATGGTGCCGTTGTTGGTGATCTTGTCCGTCACTTCGATGTCGACGTTGCCGGCGCCTGAATCAAGCGTGGCCGCAGCGGCGATATTCGCCTCCACGCCCCTGAGCCGGATGTCGCCGCCGGCAGTCGAAATATCCGCATTGACGTTGACGCGTCCGAAGCCGGTCGCATAGTCGGTGGTCTCGGAATCGTAGTCCGCGTAGTTCGCGTGCAGTTCGACCTCGCCGCCCGCCGTGCGGATCTCTGCATTGACATTGATATCGTTGCCGGCCTGGGCAAGGAGGCTACCGCCGGCACCCATGTTCACCGCGCTGTCGAAATGAATGTCCCGCTGGGCCTGCAGCACGACCCTGGAGTTTGCGCTGCTGATGGTGGAGGCCGCAATCTCCGAATCAGCGGTTCCGTTGTCGCCGAATTCATCGACGTCTTCCGGCGCGGTCGCGGAGCTGCCGCGCACGAAGATGTCGCGCGGATCGAGCAGCCAGGTGCCGGTCTCGCCCTTCGGCGCGCGCGTATCGACCCGGATCCCTGCCACGTCCAGGTAGGCGCCGGACGTCTCGACAAAGCCGCCGTTGCCACCCTGCGCGCCGCCGCGTGCGCTGATGCTGCCGTAAGCGCGCGTCGTTTCATCACCCCAGACGATCACCTTGCCGCCGTCGCCGCTGGCAACCGCATCGGCCCTGATGCTGGCATCGGCCGAGACGAAGCTGCGCTTCGCGTTCTGCACGCCGGCATTGCCGCCCTTGTAGTCGCCGCCCACGAGAACGGTGCCGCCGCCCGCCTGTCCGCTGGCGTCGATGCCGGCGTTGCCCATCAGGCCGACGCGCTCGCCCAGCACCTGGATCTCGCCACCCTTGCCGGCGCCCCTTGCGCTGGTGACGCTGCCCGCCTCCAGCAGGGTTTCCCTGCTGGCCTTGAAGACGATCTTGCCGTTCTCGCCGACCACCGCGCTGTCGGCGCTGACGATGCCGCGCTGCCTGATCAGCGCGCCGTAGATGCTGGCGCGCCCGCCTTCGGTGAGGATCTGGCCGATGTTGACGGCCTGGTTGTCCGGCGCACTCAGGACCACCTGCAGGTTGGGATTGGTCGAATCGACCAGCTGCACGGTATGGCCGGCGACAAGCATCACTTCGCCCTTGGGCGTATGGATGATGCCGGTGTTCTCGATATTCGGCGCCACCAGGTAGACCTGGCCGCCGTCCGGCGTCGTGATCGCGCCCTGGTTGACGATGTTGCCGGCTTGGCCGCCGCCCCCGAATCGCATCTTCCCTGCAAGGAAATCCTCATTGCTGATGTTGAGGGTGGATGCGACCAGTCCATTGACGTCGATGCGCGCGCCCTGGCCGAACAGGATGCCGTTCGGATTGACCAGGAATACCCGGCCGTTCGATTGCAGGGTGCCGAGGATCGTCGTCGGGTCCTGCCCGGTGATCCGGTTGAGCACTGCGCTGGCGGCGTTCTGCTGGATGAAGCGCGTGGTTTCGCCCGCGCCGATGGAAAAGCTTTGCCAGTTGATGATCGCGCCCGGGGAATTGGTCACGGAAAGCACCGCGCCCTGCTGGCTGAAGCTGGCCTGGCCGGCGACCACCTGTGCGCCTTGCGGATTGGCCCAGGCTGCCGGCCCGAAGCAGCCGGCGACCAGCAGCGGCAACAGGCGGCGGCGCAAGGACCTGCCCCGCCCGGTGCCTGCAGCGCCTGCATGGCGCATTGTCGAATCGGTTTTCATCTCTCCCCTTTCATCCGCTTGCCAGGCGTGCCGCGCGCACGGCCGCCGCGTATCCATTCCGGTGCTGCGCCGCCGGCCGTCAATAGCTCACGCCGAGCTTGACGTGCAGCCGGTCGTCGCCCTTCGACTTGGTGTTGCCGCCGTCGATCACATGGCCGTAGTCCAGCTGCATGCTGACCGCCTTGCCGAGCGCCAGCCGGAAACCGAGGCCGACGCTGCCGATCGAGGCGTCCCGCTGCTCGCCGGGAAGCGCCTCGTTGCGGCGAACGTAGGCGGTATCGAAGAAGGCGAGCGCGCGGCACTGCGAGGCGATGCCCTGGATCGCGCCGCACAGGTTGGGCGTGTACATCTCGGCACTGAACAGGCGCCCGACGTCGTTCGACAGGTCGCGCTCGGCGAAGCCGCGCACCGTGCCAGCGCCGCCGGCGCCGAACTGCTCGCCCGGCACAAGGGCATCGCCCGTCTGCTGCCCGGAAAGGCTGAAGCGCAGTTGCCAGTCGTTTGGCAGCGCCTTGCCGAAGGCGGCGTTGTAGCGCAGGATCTTGTAGTTCTTCGAGGCGTTTGCCCGCGCCCGCTCGAAATCCGCGCCGCCGCCCTTGTCGCCGCCGGCGATGTTGTGCAGCGCGCTGAGGCTGAAGCTGAGCTCGCTGCCGGCCGCCGCCCAGCTACCGGCATAAGTCACGCTGAGCGGATGCACCGTGATGTCGTTGCCCAGCTGTGCATTGGGTACCGCCTGCAGCGAAATGTTGTTCTCGAAGGCCTTGTGGTCAAGCCCGTAGCTCAGGCGCGACTCGTAGTCGCCGACCCGTCGCAGCACCTGGTTGTAGCGGATGCCGGCGACGCTGCCGCGACCGCTCACGTCGAGGTTGACGATACCGGCCAGGACCGTCCCCGAGTTCACGTCCGAATAGCTGGCGAACAAGTCGATTGAATCGCCCAGGGAATACAGCGGGATGTGGTAGCCGATGCCATAGACGCTGACCTGGCTCGGATTCTCGATGGCGGTCGTGTACTGCAGGCTCATCACATGGTCGCGTCCGCCGAGGTTGGCGTGCTGGTACTGCACGGTCAGCTGCGCCTCGCCGGTCGTCTTGTTGCCGCTGTTGTCCACGCTCGCACCGATGCGCCAGGGCTTGTCGTCGGCAACCTTCAGCACCGCATCGACCTCGTCGTCGCGGCCGCCTCCCTGCAGCTGCAGCGTCGTCTTCTTCGCCGGGTTCTCGTTCGCCAGCCGCAGGCTGGACGAGACCTCGCCGAGGTTGGGCGAACGGCCCTCGCGCAGGCCCGGAAGGCTTGCCCGGATGTTGGCCTCGTCATAGTGGCTGTTGCCCTCCACCCGGATCCTGCCGATGCGCGTCTCGACTACCTGCAGCCGCACCGCGCCGTGGTTCAGCTCCTGCTCCGGCAGGGCCACCTGGACCAGGTTGTAGCCGCGCGCCCGGTACTCCGCCTCCAGCGCCTCCAGCGCCATCTGCACGTCGCCGAAATCGCGGCCCGTACCGGCGTAGGGCGCAAGCACGCGTTCCACCGCAGCCGGGTCGAGAAGGGTATTGCCGTCGACCTGGAATCGACTGATGTCGAATCGGCCGATGCCGTCCTGGGCGACGGCCAAGGCAGGATAAGCGCATGCCGCAGCAAGGCTTGCTGCCAGCAGACGGGAACGAAGTCTCATGTTGTTGATTCGCCTGGAGAGTGTGCTCTGACGCGCCGGCGGTGGAGCGACAGCCGGCTTTTTCTAAGTGGCAACTATAGCGTACCCGCTTGATATTTCTCAAAATAATTGCCTTAAAAGCAATATAAATCCGCGGAAAATGACCGGAGTACTGTTGTATCCGGAACGCCCGGGCGGGACTGGCACAGGCGTCCATCCGGCAAGGGCGAAGGCTGGCGGACGCCGGCCACCGGCCGTGCCGCCGCGGGATTCAAGCGGTCGGCTTGCGCCAGGTGATCAGGCGATTATTGGCCGGCATGGCGGCATCCTCGACCAGGACAAGCCCGGCGTGGGCAGCCAGGTCGTTAACGGCCCCGATATCGCGGATGCCCATGTGCGGCGCCTGCGACCGCAGCGCCGCGTCGAACAGGGCGTTGCTTTCGCTGGTGAACCTTCCGTCGACATTGAATGGCCCGTATATGCAGACGGTGCCGTCCGGCGCCAGCACGCGGCCGATACCGGCGAACATCGCGCGGACGTCGTCCCAGGACATGATGTGGCAGGTGTTGGCGGTGAAGACCGCGTCGAACGGACCCGCAGGCCAGGCGTCGTGCTGTACGTCGAGCTTCAGCGGCGGCAGCAGGTTCGGCGACCCGGCCTCCGCCATCCACGCCAGGATACCTGCATGGTTTTCCGCGAGATCGCTGGTCTGCCAGGTCAGATGCGGCAATGCGGCGGCGAAGCAGGCAGCATGCTGGCCCGTTCCGCTGCCGATCTCGAGCACGTTGCGCGCCGTCGAGAACTGCGTGCGCAGGACGGCCAGGATGGGCGCGCTGTTGCGTGCGCAGGCGGGCGAAAACGGCTTGTTCACGGTTCGTCCTCCTGAAGTCGTGCGGCGCCGAGCAGGCGCTGGACCTGCTGCCGCATGCGTTGCACATGCGAGCCTTCCCAGTAGACCTTCGCACATCCCGTGCATTCATAAAAGCGTTCGTAGACCTGCCGGCTGGCGGCCGGCACGCGGTGCGCCACCGCCGCCTTCGGCACGCCATGCAGCACGCCGTTGCAATCCAGGCAGCGGGTGAAGACACGCGCGGCCCGGGCCAGGCGATAGCGGACGAGCACCTCGGTCACCTGCCCCGGACAGGCAGTCGCATGCAGGTAGCAGCCGTGCACGATCTCCTTCCTGATCAGCAGGTCCCGGTCGCGGGTGAGGACGATGCGGTCCTCGGCGGCGGAGATCTCCGCCACTTCGGCGTCGCGGTAGTCATTGCGGTACAACGCGTCGAATCCGAGCATGCGCAGCTGCCGCGCCAGCAAGCCGAGGTGGGCGTCGGCCACGAAACGGCAGCCGCCGCTCGGAGGCGACCGCAGAAGACTTCCCGTTCCGACGTCGCACCGGGAGAATGCCGGATAAACGCTCACCGCATCGCCGTCCCCGAGCCGATGCCCGAACCCGACGGCGCTCCCGTTGACGAGGATCATGCCGACCTCGGTGTGTGGCACGCCGAGCGCCTCGATCATGTGCTTGACACTGGCGTCCCGCGCGCATGGATGGTCGAAGCGGCGCTGTCGCTGATGCGGACCGAGGAAGTTGTTCAACTCCGCGTAAAAGCGAAAACTGGCGATCGTCACGGCGCCGCCTCGCGCACCCGCAGGCACGCTCCTGCCGCAATGCGGTGTCGACTTTCTTTCTGGCGCGTAAGCATGCCTACCCCGCTGTCGATGCCCCGCTCCCGGAGAAATGACGCCGGCCGCCGCCGATGATCGTTGCGCTCGCGGAGGAGAATGAAGTGCGGAAACAAGAACGGGACCCGCAGGTCCCGCATGCCGCAAACCGACTTTGCATCAGTCAGCGACGCGTGGTCACTGGCCTGGTGCAAAGGCCTGGTTACGGGTTCCTGCGCCTCAATGCAGGTGAGTGGACTGGCTGGGCTGGGACTGCACTTCCGGGGTGGGCTTCGGCTTGCCCTGCGCATCGCTGAGGCGATACTTGGTGCGCCGGTCGCCCATCAGGTCGCGCAGTTCACGGATGCTCATGCCGCAGGACTCGTGCATCCGGATCAGCAGCGATGCACCGACCGGCAGCCGGCGGTGGCGGATCTTGCTGATCACGGGCGGCGCTACCTCCAGCAAGCGCGAGAGCGCAGCGTCGTTCTTCAGGTTCATCTTTTCAAGCAGCGTATCAAGAAGACGGTTGGGATCGTAAGTCTCTTGCCCTGCCAGCGCATGTTCGGCCATGGTGGACTCCTCAAGTTAATAATGAAACAAATGCTACTTGGGTGTAACAAATGACAACTTGACCCGAATTAAGTTTCCCCTTGAACCCCAAAAAATTGCAGCAGCCTCCGTCCCGTCGTCCTTCATGCCGTTCTGCTCCCCGCGCGGGTTTCAAGCCTCTTCTTTACATGGTCATTGCCAATGGCGGTTTGATGCGTAGCAAGCCGCGTCCTGCTACCCAAGATGTATTGTTTTCAACGCTTAACTGGAACATTTACAAAAGATAACGAATGTGGCGCCAGCGCAGGCATCGGACGGACAGGCACAGGACTTGCACCCGCCACGGGGCGACCGGAGGCCGCCATCGCACGGCCTGCACGTTCAACCGAGTCGGGAGCGGCAATGAAGACAGACATGCAGGAATGCCGGCACAACGCGCGCACCATGCAGCGCGGACCGCATGCGCACCGGCGCGGACGCGGTCGCGGGCCGCAGCGGATATCACTACAGGAGAACGAAGGCATGCGCCCTGACTGGCAGGAACCGCTCGTTATTTGCGTATCGCCCGGCTTGCGCGGGCGATGGGATGTTTCGGAGAAGGGTTATGAAGAACCGCTCGCGTCATTCGACGACAAGGAGGATGCCTATGCATTTGCAAGCAAGTTGACGAAATCGAGACCGGGGTCGGCCGCCCTGGTCGAGGATGAAGAAGGATTCTCCCCCCTGCCCGTGCAAGCCGAAGGCATCGTGGTGGACAGGACGGGAGGCCCGGATAGCAGGGCCGCATGAAGGACGCGTGCATGGTCCCGGATCGGGCATCTAGGAATGGCCGCATGCGAATTGGCGCATCGGCGGACCGGCAGTCGCAACGCCATGGACAGGACCGCACTCTTGCGGCAGCAGCTCCTGCCATGCTTTGCGGACAAGGTGCACTGATGAACCAAATCATAGGCGGCCAGTCTATGAAGTAGCCAGTCTTTCAACATACATAGGAGGTAAAGATGAACTTCATTATCTGGATTGTTGTTGGTGGTATTCTCGGCTGGCTTGCCAGCCTCGTGATGCGTACGGATGCTTCCCAGGGCATGCTGCTCAACATCGTCGTAGGTATCGTAGGTGCGCTGCTCGGCGGTTGGCTGCTTGCTCCGCTGTTCGGCACCGGCACCATCAATCAGAACGACTTCAGTATCTCTTCGCTGCTGGTATCGTTCCTTGGTGCCGTCATCCTGCTCGCAATCGTGAACCTGGTCAGGCGCGGCACCCCGCGTTAATGACCCGGCCTCGACGGATCGATGAGGGACCAGGACGGCTTGCACCCCATCGTTGATCCAGTGGCGCGGAGCCTTCTCTCCGCGCCACATCCCCCCTCCCCGTAGTCCCGCCTGTTCTCCCCTCCGTACTACCCTTCGTTGCCTCGCCCCTCTTTGGCTCGCCCTTCGCTGCTCTACCGCATCGGTCGTATCCTCTTCGCCCAGCTTCCGCAGCACATTGCGCTATGAAGTCCGTAACGGGGGCAGCATCCTGCTTCAGCATGCTTGCCACCGCCGTCCACCGCACAGGCTCTCCTGCCGGACCGGGCCGGGATCAGGACGTGCTGCGCCGGCGCGTCTCTTCCTCGACCAGTTCGCGCTTCGAAAGCTTCCCTACCGGCGTCTTCGGCAGACTCGCGCGCAGCTCCATCTCCTGCACCATTTCATGCTTGCCGAGGCGGGTCTTCAGGAATTCCCGGAGCTCTTCCAGGGTCAGCGTCGGCGCCCCCTGCTTCAGCGCGATGAAGGCCTTCGGCGACTGCCCGCGGTAAGCATCGGGCACGCCGATCACGCTCACCTCGGCCACCGACGGATGCTCATAGATCGCCTCTTCGATGATGCGCGGGTACACGTTGTAGCCGCCGCACAGGATCATGTCCTTGGTGCGGTCGACGATGTACACGAAGCCGTCCTCATCCATCCATGCCACGTCGCCGGTGCGGAAATAGCCGTCGGCGGTCATCGAGGCGGCCGTGGCATCGGGCTTGTTCAGGTATCCCTTCATCACGTTGGGGCCCTTGATGCACATCTCGCCGCGCTCGCCGCGCGCCACCTCCCGGGCAGGGTCGTCGACGCTGACGAACTTGAGGTGGACGCCCACTGTCGGCATGCCGCAGGAGCCGACCTTCTGCATGCCGCGCACCGGCGTGAAGGTGCCGGTGGGCGAGGTCTCGGTCATGCCCCAGCCCTCGACGAGGCAGCAGCCGGTCAGACGCTGGAACGCCTGGTTGACCTCGACCGGCAGCGGCGCGCCGCCGGAGTTGCAGAACTTGAGCGACGACAGGTCGTGCTCGCGTATGCCTGGATAGTTGATGATGGCGGTGTACATCGTCGGCACGCCGGGAAATACCGTCACCTTCTTCTCGCTCAGGTCACGCACCACCGCGTCGACCTCGAACTTGGTATGCAGGATCAGCTCCGCGCCCATCCTCAGGCCGAACAGCATGTTCACCGTCAGCGCATAGATATGAAAGAGCGGCAGGACCGCCAGCACCCGTTCCCTGCCCTCCTCCAGTACCGGCGTCTCGCCGCCGACGGCGGCGCGGATCTGGCTGCATGCCGCGGTGAGGTTGGCGTGCGTGAGCATCGCGCCTTTCGGCAGGCCGGTCGTGCCGCCGGTGTACTGCAGGACGGCGACGGTGTTCTCGAGATCCGTTACCGGATAGGGCTGGAACGCACCGTCGTTGTCCAGCAGATCGGCGAAGCGCAGATGGTGGCCGTCCTCCGGCACCGGGGCAAGCATGCCCGCCTGTGCCATCTGCGCGCGCACCGCGTCGGGGGCGGCGCTCATTTCCGCGATGCTGCCGACCACCAGTTTCTGCAGGCGGCTGCGGCCGAGCAGCCTCGCCATCTGCGGATACAGCACGTTCAGGTCCAGCGTGACCATGATGTCGGTGCTGCTGTCTTCCACCTTGTGCTCGAGCACCTTCTCGGCGTCCAGCGGCGAATAGTTGACGACCGTGCCGCCTGCCTTGAGCACGCCGAAGAAGGCGATCACGTAGTGCGGCGTGTTGGGCAGGTAGAGACCGACGTTGATGCCCGGTTTCACGCCGAGGGCCTGGAAGCCGCGCGCGGCACGATCGACCATCTGCTGCAGCGCCTCGTAGCGGGTGCGCTTCCCCATGAAGTCGAGCGCGGGCTGCTGCGGCCACCTGGTTGCAGCCTCGTCCAGCAGCTGCTGGACCGGCATCGTTTCCAGCGGCGCGTCCCAGCGCACGCCGGGCGGGTAATTCCTGGTCCAGGGTTGCTGCGTGCTGATGCTATCCATCTATGGTCTCCTGTTTATTCGGCCCGAAAGGAAAAAAGGAGCCCGGCCGCCGTTTCCGCGGCAGCAGGGCCCCTCAGTCATCGTCGTGACAGCGATGTTGTCGTGTCAGTCCTCCGTGCGGCTACTTGTATTTCTTCAGTTCCAGCTTGCCGATCTGGTTGCGGTGGACCTCGTCCGGGCCATCCGCCAGGCGCAGGGTCCGCGCCTGCGCATAAGCATACGCCAGGCCGAAGTCGTTCGACACCCCGCCGCCGCCGTGCGCCTGGATCGCCCAGTCGATCACCTGGCACGCCATGTTGGGCGCCGCCACCTTGATCATCGCGATTTCCTTGGCGGCGACCTTGTTGCCGACGGTATCCATCATGTGGGCGGCATTGAGCACCAGGAAACGCGCCTGGTCGATCAGAATGCGCGCATTGGCGATGCGTTCCAGCGTCACCGTCTGCTCCGCCACCGGCTTGCCGAAGGCGACGCGCTGCAGCGTGCGCCGGCACATGTCTTCCAGCGCCCGCTCGGCCAGCCCGATCAGCCGCATGCAGTGGTGGATGCGGCCCGGCCCGAGACGGCCCTGTGCAATCTCGAAGCCGCGCCCCTCGCCGAGCAGGATGTTGGAAGCCGGCACCCGCACGTTCTCGAACACCACTTCGCCGTGTCCGTGCGGCGCATCGTCATAGCCGAACACCGGCAGCGCGCGCAGGATCTTCACGCCCGGCGTATCGCGCGGCACGACGATCATCGACTGCTGCTGGTGCCGGTCCGCGCCGGGGTTGGTCTTGCCCATGAAGATGAAGACCTTGCAGCGCGGATCATTGGCCCCGGACGACCACCACTTGCGCCCGTTGATCACATATTCGTCGCCGTCGCGCACGATGGAGGCCTCGATGTTGGTGGCATCGGAGGAAGCGACCGCCGGCTCTGTCATCGCAAAGCAGGAGCGGATCTTCCCTTCCAGCAGCGGCACCAGCCATTGCTGCTTCAGCTCCTCGCTCGCGTAGCGTTCGAGCGTCTCCATGTTGCCGGTGTCGGGCGCCGAGCAGTTGAACACCTCAGCCGACCACAGCGCCCTCCCCATGATCTCGCACAATGGTGCGTACTCCAGGTTGGTGAGGCCGGCGCCGCGCTTGGACTCAGGCAGGAACAGGTTCCACAAGCCCTGGGCGCGTGCCTTGTCCTTGAGCTGCTCGATCAGCACTGTCGGGATCCAGGCGTTGCCCTTGGCCCTGTTCGCCTCGATCTCGGCATAGAACTTCGCCTCGTTCGGATAGATGTGCTCGTCCATGAAAGCGTTGAGCCGCTTTTGCAGCTCCTGCACCTTGGGGCTGTATTCGAAGTCCATCAATTACTCCTGGGATGTTGCGCACGCGCGCGAAGAAAAAGGGGTTACTGCCGGGGTTCGATATTGCGGGCGGTGGCAAGCGCGGTGGCGCACAGCGCCTCGCGGCCGTCCCGCACCGAGTAGACTTCGGCGCTGCTGACGGTGAGCAGCCTGCCTGCGTTGACCACCTTGCCGCGCGCGACCAGTTTTCCGCCGTCGGCCGGGCCGATGATCTTCAAGGCGCAGTCGATGGTGGCGTTGGCCCAGCCAGGCGGCAGCAAGGTGGCGGCGGCGGCGACGGCGGCAAAATCGGCGGCGGCGAAAATCGCGGTGGCCTGCATCTGACCGGGCCGGAAGCTCAGCTGCTCGCGATAGGGAATCTCCAGCTCCACCGCACCGGCTGTTATCGACCTGAAGGCCAGGCCGATTTCCCGGGCCAGGGGCATCGCCAGCACGACTTTTTCCAGCCTGGCGGCAAAGTCGGGATTGGGTGCATGCATGCCGTTCTCCTCATCGTTGTCTGACGGGGCGCCAGGTGCCGAAGGCGGTTTGCAGGGCGGACCTGCCGCCCTGCCCGCGCTTTTCAGGCGTCTCCTGCCACGCTCACTGCAAAACGGAATCAGCCCAGCAGATAGCCGCCGTCCACGTTCAGGCAGGCGCCCGTGGTGTAGCTCGCGGCGGGGGACGCGAGATAGAGCACGGCCCCCGCCATCTCGTCCGGCTGCGCCACCCGGCGCATCGGCACGTGCGGCATCATCTTGTTCAGCACCGCGGGGTTCTGCACCAGGGCCGAGGCGAACTTCGTGTCGGTCGCGCCGGGCAGCAGCGCGTTCACCCGTACGCCGGACTGCGCGCATTCCTTCGCGAAAGCCTTGGTCATGGACATCACGGCCGCCTTGGTGATCGAGTAGATGCCCTGCGCATCGCCCGGGATCACGCCGTTGACGGAGGCGACGTTGACGATGCTGCCGCCGCCGTTCTTCACCATCAGCCTGGCGCCGTGCACCGAGCTGTAGAAGTAGCCGCGGATATTGACGTCCAGCGTCTTCTGGAACGACGACAGGTCGGTCTCGAGGATATGGCCGAAGTACGGATTGGTGGCCGCGTTGTTGACCAGGATATCGAGGCGGCCGTGCTTTTCCGCGATCGCCGCGAACAGCGCTTCGATCTGCGCCATTTCGCCGATGTGGCATGCGATGGCCTCGGCCGAGCCGCCGGCGTCGCAGATCGCCGCGGCGACGACTTCGCAGGCATCCTGCTTGCGGCTGGAGACGATCACATGCGCGCCGTACGCGGCGAGCGTGCGCGCGACCGATTCGCCGATGCCGCGGCTGGCGCCGGTCACGAGGGCGACCTTGCCGCCGAGGTCGAACAGGTTTTCTGGTTGCATGTCGGTCCTAACGATAAGTGACGGTGCCGGGCTCGCCCAGCCATTCGAGGTGGGCGTAGTTGTTGAGATAGCTGAGGGTGACGCGGCCGGGCTGGTAGAACAGCTTGGTGACTGCGGCGTTGACCAGCGACCAGTTCAGCTCCGCGACCTGCCGGTCGCCCAAACCGAGCACCTGCTGGCAGATGGTGGCGATGGTGCCGCCCGAGGTGAAAACGAGGATGTTCTGCGACTTGCCCGCGCCATCGAGCACACGCTGCAGCGCGCCGCAGCAGCGCTGGCGGAACACCGGCCAGGGCTCGCCGTATTCGCTGTCGAACTCTCCCTCCATCCAGCGCCCCATTGCGACCTGGAAGATCTCCTGGAATGCATGCTTGGCATTGGGCTGCGATGCGAGGAAGGCCTTCACCTGCCGCGGATCCGCGAAGTCGGGCCGATGCCTGACCAGCACTTCGTGATGGTTGTATTCGTTGAAGTCCGCATCGCTCAACCACTCCGCCGCACCGACCTGTTCCGCCGACAGTTCCGCGATGCAGGCATCGGCGGTCTGCCGGTGGCGCTGCATGGCGCCGGTCAGGATCCGGTCGAAGCGGGTCCCGGTCTTGGCGAACCACTGGCCGAGCAGGCGCGACTGCCGGATGCCGAGCTCGGAAAGCTGGTCGTAGTTGCTGCTGCCGAAGGACGCCTGCCCGTGGCGGACGAGATAGATCTGTCCCATGTCGATGCTTTCGCTGCAAATGTCGGATTGCGAAGAGCATATCGCCGGGACTAGAATCTAACAAATGAATAGTTATTATCCCGCTCCATCAATGCCATGCATATATCCAGGGTCGACCTCAACCTGTTCACCGTCTTCGAAGCGATCTACACCGAAGGCAGCGTCACGCGCGCCAGCCAGAAGCTGAACCTGACACAGCCGGCGATCAGCCACGCGCTCGGCCGGCTGCGCCAGATCTTCAACGATCCGCTGTTCGTGCGGCAGGGCCATGCCATGGTGTCCACCCCGCTTGCGCGCACGATGATCGAACCGGTGCGGCGGGCGCTGCGCGGACTGGAAGTCACCCTCAACGGCGTGAGCAGCTTCGATCCTGCGAGTACCGCGAAGACCTTCAACCTGGCGGTGCGCGACGTGCTCGAGGCGACCATCCTGCCGCCGCTGCTGCGCCGCGTGCTCGAGCGCGCGCCGCTGGTCGACGTGGCGGCGATACAGGCGGACCGGCGGGAACTGGTCGGTGAACTGGCGGCAGGCACCCTGGACGGCGCGATCGACGTGCTGCTGCCGCTGCCAAGCGAGGTGATGCGCACCCGCATCTACCGGGACTCGACGGTGGTGGTGGTACGCAAGGGCCATCCGCAGATCGACGGCGCCATCGACATCGAGACTTACCTGCGGCAGGACCACATCCTGGCCAGCTCGCGGCGGCGCGGGCCGGGCCTGGAGGATTTCGAGCTGAGCCGCTTCGGACTGGAGCGGCACATCCGGCTGCGCTGCCAGCACTACTACGCGGCCTGCCGGGTGGTCAGCCAGTCGGACATGCTGCTCACGATGCCCGGGCGTTACGCGCAGATCGCCAACCGGCAGCTGGGCAACCAGATCCTGCCCTTCCCGCTCGACGTACCAGCCTTCGACATCTTCCTGTACTGGCATGCGAACGTGGACGCCGACCCGGCCAACCGCTGGTTCCGCGAGCAGGTGACGCAATCGATCAGGGAGTAACCCTGTGCCCGCCTATGCGCTCGGGCCGATCATCGCCTTCGGCTGCACCCAGCGGTCGAAGTCGGCTTCGCTGACATGCCCGAGGGCCAGCGCAGCCTGCTTCAGCGTGCTGCCCTCCTTGTGCGCATGCTTGGCGATCTGGGCGGCCTTGTCATAACCGATGTGCGGCGCGAGCGCGGTCACGAGCATGAGCGAGCGTTCCATCAGCTCGCCGATACGCTCGCGGTTGGCTTCTATGCCGTGCGCGCAGTGGGCGTCGAAACTGCGCATGCCGTCGGCGAGCAGCCGGACGCTTTGCAGGAAGTTATGGATGATCATCGGCTTGAAGACATTCAGTTCAAAGTTGCCCGATGCACCGCCGAAATTGATCGCGACGTCGTTGCCGAAGACCTGGCAGCACAACATGGTGAGCGCCTCGCACTGGGTCGGGTTGACCTTGCCCGGCATGATGGAGCTGCCGGGCTCGTTCTCGGGGATCGTAATTTCTCCGAGCCCGGAACGCGGCCCCGAGGCCATCCACCGAATGTCGTTGGCGATCTTCATCAGCGCGGCGGCAAGCGTCTTCAGCCCGCCGTGCCCGGCTACCAGCGCATCGTGCGCGGCCAGCGCATAGAACTTGTTGAGCGCGCTCGTGAAAGGCACGCCGGTCTGGTGCGCCAGCTCCGCCGCGACCCGCTTGCCGAATTCCGGGTGGGTATTGAGCCCGGTGCCCACGGCGGTGCCGCCTGCCGCCAGCTCGAAGATGCCCGGCATGGGCGCCTTGATCACCGACATCGCGTGGTCCAGCTGGGCAACGTAGCCGGAGAACTCCTGGCCGAGCGTCAGCGGCGTCGCATCCTGCAGATGCGTCCGGCCGATCTTCACGATGTCGTCGAAAGCGTCGCGCCTGCGGTCCAGGGTCGCGCGCAGCGTGTGCAGCGCCGGAAGCAGCTCCTTCATCAGGCCGATGGCGGCCGCCACGTGCATGGCGGTGGGAAAGATGTCGTTGGATGACTGGCCGAGATTGACGTCGTCGTTCGGATGCACCAGCCGCTCCTGGCCGCGCACGCCGCCAAGCAGTTCCGATGCGCGGTTGGCCAGCACCTCGTTCATGTTCATGTTCGACTGCGTGCCGGAGCCGGTCTGCCAGACCGACAGCGGAAACTCCTGCGGCCACTTGCCGGCGATCACCTCGTCGGCTGCGGCGATGATCGCATCGGCCTTGGCTTCCGGCAGGGTGCCGAGGGCGCGGTTGACCGCCGCGCACGCGCGTTTCACCATGGCCAGCGCCGTCACCAGCTCCTGCGGCATACGCTCGGTGGAGATGGCGAAGTGGTGCAGCGAGCGTTGCGTCTGGGCGCCCCACAGCCGCTCCGCCGGCACCTCGATTTCGCCGAATGTATCCCGTTCCTTCCTGCTTGCAGTCATGCATGCCTCCGCGGTCTAGGTTACCGTTTCGATTCCGCCCCCGCGGAAAGTTCCGGTCCCCGGATATTAACCTGCGGACTGAAGTCCTTCTGCCGCCGTGGCCCGCGGCGTCGCCGTGCCCGGCAGTCGCAGATGCTTGCCGCTCCGCAGCAACAGGCCCGCCTCGGCTGCGGCGAGCGGAGGGCTGAAGAAATAGCCCTGCAGGTAATCGCAACCATGCTCATGCAGGTAGTGAAGCTGCTCCGCGGTTTCGACACCTTCCGCGATGACCTGCAGCCGCAGGCTGTGCGCCAGCGAGATCACCGACAGCACGATGGCGGCGTCGTCCGGGTCGAGCGTGATGTCGCGCACGAAGGACTGGTCGATCTTCAGCAGGTCGATCGGGAAGCGCTTCAGGTAAGCAAGGCTGGAATACCCGGTGCCGAAGTCGTCGATGGAGAGCTGGACGCCGAGCTGCTTGAGCCGCTGCAGCATGTCGACCGCCTGCTCGACGTCGTTCATCATCATGCTCTCGGTCAGTTCGAGTTCGAGCAGGTGCGGCGCAATGCCGGTTTCGGCGAACACATCCTGGATCGTCGCCACCAGATCATCCTGGTAGAACTGGCGGGCGGACAGGTTGACGGCGACCCGGACCGCTCCCAGTCCCTGCCGCTGCCATGCGACGCTCTGCCTGCAGGCCGTCCGCAGCACCCAGTTCCCGATGGGCACGATCAGGCCCATCTCCTCGGCCAGCTGGATGAAGCGTCCCGGCGCAATCATGCCGAGTTCCGGGTGGCGCCAGCGGATCAGCGCCTCCATTCCCACTACCCGCCCGCTCGCCAGGTCGACCTGCGGCTGGTAATGCAGCGTGAACTCGTCGCGATGCAGTGCTTCCCGCAGCGCGCCCTCGATCCGCAGGCGCTCCATCGCGTGCGCGTTCATCGCGGGGGTGTAGAACTGGAAGTTGTTGCGCCCGGACTCCTTCGCACGATACATCGCGATGCCGGCATGCTTGATCAGCGTATCGGGCTCGAGGCCATCGTCCGGGCAGACGGCAACCCCGACACTCGCGCCCATCACGAAACGGTAGCCGTCGATCACGATAGGCTGGGCGACGGCTTCCATCACCTGCTGCACGATGGCAGGCGAACGTTGCTCTCCGCCCTCGGGCAGCAGCAGCATGAACTCATCGGCGGATACCCGCGCCACCGTATCGCCATCCCGCACGGCCGCCTGCAACCTTTCCGCCACGATCCGGAGCAGCTGGTCGCCGGCTCGATGGCCAAGCGTGTCGTTGACGAACTTGAAGCGATCGAGGTTGAGGAACAGCAGCCAGGCCGGGCAGCCTTGTCGCTGCGAATGGGCGATCGATTGCCGCAGGCGGTCGTGCAGCAGGCTGCGGTTGGCGAGACCAGTCAGGGTATCGCGGTTGGCCTGGAATTCCAGCTCGGCCTGGTAGCGCCTTGTGGCAGTGATGTCATACATCGCCGCGACGAAATGCGTGGTCTCGCCAGTGTCATCGCGGACCGGAGAGATGAAGGCTTCGCTCCAGAACATCCGGCCATCCCTTGCGTAGGTACGCAGGATGACATGGGCTTCCCGTTTCTCGCGGGCCGCCAGGATCAGCTCATGTACTTCCGGCTGGTCCCGATCCTCTTGCCACAGCAGGCCGCAGCTGCGCCCGAGGATGTCGGCCGCCGCATATCCGGTGATCCGCTCAAAAGCCGGGTTGACGTACTGGATCGGATAGTGCGGCCCCTCGGCGCTGGTGATGATGATCGCGTTCGCACTTGCCTCGATGGCGCGCTGACGCAACTGCAGTGCCTCCTCGACTTTCCTGCGGGCGACGATATCGCTGACGAGCATGTCGTTGGCGAGCCGAAGTTCCGCCGTGCGTTGTTCGACCAGCAGGTGCACGCGCCGCGTGCGGGAGCACAGCGACTGCACGTAAGCGGCGACAAGCAGGGTGAACAGCAGGCCGCCGAACAGCACGCCGAGCGAGCGCCCGTGCTCATGCCTGTAGAAGCCGGCGGCCGGCGTGGCAACCACGCGCCACGGCCTGCCGGCGACTTCGAATCCGTGCTCCAGGCGTTCCGCCGCCCGTCGCCACGGCCAGTCGAGCAGGAAATGCAGGCCCCGATCGACGCGCTCGCCTGGACCGGTCTGGAATACCAGGGCATCCCCGGTGGCGGCGGCACCTCCATACACGGCAATGTCGATGCCGGCGTTTTCCAGCAAGCCGTTGCCGGCGAGGATGTTGCCGATGAGCGCAGGCGCGTCGAACACGGCGGCGGTGTCGCCGATCGCCGCCGCACGCCGTTGGGAGACGGTATTCAGCGGCATGCCGTGACGGTAGACCGGCATCAACAGAAGAAAACCGAGGCGCTTGCCGTCGCCCTGCGCCAGCGCCAGGGGCGGCGTCGACGCGGGACGCCCGGTATCGATCGCGCGCTGCAATGTCTCCATCTGCGACGGGTTCGACGAGACGTCCAGCCCGAAGGCGGCGGTGTTGCCTTTTTCCGGTTCGATGTACTCGACGATCAGGTGCCGGTCCCGGCGGACGGCGGGAACCGTGCCACCCTCCCGCAACTCCTTCAACACGAAGCCGGGGTATTCTGCCCGGAGCGCGTTTTCATATGCCTCGCGCTCGCTGCCGTCGACGAAGCGGTGGAAATTGAATGCCTGGAGGTACGGGTGGCGCGCCACCAATGGCCGGGTGAACTCGCGGAACTGGACGCGGGTCACCGGCTCGACCGTCACGAACAGCTGGTTGAGCACCTTCAGCACCTGTTCGGTATCCTGCAGTTGCTGCTGCAGGGTCAGGAAGCGCGTCCGCGCCAGCGCGCGGAATGCCTGGTCGGCCTTGTCGTGTTCCAGATGGCGCACCCCGATGAACAGGAGCACGCTGCAAGCGAGTCCGAACCCGAGCACCAGGAGCGCGGAGAACGATAGCGGATTGGACTGCCGTTGCAGAAACATCGTCAGGACTGGAGGCTTTCAAATGTTGCAGTGGCGATCATGCCGGTAAGGGACGCATTCGAAAGCGGATACATCAGCGAAGATTCCGCTAGGGTAGCTGAAATATTTCCATATGGAAAGTATTACCCCTCTTCTGCGCGACCTTCGTGCCACATCCGTCTACCTCGGCTGGCCTGCGGAGCATCGGCATGAGCACTTCACAGCCTTCCCGTATCCGCTATCGCGCGGCCATCCTCGCCGGAATAGGCGCAGGGATCATTGCCACGCCGGTGCAGATGCTTTGCTGGTGGATATCGGGCTATTCCGTTACCGCGCTGCTCTTGCGCGACACCCGACTGGCGGCGGCGATCGTCCTCGGCCCGCAGGTGCTGCCGCCCCCTGTCGATCCCGACTTCGCAATCACGGTTGCGGCGGGTGCGGTGCACTTCCTGCTGTCCGCCGCATACGGCATCGCGCAAGGTGCACTGGCGATACGCTTTCATAAACGCCGCGCTCTGGTCGCGGGAGCGGTTTTCGGGCTGTTGCTGTTTGCCGTCAACATGTACGGTTTCACCGTCCTCTTCCCCTGGTTTTCGGCGAGCCGCGATTGGGCCACGGTCATGGCGCATCTCGCCTTCGGCGTGTCGGCAGCCGCGCTTTATGCGCGGCTGGCCCCGCAGCGGCGCCGCGCCGCGTGAGTCCGTTCAGTCCCGCGAGCGCGGATCGGGAAGCAGGCAGGCATCGACGATCTGGAGATCGTTGTCCTTGGCGAAATTGATGACGAAGTGGTAGGCCATGGGCTCGATTTCGCGCAGGGCTTCGTTGACCACGACCGATTTGACGCCGCCGAGCACCGTCGGACGGACGTAAGGCGAATAGCGTAGATGGGAGCCGGGACCGGCGTCGGCTGGACGAAAGCAGGCCATTACCCCGCACAGGCGCTCCGCCCAGTCGCTTGGCCGGAACTGGCGCCCGTCGCTGGTCTGCCCCTGGATGAAGAACTCGCGCGCGACGTTGTCGGTTTTGCTGGAATCGGCCATGTGCGTGGCGTACCTCTGTGGCGGTTGTACCGTTGATCTGCCGCCGGGTCGATCGTCCCGCCAGCCGATGTCTTTCTTGCCGCCGTCATGGGGCAGCAAGTATTCAAGGTTCTTGCATATTATATCTTATAGAAGACCTGCTGCGAAACAACATCTCGCATTATGAAAATTACAGGTCCGGGATAGGTGCGCCGTGGCTTTGACAGCGCCGTGCCGCGCTTGTGCCGATGCAGCGGGATTCGGCGTGAGAAGAGGAAGGAACGGCCCGGCCGCGACCGCAACCGGACATCAGCCAAGCCAGACGGCAAAGGAAAGCAGCAGCAGAAGCAGCATCCACAGCAGCAAGGCGCGCCATACCAGGCCCACCGTGCTTTGCAGGGCGCGCGCCGTCGCCTCTTCCCCGACCGGGGTGCTGCCCGCGTCCATGCCGATTGCATCGACGGCGGTGACGTCCCCCGCCGGCAAGTCTGCCGCGTTCTCCGTCGCCGAACCGAGCCGCAGTCCCATGGCGCCGCCCCCGGCGGAGAGGATGATGCCCATCGCCTCGTCCTGCCAGCGATGCGCGAAGTTGCGCCAGGCGTAGATGGCGTCCTCGAAATTGCCGACGACGGCGAAGGCGATCGCCGTCAGACGTGCCGGCACCCAGTCGAGCACGTAGAAGGCACGGGTGGCGAAACGCCCGAACGGCTCGTTCTTCAGGTGGTCGGGCTCATTCCATGCCCGCGCCAGAAACTCCGCCACCCGATACAGGATGGCCCCCGCCGGGCCGAGCGGCATGGCGAACCAGAAGAAGACGCCGAACACGTTGCGGTGGGTGGTGACCAGGGCTTTCTCGACGGCGATGCGCGACACTTCGCTGGTGCTCATGCCGGTCGTGTCCTGGTGCGTCCATTCGGCGAGCAGCTTGCGGGCAGTGGTGTCGTCACCCGCGTTGAGCGCGAGCTGGATCGAGGTGAAGTAGTGGCTGTAGCGGCGAAATCCGAGGGTCAGGTAGACCACCAGCACGTTCCAGGCAAGCGCAAGCACGGGGCTGAGTTTCGCGCTGAGCCAGTAGACCAGGATGGTCGGCACGAGCAGCAGCAGCATCGTCACGAACCACGCCATCCTGCCATGCCCCTCCTGGCCCGCGTTGAACGTCGCCTCCATGCGCGCGGCCAGCTGCTTGATCGCCGCATAGACCGGGTTGTCGGCCCGCAGGGGCTTGAATTGCTCGAACAACAGCGCAAGTAGAATCGAGAGAAAGGTCATCGGCCAGCCTTGGGAATTGCACAGCCGCTACGATAACGCAGCCCTCCGGCAGAATCAAACCGCGGCTGCCGGCACGGGCGCCCGCATGTCGTCCGGCGCAGCCCGGTGAACGGTCAGGCGCGCAGGAAGTGGAACAGGTTGCGCAGCATCCCGGCGGTCGCGCCCCAGACGAAGAAGCGGCCGTAGGGCATGGTGTAGAAGCTGCGCCTGACATGCGCGCCCGGCAGGTCGACAGAGCGGATCTGGTGGTTGGCGCCGTCCAGCAGGAAGGCCAGCGGGACTTCGAAGATTTCCTCGACTTCAAACGGATCGGCGCGCTGGTCGAACGGTGGATGCACCAGGCCGACGACCGGCGTTACCTGGAATCCAGTCCCTGTGAAGTAATCGGGCAGGCTGCCGAGGATCTCGATGTGGCGCCGATGCAGCCCGACCTCTTCCTCGGTTTCGCGCAGGGCGGTCTCGACCGCGCTCGCATCCACCCGGTCGACCCGACCGCCTGGCAGGCTGACCTGCCCCGCATGGTCGTTCAGGTGCGCGGTGCGCTGGGTCAGCAGCAGCGTCATCCCGCCCTCGCGCAGCACCAGCGGCATCAGGACCGCCGCCGGCGTCGGCGCCCTGCCCGCCAGCCGGACCAGCGGCTCTTCGAAATTTTCGGGGGACCAGGCAGGAGGGTTGGCAAAGCGCTCGCGCAACCAGCTCGCCGTCAGCGTGTCGGGCGGCACCGCAGGCTCGCCGGCAATGGAATCGACAGGCAGGGTTTCGGGGTTGAAGCTGAGTTTCGACAAGACGTGTTCCTGATGTTGTACGACGGCGGGAAGTACATAACCGCGTAGTCTAGCGTGAATCCGGCATCTGCCTCCGGCGGGCCTGGACAATGAAAAAAGGGCACCACCAGGGTGCCCTCTTTCGCCGGACGCGCTGCTTATTCTGCTGCTGCCGGTGCTGCGGCGGCCGTCGCAACGCGGCGGTTCGGCAGCTTTTCCTTGATGCGTGCCGACTTGCCCGAACGTTCGCGCAGGTAGTACAGCTTCGCACGGCGGACGTCGCCGCGGCGCTTCACCTCGATCGATGCGATCAGCGGCGAATACAGCTGGAACGTACGCTCAACGCCTTCGCCCGAAGAGATCTTGCGGACGATGAAGTTGGAGTTCAGGCCGCGGTTGCGCCGGGCGATCACGACGCCTTCGTAGGCCTGGGCGCGCTTGCGGGTGCCTTCAACCACGTTGACGTTGACCACGACGGTGTCACCCGGCGCGAAGTCGGGGATGTTTTTGCCCAGGCGGGCGATTTCTTCCTGCTCGAGTTTCTGGATCAAGTCCATTTTCAGCTCCTGTAACCATCATGCCGGCGCCTGCTGCTCTTGTATGCCCGGTAGAGGATGGGGTTAAGACATGCGGGACTGCTCCCGCGCGGTACTACAACGACAAACTGCTCAAAAACTTTTCATCGGTCCGCGACAGCAATCCTGCCTCGCGCGCCTTCACAATCAAGTCGGGCCTCTTTCTCGCGGTCGCCAGCAGCGCCTGCTCGCGTCGCCATCTGGCGATCTCCGCGTGGTGCCCGCCCATCAGCACCTCGGGCACCGGCACGTCCTCGTACACCTCGGGCCGCGTATAGTGCGGGCAATCCAGCAGGCCGTTCACGAAGCTGTCCTGCACTGCCGAGCCATCGTCGTTCAGCACGCCGGGCAATTGCCTGATCACGGCATCCATCAGCGCCATCGCCGGAATTTCCCCGCCCGACAGCACAAAATCCCCGAGGCTGATCTCCTCGTCCACGCTGCGGTCCAGCAGACGCTGGTCGACCGCCTCATACCTGCCGCACAGCAGGACCAGTCCAGGCTCCTGCGACAGCGCCATCACCCGGCCATGCGTCAATGCCTTGCCTTGCGGCGAAAGGTAGATCACGCGCGGCCGGGGCAGTCCCTGCTGCAGCTGGCGGTCGCGGGCGGCGCCGATGGCGGCGTCCAGCGGCTTGGCCAGCATCACCATTCCGGGACCACCGCCATACGGCCGGTGATCGATGGTGCGGTAATTGTCCGTCGTGAAATCGCGCGGGTTCCACAATCCCAGCCCGCAACGCTGCTGCTCGAATGCACGCCGGGTAATACCGGACTGCGTCAGCGCGGCGAACATCTCGGGGAAGAGCGTGATGACATCGAATTGCATACCTGCCCACCCCAATCACATCGGCTAGAAGTCCAGCCCCCAATCCACAACGATCTTCTTTTCCGCCTGGTTCACCGTCTTCACGAACCGGTCGACAAACGGGATCAGCCATTCCTTCGGCTTCTCGTCGGCGCAGACTGCCGCCTGCACGCGCAGGATCGGATGGGCGCCGTTATCCATCAGGTCGGCGACACTGCCGAGCAGTTCGCCCTCCAGGTTCTGCACCTGCAGGCCGATCAGGTCGATCCAATAGAATTCATCGCCGGTCAGCACGGGAAAATGGCTGCGGCGGACCTGCACCGTCGCCCCGCGCAATGCTTCCGCGGCGTTACGGTCGGCCACGCCCATCAGCTGGGCGACCACGTCTTCGCCGTGACCCTTAACCTGCATCACGTCGACATCGCGCAGACCCGGCTTGTCCAGCCACCAGGTCTTCGCGTGCAACAGGGCGTCGGCATCGCTCGAATACGGCCGGATGCGCACCCAGCCGTGGATGCCATAAGCGCCGGATACATGCCCGACAAGCACCAGGTCGTCAGGAGCCGACATGCCCGATGCAGTGTGCTGCGTCAAAATTCCTTGCTACGCTGCCGGTCAGGCAGCGGCCTTGCCGGCTTGCTTGACCAGGCGGGCAACGGTCGGCGACAGTTGTGCGCCAACGCCCTGCCAGTGCGCCAGGCGGTCCTGGGCAATACGGAAGCCCTCATCCTTGCCGGCAGCAACCGGGTTGTAGAAGCCGATGCGCTCGATGAAGCGGCCGTCGCGGCGGCTGCGGGAATCGGTGGCAACGATGTTGTAGAACGGGCGCTTCTTGGCGCCGGCACGGGTAAGACGAATAACGACCATAATCTGCTTCCAAAAAGTGTCGAGGACGGAAAAAGCCGAGCATTATAGCCCGCTTTCCGCCATATCGGCAAGAATCGCAAGGCTTTGCGCTGCTTCCCGCATTGCATCCGGCCGCGCTGTCGGGCACACTACGCGTCGCCTTGGGCAGGCAATCTTGCATCCCGGGAAACACGAGAACGAGCATTACCATGACGACAGCGCACAAGAACAAGACCCTCGCCACCCTCCTCGCCGCCGTCCTGGGCGGCCTCGGCGCACACCGCTTCTACCTCCATGGCAAGAAAGACGTCTGGGCCTGGGTCCATCTCGCCCTGTTTCCGCTGTCCGTATTCGCTGGATTCCTGGAGGCGCTGATCATCGGCCTCACCCCTGACGACAAGTGGGATGCCCGGCACAACGAGGACTCGGGCCGTCGCTCCGCCTCGGGCTGGCCCGTCGTGCTGCTGGTGGTGCTGACTTTCGGCGTCGGCGCCACCGCCCTCATCGCCGCCCTCGCCCGGACGTTCGACCTTCTTTTCACCGGCGGCGCCTACGGCTGACCGCCATTCCGGTGCATCCGCATCGGAGGGTCCACAAAAAAGTGGCAAAGCCCGCAAGCAGGCCGGTGCGGCGTCCTGCAATGGTGCGGCTGGCAAGCTGATGAAGCACGTAACTGGTCGATTCCCATTGGCATGTTTTGTGCTCACCGGAAACTGCGTTAAGCAGAACACACCGTCAACGACCTGGGATCCTCATGAAGCCGCTATCCGCTCCGGTACTGCGTTTTCTCCTGCACCTGATGCTGTTCTGCGCCTTGCCGGCGCTGGCGCAGCAGGCGGCCGTCGAGCCGCCCGCGTCCGCGGCGCCGCCCCCTGCGGCCGCATCTCCCGCAGCCGCCGCACCGCTTGTCCGTCCGGCGCTGGTCGCGGCCTCGGCCATCAACGCCGGCGACACCGCCTGGATGATGGTGGCGAGCGCCCTGGTGCTGCTGATGACGATCCCGGGACTTGCCCTGTTCTATACCGGCATGGTGCGCAAGAAGAACGCGCTGGGCACGATGGCGCACAGCGTCGCCGCTGCATGCGTCGTCAGCGTGCTGTGGGTCGTGATTGGCTACAGCATCGCTTTCACGCCCGGCACGCCCTACCTGGGTGGTACCGGCCGCGCGATGCTGGAAGGCATGGAGTACATCAAGGACACCGGCAGGCTCACCGTCCACCACCTGGCGCCGACTGTCCCGGAAAGCGTTTTCGCGATGTTCCAGCTCACGTTCGCGATCATCACGCCCGCGCTCATCGCCGGCGCCTTCGCCGAGCGCATCAAGTTTTCCGCCCTGCTGCTGTTTGTCTCGTTGTGGTCGCTGGCGGTCTACGCGCCGGTCGCGCACTGGGTGTGGGAACCGGGGGGCTGGCTTGCCGCGCACGGCGTGCTCGACTTTGCAGGCGGCACCGTGGTCCATATCAATGCCGGGATCTCCGGCCTGGTCGCGGCGCTCATCGTTGGTCCGAGGGCGGGTTTCGGCAAGGAAGCCATGCCGCCGCACAACCTGGTGCTGACCGTTGTCGGCGCCGCCTTGCTCTGGGTAGGCTGGTTCGGCTTCAACGCCGGCTCGGCGGTTGCCGCCGACGGCCGTGCCGGGATGGCGATGCTGGTCACCCAGCTGGCGGCCGCGGCAGGCGCACTCGCCTGGATGGCCGCGGAATGGGCTCGTCGCGGCAAGCCCTCGGTGCTCGGCCTGGTTTCAGGCGCGGTCGCCGGCCTGGTCGCGATCACGCCGGCATCCGGTTTCGTTGCGGCCGGCGGTGCGCTGGCCATCGGCGCGGTGGCCGGCCTGGCGTGCTACTGGGGCGCCACTTCCCTGAAGGCCATGCTCGGCTATGACGACTCGCTCGACGTCTTCGGCGTGCACGCCATCGCCGGCATCGCCGGGGCGCTGCTGACCGGCGTCTTCGCGGTAAAGGATATCGGCGGCGTTGCAGGCAGGCTGAGCGTGCAGGCCTTCGGCGTCGCGGTCACCGCCGTCTACGCCGCTGTCGCGACCGCCCTGATCCTCGGCCTGGTGCACGCGGTGGTCGGGCTGCGGGTGACGCCCGAACAGGAGCAGGAAGGACTGGACCTCCAACAGCACGGGGAGCATGTGCTATGAGCGCACTGGAACAGGTCACGCTGGCGGCGCTCGAGAGCCAGGCATTCGCACTGATGAGCCGGCTGCATGTGCTCCTGAGGCGCCAGAACGGTCGGATCACGGATATCGAATACATGCGGGTTGACCCGGCGTATTGCAGGCATGTATTGGATACGGCGGCCAGCATCGGGGGGGAAGACCTGCACCAGCTATGCGCCAGGCTCGAAGAGATTTATTTCGGCGCCGACGGGCTATTCGTGCGCACGGCGCCGAAGCAACCGCTGCTCGCACGGCGCGGCCCGTCTCCGGCGACGCCCGCACCGGCCCTGCCTGCCGAACAGGCAGGCGGCGACGTGGACCGGTCCTACGTCGGCCGCCTCAGATAGAAACCGTCCTGGTGCCGAGCAGGTGGCAACCGTCGATCTTCCAGCTGCCGTCTTCCTCCTGCTGCATCCAGAACACCGCGAGCCACACCTTGCCGTAGCCGTCCGTTACCCGCACCACCTGCACCGGGTCGCCATCCACCACTTCCGGGCTTGAGAAGATCACGACCTGGCTGCGGTAGATGGGGTTGTACTCCTCCTTCATCATCCGCAGGAAGACGTCGGCGTTGCCGATCATCTGCCGCTTTTCCTGCGTCGCCAGCTCGAAGGCGCCGCTCGCGTCATCCTTCGACAGCGCTTCCATCTGGTTGCGCACCGTCTCGTGGATGGCGATTGCATCCGCGGTCGTAATCGCGTCGACCGCCGCCGCGGAAGTCCACGGTCCGCACAAACCGATGAGCAAGCCCGCCGTCACCAACAAACGTTTCATGATCGCCTCCCGACCTGAAACCAGCGTATGTAAAGTCCGTACCGGGCAGATTGAAAAACATCATGGGAGTTCACCGGCCAAATGAAAAAAGGCAGCCGCGCGGGCTGCCTTTCCGGATTGCGATGCCGGGCGAATCAAAACTGCTCTTCGGGAATCGCCAGCACGCCGACACTGCCTTCGACGATGGCGACGCGGTAGGCGTCCGCCTGCGACAGCATGTAGTCGGCGAAGAAGCGCGCCGTCGCGATCTTGGTGCGGTAGAAGGCGGCGTCGCCTTCACCGGACTGGAGCTTGCGCTCGGCGATCATCGCGGCGCGCGCCATCTGCCAGCCGCCCAGCACGATGCCGGCCATCTTCAGGTATGGCACGCTGCCTGCGAACACGCCCTTGATGTCGGATTTCATGTTGCCGGCCATGTAGTCCACCACGTCGCCATATGCCCTGGATGCGGCGGCCAGGCGCTTGCGGATGGCAGCGAGGTCGGCGGAGGTGGACGCCGAAAGCTCCTCCTCTGTCCGGCGCACCTGCGCGAGGATCGCCCTGGCGGTGGCGCCGCCGTCGCGCACGGTCTTGCGGCCGACGAGGTCGTTGGCCTGGATCGCGGTGGTGCCTTCGTAGATCGGCAGGATGCGCGCATCGCGGTAATGCTGGGCAGCGCCGGTTTCCTCGATGAAGCCCATGCCGCCATGGACCTGGACGCCGGTCGAGGCGACGTCGATCGACATCTCGGTCGACCAGCCCTTTACCACCGGCACCATGTATTCATAGAAAGCCTGGTTGGCCTTGCGTACCGCGTCGTCCGCGTGGTGGTGCGCGGCGTCGTAGGCGGCGGCCGTCACGTAGGCAAGCGCGCGCGCCGCTTCGGTCTGGGCGCGCATCGACATCAGCATGCGGCGCACATCGGGATGGTGAATGATGGCAACCGCACCGGACGAGCCGGCGAGGTCGCGCGATTGCAATCGGTCACGCGCGTAGGCCACGGCCTGCTGGTAGGCGCGCTCGGCGATGCCGACGCCCTGCATGCCGACCGCGAAGCGGGCGGCGTTCATCATGATGAACATGTACTCGAGCCCGCGGTTTTCTTCACCGACCAGGGTGCCGATCGCGCCGCCGTGGTCGCCGAACTGCAGCACCGCGGTCGGGCTGGCCTTGATACCGAGCTTGTGCTCGATCGAGACGCAGTGCACGTCATTGCGCGCGCCGGGCGTGCCGTCGGCATTGACCAGGAATTTCGGGACGATGAACAGCGAGATGCCCTTGACGCCTTCCGGCGCGTCGGGCGTGCGGGCCAGCACCAGGTGCACGATGTTCTCCGCCATGTCGTGCTCGCCATAGGTGATGAAGATCTTGGTGCCGGAAATCTTGTAGGTACCGTCGCCCTGCGGCACGGCGCGGGTGCGCACCAGCGCCAGGTCCGAACCGGCCTGCGGTTCGGTCAGGTTCATGGTGCCGGTCCATTTGCCGGAAATCAGGTTGGCAAGGTAGGTCTCCTTCTGGGCGTCGGTGCCGGCCGTCATCAGCGCCTCGATCGCGCCGTCGGTCAGCAGCGGGCACAGCGCGAACGACAGGTTGGCGGAATTCAGCATCTCGATGCACGGCGTCGCCACCAGCTTCGGCAGGCCCTGGCCGCCGAAATCCACCGGGTGCTGGACGCCCTGCCAGCCTGCCTCGCCAAACGCCTTGAATGCTTCCTTGAAGCCCCTGGTCGTGGTGACCGTGCCGTCCTTCCAGAAACTCGGCTCCTTGTCGCCTGCGACGTTCAGCGGCGCGACCACCTCGCTGCAGAATTTCGCGTTCTCTTCCAGCACCGCCTCGACGGTTTCCGGGCTCGCATCCTCGCAACCGGGCAAGGCATTCACTTCGGACAGGCCGGCCAGTTCGTTCAGCACGAACAGCATGTCCTTCAACGGGGCGACATAGCTCATTTAGGTCTCCAGAAAGAAATCGGGCAGGGCTTTGCGGGATGGTCGCAAGAAGCAGGAAAATATCCTGTCAGTTCCGCGACAAACCCGGCAAGTCCTGCCCGGCGCACATCAAATAGTTTTAATCAGCCGAGTTCTTTGACCAGCTGGGGCACCACTTCGAACAGGTCGCCGACGATGCCGTAGTCCGCCACAGAGAAGATCGGCGCCTCGGGATCCTTGTTGATGGCGACGATGGTCTTCGAATCCTTCATGCCGGCAAGGTGCTGGATTGCGCCGGAGATGCCGACCGCGATGTACAGCTGCGGCGCGACGATCTTGCCGGTCTGGCCGACCTGCCAGTCGTTCGGCACGTAACCGGCATCGACCGCGGCGCGGGACGCGCCCATGGCCGCGCCCAGCTTGTCCGCCAGCGGCTCGAGAATCTTGAAGGCATCGCCGGAGCCCATGCCGCGGCCGCCGGAGACGATGACCTTCGCCGCCGTCAACTCGGGGCGGTCGGACTTGGCGACTTCGCGCGACACGAAAGCGGACTTGCCGGAATCGCCAACCGCGCTGATGGTTTCCACCGCGGCGCTGCCGCCGCTGCCGGCGGCGTCGAAACCGGTGGTGCGCACGGTGATGACCTTTACCGGGTCGGCAGACTGCACGGTGGCGATCGCGTTGCCGGCGTAGAACGGACGCTCGAAGGTATCGGGCGACACGACCTTGGTGATTTCGGAGATTTGGCCGACATCCAGCTTGGCGGCCACGCGCGGCAGCACGTTCTTGCCGAAGGCGGTGGCGGGCGCCAGGATGTGCGAATAGGCGGAAGCGACGGCGAGCACCTGCTCGGCGACGTTCTCGGCGAGGCCGTCGGCGAAGTGCGCGGCGTCGGCGAGCAGCACCTTGGTCACGCCGGCGACCTTGGACGCCGCTTCGGCTGCACCGGCGGCGTTCTGCCCGGCGACGAGGACGTGGACGTCGGCGCCGCAGGCTGCGGCAGCGGTGATGGTGTTGAGGGTGCTACCCTTCAGGGAAGCGTTATCGTGTTCTGCAATGACGAGTGCGGTCATGATGAGTCCTGTTCAGAATATCGTTGGCAAGTGAAGGGGTCTCAGATGACCTTGGCTTCGTTCTTCAGCTTGCTCACCAGCGTGGCCGCATCCGGCACGGTGATGCCGGCGGAGCGCTTCGGCGGTTCGGAAACCTTGAGGGTCTTCAGGCGCGGGGTGACGTCGACGCCGAGGTCGGCCGGCTTCACCGTTTCCAGCGGCTTCTTCTTCGCCTTCATGATGTTCGGCAGGGTCACGTAGCGCGGTTCGTTCAGGCGCAGGTCGGTGGTCACCACGGCCGGCAGCTGCAGGGCCAGGGTCTCGAGGCCGCCATCGACTTCGCGGGTCACGGTCGCCTTGCCGTCGGCCAGAGTCACCTTGGAGGCGAAGGTTGCCTGCGGCCAGCCCAGCAGGGCAGCCAGCATCTGACCGGTCTGGTTGCAGTCGTCGTCAATGGCCTGCTTGCCGAGGATGATCAGCTGGGGCTGCTCCTTGTCGGCCAGCGCCTTGAGCAGCTTGGCTACGGCCAGCGGCTGCAGCTCGACATCGGTCTCGACCAGGATGCCGCGGTCCGCGCCGATCGCCATGGCGGTGCGCAGGGTCTCCTGGCACTGCGTCACGCCGCAGGACACCGCCACCACTTCCGTCGCCGCGCCGGCTTCCTTCAGGCGGGTTGCTTCTTCCACTGCGATCTCGTCGAAGGGGTTCATCGACATCTTCACGTTGGCGATATCCACGCCGGAGCCGTCGGACTTCACCCGGACCTTCACGTTGTAGTCCACCACCCGCTTGACTGGAACCAAAACTTTCATAGCTTTGCCTTTAGAAAAAACAATTGACGTTAACGTAAACCAAACCGTGATTATAAAGAGTAGCCGGTGGGATGCCAGAATTTAGCACGACCGTTCTTTTACTTGGTAGAGAGTATGCACTAAATTGTACGAAATGCCAAAGTGCCTGGAGCGCGTCCGGCCATGCGGGGATTCCAGGAAGTACAGCCGAGGCACCCGGATACGGGCGCGACCGTCGAGGAGGGAGATTACTGTGGGTGCGGGCGGCGCGCCATGCGCCGCGTCATTCATTTGCGCTTCATGAAGAAGGTGAATTCCTGGTTGTTCTCGCTCTGGCCAACCAGGTCGTTGCCGGTTTGCCGGGCGAAAGCCTGGAAATCGCGTACCGAGCCGGGATCGGTCGCCACTACCCGGAGGATCTCGCCGCTGACCATTTCGGCCAGGGCTTTCTTCGCCTTCAGGATCGGCAGCGGGCAGTTCAGCCCGCGTGCATCCAGCTCTTTATGAAATTCCATGATCAGTGTTCACGGTGGGAGGGAAGGAGCGGAAAATTCTACCTGAATTGCAAAAAGGATGGTGCAATGCAGCAAGCGCACTTCTGCGCCGGATCAGGATGACGGAAAGTCCATGAACTCGACCGGCAGTCCGCGCGCGCGCATCCAGTCGGCCATCGCATAGCCGGTTCCCGCACGCCAGGGACGCAGCTTCTCCGGCGCAATGAGGCGGAAATCGACCAGCTCCTCGGACAGCCTGATCTCGCCCGATGCCTTGACATGGTAGGCGATGATCACTTCGTTCTTGCGCATGAACTCATAGACGCCGATCAGCGAAACCTGGTCGGCATCGAGATTGGTCTCTTCCTTCAGTTCGCGGGCGACGCCCTGCTCCGGCGTCTCGCCGCGCTCCATGAAGCCGGTGATCAGTGCAAACGTCTTCTCCGGCCAGGCCGCATTCCTGGCGAGCAGGATGCGGCCCTCGACTTCGACCAGCGCGGCGAGCACGGGCAACGGATTGTCCCAGTGGGTCCAGTGGCCATCAGGGCAGGCGAGGCGCAACTTGCCGCCTTCGCCGGCATCCTGCCGCTCCGTCAGCGGCGCGGCGCACATCGGGCAGTAACGGTACTCCATCATGGAGCGGGCCTCAGGCCCTTTCCCGTACCCACGAGGCGACGCCGTCCAGCGCCTTCGGCAATGCAACCGGGTCGGTGCCGCCGGCCTGCGCCATGTCGGCACGCCCCCCTCCCTTGCCGCCGATCTGCTGGGCGACGAAATTGACGAGTTCGCCCGCCTTCACCTTCCCGGTGGCGTCCTGGGTGACGCCGGCGATCAGGCTGACCTTGCCGTCGTTGACGGCCGCCAGCACGATGGCGGCGGTCTTGAGCTTGTCTTTCAGCTTGTCCATGGTCTCGCGCAGCGCCGGCACATCCGCGCCGTTCAGCGTGGCCGCGAGCACCTTGATGCCGTTGACGTCCACCGCACTGGCGAGCAGCTCGTCGCCCTGCGCCGATGCCAGCTTGCCCTTGGCCGCGGCGAGTTCCTTCTCCAGCGCGCGCACCTGCTCCAGTACGCTGCCGACACGCGCGGAAATTTCGGCAGGCGTCACCTTGAGGGTGCTGGCAACGCCCCTGACCGTCGATTCCAGCGACTGCAGGTAGGCCAGCGCGTTTTCGCCGGTCACCGCCTCGATCCGGCGGATGCCCGCGGCGACGCCGCCCTCGGCGACCACCTTGAACAAGCCGATATCGCCGGTGCGCTCCACATGGGTGCCGCCGCACAGTTCGCGGCTGGTGCCGATGTCCAGCACCCGTACCTCGTCGCCGTACTTTTCGCCGAACAGCATCATCGCGCCCGACTTCTGCGCTTCCTCGATCGGCATCACCCGCGCCTGCGTCGGGTGATTGGAAAGGATCTCGGCATTGACGATGGCCTCGACCTTGCGGATCTGCTCGTCGGTCAGCGGGCCGTGGTGGGCGAAGTCGAAGCGGGTGCGGTCCGCGTTCACCAGCGAACCCTTCTGCTGGACATGGCTGCCGAGGACCTCGCGCAGCGCCTTGTGCATCAGGTGGGTGGCGCTGTGGTTGCGCACGGTCCTGGCGCGCTTCTCGGCGTCCACGCGGGCGTTGACCACGTCGCCGACCTTCAGCGTGCCCTCGGCGATGCGGCCGTGATGGCCGTACACGTCCGCCTGGATCTTCAGCGTGTCTTCCACCAGGAAGCGCGAGACGGCATTGCGCAGCTCGCCCGTGTCGCCGACCTGGCCGCCGGATTCGGCATAGAACGGCGTATGGTCGAGCACCACGACCGCGTCGTCGCCGGAATTGGCGACCTCGACGGCGGTGCCGTCCACGTAGATCGCCACCACGGCGGCAGTGTCGTGAATCAGCTTCTCGTAGCCATGGAAGGTGGTCGGGCTGCCGGCGTACTCGAGGCCCTGGGCCATCTTGAACTTGCCGGCCTCGCGGGCGCGCTGGCGCTGCTCATCGAGCAGGCGGTTGAAACCCGCCTCGTCGACGGTGACGCCGCGCTCGCGGCATACGTCGGCGGTCAGGTCGACCGGGAAGCCGTAGGTGTCGTGCAGCTTGAAGGCAGTCTCGCCGTCCACCTGCTGGTTGCCGGCGGCGAGCGCTTTTTCCAGGATCTCCATGCCGTTGGCGATGGTGCGGAAGAACGCGTCCTCTTCCTGCTTCAGCACCTCGATCGCACGCTGCTCGTTCTGGCGCAGTTCCGGATAGGCGTCGCCCATCTCGGCCACCAGTGCCGGCACCAGCGCATGGAAGAAGGGCTTGCGGGCACCGAGCTTGTAGCCGTGGCGGATCGCGCGGCGGGCAATGCGGCGCAGCACGTAGCCGCGGCCGGCGTTGCTTGGAATGACGCCGTCGACCACGGTGAACGTGCAGGCGCGGATGTGGTCGGCGATGACCTTCAGCGAGGGCGACTCCTTGTCGCAGTCGCCGCCGCCGGCCGTATCGACCGCCTTCTTGGCGGCGGCCAGCAGGTTGACGAAGGTATCGATCTCGTAGTTGCTGTGCACATGCTGCAGCACCGCGGTGATCCGCTCAAGGCCCATGCCGGTGTCCACGCTCGGCTTCGGCAGCTTGTGCATGACGCCGGCTTCATCGCGGTTGAACTGCATGAACACGTTGTTCCAGATCTCGATGTAGCGGTCGCCGTCTTCGTCGGGCGAACCCGGCGGGCCACCGGCCACGTCCGGACCGTGGTCGTAGAAGATTTCGGTGCAGGGGCCGCAGGGACCGGTATCGCCCATCATCCAGAAATTGTCGGAGGCGTAACGGGCGCCCTTGTTGTCGCCGATGCGCACGATGCGTTCCGTCGGCACGCCGACCTTCTTGTTCCAGATCTCGTAGGCCTCGTCGTCCTCCGCGTACACCGTCACCCACAGCTTTTCCTTCGGCAGCTTGAAGACCTCGGTCAGCAGTTCCCAGGCGTAGCTGATCGCGTCTTCCTTGAAATAGTCGCCGAAGCTGAAATTGCCGAGCATCTCGAAGAAGGTGTGGTGGCGCGCGGTATAACCCACATTTTCCAGGTCGTTGTGCTTGCCGCCGGCGCGAATGCACTTCTGCGAAGTGGTCGCGCGGGTATAGGGCCGCTTGTCGAAACCGAGGAACACGTCCTTGAACTGGTTCATGCCCGCATTGGTGAACAGCAGCGTCGGATCGTCGCCGGGCACCACGGGACTGGATGCGACGATGGCGTGGCCCTTGGATTCGAAGAACTTGAGGAATTTCTCGCGGATTTCAGACGATTTCATGTTGTCGGCAATGGGTGGAAGACGGTGCGGCAAACCGTTGATTATACGTGATAAGCCCTTGGCAATGAGGCCGTCCGGGCGGGCGCCGAGCGCCCCAACTTGGCATTTCGCCAACGGTGACGGGCAGCGGCCGGATTCCTTTGCGGCAGGAAAGCGCGGACGACACGGACCGCCGGCAAAGCGCCCGGACTTGATCTATCTCTCGAAATCAAATCCGACCGGTCGTAGTCTAAGCCAATCTTCCAACTGCCCGCGGCCCTGCCCGCCGCCACGCTCGCCATGCCGGTCTCTCCCAACCTGGCGTCCCGCGCGCCCTTCGATGCCGCCAATTTCATCCTCCCGGCAGAATGGCACACCCTTGCCGACCTGCTGGGAACCGACGCCGGCGTGCTGATGCTGCAGGACGGCCGGATCATGCAAATGAACCCGGTTCTCGCGCAGCAGCTTGGCTATGCGCCGGAAGAACTGGCGGGCCGGCTGCTGGAAGCAATTTTGCCGGACGAGGAAGCCGGCGCCGGCTCGCAGGCGCTGCCAGGGGATGGCATCCTGGCGCTGCGCGGGAAATGGGGCGGCCGCGTGTCCTTCGAGGTGCTGGAAAACCGCATCGATCCGCTCAGCGATGGCCGTTGCAGCATCCTGGTGCTGCGCCTGCAACCCGACCATGAGGACAGCCTGCCCGCACCCGGCGCCCGGCTGCTGGCGATCACCGAACAGCTGCCGGACATGGTGCTGGTGTGCGACAGCGACGCCGGGATCCGCTACGCCAACCGGGCGTTCGGCCAGCTTGCCGGCCCCCATGGCGACGCCCTGCTGACCCTGGTGCACCACGACGACCGCCAGCACGTTAGCCATGCGCTCGAGCGGGCCGCCGCCGCCGACACGGTCGGGCTCGAAATGCGCCTGCGGCGCGCCGACGGCGGCTGGAGCCGGGTTGCCGGCACCGTGGTCAACCTGCTGTCGCACCCCGATGTGCACGGGCTCCTGGTCAATGTGCGCGACATCAGCGAGCAGGTGGCGCAACAGCAGCGCACCGAAAGCGAACGCAAGCGCCAGCTGCACTACCTGAACCGGCTGCTACGCATCGCGCGCAAGCCGCGCGCCAGCCTCGACTCCACACTGAAGGTGATCGTCAAGTCCGCCGCCAAGGCGATCGCCGTGCATCGCTGCGCCTACTGGGAAGCGGACGACGACCGGCCCGCCCGCTGCCTGAGCGCCTATGACGACGTGCGGCAGAATTTCGTCGAGGAGGTGCCGGACGCATTGTTCACCGGCGGATTCGAACCGCTGATGCGGAAGGTACTGGCCGGAGGCGGGCCGCTGGCGCTGGACGATGTCGACCGCGACCCGCGCAGCGCACTCTGCTGCGAGTATTTCCACGCGCACGGCATCAAGGCGGCCATCCTGGCGCCGGTGCTGCCCGGCGGCGTGCCGGCAGGGGTGCTGGTGTTCACGGTGAGTGGCGAGGGACGGCCGTGGCGCAAGGACGAGGCCGGGTTTGCCGAGACCGCAGCAGGCCTGGTCGCCGCCGCGCTGGAGGAGATCACGCGCAGCCGCGCCGAAAGCCGGCTGCGCAATGTGGCGCTGCATGACACCCTGACCGGCCTGCCGAACCGGGATTACCTGCGGCAGCAGGCGGCCGAACTGTTTCCGAGGCTGAGCGCCCGCTCGAACACGCTGGCGGCGTTCGTGGTCGACCTCGACGGCTTCACCGAAGTCAACGACCGCCACGGCCTCCTGCTCGGCGACGAACTGCTGAAGGCGGTGGCTCTCCGGTTGAAAAATGCCGTGCGCCGCGACGACCTGCTCGTGCGGCTGGACGGGGACGCATTCCTGCTGCTGGCCCGCGACCTGGGCGACATGCAGGTGGCGGAGGACATCGCACAACAGGTGACGGACAGCATGCGCAACCCGTATTCCCTCCAGGGCCGGCTGCTGCGCGTTTCCGCCAGCGTCGGCATTGCCCTCTACCCGCGCGACGGCGCCGACCTCGATACGCTGGTCAGAAAGGCTGGACAGGCGCGCTACCTGGCCAAGGCCGCCGGCCACGGCCAGTACCGGACGTTTGTGCCGGCCGCCGAGGAGGCGACGGCGGACGCGCCGTCCACCCAGCTTCGGCGTGCGGTCGAACGTCACGAACTGCGGCACTATTTCCAGCCGCAGGTCGACCTGCACGACGGCCGCATCCGCGGAGTGGAAGCCCTGCTGCGCTGGCAGCATCCGCGCCATGGCCTGCTGCTGCCCGCCAGTTTCCTCCCGCTTGCCGAACAGGGCGGCGGCTTGCCGGCCCTTACTGCCTGGGCACTTGCCGACGTGTGCCGCCAGGCGGCGGCCTGGCAGCGGCTCGGCATCGACGGCTTCACTGTCGCGGTCAAGCTGTCCGCCGCCCAGCTCGCCGATCCGGGGCTGCCGGCGGCGCTCCAGGCGGCGTTGCGCGACAACCGCCTGCCGCCACGGCAGCTGGAATGCGAGGTGAAGGAAGCGCTGCTGCGCGATCCGCCGCAGCCGGCAGGAGACACCCTTGCCGGGCTGGCCGCCATTGGCGTGACAGTGAGCATCGACGATTTCACGGGTGCGGGGCTCGATGCGGCGCTTCTCGGGCGGTATCCGGTGCATAAGGTTAAAATCGATGCCAGCCCGTCAGACGGCGCGCAAGGGGAGGATGGCCGCGAGGACGTGGACGCGGCTCTCGGCGCCGCGCACCGGCTGGGGCTGGAGGTCGTTGCCAAGGGCGTGGAGACATCGCAGCAGGTCGAATACCTGGGCGAACGCGGCTGCGACATCGGGCTGGGCTACCATTACACTCAACCGCTCACCGCAGATCAATTCGAAAAATGGCTGATTCGCCGCTGAACAAGAAAGCCCTCGGACACATACGCGTCCTCGACCTCACCCGCGTCCTGGCAGGACCATGGTGCGCCCAGAACCTCGCCGATCTTGGCGCCGACGTCATCAAGGTGGAGCGCCCGGGCGCCGGCGACGACACCCGGCACTGGGGCCCGCCCTACCTGCGGGACGCGGAAGGCAGGGATACCACCGAGGCGGCCTACTATCTCGCGGCGAACCGCAACAAGCGGTCGGTCACCCTCGACATCGCGACGCCGGAAGGCCAGGAGATCGTGCGCGCGCTCGCAAGGCAGTCCGACGTGGTGCTGGAGAACTACAAGGTCGGGCAGCTGAAGAAATACGGCCTCGACTATGCGTCGCTGCAGCGCGAGAAACCGGACATCGTGTACTGCTCGATCACCGGCTTCGGTCAGAGCGGCCCCTATGCCCAGCGTGCCGGCTACGACTTCATCATCCAGGGCATGGGCGGCTTCATGTCGATCACCGGCGAGCGTGACGACCAGCCGGGCGGCGGCCCGCAGAAGGCGGGTGTCGCGATCTCGGACCTGATGACCGGCATGTACGCGACGATTGCGGTCCTGGCCGCCCTCGCCCATCGCGACCGTACCGGCGAAGGCCAGTACATCGACATGGCCCTGCTCGACGTGCAGGTGGCGATGCTCGCCAACATGAACACCAACTACCTGGCCAGCGGCCAGGCACCGCGTCGGTGGGGCAACGCCCATCCGAACATCGTGCCGTACCAGACCTTTGCGACCGCCGACGGCCACATCATCGTCGCGGTCGGCAACGACGGCCAGTACAAGCGCTTTGTCGAGGCCGGCGGCCGCCCGGAGCTGGCGACCGACGAACGCTTCGCCACCAATCCGATGCGGGTGCGCCACCGCGACACGCTGGTGCCGCTGCTGGCCGACATGGTGAAGACGCGCACCAAGCAGGAATGGATCGACGCACTGGAAGCGGCAGGCGTCCCATGCGGACCGATCAACAATCTCGACGAAGTCTTCGAGAATCCGCAGGTGCAGGCACGCGGGCTGCGCGTCGACGTGCCGCATCCCACCGGCGGAAAGGTCAGGCTGGTCGGCAGCCCGATGAAGATGTCGGCAACCCCGCCTGCATGCGAGCTGCCGCCGCCGCTGCTCGGGCAGCATACCGATGAAGTCCTGCACCGGATGCTCGGGCTGACCCTCGCGGAGATCGAGGCGCTGCGCGAAAAGAAGATAGTCTGACGACGCCGGCGGGCGCCGCGCCCGCCGCGCGACGGACGATAACCGGCCGGAGCCGCGATGAGCGCATTCAACTGGACCAACCCGTATCCGACCACGCGTGCGCCGGTGTTTGCCCGCAATGTGGTCGCCACGTCGCATCCGCTGGCCGCCCAGGCCGGTCTGCGCATGCTGCTCAAGGGCGGCAACGCGGTGGATGCGGCGATTGCCTCGGCCGCGGCGCTGGTCGTGGTCGAGCCGGTTTCGTGCGGATTGGGCGGCGACGCGTTCGCCATGGTCTGGGACGGGCGGGAGTTGACCGGCTTGAACGCCTCGGGTCCGGCGCCTTCCGCCTGGACGCCGGCCTACTTCGCCGCGCGGCATGGCGGAGCGATTCCCCAGCGCGGCTGGAATTCGGTGACGGTGCCGGGCGTGGTGGCCGGTTGGGTCGCCCTCTCGGAACGCTACGGCCTGCTGCCGTTTGCCGACCTGTTCGAGCCGGCAATCGAACTGGCGGAGCGCGGCCACCTGGTCGCGCAGACGGTGCAGCGCAAATGGGCCGGGGCGGTACCGCTGCTGCAGCGGCAGCCTGGCTTCGCCCAGGTCTTCATGCCGTATGGCCGGGCGCCGCATGTCGGCGAGAATTTCCTGTTTCCGACCGCGGCCCATGCCCTGACGCGCATCGCCGAGACCCATGGCGAAGTGTTCTATCGCGGCGAGTTCGCCGAAGCGATGGCGGACCATGCCGCGCTCCACGGTGGCGCGCTGACGCTGGATGATCTCGCTGCCTACTGCCCCGAGTGGATCGCGCCCATCGCGCGCGACTACGCCGGCTACACCTTGCATGAAATGCCGCCCAACGGCCAGGGAATCGCGGTCCAGATCGCCCTCGGCATACTCGAACAGTTCGACCTTTCCCGCTACCCGCCCGACAGCGCCGACAGCCTGCACCTGCAGATCGAGGCGATGAAACTGGCCTTCGCCGACACCTACCGCTGGGTTGCCGACAGTGCCTGGATGACCGAGGTGCGTGCGCATGATCTGCTGGACGACGGCTACCTGGCGGAGCGCGCCCGGCTCCTCAGTCGTGAGCGGGCGGCGGATTACGGCCATGGCCAGCCGCCGGCGGGCGGCACGGTTTATCTGACCGCGGCCGATGACAACGGGATGATGGTCAGCTTCATCCAGTCCAACTACCTGGGCTTCGGGTCGGGCGTGGTGGTGCCGGACGCCGGCATCAGCCTGCAGAACCGCGGCCATGGCTTCAACACGCTGCCCGGCCACCCGAACTGCGTCGCACCGGGCAAACGGCCGTTTCACACCATCATTCCGGCCTTCCTGAGCCGGGACGGGGCGCCGGTCATGAGTTTCGGGGTCATGGGCGGCAACATGCAGCCGCAGGGACACCTGCAGGCGCTGGTGCGCATGCTGACGTACCGGCAGCAACCGCAGGCAGCCTGCGACGCGCCGCGCTGGCGTGTCCATCACGGCCTGGTGCTCGACCTGGAGGGCAGCGCCGCCCCGGGACTTGCCGAGGCGCTGGCGGCGCGCGGCCACCGGCTGGAAAGCGTGAGCGACAGCTACATGGACTTTGGTTCAGGGCAATTCATCTGGAAGCTGGACGACGGCTACGTGGCCGCCAGCGACGGTCGCCGCGACGGCCAGGCGGTCGGCTTCTAATCCCGTTCGCGCCCGGCAGCGACAGCTCGCTCCACCTATCCCGCAGTTCGTCGCATTCGGCTCGCGCACGCCTGCCGCCATCCCGATACTGCCTCCATCAACCAACCGATGGAGCGTAACATGGCATTCACCCCGGTCATCCTGATCCACGTCGCCACTGCCGGCCTGGCGCTCGTGCTCGGCGGTATCGCCCTTGCCGCGCGCAAGGGCTCCACCCTGCACCGCATCGCCGGCAGGACGTGGGTGGTGCTGATGCTGACCACCGCCCTCGTGTCCTTCGGCATAAGGTCCCACGGCCATTTTTCCGCCATCCACATCCTGTCCGTGGTGACGCTGGTCGCGGTGACCGCGGCGATCGTGGCGGCCGCGCGCGGCAGGATCATGGCCCATCGCCGCGGCATGACCGGCGCGTATGCCGGACTCGTGATCGCAGGGATCTTTGCGCTGTTGCCGGACCGCCGGCTGGGCGCCCTGCTGTGGAACGCCGCCGGACTCATCTGAACCGTCGCCCAACCCAAGGAGAGCAACATGGAACGCAACCAGCACTACCACGAGGCACGCCGCCAGGTCGAACGCCGGATCGGTTTCGGCATCCATCTCGCCGTCTTCGCCACCGTCAACAGCGGCCTGATCCTGTTCAACCTGCTGGCCGTCCCGGACCGTCTCTGGTCGATCTGGCCGCTGGCGGGATGGGGAATCGGGTTACTATTTCACGGGCTGGCCGTCGCCCTGCACGCGCCGGGAACGCATTGGAAACAGCGCATGATCGAACAGGAAATGAAGAAGCGCTCATGAACACCGGCACCACCGACACCCTGCCGCAGGCCGCGGCCCGGCCGCTGCCGCGGTTGCGGCGCTTCGCGATCGACGTCGCCCTGACGCAGGTGTTCAATATCGCCGTCGCGCTGGTGGTGACCTACATACTCCGCCTCAATGACTCCTTCGTCCAGAACCTGGTGGTGTCGGTCTGCATCGGCACCATGATGGTCAGCTTCATCGATGGCGGACGCCTGCTGCTGTGGGGGCAGGACAAGCCCCCTGCCCTGCCATTCGCCCTGCTGTTCATTGCCGCCCTGCCGTCCGCCCAGCTGCTGGGCAACGCCGCCGCCAGCCTGCTCCTCGGCATCCCGCTGGAACGCCTGGAGGCCGTGCGCAGCAAGAACGAAATCGGCTTCTACCTGATGTTCATCCTGGTCTGCGCATCGATCACCTGGTTCTTCTGGAAGCGCAGCCAGATCGAGCAGCTCAAGGCGGAGGCGGCGGCCGAGAAGGCGCGGGCCGCCGCGACCGAAAGGCAGGCGTTGCAGGCGCAACTGCAGCTGCTGCAGGCGCAGATCGAACCGCACATGCTGTTCAACACGCTGGCCAACCTGCAGGGCCTGATCGCGGTCGACCCGCAGCGTGCGCAGCTGATGCTCGACCAGCTGATCCAGTACCTGCGGGCCACGCTCGGCACCTCCCGGGCGCAACAGGCGACGCTCGGCCAGGAATTCGCGCTGATGGAAGCCTACCTTGGCCTGATGCAGGTGCGCATGGGCTCCCGCCTGAGCTTTGCGCTTCGGCTGCCCCCCGAGCTGGCGGCGCAGCCGGTGCCGCCGATGCTGCTGCAACCGCTGGTCGAGAACGCGATCAAGCACGGCCTGGAACCGAAGCTCGACGGCGGACGGCTCGACATCGATGCGCAGCGCGTCGCGGGCGGCTTGGTGCTGACGGTGCGCGACGACGGTCTCGGCCACGACGAGAATGCCCCCACCGCCGGCACCCGCACCGGCCTCGCCAACGTGCGCGAACGCTTGCGCGCCCTTTACGGGCCGCAGGCATCGCTCGACCTCGAACCCGCGACGCCGCACGGCGTGCGCGCCATCATGAGACTGCCCGTATGAACCGGATCCATGCCCTGATCGCCGAGGACGAGCCGGTCCTTGCCTTCATGCTGCAGCAGGCGCTGCAGCGCCTCTGGCCGGAACTGCAGGTGGTGGGCATTGCCGCCAACGGCGTCGAGGCCGTCAGCGAGGCGCTGGCCCAGCGGCCGGACATCCTGTTCCTCGACATCAAGATGCCCGGCAAGTCGGGCATCGAGGCCGCGCAGGAGCTGGCGGAGGACTGGCCGGACGACCGGCCCTTCCCGCTGGTGGTGTTCGTGACCGCCTACGATGAATATGCGTTGCAGGCCTTCGAGCAGGCTGCCGCCGACTACGTGCTCAAGCCGGTCAGCGACGAGCGCCTCGGCAAAACCGTTGCGCGGCTGCGCGCGCGGCTGGCGCGGCACGCCGAGCGCGACCAGGCGCTGGAGCAGATCGTCGGGCAGCTGCGTACGCTGGTGCCGCTGCCACGCGCGTCGGCGCGGCTGGAGCTGGTCCGGGCGGCGGTCGGCAACCAGGTGCGGCTGATACCGGTCGGCGAGGTGCAGTACTTCGAAGCGACGGACAAGTATGTGAACGTGGTGAGCACGGAGGGGGAGGCGCTGATCCGCACGCCGCTCCGGGAATTGCTGCCGCAGCTCGACCCCGATTGCTTCTGGCAGATCCACCGCGGCACGGTGGTCAACCTGAAATTCGTCGAGGCAGCGGTGCGCGACGACAGCGGCAAGATTGCGTTGCGACTGCGCGGCAGGCAGCAGACCCTGCCCGTCAGCCGCGTCTACGCCCACCTGTTCCGGCAGATGTAGTACCGGTCAGGCGACGGCGGCGCCGTGCAGCGCAAGCACCGCGAGGGGCACCGACGCCATGACGACGCCGAGCGTCACCCGTATCGGACGACAATGGCCCTGCCCCCGGCTCCAGACGGCGAGACCGACGCCGACGGCGGTGTACAGGATAACCGCCAGCACCAGCGCCGCCAGCCCTGCGGAAGGCGCAATCCGGGAAACATGCAGGACACCGAACATCCCGAGGGTGAGGACCGCGAGAAAGGCGGCGACGTAGGACAGCACGGTCCGCAACCACTGCACCGGCGTGGCGCGGGCACTGGCGGCAAGCGCGACCTGGCGTTCGCGCAGGTCGCGCTGCAGCAGGAAAATCAGCAAGGGGTCGACCTGGTTGTATTGCAGCAGGCCAAGGGAGGCAGCTGCGGCGAGGTCTTCGCGGCGTATCGTCATCACTTGCTCCTTTCGTCCGGCATGCACGCAGCGCAGGCCTTCCGCGCGCACGGCCAAGTCCCGCGGCAGTTAAAGCGCCGGCAGCCGGCGCGGCCGAAGGCGATGGCGGCGTCTCGAACGGACGCAGCGACTGCTCCATTTGCCCGCGCGTCGGGCATTGCTGGAATGGCGCGCGGACTGCCGCCGGCGCGGCTGATCTGGTTGAGTACACGCGTATTTAGCCGTTTCCGGAATTCGAAGAGCTAGATTTATCGCAAGCGGACGCCCCGAACGGCACGGTGTTTATGCCCGCTCAATCGCCGCTGCAGCCATGCGCCCGCCTCCGGTACATTTCCTTGCCGGCGATTATGCCGCGCGCCGGCTTGCTATCATGCGCTGCTTGCGCCCGGGCATCGTGTCCGCGCCGACCGGAAGCCGCCATGCATGTCATCCAGACCCTTGTCCTGTTCATCCTCACCGCGCTCGCCGAAATCGCGGGCTGCTACCTTCCCTGGCTATGGCTGAAGAAAGGCGCGCCGGCCTGGGTCCTGCTGCCGGCGGCCGCCAGCCTCGCCCTGTTCGCCTGGCTGCTGACCCTGCATCCGAATGCCGCGGGGCGAGTCTATGCGGCCTACGGCGGCGTCTATATCGCTGTCGCCCTCGCCTGGCTGTGGGCGGTGGACGGCATCCGGCCCACCGGGTGGGATGTCGCCGGGGTCCTGGTTTCCCTGTCCGGCATGGCGATCATCATGTTCGCGCCGCGCGCATAAAGGCCGACCGCGCGGACGCCCTCGGCACGGTACGGTAAAATGCGGCAAGCCTTGTATCTGCACCGCCTATCCGGACCATTCCCTTCATGAGCAACGACGCCAAGAACACCGCCGCCGGCGAAACCGCGGCACCCGCCTCCAACTTCCTGCGCGGCCTGATCGAAGCCGATCTCGCGTCGGGCAAGTACGACCACCGCACCGATCATCTCGGACGTCCGTTACCGCCGGTGGTGACCCGCTTCCCGCCGGAACCGAACGGCTACCTGCATATCGGCCATGCGAAGGCGATCTGCGTGGACTTCGGCCTTGCGCGCGACTTCGGCGGCCGTTGCCACATGCGCTTCGATGACACCAATCCGACCAAGGAAGAGCAGGAATACGTCGACACCATCCTCGACAGCGTGAAGTGGCTGGGTTTCGACTGGAAGGACGACAGCGGCGAACACCTCTATTTCGCCAGCGACTACTTCGACCGGTTCTATGAAATCGCCGAATACCTGATCGGCGCCGGGCATGCGTACGTCGACAGCCAGAGCGCGGAAGAAATGGCGCGGGGTCGCGGCAGCTTCAGCGAGCCCGGCAGGAACTCGCCGTTCCGCGACCGCCCCGCCGCCGAATCGCTCGACCTGTTCCGCCGGATGAAGGCCGGTGAATTCAAGGATGGCGAACACATCCTGCGGGCGAAGATCGACATGGCCTCTCCCAACATGAACATGCGCGACCCGGCGATCTACCGGATCCGTCACGCACACCACCACCGGACCGGCGACAAATGGTGCATCTATCCGATGTACGACTATGCGCATCCGCTGGAAGACGCGATAGAAAACGTCAGCCACTCGTTCTGCACGCTCGAGTTCCAGGACCACCGTCCGTTCTACGACTGGGTGCTGGAACGCGCGGCCGAGGGCGGCTTCTTCAAGCGGCCGCTGCCGGAGCAGACCGAATTCGCGCGGCTCAACCTGACCTATGCCATCACCAGCAAGCGCAAGCTGCTGCAGCTGGTCGAGGAGAAGATCGTGGACGGCTGGGACGACCCGCGCATGCCGACCATCGTGGGCATCCGCCGGCGCGGCTTCACGCCGGAATCGGTGCAGCTGTTCTGCGAACGCGTCGGCGTCGCCAAGGCGGACAGCTGGATCGACATGAGCACGCTGGAAGGCGCGCTGCGCGACGACCTCGATCCAAAGGCGCCGCGCGCCGTCGCGGTGCTGCGTCCACTGAAGCTGATCATCGACAACTTCCCCGACAACCTCGTCGACGAATGCGCGGCGCCCGTTCATCCGCACCATCCGGAGCGCGGGCAGCGCAGCTTCCCGATCACGAAGGAATTGTGGATCGAAGCGGAAGATTTCATGGAGGTGCCGAGCAAGGGCTACTTCCGGCTGTATCCCGGCAACCGGGTTCGCCTGCGCTACGGCTACATTGTCGAATGTACCGGGTGCGACAAGGATGCGGACGGCAATGTGATCGCGGTCCACTGCAACTACTTCGCCGACTCGAAGAGCGGAACGGAGGGGGCGAACAACTACAAGGTCAAGGGCACGATCCACTGGGTCAGCGCCAGCCACGCGCTGGAGGCGGAAGTGCGGCTGTACGACAGGCTGTTCACCGACCCCCACCCGGACGCCGGCGGCAAGGACTTCAAGCAGGCGCTGAACCCGCATGCAAAGGAAGTGGTGACCGCCTACCTCGAACAAGGCATGCGCGCCGCGCAGCCGGACGAGAAGTTCCAGTTCGAGCGCCACGGCTACTTCGTTGCCGACCGCATCGACCATGCGGCGACCAGGCCGGTATTCAACCGGGTGGTGACGCTGAAGGACAGCTGGACGAAATAGGCCGTACCGGCTTTCCCGAAGGCCCGCTTCTGCGGGTCTTTTTTTTGCAGTAAGGTCCTGTCACGCCGTCCCATTCGCCATCTCAGCGGGTGACGGCTTCCTTCGTCAACTCCGCCCTGATCGCCTTCAGCTTCGCCGTCACCCGCTCCGCATTGCCGCTCCCCATGCGCAGCATCAGCTTGTGTCCCGTGGACAGCTTCTCCAGTTCGGGATCGGCAAACTTGTAGAAGACGTGGGGCTGCACGAGTGCGGGCGGCTCGGCAAGCGCCGGTGCCTGCAGCAGATGGTCGATTACGGCGACCAGCCTGTCGTTGAAGTGCTTGTCCGGATAGCCGAGGTTGCGGTACGCCTCCTGGAACAACGGATACATGTGCTGGTACCCCGCCGCGAAGGCAGCCGGGTCGACCGCTTCCAGGAGCAGGACATACGGTCGGTAGCGCGCTTCATTGGCTGCGGCCAGGCGCAGGCCTTCTCCGGTCCCGCCGTTCCGCTCGGTGCGCAGCTTGCCGGGGACCGGCTTGTGCGGCTGCAGCTGGCCCGACATGCTTTCGCGCGGCAGGTTGTCGATCGTGACGACGATGCGGCGCGCCAGCTCCTGCGGCTGCACGTACTGTCGCACGCCCTTGCCGAACACCTCGGACAATGCGGCGAGCAGCGTGGGGTCGCTCTTCTCGAGCGGCGGCAATACTTCCCTGGTTTCCGGGACCGGGTAGTGGGTCTCCGGGGCAGGCGGTGCGGCGGCGAGCGGCGGCACGTCGGGCGGCGCGTCGGGCGAGGGTCGGTAGGTCGGGCCCTGGACCCAGATATAGACGGCGGTCGCGGCCACGGCAAGCAGGATGAGGGCAAGCAGCCAACGCAAGGTCTTGTTCATTTCGGCTCTCCTCCGGATGAGAGACCGCCTCACACTACGCCGATTGCCGCATGTTGGAAAGCGGTTTGCGCAATCCTCGCGCGGGCTAGGCTAGGCGCCCGCCGCAAGCGCGAGGTCGGCCACGAAGCGCGCATAGGCTGCGGCGCGCGCTTCCCCGGGCATGCGCAGCAGGAACGAGGGATGGACCGTGATCAGGATGCGCCCGCGTTCGCCGAACGGCATCAGGCGCCCGCGATTGGCCTCGACCGGCGTGGCGGCGCCCAGCAGTGCCCGGGCAGCGGTGGCGCCCAGCGCAACGACCAGCGCCGGCTTCACCAGCGCCAGCTCCCGTTCCAGCCATTGGTGGCAGGCGACAATCTCGCCCTCCACCGGCTTCTTGTGCAGCCGCCGCTTGCCGCGCTGCTCGAACTTGAAGTGCTTCACCGAATTGGTCAGGTAGACCGCGCCGCGGTCGATCCCGGCGTCGTCCAGCGCGCGCTCGAGAAGCTGGCCGGCCGGCCCGACGAAGGGATGGCCCTGCAGGTCTTCCCGGTCGCCCGGCTGCTCGCCAACCAGCATCAGGCGCGCATGCGACGGCCCTTCGCCGAATACGGTCTGCGTCGCATCCCGCCACAGGTGGCAGGCCCGGCATTGCATCGCCGCCTGCCGCAGCACGCCGAGGTCGCCGTGCTGCGGCGCCTCGCGCGGCGGTGCGGCAGCCTGCGCCCGCACGCTGCGCTTGCCTTCGCCGGCGCCGGTCGCCATTGCCGCAGCCGTTCCTCAGCCGGCCGGGCGCCGCTCCTGCGCGCCCGCTCCGTCATGCGCGACGCGGTAGTCATCCGCATCCATCATGTATTCCTGCCCGGCCGCAAGCTGCGCCGACTCCGGCAGTCCTTCATGCTTGCGCGCCCGCTCGAGCAGCAGCCGCACGTTGCCGATCTTGCGGGCCACCGTTTCGGCCAGGTTGCCGACGGTCAGCACCTCCGGCAGCATGAAGTCGCAGGTCGTTGCCTCCTGCACCAGCGGATGCCTGTCGTCCAGCGGCGCATCCTCCCGCATGCTGTATTGCCGCATGCGGTCCTGCAGTGCGTGCAACCGGCGGTCGAGGTCTTCGAGTTCGCTTACCTGCATGAAGTCACCCTTGTCGTCGAGTCCATCTTCCCCTCGGACATGGCGGCGCCGCGATCGTTTCTAGAAATACTTGCGGACCACCTCGTCGAAGGCCTCCTCCACCGATTTGCCTTGCTTCATCAGGGTCGTGATTTCCTCGGTATGACCGGCGATACCGGCGGGGAGGCTTTGCCGGTGATTGCGGAAATACTCGTAGCGCTGCGCCGCGCACTGTTCCTCCAGCCTGGCCGCGCTGGCACGGGTACCGGTGCTGCGCACCGCTTTCGTCGCCTTCCCGCCGGCGGTAACCGGCGCCATGCCGGCAATGGCCGCCTTCACCTGCTCGGTGGAGAAGACCGCGGAAACATTCGTGCCTGAAAATTCGTCGCCTTCGACGCGCAGCAGATGATGACTGCCGTCAAAGGCGATCTTCTTCTCGTCGGCATTGATCACCTGGTAGGCGGGTTCCGGTCCGCCGGTGACCAGCGAGAACTGCACGCGGTCTCCATAGTCTCCCATCCGGGCCAGCACGGCCTTCAGGAATTCGGTCGGCAAGTTCTCAAACTTGCCGTTCCAGCGTTTGCTTCTGGTAGTCAACGTCTTCTGCCTTCAAGAGTTAGGGGACATGGTCCCTTGCCGCATTTTGTCGCGCAAAGGGAATACATACGGCATTATCGCTCGCGAAATCTGCACATGCTTTGATCGGCTACATTATGGCGGATGGAACCGCCGGCGCTGTCAGGTTACCGCCGGCAAGCACGCCGTGTTCCCGACGCTGAACGTTTTCGGGAATCGCGCGCCAAAGCGGTTTTAGGAGGCACTATGGCGCAACTCGACTCGAACGCGATCAATCGCCTCGTCGGCGAATTCATGGATCTGCAGGAAGCCTGGGAAAGCAATCCGGAAGGCTTCGACTGGACCCAGCTCGATATGATCGTGCAACAAGCCGCACAGGCCTACAACGAGGGAAACGGCCCTTCCTTCCATTCCCTTGCGCTTGACGGGGTGCGCCACAGCATCTTTCATGAACGCTTTCTCAGCTCCCTGCTGGAAGCCGGCTTCGATCCTTTCATGCTGGCGCGCGCCGGCAGCGATGCCGAACCGATCCCGGTGATCGACCATGCGCTCCTGGCCGAATCCGCCGAAACCAACGCGTCCTCGGCCCGCATGCGCGAGATGCTGATGGCGCGCGCCCGCGACTATTTCGAACCGCTGGCGGCAGCGGTGGAAGAGGGACAGGATCCCTACCAGTTGCCGCTGTTCGCCTCGGCCAGGGCGTGCGCCGAGTCGGTGCCGGACGACCTGATGCACCGGATTGCGCCGGACTTCGCGGGCAGCGGAGGCGGCGCCCCGCTGACCGGAGTCAAGGAAGGCTATCTGACGCCGGCCGAAATGCAGGCGGACAGCCGTCACCGGCCGGTAGGTTAGGGGCAGCGGCCGAGCGGCATTGCGGGCAATCGGCTATCCTCTTGCGGCCGTGCATGTGCACGGTCGATCAACCTGCCTTCCGGATAAGCAATGACACTGGACGACTTCCTGCACCGTGTGCGCACGCAGCCCGCCACTATCGAATTCAGCGACACAATGGGCGTCATCGACACCCACTTCGCCTTCACCCCGACGGCCTTTGTCAATGGCGCCGTGCGCAACGAGGCCGGACAGAACAACGGTTCCTGCAAGCTGCTGGCCTTCGCCAGGCTGCACGGGCTGGATGCGCAGCAGACCCTGGCCTGCTTCGGCGCCTATTACCGGCAGGATGTGCTCGGCAGTCCGGGTGGCAGCGACCACCAGAACATCCGCAACTTCATGAAGACCGGCTGGGACGGCGTCCGCTTCGAGGCGGACGCCCTGCAGCCGAAACCGCGCTAGCGCCGCGGCTCAGCCCATCCACATCGAGGCGGACCGCCCGCCGTCTTCCGAGATGGCAAGATGCACGTTGGCCTGGCGCAGGAAGCGCGCCTCGCTCAGGGGATCCTGCAGGTGCAGCAGCTGCGCCGCCATCACGTCATAGACCGGAACATCGCCGGCCGGATGGGCGCACAAGCGGTGCTTGACCCTGCCCGTCGGGTACAGCACGTCGATGTTGGCAAAGGTGCCGGGGCGGATCCGGTAGCGGTTGCCGCTGGCGGCGCCGGCGACGTAGAAATGGCCGAACTGGCGAAATTCGTTGCGCTGCTGCGGCGACAACAGGCGCATCAGCAGGCTGAGCGAGCGACGCTTCGCGCGCCGCTCGCGGTGGATATCCTCGAAGCCCGCGAGGTCGCTGTTGCGGAAGGTTTCAAGGGCATGCTCCCTGACCCGCTGGTAAAGGCCATGGACGCCATGGACGCCACGGCGCGACGGCCAGGCCGATGATCGTCGCTGGCCGCCGACGAAGCGCACCAGGCGCCGCCAGGCGTCCCGCAGGTCTGGCACGGCGTGCATGTCAGCCCCCTACGGTCCGCGGCACCATGACCAGGTCTTCGAGCGTCGGGTCGAATTCGCGGACCGTCTGCTTTGCCTCGTTCTTGCTCCTGGAGCCGAAGGCAGAATAGCCTTCCTTCACCAGCGCGTCGAACGTCTCTCTTGCAACAGCGATCTCGTCCAGCCTGTCCATTTTCCACTTGAGCTGCTTGTGGCCAGAGGTATCCATAATGCTCATCTCGCCGACCAGCGATGCGGGCGCCTTGTCCATCATTGACTCCTTGCAAACCGACTACGATAGCCCCCTGATGCCTGCCGCAGCGTATCGCTGTTTTCGTGAACGGAGATGCGCTTGCATGCACCGTCTTTTCGCTCATTCTCGACGCAAAAGCGGATGGATTGGGACCCGGCGCATGTGATCTATGTCAAGCACAGTCAAGTCAGAAGCTGTAGCTCACGCCTGCCACCGCATGGAAGCTGCGCAGCGGAGAATCGATGTCGCCGCCATAACCCTGGAGCGCACTGCCGCTGTTGAATTTCGCCTCGACGAAGGCACCTGCGCGCTCGGTAAACCGATATTGCACGCCACCCAGCATCTGGTATCCGAGACCGGAGGATTCATACGCCGGCGGTCGACCTATCCCAGTCATGCCGTCGGAGGACGGCCGGTAGTAGGCAAGCCCGACGCCGACATAGGGCAGCAGCCTGCCCGTTCCCGCCTCGTTGCCCTCCTCCCGCCAGCGATAAAGGCCGCCGACGCTGAGAACATCGACCCCTTGCGGCTGCTGGCCGAAGCGTTGCGCCAGGCGGTCCATCGGCGACGGGTTGCTGGCCAGCGCCCCGCGCCAGAGTCCGCTTCCGGCCGCCGTTGCGCCCCCCTGCGCACCGACGCCGTAGTGGGTGAAGTCGACGCCTATCCCCCAGTTGGGAAAGCGTTCGGGAAAGTGGCTGAAACGCAGGCCGTAGGACGGGACGCGGCGCAAGGTCCCAGGTTCGCCGCGCGGCTCCGGAGGGTTGATACCGACACGCCCGCCGGGAGGAGACAGGCGTGCACCGTCCGTCGCGGCGTCCGGGCCGGTGGAGTACAAGGAGAAGATGTTTTCCGCGGCAGCGGAAGCCGCAACGACGAACAGGCAGGCGGCGTGCACCGCGGCGACGCATTTGATTTGCTGGCGCATGTACGGCATCTCCAGGAGCGGTATCCTTGTTCTCATACAATAGGAGCCGGCGCGTCCGGACGCAAATTTTTCGCACGCATCCTTGCTGCGCCACGTGCCGCGGAACCGCGGCTCTTCCTGCAAATCTATGACGTAATGCCGACCTGGTGACCACCATGACGATGAACCACGACTACGCTGCGACGGAGCCGGCACGCGCCGACATCGACAAGCTGCAGGGAGCCGCCGTGCTGGAGTTCGGCACGCCCTGGTGCGGCTTCTGCCAGGCCGCGCAAGCGCCTATCGCCGACGCCTTCGCGGCCCATCCGGGCGTGCGCCACCTGAAGATCGAGGACGGCAAGGGACGTCCGCTCGGCCGTTCGTTCCGGGTCACGCTGTGGCCGACGCTGGTCTTTCTGCGCGACGGCCGCGAATGCGCCCGCCTGGTGCGTCCGGGCGACGCCGACAGCATCCGGCGTGCGCTTGCAGAGATCGACCTGCAGGACTGAGCTGCCGCATACCGGTCGACGCAGGCCGGGCGCATGGACAATGCCTGGCCGGCGCATGGTGGGCATGCGGCCGGTCAGCCGCCCTTGCGGCCGCCGGCGCGCCGTGCCCGCAGTTCCATGACCACGTACACAAGTGCCGCGATGGCCAGCGGGCCCAGGTAGTAGATTGCCCGGTAGGCGAGCAGGGCCGCCAGCAATGCATTCCGGGGCACCTCGTGCGACAGCAGGGTAACGAACACCAGCTCCAGCACGCCGAGCCCGGCCGGCACATGGGTGATCACGCCCGCCACGGCCGCCACCAGCAGCACGGCGAGCACCGGACCGAAGGCGATCTCCCGCCCAAGCAGGAGCCACACCGTCCCGCCGATCAGCAGCCAGTTCGCGGATGACATCAGCAACTGCAGCAGTGCCATTCTCAGCGAAGGCAGCTGGATGTCGTGACCGCGTATGCTCCAGTCGCGGCGGCGCGAGAATGCGCACAACAGCACATAGGCGAGCGCGGCCGCCAGCAGGCCGGCGCCCAGCAAGCGCAGCCCGCCGGTGCCGAGCTTCCAGTCGGCCGGCGGCTCCGGTGGGGTCAGGGTGAATGCCAGACCGGCCAGCAGCAGATAGCCGAGCCAGTTGGTCAGCATGCTGAGCGCCACCACCCGGGTCACGGTGGCGGTGTCCAGACCGAGCCGCGAATAGAGGCGATAGCGGAAGGCGACGCCGCCCACCAGCGATCCCATGTTGAGGTTGAAGGCGTAGCTGATGAAGTTCACCGTCATCACTTGCCCGACCGGCAGCCCGTGCTGCGTGACGCGGCGTCCGAGCAGATCGAAACAGCTGTACAGCAGGTAGCTGCAGGCGGCCAGGACGGCTGCCGGCCACAACGTCGATGCCGGGCGCCGCCGCAATGTCTCGAGCACCTCTCCCCATTCCACCGAACGGGCCTGGGTGTACAGAAGGTACCCCACCACCCCGAAGAACAGGACGGTGAGCGCGCGCTTGAGCCACGGCCACCAGGCGCGCGCGGTAATGCCGCCCTTCCGGGCAGCCGCCGTCCGATGCGCGCTCACAGGCTGGCCTTTTCATCCAGGCGGTCGGTTGCCTGCTGCTCCGCCTCCGGCTTCAGCAGTGCAAGGCGAGGCGCATGGGCCGGCAGCCGACCCGCCCAGGACGGATACTTGCGCAGCACATGGAACAGCACGAAACTGCGCAGCTTGCGCCACAGGTGCGGCTCGCGCAGGTCCTCGGCTTCGATCTGCTTGCAACTGTGCGCGATCAGCCCCTCCAGGTTGGCGGCCAGTTCGCGGTTGAAGGCACGGTCGCGGATCATCACGTTCGCTTCGAGGTTCAGTGCAAGGCTCAGCGGATCGAGGTTGCTGGAGCCGACCGTCGACCACTCGTCATCGACCACGGCCACCTTTCCGTGCAGGGGCCGCTTGCAGTATTCGTAGATCCGCACGCCGCCGCGCAGAAGATGAAAATACAGCATGGCAGCGGCGGTCTGCACGATCGGCATGTCCGGGTTGCCCTGCAGGATAAGCGACACTTCGACGCCGCGGCGGGCCGCCTTGCGTAGTTCCCGCAGGAACGCATAGCCGGGGAAGAAATAGGCGTTGGCAATGATGACCCGCTTGCGCGCCAGCCTCAGCGCGAGCCGGTAGTGGCGCTCGATGTCGTTGCGGTGCTCGCCGTTGTCGCGCCAGACGAACATCGCCTCGGCGTCGCCTGCACGCGGCACCGGGCGGCTCGGCCCGGGCGCCGCCCGGCGGCGGAACCAGCGCCGCGGCTTGCCTTCCTCGATGGCCGCGCGCATGAAGCGGTGGATGTCGGCGACGATCGGCCCCTCCACCTCGACCGCGTAATCCTGCTTGGCTTCCGGCCCGAAGTCCGCAAGGTGGTCGGCCGAATAGTTGATGCCGCCGACGAAGGCCAACGCGCCGTCCACCACCACCAGCTTGCGGTGCATGCGGCGGAAATAGTTGAAGCGCCGGAACAGCTTGCGGGCCGGGTCGAAGACGTGGAGGCGCACGCCGGCTTCCGTCAGCGTGCGGATGAAGTCCTCCGACAGGTCCGGCGAGCCGAAGGCGTCAACGGTCACGTCGATGCTGACGCCCCGCCGCGCGGCCTCGACCAGCGCCGCATGCAGCGCCTTGCCGACCTTGTCCTCGTAGAGGATGAAGGTCTCGATCAGGATCTCGGTGCGCGCCCGTGCGATCGCGTCGAATACGCGTGGAAAGAACTGCTCTCCGTTCTCCAGCAGGGCGAACCGGTTGCCGCTGACCCAGTGACGGCTCATGCCGCCTCCCCTCTTCCTCGGGCGAGGCAATCAGGCGGCGTCGTGCATTGGAGGTTCATGTTCGCTTCAGTCGGATTGATGCCGGACAGTATGTCCGCAAACCCGTCGGCAGCGCGTTGTAGTTCGTCAACCGCGGGCCGGTTTGATGGCCTGGATGTGATGCGCCGGATGGGTGATTTATCCCGGCGCACAGGATTGTCGTCGCAAATCAAGGAGGCCAGGTCCATAGTCGCCGTAGGATGGTGCAACGTCCAGACAAGAGGAATACATGCAGCTCATCCATGCACCCGCCGTCAGCGTGCTGATGCCCACCTTCGAACATGCGCAGTTCATCGCACGTGCACTGGACAGCCTGCTGGCGCAGCGCATGGAGGACTGGGAAGCGATCATCGTGGACGACGGCTCCCGCGACGGTACCCAGGCTGCCGTCGCTCCCTACCTCGGGGATCCGCGCATCCATTTCTACCGTTTGCCCGAGAACAAGGGACTCGGCCATGCACTGAACCTGGCGCTGGGCAAGTCGCGCGCGCCGCTGGTCGCCTACCTGCCGAGCGACGATGTCTACTACCGCGATCATCTGCAGCAGCTCAAGGCACGGCTCGACCAGGATCCGGCTGCCGTGCTCGCGTTCTCCGGCGTCCGCCATCGCTACAACCGCGATGCCGACGGGCAGATCGCGGGCCGGCCGCTGCAGCTCGTCCAGTGCATGCACCGCCGCATGCAACTGCGCTGGATCGAACGCAAGGAACTCGAGTCGGACGACCTCGATCGCCTGTACTGGTCCCTGCTGCGGCCGCTCGGCGCCTTCGTTGGCACCGGCAGCGTCAGCTGCGAATGGGTCGATCATCCGCATCAGCGGCACAAGATCATGCAGGAGCCGGCTGGCGGCATCAACACCTTCCGCTCACGCTACCGGGTCACGCAGCCGCTGCGCTTCCACAGCAGCGCCGGCCACCACATCGACGAAGTGACGCAATACCAAGCCATGCGGGAACGGCCGGACACGCCGCCCGCCGCCGACGGCCTGAAGATCCTGCTGGTCGGCGAACTGGCCTACAACGCGGACCGGGTGCTGGCGCTGGAGGAGCAAGGACACAAGCTGTACGGGCTCTGGATGCGCGACCCCTACTGGTACAACACCGTCGGGCCGCTGCCTTTCGGCCACGTCGAGGATCTGCCCCGCGACAACTGGCGGGAGGCGGTGCAGCGCATACAGCCGGATGTCATCTATGCGCTGCTGAACTGGCAGGCGGTGCCATTCGCCCACGAAGTGATGATGGCGACGCGCGGCACGCCCTTCGTCTGGCACTTCAAGGAAGGCCCGTTCATCTGCATGGAGAAAGGCACCTGGCCGCAGCTGGTGGAACTGCATCGCCATGCGGACGGACAGATCTTTTCAAGCCCGGAGATGCGCGACTGGTTCGACACCGTCGTGCCGGGACTCTCGCGCAGCAAGCCCACCCATGTGCTGGACGGCGACCTGCCGAAACGCGACTGGTTCGACCAGCCGCGCTCGCCGCTGCTGTCGGAATCCGATGGCGAGGTTCACACCGTTTCCCCGGGTCGTCCGATCGGGCTGCATCCCCATACGGTGGCGGAGCTTGCCGCGCACCGCATCCATCTGCATTTCTACGGCGAGTTCACGCACGGCCAGTGGAAGGAGTGGATCGACCGGACGCAGGCGCTCGCGCCAGGCTACCTGCACCTCCACCCGAATGTCGAGCAGGGCCGCTGGACGCGCGAATTCTCGCAGTACGACGCCGGCTGGCTGCACAGCTTCAGGAGCGTGAACGGCGGCGAATTGCGGCGCGCCAACTGGGACGACCTGAACTATCCGGCGCGGATGAGCACGCTGGCGGCAGCCGGATTGCCGATGATCCAGCAAAGCAACGACGGCGCGCTGGTCGCCACCCGCTCCCTGGCGCAGGCCCTGGGCATCAGCGTGTTCTTCGACGACATTGCCGGCCTCGCCGCGGCCCTGCATGACAGGGGCGCCATGCAGGCGGTGCGCGAACGGGTCTGGTCGCAACGGGCGCAGTTCACCTTCGACCACCACGTGCCGCAACTGGTCACCTTCTTCCGCAGCGTGATCGAAGCCGCCTCGTCGCAGCCCCTGCGCCGCGCCAGCGCAGGCTGACGCGGGCATCGGTGAACTTTGCCCGCCGGCCCACATCGTACTGCCACTTCTTCTGCTTGCGCCGGCACCGCGCAGGCGTGCCTTGAACCGTTTACTGCGAGGAAAGCATGGATCAGCAACAGGTCAGGAGCATGGCGGAAACCTTCATCGCGCGCCTGCACAGCGTGGAGCAGGGAGAATCGGCGGGCGTGGATACCATCGTCGAGATGTTTGCCGATGACGCCGAGTTGAGCAACCCGTTGGTGGAGCGCACGGGCCACGAGCGCAAGGGGCGGGACCAGATCGCGCAGTTCTGGCGCGAGTACCGGGGCGTATTCCGCGACATCCACTCCGAGTTCACTGACGTCACCGCGAGCGATCATTCGGCCGGGCTGTTCTGGCGGTCGACCGGTACCGACGCCGGCGGCAAGCCGCTGGAGTACGAAGGCGTGAGCCTGCTGACCTTCAACGAAGACGGGAAGATCCGGCATTTCAAGGGCTACTTCGACAGCAGGCAGGTCAGCGCCGCGTAACCGTCCTGCGCGTCGTCCTTCGGCGACACCGGCCGCAGGACGACAGGCGCAGTCCTGGGCCGGCGTCCTCCGCCCTGCTCAGCGCGGCCTGCCCGGCTGGTCGCTTGCCCGCGCCGCTGCGCTCACCATGCTGGCCTCGTAGGCCTGCATCTGCACGCCGAGTGCGGTCATGTCGAGATTCGCCTGCTGCACTTTCGGGAACAGCTGCTGCTCCTCGCTTTCGACATGGTGCAGGACCGATTCCGACAGCTGCCGCATCAGCTGCTCATACTGCGGGTCGCCGACGTCCATGCCCTTGAGCTGCTGCATCAGGTCCCGTGCCTCCTGGTGTTCCTGTTCGGAATGGTTGACCAGAGACGGATCGACGTCGTGCACCTGCGGATAAAACACCGTCTCTTCCAGTGCAGCATGCATTTCCAGCAGTTCGATGACACGCGGTCCGGCCTCCTGCCGCACGTTCATGTCCTGCGTGTTAAGAAAGCGTTCGAAGAGTTGCTTCACAGTAGCGTGGTCGGCCTTGAGCGCCTCGAGCGGGCGATCGACCGGAAAGCCGGCGCCGCTGCGGTTCATGTGCTGTTGCTCATCCATTGCTCGTCTCCTTGTAAGGACGTAGAAAAGAGTCCAGATGACTCCACGTCCGATCCAAGGTTCCTGGCGCAGCACATGTGAAGGGATAGGTGGCCGGCCGCGCGACGGCCGGAACCAAGCAGGACGGCAGGATCTAAACGCTTCCCGGCGCTCCGATTGACGCAAAGGATCGAACATGTCCCGCGATGCCGTCCTGCATGCACGTCCGTCCCGCCCCGCTGCCGCTGCCGCTGCACAGCATGGCCTGCAGAAGCTGGACCTGGGCAGCCGGCGCGACAGCTACCTGTACGTGCCGCCCGGGTGCGACCCGTCCAACCCGGCTCCCCTGGTCCTGCTGCTGCACGGGGGCGGGGGGCACGCCCACCACGGCCTGGACCTGCTGCGGCACCTGGCGGACGACAACGGCATGATCCTGGTGGCGCCGGCGTCCCAGGCACCGACCTGGGACGTCATCGTCAGCCGCACCTACGGACCCGACGTGCGCCTGCTCGACCAGGCACTCGGGGAGGTATTCGCGCGCCATGCGATCGATGTGCGGCGCCTGGCGATCGGCGGCTTTTCGGATGGGGCGTCCTATGCGCTCTCCCTGGGCCTGGCCAACGGCGACCTGTTCAGCCATGTGATCGCGTTCTCGCCGGGATTCATTGCGCCGCTGCAGCCGCGGGGCCAGCCGGCGGTATTCATCTCGCACGGCACGCGCGACGCCGTGCTGCCGGTCGGACCGTGCAGCAGGACGATCGTCCCGCGCCTGCGGCGGGCAGAGTATGCGGTGATGTATGACGAGTTTGAAGGCGGGCACGAGATACCCGCCGAGGTTGCGCGCTTTGCGGTGAACTGGTTCTTCGGCAGGATGTAGCCCGCACGCGCGCTAGTGATTCGGGACCAGCCGGAAGCGGCGGCGTCCGTCGTAGCCCGCCACCTTGCCTTCGGCGTGCGCCCGGGCCAGTGCCTGTTCGATCTCGTCGGGATCGAGGTCCGGCAGGATTTCCGACAGGTCGTCGATGCCCATCAGTCTGGCCCTGTCGCCGTCCCATTGCTGGTAGGCGTCGGCGATCTTTTTCCAGAGTTGTCCTTGATCCCGGGTGGTCTGCATGCGTCCTCCTGAATATGACTACTCCTCAGTCCATCCGCCGGCGAAACAGTTCTTGCCGCACGGCGAGCAATCGACCTGCGTCAAGATCCGGGGCACGCGCACCTGCTGGCGCCGGATGTTTTAACATGGCGCCTGCCATGCATAACAAGGAGAAAACATGCCGGACATGACGAGCCGGGGGCATCCGGTGATTTCGGTGCGCAACCTGACCAAGACCTATGCGACCGGTTTCCGGGCCCTGGAGGAAATCAACCTCGAGATCCGTGCGGGCGAAATCTTTGCGCTGCTCGGCCCGAACGGCGCCGGCAAGACCACGCTGATCAGCATCATCTGCGGCATCGTCAACCCCAGCAGCGGCACGGTCGCCGCCGACGGCCACGACATCGCCCGCGAGTACCGGGCGGCGCGCGCCAAGATCGGGCTGGTGCCGCAGGAGCTGTCGACCGATGCCTTCGAGAGCGTCTGGGACACGGTGAAGTTCAGCCGCGGCCTGTTCGGCCGGGCGCCCGACGACGCGTACCTTGAGCGGATCCTGAGGGACCTCTCGCTCTGGGAAAAGCGGGATGCCAAGATCATGGCACTGTCGGGCGGGATGAAGCGCCGCGTGATGATCGCCAAGGCCCTCAGCCACGAACCGAAGATCCTGTTCCTCGACGAGCCGACTGCCGGCGTCGATGTCGAGCTGCGGCGCGACATGTGGGAAATGGTGCGACGCCTGCGCGAAAGCGGCGTCACCATCATCCTCACCACCCACTACATCGAGGAAGCCGAGGAGATGGCCGACCGCATCGGCGTCATCAGCAAGGGCCGCATCCTGCTGGTCGAGGAGAAGTCGGCCCTCATGCGCAAGCTGGGCAAGAAGCAGCTGACGCTGCACCTGCAGCAGCCGCTGTCCGCGGTGCCCGCCGCCCTCTCCGGCTACCGCATGGAGCTGTCGGCGGACGGGTCGCAGCTGGTGTACACCTTCGATGCCGCCGACGAGCGCACCGGCATCCCGGAGCTGCTGCGCGGCCTGGATGAGTACGGCATCCACTTCAAGGACCTGCAGACCAGCGAGAGCTCGCTGGAAGAGATCTTCATCAGCCTGGTGCACGAGGAAAAACAACAATGAACATTCATGGAATCAAGGCGATCTACAAGTTCGAGATGGCGCGCTGGTTTCGCACCATCATGCAAAGCATCGCCTCGCCGGTGATCTCCACCTCGCTCTACTTCATCGTGTTCGGGGCGGCGATCGGCTCGCGGATGGAGCAGATCGACGGCATCAGCTACGGCGCCTACATCGTGCCTGGCCTGGTGATGCTGTCGGTCCTCACCGAGAGCATCTCGAATGCGTCGTTCGGCATCTACATGCCGAAATGGGCGGGCACGATCTACGAAGTGCTGTCGGCGCCGGTGTCGCCGCTGGAGATCGTGGTCGGCTATGTCGGCGCGGCGGCGACCAAGTCGGTGATCCTCGGGGTGATCATCCTCTGCACCGCGCGCCTCTTTGTCGACTACACCATCCTGCACCCGTTCTGGATGGTGGGCTTCCTGATCCTGACGGCGCTGACCTTCTGCCTGTTCGGCTTCATCATCGGCGTGTGGGCCGATGGCTGGGAGAAGCTGCAGATCGTGCCGGTGATGATCGTCACACCCCTCACCTTCCTCGGCGGCAGTTTCTACTCGATCCACATGCTGCCGCCGTTCTGGCAGAAACTCACGCTGATCAATCCGGTGGTCTACCTGGTCTCCGGCTTCCGCTGGAGCTTCTACGGTGTATCCGACGTCCACGTCGGCATCAGCTTCGGCATGACGCTCGGCTTCCTGCTGCTGTGCCTGGTGGCGATCATGCTGATCTTCCGCACCGGCTATCGCCTGAAGCGCTGAACTCAGTCTGCGGCGGCGCGCCGCAATGCCTGCTCGAACGCCGCCGCCGGCTGGCCGCCCTGCACCAGGTAGCGGTCGTTGATGATGACCGCGGGGACCGAGTGGATGCCCTGCTCGAGGTAGTAGCGTTCCTGCGCGCGCGTCTCCTGCGCGTAGGCGTCCGAAGCCAGGACCTGGCGGGCTTGTTCCGGGTCGAGTCCGGCTTCCGCCGCCAGCCGCACCAGCAGGTCATGGTCGCCGGGGTTCGCGCCGTCGGTGAAGTAGGCGCCGAACAGCAGGTGCTTGAGTGCCTGCTGGCGCCCTTCCAGCCCGGCCCAGTGCAGCAGGCGGTGTGCGTCGAAGGTGTTGTAGATACGGCTGCGCCGGTCCATGCGGAAATCGAACCCGACTTCGGCGCCGCGCGCGCGGATCGCCTCGCGGGTGCGGGCCGACTGCTCGGGGCTCGCGCCGTATTTCTCCGCCAGGTGTTCATCGATGTCCTGGCCCTCGGGACCCATTTGCGGGTTCAGTTCGAAAGGCTGGAAATGCAGGACACCGTGTATTTCGCCGGCCACCTGCTGCAGGGCCTGCTCCAGCGCCTTGAGGCCGATCGCACACCATGGGCACGATACGTCGGACACGAAATCGATCTTGAGGGTTTTCATTGCCGGCTGCCTGTTTCGTTGTTATCGCCATCCGCCTCGGCATCCTTGCCGACGGCAGCCTTCAGCCGCTGCAGCCGGGCATATTCCTCGGGGTCTTCCTTCGCGAGCCGGCCTTCCCGCCACTTGTAGAAAATAGCGACGCCGAGCATGGCGGCGGCGCCCATCGCGAGCTTTCCCTTGTGATTGCCGATCATGTTCGCGATGTCGGCACCCACGCCCGCCGGCTTTGCCGCGTCCGGTTCCACAGCACCGGTGGACTCGCCCTCTGGCCGACCGGTTGCGGGCGCGTCCGCCGGCGCAGCGTCTTCGGCTTTTGAAAAGATTCTGGACATATCGGTCGGATTTCCTTCCTGACAATGGTCTGATGCAATAGCTGTAGCTTAGTGTGCACGAATTGCTACTGGTTCATTGTCCTGCCGCAGCCGGCTGCCTGGCGCCGGCGGCCGGCAGCAGCCAGACGCGCTCTTCGACCCCGGCCAGTTGCGCCAGGCATTCCAGCTCCTCCTCCTGCAGACCGGCCAATACCCGCGGGTCGGTCGTATCGAGGCGGCCGTGCCGCGCGAGGATGTCCATCTTGCTCAGATAGTCGCCCATGAAGAGGATACGCCCAACCGGCGACATTGCATCGGCGGGCTTGTTTTCTCCCTGCTCCCGAATCGCGCCGAGGACCGGCGCCGGAAAGTGCCAGTCGGCGCCGATGCTGCAGGCCAATGCCCTGCCGATGCTGGCCAGCCCGTTGCAGAAGGTCGGCGAGCCGATGGCCTGCCCCTTGTCGGACATGCGGTCAATCACGCGCAGCGAGACGGTAAGGCCGACGTTCTGGATCAGGCCGGCGAGAAAGGTGTCGAGCGGATCCGCGGCATCCCCCCGCGACAGCATCCGGTTGGCCAGGGCGCAGCGCTCGGACTGTTCCCACAGCCGCGGCGCCACCATACGGGTGAAGCTGCCCGAGCGCAGGTCGATGATCGGCTTGAACGCGACGCTGGTAATCAACTGGCGCAGGCCGTTCTGGCCAAGGATCATGACGGCGTGCTCGACACTGGTGATCGCTGTGCCGGGCTTGTAGGCTACGCTGTTGGCCAGTCGCAGCACCTCGGCGACCAGCACCAGGTCGCCCGAGATCTTGCGCGCCAGTTCGGGGCCGGCAAATTCGCCGCCGCGCAGGCTTTGCAGCAGCTGCGGGATGACGCCCGGCAGCCGGCGCAGCAGGTGGGCTCCCGCTTCGCGCGACTGCAGCACCGCATCCAGCTCCGCCAGGATCGCGTCCTCGTGCGGACTCGTGAAGACCTCCGCGTGATGCTCCGCCTCGAAGAGCCAGCTCGCAAACATGAAGTCGATCCGGTCGCGCTGCATTGTCGTCACCCAGTCGTCGGCGAAGCTGGCGGCCCGGGCAGGCGCCGGGCGCGGAGCGGCCGCGGGCGCCTGGATACGGGGGGCGGGATCAGCGGCAAACAGGCGGCGGAGCCAGTCGATCATGATGAGATTGCCGAAAGCATAGGGAAGATTGCATTTAAGCATGCCTCCGCCTCCGCGTCGACTGTCGCCCGCATTGCCCCTCCATCCCCGCGCTTTCGCCTGAATCTTCCGGCACGCCCTTGTCTAACCGTTACGAGTCGGCTGTCGAGCCTGCCGGCGCCGGAGTGCAACTTCAATTTCAGGAGGTCAACATGTCTACAGTAGAAAAATCGATCGAAGTGAATGTGCCGGTCAACACTGCCTATAACCAGTGGACCCAGTTCGAGGAATTCCCGCGCTTCATGGAGGGCATCACGGAGGTCCGCCAGCTCGACGACACGCACCTGCACTGGTGTGCGGACGTGGGAGGCAAGCGCAAGGAGTGGGATGCCGAGATCACGGAACAGATCCCGGACAAGCGCATCGCCTGGCGCAGCACGACCGGCGCGCCGAATGCCGGCGTCGTGACATTCCACCATATCGATGCCAATACCACCCGCATCATGGTGCAGATGGACTATGACCCGGAAGGCGTGACCGAGAATGTCGGCGACGCACTGGGTGTGTTCTCGCACCGCGTGCATGGCGACCTGGAGCGATTCAAGGAGTTCATCGAGTCGCGCGGCCAGGAGACAGGCGCCTGGCGAGGCGCCGTCAACGAGGGCCAGGGCAGCCGCCCGGGAATGTGACAGCCTGCGGTAAAGGGCGACGTCAGGTGCGGGGCGACGTCACTCCCTGCATCAGCAGGGCGAGTTCCGCGCCGCTGACGACGCGGATCCGGTTCTGTTGCGCAAACTGCAACGCCGCGCCGCTGGCGCCGCCGAGGCTCAGGCAGGCGGCATCCTGTGCATGCTCCCTGTCGACCGCCGCCAGCAGTTCACGCAGTGGCTCGACGCCGGTGCTCGCCGCCTTCCAGCGGCGCGCGCTGACCAGTGTGCTGCGCCCTGCCTTTACCACCGCAAAGTCGGCGGCGCCGTCGAGCCGGCGCACTTCGTATCCCTGGCGGCGATACGCCTGTTCAACCGCCGCGGCAAAGGCATTCCATGGCATTGCGCGCAGTGCATCGAGGGTTCGCGTCACCGTCGCCGCATTCGGGACCCGCCACTGCCGCACGGCGGCAATGATCCCGATGACCAGGAACGGGAAGGCCCCGGATGCGCCATAGGGCGCAAAATCGCGCGGCAGCACGGCCGCCATCGCGAGCGCCACCACGCCCGCCAGCAGGATGCTGATCCACCATGGCTTGCGCAGCAGGATCGCGAACAGCGAGTTTTCGGCCATTCTCATTTTCATTTCCCGCCCCCTTCCGCCGGCGACTGCCAGCACCAGTGCCAAGGTTCGTAGATGAAGCCGAGCGCATTCCCCCTCGGATAGGACAACGTGAATCCGAAGCGCACCGCATGGCGCTGCAGCCAGCGAAATGCCGCGGTGTCCTCGAATGGTTCTTCACGCGGAATGCAACCGGGCGTATTGATATCGATTGCGCGGCCGGTATGGTGCTCGCTGTAGCCCGGCGGCGCACTGAGCATGAGGATCCTTTCCATGGGCATCCGCCGGGCAATCTTCTCGCGGATGATGTCGGCCTGGTCTTCCAGGGTACGAAAGGCCGAGACAATATGCATGTCGACGCCGTCAGCCGCGGCCGCCTGCTTCATCTGCCGCCACGCACGCGCTGCGGCAGGCACCAGCAGATGCTCCCGGTCGTCGCCGCCTGTCTCGGCAGCGACGACCTCGGGCGCGACAGCGTATGGGGGCAGTCCTTTTGCAGCCAGGATTGGCGGCGTAATGCCGAGTTCGGCAAGCAGGCCGGCAAGGGCCGCTTCTTCAATAATTGACATGCTGATATCGGTGCGCGCCGATGGCGCGGGGCAAATGAGCGCCATTCTAAAAGAAAGGCGATGCCGCGTCCGCTGGAACGTGCTTCCAGCAGGTCGCGCGTCCGGCGCGCCGACCGACCCGCCGCTTGCGTAGAAGCGGCATGCAAGGGGAAGTGCACGCCCAGCGGCTGCGAACCGACGGGCCGGGTGATCACACAGGTGTCGGTTTCAGTTGCCGCTGGCGCGCGGACGAATCCGTCCATTTGCCACTGCGCAGGGGAATGATGCGGGCGTTGTGCGCACGCGCCAATACCTGCGCCTCCTCGGTGAATACCGTGCCGACGATGAGCACGCCGTCCGCCGCGGGCTCTCCCATCCTGCGCAGGGCCCGTGCCAGCGGTGCGGACATCACCACATCCCGCTCGCCGTGGTCGCACAGGATCAGCGTGTAGATGCCGTCGGCACGGACCTCCTTCGCCACCGCGTCGCGATAGGCCGGAGGTACTGCGTCCCGCATTCGGCTGCCCTGCACTTTTGCTCGTACGTTCGCTTTCATCAGGGTTCCTCCTGTCGGCCTGAGACCCCCCGCAGACCACGCAATTCCCTAGTGCCCGCCCCGTAGTCGATATGGCCGCGACGAGCATTTGCCTGCTCGCCTGCAGGGCCGCATCCATCTTGCTTCCGGTGGACGCGCTAACGATCGCGCCCGGCATCGACCAGCTCGGACGAGGCGCCGAATATCCACGCAACGGCGAGGCCCACTGACACGCCGTCCCGTTGCCGCACCAGGGGGCTGTCGCGGAATGCCGCGCCGCGCAGGCTGTCGTGACGCAGGAAACCGCCGATCCAGTACCGCGCGAAACGGCGCGACAAGGTCGCCGTGAACTGCGTGCCGGCAAAGCCGCCCGGCGCGTCATAGGCTGGCCGCCCGGCGGCCACCTGGTCCGGCCGTACTCCGTAGAAATAGCTGCTGTAATCGCTGTCGGCATAGAGCGGCCCGCCCTGCACCCCGAGCTTCCAGCCGCGCAATCCGGCCGGGGCGTCCGTCGTGAAGCTGAGGCCCGGGGCGAACAGCCAGCCGACGTGTCGCGGCGAGGATTCCACGGTGACCGCGGCGCGCAATGGCAGGCGCAGCGACAGTGCCGATTTCCGGTCGACGGCCTGCCACAGCCGGATGTCCGCGGTCGGACCGATCTCGACGGCGGGCCGGAGGTCGGGCATGCCCCGCCGCTGTGGATTGTCGTCGGCGCTGACCGGGACACTGCCGTTCAGACTGAGGTTGAGCTGCACGTTGCCGCGATCGAGCAATGCGGCGCGCACACCCCCGCGGTCGGCCTGCAGCACGTCGCCGCGATAGACGAAATACGGCACCGGGAGCAGGTAGCCGCTACGGTTTTCCGCGCCCCGGTAGTCCGGAATGCTCACCGCGCCCACGCCGAAGCCGACTTCCCAGCGCGGCTGCAAATCGGCATGGCAGGGCAAGGCGAGAGAAAGAACTACCAGGCCCAGAAGCTTTTTCATGCGTTTCTCCAAATCCTCGTTGCGCTCATTCTGCTGTCCGCCGCGGTTCGCGTCTTGCGGATGCGCACGAGGCGGCCGCCGGGCGCGGAATTTGCACGGAGGTGGAATCGGCAATTACAGGAGGACCGGAAAAATGCATGCGACTTCCATCAAGACACAGCTGCTCGCCATGATGCTGGCGCCCTTGCTGATCGCGGCGGCCGTGCCAGTGCTTGCACAGGGGCAGCAGTCGCCGCAGAGCGGCAATTCCGCGCGCGATGCGCAGAATGCGGTGCGGATGAACGTGCCGGCCGGCGGACGCGACATGCGTGCCAGCGAAGTGATCGGCAAGCAGGTCAAGAATCCCCAGGGCGAGAACCTCGGCGACATCGAGGACCTGGTGATCGACATCGACAACCAGCGCGTGAGCTACGTCGTGCTGTCCTTCGGCGGCATTGCCAACATCGGTGACAAGCAGTTCGCGCTGCCTGCGGGCCGGCTCCAGCCGGGTGAGCGCGAACGCGACCCGCTGGTGCTGAATGCAAGCAAGGAGGAACTGGAAAAGGCGCCGGGATTCTCGCCGGACAAGCGGCCGAACTTCAGCGAGGAGACCTATCGCGGCGCCGTCGACCGCTACTTCTTCAAGGAGGAAACGGCACGTCATACGCCTTCCGGCGCACGGTTGATCTCGGCGGAGCAGCTGATCGGCAAGGACGTCAATGATCGCGCGGCCCACAGCGCCGGCGAGATCGAGGACCTTGTCGTGAATTTCGGGACCGGCCGCGCATATGCCGTGCTCGAGGTGGACAAGGCCCTGAGCCCGAAGGACAAGCTGGTGGCCCTGCCGTTGAAGGCCTTCTCCTTCCCGCAGCGGCCGGACCTCGACCTGCTGCTCAACGTCGATCGACCGCTGATCGAAAACGCACGCGGCCTCGGCAAGGATGAGTGGGCGGATGTGAACGCCGCGGCGGCGCGGCGCCAGATCGATAGCGAACTTGCACGCTTCCAGGGACAGGTGAAGAGCAATCCCGGTGCAACGCAGACCGGCCGCGAGAGCTCAAGCGGCGCTTCCCGCTGACTGCCGATTTGGCAAGCCGACAAGGGGATGAGACGCCGCGCGAGAAAAGTTTTTTCCTAAAGGAACGAAAGCTTCCGCGCGGCAACTAAGCCCTCTTTGGAGGTTTCATGCGTAATCCCGAATTCAACCCCGCCGATGCCGCCGGCATCCTTTCCGACCTGCTCGACCGCGTTGCCACCCGCCCCGCCGCTGTCCCCGGACAGGAAGCACGCCCATCTGCCCCGCGCCAGATGTCGATTGTCGACTTCACCGAGGAATTGTTGAAGCAGGTCGCGGCCAACAAGCGTTCCTGAAAGCGCGCGACAGCATCGCTGCGCTCGCTGTCTCGCGGCGCCGTTGCTTCCGGGCGCTGCCGCTGCATGCCGTCCGCCTGTCCGGCTGCAGGGCGAGGATGCCATTGATCCGGCGAGGGAAGGACATGTGCCTTCACGCCATGGTGACCTGTCCCGGCGCTTCCGGCTGTCGGCGCAATTCCGCTTGCTGATTGTCAGTGGACGCCCTGGCACCCTGTGCTAAGTTGAAGCAAAGGAGCGCCGCCATGAAAAAAATGCTGATCGCAGCCCTGCTTGCCGTACATTTCCTGCCTGGCCTCGCCACCGCGCATGACAGCGCAACCGTCTACCGGCAGGTCACGCCGGACGGCCGCGTGCTGTATTCGGACAAGGTGCAGCGGGGCGCCCGCCTCGACGAGACCATTGCGGTCGTGCCGCCAATCAAGGGCAATCTGTGGAGTACCACGCCGCCGGACAGGTCGGCGGCGCCGCCCCGGATGGAGCGCACGCCGATCGACCGGCTGAGCACCATCCCGCCGCCGGGCCGGATGAAGTCGGCCAACGACGCCGAGGCAGATGTCATTCGTGCGGAGATGCTGCTGGAGGAAGCGAGGAGGAAGCAGCGGATCGGTATCGAACCGCTGCCCGGGGAGCGAACCGGCAACCTGCACGGCGGCTCCCGCCTGAACGAGGCCTATGCGGACCGCCAGCGCATGCTTGCGGAACATGTCGTGCGGGCCGAGGACTTTCTGCGCCGGATGATGGCCGAGCGCGACATCGTCGTCGGGCGCCGCTGAGCAGCGGCGGCGTCTGCCGGCGCCCCCGCTCGGTGCATCTGCTGAGTGCGTCTGTTCAGTGCGTCTGATGACGCTCCTGCTTCTTGCCGCCGCCGGCGCCGGTATCGCCCCCCGCCTTCTCGTGGCTCTTGTCGTTGTGACTGCTCTTCAGGCTCTGCCCGGACTTGCCGTCGACTGACTTGACGTCCGCCTCGGTTACATTGCGCTTCTGCTCCGGCGTGTTTCCTTTGTCTGTTTCCACGGTATTCCTCCAGTGTCATCGGTCATGGGCTATCGTAGACAATGGCGCTTTCGCAAAGATTCATTTCCTGGCTCATCGACACGATGCTTGCCGCGCAGTGTCAGCACCAGGTGGCTTCCCCTGGCGCCGCGCACCCGTCCTGCGACTACACACCACCGCGCCACCGGTCATCCTGCCATTCGGCATGCAGGCCTGCGGAGCGCGCGAGCGACCTGCCGCGGGCTTTGCTAAGATGGGCGCCCTTTGCCCTGCAACGACGCCGACGTCCGCCATGACATTCACCACCTGGATCACCTTCTTCTTCGCTTCCTGCCTGATCGCGGTCTCGCCCGGCTCCGGTGCCGTGCTGTCGATGTCGCATGGACTTGCCTACGGCGTGCGCAAGGCCACGGTGACCATCCTCGGACTGCAGGCAGGCCTGCTGCTGGTGCTGTTCATTGCCGGCGCCGGCGTCGGCTCGATCCTGCTGGCCTCGGAAACCGCTTTCGCAGTCGTCAAGACGGTCGGCGCGCTCTACCTGATCTACCTCGGCATCACGCAGTGGCGCGCCCGCGTCGACACCGGCGCCGTGCAGTCGCACGGCGGTCCGGCGCCTACCGCAGGCCGGCGCTTCCTGCTCGGCTTCCTGACCAACGCCACCAATCCCAAGGGCATCGTGTTCATGGTCGCGGTGCTGCCGCAGTTCATCTCGGGCAGCGCGCCGCTGCTGCCGCAATTGCTGATCCTTGCCGCCACGACTTGTGCAGTCGACCTGGTGGTGATGCATGGCTATGCGCTCGCCGCAGCGGTCATGCAACGCTACTTCCGCAGCGCAAACGCGGTGCGCAAGCAGAACAAGTTCTTCGGCGGCGTGCTGATGGCGGTCGGCGCCACCCTGTTCTTCGTCAAGCGCACTCCGCACGCCTGAGCCGGGCCCGCACTGCCGGCGGGAACGACCGGCGCGGTTTGCGCACCAAGCAGGAGCGCCTCCGGCTCATGCCCGCCCTTATGGAGAAATGCCCGCTCTGCGGCCGCGACATGGTCGACGGCCCTTCCGTCAACGAGCACCACCTGGTGCCGCGCAGCCATCGCGGCCGGGACAAGGTGCGGGTGCACCGCGTATGTCACAACAAGATCCACTCGGTGTTCAGCGAGAAGGAGCTTGCGGCCTACTACCACACCTGGGAACGCATCCTGGAGAACGAGGAGATGCAGCGCTTCGTCGCCTGGGTCAGGAAGAAGGATCCTTGCTGGTATGACCGCCACGCGCCCCATCGCCGCCGGTAGGCACGGCGCATGCAACAATCGCGGCTTTGCCCTTGTCCGTCCCGACCATGAACCTGACCACGCCCGCCCTGCTTTTTCCCGCCATCTCGCTGCTGCTGCTGGCCTATACCAACCGCTTCATCGTGCTGACCCAGCTGATCCGGCACCTGCACAGCCAGAACCAGGAGAACCTCACGGAGGTCGTCATCAGGCAGATTTCCAACCTGGGCCTGCGCATCACGCTGATTCGCAGGATGCAGGCAATGGGCGTGCTCAGCTTCCTGTTCTGCACCCTTTCGATGTTCCTGCTGTTCCTCGACCTGGTCCGGGCGGCGGAGCATGTTTTCGGCGCGAGCATCTTCCTGCTCGTGGTGTCGCTGCTTTTTTCACTGTACGAAATATTGATCAGCACCAAGGCAATCGAGATCGAACTGGAAGACATTCAGAACCACGCCGTGCGCCAGGGCCGGCAGCTCCGCTAGCTTTCCGTTATGTAACGTGCAGACCGCCGCGGGCTGAACTTTCTGGTGCCGCAGGGTCTTAATACCAGTTTGACAACTCACAAAAAAGAACTATGAATCCCATCTCCGTCGATAACGTCGTCAACACGTACCGCTTCTATGCCCCGGTCTACGACAGCCTGTTCGGCGCGGTACTGGAGCCCGGCCGCAAGGCACTGACCGAGACCGTGCGCGCACTGTCCCCCGCATCCATCCTCGAGGTCGGCGTGGGCACCGGTCTCACGCTGAGCCAGTATCCGGCGACTTCCGCCATCGTCGGCATCGACATCTCGGATCACATGCTGGAGATCGCGCGGGAACGGGCGAGCAAGATGCCGGAGCGCAGCATCCATCTGGCTGCGATGAACGCGGAGATGATGGAATTCCCGGACAACAGCTTCGACTGCGTCGCCATCCCGTACGTGCTGTCGGTGACGCCGCATCCGGAAAGGCTGGTGGCGGAGATCCGCAGGGTTTGCAAGCCGGGAGGCACGATCCTGATCCTGAACCACTTCAGCGGCAGCCGCGTCTGGTGGTTCCTCGAGCGCGCCGTGCGCTCGCTCGCCAACCGCATCGGCTTCCGGTCCGACTTCTGCTACAACGAGCAGATCCTGAAGTACGACTGGGAAATCCAGTCGGTCCGCAAGGTCAACCTGTTCGGCCTGTCCCGCCTGGTGGTGATCCGCAATACCTGATCGAACGGTCACGTCCTGCCGGGATCAATGGCATCATGTCCATCCAACCCGAGGAGACCGATCGATGAAGACCAAGGCTGCGATTGCATGGAAGGCCGGCGAACCGCTCGCCGTCGCTGAAGTGGACCTGGCCGGACCGCGCGCCGGCGAAGTGCTGGTGGAAGTGAAGGCGACCGGCATCTGCCATACCGATTACTACACCCTTTCGGGGGCCGATCCCGAAGGCATCTTTCCCGCCATCCTCGGCCACGAAGGCGCCGGCGTCGTGCTCGAAGTCGGCCCGGACGTACGTTCGCTGAAGCCCGGCGACCATGTTATCCCGCTCTACACGCCGGAATGCCGGCAGTGCAAATTCTGCCTGTCCCAGAAGACCAACCTGTGCCAGGCGATCCGGTCCACGCAGGGCCGCGGCCTGATGCCCGACGGGACCAGCCGATTCTCGATCGACGGCAAGCCGCTGTTCCACTACATGGGCACCTCGACCTTCGCCAACCATATCGTCGTGCCCGAAATCGCGCTCGCCAGAATCCGCAGCGACGCGCCCTTCGACAAGGTCTGCTACATCGGCTGCGGCGTCACGACCGGCGTCGGCGCCGTCCTGTTCACGGCGAAGGTCGAGGCCGGCGCCAACGTCGTCGTGTTCGGCCTCGGCGGCATCGGGCTCAATGTGATCCAGGCCGCGCGCATGGTCGGCGCCGACAAGATCATCGGCATCGACCTCAACCCGGAGCGCGAGCAGATCGCCCGCAAGTTCGGCATGACGCACTTCATCAATCCGAAGGATGTCGACAACGTGGTCGACGCCATCGTGCAATTGACGGACGGCGGGGCCGACTACAGCTTCGAATGCATCGGCAATACCACCACCATGCGGCAGGCGCTGGAATGCTGCCACAAGGGCTGGGGGCAGTCGGTGATCATCGGCGTCGCCGCCGCCGGGCAGGAAATCAGCACGCGGCCTTTCCAGCTGGTCACCGGACGCGTGTGGAAGGGCTCCGCGTTCGGCGGCGCGCGCGGCCGCACCGACGTGCCGAAGATCGTCGACTGGTACATGGAAGGCAAGCTCAACATCGACGACCTGATCACGCATACCCTGGCGCTGGACCAGATCAACGAAGGCTTCGACCTGATGAAGCGCGGCGAGTCGATCCGTTCGGTAGTCCTCTACTAGGAAAAAGCATGGTCGAGATCCTGTCGGAACATCGCTGCCACGGCGGCGTCCAGGCGTTCTACCGGCACGACTCCCGCGAGACGGGACTGCCGATGCGTTTCTCGGTGTTTCATCCGCCCCAGGAGACCAGCGAACTGGTGCCGGTGCTGTTCTACCTCGCCGGCCTCACCTGCACCGAAGAGACCTTCATGATCAAGGCCAACGCCCAGCGCCTTGCCGCCCAGTACGGCTTGATGCTGGTCGCGCCCGATACCAGCCCGCGCAATGCCGGCATCGAAGGCGAGGACAGGGAGTGGGACCTGGGAAGCGGCGCCGGTTTCTACGTCGATGCAACCCAGCCGCCTTGGGATGCCCACTACCGGATGGAGTCATGGGTCGCAGGCGAGCTGTTCGATCTCGTGCACCGCGAATTCAACGCGGACGCCGGACGGGCCGGCATCTTCGGCCATTCCATGGGCGGTCACGGGGCGCTCACGCTTGCCCTGCGCCATCCCGACCGTTACCGCTCCGTCTCCGCGTTCGCGCCGATCGCCTCGCCCAGCCGCTGTCCCTGGGGAGAGAAGGCATTCTCCGCCTACCTCGGTCCGGACCGCACGTCCTGGCTGGAGCACGATGCCGCCGAGCTGATGCGGAAGCGTCGCTCGCCGTTTCCGCAGGGGATACTCATCGACCAGGGGCTGGACGACAAATTCCTCAAGGAGCAACTGTTGCCGCTGCAGTTCGAACAGGCCTGCATCGACGCTGGCCAGCCCCTGACGCTGCGGCTGCACCAGGGCTACGACCACGGCTACTACTTCATCTCGACCTTCATCGACGATCACCTTGCGTTCCACCACCGCATCCTGGCCGGGTAGAGCGCGCCATGGTAAAGAACGTCGATATCCAGTAGCATAGGCGGGCAATTTGAACCGCGGCCGGAGAGCCGCGCCGGACCAGATCAACACACATTGCCACCTACTGGAGACAACCATGACACGACGCACCCTCTCGCGCCGCGACTTTCTCAAATCCACGGCCGCCGCGGGCGCCGCGCTTGCCTTGCCGGCGTTTGCGCAGTCCGGCTATCCGAACCGCCCGATCCGCCTGCTCTGCCCCTGGCCGGCCGGCGGCTCCACCGACGTGGTGATGCGCGCCATTGGCGAGAGCTTCTCGCGCAACATCGGCGGTACCGTCATCATCGAGAACAAGCCGGGCGCCGGCGGCATCCTCGGCGCGGGCGAACTCGCGCGCGCCCAGCCTGACGGCTATACGCTGTCGCAGCTGCCGCTCGGCATCTTCCGCTTGCCGCACATGCAGAAGGTGTCCTTCGACCCGCTGAAGGACCTGACCTTCATTTCCTGCCTGACCGGCTATACCTTCGGCATGGTGGTCCGGTCGGATTCCCCGATCAAGAGCATCAAGGATCTCGTTGCCTATGCCAAGGCCAATCCGGAAGCCTTCACCTACGGTTCCACCGGCACAGGCACGACGCCGCACCTGGTGGTCGAGCAGTTCACGCGCCGCGCCGGCATCAAGCTGCTGCACGTGCCGTTCAAGGGCAATGCCGACGGCATGCAGGCCCTGCTCGGCGGCCATGTGATGGGACACAGCGACGCCACCGGCTGGGCATCGGCCGTCGAAGCCGGACGCGCGCGCCTGCTCGTCACCTACGGCAGCAAGCGCACCAAGCGCTGGCCCAATGTGCCGACGCTGCAGGAGCTCGGCTTCCAGACCGTGTCCGACTCCCCGTTCGGCATCGGCGGTCCGAAAGGCATGGACCCGGCCCTGGTCAAGCGCCTCGACGAGACCTTCCGCAAGGTCCTGCAGGATCCGCTGGTGATCGCGACGCTGGAGAAGTTCGACCAGCCGGTGATCTACATGAACAGCGCCGACTACACCAAGTTCGCGCAGGAGACCTTCAGGGAAGAAAAGGAAACGGTCGAAAGCCTCGGCCTCGCCCGGGCGACCTGATCGGACAACCTGATTGCACCAACTGACCGGCCGCATTCGCGGCCGGTCATGTTTCTCCCTCCCGCGTGCCATTTCCCCCCCTCGCCGCGTATTTCCTTCAGGACTTTATAATTGGCTGCATCCTGCCGGGCGAGCCGGCGGCAACACCAAGGCGGAGCAAGTTTTGACCAATTCGAACCATCGCATGCAGGACGTCCTGCAGGACGGACGGCGCTTCCAGCTGCTGATCGACAGCGTGCAGGATTTCGCCATCTACATGCTCGACCCTGCCGGCGCCGTCAGCAGCTGGAATGCAGGTGCGCAGCGTATCAAGGGTTATGCGGCGGACGAGATCCTCGGCCGCAACATCTCGGTGTTCTATGCGCCGGAGGAGCGCGCGGCGGGCAAGTGCGAGGCGGCGCTCAGGACCGCCGCAGATCTTGGCCGGCACGAGAGCGAAGGCTGGCACGTGCGCAAGGACGGTTCACGCTTCTGGGCCCACACGGTACTGCAGGCGATCCGCGACGACGACGGCCGGCTGCTCGGCTTTGCCCGCATCACGCGCGACATGACCGATCGCAAGCTCGCCGGCGAGACGCTGGAACGGGCCAATGCCAGGCTGTTGCAGGCACAGCGGCTGGAAGCGGTGGGCCAGCTCACCGGCAGCATCGCCCATGACTTCAACAACGCGCTGGCAGTCATCGTCAACAGTCTCGACCTGCTCGCGTCGCGGCTGCGCAGCGCCAGCGACATCGTGGTGCTGGAAAAGGCGCAGCGGGCGTCGGAACGCGCGGCGGGTTTGACGCGGCAGCTGCTTGCTTTCGCGCGCCGGCAGGTGCTGATGCCTGAGCGGCAGGACCTGAACAAGCTGATCGAGGCAAGCGAGCCCATCCTGCGGCGCGCCTGCGGGGCGGCGACCGCGATCGTGATCGATCCTGACGCGGAGAGCGCAGTGGTGTCGGTGGACAGCCAGCAGTTCCAGCACGCGCTCCTGAACCTGGTGATGAATGCCCAGGAGGCGATGCCTGACGGCGGAACGCTGCGTATCGCCACCGGCCGTGCGCAGCTCGGCGCGCGCAATGCCGCCGCCGGCCTGCTGGCCGGCAGCTATGCGACGGTCACGGTCGGCGACTCGGGCATCGGCATGCCGCCCGACCTGGCGCACCGCGCAATCGAACCGTTCTTCACCACCAAGCACGGCGGCGTCAGCAGCGGCCTCGGTCTCAGCCAGGCCTACGGCTTCGTCACCCAGTCCGGCGGCGGCATGACGATCGACAGCGAGGTCGGCAAGGGAACCACGGTCACGCTGTACTTCCCGCTGGCCGCGCCCGCGAGCGGAGAGACGCCGGTGCGGGAGAAGGCGGCGGCAAGCGGCAAGGTGCTGATCGTGGAGGACGACCAGGACGTGCTGGACCTGGCAACCCGGATTTTCCAGAGCCTCGGGTTCGAAGTGCTCACTGCCGGCAATGGCCTCGACGGCGTCGCCATCCTCGAACGGGTGCGCGACATCGACGTCCTGTTCACCGATGTCGTCATGCCGATGGGGATGAGCGGCATCGAACTGGCCCGCTTCACCCGCAAGGTTTGCCCCGACGTGCGCATCCTGCTCGCCTCCGGCTACCCGGTCCAGGTGCTGACTGCGGAATATGGAGAGCTCGACGATTTCGCCTTCATCGGCAAGCCGTTCCGCTGGACCGAACTGCTGGACAAAATCCGGGCGGTGCAGGCGGACAACGCCGCCTGATTTCCGTCCTGACGCCTACAGCAGCGTCCTGGCCAGCGCCTGCAGGCGCGCCTGGCAGGCGGCTTCGTCGAAGCTGCCCGGGGCCGCGCCGCTTTCATGCGCCGCTGCGGCAATACGCGGCGTCACGCTGGTCAGCAGGCGCTTGTCGAGCAGGCCGGGCACGATGCCGGCCGGGCCGAAGCCCGCGTCTTCGCGCGCCAGTGCCGCCAGCGCCTCGACGCAGGCGCGCTTCATTGCCTGGTTGATGCTGCGCGCGCCGGTGTCGAGCGCCGCGCGGAACAGGTAGGGAAAGCACAGCGCGTTGTTGATCTGGTTCGGATAGTCGGAACGCCCGGTGGCGACAATGGCGTCCGGCGCCACTTCGCGGATCAGCTCGGGCCTCAACTCGGGTTCCGGGTTGGCCAGGGCGAACACGATCGGCCTGGCCGCCATTTTCTTCACGTCCTGCTGCGTCAGCAACCCGGGGCCGGACAGTCCGAGGAACACATCGGCCATGCCAATCACGTCGGACAGTGTCGCGGCGGTCGTGTCCTGCGCCCAGGCGCGCTTCTCCCCGCTCAGTTCGCGGGCGGTCGTCAGCACGCCGCGGCTGTCGCACACGAACACGTTCTCGCGCCGCACACCGAGTTCCACCACCATGTCGAGGCAGGCCATCGCGGCGGCGCCGGCACCGGAACAGACCAGCTTGACCAGGGATATGTCGCGGCCGGTCAGCGCGATCGCATTGAGCAGGCCGGCGCCGACGACGATGGCGGTGCCATGCTGGTCGTCGTGGAAGACCGGGATGGTGAGGCGCTCGCGCAGCTCGCGTTCGATGTAGAAGCATTCCGGCGCCTTGATGTCTTCCAGGTTGATGCCGCCGAAAGTCGGATGCAGCGCGGCGATGATCGCCACCAGCTTGTCCGGGTCGGTCTCGTCGATCTCGATGTCGAAGGAGTCGATGCCGGCGAACTTCTTGAACAGCACCGCCTTGCCTTCCATGACCGGCTTGCCGGCCAGCGCGCCGATGTCGCCGAGGCCGAGCACTGCCGTGCCGTTCGTGACGACGCCGACCAGGTTGCCCTTCGCCGTGTATTCGTAGGCCTTGGCCGGATCCTTGCTGATTTCCACGCAGGGGGCGGCCACACCGGGCGAATACGCCAGGGACAGGTCGGCCTGGCTGCCGACCGGCTTGGTCACCGCGATGGCGACCTTGCCGCGCTGACCGGCGGCGTGGTACTCGAGTGCTTGCTTCTCCAGAGTTGTCATATTGATACTGTATTGGTTGATCGTCGGTTGCCGTACGTATTTGTCGTCGTCATCAGGGGCCGCCACCGGCGTGCGGTGCCGTCCCTTGCCTCGTCCCGCGCCGGCGGCGGAAAAAGGAGGAAGCGTCCCTCGCCGCGTGGTGGCGCAGCCGGGATCATGGTGCTCAGGGTGGATTGCAGAATCACTTCGCCATCGCTGGCGGTGCGCGCGGGCGGCGGGTAAGCCGGCGGCGTTCCGTGGCCGGAGGCGGCCGTGCTATACGGCGCCCCGGATTCCCCCGACGATATGGGAGAAGGCAAACAGCGTCTATCCGGCGGGCGAAGCGTGATGTGCGTCGCCCGCGAGGGATGCAAGACTAGCACAAACGCCTTGTTGCCGCGACTGTGCTTGCGTCGCCGCCCGGCGAGGCAGAACGCACCGGTCTCCCGGGCCGCCGGCGGGCGCGCGCGTTCCGCCGAACGGCGCTGCGGGCGGTGTTCGCATCGTGCTCGGGGAGCGGCCGGAGGGCCTCCGGCACAGGCGCCGCTGGCGCTGGCGACATTCGGTGGCGAGCAACCGGGCACGCCGGTCGCATCGGCGTCCGCGCTACCGGAACGCCTCGGCCAGGGACATCACGCGCGGCGTGACGCTGATGCTGAAGCCGGCGAAGACCTGCTCCATCGCGGCCAGGTTGGCATCCTTCTCCGCATTGGTCCAGCCTTCGAAGATATCGGTGCCGGGCTTCTGGAAATGGATGTCGACCACCCTGGTACCGTCATTGTGGGTGTAGGGCTTGGTCAGCACCTGCTTGAAGCCGATCGCCTCGACGGCCGCGATGAAACTTTCGGGCGGCGCCGCCGCATCCACCGCGGCATAGATCATGAACGTCTTGCCGGGGGGCTTGGCCGCGACGTCCACCGCGTACACGCCGGGCGCAACCGGCGCGACCGTACTTTTCAAAAATAGCATCTGCTTCCCTTCCTCATCGGTGCGCGACCGCGCCTGACAGGAATATGCCATAAAGCCCGCGAGCGGCAAACCGCCGCGTATGGTGCGCTACAACGGGTAGGAAGCAAGGGGCGCGGCGGTTGCGTCCTTCATGGGCGGCGTGCGCGCCACGTTCATCACCATCGACACCGTCGTGAAGTAGCCGACCAGGCCGAGCAGGTCCAGCAGCCCGCGCTCGCCGAAGCATTCGACCGCCCGGCCGTAGGTGACGTCGGAGAGGCCATGCATGCGCTGGAGTTCGTCGCAGACCTCCCAGGCGACTTCCTCGTCCGCGGCCATGCCGGGCGGACGACGTCCTTCGGCCAGCGCGTCCAGCACCGGCTGCGCCACGCCTGCCTTCAGTGCCAGCGGATAGTGCATGCACCACTCGAACTGCTGCGTCCACTGGCGCGACACGATGAGCATCACGAACTCGTTGACACGGGTGTCGAGTGCGCTCTGGTAGCGCAGGTACTCGCCCACTTTCTGCAGGCGGTTCATCAGTTCCGGGCTCCGCAGCAGCGGTATGAAGGGGCCGAACACCGCGCCGCGCGGGCCGTCGATCAGCGCCTGCGCGGCCGCCCTCTGCGCCTCGTCCATTGCCTCCGGCGGCAGCGCCGGCATCCGTTCCGGGCCCGGCATGCAATCGGCGAGTCCTGGTTTCTGGTTGCTCATGTCAATGTTCCCTGGTTGAAGAAAAAAGCAGCAGCGCGCCGGCCGCGAGCATCCCGGCGGCCAGCGTCAGGGCGCCGGAGAAACCGTCCTGCCCGACTGTCAGCGGCCCGATGATCTGGCCTGCGGCGAAGGCCGAGGTCATGGCGGCGATCAGCACGGTCGCATTGGCGCCCGCCACCCTCTTTCCCTCCTGCAGCGCGGCCAGCGTGATCACCATGAAAGTGCCGCCCACGCACAGCGCGGCAACGAAGACCGTGAACAGATTCGGCCGTAACGCCGGCAGCAGCACGCCGACCGCCATGACGAGTTGCGAAGCCCGCCACAAGCGACGATTGCCGAAGCGCGCCACCAGCGCGGCCACGCACAAGGTGGACAGCGCCGCGGCGAAACCGAACACCGGCCACGACCAGCCGAAGGCGGGAGAACCGGCGAGCGCGGTCTTTGCCATCACCGGCAGGAAGGTGGCGGGAATGATGTAGCCGAAACCGAAGATGCCATAGCAGAGCACAAGGCGCAGCGCTTCGCCATTCCAGCGCAAGCCCGCGGCGGCGGCCGGTGCGGTCGCGGCGGCGGCGGCAGGCGGCAGGCGGAAGCTGCGCCACACCGCGAGACTGGCCAGCGTCGCCAGAACGCCGAGCGCCGCCCAAGCGGCAGTGGAATGCCATCCGGCCGCGACCAGCAGCATGCACAGCAGGCCGGCGGCGGCGATGCCGCTGCCGACGCCCGCGAACACCAGGCTGTTGAGGAAGGGACGCTGGTAAGCCGCCAGCGTGCCGAGGCACCAAGCCGACACCGAGATCAGCACCCATGCGCTCGCCATCCCCGCCAGCAGACGCAACACCAGCCAGCCGGCGTACGGCAGCGGCGCCGCCATCGCCAGAGTACTCGCCGCAATCGCAAGCAGGCCGAAGCGGATCGCCCGTTCCGGGCGGGTGGGAATCACCATTGCACTCAGCGCGCCAAGCAGATAGCCGAGGTAGTTGGCCGAGGCCAGCAGGCCGCCGCCGGCCAGCGACAGCCCGGCATCCTGCAGCATCATCGGCAGGACCGGCGTGAAGGCGAAACGGCCGATGCCCATGGCCACCGCGAGCGCGACCAGGCCGGCCAATGCCTTGGCGACCGGCCCGGCGGCAGCCGGAGCATGGCCGGCGGAAAGGGGAAGGTCTCGGGTATCCATGCTCATAGTCTAGCTTGACCCGACCATTAATAAAAATGAATAATGAAGATAGGAGGTTCTCAAAATGAGAAACATCGATCTCGACTCGCTGCACATCTTCAAGACGGTGGTGGACTTTGGCGGCATCACGAAGGCGGCCAGCCAGCTGAACCGGGTGCAGTCCAACGTGACCACCCGCGTGAAGAACCTCGAAGACCGTCTTGGGGTGAAGCTGTTCCAGCGCCAGGGCGGCAAGCTGGTGCCGTCAGCCGAAGGCAGGTTGCTGCTGGCCTATGCGGACCAGCTGCTGCGCCTGTCGTCGGAAGCGGAGGCGGCGCTGCGCAGCGGCACGCCGCGCGGAACGCTGCGTATCGGCACAATGGAAAGCACCGCCGCGGCACGCCTGCCGGCCTTGCTGGCGCGCTACCACCAGACCTATCCTGACGTGCAGATCGAGCTGGCGACCGGCACCTCGGGCGCGCTGATCGGCCGGGTTCACCGCTTCGAGGTGGAGGCGGCCTTCGTCGCCGAACCGTTCAATACCGCCGAACTGGAAATGCAGGAAGCCTTCACCGAGGAATTGGTGCTGATCGCCCCTGCCAACACCGCGCGCGTGAAATCCCCGGACGACCTGCAACGGCGAACGGTGATCGCGTTCACGACCGGCTGCTCGTACCGGCGGATACTCGAAGACTGGCTATCGATGTCGGACGTGGTGCCGGACCGGGTGCTGGAGCTGGGGTCCTACCATGCGATCGTGGCCTGCGTCGCCGCCGGGTCGGGAGTGGCGATCGTGCCGCGCTCGGTGCTGCAGGTCGTGCATGCGGGCACCGAGGTCCAGGCGTTCCCGCTTCCCGCCAAGGTGGCGCGGGCGCGCACCCACCTGGTATGGCGGGCGGGCCACCGCTCGGTGGCCCTCGATGCGCTGCTCGCGGAGATGCGCCGCAAGCCGCGCTGAACAGCGGCCGCGGAGGGGCGTTGCCTACTTCTTCGCCGCCGCGCCGGCGGGCTTGACGCTGCCGCAGTCCGCCGCGAGCCACTTCCCGCTCTGCTCGGAATGCTGGTTCGCAGGCTGCCCGTGCACGGTGCCCTTGAAATCGTAGGTGGACGTGAAGCTCTCGTTGCCGCTGAACGTCGCCTTTACCTTGCCCTCGCCTTTCATCGCGTCGCTGCTGCAGACGATGTCGGCGCTGTAGCCGCTGCCGCTGCGCTGGACGTTCTTCGTCTGGCAGCCCGCCTCGTTCTTCTCCAGGCCGGGCAGCTGCTCGTTCTCGGCCATCGCTTTCGTGACGCACACCTTCGTGACCATCGCGCCGTCCTGGATCTGCGGCACCTCGATACCCATCTTGCGCATCTGGGCCACCTGTTCCGGCGGAATCTTCGGCATGTTCTTCAGTGCGTCGGACTTGACCTTCATTTCCCACAGTCCGGGCTTCATTGGCCCCTGTGCCCACGCCGGCACCGACATCAATGAACACAACAACAGCGGCAAAATCAATTTACGCATCGCAGCTCCTCGGTTGACATTCAATCGGGCCAGGTCGGTTCCAGCATCTGTTCGAAGGCGGGACGGCCGAGCAGGTAGCCCTGGACCAGCTCGATGCCGAGGTCGGCGAGCGCGGCCATCTCGTCCGCCGTCTCCACGCCTTCGGCCACCGGCCGGATCCCCAGCTCGCGGCACACCAGCAGGACACCCGACACGATGCTGCGCCGGACGCGGTCGCGGTCGACGCCGCGGGTAAGCGCCATGTCGAGCTTGATGATGTCCGGCTGAAAATTCGCAAGCAGGTTCAGGCCGGAATAGCCGGCGCCGAAGTCGTCGATGGCGGTGGCGAACCCGTGCTTCCGATACTCGGTGAAGATGCCTTGCAGATGGGCTTCGTCCTGCACCTGCTCACCCTCCGTGACTTCGAATACCAGGCGGTCGGTCGGCAGCCTCGCCCCGCGCGCGGCCTCCAGCGTCGCGCGGATGCAGGTCTCGGGACGGTAGACCGCGTTGGGCAGGAAATTGATATGGAGCTTGCAATCGGGGCGGTCGGCCAGTCCGAGGCGCGCGGCCAGCTCGATCGCCTTCACCCTGCACGTCTGGTCGAAACGATAGCGGTTGCCGGCATTGACCTGGCCCAGCACCCAGCCCGCCGATTCGCCGTTGGTGCCACGCACCAGCGCTTCATAAGCATGCACCCGTCGCTGCCGAATGTCGACGATGGGCTGGAAGGCCATGGTAATCCCGAAGTCGAGGCCGGCGCCATCGCGGCATTCGCGACAGCCAATGGGAACGAAAGGGGTGGACATGGGGAGCAATGTTGATACGTGGAATTGAATTCTATCAAAGGGGCGGCCGCGCCGGCGTACCGGTTGCAGGCACCATGCTATCCTTGCCACCCGACTGATTGCAGGCCGCCATGTACACGCAATTCTTCCGGCTCACCCAGGCTCCGTTCTCGATTTCTCCCGACCCGCGCTACCTTTTCATGAGCGAGCGCCACCGGGAAGCGCTCGCGCACCTGTTGTACGGCGTTGACAGCGGTGGCGGCGTCGTGGTGCTGACCGGCGACATCGGCACCGGCAAGACCACGATCTGCCGCTGCTTTCTCGAACAGGTCCCGTCCAACTGCAACGTCGCCTACATCTTCAATCCGCGCCTGACGGCGACCGAGCTGCTGCAAACCGTCTGCGACGAGTTCCACATCGAGCCCGGCCCGGCCGGCGACGACAACAGCAACAAGCGCTATGTTGATGCGCTCAACCAGTTCCTGCTCTCCTCGCATGCGGACGGCCGCAACAGCGTCCTGATCATCGACGAGGCGCAGAACCTGGCGCCGGGCGTGCTGGAGCAGCTGCGCCTGCTGACCAATCTCGAAACCAACGAGCGCAAGCTGCTGCAGATCATCCTGATCGGCCAGCCCGAGCTGCGCGCCATCCTCGCGCAGCCGGAACTCGAACAGCTCGCGCAGCGCGTGATCGCGCACTACCACCTGACCGCGCTGAGCGAGGCGGAAACCGCCAGCTATATCCAGCACCGCCTGAGCGCCGCCGGTCTCACCGGGCCTTCGCCCTTTGCGCCGCAGGCGGTCCGGCAGATACACCGCCTGGCGCGCGGCGTTCCGCGCCTGATCAACCTGCTCTGCGACCGCGCGCTGCTCGGCGGGTATGCCAAAGGGGTGAGCGCGATCGACCGGCGCATTGTTGACGGCGCGGCGCAGGAGCTGTTCGCCGGGAACCGCAAGCAGCATGCAGCACAGGGCCGGCCGTCGCTGGAGGTGAGACGGCCGCGCCGGCCGGCGCTTGCCCTGGTGCTGGTCGCCGCCCTGCTGGCAGGCGCGGCGGGATGGGCAGTACGCGATCCCGCCGTGGCGCGCGACCTGCAAGCGGGTTGGGAACAGGCACGCACTGCGCTCGGCTGGCCGGCGGTCGCCTCCGCCGGGCGGGAGCCGGCGACCGGACCGGAAACTGCCGCCGCAGCGGCAACCAACACTGCTCCTGCAGCCGCACCCGACGCAGCCAAGCCGGCAGAACCTGCACGGGCGGCCGCGGCGGATACCGAAACCGAGCCGCCGGTCACCACCGAGGCCGAGGCGATCCGCCTGCTCGCACGCCTCTGGGGTACCTCGCTGCCCGGGAACGACCCATGCGAGGACGCGCCCGGGCACGGATTGCGCTGCCACTGGAGCAGCGGCGGCCTCGCCGAGTTGAGACGGCTCGACCGGCCGGCGGCCCTGAAGCTCCGCGACGACGCCGGCAACCCCTACTTCGCGCTGCTGACCAGACTCGATGAAGCCAACGCGACGCTGCGCTTCGGCGCGCAGCGCAAGCCGGTGCCGGTGGTGACCCTGGCAAGGCAGTTCGACGGCGTGTTCGTCACCCTGTGGCGGCCGCCGCCCGGTTTCGCGGGCCCGCTCAAGACCGGCGACCAGGGCGAGGCGGTCGACTGGACCGCCTCGCATCTGGCGCGGCTGTCGGGCGAACCCGGGCCGGCCCCGGGCCAGTCCTTCGACCAGAAGATGCTGCGCCGCGTGCTGCAGTTCCAGCAGGTGCATGGCCTGGCGGCGGACGGCATCGTCGGCGCCGCCACCGCGATGCAGATCAACCGCGCCGCCGGCATCGACGAACCCCGCCTGCTCGCCAACCTGCAGGTGACGCCCCCCGCAGCGGAATAACACCAGCCGAATGAAATCATGTCCTATATCCTCGAAGCGCTGAAGAAGGCCGAAGCGGAACGCCGCAGCGGCAACGCGCCTTCCATCCATACACCGCACAGTTTCGCCATTCCCGGCCCGGCGCCCGCGTGGTGGCAGCGCCCGCTGCCCTGGGCAATTGCCGCCGGGCTGCTCGCGGCTGGCGTCGGCGGGTGGCTGGTGGCGCGCGCGCCCGAGGCGGCCCGGCAGGATGCCGCCGCAGTCGCGTCGCCGCCGGCGCCGGCCGTCCCGCCTGCGGCTGCCACTCCACCAGCGGCTGCCAACCCGCCAACGATCGCCGCCGCACCGGTCACGCTGCCGGCGCCGGCTACGGCAGCGCCTGCCCCTGCGGAATCCGCGCCGCCCGGTACAAGCGAGAAGCCTGCGGTGCGCAAGCCCGCCGACCCGCCCGCCGACACCCGGGCCGGCAGGACGGCGGACAAGGCGGCCGGAACGGCGGCAGACAAGGCTTCCGTGAAGACGTCCGAAAGAACGACGGGCCGGACAGAGAAGGATGCGGCGAAGGTGGCCGAGAAGGCGGCCGAGAAGCCGGCAGAGAAGCCGGCAGAGAAAGCCGCCGCGAACGGCCCGTCACGGCGCAGCGCTTCGCCGGCGCCGCAGCAGGCGAAGCCGCAACCCCCTGACCAGCCTGCCGTCCCCGCGCTGCGCGAACTGCCGGAACAGGTGCAGCGCGAGATTCCGCCTTTGCAGATCGGCGGCTACATCTACTCAGGCAATGCAGCCGACCGTTCGGTCCTCATCAACAAGCGCCTGATGCGTGAAGGCGACGAGGTCGCCCCCGGGCTGGTACTGGAACGCATGACGCCGAGCGGCATGGTGCTCAACTTCCGCGGCCACCGCTACCGCACCTCCTATTGAGCGATTCAGCTGCTCGTTGCGCCCCTGCCAAGCCAGGACGGCAGCGCCGCCCGAGGCAGGAAGGCGAGCAGGTTCCCCGCCAGCACGCAGGCGAGTCCGGCGAACGCCGCCGGACTCCAGCGGTAGCCTTCGAACACCGTTGAAATGCTCAGCGCCACCACCGGAAACAGCACCGTGCAGTATGCCGCGCGCTCCGGGCCGAGGCGCCCGACCAGCAGCAGGTAGGCAGTGAAGCCGATGACCGAACCGGGTACGGCCAGGTACAGCAGCGAGCCAATGTAGCGCGCGTCGTTCTCGATCGTGAACGGCATGCCCAGCGCCAGCGCCAGCACGGTGAGCAGTCCCGCCCCGATGCACATGGCCCAGGTGTTGGTCAGCCACGGCGACATCCCGAGCCCCTGCATGCGCGAGGACAGCAGGTTCCCGCTCGAGAAGAACAGTGTGCCGAGCAGTGCCAGGCCGAGGCCGGCCAGCATGCCCGCATCATCCCAATGTCCGCTCAGCTGCGGCAGGAACAGCAGCGCGATCCCCGCCAGTCCCAGCATGGCGCCGGCGATGACCTGCGGCTGCAGCGGGCGACCGAGGAAGAGGCGTCCGTTGACCGAGTTCCAAAGCGGGGCGGTGGAAAATACGACCGCGACCAGCCCGCTCGCGACCCACTGGCTGGCGTAGTAGAAGCACAGGAAATTGCAGCAGAACAGGGCGGCGCCCTGCGCCACGAGGTAGCGCCAGGCGCCGGGAGGCGGCATCAGCTTGCGGCGTTGTGCCAGCAGGATCAGCAGCAGGACGGCGGCGGCGATCCAGAACCGCAGGGCAATCGAGACCGGGGCAGGCACGGTGCCGAGCTGCCATTTGATCGCGATCCAGGTGGAACCCCAGATCAGCACCGTGAGAAGATAAAGCATCGCATTCATACGCATTCCTTTCAAGACGGAGTGCAGGATGCGGGTCCGCCCGCCGGACGGCTTGTCTGAAGTTGCGCAATTGGCCGGCATGGACCTGCCACTTGTCTATTCTTGCGCTTCTTGCGCACCCGGCCGCCGGCCGGCACGCCGCCTGCAATGGAAATGGTAGAGTGCGGAAAACAGGAAAAGCCATGCCGACCATCCCGCCCGACATCCCGCCAGACGCCATAGGCCACGCCGTATTCAATACGCTGCGCGGAACCAATGCCGAGCTGGAGCGTTTCGCCTGGCTGGGGGACGACATGGCGTTGGCGATCTGGCGACGGGAGACGACGGAGGAAGAGACCGAGTACCTGCGTCCGGGCCACCATACCCTGTCCTGCTATCTCGGTGGCGGCTATCGGACCGAACGCAACGACCTGCCCGGCCTGTTCGGCAGCCCGGGCCGGCTGTGCACCCTGCCCGACGAGCACGAATCGCGCTGGGTGGTCCGCGACCAGCTGCGCTTCCTGCACCTGTATTTCCTGCCCCAGCATTTCACCCGCCGGGCGGTGGTCGAACTCGACCGCGAGCCACGCGAACTGACGCTCGCCGACCGGACCTATTTCGAGCACGAGGCAATCTCCCGCCTCTGCGGCGGACTGGCGGCGATGCAGTGGAACGGACCGGATGCAAGCCTGCGGCTGAATGAAACCGCGCATGCGGCGCTGGACCAGCTGCTGCATGCGCAGGCGGTGCTGCGGCGCGACCAGAAGCTGCGCGGAGGACTGAGTCCGGCTGTACGGCGACGCCTCGCGGAATTCATCGATGACCGCCTCGAACAACCGTTGACCCTCGGCATGCTGGCAGAACAGGCCTGCATGTCGGAATTTCACCTGGCGCGCATGTTCCGCATGTCGTTCGGCATGGCGCCGTATGCGTGGATCGCCGCGCGCCGCATCGATCGTGCATGCGGCCTGCTGAAGCACACCGCGCTGCCCCTGCAGCAGGTCGCCGACCGTTGCGGCTACGCCGACCTCAGCCATTTCAGCCATCGCTTCCGGGCGGCGACGGGAGTGCCGCCGAGCCGTTACCGCCTGGTACTCGCCTAGCGTGGCCTAGCGCGTCCGCGCCTCCGCCGCCTGCACCTGGCCGATGGCGAGCGCCGCCTGCGGCATCGCGCCCACTGCCGTGGCCATGTGGTCGATCGCCGCCATCACTTCCATCGGCGCGACATGGTGCAGCATATGACCGGCCCCATGGGTGATGTGCAGGCTGCTCTGCGGCAGTTCGCCATGGAGGCGCTCCGACTGCGCGCCGGTACTCACGATACGATCGCCATCGCCCGCCAGGATGGCGACCGGCAGGACCAGTTCATGGTAGCGATGGCGTAGCGCCATCACAGCCGGGATCATTATTGCCGCCTCCGCCGCGCTCGCGCGCAGCTGCGACGGACGCAATGCCATCTCGACCGGGAATTCCCGCATGAAGCGCTCCGGCGCCTCCGCCGGGCTGAACACCTTCCGCCGCAGCGCCGGCCACGTGGCGCGTCCGACCAGCGGGGAGACGGTATAACGCATCAGGTCGCCGACCACCGGGATCGCCGGGCCCGACACCAGGGGCACGTCCATGCGCAGGCTCGGATAGTAGTAACCCGAAGCCAGCACCAGGCTTCGCACCCGCTCCGGAAAATCGAGAGCCAGGGCAATCGCCACCAGCGTGCCCCACGAATGGCCGAGCACCACCGGCTGCTCGACGCCCAGCTGCAGCAGCGCCTGCTGCAGCAGTGTCGCCTGTGCCTGCGGCGTCCATATGGTCGAACGCGGCCGCCCGCTGTAGCCGTAGCCCGGACGGTCGAACACGATCACCCGGTATTTTTGCGCGGCCATGTCCACCAGCCCGCTCGCCATGAAATCCTGAATCATTGAACCGTCGCCGTGCAGCATCACGAGCGGCTGCCCTTCTCCGCGCTCCATGTAGTGCAGGCGTATGCCGTTGACCTCGATGAATTGCCCGACGGGCGGATTTTCACCCTCCGCCTTGCGGGTGCGTTCGCGCACCACGTAAGCCGACGCTGCCAGCGCCACGCCGGCGACCAGCAGCCATCCCGCGGCGCGGCGCCGCCGCGGCGGTTCCGCGTAGGCCGCTTGGTAGTAGTGTCCTTCGTCCCTTTCAGGAAATGCCATTCTGATTCTCCCCATCGCTTGTCGAACCCATTGGAAAGAGCGGCACTGGGCGAAGTTCAATGTAATTTTTTCTATTTTCCCTGAGGATGCCGCCGGTTTGACAATGGATGTATGTACATTTATTCTTGCTCCCTCACCCTTCCCGATTGCCACGTGAAACCCGTCAAGATTCCCTGCTACTGCGGCTCGATCCGCCAGGCGTCGCGCATCGTCACGCAGATGTACGACCGCGCGCTCAAGCCATCCGGACTCAAGATCACCCAGTTCGGCATCCTGCGACTGCTCAGCGCGCGCCCTGGCCTGACCACCGGCGAGATCGCGGAAATGCTGGCGATGGACAGCACGACGCTTACCCGTACGCTGAAGATCATCCAGGAAGGCGGATGGATCGCGGTCAGCCGCGGCGACGACCGCCGCGAACGTCACTGGCATGTGACCGCCGCCGGGCAGGAGAGACTGCAGCAGGCGCTGCCGATGTGGAAGGACGCGCAGCAGGCATTTGCCGACATGATGCAGGACGTGGACATGGATACACTCACCAGGACGGTTTTCCAGCTTGCGCAGAGGGCAGCGCAACAGGCGCCGGCCGCAGACTAAGGAAAGAAGATGGAAAAGGCGAAAGACCTGACGTCACTGAACCGCATCGGCGAAGGCTACCTGCCCGGCCTGCTCGGCATCCGCGTGACCGGCATCGGCGACGGCAGCCTGCAGGCGGAACTGACGGTGCAGAACACCCACCTCGCGCCCAATGGTTTCCTGCATGCCGGCAGCGTGGTCACCCTGGCCGACACCGCCTGCGGCTACGCATGCGTGGCGAATCTGCCCGAGGGTGCAAGCAGCTTCACCACGATCGAGCTGAAGAGCAATTTCCTCGGCACCGCCCGCGACGGCGTGGTCGATTGCGAGGCCAAGGCGGTGCACCTCGGCCGCAATACCCAGGTATGGGATGCGCTCGTGCGCCACCGCGAAAGCGGCAAGCTGATCGCCACCTTCCGCTGCACGCAGATGGTGCTGTGGCCGAGATGAGCGGCGATGCCCTCGGTGCGGGTATGACGGTGCGTCCCGGCGTGTACGAACACTACAAGGGCCGGAAGTATTTCGTACTCGGACTGTCCCGCAACACCGAAACCGGCGAGGTATGCGTGGTGTACCGGCCGCTGTACGAAACGGACTGGCCGCAGCTGGTACACCGCGAAGCGCACATGTTCTTCGAGGATGTGATGGTGGACGGCGTGCCGGTGCCCCGCTTCCGCTACACCGGATGACCGACCTGTTCGATGACGCCGCAACGCTGCAGGCGGTACCGATGCCGGATGCCGACGTCCGTTTCGCGCGCGGCTTCTACCGGCCGCCGACGAGCACCGCCCTGCTGCGCACACTGCTGGACGAGACCGCCTGGCGCCAGGAGCGCATCATTGTCTGGAACCAGGAGCGGCTGCAGCCCCGGCTGTCGGCCTGGTACGGCGATGCGGGCAGCCGCTACACCTATTCCGGCCGCGCGTTCCATCCGCTCGCCTGGACGCCGACGCTGCTGCGCATGAAAGCGGAAGTGGAGACGGCCACCGGCGAGCGCTACAACAGCGTGCTGCTCAACCTGTACCGCGACGGCGAGGACAGCGTGAGCTGGCATAGCGACGGCGAACCGGAACTCGGCCCGGCGCCGGCAATCGCGTCGGTATCGCTCGGCGAGACCCGGGTCTTCCGTTTCCGGCACCGGCAGGACAAGGCGCTACGGCCGGTCTCGATCGCCCTCGAGGACGGCAGCCTGCTGCTGATGCGGGGATCGACGCAACGCTGCTGGCAGCACGCGATCATGAAGGAAAAGCGGGTCTGCGGACCGCGCATCAACCTCACCTTCCGGCAGATCCGGCAAGGATGATGCAGAAAAAGGAATAAAAAAAGCAAAGGGCGGCGCATGCGCACCGCCCTTCCAGCTTGCTTCGTCGCCGGCGCACTGCCGGCTGTGGCTACGGGCCGCGCCGTCGCCGGTCGTGGCTTTGCCCGTCTTTCGTGCCTGTTGCCGCTCAGGCGCGCATGGCGATCGCACGCAGTTCCTGGGCCAGGTTCGGCATGACGGAATCATATGAACCGGCAAGACGGTACAGGCGGGCGATCGACACTTCGTCGGTCTTTACTTCAGCAACGGCCACGGTCCGGACCTGCGGACGCACGGCAAAGATCGCGGCGAACAGTGCGCGCGCAGCAGCGGCGACGTTTTGCAGATAGCCCTGGCCGGCAACGTGGGCGGGAGACGTGATGGTCATGGTGGACATGATGTATTCCTCTCGGTTGATTACTTTACGAAAGGTAGTGTATGGACCGGACAGGCATTAATCCAATTTCCGATGGGGATAACTCATATTCGTCCGCCCTATATGTATCCGCATGACAAGACGCCGCCGACCGCACGGCGCCCTGTTGGTAGAATGGCACGCCCCCGCCGTCGGGGGCCGCCAACCACACGACATCAAAGGACCTGATGAGCTATCTCGCACTCAAACATATCCACATGAGCTTCGCCGTCCTCAGCGGGCTCCTGTTCCTCACGCGCGGCATGCTGATGCTGGGCGGCTCGGCCCTCCTGCAAAAGCGCCTGCTGCGCATCGCACCGCATGTGATCGACACGCTGCTGCTGGCCAGCGCACTGGTGCTGGTGGTCCTCGGCAACCAGTATCCGTTCGTGCAGGACTGGCTGACCGCGAAGGTACTGGCGTTGGTCGGCTACATCGCCTTCGGCGCCATCGCGCTCCGGCAGGGACGGCCCAAGCCCGTTCGGGCATTCGCTTTCGTCACTGCGCTGCTCCTGTTTGCCTACATTCTCAAGGTGGCGATCACCAAGCAGGTGCTGTTCTAGCGCGATTCTTGCTTCTTCTGTCCCGTGATGCGGACGAGGGAGGCGGATATGCGTTGGGAAGGCAATCGGCAGAGCGAGAACGTCGAGGACCGCCGGGGCGGCGGCGGTTTCGGACTGGGCGGGCGCTCGGTCGGACTGGGAACCGTGGCGGTGGCGGTGGTCGCTTCCTACTTCCTCGGCGTGGACCCGATGATGGTGCTCAGCCTGCTGACAGGCGGGCCGCCCCAGGTCGCGGAAGTGCGGCAGGGCCCGCCGGCCGACGACCGCATGGCGCAGTTCGTCTCCACGGTCCTGGCCGACACCGAGGATACCTGGACCGAACTGTTTGCCGCACAAGGGGCGCGCTACGACAAGCCGCGCCTTGTATTGTTTTCGGGAAGCACGCCGACTGCCTGCGGCACCGGACAGTCGGCAATGGGCCCCTTCTACTGTCCGGCGGACCGGCAGATCTACATCGACCTGAGTTTCTACCAGCTGATGCAGGAGCGCTTCCGGGTGTCGGGAGAGTTCGCGCAGGCGTATGTCATCGCGCATGAAGTCGGCCACCACGTCCAGCACCTGACCGGCATCTCGGACAAGGTGCACGAGGCCAGGCAACGGGCGCCGCAAGCGCAAGCCAATGCCTTGTCGGTGCGCCTGGAACTGCAGGCGGACTGCTTTGCGGGGGTGTGGGCTTATCATGCGAACCGGACCCGCAGCATTCTCGAGGCAGGCGACGTCGAGGCGGGACTCAATGCGGCCAGCGCAATCGGCGACGACGCCCTGCAACGGCAGTCGCAGGGCCAGGTGGTGCCGGACTCCTTCACTCACGGCACCTCGGCGCAGCGGGTGCGCTGGTTCCGCCGCGGCATCGACAGCGGCGAGATCAGCGCGTGCAATACCTTTGCCGCGGCCTCGCCCTGACAAGGCTACAATGGCCGTCCTTCCCGCACACATCGCATCCATGAACCACGATACCGCCCTGCTGGCGCTGCGCGGCAGCCTGCTGGACCTGCAGCAAAACCGCATCTCCATCGGCAACTTCTGCCAGGCGTGGCGCGGACAACCCGCACTGCTTGCCGCACTTCCGCCCCGGTACGGCGAGGTGATGGAAGACCTTCTCGGCCGCCTCGAGGCAGGCAGCCTGTTCACCGAGGAAAGCTGCTCGTTCAGCCAGGAGGACCTGCACGCGAACCTCGCGGTCTGGCTGGACAAGGCGGGCAATACGCTCGACGGAGGTCGCGATGCAAGTGCTTGAGTTCGCGGTCGAGGGAGAACACGTGGAGCTGAACCAGCTGCTCAAGCTGGTCGGCGTGGTCGACAGCGGCGGCGCCGGCAAGGCGCTCGTCGCCAGCGGCGAAGTCGCGGTCGATGGCAGGACCGAATTGCGCAAGACGTGCAAGATCCGGCCCGGCCAGGTGGTGACGCTGGGCGACCTGCGGATCCGGGTGGTCGCCGCCGGCTGACGCCTAGCGGCTGCCGCGGCCGGTCTTGCGGGCCGCCGGCTTCTCTTCCGCCGCCGCCTGTTTCGACATCCTTCGCTGCCAGTGCTCGGACCAGCGCTGCAGCGGCAGCAGCGCTTCCAGCAGCTGCCGTCCCGGCTTGGTGAGTCCGTAGCCGCCAGGCTCGTCCAGCTCGACGATGCCCGCCTCGCGCATCTCGTGCAGCCGCTGATTGAGCACCGTCGGTGACATCGCGTCGCAGCGCTCGCGCAGTTCGCGGAAGCTCAGGCGCGCGTCATCGCGCATCTCCCACATGATTCTCAGCAGCCAGCGCCGCCCCAACAGGTCGAACAGCGCCATGATCGGCCTGCCGGTCTGCGATCCGCGCACCCGGTTTCCCGGCATCGGTCCCGCCATTTTGATCCTCACTACTGTTTTGGTAGCGTTATGCTACAGTAAACGTAGCCTTCTGCAAAGGCTCGCAAACACTGCCCATCCAACCCAGAGGAGAAATCATGACGCCGCGCATGGAACCCGCATCGCCACCATTCGACGACACCAGCACCCGCCTGCTCGCCCGCATCACGCCACCCGGAAAGGAGCCGTTGCGCCTGTTCCGCACCATGGTCCGCAGCCCGCGCATCCTCGAGAGGATGTTTGCCGGCGCGCTGCTCGATCCGGGTCCGCTCGGCCTGCGCGAGCGCGAGCTGATGATCCTGCGCACCTGCGCGCGCTGCGGCGCCGAGTACGAATGGGGAGTCCACGTGGCTTACTTCTCAGCCCGGGCGGGAATCGATGCAGAGCAGGTCGCCGCCACCTGCGGGCCGCTGCCGGCGCCGTGCTGGAGCGAAAGGGACGCACTGGTGCTGCAACTGGCCGACGCGCTGCATGACGCGGCTCAGGTCAGCGAGCCGCTTTGGCAGGCGCTGGCGCAGGAATTCACGCACGAGCAGCTGCTCGAACTGCTGGCGCTGGCGGGCTACTACCATGCGATTTCCTTCCTGGTGAACGGGTGCCGGGTCGAGCATGAAACCGGCACGCCGCGCTTCCCCGGCAACGCGCAAAAATGAAAAAGGCCGCGATTCCGCGGCCCCGTGCCCGGGAAAGACGTCAGGCCTTGCTGACCGTGGCAACCGTGGATGCCGCCTGCGGCATCGGTGGCACCGGCGATGCCGCGCCAGTCGCGTTCGCAGCCGGTCCCGTTGCGGCGCCGAAGGCTTCCGCTGCCTGGCGGGTCGTCTTCGTGAACTGCTCGTAGTTGGAAGTCGCCCGGTCGAACGCGGACTTGAAGAACGCCGCCATGTTCTCCGGCGCGCCGGTCGTGCCGCGGGAAGCCTCCTCGACCATGCCGTTGACACGCTGTCCGAAACGACTGACCTGGGCTTCCGCCAGCTTGCCGATATCGGATTGCATGGACGCGGCGATATTGACCAGGTGCCCGCCGTAGGACACGGCCTTGTCGATGTTGGGACGCGTCTGTGCGGCGACCAGCGACATGAATTCCTGCGGATCCTTCGCACCGAGGATCTGGCGCGACGCCGCCGCCGCTTCCTCGAGGGACGCCCGGCCGGCGGTGAGATTGAGAGTGACCAGTTTCTCGAAGTTTTCCAGCGCCTTGCTGGTAAATTCGGTGTAGAGCGCGATCTGCGACTCGACACTGGCCCTCGTGGTCTCGGAAATCTGGTCTTTGTTCAGAAACATGTCATCTCCATTGAAATGCTGCGCGTGTGGGAGTAAGTTGTATCGCTCTATGTTGCGAAGCAACACGCGACATTTTAGAGAAGGACAAGTGCGACTTCAATGATGTTTTTGTGCATTGCAGCACAGCAAGACCAAGGCCGGCGGCGCTGCTCCCGCATCAACGCTGGAGGCTCTCTGCACGGCGGTTCGAGCGCCGTTCCACGGAATGCGAGGAGACGCGGAACTCGAGGTTGGTGAGCCCGATGGCCCCTGGCGGTCCCGCCACGAATCCGAAACCGGCTTTCACCGGGAACAGGCAGTCGTCGCGCAGCACGATATCGGTCTGGCAGTTCGGCATCGGCGTGTAGAGATGGGATTTGATCTCGTTCCACGCCTGCTCGGTCACCCAGCCGAACAGGTAGAGCTGGTTCGGATAAAGCGAGTTGTCGTTGTCGAGGTAGCCCTTCTGGTTCTTCTGCAGCGGCGGATCGGTCGGCAGCGCGTTGGTGACCGACAGGTCGACCGAACCGTCGCCGATCGGATAGGCTTCCTCGTTCTGGTAGGACGAATACGCGAGGCGCAGGTGCCAGCGGCAGGTGAGCGTGATCTTCTTTTCCATGCCCATTCGTTCGGTCTCCATCGACAGGCCGTCGCTGACCGTGAGCTGGGTGCACATGATCTGGCCGATCAGCGTCGGCTCCAGTTTGCGGAAGCCCTCGAGGTTCTCATGGAGATTCCAGAAGAACCACTTGGCGCGTTCGCCTTCCGTCATGTCGGCCAGGTCGGTCATGTCCCTGGTGCCGTGTGCCTCGATCGTCTTCATGACGTCGCGCCGGGCCTTTTCGTGCGCCTCGTCAACGTCCGGTCCGAATCGCTGCAAAAAATCGCTTCGCATAAAACCTCTCCAAGAATCTCGGGATGCGCGGCGCGGGTGACCGCGCCGGCCGGCAGCCTGACTCGCCGCGGCCGTGAATACAAGCGCGCCCGTGCCTTCGCCCGGGGCCTTGCCGGATAGATCACCATTCGCCCATGGAGTTCATGAAAGGGACTGCGTAAAACGGGCATATTTCAAGAACAGGGCGGTATTCCGCGCCGTGCTTGCGCAAAGCCCGGCGCCGGTCCCGGGTACCATTCGGGCATCGTCCACGAAAGAGAGAAATGCCATGGCCAGCCTCATCTATATCGCCGACCCGATGTGCTCCTGGTGCTACGGTTTCGGCCCCGAACTGGCGTCGCTGCAGGCCGGCCTTCCCGGCTTGCCGGTGCATGTCGTCACGGGCGGCCTGCGCGCGTACAACCGCCAGCCCGCCGACGACACGTTCCGGAACATGCTGCGCGGCCACTGGGAGGAAGTCGCCGCGCGCACCGGCCTCCCCTTCACTGACACAGGCATGACCGGACCGGGCTTCGTCTACGACACCGAGCCTGCATGTCGCGCCGTGGTCGCCGCACGCCTGCTGTCGCCGTCGGCGGCGCTGCCCGTGTTCACCGCGGTCCAGCGGGCGTTTTATGTCGACGGCCGCGACGTGACCAGCGGCGAGACGCTGGCCGCGGTTGCGCTGCCGGCGCTGGAGGCTGCCGGCGTGAAGGCCGGCGCCGGGGAGTTCATCGCGCTATGGGGATCCGAAGCGGCAGTGCGCGCGACCGGGAAAGACTTCCAGCAGACGCAGCGCTGGGGCGTCAACGGCTTTCCTGCGCTCGTGCTGGAGCGCGACGGCAAACTGGACCTGGTCACGCTCGGCTACCTGCAGATGCCGCTGCTGGTGGAGCGGATGCAGGCGGTGCTCGACGCGGCGCCCGCGGACGACGCACCTGCGGCCTGAGCCGGAAGACACGCTCCGGAAGCAGGCTGAAAAAAAGGCCCGGCGCTGCGTCCGGGCCTGGTTGTCCTGCGGGTGCCGTCAGAACATGTGCTGACCGCCGTTGATCGCGATGTTCGCGCCCGTCAGGAAGGCTGCCTCGTCCGACGCCAGGTAGGCGACCAGGCCTGCCACCTCCTCGGGCTTGCCGAGGCGTCCCATCGGGATCTGCGGCAGGATTTTGCTCTCCAGTACCTCGCCCGGAATCGCCATCACCATCTTGGTGCCGATATAGCCGGGCGAGATGGTATTCACGGTGACGCCCTTGCGCGCGACTTCGAGTGCCAGCGCCTTGGTGAAGCCGTGCATGCCGGCCTTGGCCGCCGAGTAGTTGGTCTGGCCGAAGGCGCCCTTCTGGCCGTTCACCGAGGAGATGTTGATGATGCGGCCCCAGCCGCGCTCCATCATGCCGTCGCAGACCTGCTTGGTCATGTTGAAGACCGAGTCGAGGTTGGTCTGCATCACCGCATCCCAGTTGACCTTGTCCATCTTCTTGAAGGTCATGTCGCGCGTGATGCCCGCATTGTTGACCAGCACGTCGACCGGCGCGATCTCGCCGCTGATCGCCTCGATGCAGGACTTGGCCGAGTCGTAGTCGGCGACGTCGCAGGGATAGGCGCGGAACTTGAATCCCTGCTGCGCCATGGACTCGAGCCATTCCCCCGACCGGGTATTGCCGGGCGAGTGCGTCGTGACCACCTGATAGCCGAGCGCAGCCATCTTGATGCAGATCGCCTCGCCCAGGCCGCCCATACCTCCCGTTACCAACGCTACTCGTGCCATGTTCGCTCTCTCAGTTTTATTGTTTATCGGACTTGATACGACTACCGCACTGCATGCTTTTCCTCAACGCTCGATGGCGAGGGCCACGCCCATTCCGCCGCCGATGCACAGGCTGGCAAGCCCGCGCCTTGCGTCGCGCCGGATCATCTCGTGGATCAGCGTCACCAGGATGCGGCAGCCGGATGCGCCGATCGGATGACCGATTGCGATGGCGCCGCCATTCACATTGATCTTGCCGGTATCCCAGCCCATTTCCCGATTGACGCCGATGGCCTGGGCGGCAAACGCCTCGTTGATTTCCATCAGGTCGACATCTTCGTGGGTCCAGCCGGCCTTGCGCAGGCACAGCTGGGACGCGGGTACCGGACCCATGCCCATGACCGAGGGATCGACGCCGGCGGAGGAATAGGCCTTGATGCGGGCCAGCGGCTTCAGGCCCAGCTCCTCCGCCTTCCGGGCGGACATCATGATGACCGCGGCCGCGCCGTCGTTGATGCCGGACGCATTGCCGGCGGTGACGGTGCCGTCCTTTGCGAAGGCGGGACGCAGGCTGCCCAGCGCATCAACCGTCACGCCGGGTTTGATGAATTCGTCGCTGTCGAACACCACCGATCCCTTCTTGGCGGGAATCTCCAGCGGGATGATCTCGTCCTTGAACTTGCCGGCCTGCTGCGCGGCCTCGGCCTTGTTCTGCGAGGCGGCGGCGAACTCGTCCTGCTCCTGGCGCGAGATCCCGTACTTCTTCGCCACGTTCTCGGCCGTGATGCCCATGTGGTACTGGTTGTAGACGTCCCACAGGCCGTCGACGATCATGGTGTCGACCAGCTTGGCATCGCCCATCCGGAAGCCGTCGCGGGAGTTGTTGAGCACATGCGGCGACGCGCTCATGTTCTCCTGTCCGCCGGCGATCACCACCTCGGCGTCGCCGCACATGATTGCCTGGGCGGCGAGATGAGTCGCCTTGAGACCGCTGCCGCAGACCTTGTTGATCGTCATGGCGGGCACCATGTCCGGGAGCCCCGCGCGTATCACCGCCTGCCGCGCGGGATTCTGTCCCACGCCGGCCGTCAGCACCTGCCCCATGATGACTTCGCTGATCATTTCGGGGGCGATGCCCGACCTGGCGACCAGGCTCTTGATCACATGCGCGCCAAGATCGGAAGCAGCGACCTTCGCCAGCGCCCCGCCGAACTTGCCGACGGCGGTCCGGCCCGCGGCGACGATTACGACATCTGTCATTTTCAAACTCCCTTCAAAGGTTCATTCGCAGCGGGCGCGCCAGGATGGACACAGTCCGGGACGGCTGCCATCTTAGCGCTGGGCCGGCGGCCTCCTTTGATCTGACTCAACGCATTTCGCAATCCAAAACCGCGCGCGCCGCCCCCCATGTGGCTGAACTATAGCAAGGAATGCAAGCCCCCCGTCCGCATCTGGGCAGGCGGACGCAGCATCGGCTTCACTGTGACGTTCGGACAAGTTGCCGCTGGCTGCAAAAAAGTCTACAGTCCCGGAGCCCAGAATAACGGCCCACGGGGCCATTGCCACACATGTCTCAAGAACCCGCCGGACGCCGGCACGCCGCGTCCCTGGAAGTCGCCGCCCATGCTCGCCGCATTGCGGGCGGACTGGCCGCCCTCGGCATGACGCGCAACGAAGCCGTCGCCATCCTGCTGCACAATGATCCGGTCTACCTCAGTATCGTCGAAGGCTGCCGCATCGCCGGATGCCGCATCCGCCAGATCAGCCCGCACTCGACGCGGGAACAGGTCGCATCCGCGCTTGCCGAGCCGGGAGTGCGGGTGGCTTTCGTCCATGAATATTTCCTGCCGGTGCTGGCGGAGCCGGATGAAGGCGTCGAGGTGATCGCCGTGACGCCACTGTCGCTGTTTCCCGGCAGCCTGCCGGCCCTGCGCGGCGGCAGGCGGCACCAGTCCTATCACCAGTGGCTGACCATGCAGGAGGAAAGGGATGCGCCGCTGCGGGCGAAACGCGGACGCACCCAGGCGGCGGACAGCGCCGCGATCAGCAGCAACGCGGTCGTCGAATGCGGTGAAATGCTGGCGTCGCTTACACGCGCCGCAGCCGCTCAACAGCCTCCAGAAGGCGGGGCTTCACCTCGTTCAGAAGGAACTCCGGAGACAGATTGAAGGCGGGGCCGCCGCAGTTGATGCTGAGGATGGCGTTGCCGTTGGCGGGACGGAAGGCGACGGCGATGGCATTGACATCGCGCTGCCAGTCACCGAAGGAAGTGCAGCATCCAAGCCGGCGGTACTCTTCCAGCGACCGGTTGACACCGTCGCGGATCGCCGGCCATTTGAGTTCGTCGAGCTCGCGCACCCGCTCCAGGATATCGGCGCGCTCGCTGTCCAGGGTTTCGGCAAGGTAGGCGCGGCCCATCGCCGTCAAGGCGATCGGAATGCGGGCGCCGACGTCGAGGCGCAAGGTCAGCGCCGCCTGGCTGCGGCAGTTCTCGACGTAGATCATGCTCAGGCGGTCGCGCATGCCCAGCGAGACGGTGGCATGCGACAGGTCCGCAAGCTCCTGCATGTAGGGCCGGGCGTACTGCCGGATGTCGAGCTTGGACAGCATCGCACTGCCGAGCGCCAGGCTGGCGGTGCCGAGCCGGTACTTGCCGACTTCCTCGTCGTACTGCAGGTAGCCGAGCTTGGTGAGGGTATAGGTCAGCCGCGAGACGGTCGACTTCGGCAGCCGCGCGCGATCGGCCAGTTCCTGGTTGCCCAGCATTTTCTCGCCGGAGCGGAAGCAGGACAGCAGCTCCAGTCCGCGCGCCAGCGCCGTCACGAAATGCCGATCTTCCTTCGCATTGGACACGCGCGCCGCGCCCGCCTGTTCACCCACCCGCTCTTCCACGCTCTGTGCCATCGATCTCATCGTTCAACCTGTTGGCCCGGTTGTGCCGGGCATATGCCTGTTCAGTAACGCTGCCGGCTTTCCGGTGCGGCAGGATCATCGGCGAATCCGCCCGGGAAGGGAAGCACGCGCCGGAAAACGTCCCGCAAACGCAGCGTTCCCGCCACATCCGACGCCCTTTGACATGCAGGCAATACTGGCACAAGCAGTGGCGAAAATCAACGAAATGCAGAATAAGGTTCCGCTGTGCGGTACTTGCCGGCAGACGCCGGGCGGAATAACAACCTGCAATGGAAACCCCGCGCCGGAAAGTCAGTCCGAAGAATGCCCGCACAGCGGGGTTTTCTTGACATGACGGCCTGAAAACGCCTACAGTTCCATTTTGTAAGCACTTATTCTGCATTGCAGAACCCCGCAGCGCTTTCACTGAACCCCAGCGGAGACACACATGGATCTAGCTCGCCTGCCGCAGCCCGGCTCTCCCCAATTGACAGTCGGCGTGATCGGCTGCGGCGTGATGGGCCGCGGCATTGCCCAGATCGCCGCGCTCGCGGGCGCCACCGTGCGGCTGGCAGACAGCCGCGACGGCGCCGCCGCCGCTGCCCGGGAAGAACTGCACGCCACCTTCGGCAAACTGGTGGAAAAGGGCAAGCTGGGGCAGGACGCGGCGGATGCCGCAGCAGCGCGGCTGCGGCCCTGTGCCGGCCTGCAGGACCTGGCCGGCGCGCACGTCGTCATCGAGGCCATCGTCGAGGACCTGGACGCCAAGAAGTCCCTGTTTGCCTCGCTGGAAGACATCCTCGGCGCGGACGCCATCCTCGCCACCAACACCTCGTCCCTGTCGGTCACTGCGATCGCGGCCGGGCTCAAATTCCCGGGACGCGTCGCCGGCTTCCACTTCTTCAACCCGGTGCCGCTGATGAAGATCGTCGAGGCGATCGGCGGACTGGTGACCGAAGCCGGCGTCGTCGACTACCTGCTCGCCCTCGGCAAGCACTGGGGCCATACCGCGGTGCGCGCCAAGGACACGCCCGGTTTCATCGTCAACCATGCCGGGCGCGGCTACGGCACCGAAGGCATGCGCATCCTGGCCGAAGGCATTGCCAGCGTGCCCGTGCTGGACAACATCCTGCGCGACACCGCCGGCTTTCGCCTCGGCCCCTGCGAGCTGTTCGACCTCACCGGACTCGATGTCTCGCATCCGGTGATGGAATCGATCTACCATCAGTATTTTGAGGAGCCGCGCTTCCGGCCGCAGGGCCTGACACGGCAGATGCTGGTTGCCGGCACCCTCGGCAAGAAGGTCGGGCAGGGCTTCTACCGCTATGCGGCGGACGGCAAGAAGGAAGCCATCGCCGAGCCGCCGCAGCAGGCGAAACTGCCGCAAAGCGTCTGGATCAGCAATGAGCGGCCGGAGCTGGCCGAAAAGGTGTCGTCGCTGGTGGCTGCCGCCGGCGTGCAGATCGAAAGCGGCGCCGCGCCGAGCGATGGCGCGCTGTGCATCGTGACGCCGCTGGGCGAGGATGCCACCACCTGCTGCGTGCGCGAACGGCTCGATCCGCGCCGCACGGTGGCGGTGGAAAGCGTGTTCGACGGCAGCAGGCGGCGCGTGGTGATGACCAACCCCGCCACCACGCCCGAGTACCTGGCGATGGCCTGCGGTGCGCTGGGCGGCAACGGCGTGCCGGTCAGCGTGATCCGCGACAGCGCCGGCCTGGTCACGCAGCGCGTGGTCGCGCACATCGTCAACATCGCCTGCGAGATCGCCCAGCAGGGCATCGCCGAACCGCTCGACATCGACCGCGCGGTCACGCTCGGCCTCGGCTATCCGGTCGGCCCGCTCGCCTGGGGCGACCAGCTCGGCACGCAGACCGTCCTGTCCATCCTGAAGAATCTGGAACAACTCACCGGCGACGCCCGCTACCGGCCCAGCCCCTGGCTGCAGCGGCGTGCGCTGCTCGGCCTGTCCCTACACCACAAGGAGATCTGATTCATGCTCGACGCCTACATCTATGACGGCCTGCGCTCGCCGTTCGGCCGCCATGCGGGTTCGCTGGCGCCGGTGCGCCCGGACGACCTGGCGGCGGAAGTCATGCGCGCCGTCGTGGCCCGCAATCCCTGGAAGCCGGAACAGATCGAGGACGTGATCCTCGGCGACACCAACCAGGCAGGCGAGGATGCCCGCAACGTGGCACGCAACGCCCTGCTCGCGGCCGGCCTGCCGGTGACCATCGGCGGCCAGACCGTCAACCGCCTGTGCGCCAGCGGCCTGGCTGCGGTGATGGATGCGGCGCGTGCGGTCACCTGCGGCGAAGGCAGCCTGTTCATCGCCGGCGGCGTGGAGAGCATGAGCCGCGCGCCGTTCGTGGTGGGCAAGTCGGAGGCCGCTTACGGCCGCGACTTCAAGGTGTTCGACAGCACCATCGGCGCGCGCTTCCCGAACGCCAGGGTCACCAAGGAGTACGGCGCCCACACCATGCCGGAGACCGGCGACAACGTGGCCCGGGAGTTCGGCATCACCCGCGAGCAGGCGGACGCCTTCGCGCTCGCGTCGCAGATGAAATACCACGCGGCGCTGTCCGACGGCTTCTTCGCCGGCGAGATCCACCCGATCAGCGTACCTACCGGCCGCAAGACGCCGCCGGTGCTGATCGACCAGGACGAGCATCCGCGTCCGGAGACGACTGCGCTGACGCTCGAGAAGCTCAAGCCGCTGTTCGAGGGCGGCGTCGTCACCGCAGGCAATGCCTCCGGCATCAATGACGGTGCGGCCGCGCTGCTGGTCGGCAGCCGCGCCGCGGGCGAACAGGCGGGCAAGGCGCCGATGGTGCGCATCCTGTCCGCCGCGGTGGCCGGGGTCGAGCCGCGCATCATGGGCATCGGCCCGGTCTACGCGATCCGCAAGGCGCTGGACCGCGCCAACCTGAAACTGTCCGACATGGACATCATCGAGATCAACGAAGCCTTTGCCAGCCAGGTGCTGGGGTGCCTGAAGCTGCTCGAGATCGACTTCAACGACAGCCGCGTCAACCCGAACGGCGGCGCGATCGCGCTCGGCCATCCGCTGGGCGCCTCGGGCGCCCGCCTGGCGCTGACCGCCAGCCGCGAGCTGGCGCGCCGCAACGGCCGCTACGCTGTCGTCAGCCTGTGCATCGGCGTCGGCCAGGGACTGGCCGTCGTGCTTGAACGAATCTAACCCGGAGACATCATGGCTACCAACAAAGTGCAATTCCACTGGGACGACCCGCTGCTGCTGGACCAGCAGCTGACCAACGACGAGCGCATGGTGCGCGACGCCGCCAACGCCTATTGCCAGGACAAGCTGCAGCCGCGCGTCCTGGAAGCCTTCCGCCTTGAGACCACGGACCCGGCGATCTTCCGCGAGATGGGCGAGCTCGGCCTGCTCGGCCCGACCATTCCCGAGCAGTACGGCGGTCCGGGGCTGAACTACGTCAGCTACGGCCTGATCGCGCGCGAAGTGGAGCGTGTCGATTCCGGCTACCGCTCGATGATGAGCGTGCAGTCCTCGCTGGTGATGGTGCCGATCTACGAGTTCGGCAATGAAGAGACGAAGCAGAAATACCTGCCCAAGCTGGCCACCGGCGAATACATCGGCTGCTTCGGCCTGACGGAACCGAACCACGGCTCCGATCCGGGATCGATGGTGACCCGCGCGAGGAAGGTCGAGGGCGGCTACAGCCTGACCGGCAGCAAGATGTGGATCTCGAACTCCCCGATCGCCGACGTGTTCGTGGTCTGGGCCAAGGACGACGAAGGCGCGATTCGCGGCTTCGTGCTGGAGAAGGGCTGGAAAGGCCTGTCGGCGCCGAAGATCCAGGGCAAGTTCGGCCTGCGCGCGTCGATCACCGGCGAGATCGTGATGGACGAAGTGTTCTGCCCGGAAGAGAACGCCTTCCCCGAGGTGCGCGGACTGAAGGGCCCGTTCACCTGCCTCAACTCGGCCCGCTACGGCATTGCCTGGGGCGCGCTCGGCGCCGCCGAGGCCTGCTGGCATACCGCCCGCCAGTACGTACTGGACCGCAAGCAGTTCGGCAAGCCGCTCGCCGCCAACCAGCTGATCCAGAAGAAGCTGGCCGACATGCAGACCGAGATCACGATGGGCCTGCAGGGCTGCCTGCGCCTCGGCCGCATGAAGGACGAAGGCACCGCCGCGGTGGCGATCACCTCGATGATGAAGCGCAATTCCTGCGGCAAGGCGCTGGACGTGGCGCGCATGGCGCGCGACATGCTCGGCGGGAACGGCATCTCCGACGAGTTCGGCGTCATCCGCCACATGGTCAACCTGGAAGTCGTCAACACCTACGAAGGCACGCATGACATCCATGCGCTGATCCTCGGACGCGAGCAGACCGGCATCGCCGCGTTCTGACACTGACACGACCAGCGCCGCCCCTGCCCCTGCGCCAAATTGGCGGCGCAGGGGGCCGCGGCGCACAACGACATCAAGCAAGAGGAACACATGGACCTTAACTTCACGCCCGATGAGATCGCCTTCCGCCAGGAAGTGCGCGACTTCGTCGCAGAGAACCTGCCGCCCGACATCCGCCACAAGGTGATCAACGGCCTGATCCTGCAGAGCGACGACTACGTGCGCTGGCAGAAGATCCTGCACGCCAAGGGCTGGGGCGGACCCGGCTGGCGCAAGGAATTCGGCGGCCCGGGCTGGAGCCCGACCCAGCAGTACATCTTCGACGAGGAATGCGCCGCCGCAGGCGCGCCGCGCGCGATCCCCTTCGGCCTGAAGATGGTGGCGCCGGTGATCATGCAATACGGTTCGCCCGCGCAGCAACAGCGCTTCCTGCCCAAGATCCTGTCCGCGGACGAGTGGTGGTGCCAGGGCTACTCCGAGCCCGGCTCGGGCTCCGACCTGGCGTCGGTGAAGACCCGCGCCGTGCTCGACGGCGACCACTACGTGGTCAACGGCCAGAAGACGTGGACCACGCAGGGCCAGTATGCGGACTGGATCTTCTGCCTGGTGCGCACCGATCCGGAAGCCAAGCCGCAGCGCGGCATCTCCTTCCTGCTGATCGACATGAAGACGCCGGGCATCACGGTGCGCCCGATCATCACCATGGATGGCGCGCACGAGGTCAATGAGGTCTGGTTCGAGAACGTGCGGGTACCGGTAGAGAACCGGGTCGGCGAGGAAAACGCCGGCTGGACCTACGCCAAGTTCCTGCTCGGCCACGAGCGCACCAACATCGCCGGCATCGGCATCGCCAAGCGCGAGATCGCGCGCCTCAAGCGCATCGCCTCGCTGGAGACCAAGAACGGCCGGCCGCTGATCAAGGATCCGATGTTCGCTTCCCGCATCGCCCAGGTCGAGATCGACCTGACCGCGCTGGAAATCACCAACCTGCGGGTGCTGTCGGCCGAAGCCGAGCGCCGCGCGCCGGGTCCGGAGGCGTCGATCCTGAAGATCAAGGGCACCGAAATCCAGCAGGCGATCACCGAGCTGCTGGTGCAGGCGGTCGGCACCTATGCGCTGCCGCTGCGCCGCGAAGCGATGGCGGCCGGCTACCAGGGCGACACGGTGGGGCCGTTCTATGCGATCCCGCTGTCGGCGAACTACCTGAACATGCGCAAGCTGTCGATCTACGGCGGCTCCAACGAGATTCAAAAGAACATCATCTCCCAGATGATCCTGGGACTGTAGGAGGACGCGATGGATTTCACGTTTACCGAAGAACAGCAGATGCTGCTGGATACCACGCGCCGTTTCGTCGAGAAGGAATACGACTTCGAAAAGCGCCGCCAGATCAAGGACAAGTCGCCCGACGGCTACAGCCGCGAGGTGTGGCAGGGACTGGCGGACATAGGCCTGCTGGCGATGAACGTGCCGGAGGCCGACGGTGGCCTCGGTGGCGGCGCGATCGAGACCATGCTGGCGATGACCGCAGTCGGCGAAGGCATGCTGCTGGAACCCTTCCTGACCAGCGCCGTCCTGTCGACCAGGGCCATCGCGCTGCTCGGCAACGACGCCCAGCGCGAGGCGCTGCTGCCCGCCCTGGCCGGCGGCGAGAAGATCGCGGCCTTCGCTCACGAGGAACCGCAGACCCGCTTCGACCGGATGGACATTGCCACCCGCGCCTGGCAGGTGGGCAGCGGGTATGTGCTGACCGGCCACAAGAGCGTGGTCGCGCACGGCGCCTCCGCCGACCTGCTGCTGGTCACCGCCCGCATCGGCCGGGCCGGCGAACACGGGCCGCTGGCCTTGTTCTGCGTGCCGGCGGACACGGCCGGCATCCGCAAGACCGCCTACACCACGGTTGACGGCACGCGCGCCGCGGAGCTGCATCTCGAACAGGTGTTCCTGCCCTCCGGCGCCCTGCTCGGCACCCCGGGCGACGCCGGCCGCGCGCTGGCCGATGTGCTCGACTTCGGACTCGCCGCGGTGTGCGCGGAAGCGGTCGGCGCACTCGACAAGATCCTGGCGGCGACCGTGCAATACGCGCGCGACCGCAAGCAGTTCGGCCAGCCGATCGGCAAGTTCCAGGCACTGCAGCACCGGATGGCCGACATGGTCCTGCATATCGAGCAGGCGCGCTCGATGAGCTACCTGGCGGCGGTGCGGTGCACCGACACCGACCTTGCCCAGCGCGAGCGCGCCCTGTCCGCCGCCAAGGTGGTGATCGGCCAGGCCTGCCGCTTCGTCGGCCAGCAGGCGGTGCAACTGCACGGCGGCATGGGCGTGACCGACGAGCTGAACGTCAGCCACTATTTCAAGCGCCTGATGGCGATCGAGCTGCAGTTCGGCAGCACCGACCACCATCTCGAGAAGTACGCCGCCGCGCTCGCCTGAGCCGGTCGCCGGCATCACCCGCTTCCCTCTCCCATCCGCGGAGGGGGAAGCCGGCGGCACAACCGCCGCCCTTCCCGCCTCACCGCCGCGCATCCGCCGGCCGCCAGTACCCACAACAAGACCGAGAACCGGCGCCATACCCATTCACTCTGGAGGAGACACCATGCAATCGCCACTGCGTTATCTGCTGCACCCTGCCCTTGCCATTTCCTTCGTCGCCCTGTGCGCGGCCGGCCAGGTCCGCGCGCAAGCCGCCGCCGACGAGATCCTGTTCGGCAAGACGAGTTCGCTCAGCGGCCCGCTGGCCGAGATCGGCGTCGATGCCACCGCCGCCACCAATGCCTATTTCGCATACATCAACGAGCAGGGCGGCGTGCACGGCCGCAAGCTGCGGCTGCTGACGCTGGACGACAGCTACAGCACGGAGAAAGGCGTCGCCAATGCGAAGCAGCTGATCGAGAAGGAAAAGGCATTCGCGCTGCTGAACATGGCGGGCACGCCGACCAACAAGGCGCTGCTGCCCATCATCGCGGAGGCCGGCATCCCGAGCATCGGCCCGTACACCGGCTCCGACATCGTGCGGACCCCGCACAACCGGCTGATCTTCAACATCCGCGCCGGTTATGCCGACGAACTGGCGAAGATCGTCGAGCACCTCGACATCCGCGGCATTCGCAAGCTCGGCGTGGTGTACCAGAACAATGCCTTCGGCAAGGAGGGCATCGGGCACCTGGAGCGGGCGGCCGGCAACCAGAAGATGGCGGTGCAGGCATCCGTGCCCCTGGAAGCAAGCGGCGCAGACGCGGCGACGGCGGCGCAGGCGATGGCGGCGACGCGGCCGCAGGCGGTGGTGATGATCACCACCGGCAAGTCGACCACGGAGTTCATCAAGGCCTACAACACGATCGCGCCGGGCACGCAGTATTTCACGATATCGGTGATGGGCACCCAGGCATCGGTGCAGGCGCTCGGCAAGGACGGGCCGGGCGTGGTGATATCGCAGGTCGCGCCCTACCCGTTCTCGGCGACCAGCGGCATCGTGCGCGAGTACCAGAAGGTGATGACCAAGATGGGGGTGAAGAACTGGTCGTTCGCCTCGATGGAAGGATTCATTACCGCCAAGGTGGTGGTGGAAGGCTTGCGCCGCGCCGGCAAGAACCCCACGCGGGAGGCCTTCATTGCCGGGCTGGAGTCGATCGGGCGCTGGGACATGGACGGCTACCTGGTCAACTTCTCCCGCACCAACCACAACGGCTCGCGTTACGTGGAGCTGACGGCCATCTCCCGCGACGGCCGCTTCCTGCACTGATCAGTCGTCCTTCAGCAGCCTGCGCAGGACCTTGCCGGCGCCGGTCGCCGGCAGCGCGCTGCGGAAGGCGATCATTCGCGGCACCTTGTACGGCGACATCTGCTCCCGGCTCCAGGCGATGATCTCCTCGGGCGTGACGTCGGCCGCGTCCGGCTTGAGCACCAGGAAGGCCTTGATCACCTCGCCCTTGGTCGCATCCGGCACGCCGATCACCGCGGCCTGGCGCACCGCGGGATGCTTGACCAGGATGGTCTCCACCTCCTCCGGGAACACGCTGTAGCCGGATACCTTGATCATTTCCTTGAAGCGGCCGCTGAAGGTCAGGTAGCCGTCCTCGTCCAGCATCCCCATGTCGCCGGTATGCACCCAGCCGTCCCGCAGCGTGGCGGCGGTCGCGTCCGGCTTGTTCCAGTACCCCTTGAAGTTGCCCGGGCTGCGCAGCGTGATCTCGCCCATCTGCCCGTGCGGCAGCACCGCGCCGCTGTCCTTGTCGACGATCCGGCATTCGACGCCCGGCATCAGCCGACCCTGGGTGCCCCAGCGGATCGCGTCGCGCGGCATGCCGGTGTCGCAGGTGTGGGTCTCGGACAGCCCATAGGCCGCCTCGAAGGTCTGGCAATCGCCGGTGAAGCTGCGCCACTGGGCGGCAAGCGGCTCGGTCAGCGTGATGCCGAAGCTGGTGCAGGGATTGATCTTGAGCGAGGACAGGTCGAAACGGCCGGCGTCCGCCGCCTGCATCGCGGCGACATTCATCGGGGCGATGCTGTACCAGTGGCTGACGCGGTAGCGGTCGATCGCCTGCAGCACCGCCGACGGATCGAAACGATGCAGCAGCACCGCGCTGGCGCCGCTGTAGATCGTGACGTTGATCCCCATGAGCATGCCCGCGATATGGTAGAGCGGCGCGATGGCAAGCGTGACGGTGTCGTTGGCGACTCCGCCCGCGCTGGTCGCGCAGGCGGTCTTGAACAAGGCATTGCGGTAGGTGAGCATGGCGCCCTTGGGCATGCCGGTGGTGCCCGAGGTATAGGTGAGGAGCACCACGTCGTCCATGTCCAGCTGCGGCGCCGGCGGCGCGCCGCGCTCTTCGGCCAGCGCGGCCAGCAGGTCGATGGTCCCCTCCACCCGCTGCTTCGGCGCGCGCACTTCCGGCGGCACGTCGATGGCCGGCTGTTCCGGCAGCAGGTCGCCGTAGCCGGTCAGGAAAACATGCCGCAGCCGGGTATTGGCGCGCACCTCCGCAATGACCGGATACAGGCTGTCGGCGGCGACGATCACCTCGGCACCGAGGTCTGCCACCTGGTATTCGAGCTCATGCTTCCTGAACAACGGGCTGCAGGGGCTGACGGCGGCGCCGAGCTTCTGCACGCCGAAGTGCGCGATCACGTACTGCGGACAGTTGGACAGGAACAGCACGACACGGTCGCCCTTGCGCACGCCGCGTCGCGCCAGCACCGCGGCGCAGCGGTCGCTCAGTTCGTCGAGTTCGCGATAGCTGATCTCGCGTCCGTACCAGTTGTAGGCGGTCTTGCCAGGCTGCCGGCGCGCGTGCTCGCGCAGGTACTCATGCAGGGGCTTCTCTCCCTGCAGCGGGGGAATTGCATTCATCATTGCCGTCTCCGATTTTCTGTGCCGCCGCGATGGCAAAAGTGAGAATGTCGCCGGCGCCGTCAGCCTGCCTTGATTCCGCGCAAACCCGTCCCGTCTCCGGAAAAATGACATACCGGCTGGTATAAAATTCCTACCAGCCGGTATATCCCGGACCATTCCCGCGGGCTTGCCCCTGCGTCCAGCCATGAACAGGAAGACGACCGCCGCCGCCCCGGCGCATGAACGCAAGCGCGAGCAGATCCTGCAGGCGGCAGAAGAGCTTTTCTTCCGCAAGGGCTATGCCGGCACCACCATCGCCGACATCTGCGAACGGCTGGGCGTGACCAAGCCCTACCTCTACTACTACTTCGCCAGCAAGAACGACATCTTCGAGACGCTGTCCTGGCGGGCCTCCCATGCCTGCCTGACCGCGCTGCACTTCGAGGACGACGTGCGCCCGGCGATCGAGAAGCTGCGCGTCGGGCTGCACCGTTTTGCGGCGGCCAACATCACGTACTTCAAGTCGGGCACCTTCGCCTACCGCGAGGCGGGCGCCCTGCAGCCCGCCTTCATGCGCAAGCTGCGCGCGATGGCGCGGCGCTTCTACGAGGACCTGTGCGCGTTGCTGGAGCAGGCGCGGCGCGACGGCGAGCTCGACTTCCACGACGCCAAGCTGACCGGGCTGGCGATCGGCAGCATCGCCGGCTTCATGTACACCTGGTACAAGCCGGGAGGCCGCATCAAGCCGGACGCGATGGTGCAGGAGCTGACCGGCGTCCTGCTGCGGATCGCAGGCGCCGAGACGGCGCCGCGTGCACTGGCGCGCAGGCCCCGCGCCGGCGGCAACCGGGCCGCCGGCAGCGACAACGACAGCAGCGGCAACGACAACATCAGAACCGACAACAGGCCGACCATGAGGAGACAAAGATGAGGAAGACAGCAGCAGGCATTGCCGTCGGCGCCGTATTCGGGGCCGCCGCCACATCCGCCTCGGCAGCGGAAAACGTCAAGGCGACCTTCATCGATCGGCTGAGCGGCCCGATCGCCGACGCTGGCGAACTGATGCCGAGCCAGTCGCTGTGCTCGTTCTCTGCCCCGGCCATCGCACTTGCCGCCGAGGCGCCGGAGCCGCGCATTCTCCGCCGGGCGGCGGAGGTCATGCCCCGGGCGACCGCTTCATCCTGCATCCGGTCGGCAGGGCCAGGGCGCGGCGCCGGGCGCGGCGCGGCGCTTCCGCCCTCCTTCCCCATTCCAACCATCCGCCTTTCAGCATGACCATCACATCCCTGTTGATCGCCAATCGCGGCGAAATCGCCATCCGTATCGCGCGCGCCGCCGCCGACCTGGGTATTCCCAGCACCGCGGTCTATTCCGACGACGACAGCGCATCGCTGCACCTGCGCAAGGCGGACCGCGCGCTGCCGCTGCAAGGACGCGGCGCCGCCGCCTACCTCGACGCCGCGCAGATCGTCGCCCTCGCGCTGGAAACCGGCTGCGACGCCATCCATCCCGGCTACGGCTTTCTCAGCGAGAACGCTGGATTCGCCGCGCTCTGCGCGGCGCACGGCGTCCGGTTCGTCGGGCCGTCACCCGAGGTGTTGCGCCTGTTCGGCGACAAGGCGCAGGCACGGGGACTGGCGCAGCGCGCCGGTGTTCCCGTCCCGCGTGGGATCAACGAGGCGGTCACGCCCGGCCAGGCGGAGGCGTTTCTCGCCTCGCTCGGCGGGGCCGGCATGATGATCAAGGCGATCGCCGGTGGCGGCGGGCGCGGCATGCGTGCGGTGCATCGGCCGGACGAGGTCGCGGCCGCCTATGAACGCTGCCGCTCGGAAGCCCAGGCGGCGTTCGGCGACGGTGCCCTGTATGTGGAGCAGCTGCTGCCCGCTGCCCGCCATGTTGAGGTGCAGGTGCTGGGCGACGGCACGGGCGCCGTCACCCACTGCTGGGAACGCGAATGCACGCTGCAGCGGCGCAACCAGAAACTGGTCGAAGTCGCGCCCAGCCCTTCGCTGCATCCCGCGCTGCGCGAGCGCATCCTGCGGGCGGCGCTGCTGATGGCGCAAGAGGCGCGCTATGCGGGACTCGGCACCTTCGAATTCCTGGTCGACGCCGCGCGCGACGACGCCGATGCAAACTTCTACTTCATCGAGGCCAACCCGCGCCTGCAGGTCGAGCATACGGTTACCGAGCAGGTCACCGGCATCGACCTGGTGCAGGCCCAGTTGCAGATCGCCGGCGGCGCCACGCTGGCGGATCTCGGGCTGGCGCAGCACCAGGTGCCGGCGCCGCGCGGCTTCGCGGTCCAGCTCCGCATCAACATGGAAGGCATGGACGCGCAGGGCAATGCGACGCCGGGCGGCGGCACCATTGCGGCCTACGAGCCACCGTCCGGCCCGGGCGTGCGCGTCGACGGCTATGGCTACACCGGCTACACCAGCAATCCGGGCTTCGACTCCCTGCTGGCGAAGCTGATCGTGTCCAGTCCCTCGCCGCGCTACCAGGATGTGCTGGCACGCGCCTACCGCGCACTGTGCGAATTCCGCATCGACGGCGTCTCGACGAACGCCGGTCTCCTGCAGAACCTGCTGACCCATCCGGACGTCGTCGCCAATCGCATCCATACCCGCTTCGTCGAGGAAGGCATGGAGGCGCTGCTGGCGCCGGGCGCCGCCGTCCTTCCCCGGCTCCATGCGCAGGCGCGTGCGGCCGACGCCGCGGCCGGCCCCGCCACGATTGCAACGCCGCCGGGCAGCGTTGCGCTGCCGGCGCCGATGCAGGGCAGCGTGGTGTCGGTCGACGTGGCGGAAGGCGAGACCGTGCGCGCCGGCCAGCCGGTCGCGGTGCTGGAGGCGATGAAGATGGAGCACGTGGCCCATGCCGAAACCAGCGGCGTGGTGCGCCAGGTGCTGGTGCGCAAGGGCGATGTGCTGGCGCACGGCCAGCCGCTGCTGTTCCTCGAACCGGCAGAAGTGGAGGCCGCCGCGGTCGCCGGCGACAGCGAAGCCGACCCGGACGCGATCCGTGCGGACCTGGCCGAAGCGCGCGAACGCCACGACATCGGCCTCGACAGCCGCCGCCCGGACGCAGTCGCGAAACGGCGCAAGACCGGCCAGCGTACCGCGCGCGAGAATATCGCCGACCTCTGCGACGACGGCAGCTTCATTGAATACGGTGCGCTGGCCGTGGCCGCGCAGCGGCGCCGCCGTTCGCTCGACGAGCTGGTCCGCATGAGCCCCGCCGACGGTCTGGTCGCGGGTATCGGCAGCGTCAACGGCGCGCTGTTCGGCGACGAACAGTCGCGCTGCATGATGCTGTCCTACGACTACACCGTGTTCGCCGGCACCCAGGGCATGATGAACCACAAGAAGACCGACCGCATGTTCCAGCTGGCGGAACAGTGGCGGCTGCCGGTGGTGCTGTTTGCCGAAGGCGGCGGCGGCCGTCCCGGCGACACCGATGCGATGCTGGTGGCGGGCCTGGACTGCATGTCCTTCTTCACCTTCGCCCGGCTAAGCGGCCTGGTGCCGCGCGTCGGCATCGTCTCCGGCCGCTGCTTCGCCGGCAATGCCGCGCTGCTCGGCTGCTGCGACGTGATCATCGCCACCGAGAACGCGACCATCGGCATGGGCGGCCCGGCCATGATCGAGGGCGGCGGTCTCGGCGTGTACGCTCCCGAGGAAGTGGGACCGGTCTCGATGCAGGCGCCCAACGGGGTGATCGACGTCGTGGTGCGCAACGAGGAGGAGGCGGTGCGGGTCGCCAAGCACTACCTGTCCTACTTCCAGGGCAGCGTCACCGCCTGGGATGCGGCGGACCAGCGACGGCTGCGGCAGCTGATCCCGGAAAACCGGCTGCGGGTGTACGACATCCGGACGGTGATCGAGACGCTGGCCGACATCGGCTCGGTGCTGGAGCTGCGACGGGACTTCGGGCGCGGCATCGTCACCGCCCTGATCCGCATCGAAGGCCGTCCTTTTGGCCTGATCGCCAACAATCCGAAGCACCTCGGGGGAGCGATCGACGCCGACGCGGCGGACAAGGCGGCCCGCTTCATGCAACTCTGCGACGGTTTCGGCCTGCCGATGGTGTCCCTGTGCGATACGCCGGGCTTCATGGTGGGGCCGGATGCGGAGCGTACCGCCATGGTCCGCCATGTGTCGCGCATGTTCGTCACTGCCGCCGCCCTCGACGTGCCGCTGTTTACCATCGTGCTGCGCAAGGGCTACGGGCTGGGCGCGCAGGCAATGGCGGGCGGCAGCTTCCATGCGCCTTTCTTCACCGTCGCATGGCCGAGCGGCGAGTTCGGCGCGATGGGCCTGGAAGGGGCCGTGCGGCTGGGTTACCGGAAGGAACTGGAGGCAGTCGCCGATCCGCTGGAGCGGCAGGCCCTGTTCGAGCGCATGGTGGCGGAATCTTACGAAAAGGGGAAGGCGATCAATATGGCCTCTTTCCTGGAGATCGATGATGTGATCGATCCGGAGCAGTCGCGCCAATGGCTGTTGCGGGGCTTGCGCTCGGTACCGCCGGTGACGCCCGGGGAGGGGCGCAAGCGGCGGTTCATCGATACCTGGTAGCCGCCCCGGCCGCCCTGTCCGGCGGCAAGTATCGACGAACGACGCGCCGGTACGGTAGTCAAATGCAATACGCCACGCGTGAGTGGCTGCTTACTGTTGTTCTCCGTCACACATCTTGTCATGGACATGTCTTCGCCGGCAGGCAATCCCCGCGCAGGAGGCCGCGCGCCGCCGTACGCCCGCCTCGCGGCCGGCGTATTCCTGCTGCTGCTGGTGGTGTCGCTGGCGGCCGGCTTCGCCGCCTATCGCCGCCTGGTCCACAACCAGGAAGTGCGCAATGAGGAAATTCTTGCGCGCGTGGCAGAAACCGAGAGCACCGCGTTGTCGAACTGGGTCAGCGAGCGCCTGGCGGACGCCCTCGTATTCAGCAGCGGCCGTTTCCTCGGCGAGACGATGCATGAATGGATTGCGCGCGGCGCGCCGGACGACCTCGCCCGGCAACGGATGCAGGAACAGCTGCGGGCGGTCAAGGCCACCTACAGCTACCTGGAGGCAGCCATCCATGACGTCGACGGCAGCGTGCGCATCACCACCGACGAACGGATCGAAGCGCCGGACTCGGCGACGGCGGAAACCGTGCAGCGGGCCCTCGACAGCAACACGACGGAAATCTCCGGAATCCATCTCAGTCTGCACCGGGGGGCGCCCGTAACGGTAGTCGACATTGCGACCCCGCTGCTGGATACCGCGGCCGGCAGCGAACAGATGCGTTCGGTCCTGGTGCTGCGCGCCAATGCCGCCTTTCACTTCTCGCCGCTGGCCGACCCGTCCGCGCAACTGGCCTCCTCCACGGCTGCCCTGCTGGTCGAGATCCGGGATGGCAACGCCGTGGTGGCCGGCGCCGGCGGGCCGCTGCAGTTCTTCCAGCCCAACGACATCCTGCCGCTGAAGCCGGAGGACTTGCGCGCCCTGGCCGCCGGCCGCAGCCGGCAGTTCACGATGCGGACAGACGACGGCGCCGAACTGTACGCGGTGACGCGCAAGGTCGCAGGCGTGCCGTGGTACCTGGTCACGGCGGTCGACAGCGCAACGGTGCGCGCCGGGACCAGCCGCATCGGCTGGAGCATCGGCGCGATCTGGCTTGCCTCGCTGGCGTTGCTCGGCACCGTCCTGCTGCTGTGGTGGCGCCAGAAGGACGCCCGCTACCGGCTCAGCGCGCTGCAGGCCGCCAGCGAGCACCGGGCATTGCGGCGCCGCTACGACTTCCTGTCGCGCTATGCGAACGACATGATCCTGCTTGCCGACGACGCCCGACGGACGGTGGAAGCCAACGACAGGGCGTGCGAGATGCTCGGACGGCGCCGCGCCGAAATCCTCGGCACGCCGCTGGCCGCGCTGTTTCCGGCCGTCGGCCGCGAGGCGCTCGACAAGGCGCTCGACGGCCTGCAGCCGGGAGGCACCGCAATGTTCGAACTGGACCTCCGGCGTGGCAGCGCGCCGCGGGAACTCGACGTCAGCGCGCGCGCGATCAACATGGACGGCAGGCAGATCATCCAGCTGATCTGTCGCGACATCACCGAACGCAAGCAGGCGGAAGCCGCCCTGCGGGCCAGCGAGGAACGGTTGAACGGCATACTGGCGTCGATCGTGGACGTCGTCTGGTCGTTCTCCCCCGACCTGAGCCGGCTCAACTACATCAATGCGTCGGTGGAGCAGGTGTTCGGGCTGCCTCCCGCTGCCTTTCTCGAGCGGCCGCAACTCTGGCTGGAGTCGGTCTTTCCCGAGGACCGGCCCGACGTCGAGGCGCGACTGCGGGGCCTGTGCCCGGAGAACCAGACCTGCGACTCGGAATACCGGATCCGGCGCGGCGACGGCCGCGTGCGCTGGCTGCACTGCCGGGGCCGGATGGTGTACGACGAGAACGGCCGACCGCTGCGTTTCGACGGCGTCAGCACGGACGTCACCGTACGCAAGTGCGCCGAACAGCAGGTGCAGACCCTGGCCTACTACGACAGCGTGACCAGCCTGCCCAACCGCCAGCTCCTCAACGACCGCCTGGCCCAGGCGCTGCCGGTTGCGCAGCGCGTCGGCACCCGCGTCGCACTGCTGTTCATGGATCTCGACAACTTCAAGAACATCAACGACTCGCTTGGCCACCATGTCGGCGACCTGCTGCTGCGCGAGATCGCGCAGCGGCTGAAGGACTGCGTGCGCGAGGAGGACACGGTGGCGCGCATCGGCGGCGACGAATTCCTGGTGGTGCTGCCCGACCTGGAACGCGGCGGGCAGGCCGCCAACGTCGCCGAGAAGATCCTGGCCGCTACCGCCCGTCCCTACCGGCTGCAGGACAACGAGATCCACACGACGATCAGCATCGGCATCAGCGTCTTTCCCGATGATGCGAAGGAAGCGGCAGAACTGATCCGGCACGCCGATTCCGCGATGTATGAGGCCAAGAGCCACGGCCGCGCCAACTTCCAGTTCTTCACCGAAGAACTAAATTTCCAGATCACCCGCAGCACGGAGATCGAGCGTCAGCTGCGCCACGCGCTCGATAGCGGCGAGCTCAGCCTCTGGTACCAGCCGCAGATCGACGCCCGGAGCGGCCTGGTGATCGGCGCCGAGGCCCTGTTGCGGTGGCAGCGGCCGGACGGGCGTTTCCTGTCTCCCCTGGAGTTCATCCCGGTGGCGGAGGAGCGCGGCCTGATCAACCGCATCGGCGAATGGGCGATGCGGGAAGCCTGCGGCCAGTGCCGCAGCTGGCAGCTGCAGGGCCTGCGCCCGGTACCAGTGGCGGTCAACGTGTCTCCGATCCAGTTCCAGCAGAAAGGGTTCGCCAGCCAGGTCACCGACATCCTCGCCGAGACGCGCCTCGACGCCACGCTGCTCGAGCTGGAGATCACCGAAAGCGCCATCATGCGGCGGGCGCCGCTGGTGGCCGAGCTGGCGATGCGGCTGCGCGAGGTGGGCGTCGGCATCAGCATCGACGATTTCGGCACCGGCTACTCCAGCCTCAGCTACCTGAAGCAGATCCCGATCGACAAGATCAAGATCGACCGGTCCTTCATCGCCGACATGCTCGTCGATGATGACGACGACGCCATCACCAATGCCATCGTCAACCTCGCGCACAGCCTGAAGCTGCGGGTGATCGCCGAGGGCGTTGAATCCCATGCGCAGATCGAGCGGCTGCGCAGCTTCGGCTGCGACGAGGTGCAGGGACACTACTTCAGCGCGGCGGTCCCCGCAGCCGCATTCCGGGGCTTCCTCGCCGACGGCAGGTTGCTGCAGGGCAGCCGGGCGTACTGACGCGGATGACGGCAAACCTGAAACTTCCCCGCAGTTTCTACGATCGCGACACGGAGACGGTCGCACGCGACCTGCTCGGCAAGCACCTGGTCCGCGTGGACGGCGCGCGGCGTATGCGCGGTCGCATCGTCGAGGTCGAGGCATACGTCGGCGCGCACGACCTTGCCGCCCATTCCTCCAAGGGCGTCACGCCGCGCACGAGGGTGATGTACGGGCCGCCTGGCCATGCCTATGTCTACCTGATCTACGGGATCCATCACTGCCTGAACGTCGTCACCGAAGCCGAAGGCAACGGTGCTGCTGTCCTGATCCGCGCGCTGGAGCCCGTGACGGGGATCGGCGGCAACACCCGTGGCCCGGGACTGCTGTGCCGCGCGCTCGGAATTGACCGACGACTGAACGGCGAGGATCTGCTGGGGAATGAACTCTTCATTGAAGACGCCGGCGAGGAACTGCGGGACCGTGTCGTGGCGGCGCCGAGGGTGGGAGTGGCATATGCAGGCGACTGGGCGGGGATGCCGCTGCGCTTCTACCTCCAGGAAAACGGCTGGGTGTCGCGCAAGTAGCTTGCACCTGCTTCCCTGTTTCCACACGCGGGCAATGGAACCTTGCATCGTCAGGCTCCACTCATGGCGGTCCATACAACACCGCAAGTAAAAATGCCCGCAACCTACCTCCATCCGGCCAGTTTCTCGTCGTCGCACAGCGGCTTGCCGGCGATTCCCGAAGCGGAGGAAACGCCGCAGACGTCGGCGCCGCGCCAGGCCGGGACACACACGCCGGGGCCGCACGCGCGAGCGGGGGCGCGGACCCGCGCGCTTCGCAACATCGCCGGCCAGGATTGGCCTGGCGCGACGGCCGGCACTCGCCTGTCCTCCGCTGCCACGCAAGGACGAGCGGACGATCCGGATCCAGGCGTCGCGCTCCTGCAGACGCGGATCGCTGGCCTGGAGAAGCGGATCGCTGGCTTGAACAAGGCGATTGCCGATTTTACGTCGCCCAGGCCGAAGAGCGTGACGGTAGCCGCGACGATGCGGGCGCCAACGCCCGGGAACAGCGCATCGATGTTGCGCGCGGCGGAAGAGCACATCGAAGATCTATCGCATGACAATGCCTGCCTCCGCCAGTTGCTGACCAACCTTGGACCGGTGGGCGCCGACGCCGACGAACGCGCGCGGCAGGCCTGGGACGGTCTCAAGTCCGTCCGGGAAAAACATGCCGGCGCGTTGAATGCGCTCAATGAACACATCTCCAGGCTGACCGGGGAGATACAGGCGCTGGAGGAACGGCTCCGGACGTGCGAGGGCGATCTTGCTGCCGCCCGGAGCGACAAGGCACTGGCAAAAGTGCTTCATACGCTGCAGCTGGGCGAAGTACAAGGAGAGCGGGCGTCGGCGGAAGCAGAGGTTGTCAACCTTCGGCAGTCGCTGGCAAAGGTGAAGGACGACGCAGCATGGCTCGACGCGGAGCTAAGCGCCTCGGCGGATCGCTACGCTCACCTGCATGACTTCGCGGCGACCCTCGGCCAAAGAGCGACCGAGATCCAGGGAGAGGGGGCGAAGCTGCAACGCGTGCTGGAAGACCTGAACGAACGGTATGGGAAGCTGCACGAAGCGCACGCCGCGCTCACCGCCGAGCATGGAGGACTAATTGACGAACGTGACGAACTCAAGGTGGCTGAGGCGTCCGCGGCAGAGGAGATCGATGACCTGAAACGGCAAATCGATGCTGTTCTCGAACGCAATGACCGATTGGAGAGCAAGTTGGCCGCGCTCGCCTGCCACACGCTGGCCGACGGCCAAGCGAACACGGCACTCGCGACCCGCAACAGCGCACTGGAGAAACTGATCCCGGCACTACAGGCACAGCGTAACGCCGTCGCCGCGGACCGGGACCAGAAGGCGGCGGAGAATGACAGGCTCACGGCGGAGAATGCCAGGCTTGCACAGCAGGTCGCCGACCTCGAGCGTTTGCTGGCCGCTCAAGATTCACCTGCCCGGTGATTTACCCGGCGCGCATGTGCCGACATGGCGCCATCCGCTTCTTCCGCACGGGCCGCTTCATCTGGTGTCCGGCACATGCACGGACGCCTGCTCGACCTCGACCACCCGCCGGCCTCCCAGCATCCCCACCACATCCTCGGCGGTCGCCTCCACATACTCGAGCAGCCGCTTTCTCACCGGTGCCAGTTCCGTTTCAGTCATCGCGTACAGGTTGGCGGGGCGGCGAAAACCGTGCAGTTCGGCAGCCGGCATCCGCAAGGTGCTGCGCAGGGGCTGCGCTGCGCCCAGATCGCCAGGGGGATCGAGCAGGTAGACATGCCAGTCGAAGCCGGCGACGGCGCGGAAGCTGGTAGCGTTGCCGACGCTGCGGCTGTACAGTCCCGGCCCCTCGGCCAGATGCTCGTCGCAGGGGCCGTCCGCGCAATCGAGCGCAGCGAGGGTGCGCGCATCCCTGACCAGCACCACGGCGCGCACGCCCTGCTGGCGCAACTGTTCCGCGATCGGGCCCGCCGGCGGCGCCCATTGACTGCCCGAGGGAGCGACGACGCCGTCGAGCTCGCCATGCCGCATGCCCTGCGCCTCCAGGTCGACCACGGTGAAGCCCGCCACCGTCAACTGCCGGCGGATCACCTCGGTGACGGCCGCGTCGAGTTGCCAGGCGTAGGGGTAGGCATGCGCGGAACGCACGGTGGCCCCGGCGTCGGTGTGATAGTGGGTATGCACCGGCGCGTCCGTCGTCTCGACCAGCAGCCCAATCCTGTCCCCGGGGTGCATCGTGAATGGCGGCCCCTCCCGCGTGCCGGCGCAGGCAGCCAGCAGCAGCATCGGCAGCAGGCGCAGCAGGCCTGCCAAGGGCTTCATTGCTCGCGCCGGACGTCCAGACCGGCCGGTTGGGTGACGTTCTGGTTCTCCAGCCCTTTGGACGGCGTGCGGGCCGGCGACGGATGGGCGTTCTCTTCCGGCAGGGGTGGATCGGCTGCGGTGATGTTGAGGTCGGCAAGTCCCTTGCCTCCCTTGCCGGCACCCTCGCCGGGCTGCTGCTTCTCGGTCGTTGTCATCGGCATCCTCCACGCAGGCGCATTCTTCCGGTAGGACGGGGCAATGCCGCATTAGTTCGCCGCCGGCGAGCCGCGACGGCGGCCGGATCTGCTGTCAGCGCAGTTCGCGGTTGACCTGGTCGCTCCATTCGTAGGCGGCCAGCTGGAGCAGGTAGAAATCCCTCGAAGACAACCTGAGTCCGCGGAGCGTGGCAAGCAGCATCTCCGGCTGATGCTGCCGTTCCGCATGCTCGGCAAGCGTGAGCAGCCGGCCGAAATAGCCCTGCCGGCACTGCAGCGCCCCCTGCACCTCGTCGCCGACCGGCAGCTGTCGCAGGAGTTCGTCCATCGGCATGCCGAACAGCGTATCCATCAGCGACATGATGCCGACGGTGAACGCGGTATCGGCAATGCTCCGGTTGCCCGGCATGAGCTTTTGCGCCACCAGCTCCATCAGCCGGCCCCGCACCGCGGCCAGCGAACTCAGCGCAAGGTTCGATGCAGCCTGGCCGCCGCCGTCCGCATACAGCAGCACCTGCAGCCAGCGCTGCAACTGGTTGCGGCCCAGCACCATGACGGCCTGCCGCAGGGAGTCGATGCGGTGGGTGCTGCACGCCGGCGTGTTGGCCAGTCGCAGCAGGTTGAGTCCGAGCGCGACATCGGCCTTGATGCGGTGCTCGACGGCGGTGTCGCTTGCGTCCGACGCCAGCAGCGACAGCAGTTCCACGATTGCCTGCTGGGACGGCGACAGCCTCCTGCCCGGCAGGACTTGTGGCGCGGTGAAGTAGTAGCCCTGGAAATAGTCGAAGCCGAGCTCGGCGCACAGCTGGAACCGGGCGAGCGTTTCGACCCCCGCCGCATACATCCGCTTGCCCTGTCCCCGGTAGTGGTTGCAGGCAGCCCGCAGCGTCTCGGCGTCCATGCCGGTGACGTCGATGCGGATGCCCTGCACCAGCGGCAGCAGGGCGTCCAGGCCGGACATCCCCGCCGGACGCAGGCCGAAGCGATACCCGGCGGCCGCCAGTTGCGCGCAGCGCACCACGGTGGCGTCGGACAGCGGCACGTGCGGCGCCAGTTCGAGGATCACCCGGTTGAAAGGCAATTGCTGCACGCTGTCGCCCAGCAGCGCCTCCTCGTCGATATGAAGAATCCCTGCCAGGTCGCCCAGTATGCGAAGCAGACCGTGACGGGCGACGTCCTCGATCACCGGCGCATGCGCAGGCCGGTCGGCGCCAGCAGGGGCGGCACGCGTGCCGCCGGTCCCGTGGGCATCGTCATCACTGTCGGCATCGCTGGCTTCGTCGCCGGCGCTCGTCCCGGCGTTGCCGACGCGGCCAAACAACAGTTCATGCGCCACCGGCCGGTGCGACCGGTCGAGGACCGGGTGTCGGGCCATGAAGAACGCGCTCGCGAGCGGTATCCGGTACGCGCTGTTAAACGTGATGCTGACGCTCATCGTCTCCTCCCGTACCGGGCGCGACGCCCTGTGGTGGAATTTCTTGTATTCAACAAGATACGCTTGCGCGCCTGGCTTGCCAAGACTTGTCGCAGGCACGCCTTGCAGCTTGTCATCCCGCCAACTTCCCGCTTCTGGCGCGCTTTTCAATCCAAAAGCCGGCCACCCTCTACCGATGACCTGCCGCTGCTGCTAGCATGATCCCTTTTCTTGCAGGCAATATCCGCATTCGGCGGGCGCCTGTACGGCAGGAGGCCCGATGTCCGGTACCGCAGTCTTGATTCGCCTGTGCATGGCAGTGCTGTTTTGCATGGTGGCTTGGGCGCCGGTGGCCGCCGGGGGCCTGCGCGTCGATACCGACACCGGCACCCGTCCGCTCAGCCTCACCCCGTATTGGGACGTGCTGGAAGACCGGGATGCAAAGTGGACGATCGATGAGGTCGCCAGCCCGGATTTCGAGCAACGCTTCCGGCCCTCGCTGCAAAACACCGACTCGCTGAATTTCGGCCTGCGCTCGTCCGCTATCTGGCTGCGCATCACCTTCGGCAACCCGAACCGGCGCACCCTGGAGCGCCTGCTCGAGATTCCCTTCGTGCACCTGCATTCGCTTGAACTCTACATACCGGAGGAAGGCGGTTTCCGGCGGGTTTCCACCGGCCATGCGATGCCCTTCCATGCCCGGCCCTACGACCACCGCAACTTCGTGTTCCCGCTGCAGCTGCCTGCCAAGTCGATCGGCACCTACTACCTGCGCGTCGCCTCCGGCACCTCGCTCGACATTCCGGCCAGGCTGTGGGAGCCGCGCACTTTCGCCAAGCAGAGCCTGCTGGAATACATCGCCCAGTCCCTGTATTTCGGCATGCTGTTGGCACTCGGGCTGTTCAACTTCCTGCTGTTCGCCTCGCTGCGCGACCGAACCTACCTGTATTACGTGATGTTCGTCGGCGCCAACGCGCTGTCGACGGTCGCATACAGCGGGATCGGCTTCCAGTTTCTCTGGCCCGATTCGCCGGGCTGGTCGCAGATCTCCTCGATGGTCGGCTTCGCCCTGACCGGCTTCACGCTGCTGCTGTTCCAGCGCGACCTGTTTTCCATGCGCCAGACGGTGCCATGGCTCGACCGGGTGGTCAGCGGTTTCCTGTTCCTGAACCTGCTGCAGATCATCGGCTTCGCGGTGCTGCCCTACAGTCGCATGATCGCCCCCGGCATCGCGCTCGATGTCGCGAACATGGTGCTGGCGCTGATCATCGGCATCGTGACGCTGATCCGCGGCCAGCGCAGTGCCCGCTTCTTCCTGCTCGCCTTCAGCTGCCTGCTGTTCGCCGCCATCCTGACGGCGGCGCGCAGCTCCGGCGTACAGGGCATCCCCACCTTCCTCTCGGTCTACGGCATGCAGCTCGGATCGGCGCTGGAGATGCTGCTGCTGTCGCTGACGCTGGCCGACCGCTTCAACCAGATCAAGCGGGAGAAGGAAGGCGCGCAGCAGCAACTGGTGGACAGCCTGAAACGTTCCGAGCGGGTACTGGAGCAGCGGGTGGCGGAGCGCACCGCCGAACTGTCGCGGATCAACCAGGAACTGCGCGAACACGAGCGGGCGCTGGAGCGCGCGCGCGACGGGGCGGAACAGGCCTCCGAGATGAAATCCGCCTTCCTCGCGAACATGAGCCATGAGATCCGGACCCCGATGAACGCAGTGATCGGCATGGCCCATCTGGCGCTGCGCAGCGGGCTCGCGGGCAGGCAGCGCGACTATGTGGAAAAAATCCACCGCGCCTCGGTCTCCCTGCTCGGCATCATCGACGACATCCTTGACTTCTCGAAGATCGAGGCGGGCAAGCTGAATGTCGAGAAGACCGACTTTTCGCTGCATGATGTGCTGTCCAACCTCAGCACGGTGACCGCGCAGCGGGCGGCCGACAACGGCCTGCGCTACCTGGTCGAGGTCGGCGACGACGTGCCCCGCCACCTCAACGGCGACCCGCTGCGGCTGGGACAGGTCCTGATCAACCTGGTAAGCAATGCGGTCAAGTTCACGCCGCAAGGCGAGGTGCGCGTGCGCTGCACCTTCGCCGGCGCCGACAGCGGCAGTGTCACGCTGCGCTTCGAAGTCGAGGATACCGGCATCGGCATCAGCATGGAGCAGCAGGCGCGCCTGTTCCAGCCTTTCACCCAGGCCGACGAATCGACCACCCGCCGTTACGGGGGCACCGGTCTTGGCCTGGCAATCAGCAAGCGGCTGGTGGAGATGATGGGCGGGACAATCGCGCTGCGCAGCGACGAAGGCAAGGGCGCCTGCTTCAGTTTTGCGCTGCGCTTCGGCCTGGCGCGCCGGCAGTATGCGGCCGCAGTGCTGCCTGCGCTGCAGGTCGGCGACAGCGATGTCGGGCAGGCCGGCGAACCGATACGGGAGCACGACGCCGCGCACGCGGAACACGCGCCGCCGCGTCTCGACGGCCGCCGGGTGCTGCTGGTCGAGGACAACGAAGTGAACCAGCAGATTGCATGCGAGCTGCTGCGCGCAGCAGGCGTGGCATGCACGGTGGCCGACAACGGCAGGCTGGCGCTGGACATGCTGTTCGCCGCCGGACCGGGCGCCTACGACCTGGTGCTGATGGACATACAGATGCCGGAGATGAACGGCCATGCGGCAGCGCGCAGGCTGCGGATGGACGAGCGCTACGCCGGCCTGCCGGTCATCGCCATGACGGCGCATGCCGGCCCCGACGACCGGGAGCTATGCCTGAAGAGCGGCATGCAGGACCACATCAGCAAGCCGATTCATTTTGGCAGGTTCTACCAGGTGCTGGCACGGTGGCTGCCGCAGGACGGCGCCCGGCAGGGCGAGCCTGACGGGCCGGGACCGGAGCGGGATCTTCCGCCTGCCCTCGCCGGATTGGACATCCCCGGCTTCGATACCCGTGGCGCCCTTGATCGCCTGGGCGGGGATGCCGGGCTTTACCGGAAAGTGCTGGGCATGATGCGGCACACACTCGGCGACGGCATCGCCCGTCTCGACCGCGCCGATGTAACGGCCGACCCCGCCACAGCCGCGGCCGTTGTGCACGACATCCGCGGGATGGCGGCAAATGTGGGCGCCACCGCACTCGCGGCATGCGCCTCCGAACTGGAACCGATGTTGCGCGCCGGCGAGTTGCGGATGGACCGGCTCGATGCACTCCGTACGCTCGCCGGCGACGTTGTCGCCGCACTCGACCAGGCGCTCGGTGACGGGAAATTGCAGGGCGCGGCGGCACCGGAAACCGTGCCGGGCACGGCCTGAGGCGCCACCCCTCAGGCCAGCGCCAGGTGCTGCTGCTGTTGCGGCAGGAATTCGCGGATGTCGCGCGGACGGCGGCGGCGCGGGTGCTCGATCTCGTCCAGCCGCAGGGCCTTGGCGGCGCGCCAGAGGACGACGTCGTCCTCGTAGCTGCGCAACGCTTCCAGCCTCTCCCAGCATACGCGGCGATGGGTGTTGCAGTCCCAGATCACCGGCACGAGTCCCTGCAGCTTGCCTTCCCGCTGCAGACGCAGCGCCAGCGTCATGACCTCGCCGGCGTGCGGCACGTCCTCCGGGAAGTGGATGGAATTCGCCCAGGCGCGCACGTCGCAGATATCCATCACCTGCCCGCGCAGCGGCTTGTGCCAGTGCTCCGGATGCGCATGGCGGTTCGGCCAGCGGCCGGCGCCTACTGCAGTGCCCGTCTTGAACATGATGACCTCCTGATAACGTGGAAAACGGCAGCCGCCGTTTCTCTCAGACTACTGTTTATCCATACAGTACAAGCGATTCTACCCAATATCCATGCGGCTTGCAGCCGATTTTTCCGCTTTCCCCAATACCAACAAAACCCGCTCCGGCGACCTTTCCGTGCGCTCGCTACAATGGCGTGTTCAGTCCACCCCGCACCCGGAGTTGCCGATGCCCCGCCCCATCCTCGACGAGACCCGCCTCCACCCAGCCATCCGCAACCGCGTCGCCGGGCATCACACCGGGATCGTGCACGAGGTGGAGGCGGCGATGGCGGGCAGCCGCGTGGTGGTGGTCGGCATGGCGCAGAACCCGTTTCCGCGCAAGGCGCGACGGGCGCTTGATGCGATCGGCACGCCCTACCGCTATCTCGAGTACGGCAGCTACCTGAGCCAGTGGCGACGACGCAATGCGCTGAAGATGTGGACCGGCTGGCCGACCTTTCCGATGGTGTTTGTCGATGGCGTCCTGATCGGCGGCGCCACCGAACTGCGGAAGCTGATCGACAGCGGCGAACTGGCGTTGATGCTCGGCGGTCCCGGCGGCGCCGGCGCCAGCGCTTGAGCAAGATCGGGGAGCGCGGCCAAGCCGCCTGCTACAGTCATTTCTTGAAACGAGGAGCGGATATGGAATTCCAGGTAGTTGCGATCACCGTCGACGTCACCGCCGAGCCGTGCCGGTTCGGGGCCATCCGCACCGAGAACGTCGACACCCGCAACCCGGACAGTCCCTTCGCCGGCTGCAGCACCATCCAGGACGTCGAGTTCGCCTACGAACGCTACTGGAACTACCGCAACGATCCGGACGTCGTGCAGAACCCGGCCGCCAAGGTCAAGGTGCTTTCGGTGAATCCGGTGTTCGCGGCGTAGCCGCTTCGTCATACCCGCGGCCGAGGAACTGGATCAGGCAGAAGCCGTGACCGAACGGATCGGCCATCGGGGCCAGCCGGCCCCATGCATGCGTCGAGACTTCCTGCTCAAGCCGGGCGCCGGCCGCGACCGCGGTCGCCAGCGCACGGTCGATGTCCTCCACCACGAAGTCGAGATGCACCGGGGTCCAGTGGCGCGCGTAGTCACGCGTGGCGCCGGCACCCGGCACCGCCGACGATGCCTGCTCCCTCTGCAACAGCCACAGCGGCACCGGACCGTCCAGCATCTCGAGGGCGCCGGGGCCGAGCCGCCTGCCGGGCCGGAGACCGAATGCCTCCCGGTAGAAGCGCTCGGCGCGGGCGATGTCGTCGACATCGATATTGACCATGAAGTCCATGCTGCCTCCTCGCCGTCATCGGCCACACCTGGGCCACACCCCCGGCAACTTGCATCGCCGATATTCGCCGCAACAACCCGGCGGCGGCCTGTTTGGACTGGAGGCTGCAGCAACGCCCGCGCCGCGCTCCACGACATTGCCGGGCCGATTCCGGCCCGGCCAGAAGCAGAAAGGCCCGCGTCGCGGGCCTTTCGTTCATCATCAGCGCTTACTTCGTCGGCAGCTTGCCGACCACGCCTTCGACGTAGTAGTCCATCTTGTTGAGCGCGTCGTCGTTGAGCGCGCCCTTGTCGAGGCGGACCTTGCCTTCGTTATCCTTCACCGGCGCGTCGAACGGGGTGAGCTTGCCGGAGGCGATGTCCTTCTCGGCGGCGGCCACCAGTTGCTTCACGTCGTTCGGCACGGCGGGATTGATGGCTTCCAGCTTGACGAAGCCGTCCTTGATGCCGCCCCAGACCCCGGTCGACTTCCACTTGCCTTCGACGACCTGCTGCGCCGCCTTGGTGTAGTAGTCGCCCCAGTGGTGCGTAACGGCTGCGAGTTGCGCCTTTGGGCCGAACTTCTTCATGTCGGAGTGATAGCCGACCGCGAACTTGCCCTTTTCCTCCGCCGCCTGCACCGTCGCATGCGAGTCGGTATGGTGCGTCACGACGTCCGCGCCCTGCCCGATCAGGGTGATGGCGGCGTCACGTTCCTTGCCCGGATCGAACCAGCTGTTGACCCAGACCACGCGCACCTCGGCCTTCGGGTTCACGCTGCGCATGCCGCGGGTGAACGCGTTGATTCCCTGCAGGACTTCCGGGATCGGAAACGCGCCGACATAGCCGGCCACGTTGGACTTGCTCATCTTGCCGGCAAGGACGCCGGCCAGGTAGCGTGCCTCGTAGAAGCGGGCATTGACGGTGGCGACGTTGGGAGCGGTCTTGTAACCGGTCAGGTGCACGAACTTCACGTTCGGGAACTGCCTGGCCACCTTCAGCGTCGGGTTCATGTAGCCGAACGAGGTGGTGAAGATCAGCTTGTTGCCCTGCTGCGCGAGGTCGCGGATCACGCGCTCGGCATCGGCGCCTTCCGGGACGTTCTCGACGAAGCGCGAGGTGACTTTCCCGGGCAGCGCCTTCTCCATCTCCTTGCGGGCCATGTCGTGCTGGAAGGTCCAGCCGGCTTCGCCGATCGGGCTCACATAGACAAATCCGACGCCCAGCGGATCGGCGGCGAATGCGGGGGCGGCGGCAACCGCAGGCAGGACGGCAAGCGCGGCCAGGGCACCGCGCATGAAGCTTTTCGACATGTTTTCCTCTACAGGTGTATCCCACTCGTTCTTATCAGCGCCCCTTGCCGGTGGGATATCGGCAAGGGGAGAAACCCGTAAACCCCCTATTATCCGCCGATCAGTGCGGATTGAAATTCCTGCCCAGCGACGCCGGCATGTTCAGCTTGATCCAGCTTGCATTGGTGGAGATCAGCACCAGCACCAGGATGGTCGCCAGGTACGGCAGCATCGACAGCCACTGGGCGGCGACCGGCACGCCCAGTCCCTGCACATGGAAGGCCAGGATGGTGACGCCGCCGAACAGGTAGGCGCCGGCCAGCACGCGTGCCGGCCGCCAGGTGGCGAAGGTGGTCAGGGCCAGCGCGATCCAGCCCCGGCCCGCCACCATGCCCTCGACCCACAGCGGGGTGTAGACCAGCGACATGAAGGCGCCGGCCAGCCCGCAGCAGCCGCCGCCGAACAGCAGCGCGCCAAGGCGGATCAGCCGCACGTTGTAGCCGAGCGCATGGGCGGACGACGGCGATTCGCCGACCGCCCGCAGCACCAGGCCGGCGCGCGTACGGTACAGGAACCATGCGATGCCGGCGCACAGCAGCAGCGACAGGTAGACCACCGGATGCTGGCGGAACAGCGCGACGCCGACGAACGGCAGCTCGGACAGGAAGGGCAGCGCGTGCTTCGCGCTTTCGAGGCTGCGGCCGACGAAGCTGATGCCGATGTAGGCGGAGGCGCCGCCGCCGAACAGCGACAGGGCGAGCCCGGTGGCGTACTGGTTGGTCCCGAGCCAGACCGTCATCAGCGCGAAGAAGCCGCCGAGCAGCATGCCGGCCAGGGCGGCGGCGACAAACCCGAGGGCAAAGCTGCCGCTGGTCGAGGCCGCGGCGAAGCCGACGATGGCCGCCACCAGCATCATGCCTTCCGCGCCGAGGTTGACCACCCCGGACTTCTCGTTGATCAGCAGGCCGAGCGCGGCCAGCATCAGGGGCGTGCCGGCATTGATCGACGCGGCGATCAGCGGAGCGAACGATTCCATTATTTCCTCCAGCTGGGCTTGTAGTGAATGAGCACGTCGCAGGCCAGCAGCGCGAACAGCAGGATCCCCTGGAACACGCCGGTGATCGCGCTTGGCATCCCGAGGCGGGACTGCGACAGTTCGCCGCCGATATAGAACAGGGCCATCACGAAGCTCGAGAACACCACGCCCACCGGGTGCAGCCGGCCGACGTAGGCGACGATGATGGCGGCAAAACCATAGCCCGGGGAGACCGAGGGTGTGAGCTGGCCGATCGGCCCGATCACCTCGACGGTGCCGGCGATGCCGGCCAGTGCGCCGCAGACGAGCATTGATGCCCACAGCGCGCGGCGCGAGGAAAACCCCGCGTAGCGCGCGGCCGCCGGCGCCATGCCGCCCACCTGCAGCCGGTAGCCGGCGAAGCTGCGGGACAGGTATATCCAGGCCAGCAGCGCGGCGCCCAGGGCCAGCGGCAGGCCGAGATGCAGGCGGGTGCCCTCGACGATCATCGGCAGCAGGAAGCCGTCCGACAGCATGCGGGACTGCGGGAAGTTGAACCCCTCGGGATCGCGCAGCACGCCGTGCACCAGCAGGCTGAGCAGCAGCTGCGCGACATACACCAGCATCAGCGACACCAGGATCTCGTTGGCATTGCAGCGGTCGCGAAGGAAGGCCGTGATGGCCGCCCACGCCATGCCGCCCGCCGCGCCGGCCAGCAGCACCAGCGTGATCATCAACGCCCCGCCGCCCTCGCCCTGGTCGAAGTACAGGGCGACTGCGCCGCCGGCGATCGCGCCGAGGACCAGCTGGCCCTCGGCCCCGATATTGAACACGTTGGCCCGGAAGCAGATCGCCAGCCCGACCGAGATCAGCAGCAGCGGCGCCACCTTGACGCCGACCTCGGCCCAGCCCTGCAGGTCGGCCAGCGGGTCGAGGAAGAAGACCGAGAGCCCCTGCGCCGGATCCTTGCCGAGCGAGACGAACAGGATGGCGCCGCACAGCGCCGTCAGCAGCACCGCGAGCAGCGGCGACAGCCAGGACATCAGGACCGAGGGGGCGGGCCGTTTTTCCAGCTTAAGCATGGGTGTCCTCCCGCTGGCCCGCGGCGTCGTCCCACAGTCCGCTCATCCATAGTCCGATCAAGTCCACCGTGGCATCCTCCCTGCGTATCGAGGGCGACAGCCGGCCCTTGGCAATCACTACCAGGCGATCGGAAATCTCGAACAGCTCATCCAGTTCCTCGGACACCACCAGCAGCGCGCAGCCGGCGTCGCGCAACGCGACCAGCTCGGCGCGGATCTGCGCCGCGGCGCCGACATCCACCCCCCATGTCGGCTGGGCGACAACCAGCACCTTCGGGTCGCGCATCACCTCGCGCCCGACGATGTACTTCTGCAGATTGCCCCCGGAAAGGCTGCCGGCGGTCGCCTGCGGCCCCGGCGCCTTGACCTTGAACCGGTCGATGACCGACGATGCCAGCTGCCGGATCGCGCCGAAACGGATCATTCCGCGGGTGACGGTCTCGCGCTCCTGGTGCGACAGCAGGATATTCTGCGCCAGCGAGAGGTCTGGCACGGCTCCGCGGCCGAGCCGCTCTTCCGGCACGAAGCCCAGACCGCGCCGGCGCCGCCGGGCCGCGTCGAGGCGGCCGACCGGTTCGCCTCCGAGCAGGATAGCGTCCGCTGCAGCGCGCATGTCTTCGCCTGAGAGCGCTGCCAGCAGTTCCTGCTGGCCATTGCCTGACACGCCCGCGACACCGAGGATCTCCCCGGCGTGCAGGTCGAGGCTGATGCCGGCCAGCGCGGTGCCGAACGGATGGCTTTTCGGCAGCGTCAGATTACGCAGGGCGAGGCGCTGTTCGCCCGGCGCGCGGGGCACGGCGCGGATTGCTGGCGGTTCGGCACCGATCATCATGCGCGACAGGCTGGCGGCGGTTTCCCGCGTCGGATCGCAGACCCCGGTGACCTTCCCGGCGCGCATCACGGTGCACTTGTCGCACAACGAGCGGATTTCGTCGAGCTTGTGGCTGATGTAGAGGATGCTGCAACCTTCCGCAGCGAGTTGACGCAGCGTCCCGAACAGCTTCTCCACTGCCTGCGGCGTCAGGACGGAGGTCGGTTCGTCCAGGATCAGCAGCTTGGGCCGCGCCAGCAGCGCGCGCACGATTTCGACCCGCTGGCATTCGCCGACCGACAGCGTGTGCACATGGCGCTGCGGCTCGAGGTCGAGGCCGTACTGACGGGCAGTGCTCTCGATGCGGCGGCTCAGTTCCCGCAGGTCGGTATCGCCGGGCAGCCCGAGCGCGATGTTCTCGGCGACGGTCAGGGTGTCGAACAGGGAGAAATGCTGGAACACCATGGCAATGCCCAGCTTGCGCGCCTCGGCCGGATTGGCGATGTGGACTTCCCGGCCGTCCCAGAACACCTTGCCGGCATCCGGCCGGACTGCGCCGTAGATGATCTTCATCAGGGTCGACTTGCCGGCGCCGTTCTCTCCGAGGATGGAATGAATTTCGCCTGGCAGCACGTCGAGGTCGATGCCGTCGTTCGCCACCACGGACGGGTAGCGTTTGGTGATGCTGCTGAGGGTCAGGCGGCTTTGCATATCTCGCTTGGTCTGGCGCTACCGCACGAACGCGCCGCGGTAGTCGGTCTGTCGTCAATCATTCTTGTTACTGGCAAAAATTACAGGATATCCCCGGAACCCATATACCTTTGTCTTTATGGCAAATATGGGCCCGGCGGTATGTGCACCGGTGCATTCGCCTGTACCCTCGACCCACATGTTGCGGGACAGGAATTGTAGAGTCAGCGCAGTGATATAGGAAGAGCAAGGCCTGTGCACGGACAACGCCGGGAAGCAAAAGCTGGGGTAAATATCGCACCAGGGGACCGCGCACGGCGCCGTCCGTGACAATTTGCCAAGAACAAGGAGAACGCATGAGCGCACTTGAGCGTCTGTTCAAGTTGAAAGAGCACGGAACGGATGTACGGACCGAATTGCTGGGCGGCCTGACCACCTTCCTGACCATGGCCTACATCATCTTCGTCAATCCTTCCATCCTGGGCGACGCCGGGATGCCGAAGGACGCGGTGTTCGTCGCCACCTGCGTGGCGGCCGCGCTCGGCTCCCTGGTGATGGGTCTGTATGCGAATTATCCGATCGCCATGGCGCCCGGCATGGGCCTCAATGCCTATTTTGCCTACGGGGTGGTACAGGGAATGGGTTACAGCTGGGAAGCGGCGCTCGGCGCGGTATTCATATCCGGCCTCCTTTTCGTGTTCATCAGCGTGATCCGGGTGCGGGAAATGATCATCAACGGCATCCCGCGCTCCGTGCGGATCGCGATCACGGCGGGCATCGGCCTTTTTCTGGCCATCATCTCGCTGAAGAACGCCGGCATCGTCGCCGCCCATCCCGCCACCCTGCTCACGCTGGGCGACCTGCATGCGACATCCGCGCTGCTTGCCATCCTCGGCTTCTTCATCATCGTCGCGCTGGAACGCCTGCGGGTCAAAGGCGCGATCCTGATCGGTATCGTGCTGGTCACCTTCCTCAGCTTCATCGTCGCCGGAAACCAGTTCCAGGGGATCGTCTCCGCGCCGCCCTCGCTGGCGCCGACGCTGCTCAAGCTCGACGTCTCGGCGGCGCTGTCCATCGGCATCCTGAACGTGGTCCTGGTGTTCTTCCTGGTCGAACTGTTCGACGCGACCGGTACGCTGATGGGTGTCGCCAGCCGTGCCGGCCTGCTCAGGCAGGGCAAGATGGACAGGCTGAACAAGGCCTTGCTGGCCGACAGTTCCGCCATCGCCGCCGGCTCCCTGCTCGGCACCTCCAGCACCACCGCCTACATCGAGAGCGCCGCCGGGGTGCAGGCCGGCGCACGCACCGGCCTGGCCGCCGTCGCGGTGGCCCTGCTGTTTCTCGCCTGCCTGTTCATCGCGCCGCTGGCGGGCGCGGTCCCGGGCTATGCCACCGCCCCCGCCCTCTTCTACGTGTCCTGCCTGATGCTGCGCGAACTGGCCGACCTCGAGTGGGACGACGTCACCGAGAGCGTACCCGCCGTGATCACCGCACTGATGATGCCGTTCACCTACTCCATCGCCAACGGCGTCGCGTTCGGCTTCATCTCCTATTCGGCACTGAAACTGCTGACGGGGCGGGCGCGCGAAGTACCGGTGATTGCCTGGATCATTGCCGCCGTGTTTGTATTCCGCTACATGTACATCGGCGCCGAATGACCAGCCGCCACCGGCATGGAGATTGCATCGCGAACCGACCCGACGCAGGGCGCCGCTCTGCCGATTGATCTTGCAAGGAGGCTACCATGGCAGCAACACTGAATCACGCAGAGCGACGACATATCCCTGACCGCCGCAGCAATGGAGGTGCCCGCTCCGTCCATACTGTCAAGCGCATGACCGCCGTGGACTGGATACCGATGCTGCTCCTGATCATCGGCGGCATCAACTGGGGCCTGGTCGGCCTGATGGACCTGGACGTGGTGGCGATGCTGTTTGGTGAAGGAAGCACGATCTCGCGCGTGATCTACGGCCTGGTCGGCCTGTCCGCGCTGTATTCGATCTACCTCAGCAGCAGAATGTCGAGCAAGCGTGTTTAGCGCATGCTTCCTCCCCGCGTGCGACGCGACGGCAACCTCATCCCTGTGAGCGCGCCCGCGCCGCACCGCGTGGCATGCATCCGTTGCCGGGGTACGCTCCACGGTGCATCTGTCCGCCGGCGCGTGGCCGGTGGACGCGCTTGCCGCAACGCCTTGGAATCCGCTCCGCTCGTACTTCCCGGCAAACACGACGGAAGCCCCGCAGGGGAAACATGCATGCGCGATTGCGCGCAGTCCGCATACGACGTACATTCTGGCGCGGCATGGGTGGCGACTGCCGTGACAACAGCATGGTAGGGCGAGCCTGTGCCGCAATGGAGCCTGCTCGCTGTCTCTACAGTCGGTAGACAATTGAGCCGGATACCGACGGAAAGTACTGACGGTAAAGCCGCTTGCTTCTCCTGGCACGACACACCCGCGGCGCTGTTGGAATGATGAAGGCGGTCTGATCCTGACCCTACCACGCGCGCGCGGGTTTTGCGCGGTACGCGGGCACCTTCAGCACATGGCATTTCAAGCGCGGTGCGATCGCCATGCTTGGATGGCCAGCGCAGGGTCATGACGTTTATGAGCGCGTACGGCCTGCGCCTTCCTGCGTTTCTCCGCGAAGCGCTCCGCCCCACGGCGCCATGGCTTCATGGTCGCAGCGTAGAAATTTCAACCGTTTGCCAAACCGGACTGCCGACAGCCCCAGCCTCTTCGGGGTCCCTGCTGCCCCACATCAACCACGGCGATGATCATGTCACGGGCTTTGCGTCCTTTTGTCAGCGCGTTTCAGTGCGAATGCAGCGACACGCTCGATGCATACACGAGACGTTGGCTTGTATTTCAGCCCGTCCAGACGCCGCCATAGGCACGAGATTCCGCCGAGTCCCCGACGCCAGCGGAACGGACATGAGCCGCACCGCATGCTGACGCCGCCTGCCTTGCGGTCGCGGTCGCGGGCGCGGGCGCGGACCCACCTGTAGTGTCACGCGCACTTCCTCCCGATGATGAAATCCAAACGGCGGCGGCGCACCCATCCGAACCTGCGTCAGATCACCAGCGCCGTTCTGCGAGGCGCGCGATATATACACCGGCGGAACGCATCATAGGCGGCGCCCGCGCGACGCGAAACGGGCAATTCCTCACGCGTTGGGAGGAATGACGCAGACAAGACACATGCACTTTCTCATGCCGGCGACGCAGGACAGGACCGTGCGTCGCTCGGAATGTCAGGCAGCATCGGGGCCGGCGGGAAGTGCAAGCCATTCCGGTCGCGCCATGGCGACCGCCAGACCAGGAATGGAAGACAAATCTGCGGTTGCCATCCGGATTGCCGCTTACTTAGAATCGAATGCTTCGCATACGGATCCATCGGCATTGGGAGGATATGGGTGCAGAGTGACTCCGACATCAAACGCGTCCTCATCGTCGAGGACCATGCGCTGGTTGCCTTTGCGCTGCAACAGCTGATCCACAGGATGGACCGCGGGATAGTGACGACGACTTGCGACTGCGCTTCTTCCGCAATGACCGCAATCGAATCGGACGTTGCCTGGCACAGGGTGTTCCTCGCCCCTGACATTCCCGGCGCCGACGGGCTGTCGCTCGCGCGCCGCTTCTGCCTGCTCGGCCTGGCGGACCGCTGCGTGCTGCTTGCCCGCTCCGGCAACCCGTCGTGGATACACGAGGCAAGGATCTCCGGCATGCTGGGCTACCTGCTCTGCACTGCCCCGCTCGCGGATTTCACATCGGACCTGCATGCAGTGATCGAGGGCCGGCCTGTGTTTGCCGCACCGGACGTCCGTCCCGCGCCGATCCGGCTCACGCCCCGGCAGGAAGAGATTCTGTTGTTGCTGCGCGAGGGCGTGGCTTCCAAGCAGATCGCGGCCCGCCTGCATATCAGTGAAGGCACGGTCAACAATCATGTCGCAACACTGATCCGCCTGTTTGGCGCCTCGAACCGTGCGCAGGCTGTCAGCAAGGCGGTGGCGTTGGGCTACCTGCAGTGGCGTTCGTATTGATGCCGCGACACTGAGCCCATGCGACATCGGCGCGACGACCATGAGAAATTCCAGCTTTGCCGATGGCAAGCGGGTTGTTAGCATCGCTGGGCTTCATCGATATCCGCGAAGCACCGCTGCCGAGGCAGGGAAGTTGCCCCGGTAGTGCGGCGCCACGATTCCCACACCTGCTTACGTATGGCCAAGGACAACACACTATTTCGCACAGAAGCGGTGCACGCCCGCGCCGGCCACTGGATGGGCGATATCGTCCTCGCCCGTCCGCTTTCCTTCACCTTGATGTGCGGTGGCGCACTCGCCTGCGCGACCGCGGTCATCCTGTTCCTGACAACAGGCTCCTATACGAGGCGCAGCACGGTGTCCGGGCAGCTGATGCCTGCGACCGGCCTGGTCAAGGTCCATGCACCCCAGGCCGGCGTCATCGTCGACAGGCATGTGGCCGAAGGCCAGGCCGTCAAGCGGGGTGATGTCCTCTACACGCTTTCCGGCGAACGGCACAGCAGCACACAGGGAAGCACCCACGCGCTTGTCAGCGAACAGCTGCGCGCCCGGCGGCAGTCGCTTCAGGAGGAACGCGACAAGCATCGGATCCTGCATCGCGAAGAGCACGCGGCGCTGGGAAGGCGGATCGAGAGCCTGCAACGCGAGATGGAGAAGCTGGACGGCCAGATTGCCGGGCAGGAGACCCGGGTCAGGCTGGCGGAAGAAACCCGGGCGCGCCACGCGCAGTTGCTGGCACAGGCCTACATCTCGCGCGAGCATCTCCAGCAGAAGGATGCGGACGTGCTCGACCAGCGCAATCGCCTGCAGAACCTGGAACGCGAACGCATGGCCGCAGCCCGCGAACTGGCATCGCAGCGCCATGAATACGGCAGTCTCGGCCTGCGGCACGAGAACCAGCAGGCGCAGGTCGAGCGCGCCATCGTCGGCATTGAACAGGAACTGACCGAGAACGAAGCGCGTCGCCACCTTGCCATCCGCGCGCCGGAATCCGGCATCGCCACCGCTGCCATCGCCGAACCGGGACAGTCGGTCGATCCGGCGCGCCCGCTGGTCAGCATCGTGCCGGAAGGCGCCGTGCTGCAGGCCCATCTCTACGCGCAGAGTCGCGCGGTCGGCTTTGTCAGGCCGGGCGACGCGGTGCTGCTGCGCTACGTCGCGTATCCATACCAGAAATTTGGCCATGCGCAAGGCACCGTTGCCGACGTGGCGCGCACCGCGCTGCCCGGAGACGAGCTTGCGGGTGACGCCGCCATCGAGCGGGGCGAGCCGGTGTACCGGATTACCGTCAGGCTCGCCGCCCAGGCGGTCGTCGCCTATGGCCGCCCACAGGCCCTGCAATCCGGGATGCGCGTGGAAGCCGACGTGTTGCAGGAGACGCGCCGCCTGTACGAATGGGTGCTGGAGCCGCTCTACAGCATGGGGCGTAAGCTCTGATGCGCCGCCTCGCCGCGGTGCTTCCGGAGGCGCTCTCCTTCGGCTTTTCCACCAGGCTGCCCGTGTTGCTGCAGACCGAGGCGGCCGAATGCGGGCTCGCCTGCCTCGGCATGGTTGCCGGCTACCACGGACATCGCACCGACCTCTGCAGCCTTCGACATCGCTTCCCGATCTCGCTCAAGGGGACGACGCTCGCGCACCTGACCCGGCTGGCCGGGCGCTTGCAGCTGTCGTCTCGTGCCGTCAAGCTGGAGATGGACGACCTGCGCCAGTTGCGCCTGCCTTGCATCCTGCACTGGCGCTTCAATCACTTCGTGGTGCTCCGGTCGGTAAGCCAGAAGGCGGTCACGATCCACGACCCGGCCTTTGGCGTGCGCCGGCTGACGATGGCGGAAGTATCGGCATCCTTTACCGGCGTCGCGCTGGAACTCTGGCCTGCATCCGACTTTCAACCGCGGTCGGCGCGGCAAGCGCTCGCGCTGGGCGCGCTCGTCGGGAAAGTCACCGGCCTGTCCGGATCCCTCGCGCAGGTCCTGCTGCTTGCCATTTCGCTCGAAGTGCTGTCGCTGCTCAGTCCGTTCTTCCTGCAATGGGTGGTCGACAATGTGGTGGTATCCGCCGACCGCGACCTGCTCACGACACTGGCGCTGGGCTTCGGCTTGCTGATGCTGCTGCAACAAGGCATCGGCACCGCCCGGGGCTGGGTGCTGATGTACACCGGGACGACGCTGAACATCCAGTGGCGATCCAATGCATTCACGCACCTGGCACGGCTGCCGGTGCAGTATTTCGAGAAGCGCCACCTGGGCGACATCGTCTCGCGCTTCGGCGCGATCGACCAGATCCAGCGAACGCTGACGAGTGCATTCCTGGAGGCGGTGCTCGACGGGATCATGACGGTGGCCACGCTGGCGCTGATGTTCATCTACAGCGTCATGCTCGGGTGGATTGCCGTCGGCGCCATGAGCCTGTACGCGCTTGGCCGCTGGGCATGGTATGGCCCTCTGCGCCGGGCCAGCGAGGAGCAGATCGTTCACGCAGCGAAGCAGCAAAGCCATTTCCTGGAGACGGTGCGCGGAATGAAGGCGATCAAGCTGTTCCATCGCCAGGAGGCACGCCATGCGTCATGGCTGGCGCTGCTGGTCGACCAGGTCAACGCCGATCTCCGGACCCAGAAGCTGCAGCTGCTGCTGCGCCTGTCGCACGGGCTGCTGTTCGGCATCGAAAACATCCTCATCATCTGGCTCGGCGCCCGTCTCGTCATCGACGGCCATTTCACGGTTGGCGCGCTGATCGCCTTTCATGCCTACAAGGGGCAGTTCGACAACCGGGTGAGCGCGCTGGTCGACAAGCTGGTCGAAGTGGGCATGCTGCGCCTCCACGGGGAACGGCTGGCGGACATCGTCCTGACCCCGCCCGAGGATGACGGTGTCACCGATGATCGTATCGCTGGCCCCGAGGAAAGCCAGGCAGCGTGGCCGGCCGCGACCATCGAGCTATCCCGGGTGAAGTACCGCTACGGCGAGCAGGAGCCCTTCGTCCTCGACGACGTGAGCCTGCGGATCGGCGCTGGCGAGTCCGTCGCCATCGCCGGCCCCTCCGGCGGCGGAAAAACCACGCTGATCAACCTCATGCTCGGCATCCTCTCCCCGGACGAGGGAACGGTCAGGATCGGCGGCGTGCCACTTGCCAGTATGGGCAAGGCACGGCTGCGGACCATGACGGGAACCGTCATGCAGGACGATGTACTGTTTGCCGGCACGATCGCCGAGAACATCAGTTTTTTCGATCCCGAGGCCGACGCGGACTGGATCGCGGCATGTGCCGGTATGGCCGCGGTCGCCGAGGATATCGAAGCCATGCCGATGGCCTGGAACACCCTGATCGGGGACATGGGTACCGTGCTGTCGGGCGGCCAGAAACAACGCATTCTCCTCGCCCGCGCGCTGTACAAGCGTCCCAGGATACTGTTCCTCGACGAGGCGACAAGCCATCTCGATCTTGCACGGGAACATGCAGTCAACGCCGCAGTAAAGTCGCTGGCGATCACCCGGGTGATCGTCGCGCACCGACCCGAGACGATTGCGACCGCCGACCGGGTGATTGTGCTGGCGAACGGAAAAATACAGCAGGACTCAATCGTTCTCGCCAAACCATCGCGAAAGGATCCGCCAGAGGACGGGCGACCGCTGACAGGTTGACAGCAGTCGGATTGCGCCGTGCGCAACAGCACACCGCGCACTTGCGCGTCTACACATGTCGCATGCATGCGGGGCGCACCTCTGCACGCACCTCTTCACATCAGGAAGCCGGTCCCCGGCTGCACCAACCCGAAACTTGGGGTCCGGCCCATATGCAGGCAACGCTGTCGGTCTTCGTCCCGTTTGTCGGTCTGCGTTATACCTCGTTCGATATGCTCATCGCAAAGCAGTCGTCCTGCGCCAGGCGTGCAGTTGCAGTTCCGGTCGCGCGATGTATCGGAGTGCACCTGCTGCTGTGCCGCTCGAGGCGTTCTGGAAGTAGCGGCAGCGGTGAAACACGGAAAGGAGCAATTGAACAGAAAAAAGTGTTGAAGCGGCAGGTGGAGATCATGTGCCAGCAGAAGTCCATGCAGCACGAGGAGATGAAGCCAGGAGAAAGCAAACTCGAAAGTGAATGACAACTACAGGAGATTAACCAGTAAGGGGGACGAACCAGCAAGGGGGGACGAACCAGCAAGTGTGCATGCAGTAGTAAGGATCAGTCACGCAGTCAGGCTGATTAAAGCAGGACGGCTATTCGCACTAACCCGCTGGTTGAAACAGGTGGGGTATTCGCACCAACAACGCTGGTTGAAACAGCAGGGGTATTCGCACCAACAACGCTGATTGAAACAGCAGGGGTAGTACCAACAAGGCTGGTTGAAACAGCAGGAGTAATCGCACCAAGAGAAGTGCAGGAACTGGTCAGACCGATCGAACCAGCAAGGGGGTGATCCAACCAGCCAGCCGGCCAACAATCCAGCCAGCCAGCCAGCCAGCCAGCCAGGGCGATTGAACCGGAATGAAGGAAGGAGCAAGGGAACAGAAAGGAAAATGTACGCGACCTCTATCGCGAGGCCGCGTACTGTTGACAACGTTGGCAGGGATGCGGACCGGTTGGGCGATGCGCGAAGCCGTTCACGCGTCCGGGTTTCAGCGCCTTCCTCTTTTGCCGAGGAAAAGTGCAACGCCAGTCACGCCAAAAAATACCAGGGCATAGAGAAAACCGAAACCGACGTGCTCCTCGATGGGCCGTGGCGGGCCATGGAAAATACCGCGCGCCATGAGAGCGGCCCACGCCACCGCAGCCCATAGCAGCGCAGGTACTACGGCGCCCTTGCGCAGGTAATGCGCGTCGCGCAAGAGCGCAGCAAAGCCTAGGGCAAACAGGCCAATGTCGAAGAAGCTGTTCATCACCTACGGTCTTCGGCGGCAGGTCGCGCTGGTCAGTACCACGAACCCACTTCATTCCCGTAAAGGCCGCCGCTCAGACCTATGCCCCAACCGGCCACCCCGCCCAGCGCGCCACCGAGGGCACCAGTGCCGATGGAAGTGACCAGCCCGGGAAGATTTGCGCTGGGATTGTCGTACCAGTACCCGATACCGCTTCCGACCCCACCCAGCACTGCACCTGGAATGCCAAAGCCGCCGGATACCGCCGCCACTTCGTCCTCCGAAAGTACTGCAAACGCCATGATTCCTCCTGAAAGTTGACCTACATTGAAGGCCCCGAAGGGAGTCGTCGGTCCGGCTTTGTCGGCCGACAGCGGACGATCCGCTGAGAGATCGTCGGCATGCGGCGAAAGTCCTGACCGACACATCAAGCGTAGCAGTGCCGAAATTGCAATGAAATATGCAATTTCTCATGGCCTACTTCCGGAATAACGGTGCTGCCGCATGTCGATGCAATACGAGATGCGGAAGCGTGTGCAGCCGGCGCACTGCCGCGGCCCGCGCAACCGAGGCAAGGCCGGCGGGCGCCGGCGGACTGCCACCCTGCCGACATGGCTCAAGCTTCTTCCAGTCCGCGGCCGATCCTCATCCCGTCGCCCGGTCCGCGTCCAGTCGTTCTATCTTCGTGCGGACGCGCAACCCTCGTACAGACGTTCAGCCCTCGTACAGACGTTCAACGTTCAAGCAGCAATTTGCAGACCGACATAGGCACCCCACGGACGCGCAGGTGCCGGCGATCCCAGGGTCCCGCGTATTCGACGCCGGGATTCTTGCTGCCTCTGTGCGTCCCTCCGCGCAGCACTCCATGCCGCCCGCGCCAGCGCGCGGTCCCGATGTCACCCATCGCGGTCTTTGCACGACTTCCCCTGCTTCCCCTACTTCCCCAAGCCTGCCGCCACCCGCCCTGCCTTCGCCAGCCATTGCATGCGCAACCGCCTCCCATCCCGCTGCATCAACGCGACGGGTCCGTGCGGGGCGGTGGGCGGCGCCGCGCATTGCGCATGGCGCCGCCGGTCCGGCACGCCTCAGCTTCCCCGATAGGTCGAGTACGACCATGGCGACACGACCAGCGGCACATGATAGTTCTGTGCTGTATCCGCGATGCCGAACGCAATCGTCACCCTGTCGATGAAACGCGGCTGCGGCAGCCCGATGCCCTGCGCCGCGAAATAATCGCCGGCGTCGAATACCAGCTCATACATCCCCGTTCGCATCTCTCCGTCCTGCAGCAACGGGCCGTCGCAACGGCCATCGCCGTTGGTCACGGCCTGCTTCAGCAGCCGGCGGCTGTCGCCCTCGACGAGGTATAGCGCCAAAGCGACGCCGGCGCCCGGCTTGCCCTGCGTGACATCGAGTACATGTGTGCTCAGTTTCCCCATTCCTTCCCTCCTCTCTCCAATGTGGCAGCCATCATAGCTTCCGCGCGCCGGGCGGCCATCCAGTCCGCGATATACCGAGCATCCCCGCTGGCGGATGACGCCTGTTTGCTGTCCCGCAACCGGCGCCGCTGCATATATGGCAGCTTGTATACCTACTATGTCAGCAGCCGCCGCACGACGCCAGCGGCATCCCGCATCATCGGGACTTGCCGGGTCCCGGCAGCCATGCGTCCCGCTACCGTCTCTTGACAGGATGACAAGCGCGGCAGGCGCACAGACGGAGAGAGCATGTCTTCAGCCATACGTTATTTCCACCGCGGCCAGCTGCATGAAATCAAGGACGTCGGGACGACCCGGACCGTCCTGCAGCACCTGCGCGAGGACCGCCATTGCACCGGCACCAAGGAAGGCTGCGCGGAGGGCGATTGCGGCGCCTGCACCGTCGTGGTCGGCGAGCTGAAAGGCGATGATGTGGAACTGAAGACCGTCAATGCCTGCATACAATTCCTGCCCGCGCTGGACGGCAAGGCGCTGTTCACGGTGGAAGACCTGAAACAGCCAGGCCCGGCGCAACCGGCCCCGACGCCGCCGGACCTGCATCACACGGACCGCCTGCATCCCGTGCAACAGGCAATGGTCGAGTGTCACGGATCGCAGTGCGGCTTCTGCACGCCCGGCTTCGTGATGTCGCTCTGGAGCCTGTATCTCAAGCATGAGCAGGACGGCCGGGCGCCGGAGCGCGGCGAGATCGACGACGCGCTGTCGGGCAACCTGTGCCGCTGCACCGGCTATCGGCCGATCATCGACGCCGCGCGGCGCATGCAGGAATTGCCGAAGGTGGCTTTCGATCGTACGGCGCTCAAGCAGGCGCTGCAGGCGATTCAGCGGGAGGAGTGCTTCAGCTATACCCATGCCGGCCGGTCCTTCCATGCGCCGCGCACGCTGGAGCAGCTGGTCGCGCTGCGCACCCAACATCCGCATGCCACCCTTCTTTCCGGCGCGACCGATGTAGGATTGTGGGTGACCAAGCAGTTGCGCGACCTGGGTGACATCATCCACGTCAACCGGGTGCGAGAGCTGGCACGGATCGTCGAACGGGACGGCATGCTGGAAATCGGCGCGGCGGTTTCGCTGGACGACGCCTACCGCGCGGCCTGCCGGCATTACCCGCAGGCGCTGCAGCAACTCTGGCAGCGGTTCGCCTCGCTGCCGATCCGCAATGCGGGCACCCTCGGCGGAAACATCGCGAACGGGTCGCCGATCGGCGACTCCGCCCCCTGGATGATTGCCCTCGGCAGCGAGGTCGTGCTGCACGGCGCCACGGGCCGGCGGGTGCTCCCGCTCGACGCGTTCTACCTGGACTACCAGAAGAAGGACCTGCGCCCCGACGAGCTGGTCGAGGCCGTGCGCATTCCGCTGCCGCGGGAAGGCCTTGCGTTCCGTACCTACAAACTGGCCAAGCGATTCGACCAGGACATTTCGGCAGTGTGCGCGGCGTTCGCACTGACACTGGATGGCGGCACGATCCGGGAGGCACGCATCGCATTCGGCGGCATGGCGGCGACGTCGCGACGCGCGCCGCAGGCCGAGGCGGCATTGCAAGGCCGGACCTGGGACGAAGCGGCCGCGCAGGATGCGGCGGCGAAGCTCGCGCAGGACTACGCGCCGCTCACCGACATGCGCGCCAGCAGCGCATACCGGATGAAGGCCGCGCAGAACCTGTTGCGTCGTTTCTGGCTGGAGACGCGCCCGGCCGATCCGCTCCCGGCCGGGGCCGTGCATGTTTTTGCGGCATGAGGACAGCATCATGAACAGACCCGAATCCCTCGCGGCGCTGGCGCCCCCGGCCTGGAGCCAGGCCGGCAAGCCGCATCCGCACGAGTCGGCGCGGCTGCATGTGCTCGGCGAAGCGACGTATACCGACGACATCCCGGAACTGCACGGCACCCTGCACGCGGCGCTCGGCCTGTCGCAAAAGGCCCATGCGAAGCTGCGCGCCGTCGACCTGGACGCCGTCAGGCAGGCACACGGCGTGGTGGCGGTGTACACCGCCCGTGACATCCCCGGCTTCAACGACTGCGGCCCGATCATTCATGACGACCCGATCCTGGCCGACGGCCTGGTCCAGTACGTCGGACAGCCGATCTTCATCGTGGTGGCCGACACCCACGACAACGCGCGCCGCGCCGCGCGCCTGGCGCAGGTCGACTACGAGGAGCTCCCTGCCATCCTCACGCCGCAACAGGCCAAGCAGGCGCAGTCGCTGGTGCTGCCGCCGATGCGGCTCGCCCGCGGCGACTTCCAGCGCGCCTATGCGCAGGCGCCGCACCGGCTGAAGGGAGCGCTGCATGTGGGCGGCCAGGAGCAGTTCTACCTGGAGGGCCAGATTTCGTATGCGGTGCCCAGGGAAGACCGCACCATGCACGTCTGGTGCTCTACCCAGCATCCGTCGGAGATGCAGCATGTGATCGCGCACGCGCTTGGCCTGCACTCCCATCACGTCACCGTGGAATGCCGGCGCATGGGCGGCGGTTTTGGCGGCAAGGAATCGCAGTCCGCGCTGTGGGCGGCGGCGGCGGCGATCAGCGCGGCTCGGCTCGGGCGCCCGGTCAAGCTGCGCGCGGATCGCGACGACGACATGCTGGTGACCGGCAAGCGCCATTGCTTCCACTATGAATACGAGATCGGCTACGACGACGACGGCCGCATTGCTGCCGCCCGTGTCGAAATGGTGTCGCGCGCCGGCTTCTCCGCCGACCTCTCGGGGCCGGTCGCCACGCGCGCCGTCTGCCATTTCGACAATGCCTACTACCTGTCCGACGTGGACATCCTGGCCCTGTGCGGCAAGACCCATACGCAGTCGAACACCGCGTTCCGCGGCTTCGGCGGGCCGCAGGGCGCAATCGCGATCGAATACGTGATCGACGAGATCGCGCGCAATCTCGGCAAGGATGCGCTCGACGTGCGGCGCATCAACTTCTACGGCCGCGGCGCCGCCGAGGGGCGCAACCTCACGCCCTACGGCCAGAAGGTGGTGGACAACGTGATCCACGAACTGGTCGCGCAGCTGGAGACCGACAGCGGCTATCGTGAACGGCGCGCCGCCACCCGGCGCTTCAACGCCTCTAGCCCGGTGCTGAAGAAGGGCATGGCGGTCACGCCGGTCAAGTTCGGCATCTCGTTCAACCTGCCGCACCTGAACCAGGCGGGGGCGCTGGTGCACGTCTACGTGGATGGCTCGGTGCTGGTCAACCACGGCGGCACCGAGATGGGCCAGGGCATCAACACCAAGGTGGCGCAGGTGGTCGCGCACGAGCTGGGGCTCGACCTCTCGCGGGTACGCGCCACCGCGACCGACACCAGCAAGGTCGCCAACACCTCCGCGACGGCCGCGTCCACCGGCGCCGACCTCAACGGCAAGGCGGCGCAGGACGCCGCACGCAGAATACGCGAGCGGCTGGCGGCCTTCGCCGCGCAGCTGTACCAGGTCGCCCCCGAGGAGGTGCGCTTCGCCGACAATCACGTGCATGCCGGCGGCAGCGCCGAGCCGTTTCCCTCGCTGGTGCGCCGCGCCTACAACGCGCGGGTGCAGCTCTGGTCCGACGGCTTCTACGCCACGCCCGGCCTGAGCTGGGATGCGTCGACGATGACCGGCAGCCCGTTCTATTACTTCGCGTACGGCGCGGCGGTGGCCGAGGTCGTGGTCGACACCCTGACCGGCGAATGGAAACTGCTGCGCGCCGATGTGCTGTACGACGCCGGCAAGTCGCTCAATCCGGCCATCGACATCGGGCAGGTGGAAGGCGGCTTCATCCAGGGCATGGGCTGGCTGACATCGGAGGAGCTGTGGTGGAACGCGGCAGGGAGGCTGATGACCCATGCCCCTTCCACCTACAAGATACCGGCCGTGTCGGACTGCCCGTCCGCGTTCCATGTCAGGCTGTTCGAGAACAGCAACGTCGCCGACAGCATCCACCGGTCAAAGGCGGTCGGCGAGCCGCCGCTGCTGCTTCCTTTTTCCGTCTTCTTCGCGATCCGCGATGCCATCGCCGCCGTCGGCGACTACCGCCACAATCCGCCGCTGCAGGCACCGGCGACGCCGGAGGCGATCCTGGATGCGGTGGATGCGGTGCGGGCGGCGGCGACATGAACGACTGGCTGCAAGCGCTGCTCGCGCTCGGCGAACGCGGCGTGCCGGCGGTGCTGGTCACGGTCGCCGGTATTGCAGGTTCCTGCCCGCGGGAACCCGGCGCCAAGATGCTGGTGAGCGCGCATGGACAATTCGACACGATAGGCGGCGGCCACCTCGAACTGCGCGCGGTCGAACTGGCGCGCGCGATGCTGGCCGGCGGCGAGGCGCGCCAACTGGCCCGCTTTCCGCTCGGACCGGCGCTCGGCCAGTGCTGCGGCGGCGTCGTGCATCTCGCGTTCGAGCTGGTCGATCCGGCCACCCTGCCCCTGTTCCGCGGGCTGCATGCGCGCTGGCAGGGGCGCCAGGACAGCTGGCGCCTGGTTGCGCTGGACGGCGGGGCGGCAGCGCTGCTGGACGAGGACGGGCGCCTGCTGGCAGGCACCCCCGGCACGCCGCAGCCCGGCGCCGCCTCATCCACCGAACTGCTGCGCGACGCCGGTGGCGGCCGCTGGCTTGCCGACGCCTGCCGCGCGTTTCGCCCGCATCTGCTACTCTTCGGCGCGGGCCATGTCGGCGCGGCCATCGTGCGCGCGCTGGGAGAGCTTCCCTGCCACGTCACCTGGGTGGATGAACGGGAGGAACTGTTCCCGCCGTCGCTGCCGCCCAATACGGTGGCCGAAGTCACCGATACGCCGGAAGCCCTGGTCGCCGCCGCCGCGCCGGGCGCCAGCTACCTGGTCATGACCCACAGCCATGCGCTGGACCAACGCCTCTGCGAAGCCATCCTGCGCCGCGCGGATGCCGGATGGGTCGGCCTGATCGGCTCGCACACCAAGCGGATGCAGTTCGAGCACCGCCTGCGCGAACGCGGCGTCCCGGCCGCAGCCCTGGAGACGATGGTGTGCCCCATCGGCCTGCCCGGCATCGACGGCAAGCAACCCGCGGTGATCGCCGCGTCGGTATGTGCCCAGCTGCTGCAGGCGTGGGAGGCGCAGCAGGCGGCCGCAAGCGGCGTCGAGGCGCGCCCCGCCCACGCCTGAGAACCAACCAACACGATACCGGCCTCGGCCGAGGAACATGATGATGTCAATACCCTTCCCCGCCGGCTGCCAGGCCTACCGCGCCAGCATCCTGCATTTCAACGACGACCCCGCGTTCAGCGGGCAGGCCCACGCGTGGCACGAGGACGGCCTGCTGGTCGTGGCCGACGGCCGCGTGCTGGCCGCCGGCGACCATGTCCGGCTGCACCCGGCCTTGCCGCCCGACGCTGTCGTGCACGACTACCGGGGAAAACTCATCGTTCCCGGCTTCATCGACACCCACATCCACTATCCGCAGACCGACATGATCGCGTCGCCGGCCGAGGGATTGCTGCCCTGGCTCGAGACCTACACCTTCCCGAACGAAAGCAGGTTCAAGGATCCCGAACATGCGGCCGAAGTCGCCCGCTTCTTCCTCGATGAGCTGCTGCGATGCGGCACCACCACCGCCATGGTGTACTGCACCGTGCACAAGGAATCGGCCGACGCCTTCTTCGAGGAGAGTCACAGGCGCAACCTGCGCATGGTGGCAGGCAAGATCCTGATGGACCGCAACTGCCCGGACTTCCTGCGCGACACGGCGGAAGGCGGGGTGCGGGACAGCGAGGACCTGATCCGGCGCTGGCACAACAAGGGACGCCAGCTGTATGCCATCACGCCGCGCTTCGCACCGACCTCCACCGAAGCGCAGCTGCAACTTGCCGGCGAACTGGCGCGCGCCTACCCGGACACCTTCCTGCAGACCCATGTCGCCGAGAACACGGATGAAGTCGACTGGGTGAAGTCCCTGTTCCCCGCTTCGCGCAGCTATCTCGACGTCTACGACAGCTATGGCATGATGCGCCCGCGCGCGATGTACGCGCACTGCATCTGGCTGGACGAGCACGACCGCACGCGCATGCGCGAAACACAGTCGGCGGCGTCGATCTGTCCCACCTCCAACCTGTTCCTCGGCAGCGGCCTGTTCGACTTCGCCCGCGCCGATGCCGCCCGGGTACCGCTGTCGCTCGCGACCGATGTCGGCGGCGGCACCGCGTTCTCCATGCTGCAGACCATGAATGCGGTGTACAAGGTGGCGCGCATGGGCGGCACCTACCTGCCGGCGCTGCGCATGTTCTACCTTGCCACGCTCGGCGGCGCACGGAGCATGCAGCTGGAAGGCACGATAGGCGGATTTTCCGCAGGCGCGGAAGCGGACTTCATTGTGCTCGATCCGCAGGCGACGCCGCTGCTGGCGCGGCGGACGGCGCGCACCGAGAGCCTGGAGGAATTGCTGTTCGCATTTGCGCTGCTGGGGGATGACCGGGCGGTGGCTGCGACGTACAGCGGCGGACGGGCCGTGCATGTGCGAGAAAGGCAGGCCGCCGGGCTGACGGGCCGGGGGTAGACGCCGCTTCGATTGGAACCGCGGCCCGCGCGAAGGCACAAACGATTTTGCTCTCGCGCTTGCCTGCCCTCTCCCGTGATCGCTCCCGCTACAGCCGTGGCTGTCGTCGCTTCCGACCGCGGCCTTGACGACACCGCCGCCGGCGCGGCGTCTGACGCCGGTCGGCGGCCCGCAAGTTCCGGTCCGAGGCACAGGCCGGCCTCCGCCTGTGCCGTCATGGCCTGCGTGGCGAGCGGCCGCTCGGCGGACGCCAGGCTGCGCAGGCGCTGGTCGGCGCCGGAACTCGAAGGCGCGCGTTCGACAGCCGGCGCCGCCAGCGACGTCGTCAGCGGAGCGCCCGCGCAATCGGATCCCGGCGCCGTCCCGGCCTGCGAGGTATGGCCCGGGGCGTTCAACCTGCTTTTCGCCACTGACGCACTCCGCTATGTCCGCGCGGACCTGTACTGCAGGGAAGGCGCCGTGAAATCCTGGAACAAGTTCAGCATGTTCAAGGACCCGCTCGAGGAAAACCTGCGTCTTCGCCGGGCAGAGCACGAGGACCCTTCGCTCGGCGCTCCGCAGTCCGTGGATACGCGCCCGTTCTCGAGCCGTGTCTGGCGCGCGCGCAGCCAGGTCTGCGATTCGCTGGCCCAAGCGGCGGAGGACAAGCTATCGGAGCTGGACCCGGCGTTGCACATCTCGCGGCTTGGGCTCGGCGGTCTGCACGCGGTGACGCTGGTCGGCTTGCTTCCGGATGGCATGCTGGGAAAAAGCATGAGGGAATGGCCGTCAGACATTGCGATTTGCGATCCTTGGGCAAACATCGCCTGTCCTGCTAACCAGTATCCGGACCGTTTCAGAAGCAAGATGGCGCAGTGGCACGACAATGGGAAATTGATATTCTTCCGTTCGCAGTGGCGCAGCCCACTTGATCCCGAATGGCTCGGCCTGGTCGACGGCCAACGCATGCTGCTCGTCCGGTCGGAACGCCCCGACGGTGCCGTTGTGTTCGCGGACCAGCACTGGCATGCCGGGCCCGCAGGCGTGGCGGAGGCTTCATCCGCCTCCATGTCTTTCCACCCTCAGTACTTCCTCACCCTGTAGTCATGCCGTGGCACGATGCGCGTGGCCGCGACCAGCGGGCTCAGGCCTAGCACGAGTGCCGTCAAGGCGTCCCCCGGCAGCGACCAGATCTGCGACGGCGGCGCCGGCACCCGCGTGGCGGCGGTGATCAACGGCCCCACCCACTCCGCCTCCGGCGTCACGTCGAGCAGCACGTCGCCGTCGGCATTCGTATGCAGGTAGATCTCGCCGCCATGCGCGAGGATGAAGCAAATGCCGCAGCCGGTGGTGTTCCTCGGATCCACCGCCCGCTGCAGGTCGCGGTTGTAGCTGTCTATCCAGGCTTCGACGTCGTAGGTGGTGTGCAGCGCGATCCAGGGCCGTTCCGGCTGCAGCGCGGGGCTGTCGTCCGTGTTCTCCATTTCCGGTCTCATCTCACCCGCGCACCGCGGGGTTGGGCAAGGGCTCGCCGACCCGGTGCAAGGTGTTGCGGTCCTTGTGGTGGAAAGGCTCCTGCTGGCCGCGGATCATCATCACGACGTCTTCGTCGTAGGACCAGGTGCCGTCGTCGTTGATGGTTACCTTGATCCTGTATTCCAGCGTGTCGAACGCATGGGCGATGAACGGGTTGGAGCAGATGCCGAAACTGGCATGGCCCTTGGTGGCGACCAGCTCGAAGCTGGCGGCGTCGGCCGCCGCCTGTCCGACCGCCATGGCGACCTGCCCGCGCGGGATCGCCACCGTCTGGATGATGCTGCCGGTCGCCGGCTCCCACAGGAAGTAGCCGATCTGGTCATGGTAGGTCTTGGCCTCGCCCGGCTTGCGCGCGTGCTGGTGGTAGCGCAAGCCGTAGAACAGCTGCGGCCCGTTGGTCTGGGGATCGATCGGCTGCAGCTCGAAGCGCTCCACGAAGGCCTGCTTGCGCGCGCCGTCGGCCTTGGGCTTGATGTCCAGCCCGCGCGTGCCTTCCCAGACGCCGGCCATGCCGCGCAGCGGGCCGAGGTTGGCGAGGGTATCGGGGTCGAAGCGGGGTTCGGTGTAGATATCCTTGGAGAATTCAGTCATGGCAGGTGCGGAAAGTCGATGCGGCCATCATCTTACGCGAACTTGCCTTTCCTGCCGGGCCGCTCACGCCGGCTTGGCTACCATCAGGTAGAAGATGATCACGAAGGCGAAGAACGCCGGGATGCCGAGCAGCACCCAGATCCGCAGGTAGCGCCAGTATTCGGGCGGCAGCGGCTGGCCGGCGGCGGCGGCCCGTGCCGCCACGTCCCGCAGCCGCATCTGCAGCCACACCACCGGCAGCCAGCAGGCGATGGCGAGCGCGTACAGGCCGATCGACCACATGATCCAGCGGCTGTTCATCGGGAAGCCGGCGGTCCGGATCAGCAGCCAGCCGGTCAGCGGCTGGATGACCGCCGTCGTCGCCGTGAACAGCCAGTCGGCGATCACCACGTAGCGGGTGACGAAGGCGACCGCCCGCACGTCGCGCGCGAGGCTGGCAAACAGCATGTAGAAGGCGGAGCCGACCCCGGTGCCGAACAGGAACGTCGAGGACATGATATGCAGCCACTTCAGGGTCACGTAGTCCATCAGCGTTTTTCCTCCAGTTCGAACAGCAGCCAGATCGCCGCCAGCATTGGCAGGTTCTTCAGCAACGGGCCATAGGGATGCAACCAGAACTCCGGCAGGCGCCAGGTGATGATGAAGGTGTAGAACAGGATCAGCGCGAATTGCGCCAGCCACAGTCGTCGCCGCCATTTCCCGCGCAGGGCCAGGGTGCCGACGCCGAATGCGAAGTCGAGCAGCGCCGCGCCGTACAGCATCAGCGGCTGCAGCACCGGCGGGATGCCGGTACGCCCCAGCAGCGCATAGCTGTCCTGCACCGGATACAGGCCGAGCGACACGATGCCGGTCACGATCCAGACCAGTGCGATGCTGATGCGCAGCAGCGGCAGCAGCCAGCCGAGCTGCGCGCGCAGGCGGACCGACGGAACGTCGGCCGCGGGAATGAACCGCTCGAGCGGCCGCGGCGACCTTCCCAGCAATGCGGTCAGCGGCGCCGCGTTGCCGGTATTGCCGCGTTCGAGCATCTGCAGGGTTTCCGGGTCCAGCAGGCTGGACGGCAGCCGACTGCCGGCGGCGGCGCCCAGCCTGACCAGCGGCATCGGCGTCGGCACGAAGAGCGCCCGCCCCATGCCCATCGCCCGCCGCAGGCCGCCGAAGAAATCGCGCAATGCCATCGGCCGGGGACCGACGACCGGCACGGTCAGGCTGCCCTCCCGCGGGGCCGCCTCCAGGGCCGCCACGACGGACGCGACCACGTCGTCGAGATGCACCGGCTGCACCTGCTGCCGACCCGCGCCGGGCAGCCCGACCAGCGGCAGGCTGGCGATGGTGGTGAACAGCCGGGCGCTGGTGCCGCCGGCGCCGAAGACCAGCGACGGCTGGATGATCACCGACGGCAGCGGCAGGCTGCGCAGGAAGTCGTCCGCCCGCTTCTTGCTCAAGTGGTATTGGCTTTGCGCCTGCGCGTCCGCGCCGAGCGCCGAGACCTGGACCACCCGCTGCACCCCCGCCTCGACGCAGGCGGCAAACAGGGCGCGCGGCGCGCGGTCATGAATGGCCTCGAAGGTCTGGCCGCCGGTTTCGCGGATGATGCCGACGGCGTTGATCACCGCGTCGACGCCGGCCAGGCGGGGCAGCCAATCGGCCGCCGCGAAGTCGCGTGTGAAATCCGCCTGGACATGGCGGAAACGGGCATCGTGCAGGCGGGACGGGTCGCGCACCGCGCATACCACCTCGTGTCCGGCCGCCGCCAGCGCGTCCGCCACGTGTCTTCCGATGAAGCCGCTTGCGCCGGTGAGCAGCACGACCAAGATGTTCTCCCTGTTGACGGGAACCGGTTTCCCTCTTTCTGCGTCACAAATAGTACAACTACGACCGGGAAGCCCAGCCCCGAGTTCATCCACCTCCAGCCGCGAAGGAAAACCATGAAAACCTGGCGCCAGGCGCTGGGCGACGCGATCCTTTCAGGAAGCAGCGCCAGCATCCTCTCGACCATTGCCATCAGCCGCCGCGGCCGGAAGGAAAGCGGCTCGTCCTATGCGCCGACCAACGCCACCAGCCACTGGCTGTGGGGCGAGCGGGCCAAGCGGCGGGACGGGCCGAGCGGGCGCTACACGGCGCTGGGCTACGGCATCCACCACGCGTCCGCCACCTTCTGGGCTGTTTTCTACGAGAAATGGTTTGGCGAGCGCGCGGACCGGGGCGAACTGGCCGTCGCCGCCGGCGGCGCCGCGACCGTGGCGGCCCTGGCCTGCTTCGTCGACTACAAGGTGGTCCCCCAGCGCCTGAATCCCGGCTACGAGGCCCACCTGTCCCGGCCATCGCTGTTCCTGGTGTACGCCGCCTTCGGCGCCGGCCTCCTGCTGCACAGCGCCGCGCGCAGCCGCCGGCGCTAAAATCCCCCTGTTCTACCAAGGAGGAATGCATGATGAAGGACGCACCCAGCCAGGCGCGACGCCGCACCCTGATCGCCCTCGCCGCCGCGGTGGCCGCGCCGCGCGGTCAGGCGCAACCCGCACCGGCCGGCCGCCCGGCCTGCGTGATCACCGCGGAACAGACCGAGGGCCCGTACTTCCTCGACCACCGGCTCAACCGCAGCGACCTGCGCAGCGATCCGTCGGACGGCAGCCGGCGCAACGGCGTGCCGCTGGCGCTGCAACTGCGCGTGCAGGCGGCCGAAGCGACCGTCTGCACGCCCTTGAAGGGAGCGATCGTGCATGTCTGGCACGCCGACGCGGACGGCAACTACTCCGGCATCGACGGCAGCCGCTCGATGTACCTGCGCGGCTACCAGCGTACCGATGCCAACGGCATCGCGCGCTTCCGCACCATCTATCCGGGCTGGTATCCCGGCCGCACGGTGCACATCCACTTCAAGGTGATCGCGCGCGGCAAGAACGGAAAGCCGTACGAGCTCACCTCGCAGCTCTACTTCGACGACGCCGTCACCGACAGCGTGATGGCGCAGGCGCCCTACGCCAGGCGCAGCCCGCGCGACCGCATCAACCGGTCGGACGGCATCTACCGCCGCAGCGGGCGGGAGCTGATGCTCGCCCTGCGCGAGCAGGGCAAGGGCTATGCAGGATCGTTCGACGTCGGCGTCCAGCTCGGCTAGCAGGGACCCGGCCGGACCTCAGGCAAAGCTGCCGATCTTCTTCTCCACGGCGTTGCGCACCGAGCCGGTCTGCACGAAGGAACGCGCGACCGCGATGTCGTCATGGAACCAGCGGTCGCCGTCGAGGCAGGCCGGGATCTGGCGGCGAATCTCGTCATACGCCGCCTGCGTGCCCTGCCCCAGCACGAAGCCCGGCAGCAGCGGTTCGGTCAGCGTTAGGCCCTGCGCGGCGACGAGCATCTCGACGCCGACGATGTACTGGGTGTTGGCCACGACGGTCGCCGCCTTGCGCGCGCACCAGGTGGAATTGGAGATATGGTCTTCGCTGTTCCCCTTGGCCGGGATGCTGTCGACGCTGCCCGGCATGCACAGGGTCCGGTTCTCCATCACCAGCGCGCTCATCGAGCATTGCACTACCGGGTAGCCGGTGTTGACGCCCCGGATGCCGGTCATCAGGTTGCGCGGCAATCCCCAGGACAGCGTCGGGTCGATCAGGCGCGCGATGCGGCGCTCGCAGATGCTGCCCAGGTCGGTCACCGCCATCGCCAGCAGATCCATTGCCTGCGCCAGGTACTGGCCGTGGAAATTGCCGCCGGAGATGATCTCGAAGCCGCCGCCCTCCTTGTCGAAGATCAGCGGGTTGTCGGTGGCGGCGTTGATTTCATTGCCGATGATGGTGTCGACGTAGGCGAGCGCGTCGAACACCGGGCCGTAGACCTGCGGCGCGCAGCGCAGCGAGTACACGTCCTGGATGCGCGGCGTGTACGGGATGTCGGTGCGCCGCGACTCCTCCGGGAACTGGACGGCGCGGGCGGCGTGGGTGGTACGGGTGGAACCCTGCAGCAGCTTGCGGACGATGGCCGCGGTGCGCACCTGGCCGGGATGCGGACGCGCGCGGTGGATGCGCTCGTCGAAGGCGGACATTTCGGCCCGCAGCGCCTCCAGCGTGAGGCCGAGCGACAGGCAGGCGTCCGCCAGCATGTCGCGCGCATCGCGGGCGGCCAGCACGGCGACGGCCAGCGACACGGTGCAGCCGTTGATCAGGGCCGACGCATCCTTGGCCTTGAGCGCGAACGCGACCGGGGCGATGCCGGCCTGCGCGATCGCTTCGGGCGCGGTCATGCGCTGGCCGCGGTAGATCACCTCGGCCTGCGGAAAACCGGCGATCGCCGCCGCCAGGTAGGCCAGGGGCGCGAGGTCGCCGGACGCTCCGACGGAGCCCTTCTGCGGCATCACCGGATGAATGCCGGCATTCAGGAAGTCCAGCAACCGGTCCACCACCTCGACCCGCGGCGCCGAGTAGTTGCTGGCAAACGCATTCGCGCGCAGCAGCATGGTGGCGCGGCTGACCTCTTCCGGGAACGGCTCGCCCATGCCGGCGGCATGCGCCTTGATCATCTGCGTCTGGAACAGGCCGATGTGCTCGACCTTGATCCGGGTGTCCTTCAGCAGGCCGACGCCGGTATTGAAGCTGTACATCATCGGCGCCTCGTCGTGCATCCAGGTCGACTCGATGTAGTCGCGGCTCTGCTTCAGCGCGGCGCGGGAGGAATCCGCAAGGCCGACGCGGAGGGAAGGATCGCGCGCGATCGCGACGACCTGTTCCGCGGTGAGGGTGAATCCGTCAATAAGCAAGGTAGTCATTATGTTTCCGTTGTCCGTGTGATTGTCCTGCGCGGCCTGCCTCAGCGGGCGCCGGCCTCGAACCAGCGCGCGACCAGCGCGCGCTCTTCGTCCGTCATCCCGGTCAGGTTCCCGAGCGGCATGGCCTTCAGCTGCACCGTCTGCTGGTAGACCCGCTGCGCATGCTGGCGCACCAGGTCCGGCGTATGCAGCATCACGCCTGCCGGCGCCGACGCAAAGCCCGGCTGCGTCGGCCGGTCGGCATGGCAGGTCGCGCAGCGTTGGGCAATCACCGGCTGCAGCGCCGCCGCGTCCACCTTTGCTGCCGCTGCTGCGGGACCCGCCTGCGGCGCCTGCATCGGCGGCCGCGGCGCGATGGCGACGGCCAGGCCGAACAGCAGCGCCGTGCCGGCGGCCGGATAGCCCCAGGCGATGCGGCCCTTGTGCCTCAGGTTGAAGAAATGGCGGATCAACACGCCGGCCGCCATGATCACCGCCAGCACCAGCCAGTTGTAGCGATGGTTGTAGGTCATCGCATAGTGGTTGCTGATCATGATGAACAGCACCGGCAGCGTGAAGTAGTTGTTGTGGACGCTGCGCTGCTTGCCGCGCAGCCCGTGGACCGGGTCGGGCGCCCTGCCCGCCTTCATCGCCTCGACCATCTTGCGCTGGCCGGGGATGATCAGCATCAGCACGTTGCCCACCATGATGGTGCCGATCATGGCGCCGACGTGCAGGTAGGCCGCGCGCCCGCTGAGCAGCGTCGACAGGATGTAGGCGGCAAGCACGATCAGCAGGAACATCACAATGCCGAGCAGGCCTTCCCGGCTGCCGAGCGGGGACCGGCACAGCAGGTCGTAGACGGTCCAGCCGATCACCAGCGTGCCCAGCCCGACGGCGACTGCCTGCCAGGGCGCGAGGTCGGCCACCGAGCGGTCTATCATCATCGCCGATGCGTTGAAGTAGTACACGATGACGAGCAGCGCGAAGCCTGACAGCCAGGTGCTGTACGCCTCCCATTTGAACCAGTGCAGGTCCTGCGGCAGCTGCTTCGGCGCCACCAGGTATTTCTGCGGATTGTAGAACCCGCCCCCGTGCACCGCCCACAGCTCGCCGGACACGCCGGCCTTCTCAAGGTCGGAGCCGGGCCTGGGCGGGCGGATCGTATTGTCGAGCCAGACGAAATAGAAGGAGGCGCCGATCCAGGCGATGCCGGTGATGACGTGCAGCCAGCGCACCAGCAGGTTCAGCCATTCAACGCCGTAGTTGAGCAGCAAGGCTTCCATGCATTCCCCATGTGAAAGCTCGTCTGCCTCCGCGGGCGCTTCAGACGAGGGGGGAAGCATGCTTTCCCCGGTGGTCGCGCACTGTCGAAAGCGCCGCTGCGACCAATAGACCCGATGTCGAAGATAGCGTTTCCGCTAGCTACCGACATCGGCCATCAAGTATATTTGAAATACGAGAATCCTTATAAGAGGAAAGCCATGGCAGGCTTGCCGGACCACCTGGATATCCACCTGATACGCATCCTGTACCTGCTGTTGTCGGAAAAAAACGTTTCCCGGGTCGCGCTGAAACTCAACCAGCCCCAGCCATCCATCTCGGCCTCGCTGCGCAAGCTGCGCGAGCTGACCGGGGACCCCCTGCTGGTGCGCGGCGCCCGCGGCATGGTACCGACGCAGCACGGCGAAAGCCTGATGAAGCCGGCCAAGCGCATCCTCGACGAAGCCGAGCGCCTGTTCACGCAGAAGGTCGCCTTCGCGCCGCAGCAGCAGGCGCGCAGCTTCCACATCGCCGCACCCGACTACCTCGACAGCCAGTTCCTGCCCAGCGTCGTTGCCGCCGTAAGGCGGGAATCGCCGAAGAGCCGGGTGGTGATCCACGGCCTGGGGCCGGAGATCAACTACCTGAAGCTGCTGTCCGACGGCGAACTCGACATCGTCATCGCCAACTGGGATGAGCCGCCGGCCCACCTGCACATGTCCAAGCTGTTCGAGGACGAGATCGCCTGCATGATGCGGGCCGACTGCGCGTACGCGCTGCGCACCGACCCCGACAAGATGAGCTTGCCGGACTACCTGTCGCTGCCGCACGTGGCGCCGTCGCAGATGCTGCCCGGGTACTACGGCGTGATCGAGTCCTGGCTCGACAAGCAGGGACTGCACCGCAACGTGGTGGTGGAGTCGGCGTATTTCGGGATGATTCCGTATATGCTGACCCGCACCGACCTGGTGATGACGACCGGTCGCCAGTTCATGCGTTTCTACGAGAAGAACCTGCCGCTGAAGGTCTTCAAGGTGCCGGTCAAGTTTCCGCCGATGCGCTTCTACCAGCTCTGGCACCAGCGCGTGCACCAGGCGCCGGAGCACAAGTGGCTGCGCGAACTGGTGGGCAGCACCGCGCGCGCGCTGTTGTCGAGATAGCAGCGCAGCAGGGCCCGGTATATCCGGCCGGCCAGCCCTGTTATCAGCGTCGCCATATATCGCCGGCGGCAGCACGCTTTACCATCCGTCTCATCCCTCATTCCATCCCGCGCAAGGCCATCCGTGTCCGATACCTACAGCAACTATCCCCGCGACCTGAAGGGCTACGGCCCGAAGCCGCCGCATGCCAGGTGGCCCGGCGGCGCCCGCATCGCCGTCCAGTTCGTGCTCAATTACGAGGAGGGCGGCGAGAACTGCGTGCTGCACGGGGACAGGGCGTCGGAGACCTTCCTGTCCGAGATCATCGGCGCGCAGGCGTTCGAGATGCGGCACATGAGCATGGAATCGATCTATGAATACGGTGCACGCGCCGGGCTCTGGCGGCTGCTGCGGATGTTCGAGGCACGCCGCATGCCGCTCACCGTGTTCGGCGTCGCGATGGCGCTCAAGCGCAACCCGGAGGCGGTGTCCGCCTTCCTCCAGCTGGACCACGAGATCGCCTGCCATGGACTGCGCTGGATCAGCTACCAGCAGGTGGACGAGGCGACCGAGCGGGCGCACATGCGGGAGGCGGTGCAGATCATCCGCGAGATGACCGGCGCCGCGCCGCTCGGCTGGTACACCGGCCGCGACTCGCCCAACACCCGGCGGCTGGTGATGGAGCACGGCGGCTTTGTCTACGACGCCGACTGCTACGGCGACGACCTGCCCTTCTGGGAGCAGGTGCGTTTCACCGACGCCGACGGCCGGCCGGCGGTCCGGCCGCAACTGATCGTACCCTACACGCTCGATGCCAACGACATGCGGTTCGCCGCGATGCAGGGCTTCAATTCCGGCACCCAGTTCTTCGACTACCTGAAGGACGCGTTCGACGTGCTGTACCAGGAAGGCGACCCGGAAGGCCTGGACCGGCCGAAGATGATGTCGGTCGGCCTGCATTGCAGGCTGGCGGGACGCCCCGGCCGTGCGGCGGCGCTGGCCCGTTTTCTCGACTATGTGCAGTCGCATGACAAGGTGTGGGTCGCCCGGCGCATCGACATCGCACGGCACTGGCGCGCCACCCACCCTTTCGCGGAGCAGCCGGCATGACGCTTACCCTCGAACAGCTCAACGGCTGCAGCGCAGAGGCTTTCTCGGCGGCGCTGCACGGCATCTATGAACACTCGCCCTGGATTCCCGCCGGGGCCGCGGCGGCCCGTCCGTTTGCCTCGCTGGACGCCCTCAAGCAGGCCTTGCAGCGCACGGTCGCCGCGGCGGGCGAGCAGGCGCAGCTCGACCTGATCCGGGCGCATCCGGAACTCGCGGGCAAGGCGGCGATTGCCGGCGCACTGACGAAGGAATCGACGGGGGAGCAGGCGAACGCCGGCCTGCACCAATGCAGCCCGGAGGAGTTCGAGACGCTGCACCGGCTGAACGCCGGGTACAACGCGAAGTTCGGCTTTCCTTTCATACTTGCCGTGAAAGGTCCGCTGGGCACCGGGCTTGCGCGGCAGGAGATCATCGCCACCTTCGCACGGCGCGTGAACAACGGCCGTGCGGACGAGATGGCGGAAGCGCTGCGGCAGATCCATCGCATCGCCGAGTTGCGCCTGAACGCGCTGTTCGGCCATGTGCCGGCGCTCGGCAACACCATCATGGCATGGGCGGAGACGCTGGGCGCGTGGAGCGACGACGCCCAGGGACTGACCTGCGCCTACCTGACCGCCGCCCACCGCAAGACCGCGGCGCAGCTCGCGGCATGGATGCGCGAGGCCGGCATGGAGGTGCACATCGACGCGGTCGGCAACGTGGTCGGGCGCTATGCCTCGGACCGGCCGGATGCGCGCACGCTGATGACCGGGTCGCACTATGACACCGTGCGCAACGGCGGCAAGTACGACGGCCGCGAAGGCATCCTGCTGCCGATCGCGGTCGTGCGCCACCTGCACGCGCGCGGCGAGCGCCTGCCCTTCCATCTCGAGGTCGTCGGCTTTTCGGAAGAGGAAGGCGTGCGGTTCAGGAGCACTTTCCTGGGCAGCAACGCCATCGCCGGACGCTTCGACATGGGCTTGCTGGACCGGCGGGATGCGGAAGGCGCCAGCATGCGCGCCGCGTTGCTCGACGCCGGCCACGATCCGGGCGCCATCGCCGCGATCGCGCGCCGTCCGGAAGACCTGCTCGGCTTTGTCGAAGTGCATATCGAACAGGGACCGGTACTGCTGGAGCACGGGTTGCCGGTCGGCGTCGTGACCGCCATCGCCGGCAGTAGCCGCTACCAGCTGTCGCTGGACGGGGTCGCGAGTCATGCCGGCACCACGCCGATGGCGATGCGCCGGGACGCCGCGGCGGCGGCGGCCGAGATCGTGCTGTTCGTCGAGCGGCGCTGCGCGCAGGCGCCGTCGCTGGTCGGCACCGTCGGCCAGCTGCACGTGCCCGGCGGATCCGTCAACGTGGTGCCGGGGGCCTGCCGGCTGTCGCTCGATATCCGCGCGGCGGACGACGCGACGCGCGACGCCGCGGTCGCCGACATCCTGCGGGAGGTCGAGGGCATCTGTGCCCGGCGCGGGATCGCATGGCGCCTGGAGCCGCTGCTGACGGCCGCGGCCGTGCCCTGCGCGCCCTGGCTGATGGACCAGCTAGCCGGTGCCGTCCGCCGTGCCGGCGTCGAACCCTTCCTGCTCAGCTCGGGGGCCGGCCATGATGCGATGGCGATGGCGGCGGTTACGGACGTGGCCATGCTGTTCACCCGCTGCGGGAATGGCGGCATCAGCCACAACCCGCTGGAGACGATGACCGCCGACGATGCCGACCTGTCGGCCCGCGTCTTCCTCGACTTCCTCCGCCATTTCCGGCCGCGCTGACGCCGTCCGGCGACGCGGCCGGCTACAGGATAAGGATTGCCCGGAAGTCGTTGACGTTGGTGCGGGTCGGGCCGCTGACCACCAGGTCGCCCAGCGCTGCGAAGAAGGCGTAGCCGTCGTTATTGTCGAGCATCGCCCTCGGCCGCAGGCCGCGTTCCAGCGCGCGGCGCAGGGTGTCGGGCCCGTACAGCGCGCCCGCATTGTCCTCGGAGCCGTCGATGCCGTCGGTGTCGCACGCGAGCGCATGCACCCCGTCGAGTCCGTCGAGCGCCGCCGCCAGGCTGAGCAGGAATTCGACGTTGCGCCCGCCGCGTCCGTCGCCGCGCACGGTGACGGTGGTCTCGCCGCCCGACAGCAGCACGCAGGGGCGGGGAAACGGCTGGTTGCGCAGGGCGACCTGGCGCGCAAGGGCGGCGTGCACCAGTCCGACGTCGCGCGCCTCGCCCTCGATGTCGTCGGACAGGATGAATGGCGTGATGCCGGCGCGCCTGGCCACCTCCGCCGCCGCGTCCAGCGCCTGCTGGGCCGTGGCCGTCACATGATGGGTATTGCGGGCGAAGCGCGCGTCTCCCGGTTTCGGCGTCTCGCCGTCGCCCGACAGCAGGTGTCGCTCCACTGCTTCCGGTATCTCGATGTGATACTTGCGCAGGATGGCGAGCGCCTCCCCGCAGGTGGTCGGGTCGGGCAGGGTCGGGCCGCTGGCGATCACGCCGGGATCGTCGCCGGGCACATCGGAAATCAGCAGCGTGATCACCCTGGCCGGCGCACACGCCAGCGCAAGGCGGCCGCCCTTGATGGCCGACAGGTGCTTGCGCACGCAGTTCATCTCGCCGATATTCGCGCCGCTCCGCAGCAGCGCCTTGTTGATCGCCTGCTTCTGCTCCAGGCTGATGCCCGGCGCGGGCAACGCCAGCAGCGCCGAGCCGCCTCCGGAAATCAGGCACAGCACCAGGTCCTCCTCCCGCAGCCCCCGCACCAGCCCCATCATGCGGCCCGCCGCCTCGCGCCCGGCTTCGTCGGGTACCGGATGTGCCGCTTCCACCACTTCGATGCGCCGGCAGTCGCTGCCGTGCCCGTAGCGCGTCACGACCAGGCCCCCGATCTCGCCCTGCCAGTGGTCCTCCACGGTCTTGGCCATGGCGGCGGCGCCCTTGCCCGCGCCGATCACGATCGTGCGTCCCGTTGGCGGCGGCGGCAGGAAGTCCGGCAGGCAGCGCGCGGGGCTGACCGCCTCCACCGCGGCGGCATACATGTCAAGCAGGAGACGGCGGGGATCGACGGTCGGCATGGCGGACGGGCTGCACGGGTTGAAGACCAGGTAATTCTATTCGCAAGTCGCGATGCCGCGCCGGATTTCGTCGCGCCGCCCGGCCTCTTGCATAAGGGCACGGGGTTTGACCGGCCTCAAGCTGCAAAAGCCCGGCACCGGGATGCCGGAAGCGGTGGCAAGGGCCAAGGCCGGGCGCGGGCGACGCGGCAGGCGCCATCGGCGGCAAACCGTAATACACTGGCAGGGTGCGCCGCGAACGGCGATAAGACCTGACGACCCGAGATGCGAATTTCCAAGCGCTTTTTCATGTCGCTGTTCACCTCCACTGCATGGTGGTTCGGCGTGGCAGTCTCCCTGATGCTGTACCTGCTCGTCGTTCGCGTGGTCGATGAAAAGACCGAGGCGCAATTCAACTATCACGCGGACAATGCCCGCCTCTCCATCCAGACCCGCGTGCGCTCCCACGTCGACGTGCTGCGCGGCGCCGCCGCGCTGTTCGCCTCCCGGAACGATGTCAGCCGCGCCGAATTCGTCGCCTATGTCCGCCAGCTCGACCTGGAAAAAAGCTTCCCCGGCATCGACAACCTGAACTTCGCCCAACGGGTCACCGAAGCCGGGATCGACGACTTTGTCGCAGCCGTGCGCAACGACACGAGCATCGCGCCGGGCGGCTACCCGTCCTTCGACATCCGTCCCGCCGGCCGGCGGGACGAGTACGAGATACTGACCTATCTCGAACCGACCAGCGCCGACGACGCCGCCTTCGGCCTCGACCTGATGGCGAACCCGCGGGCGGCCGACGCCTTGTCGGTCTCGCGCGATTCCGGACAGATCACGTCATCCGGACGGTTGATCCACATGAAGCTGCCGCAGGACCACGTCGGCTTGGCGATCCGCATTCCGCTGTACCGCAGCGCGATGCCGCTGGAAACCGTCGCCGACCGCCGCAATGCCTACCTCGGATCGGTCGGCGCCGGCATCGACCTCACGCTGCTGATGGCGGGCGCGCTGGATGAGCACACGCTGGCGAACATGCGGGTAAGGGTGTTCGACGGCGGCACCGGCAGGCAGCCGGTCAGCGGCACGGTCGATCCCGAGCGCCTGCTGTTCGACAGCGGCGCCGGCGTCGATCCCGCGGCGCATGACGCCCATGTCAGGCGGGTGATGCTGAACGTCGGCCCGCGCATCTGGGAAGCCGAATTCAGCGCCGGGCGCCACGCCTTCGCCAGCGACTTCGACCTGACGCTGCCCTGGATCATGCTGATCGGCGGGATTGCCGGCAGTACCCTTCTCTACGCGATCTACTACTCGATGATGACCGCCCGCGGCCGCGCGGTGGAACTCGCCCGCGAGATGACGCACGACCTGCGCAACAGCGAGGCAAGCCTGGCGGAAGCGCAGCACATGGCCCATCTCGGCAGCTGGACGCTGGAGCCGAACACCAAGACGATGCACTGGTCGGCGGAGACCAGCCGCATCTTCGGCATGAGCCATTTCCGCACGCACCAGAAATACGACGACTTCCTGCGCCGCGTGCATGCGGACGACCGCCAGGTCGTGCGCGCCGGCCTCAACCGCGCCCTCGCCGGCGAGGAGGAGTTCAACGCGGAACACCGCATCTCCCGCCTCGACGGCAGCACGCGCTGGGTGCACCTGATCGCTCGCCTCGGCCACGACGGGCAGATGCCGCTACTGCGCGGCACCATCATGGACATCAGCGACCGCAAGGAGACCGTGGAGGCGCTGCAGCGCTCGCGCGAGCTGCTGCGCGAGCTGACCGCCTACCAGGACCGGGTGAAGGAGGAGGAGCGCAAGCGGATTGCACGCGAGATCCACGACGAGCTCGGGCAGACGCTGCTGGCGCTACGCATCGATGTATCGATGCTGGAGGCGCGCACCGCGCGCGGTCATCCGCGGCTGAACGAGAAGGTGCGCAGCGCGCTGGAGCAGATCGATGCGACGGTCAGGACGATCCGGACCATCATCAACAACCTGCGCCCGGCGGTGCTCGACCTCGGCCTGACCGCCGCCTTCGAGTGGCAGGTCGCCGAATTCCGCCGGCGCACCGGCATCGGCTGCGAGCTGCGGATGGACGAGCGCGACCTCGAGGTCGACGACAACCTGGCCACATCCCTCTTCCGCATCCTGCAGGAATCGCTGACCAACGTGATCCGCCATGCGAACGCGACCTATGTCCTGGTCGACCTGTACCAGGCGGATGCGCAGCTGGTGCTGAAGATCACCGACAACGGCATCGGGATCGTGCCGACCCAGCGCAAGTCCGGCAACTCGTTCGGCCTGGTCGGCGTCGAGGAACGGGTGCATGCGTTGAACGGCGAGTTCCGGATCGACAGCGCGCCCGGCAGGGGCACTACCCTGATCATTCACATTCCGCTCGGCCAGCCATTGCCGGAGGCGCCGCCGAGCCTGGTGGACGACACCGCGGCCGGATGAACTTCCGCCTGCACGCGATATCTACCAGCGTATTGCCTACCTAACAAGGAAAAAAGATGAATATCCTGTTCGTCCTGACCTCCCATGACCAACTCGGCGACACCGGCAAGAAGACCGGCTTCTGGCTGGAAGAACTTGCAGCGCCCTACTATGTGTTCAAGGATGCCGGCGCGCATGTGACGCTGGCCTCGCCCAAGGGCGGCCGGCCGCCGCTCGATCCGAAAAGCGACGAACCCGATTCGCAGACCGAGGCCACCCGGCGCTTCCAGGCGGACAAGCAGGCGCAAGAGGCGCTGGCCAATACCGTGCTGCTGTCCAGCGTCTCCCACGAGGAATTCGACGCCGTGTTCTATCCCGGCGGTCACGGGCCGCTCTGGGACCTGACGAATGATGCCGACTCGCTGACCATGATCCAGAGCATGTTTGCCGCCGGCAAGCCGGTTGCGGCGGTCTGCCATGCCCCGGGTGTACTGCGTCACGCGAAGCGCCACGACGGCAAGCCGCTGGTCGAGGGACGCCACGTCACCGGCTTCACCAACACGGAGGAGGAAGCGGCCGGCCTGACGAAGGTCGTGCCTTTCCTGGTCGAGGATGCGCTGCGGCAGAGCGGCGGCAATTATTCGAAGGGGCCGGACTGGTCGTCCTACGTGCAGATCGACGGCATGCTGATCACGGGCCAGAATCCCGCTTCCTCCGTCGAGGCAGCACAGGCAGTGCTGAAATTGCTGGCGGAACAGAAGCAGCAGAAGCAGTAGGCAGCAAGGACCGCGTCCGGGACGGGACGGCGTGATCGCCTTCCCGCGTTGCAGGATTCGGAAAATCCTCCGCCTGCGGATACTCGCCACCGGCCGCGGTGTCCCCGCCCGGCGGCAGCGCGCCGCAGCGCGATACAGCCTGGCAGCTCAGGCCAGGAAACGCGGCGGCTGTCAGCTCTGCCGAAGGAGCGGCACGCGTTGGCAGCCGACTTCTTGCCTGAACGTCAGGCTGCACAATACACATTGTGCTGGCAGCAACCGTGACGGCGGTGACGCCGTGACAACCCTCCCGCTGCCGGTTTTTGCACATTGCAAACACCGGAACAAATCCCCGTTTTTGTCGAGCAGCCTGTCCGTCCCTTCCCTATAATGCTGTACGGATGAACAGTATTCGCGCACTGGCGCGGGAGGGCAAATGGAGTTACTCGACAAGCTGGAGATCCTGGCCGACGCCGCGAAGTACGACGCTTCCTGCGCGTCGAGCGGCGCGCCCAAGCGCAGCTCGCAGCACAAGACCGGACTCGGGGCGACGACCGGCAACGGCATCTGCCACAGCTACACGCCGGATGGACGCTGCGTATCCCTGCTGAAGATCCTGCTGACCAATTTCTGCGTCTACGACTGCCAGTACTGCGTGAACCGCCGCAGCAGCGACGTGCCGCGCGCGCGCTTTGCGGTCGAGGAGGTGGTCAAGCTCACGGTCGGGTTTTACCTGCGCAACTACATCGACGGCCTGTTCCTCAGCTCGGGCGTGATCCGCTCGGCCAATTACACGATGGAGCAGCTGGTGCTGGTGGCGAAGACCTTGCGCGAAGAGCACCAGTTCCGCGGCTACATCCACCTGAAGACCATTCCCGACGCCGACCCGCTGCTGATCGAGGAGGCGGGACGCTATGCCGATCGCCTGAGCGTGAACATCGAACTGCCGACGGAGGACAGCCTGCAGGCGCTGGCGCCGGAAAAGCGGGTTTCCACCATCAAGGTGGCCATGGGATCGATCCGCAGGCGGCTCGACGAAAAGCGCGAGGAGCCGAAGGCGCCCCGCTTCGCCCCCGCCGGCCAGAGCACGCAGATGATCGTCGGCGCCGACGCCGCCGACGACGCCACGATCCTGACAACCGCCGAGACGCTGTACGGCGGCTACCGCCTGAAGCGTGTCTACTACTCCGCGTTCAGCCCTATCCCGCAAAGCCCCAGCGCGCTACCCCGGCGTCCGCCGCCGCTGCTGCGCGAACACCGGCTGTACCAGGCCGATTTCCTGTTGCGCGGCTACGGCTTCGGGGCGCGCGAACTGCTGCCGGACAGCGGCAACCTGGCGCTCGATATCGACCCCAAGCTGGCCTGGGCGCTTGCGCACCGCGAGTGTTTTCCGCTTGACCTGAACCGCGCCGAGGCGGCGATGATTGCGCGCGTGCCCGGCATCGGCCTGCGCAACGCCAAACGTATCGTCGCGCTGCGCCGCCTGCGCCGCGTGCGCTATGCGGACCTTGCGCGCTTGCGCTGCTCGATGGACAAGCTCAAGCCGTTCATCGTCACCGCCGACTACCGCCCGCACAACGACGGGGCGCCGTCGTCGGCATTGCGCACGGCCCTCGCGGAACAGCCCGAGCGCCAGCTCGACCTGTGGCCGGCACTGGCGGCGGCATGACGCAGGTGACCGCGCATGCAACGAACTTTGCCGGCTGGCGAAGTGCCGCACGCTCCCTGCTGCACCGGGGCGTCGCGCCGCATGCGGTGGAGTGGATCGATGCCGAAGACGCCGGCCTGTTCGCGCAGGCGCAGCGCGGCGCCGCCGAACCTGCCGAAGCCGCGCACGCTGGCGCATCGGCGCGCGTGCCGCGCCATGTGCTGGACCTGCTGCGGTCCGCCGCCCGGTTCCGCGCGCCGGACCGCTGGTCCTTGCTGTACCGAGTGTTGTGGCGCTGGTGCGCGGGCGAACGGGAGGTCATGTCCGAAGCCGACATCGACGGCGAACGCCTGTATCGCATGGCCCGGGCAGTCCGTATCGATACGCACAAGATGCATGCCTTCCTTCGCTTCCGCGAGCGTCCGCCTACCGTCGGTGCGCCGCGTTTTGTCAGCTGGTTCGAGCCGCGCCACGATATCCTGGACGAGATCGCGGCCCATTTCGCCCGGCGCATGGGCGGCGCGACGTTCCTGATCGCCACGCCGGAAGGCAGCATGCTGTGGGATGGCGAACGCTTGCACGAGGGACCGCCCGCGCAGCGGATCGAAGAGATCGAGGATGCAGGCGAAGGCTTGTGGCTGGCCTACTACCGCAGCATCTTCAATCCCGCGCGCCTGAACACGGCCGCGATGGAACAGCATATGCCGGCGCGCTACTGGAAGCTGATGCCGGAAGCACGACTGATTCCGCAACTGGTGAGCGATGCTGCGCGCGGCGCCCGCATCACCGCGCAGGCACAGGCAGTGGGCGCACGCGAAGGCGCGCGCATTGCGATCGCCGCCGAGCGCGCGCAACCCGAACGCGCCCTGCCCTCGGATCTCGACGCCTGCCGGCGCTGCCCGCTGTGGCGGCAGGCGACCCAGGCCGTGCCGGGCTGCGGTCCGCGGGACGCGCGCATCATGGTGGTGGGCGAGCAGCCGGGCGATCTGGAGGACCTGGCGGGCCGCCCGTTCGTTGGCCCCGCCGGTGCGCTGCTCGATCGCGCGCTGCGCAGGGCCGACGTCGCGCGCGACGCGCTGTACCTGACGAACGCGGTCAAGCACTTCAAGCACGAGCCACGCGGCAAGCGGCGCCTGCACAAGACGCCCGCGCAGCAGGAGATGGCCGCCTGCCGTCCGTGGCTGGAGCAGGAACTGGCACAACGGAAGCCGGAAGTCGTGATCGCGCTCGGTGCAACTGCGCTCAAGTCGCTGCTGCATGCCAGTACCGTCGACCTGACCGGGATGCTGAACCAGCCGGTGCACGTCGATGGACGCTGGCTGATCGCCAGCTATCACCCGGCTTACGCATTGCGCGTGCCGTCCCCGGCACTGCAGGAGCAGGCGTTCGAAGCGATCGTAAGAAGTTTCACGCTGGCGCAATCGCTACTCGCACGGCCGTCCCCCGCCGACCTGGCGCACGAGGCGGCGTAGCACCGTCGAAGTGCTGCTCTAGGCTCTAGGCCGATCATTACCCGTTCCTCGGCCGCGGGACCGCAGGAGCAACAATGGCCTGGTTCCGACCCGATGATCTCAGGGCGCCAACCGCACGCCGCGGCGAACAACAGAACGGTCTGCGCTGCGTCATGTCAGGCACCGGTGCCGGACGCGTCCTTGCCTGGTCCACTGCACTTCAGGGCGGCATGGGAAGCGCGTCCATGAAGCGCCTATGCCTTGCTTTTTTTCCCGCCGCGCTTCGCAGGCGCGTGCGGCCGCGACTTGTTGCTTTGAGCGAAAATGGTCGTCGCGTCCTGCTCGGCCCGCTCCTGGGTGCGCATTTCGGGAAGGTCGTCATGCTGGATGAAGTAGCCGGCTTCCTGGGCCCGCATCACCTGCGTGATCGCCTCCTCGTCGCTGACATCGTATTTCTCGGTGATCAGGGTTGTCACTTCATCCAGGTATTCTTCATACGTCATGGAGCCTCCGTTGCGAACAACCGTCATTCTCGCCGAAGTCGGCGAAGGCGGCTTCAGCAGCAGGCGGCGCCCGACCGCGTTGCCCGGCTGGAATCGCGTGCATGTGCCGCTGCAGGCGCTGAGGGTGACCGGGATCGATGATGCGCGGCAGGTCGCGGGGCGCCGCGCAAGCGCGCCATGCTTGCGTGACACCGGAATGCCTCCCGTGTGAGAACGCTATCCGGCGTGGCGCCCGCCCGGCACCGGTATGTCGAAGTGCAGAACCTCCTCGCGCACGCCCAGCCTGGTGTACAGGGCGATCGCGGGTGCATCCTCCACCGCGGTGTCGGCCTGGACGAAGATGACCCAGGCGCCGCGGGCTGCCGCAATCTCCTGCAGCTTGCCGATCATGGCGGTCGCGATCCCCTGTCTTCGATGGCCGTCCGCCACGGCAAGATCGTAGATGTAGATCTCGCTGCGCTCCTGCTCGAATTTCCGCAACTCGTAGGCGGCGATGCCGCCCACCACCACGCCGTCTTTCAGCGCGGCCAGCGCGATGAAGGCGTCCCCGTCGAGCAGTCGCCGCAGGTACTGCGCGCTCGGACGCCTGGCCGTGTAGGTCTCCCGGTCGTTGAACGCTTCGCCGAAAGTGTCCAGGAGTGCTTCGAGCAAAGGCACATCCTGCGGCGTGAGATGGTGGATGTCTGTCACGTTGGCGTTCGCTGCGAAAAGGGTTGAAGTGACGTCCGGCCATCGCCGGTGCGGAACGATTGCCCGCATAGCGTACACCACGCTTGCGCCGCGGCCCGGCGGCACGCAATTTGCGGTGCGGCCCTGCCGCGACTTCTCGCTGTGCACGCCGTGGGGCCAGGGCAGCGCTGGTATGATCCGCACTATCTGCACGGCGCGCCAGAAGCGCAGCCGTCGTCGCCGGCGCGCCGCTGCAAACGTCACCACACACAGGAAACATTGATGCCAAAGAAGGAAAAGATCGATCCGGAAACAGCCGCCTTGATACAGTGGTGCACCGAAGTGGAAGGCTTTCTTGTTGCCGGCGGCGCAACGCTGGCCCAGGCCCAGGAGCATATCGAAGAACAGGTGGAATGGTTTACCGACATGTTCTACGACGGCCTCTCGCCGGAGGAAGCGGCAAAGGCGGCGCTGCACTGAGCACGCCGGGCGGGAAGACTCTGGCGCTTCCCCGCCTGCCATCTCCGGTTGTGCGTCGTACCGGCGTGCAGGCGGCCCCGCCCTGTCCGCATCCGCCGAGGTCGATCAACGCCCCCAATACGAAAGGCCCGGCCGCGTCGCGCGTGTCAGCCGCGGTGCAATAGCGGGCCTGCCGGACATCGGCAATGCAGCGCGCATCAAATGCTCCTTTCGGGAAGATTGGTCCCCATCATGCAGTCATGCTCCCGATCTTCCGCAGCCGATCCTGCGCCGGTTTTGCGCCTCTGTCCTTTGATGGATCTCAATCACCCGGCCACTGCCGCGCGTATTCATAGGGCAGCAGGCGGCGTGGCATGCCGGCCGATGCATCGAAGGAAGCAGTCTCGATGGCATGCGGAAATCAACCTGGCGGGAGAGGCGCATGGATGCGGAGGTACTCATCGTCGGCGCAGGACCGACCGGACTGATGCTCGCGAACCAGCTGGCAAGGCGCGGCGTCAGGATCAGCATCATCGACCAGAACGCGGGCCCCTCCGTCCGTACCAAGGCGCTCGGCGTACAGGCGCGCACGCTGGAGATCTATTCCCATCTGGGCATTGCGGCTGCCGCGGTGGCATTGGGCCACCGGGTTGACGGCGCGAACATATGGACCGAAGGACGTCGTGCCGCGCGCGTGCCGATGGGGGACATCGGGCAGGACCTGAGTCCCTTCCCTTTCCTGCTGATCCTCGGGCAGGACGACAATGAACGCCTGCTCGGCGCGTGCCTGCAGGATCGCGGCCATGCGGTCAGCTGGAATACCCGGCTCCTCGCGCTAGACCAGTCGCACGACGGCGTGGCGGCTACCCTCGGGCAGGCGGACGGCACGACGCGCGAGGTGCACGTGGAGTTTGTCGCCGGCTGCGACGGCGCGCACAGCAGCGTGCGCCGCCTGTGCGGCATCGACTTCGCGGACGCGCCGTATGAAGACCTGTTCTTCGTTGCCGACACCGAGGCGACGGGCGGAATGACACCCGGCGAACTGAATATCTTCCTCTGGCGGCGCGGTTTCCATCTGTTCTTCCCGATGCGCGGCGCAAATCATTGGCGCGTCGTGGGAATCGTGCCGGTGGAACTGCGTGCCCGCGAGGACATTACGTTCGCGCAGGTTGCGCCTTTTATCGTGCGGCAAGCCGGCATCCCGCTGGCGTTCCAGCGCTGCGGCTGGTTCTCTCCCTATCGCGTGCATCACCGCCGCGCCGCGCGGTTCCGCGACCGCCGCTGCTTTCTGCTGGGCGACGCGGCGCACATCCACAGTCCGGTGGGCGCGCAGGGCATGAACACCGGGTTGCAGGATGCCTACAACCTGGCGTGGAAGCTGGCACTCGTGTGCGCCGGACGGGCGGACCCGGGTCTGCTCGATTCGTATGACACCGAGCGTGCGCCGGTTGCCGAGCGCCTGCTCAGGACCACCGACCAGGGTTTTACATTCTTCGTATCCCCGCGGTGGTACGCCGAGGTCTTCCGTACGCGCATCCTGCCCAGGGCGATCTCCATGGCAATGCGCCGGGAACGCGGGCGGCGCCTGGCCTTCCGCACCATTTCGCAGATCGGCATCCGCTATGCGCGCAGCCCGCTGTCCCGCATGCTCAGCCCGCTTCCCGGTGATGCGCCATGTGCCGGCGATCGCTTTCCCTGGCTGGCGCTGCGGTTCACGCCGCACTGCCCGGCGGAAGACCTGTTCTCCAGGCTGGACGACACCCGGTTCACCCTGCTGCTGTTCGGCCAGCCGGCCCCCGAGCACAAAGGGGTGGCGAATTTACCGGGCGATGTGCAGATCCTCGCGGTGCCACGGGATGAACACAACGACGCGGTGCTGCGCCGCGCGCACCTGCCCATGCCGTCCTTCTTCCTGTTGCGGCCCGACGGCCACGTCGGCTGCGCCGGCACGACGCTCGATGCCGCAGCGCTCATGGATTACCTTGAGGGCGCGATGCGCCTGAGGGCAGGAAGCATGGCAGCGGCCATGTCGGGTGCCTGACGCGGATGACGCAGCGCGCCGGAAGGCGAGGCGGCCGGCAAACCCGCCCGCCCCAACGCCCCGACGACGCAGCGGGTTTGATGACGAACGGGACGGGTTCGAACCAGGGAGTCGACGACAGGGAAAGCTATACGGAGGGAACAGTGGAGATTCTTGCCAAACAAGCGGTCCGGCGTTTCGGTCGCTACCTGGTGATGGAAGGCGCCGTGCTCACGCCTGATCGCCAGGAGGTGTCGCTCTGCTGGGTGGAAGACACGGGCGGCGCTCCCGTCACCTGTTTCACCACCAGGGAAATCGCCTGCGATCTCGCCTGCCGGCTGGCGGAGTACGACCTCGACGATGACCTGGATGAAGAGGCGACGGAAGAGCCTGAAGGTCGCCGTCAGCGCCACCTGCACTGACGCTTGCCGGCGGTCGCTTGCCCGGGGCCGGGCGTGCGCAGGATGGGTTGCCGTACCCGGCTGCCGCGGCGCTGCCGGGTACTGCCCGGACCGCGGGAGGCCATCCTCCCTCATCCGCTGGTATGCATCTTCTTGTGCACGCCCGACAGGATGGACGCCACAGTCCACCAGACGGCGGTCCACAGCGCGATGACGAGCGCCCAGCCGAGCAGCGACAGCCCGGGCCACCCGCCGGAGGGCGCGGGCGCGAGCACGGGTACGCCGAAGGCATGCAACAACGCCAGCGGCCCATAGACCGTCGCGGCGACGGCGGGCGCCAGCGCGTAAGGGGCATCCAGCAACAGCACGGCATGGCTGCCGGACAGCACGAGGAAAATCAACCAGTGCAGGCGCACGAGCACACTCCTTCCCGACCGGGTTCGGCCGATACTGGCACAGGCAAATCAGGAAGCGTGCGCGAGCAGCGGCAGGGAGGCACGCCGACGCCCGGCTGGCCATGCCGGCCCAGCCTTCAATGGGAAGCATCAGCGGCGGTACCGTATTGTAGACAGGGCGCGGACCCGGCAGCAAAGAATGTCTATCCCCCCACCTGCCTGAACGGATCCAGCGCCAGGTCGATCAGCCTTCGCTCCCTCACCACCACCTCCGCGGTTGCCGTCATCCCGTACCGCAACGGATATTTCTGTTCCCCCACCAGATAGTGGTCGCGCTCCAGCCTGATCCTTCCCTCGTACACCGGCTGCTTGTCCCTGGCGCCCGGCTTGGTCGCCGGTGAAATGAACTCCAGCGTCCCGTCGACCAGCCCGTAGCGCTGGTATGGAAAAGCGGCGAACTTGAGCTTGACCGCCAGCCCTTCGCGCAAAAAGGCCCGGTCCTGCTCGGCGATCTCCACCCGCAGCAACGGACGGGCGCTCTTGGGAGCGATGCCGGCCAGCGGCATGTTGGCCTGCAGCTTGTCGCCGGGCTGGGTCGAGGTCAGCTCGGTAACGACGCCATCGACGCCGGCAAGGATCAGCAGGAAGTTGTCCTTGTCGATGTTTTCGAAGCGGATGCGGGCCGCGGCATCGGCCACCAGCCTGGCGGTCTGCACCTGCAGCCGCAGCTTGTCCTCGGTGACGGCGACCTCGCGCACCGCGGCCTCGTACTGCAGGCGCAGGCGCGACAGTTCCTGCCCGCTGGTCTCCAGCTGCGCCTTGGCCTGGCCGAATTCCAGGCTCTGGCGCGCGGTAAGTTCGCTCAGGCGCGACTGCGCGACACGGTAGGCATTCTCGGCGGCCTGCAGTGCATTTCTCTTGGTCTCGACCTGCAGCTGCGAAACGCCGCCACCGCCGGGAAGCTTGAACAGGCGTGCATACTTGTCGGCCTCCTCGCGCGCGGCGTCGCGCGCGCGGCGTGCGTCCTCGACGTTGGTGCGGGCTTCCTGCATCTGGGCGCGCTGTCCTTCGCCAAGGAGCGAGGTGCCCTCGGCGGTACGCTTCTCGTGCAGGCGTTCTTCCACCTCCATCTGCTTGCGCAGCGTCGCGACCCGCCGCTGCAGCATCGCCTCCTTCTCGGGAAACTCGCGCCATTCGCGCTCGGCGTCCTCGAGCTTGAGCTGCGCCTCGAGCGCACGCGTGGCGGCTTCGATCGCCCCGCGCGCATACAGACGCGCAACCACGTCGCCCTTCGACACCGGCTGGCCCTCGGCGATGTAGAGGTTGGCGAGCTCGCCGTCGATCGGCGCATACAGCCTGCGCACTTCGGAGTCCGGCATCAGGCTGCCCTGCGCGGTCACGATCACGTCGGCGCGGCCGAAGAACGACCACAGCAGCGCGACCACCACCAGGCCGAGCATGGTCAACACCGTCGCCAGCATGAAACGCGATGGTTCCTCGCTCAGCAGCGAGATGCCCTCGGCGCTGTGGTCCTCCAGCGCCTCCGCCAGCGGCCGGAGCGACCGGTCATTCATCTTCGGGCTCCCTGAGCAGGGCAAGTTTGTCCCGCAAGGTGGCGGCGTCAAGCGTGGCCCCGGCTTCATGCAGCGCGCTGCGCTGCTGACGCAGCTCGGCCTGGATCGCGGACGCAGTCTGCCGCCATTGCACCGGCGTGTCGGCCCCGAGTTGCTGGTGCGCGCGCACGCCCTGCGCGGCGGAAGCGGCTGCGCGCGACAGGAGACCGGCCTGCGCCCGGAAACGGGCGGACACGCCCTGCTCCATGCGCTGTCCCTGTTCCAACCCGCCGTTGACCTGGTACTCGCCCCACAGCGCCTCGGCGCCGGCCATGCGCTGTTGCGCGCCCCTGAGCACCGCCTCCTTGAGGCGCAGCATTTCCGGCGCCATCGCCTCGGCAAACCAGCGGTCCTGCTCCGGATCGAGCGCGCCGTAGAACGCGAGGAGCCGCTCGTCCTGCCCCCTGGCGTCGCGCCCCTTCCGCAGCGCCTCGAACTGCGCGAGGACCGCCTGCTTGTGCGCCACCTCCCGCGCTATACCGTCGTCCCAGGCGCCGGCCCTGATCTGCTGCAGGCGTTCGAGCGCGGCCTGCGCGTCACCCTTGTGCCAGGCGGCGAGCACCGGACCGTAGCTGCGTACCGCGTCGCCCGGAGCCAGTCCCTGCTCCGTCAGCGCCCGCAGGCGCTCCTTAAAAGGCGGCGTCGACAGCCGTGCCCGCCCCAGGTGCAGCGCCAGCCCGCCCAGGTCGTGTTCGCGCAGGTCGCTCTCGATCGCCGCGTACTGCCTCAGGTCGTTGCGCAGCGCGTCCAGCCCGTCGATGCGCGGATACTTCGATGCATACTCGTCGAGCACCGGCCGCAGCGCCTGCGCACGGCCGCGCTCGAGCTCGGACGCAATCGTCGCCTTCAGCCGGTCGATGGCGGCCAGGTAGACCGCGTTCTCCGCCTGCAGCGCGCGCACCTGGCTGAGCGCGGCGGCATAGGGATCGGCGAACGCCGGCACATGGGCGGCAATGCGCGAGAGCGCGCGCTGGTGCGACTGCGTATCCTGGTCCCAGTGCGACAGCAGCGACTTGATGGTCTCCTCGTCGGCGAAGATCCGGATCGGCGCGTTCGCCCCCGGCCGGCGCGCGACGAAGGCCTGCAGCTTGCCGACCCATGCCAGCTCCCGCACCAGCGGCGGAATGTCGGCGTTGTCCTTGCCGGCGGCGGCCATGTCGTGCAGGAGCCCGGCCGCGCGCGTGAAGTCGCCCGCCTTCTGCGCCGCCATCCAGCGCGGCACCCATGTTCTGAGCACGGCCTCGGTGGCGAGCGCCTGCAGGCTGCCGTCGCCGGGCTGGCGCGCCAGCGCGGCCGTCGCGAGCGCCGCGGCCTGCGCATCCTCGCCGTTCTCCAGCAACTGCTTGAGCCGGCGCTCCTCGCTGCCGCTCCACCAGGCCGCAAGTCCGACCGACAGCATCACGACAAGCACCGCGGCGTACCAGCCAACGCGGCCTTTGCGCGGAACGGGCTGGTCCCCGTGGAAGGCGCCCATGAGTTCGTCGATCAGCGTGCCCACCTTGCCGCGGCGACGCCGCTGCCGCGCACGCTGCGGCCCTGCGGCCGGCTCTGCCGCCGTCTCGGGCGCCGGACCGGAGGCCGCCTCGGCATCCTCCGCCTGCCCCTGCTCCACGCAGAAGATATCGAGGAAGGAATCGGGAGCGGCAACGAAGGTGGTGCGCTCCAGCGCTTCCGGCGCCGCCGGCGCCGCCTTTCCCGGGGACGGGGCGGGCGCCAGCATCGTCACCGTGGGCTCGACCGGGTCTTCCGCCATCTGCAGCCGGGCGGTGTAGACGAAATGGTGGCCGCCGAACGCGAGCACGTCGTCATCCTTGAGCGGCACCGCATGCTCATCCAGCCGCCGCTCGTTGACGAAGGTGCCGTTGGTGCTGCCGAGATCCTCGATCCAGGGCGTTCCGCCCTTGAGGAAGATGTGGGCGTGGCGGCGGGACAGGTAGTGGACCTGGTGCGGATTGTCGTTCCGGTACTGCGCGAAGGCATCATCCGCCTTGCTGATCAGGAATGGGAAACGGGTGATCACGATGGGCTGCAGGCCGCCGTCCTCGCGCCGCGGCGACAGTGTCAGGCCGGCCAGCCTGGCCGTTCCCCGGGAAGCGCCGCAGCGCGCGGGGTTGCCGAGGTGGACGCGCCACGACAGGCTGCGGCCGAAGCAGATCTCGTCGCCGTCGTGCAGCCGGCTGATCTTCTGCTGGATGTCCACGCCGTTGACGGTCGTGCCGTTCTTGCTGTCGAGGTCGGCAATGAAGACGGCGCCGTATTCGCAGAAGATGCGCGCATGGCGGCGCGACAGGTCGGCAACGATGGCGGAAGCATAGGTATCGAACGGCGGCTCGGTGCGGCCCACCGCAAACAGGTTTTCCTCGATGCAGATGTCGTCGAGTTCGGGATGCGACAGCGGCTTGAGCACGATTTCGTACTCGGCCGCGCCGGTCCGTGCCTGCCCCGGATCGGCCGTGGTTGATTCGGCGTGGGCGTATGGCTGGTCCGACATGGAGAGGTTGCTCATCTGCCCGCACTCGCCACGTCGACCGGGGGCCAGCCGCCGCCGAGCGCCTTGTAAAGTGTGACGGTATCCGACAGTATCTGTTGGTGGCTGGCCAACAGGGCCAGCTGTGCGGAAAGCAGCGAACGCTGCGTCTCGAACACTTCCAGCTGCGACACCACGCCTTCCCTGAGCTGGGCCTCGGTCTGCGCGGCCACCACCTGCAGGTGCTCGACCTGCTGCTGCAGCTCGGTGCGCTGCTTGCGGTGGGCGTCCAGGTTGACCAGCGAGTTCTCGACTTCCTCCAGCGCGGCGATGACGGTCTTGCGGTATTCCTCCTCGCTCACCGCCGACTGCGCCTGCGAGGAGCGTATCCGCGCCTTGAGGTTCGGGTCGAAGATCGGGATGTTAATGCTCGGCAGCAGGCCGAACGAGAACGAGCGCAGCAGGTCGGTCAGCGCAAAACTGGAGGTGCCGCCGCGCCCGGTGAGGCTGATCGACGGCAGTTGCGCAAGCTTCGCCTGCCCCACCAGGTTGTAGGTCTCCAGCACCCGGTATTCGGCGGCGACGATGTCCGGCCGCCGCTTGAGCAGCTCGGCCGGGATACCGGCCGGCACCTGCGGCAGCCGCACCTTGTCCTGTAGGTACCCGTGCGGCACCTTGAATTCGCCGGCCGGCGTGCCCAGCAGCGTGGACAGGCCATTGCCGGCCAGCTCGCGCGCCCGGGCCAGCTCCAGCATGTCGGTCGTCATCCGGTTGATTTCCGCGCGCTGCTGCAGCACGCGGGTATTCGGTATCAGGCCGTTCTGGTGCATTGCCTCATAGGTGGAGAGGATCTCCCTGTTCTTGGCCAGGGTCGCCTTCTGCTGGTCGATCTGCTGGTCCAGCTGCAGGATCTGGAAGTAGGTGGTGGCGACGCCGGCCACCAGGTTCAGATAGCCGGCCCGCCAGTCGGCCTCGCTCGCGCGGAAGCCGGCGGTCTGCGCCTGCACGCCCTTCTCCACCCTGCCCCAGATGTCGATGTCCCAGTTGACCTGGGTGCCGAGGTTGAACTGCTTGCTGAATTTCTGGCCGGTGCTCTTCTCGAAGCTCGCGCCGGCGCCGGCGTCCAGCGTCGGCAGCGCGCCGGCGCGCGCCTCGCCCACCTGCGACTCGGCCAGCCGGATGCGGCTGGCGAGGATGCGCATGTCGACGTTGTTGACCAGCGCGCGCTCGATCAGGCTGTCCAGGTAGGGATCGCTGAACTCCTTCCACCAGTCCTGCCGCACGGCTTCGCTGGCTTGCGGACGCGCCTCCTCGCGCTCGGTGAAGGCGGTCTTCATCGGCGCTTCCGGCCGCTGGTAGGTCGGCATCGACACATCGGCGCAGCCGCCGAGGGCAGCCGCGCCCAGCAGCCACAGAACGTTCCCGTATGACTTTGACAATCGCATCTTTCCATCTCCCGAATACGCGGCAGTCATGCGGCCGTCCATGCCCGCGATTCGACAAAGATCCGGAACAGGCCGCCGTCGAGCTTTTGCGCCCGACATTCGGCAGACAGCAAATCCAGTGCCTGCTCCACCGGCACCGCTTTCTTGTATGGGCGATCGGCGGCGGTCAGCGCGTCGAAGATGTCGCAGATGGTCAGGATGCGTGTCTGCACGCTGATCTGGTTTCCCTTCAACCCCATCGGGTAACCGGAACCGTCGAGCTTTTCATGATGACCATGCGCGATCGTCGGCACGGCGGCGAGGTCGCGCGTCCACGGAATGAGTATCAGGAAGGAATAGGAATCGGCCACATGCGATTCGATCTGCCGGCGCTCTTCCGGCGTCAGGCACCCCTTGGGCAGACTGAGCGCCTCGAATTCGGCCTGGTGCAGCAAACGCGCGCTGTCGTTGCCGTCTTCGTATCCATAGTCGAGGATCTCGCGCAGATTGTGCCCGCCCTCGCAATGGGAGATCGACGGTTCGTTGGCGCTGCGGATCGCTTCCAGGAAGCTGTCGAGCCGGTGGAATTCCTGCTGCAGTTCCTGCTCCATCCGCGCGCGCGCGCCGTGCAGGCCGCCCGCTTCCGCCGCGCCGCCGACCAGCTTGCGGTACGCCTGCCGCTCGAGACAGGCGCGCGCATGGAGGAAGCGTTGCTCCAGCAGCAGCATGTCTTTCGGATACAGCTTCTTTTCCTTGCGCAGCACATGCTCGGCCACACCGACCTTGCCGAAATCGTGCAGCAGCGCCGCGTAGCGGATCTCGCGCAGCTGGTCGCGGCTGAACGAAAACCGGCGGTACTGCGGATCGTCCGAACGCTCCAGCGCCTGCGCCAGGTGGCTGGCATACGCGGCGACCCGGAACGAATGCCCGGCGGTCACCGGGTCGCGTTCCTCGATGGCCTGCACCGATGCGCGCACGAAACCATCGAGCAGCTGCTCAATATCCGAATAGAGCTGGAAGTTCTTGAGCGCGACCGCCGTCTCGGCGCACACGCCGGTCAGCAGCTCCAGGTCCTGTTCCTTGAACGCATGCGGATCCGATGAGGTATCGACCTGGATCAGGCCGAGGCACTCGTCTTCCAGCAGCAGCGGCACGCACATCACGCTGCGGATGGCCTGCGCGATGATCGAATGCTGGGCGCCGAAATGACGATCGGCCAGGGTATCGACCGAAAGGATCGCGCGCTTTTTCTCCAGCACCTCGCGCAGCAGCGTGCGCGACAGCTGCGCCTGCGCCGGGTCCTCGGCCTTGCCGTCGCGGCGGCGCGCGGCCACCGGCGCCGGTTGCTCGCCCTTGTTCCGGCGCAGCACGATGAAGGCGCGCTCCGCCAGCGGAAACAGGTCGAAGATGAAGTTCATGATCTTTTCGATCAAGGTGTCCTGGTCCTTCACCGCGCCGAGCGCGATGCTGACCTGCGCCATCGCATGCAGCTTCTGCACCGCACGCTGCAGGTCGTCCTTGCTGGCGTCGGGCGCGGGCGCGACGAAGCGGGTGGCGTCGCTGGCGTCGACGGACATCGAAATGATGCTGGGCATCGCGCCGATAGGTGGCGCAACCAGCGAGTGAAATACCAGTTGTGTGTTGGATACGGCCAGTTCCTCGCCGTCATGCAGCGGATGCCATTGCCCCGGCGCCAGCCGGCTGCCTGTCACGTAGGTGCCGTTGAAGGAATGCAGGTCTTCGATGAAGTACTCCCCGCCGCGGCACCGTATGCGCGCGTGGCGTCGGCTGATGGTGTGCCGGGGTATGCACAGGAAGCGGCCCGGACCGAGCGAATCCTGCGGCTCGCGGCCAATCACCAGTTCGTCCTGGATAGGAAAGAATGCCGGCTGGCCGCCACTGTCCCCGATGATCTCGAGGTACGCGGCCACGGCGTTGCCATGCGTGGCGGAAGGATTGCCCTTGTCCATCTTGGTGCGTCCTGGTCTGCGGTCGCCGGCCCCGCGGTGCTCACCTGACCGTGATCGTGATCTTCCGCGAGAAGACCGGCGGGTCGTGGGGCCTGTGGTTCTCATCCCCCATCAACAGTTGCAAGGTATGCCGGCCAGGCGGAAGTTCAAGCATGGTCTCGGTCTCGCCGGCGCCGAAGTGCAGGTGGTTGCGGTCGGACGGGATCTCCTGTCCCGGCGGCGTCAGTTCGGTGTCGATCAGCAAATGGTGATGTCCGGTGTTCGGGTATTTGACGTTGGCCGGCGCCACGCCCATGTCGCGCAGGCCGAACCAGACCCGGAACGGCTTGCCGGCCGCGATCACCTCGCCGTTGTTGGGCCAGCCGATGTAGAGATAGGCGTCAGCCGGAGCCGGCGTGCCGGCGGCGACGGCGAGGTTCGAGATCAGGAGGAAAGCGAGCGCCGCGGTTGCCCTGTTCATCGCATCCCCTACCGTACCGTCACCGTGATCTGCTTCGAATGCACCGGCGGCACATGCGGCACATGGTCATGGTCGCCGAGCAGCAACTGCAGCGTGTGCCTGCCGGGCGGCAGCTCGACCCGCGCCTCGGTCTCGCCGGCACCGAAGTGCAGGTGGTTGCGATCCGATGGAATCGGCTCTCCCGCCGGCGGTAGCGGCGTGTCGACCAGCAGGTGGTGGTGGCCCGCCATCGGGTGCGTGATTCCCTTCGGCGTCACGCCCATGTTTCGCAACCCCATGCGCACCCAGAACCTGCCGCCGTTGATCACCGCGCCATCCTGCGGCCAGATGAAATAGACGCGCGCGCCAGGCGGCGCAGGACTTTCCTGTGCGAGGACGGGAAGGCCGAACACGGCTGCGGCAACGAGACTGCTGGCGGCAGTAAGTGTTTTCACTTGGGCAGGCCGCGGGGACGCGGCATGGGTGACGGGTGAAGGCGTGCTCTTCACGTTAGGCCACAAGCCGGGGCGCGATGGAAAATACTCGCGGCCGTTTGATATTGAACAGAATAGGCATGCCGATACCAACCAAAGATGAACACGCGACTGCTGGCGGCACAGCCGCGTACGGCCTCGCCAGCAGGCAACCACGACCGGAACTGTCAAGTGAAACGCCCCTCCTCGCTACTGCTCGCCTTGCTGCTGCTTCCCGCCGCGCCGACGCTGGCCGACCGGGGCGCGCGGCCTGCGGCGGCGGCGGCGCTGGTCCCGGTGGCGATCCTGCCGAAGGACGGCAATGAACAGTACGAACTGGCCTTCTGGGAGTCGATCAAGGACAGCAGTCACGCGGCCGATTACGAGGCCTACCTGAACACTTATCCCAACGGGCGCTTCGCGGCGCTGGCCAAGGCGCGGATCGCCCGCCTGAAGGCGGACGCCGCGAAGACCACGCCGAAGGCCGAGCAGCCGAAAGCAGAGGCGACAAGACCGGAGGCGCCGAAAGCGGAAGCACCCAAGGTCGAACCCGCTCCGAAACCGGAAGCGCCTCCACCCGCCGCAAGGAAACCGGAAAAGCAGGAGAAGCCGCGGCTGAAGGCCGTCGAGCAGGCCCCCGCCAGTGCAGGTGCGGATGCGCCGCCGCCCGCAGTGCCGCCGGCCGCCGCCGCTGCGCAGGAGCTGCGCGACTGTCCCACCTGCCCTCCCCTGGTCAGCCTCCCCGCCGGCGCCTTCAACATGGGCAGCAGCACCGGCGACCCGAGCGAACGTCCGGTTCATCGCGTGTCCCTGGCGCGGCCGTTTGCCATCGGCAAATACGAGGTGACCCGCGGCCAATGGGCGGAATGCGTCAGCGCCGGCGCCTGCCAGCGCGCCGGGGAGAACGGCGAGCCGGGCGAGCCGGTGCGCGACGTCAGCTGGGACGATGCGCAGCAATACCTGAAGTGGCTCTCGCAGAAGACCGGCAAGTCCTACCGCCTGCCGACCGAGGCGGAATGGGAATACGCCGCGCGCGCCGGCAGCGGCTCCCGTTTCTGGTGGGGCGACCAGATGCGGCCGAAGATGGCCAACTGCAAGGACTGCGGCGAGCCGTGGCGCAAGGAAGGACCGGCGGCTGCGGGCTCCTTCGCGCCCAACGCGTTCGGGCTGCACGACACCAGCGGCAGCGTCTGGGAATGGGTGGCGGACTGCTGGCACCCGTCGCACGCGGGGGCGCCCGCAGACGCGCGCGCGCGGGAAGCGCCCAACTGCCGCACCCGGGTGATCCGCGGCGGCTCCTGGCGCGACGGCGAGAGCTACATGACGTCGGCCACCCGCTTCAAATACGACAGCGGCGTGCGGCAGTCGCAGAACGGCTTCCGGGTCGCGCGTTGGGTGGACTAGCGGCGCGGCTACTGCTTGCGGGCGCTGGTGGTCACCTGCAGGAAATCCACCATGATGCGCTCGCGGCCGTGCTTCTCGCCCAGACGCTGCAACTGCCGTTCGAGCGCGGCCAGATAATCCGCACTCTTCTCGGACTCCGGCCGCAGGCCGTCGAACAGCGGCGCCGGCGTCACCATCAGTACGATCAGGTCGGTGCCGAACGGTTTGGAGATGACCCAGTTGCCGAAGCTGCCGAGCGTCGCCGCATGGTTGGGCGGCGCCTGGTGGGCGCGCGTGCGCGGGCCGGGCAGCAGATGCAGGGTTCCGCCGTCGAAGGAGTGGTAGTCGACATACGCGAAGGAATCGTATGCCGGCGTGGTCAGGTCCAGCACCAGGGCATCGCCTTCCTGCAGCCGCGCATCGCGCGGACGCGTGTGAATGGCGGTCTTGCCGCCGTCCTGGCGGTTCTGCTTCCAGTAGGGCGCGAGCAGGTTGATGACCCGGCACTTGTCGTCGCCGACCTCCTGCACATCCAGTCGCAGCTCGCGCGCGCCGGCCAGCGCCTGCCGCAGCCGGCCGCTGCCGTAGCTGGCGGGCAGGAAGCCCTCCACCCGCAGCGCCGTGCCTTCCATGCGCGGCATCAGCGCCGCACATGGCACCCGCGCCAGCAGGCGTTCCGCGCCGGCCAGGTCAAGCGCGGGGGCCGCTTTCGGCGCTGCCGGCGACACCACTGCGGGAGCACCGGCGCCCGCCTGCGCCGGCAGGGCGCGGTCCTGCAACTGCGAGGAGGCCCACCAGTACGCGATGCCGGCAGACGCGAGCGCCGCGGCCAGGGTGGTGGCGCCCACGATCACTACCGGGCGCGCGCCGGAGCGCTCCATGCCCATCTCGTGCAGGAAGCGCTGCACCCCTGGCGTCCGCGCTTCGCGACGGAAAGCAAGCGCATTCCTCAGCGCACGCCATTGCCCGTGGCCGATGTCCTTCGGCCGCTGCGGCTTGCGCCCGGCATTGCGCGCCTCCGCCGCCGTCATCCTGTCGAACGGATGGCGACCGGTGAGCAGCTCGTAGGTGATGCAGGCCAGCGCGTACACGTCATCGCGCGGGTCGGGTTCCCGATGCTCGAGCATCTCCGCACTGGCGTAGGCAGGCGTCAGCCCGCCCAGGCTGCCGGCGTCGAACACCGTCGCTTCCGCCTCCTCGGTCGGCTTGTGGATTGCCCGCGCAATGCCGAAGTCGATCACCTTCACTTCGCCACGGTCGGTGATGATCACGTTTGCCGGCTTGAAGTCGCAATGCACGAAACCGCGTTCATGTGCGTAGGCGAGCGCGCGTCCCATCCCGGCCACGATATGCATCGCTTCCGCGTAGGGCATGCCGTGAAACTCCGGATTGCGCAGCACCTGGCTGAGCGATTTGCCTGCCAGGTACTCCATCGTCAGGTAGACGGTCGAGCCGTCGCGGTCGAAATCGTAGACGGCGACAATGTTCGGATGGGCAAGTGTCTGTGCCTTCTTCGCCTCGCGCTGCAGGGCGATCAGCGACTTCGGATGGCCGCGGAACTGGACGTTGAGGACCTTGATGGCGATGTACGGCTTGCGGTCCGACGCCTCCAGCTTGCGCAGGTCAAGCGCCTTGTAGACCATGCCCATGCCGCCGAAGCCGACGCACTCCTCCAGCACGAAGCGGCCGTTGAGCGTGTCCCCCACCCCCTTCATCGTCTGCGCGGCTTCGGGCAGCGGCAAGGGCGGCGTCGACCCGGTGACCGAAGGCGTGGTCGGCGCGGGCTGCGCTTGTCCCGCGACCCCTGCCGCACCCGCCATGTCGGGCGTCGCCCGCGCCTTCAGCGCGTCGACCACCTCCGGCGGCAGCAGGGTCCGGGTGTGCTCCTCGTTAAGCACCTCGGTCAGCTGCGCAATGCCGGTCCTGTCGCTCGCGAGCATCGCGTCCACCTGCGCCAGCAGCTGCTCCTGCGTCAGTCCGCCACTGTGGAAGCGATGAAGGGTATGTGCGAGGGGTGCCATGGTTCTCCGTTCCCGGTTGCGCGCCGCCAGGCGGCGCGGTTCTCCGCATTCAGCCGGAGCATGCATGACGAATGGCGTCACGCGCGCTGCCGGGCAGGACGCCACGCATCATTCATGCCTGTCAATGCCGTGCCGGCAATGCCGCGCTGCCTTCAGGCTGCCTTCTCGCAGCGGGGATGAATGTCGTCCGTCACCCGACATTTCCGGCACGCGCTGTTGGCGCGGTCCCGTCAGTCCCGCGCTCCCCGCGATCGTGAATTCGCCGTCGTCTCCATCGGACAAATCGCGGCAGTCGCCGGGAGCCCTTGTCCGGCAAGGACTTGCGCGATTGTGTGCAATCGGATGCATGCGCTGGCACGGTCCCTGCTGAATGTGGTTCGTGTGCGAATCGAACGCTCACCCATCTCAACCAACCTACCATCACCAGGAGTATCAAATGAAAGCACTGCTCATCAAGGACCTGTCCGTCACTGCCGATCTCGACCGCGCTGGCATGTCCGCCATCCATGGCGGCAGCTATGGCTACACCATGCCCGCCGGCTGCCTGCCTTCCTTCCCCGGGTACGACTACGGCAAGGGCGGCGACATCGCCTTCAACGCCTCGCAGTCGCTGGGCCAGAGCCAGAACACCGTGGTCAACAACGGCAACAACGTCGCATTCGCCTCGGACATCACCGCGAATGTGCACCCGACCCAGAACGGCAGCAACAACATCAGCTTCCGCTGATCCATCGCCTGCACATCCACGGAGACGCCGCATGAAATCACTGCGCATCAGCGACCTGTCCGTCGCCACCACACTCGGTCGCGCGTCGATGGCCGCCGCGCACGGCGGTTTCGGTCCGGCCATCCATCCACAATATTGGGGCGGCCTCGCCGGCGGCAGCAAAACCGACGTCCGGTTTGACGCGGCACAAATGCTGAACCAGGGCCAGAACACCGCGGTAAACAACGGCAACAACACGGCCTTCGTCTCCGGCATCTGCGCCAGCGTCAACCCGTCGCAGGACGGCAGCAACATCATCCGCCTCGGCGGATGATGCAAGGGGCGGAGGCATCGTCCTCCGCCCGCTTTCCCTGTCGTCCATTGTCGATGGTCCGTCCGGGTCGCATGCAACGTGAGGGCAGCGGTGTCCTCTCCCTTCCCCGCGCTCCGCTCTCGTCCATACGGCGCCCACGCGCAGCAGGGCGTGGCGGGATCGCCTGCCCGGTGCCCATGATGGTGCTCTTCTTCCCACCGTCAACCGGCTGCGCCATACCGGTTTTCCGCAATCGGTATCTGCTTCCACTGGACGTACGGCAGAATCCGCTCCCGCCTGCATCACCGTTCGCGCAGCACCTGGCAGCGCGCACAACGTGCGCCTGACCGCTGGCACAAGCGAAACCTGCGACCGCAGGCAACCCATGGTCGGCACATGCGGACGGGCCGCCCCCAGGGGCAGCCCGTCGCTGCATGACATGCGTGCTAGCTGCCGCTGGTCCAGACTTCCGGCTTGGTATCCCTGGCCAGTTCCTGCGCGCGGTCGCCGAGGTCAACGCTGCGTGCCTGGCGCTCGGCATCCTCGCCGGGGTAGGACTCGGCGCCGACCCGCAGGCCTTCCGCCCGTGCCGCACGCAGCTCCTCCATGACCTGCGCGCGCGACTTGCTCGAGACGAAGCCGGCGGCGGGGTCGACATATTCCGGGCCGCCGGCGAAGGCGGCGGCGCTTGCGGCGAGCAGGACAGCGGCCGCGATGGTGTTGGTGATGGTCATTTCAATTCTCCTGATAGGCTGTTTGGTTGGCGAGCACGCTGTCGTGCTCGCCAGTCCTATCGCACGGAGCGTGCCGGTTCGCGCGAAGCGCGCGGAGCGTAGCCAAGTCACTGATCTATCAGGAGAATTTTTAGTAGCAGCCTGGCGGGGCCGGCGAATCGTCTGCGCCGGGTGTCGGGACCCGACCGCTATCCTGGCAGGGGTCTGTCGGACAGCGGCAGACAACAGGGCGCCAAGGAGAGCGATGGCGATGCGCCGTGGACTACGCCGAGGCGGTGCCTGTCTCGCAGCGCTTCATCCCCCTGCATTGCGGGTGCGTCGCCTCCGACCGCAGGGGGCTTGCCCTGACGAGCAAGCGGACGGCTAGTGCTTGCCAAGCATTCCGCCAAGCCCGGACGCCATGCCGCCGGCATTGCCGAGCATGCCGCCGCCCTGGCCGCCTTCTCCACCGCCAAGCACGCCGTCCACCTGCGCGGCAACGGGCTCCGGCAGCCTCTCCTTCAGGAAGCCGCTCATCGTTTCCACTGCGCGCATGGCTTTGTCTTCCGGCAGGCCGGTCCGCTCGATCAGGCGTTGCACAAGTTCGTTCATGGTTTCCTCGTTTCCTCGTTACTGGTGATGACATCCCGGCGCCTGCGGCGACGGGCAGGAGATGTCCATACACTCTAGGCGTCGTGTGCGCGGTCCGCGCAGCCCACTGCGCCATCGCTTGAGCCGTAACAAGCGACGGCGAGGCAGTTCACGCCTGCGGCAGTCCATTCACCGCTTGCGCGCCCGAAGACGACGCCCACGGGTACAAGGGCCTGCGGGCGTGTCGACGCGCGGCGGCTTTGCGCGAATATCAGCCCGCCGTCACGCGTACTCCCGATCGTCCCCGTGACTGTCGTACATGGGCCGACAATCCTTGCGATACCTGTTGGGCGGCGGCCGTCATGCATGTCCCGTCGCAAGTCGCATCCGTCGCCAGAGATCCCATGCCGAAATCCGAATCACCCTTTGTTTACAAGGCTTTGCGGCGTTTTCCCTGATGTGTGGCACGGACTGGCACAGTCCCTGCTGTATGTCCTTCGAGTGCGAAACAAACGTACTCACCACCCAACCACGCAATGCTTTCTCAATCCACTCTTCAGGAGAATCACCAATGAAATCGCTGCTCATCAAAGACCTGTCCGTTACCGCCGACCTCGACCACGCCGCCATGGCTGCCGTTCAAGGCGGCACCTACCAGGGCTACAGCCTGCCTGCCGGCTGCCTGCCTGCCTTCCCGAAGTTCGACTACGACAAGGGCGGCGACGTCGCCTTCAACGCGTCGCAGATGCTCGGCCAAAGCCAGAACACCACGGTCAACAACGGCAACAACGTCGCGTTCGCTTCCGGCATCACGTCCAACGTGAACCCGACCCAGAACGGCAGCAACAACATCAGCTTCCGCTGATCGTCGTCCACCCCGTCCATCACACGCAACCCGATTCAAGGAGAAACATCATGAACAAGCTACTCGTCAACGACCTGTCCGCCACCAGGGAACTGGATGGCAAAGCCATGGCTGAAGTCCAGGGCGGCACCTACGGCTACGCCATGCCCAAGGGCTGCCTGCCTTCCCTGCCGAATTTCGACTACGGCAAGGGTCCGGGCGACATCGACTTCAACGCCTCGCAGGTGCTTGGCCAGAGCCAGGACACCACGGTCAACAACGGCAACAACGTCGCGTTCGCTTCCGGCATCACGTCCAGCGTGAACCCGACCCAGAACGGCAGCAACAACATCAGCTTCCGTTAATCGCACCGGCTACATACCTCAGGAGAACCGAGATGAAATCACTGCACATCACCGACCTGGCCGTCGCGGCCGACCTCGACCACGCTTCCATGGCCGTCATCCAGGGCGGCAGCGGCAAGGCCATGCTGTCCCAGCACGCCGGCAGCATGCCCTACATGCCGGGAAACGCGCTCAGCTTCGACGCCTCCCAGGTGCTCGGCCAGAGCCAGAACACCACGGTCAACAACGGCAACAACGCGGCCTTCGTCTGCGGCATCACGTCCAACGTGAACCCGACGCAGCACGGCAGCAACAACATCCGCTTCGGCTGATCGATACATCCGGCGGAGGCGTGCCTCCGCCCCCCCACCACAGGAGCAAGCACCATGGCAAACATCGCAATCCAGGACCTGCAGAAAAGCAGCCAGCTCGACCACAAGGCAATGTCCTCCATCCACGGCGGCAATGCGTGGCTGGCCGGTCTCGGCCCGGTCGCCAACGTCAACATCGGCATCGACCAGAACATCACCCAGTTCCAGAACGTCGAGGTCAATGCGCTCAACAACGTCGGCGTCATCGGCGCGGGCTTCGGACCGCTCAGGCTGGACGTCAGCCCGTCGCAATGGGCAAACACGGCAGTCGCCGTCTGAGGGGCCTGCCCGGCCTCCACCCCTCGTTCCTGCGGGAACGGGGGGTTTTTCCATGCGCGGCGGCCCGGCACCCACCCTTGCGGCCGCCGAAATCGCGTCGACCGCGCGCCGGAAATCGCCTAAAGTGAACGAGGTATCCGGCCGCTTCCGCGCGCGCCACTTCCAATGAAAGGAACATGCATCATGGCCAACATCGCGATCAGGGACCTGACCGAAAGCATCGACCTCGACCACGAGGCAATGACCGCGGTAGCCGGCGGCTCCCGCTATCGCCGCCAGCCCGCGATTCCCGCTCCCGCCTGCGCAGGCGCAGGCGCAGGCGCCTCCCGCCTTGTCGATTTCCCCTGGAACGCACAAGGCCTGAAGCCGGCCGCCAGTCCGTCCGGCAAAAAGCCTTCCCGCTGAAAGGCCGCCGTCCGCGCGCGCCACCGCGCGCGGGCCGCCGGCGCGGCCCCCTGCCGCCCACCGATCCTCCCTGGTCCACGCGCCTGTACGCGGCCGCCCGACACTGCCGGCGCACCTGTCTGCGCCGCGCCATCATCCAGCCCCTTCCCGATGCCAGTCGAAACGTGCAAACCCGCGCCGCGGAAGGACTGCACGGGAATCCTCGCACTGGCACGCTCCGTGCTGATACGGTGGCACACGCAATCCGAATCCACCCACCTCAAGGAGCATCATCATGGCAACCCTCTCCATCCGCGACCTCCCCGAAAGCACGCTGCTGGATCGCAAGGCAATGGCACGCGTCCACGGCGGCAATGCATGGCTGGCCGGACTCGGTCCGATCGCCAATGTCAACGTCGGCATCAGCCAGAACATCGCGCAATTGCAGAACGTGGAGGTGAATGCGCTCAACAACGTCGGCGTCATCGGCGCAGGTTTCACCGCACCGGCGTTAGACGTCAGCCCGTCGCAGTGGGCGAACACGTCCGCCACACTGTAACGCCAGCCACAGGAGAGACGACATGGCATCGATTGCGATCAGGGACCTTCGCCTGAGCCAGAAACTGGACCGGCAGGCGATGGCGACGATCAGGGGCGGCGGCGCGCCTTGGGTGTTCGGCTGGATCAGGCCGTATGTCTCCAGTACACCCGCCACCTCGCCCGTGATCAACTTCTACCAGGTCAACAACTACGCGGACCAGATGATCAACCAGATCCAGGTGGTCGATGTGAACAACGCCGGGGCCAACGCCGCCATCAACATCGATCTCGCAGAGACCAGCACGAATATCAAATAAACGGCGCGCGGTTGGACTATGTTGGTTATCGGGGTCAAGCGGCGCGCAGGCGCCGCAGGTGCGGCATGCACAGGCGCTTCAACCAGGAGAGGTTGCCATGACTGATGCGATGCAATTCCGGTGGACATCGTGTTCCTGTTCGCATGTCGGCCTGGTCCGCCAGGTCAACGAGGACGCCTGCCTGGAGCAAGCGGATCGCGGCCTGTGGGCGGTGGCGGACGGCATGGGCGGGCATACGCTCGGCGACCTCGCCAGCCGTCTGGTGGTGGAAAGCCTGAACCAGCTCCCCCCGGCGGCGAACCTGGAAAAGTTCATGCTCGATGCGCGCGACCGCCTGCAGACGGTGAACCGCCAGCTGCGCGGTGAAGCCGCCGCGCGCGGCGTGCGCATCATCGGCAGCACGGTGGCGGCGCTGCTCGCCCACGGCAGCCGGTTCGGCTGCCTGTGGGCCGGCGACAGCCGCATCTATCTCTACCGGGACCAGCGCCTGCAAAGGCTGACCCGCGATCACAGCCAGATCGAGGAGATGAAGGCGCGCGGCAATCTCGGCGATGACGATGTGCTCGCCCATGTCGCACGCAACCTGATCACGCGCGCGGTCGGCGTCGCGGATGTCCTCGAGCTGGACGAGCGCGTGATGGAACTGAACGACGGCGACGTCTTCCTGTTGTGCAGCGACGGCCTCAGCAACGAAGTCAGCGAGCAGGAATTAAGCGAGGTGCTGGAGGACGGCAACTGCGAGCAGGCCACCCGGCTGCTGGTGGACCTCGCCCTGCAGCGTGGCGGGCACGACAACATCTCGGTTGTCGCGACACGCGCAAAGGACCTGTATGGAAGCGAAAAGACGGTGCTCAATCCCGGGCTCGCAGAGCAGGTCCGCTCCGACTGATTCCCTCCCTCTGTCGTGCCGGCCCCGACAGCCGCCGGCACATGTCGCGCGCCACCCGTCAGCCGCCCGCGGCAACGGCAGCTCGCAAGCCGGCAGGGGGTTGGCAAGCTTCTTGAATATCCCCGCTGACCGCGCCGGATGGCCGGATCGAGGACAGGACGGACTTCTATCATGAATGACGACAGCGACAAGACCATGATGCTCGGGGAGAGCCCGCCGGGGCGCGGCAACGCCGGCGACGGCACGCAGGGCGTGCACGTGCTGCCGAAGGGGACGCGTCTCGGGGAATTCGAAGTCGTCGACCTGATCGGCGAAGGCGGCTTCGGCGCCGTCTACCTGGCCTATGACCACTCGCTCGACCGCCACGTCGCGCTCAAGGAGTACATGCCGACCGGCCTGGCGACCCGCAACGTCAACCTGTGCGTCACGGTCCGTTCGCACGCCAACGCCGGCACCTTCACCGCGGGCCTCAGGAGCTTCATCAACGAAGCGAAGATGCTGGCGCAGTTCGACTCGCCTTCGCTGGTGAAGGTGCACCGCTTCTGGGAGGCCAACGGCACCGCCTACATGGTGATGCCGTACTACGACGGCATGACGCTGAAGCAGGCGCTGAAGGAGCGCAAGATCAATCCGGACGAACGCTGGATCCGGCAGCTCCTGGTCGACCTGCTGGACGCGATCGAGACCATTCACAAGGCCAACTGCTTCCATCGCGACATCGCCCCCGACAACATCCTGCTGCTCAAGGACGGACGCCCGTTGCTGCTCGACTTCGGCGCGGCACGGCGGGTGATCGGCGATCTCACCCAGTGCCTGACCGTGATACTGAAGCCGGGTTTCGCGCCGATCGAGCAGTATGCCGACATCGCCGGCCTGCGCCAGGGACCGTGGACCGACATCTACGCACTTGCCGCCGTCGTGTACTACCTGATCACCGGGAACGCGCCGCCGCCTGCGGTCGCGCGGGTGGTGCACGATGAGCTGGTGCCGGCCGGCCAGGCTGGCAAGGGCCGCTACAGCGCGGCCTTCCTCGCCATGATCGACAACGCGCTGGCAGTGAAACCGGAGCAGCGCTACCAGTCGATTGCCGAGTTGAGACGCGCGCTGGACGCGTCCCGTCCCGTCGTGCCGGCCCCGCGCCAGGCAGCGTCCGCCCCCCGGCTGGAACCGGGCTTCGACGCCACTGCCGCCGACCGCGCGCGAAAGGGGCCGCCGACGGCCACCGCACCGCTGCCGGCGCGCGGCGGCAGCGAGGCTACCTGGCGCATGCCGCCGCCGGCACGCGCGGCATCCGTGCCGGGCCGAATGAAATCGGCGCTGATCGGACTGGTGCTGTGCGCCGGCATCGGCTCCGGCCTCTATCTCGGCAACTATCTGGCGGACCGTGCGCGCATGGCCGAACCTGCCGGCACGCCGGACGGCAGCATCGCGCTGTCCTCCGGCGACAGCGACGCGCCGGCGCAGCAGGCGGAACGCGCGCCGGCACCCGCGTCAGCCGCCCCCGCGGTGCAGGCGCAGCGCCAGCAGCAGCAGGAGCGGGAGCCGCAAGACGCGCAGCGCTCACTTTTGCCCCATCAGCAGGCGCAGCAGCCGGCCCAGGCAGCCCCGCCGCCGCCCCAGGCACAAGGCGGCCAGGAGAACCCGCAGACCCAAGCGCCGCCGGTTCCGGCACCGCGCCGCGCATCCCGCGACGAGGAATCATGGAACGCCGCGACCGCCGGCGGCAGCGCCGAAGCGCTCGAACGCCACCTGCGAGCGTTTCCGCACGGGCGGCACAGCGCCGAGGCCCGGCGCCGGCTGGATGCCCTGCGTGAGCAGAAGGAGGCGGCAGCCGGGCCGGTCCCCGCCGTGCCGCAAGAGACCAGGACCAGGACCGCCGATGCCCGCAGCGTCGCACCGCCGGTCACCGCGAAGAAGCCAACGCCGCCTGAAGACGCGCTGTGGGACCTCGCCGTCTCGATCAACCAGCCGGCGGCTTACGAGAGCTATCTCGGCAGGTACCCGCATGGCCGCTTCGCCGCGCTTGCCCGCGACCGGCTGGCAGTCCTGCGCCCGGAGATGCAGCAGCAGCCTCCCGCCGCGGCGAAGCAGGCCGATGCCTTGCCGCCATCCACGGCGCCAGCTGCAGCGCCACCCATCGTGCCGCCCGCGCAGGCCGCCGCACGCGACACGCCGCCGATCGCCCTCGCCCGCCCTTCCTCCGGTGGCGGTCCGCATGGCGAGGCGAGAGCGGAACCCGGACCGTCGCCGGAAGCGAAGCCACCTGCGGAGTCCGGACCGCCACCGGCGTCCAGGTCCGCAGCGGAAGCAGCGCCGGGCGCGGATGACACCGGCGCGCAGCGCACGACGCTGCAGCTTCCCGGCCAGACCATGATAGGCAGCTTCCGGCCCGATCCGGCAACCGGCATCGTCTCCGGCAGCGGCAGGATCATCTGGAAGGACGGCAACCGCTTCGAGGGCACCCTGGTGCGCGGCATGAAGGAGGGCCGCGGGCAGTTCACCTGGACCAACGGCCAGCGCTACAACGGCGACTGGGTGAACGACGTACCGAACGGCAAAGGCACCATCACCTACCCGAACGGCAACCGCTACCAGGGTGATGTGAAGAATGGTCTCCCGGACGGGACCGGCACCATCACCTATGCCGGCGGCGACACCTACCGGGGCGGCTGGCAGCGCGGCAAAAGCCATGGCCAGGGCCGCTATACCTGGAAGAACGGCAGCTACTGGGAAGGCGAGTTCCGCGACGACGCGCGCACCGCAAACGGCACCATGGTGTTTTCCGAGGCGGCGTTGCGCGCGGCGCGGGAGCTGCAGTCGGCCGGAACGGCGCCTCGCTGACGGCCTACGCCGCTGCCCCCGGCGCCGGCCGCATGCTCCGGAAATCCTTCGAGTGGATGCCGTGCTTCTTCAGCAGCATCTGCAGGTGGGAGCGGTTCATCTCGCAACGGCGCGCCAGCTCCGACACCGATCCCCCCACTTCCGTCAGCCCGCGTTCGAGGAAGGCGCGCTCCGCCTCATCGCTCGCATGGCGCTTGGCCTCGCCCAGCGAGGACGGCAGCGCGATGCCGGCGGGCGCCGCCTGTCCATCCGTCTTCGCGACCGGCATCGCGAACGGCTGCGGCCGGATGTCCTCCGGCAGGTGGCCGATGTCGGCCACCTCCGGCGCCAGGCACGACAGGCGGTAGAGGATGTTGCGCAACTCGCGGACGTTGCCGGGATAGGCATAGTTGAGCAGGAAACTGCGCAGGCGCGGCGTGTACGTGACGGGACGTCGCCGCAAGGCCTCCGCAGCCTCGTCGCCGTAATAAGCCAGCAGCAGCGGTATCTCGTCACGGCGCTCGCGCAGCGGCGGCAGCGTCAGGTGGATCACGCTCAGGCGATAGAACAGGTCTTCGCGGAAGCTGCCGTCGGCGATCAGCTTGCGCAGGTTCTTGTTGGTTGCGGCGACGATCCGAGCGTCCACCGAGATAGGTTCGTCGGAACCGACGCGCTGGATCTCGTGCGCCTGCAGCACCCGCAGCAGCTTGACCTGTCCCGGCAACGGCAGCTCGCCGATCTCGTCGAGGAAGATGGTGCCCTTGTGCGCGCTCTCGAACTTGCCCTTGCGGTCGTTGACCGCGCCGGTGAACGCCCCCTTGCGGTGGCCGAACAGCTCGGACTCCAGCAGGCTGTCCGGGATCGCGCCGCAGTTGACGGAAATGTACGGTCGGTCCGCGCGCGCGCCGTTGGCGTGGATCACCTTCGCCATCAGCTCCTTGCCGGTGCCGCTTTCCCCGTCGATCAGCACCGGCAGATCGGTGGGCGCCGCCTTCTCCGCCACTTCCAGCGCATCGAGCAGCCTGGGGTTGTCGCCGAACACGCCTTCGAACACGAAGCTGCGCGCCAGCAGCTGCTGGCGCCGCTCGCCCGGCGCAGCCGGCACCTGCGGCGTCTCGCTGCCGGCCGCACGCACGAAGCGCTCCTTGTGCGACAACTGCATCACCTCGTCGCGTAGCGCGCCGGCCTGCAGCAGCAACTTCTCGATCTCGCGGCGCTCCAGCCGGTTGGACCAGCGCAGCGTGGAGCGCAGGATCTCTATCTTCTCCAGCAGCCGCGCATACGACACCGCACCGCCGCTGTCCGCATCCTGGTCGAGGATCTTCATGCCGCGCTCAACTGCTTCTGCACCAGCTGGTAGTACATGCCGCGCCTGCCCACCAGTTCTTCGTGCCGCCCCTGCTCCACGATGGCACCTTCGTACAGCACCAGGATCTTGTCGGCCTGCATGATGGTGCTGAGCCGGTGCGCGATCACCACCGCGGTCCTTCCCTTGAGGATCTCGTGCATGTTGCCGATGATGTTGCTCTCGGACTGGGTGTCGAGCGCCGAGGTGGCTTCGTCGAACACCAGCAGCCGCGGGTCGTGGTACAGCGCGCGGGCGATGCACAGGCGCTGTATCTGCCCGCCCGACAGGCCGACGCCGCGCTCGCCGACCACCTGCTCGTAACCGAGCGGCATCTTGCTGATGAAGCCGTGCGCGTCCGCCATGCGCGCCACTTCCTCGATGCGCCGGCGGTCGGGGCTTTCCTCGCCGCTGGCAATGTTTTCCGCGATGGTCCCCGAGAACACCAGGTTGCTCTGCATGACGTAGCCGACCTGCGCCCGGTAGTATTCCTTGTCGATCACCGCCAGGTCGTAGCCGTCCACGATGATGCGGCCCTCGCTCGGCGGATAGAAGGCCACCAGCAGCTTGGCCAGCGTGGTCTTGCCGGAGCCGCTGCGCCCGACGATGGCGACCAGCTCGCCCGGCTTGATGTCGAGGCTGATGTTCTCCAGCACATAGGGCGTCTCGTTGCCGCCATAGCGGAAGTAGACGCCGTCCAGCTTGATGTCGCCCTGCAGGTCCGGCAGCAGCACCCGTGACTGCAGGTCGGCGGGGCGCTGTTCCGGCTCCATCTCCAGCACGTCGCCCAGCCGCTCCATCGCGACCGCCGCATCATTGACCCGGCTCCACAGCCCGACCAGCCCCATCAGCGGTCCGAGCACGCTGCCCATCAGCGCGTTGAACGCCATCAGCTGGCCGATCGTCAGCTCGCGCGACAGCACCAGGTTGGCGCCAACCCAGAGAATGGCAATGGTGGTGGCCGCGTGCAGCACCTGGCTGGCGAGCGAGACCAGGATATTGAAGCGCTGCGCCCGGTACTGCACGTCCAGCGACTTCGCGTACTTGCGCTCCCACTTGAGCCGGATCGCGCGCTCGATGCCCATGCCTTTGATCGTCTCCACCCCGCCCAGCGTCTCCATCAGGTGCGACTTGGCGTCGGTGGCGGTGGTGAAGGCGTCGCGCGCATAGGTCTTGATCCTCGGGGTCGCCAGCACCGTCAGCGCGCCGATCGGGATCACGAAGGCGATCAGCACCAGGGTCATCTTCACGTTGTAGAGGAACATGATGGTGAAGTAGATGAACACCATCATCAGGTTGAGCACCGTGGTCACCGTGGACTCGGTGAGGAAGGAACGTATTGTCAGGTTCTCCTCGAAGCGGGCCAGCACGTCACCTGCCTTGCGCTTGGCGAAGAACGAGAACGGCAGCGACATGGTGTGCTTGAAGAAATGCGACATCATCGCGAAGTCCATGTTGCGCACCATGAAGTTGGCGAGGAAGGCGCGCACCGTGCTCATGATCTGGGTGAACAGGTTGGCGATGATCAGCCCGACGATCAGCAGGTGCAGCAGGCCGACGTTCTGATGCACGATCACGCCATCGAGGATGTTCTGGATGATCAGCGGCGGCACCAGGCCGAGCACCTGGATGACGAAGGTGGCCATGAACAGGTGCAGCAGGATCTTGCGGTGCGGCCGCAGGTAGGCGACAAAGCGTACCCATGGCGAGCGCGCCGCCGAAATCTGCACGATGTGCTCGCCGGGCGAGAACAGCAGGCAGGTGCCATGCCATCCGCGCTCGAACTCGTCGATGCCCATCTTGCGGAAGCCGAGCGCCGGGTCCGCCACCCACACCTGCTCCTTCGACACGCCGTACACCACCACGTAGTGATAGCCCTCCCAATGCACGATGAACGGCAGTTCGAAGCCGAGCAGCGCCTCATAGGTGCACTGTACGCCGCGCGTGGTGAAGCCCAGCGATTCGCCGGCGCGCGCCAGGCTTTCCATGGTCGCGCCCTGGGTCGTCACGTTCGCCAGCTCGCGCAGTTTGCCCAGGGTCATCGCGATGCCGTAGTGGCGGCACAGCATCGCCAGGCACGCGGCGCCGCAGTCCATCTCCTCCGCCTGTTCCACCAGCGGGAAGCGCGGCAGCACCCGCTCCCCCATGGCCGCCTTCGACTGCAGGTCGAGCAGCACCGGCCGCTTGCGCCGCTCGGCCAGCTTCTTCTGGCGCTGCAGCTCGCGCTCGAGACCCCGGATGCGGTCCTCCAGGACGTCGCGCAGCCTCGGATTGCGCTCCAACAGCATCTGCACGGTGCGCTCGGGAATGACCAGCAGCGCGCATTCGGTGACGGCAATGGCGGAGACCATCTGCTCCTGGCGCATCACGCACGACTTCTCCCCGAATATCTCGCCCTCGCGCAGCGTGGCGACCGCATACTCCTCCCCTTCCTCGCTGCGGACCAGCCGCACCTCGCCGCGTCTGACCACGTACAGCCGCCGGTCGTCGCGCGCGTCCTGCTTCAGGATCTCCTTTCCCGCTGCCACGCGCTTGGCGCCGACGCTGCGGATCAGTTCCTCCATCTCGCCCTTGGCGACCTTTCCGCGCAAGTCGAACAGCCTGGCGACGAAACCGCCGGCCGAGCTGATCGCCACATAGCTGCTGATGAAGCCCTGCGCGGCCGGATTCCGCGGCAGGACGGACTCGATCGCGCTGCGCGGGATGAACAGCAACTCGACCTTGCCGGAGGCGCGCACGGAGGATTCGTGCTGGTAGTCGCGCAGCATCGCGACCTCGGCGAACACCTCCTGCGCCTTGCGCACCCCCATGCTGATTTCCTTGCCGTTTTCCTCGGTGAACAGGCGCACCGAGCCGGTCTTGACGATGTAGAGGCCGCCGGCACGGTCGCCGGCATTGCAGATGGCATCGCCGAAGGCGTGGAAGCGGGACTCCGCATGCTCGGCCAGCTGCTCCAGCTCCTCGGGCGTGAAGGACGACAGGATCTCGACCGATGACAGGAAGTCGGCGAGCGATGAGGATCGGGACGGTGTCTCCATGCGGGGTTCCCCGGTGCGTTGTTTCCCTTCCGGGGAAGCGTGGCCGGGCAGCCCCGGCGGCGGCCCCGCGGCGGACGCCTCAGCCCGCCCTGATCATGTGCTCCTGCGCGCGTCCCGCCAGCCAGTCCTCCCGCAGCAGCCGGCGCACCTCCACCGCCGTATCGTCGTCGAGCTGCGCCGGGTGCTTCGCATCAACGCGGAAGATCTCGAACAGCGTGCGGTCGGCCGAGGCAAACGGACCGAGCAGGTCCTGCGACGTGGCGTTGAAGACCTTGGCTTCGATGTCGCTGCGCAGCGCACCGCGCAGCACCCGGCCGATCCGTCCGCCCTGTTCGCGCGTATCGGCCACCGAATGTTCCCGCGCCATCTCCTCGAAACTCTCCGGGTCGTCAGACAGCACCGACATCATCTCCTTGGCCTTGCCTTCGCTGTCGACCACGATGTGGCTGACCTCGATGCAGTCGAAGCGCGGCGAGTTCAGCTGGAAATATTCCTCCACCGCCTTGTCGCTGCAGACCTGCTGCATCATCTTTTCCTCGTACAGGCTGTCGGTGATGAACTGCTCGAACTCGTCCAGGGTCACGCCGAGCGCATCGAGGTAGCGGTTGGTGTCGGCGGCGCGATGCAATCCCTTGACGCGGCGGAACTGGTCGGCGCGCTCCTGTACGTCGTCGGGGCTGATCCTGATGCCGGACTTCCTGGCCGCATGTACTGCCAGCCGGTCGCGCACCAGTTGTTCGACCAGCCCTTCGAACTGGCCGGTGAGCTTGAGATTCTTGATGAAGCCGTCGGTATCGATAGCCTCGTCGTCAATCCGGACGATGGTGCTCATTTCCGCTCCCTGTCAGGGAATTTCCGTGCGAGAGAAAGAGCCGCCGGCCGGCGAGCGGGGCGCACTTGGTGCGCAGCCCCGGGCTGGCCCGGTGACAGGCTGAAGCTCAGTATAGTGAGGATCACCTGCATCGAACCCGGCGTCGGACTGAGGCCAATCAAACTCGACGTGGATAGACCATGACCCCGGCTGGAGCGCCGGCAACAGCGATGGCGTACGGAACAGGCGAACTTGCAAAGCCGTGCTTCATCTAACCCGACCCGCGCGCATCACGGGTGCAACGAGACAAAGGAGCACGCAATGAGAATGACCCACCCCAACCGCGACCGGCAGCAAGCCGCCGACCGTTTCGAGATCCAGCAGAAGCAGTCCGGCGACCAGCACATCGTGCCGGCGGACGAACCCCATGAAGACCCGCACCGCCCGCATCGCGTCAGCCGGCAGGACATGCAGAAGCTGATGCCGGAGACGCCGGATCCGGATGACCCGGCGAACCCATAAAGTCGGGTGTGAAAACCAGGGCAGCCTGAAGGCTGCCCTATCCTTTCCTGCTCACATCTGTCGGTCTTCCGCTGCACGGCACGCCGCACTTTCGTCGCCGGTGGCTCCCAATCCCGCCCACGTCACCTTGCAAGCCGGGCTTCGGAGTTACGATCTTGTCGTCGATAAATGACTGTACCTGCAGCAAGCAGGCTGAAACCGTTACACTACCCGGGTCTTGAGTCCTGAACAGGAAGGTACCGGTAGATGATTTGCAAGGATGCTGACAGCAAGGAAGACGCGCTCGCACGTCTCCAGGACCTTCTTTTCCAAAGCGCCGCCCGACAAGGCTCCCCTTATCGAGCGCGAGATCCGCACGACGCGTGCCGGAATTAAAGGGGAACAGGAGTCCGCCTATCTGATCGACTTCCACCTCCGGGACTCCAAAAATACCGCCGTGATTCATGATTTGCGGCTGGAACTTGCGGATGGGCGCGTAGCCCAGATCGATCATCTGCTCATTCACCGGACCTATCGCTTCTTCATCCTCGAGACCAAGCACTTCTCCCATGGCGTGAAGATCACCGAGCAAGGCGAATTCCTGCGCTGGAACGACTGGAAAAAAACCTTTGAGGGTATGCCCTCTCCCCTTGAACAAAATGTGCGCCACGCCGCGGTACTGCGTAAGGCGCTTCTGTCCGCCGGCTTGCCGGAGCCAAACATCGAATCGTTGATCCTTGTTGCGCCCAGCGCGCGTATAGACAGGCCGAAGCGCTTCGATACGTCCAAGGTGGTCAAGGCCGATCAGTTCATCACGGCGCTGGAGAAGACCCTGGAAGGCGGCTCGTTCATGACCGTCATCGGCGGCCTGCTGAAGGTCGCCCGACTGGACTCTATTGCGGAGATTGCGAAAAAGCTCATCGCTCTGCATCGGCCGGTCGAAATCGACTACCGTGCCAGATTCGGAATAGCGGAGACGGTAACGGCACCCGTTACACCAGCCGCGCCAGCGGTGGCTGCAGAACCTGAGATGCCGCCCCCAAAACGGCCCGAGCGGCCAGCAGCAACACCCTCTCCCGCAATGCCGGTTGCCCACGCATGCCGCTCGTGTGGCAGCACTAACCTCTCTGTGCAGTACGGCAAGTTCGGGTACTACTTCAAATGCGGCGCCTGCGACGGAAATACGCCCCTGAAGGTAGATTGCGGCCAGCCGGGGCACCGGGAACGTGTCCGCAAAGACGGAGTGCAATTTTTTCGCGAGTGTGCGGAATGTGGAACCAGCTCCCTGTACTTCACCAACGCGGCGGCAAGCAGATAATCAGGCAGGCACTCTTGCGCGCTAAGCTCGCCGCAGGGGCCGGAAAGCAAAAAAGCCGCATACGCGGCTTTTTCAGTTGCTGAGACAGATGAGGAATGGTGCCGCTGACCGGAATCGAACTGGTGACCTTCGCATTACGAATGCGCTGCTCTACCGACTGAGCTACAGCGGCACTACTGATCAAATCAGCAGTAAGCCCGGGATTCTAGCAGAATTGTTGCGGGCTTGGAACCGGGGGCGACGCACTATTGCTGGTGGTAGCTGGTCACGCGCTCCACTTCGCTCTTCGACCCCAGAAAGACCGCGACCCGCTCGTGCAGCTTGCCCGGCTGGATGTCGAGGATGCGCTGCTTGCCGTTGGTCGCGGCGCCGCCGGCCTGCTCGATCAGGAAGGACATCGGGTTGGCCTCGTACATCAGGCGCAGCTTGCCGGGCTTCTCCGGCTCGCGCGCGTCGGCCGGGTACATGAAAATGCCGCCGCGGTTGAGGATGCGGTGCACGTCGGCGACCATGGACGCGATCCAGCGCATGTTGAAATTCTTGCCACGCGGACCGGTGTCGCCCGCCTGCAGCTCGTCGATGTAGCGCTTGACCGGCGGATACCAGTGGCGGGCATTGGAGGCGTTGATCGCGTATTCCTTGGTCTCGGCCGGAATCTTCATGTCGCGCTCGGTCAGCACCCAGGAACCCATCTCGCGGTCGAGCGTGAAGCAGTTGACGCCGTCGCCGGTGGTGAGCACCAGCACCGTCTGCGGGCCGTAGACGGCGTAGCCGGCGGCGACCTGGCGGCTGCCGGGCTGCAGGAATGCTTCCTCGGTCGGCTCGGTCATGCCTTCCGGCGCCTTCAGGACGGAGAAGATAGTGCCGATCGACACGTTGACGTCGATGTTGCTGGAGCCGTCGAGCGGATCGAACAGCAGCAGATATTCGCCCTTCGGATAGCGGTTGGGGATCGGGAAAATGCTTTCCATTTCCTCCGAGGCCATGGCCGCCAGGTGGCCGCCCCATTCGTTGGCCTGCAGCAGTATCTCGTTGGACAGCACGTCGAGCTTCTTCTGCACTTCGCCCTGCACGTTCTCGCTGCCGGCGGTGCCGAGGACCTCGCCGAGCGCGCCCTTGCCGACCGCATGACTGATGGTCTTGCAGGCGCGGGCGACGACTTCGATCAGCAGGCGAAGCTCGGCCGGAATCTTGTTGTGCAGGCGCTGCTCTTCGACCAGGTATTGTGTCAGGCTGACCCGTTTCATGTTGGACTCCCTGTTTGTCAATTTAGGCTAATGATTTGGTGACGACCTCGAGCACATCCTTCGACAGCGAGCGGGTGGCGGCCACCTTCTTCAGTGCGGCCTGCATCTTCTGCTGCAGCGCCGGCGCGTACTTGCGCCAGCGGTCGAGGGTGCGCGCGAGGCGCGCGGCGACCTGCGGGTTGATCGCATTCAGCGCGATCACCTGTTCGGCCCAGAATTCGTAGCCGCTGCCGTCCGTTGCGTGGAACTGCGACGGATTGCCGTTGCAGAAGCTGAAGACCAGGCTGCGGGCGCGGTTCGGGTTCTTCAGCGTGAAGGCCGGGTGGCGCATCAGCTCCCGTACCGCGGCGACGTCGGTCTTGCGGGACATGGCCTGCAGCGAGAACCACTTGTCGACGACCAGGGCCTCCCGTTCGAAGTCCTGGTAGAAGCGCGCCAGCGCCTCTTCCCTGCCCGGCGCGCTGCTGTTGACCAGCGCGGCGAGCGCGCCGATGCGGTCGGTCATGTTGTTCGCGCTGTCGTACTGGTTCTGGGCGAGACGGTGCGCGGCGGCATCGTCGAGGTCGATCAGGTAGGACAGCGCCAGGTTCTTCATCCCGCGCTTGCCGGCCGATTCGGCGTCTGGGCTGTAGGCGCCGGGCGTGCGGTTCGACTGGTAGGCGATTTCCCACTCGCCGCGAAGGGCCTGCGCCAGCGCGCGGCGGGTCGACTGCCGCACGGCGTGGATCGCGAGCGGGTCGATCACGTCCATCTGCTCGGCGAGCACGGTTTCCGACGGCAGGGTCAGCGCGAACTCCTGGAATGCGGCGTCGAGCTGGCGGTCGGTCAGCGTAGCACGGAAAGCGTCGACCAGCGGGTTGCCCTGCCCGTCGCCGTCCTCAGGCGCCCCGCCCTCGCGCGTCGCCTGCACCAGCGCCAGCATGCGCCGCATCGCCAGCCGCTGTCCTGCTTCCCAGCGGTTGAAGGCGTCGCTGTCGTTGGCCATCAGGAAGGCGAGTTCCTGGTCGCTGTAGTCGATGTCCAGGTGTACCGGCGCCGAGAAATTGCGCAGCACCGACGGCACCGGCCTTTCCTTCACGTGCTTGAAGCGGAAGGTCTGGCTGGCCTCGGTCAGTTCCAGCACGATGGTGGTGAAGGCCTCGGCGCTGCCGCTGCCCTCGAGGAACAGCGGCATGTCGCGGCCGTCCCCGTCGAGCAGGCCGACGGCGACCGGGATGTGGAAAGGCTGCTTCTCGGCCTGCCCCGGGGTCGGCGCGCAGGACTGGCTCAGCGTGATGTCGAATACCTGTTCATCGGCGTCGTACGCGGTCTCGACCTTGACCCGCGGCGTGCCTGCCTGGCTGTACCAGAGTTCGAACTGCGTGAGGTCGCGGCTGTTGGCGTCGGCCATCGCGAGACGGAAGTCGTCGCAGGTCACCGCCTGGCCGTCATGCCGCGCGAAGTACGTGTCCATGCCCTTGCGGAAGCCGTCGCGGCCGAGCAGGGTCTGGTACATGCGAACCACTTCCGCGCCTTTTTCATAGACGGTGACGGTGTAGAAATTGTTGATCTCGACGTAGGAGTCGGGGCGCACCGGGTGGGCCATCGGGCCGGCGTCCTCCGGGAACTGCGCCTGCCGCAGCACGCGCACGTCCTCGATGCGCTTGACCGCGCGTCCGCTGTCGGTGCCGATCATGTCAGCGGAGAATTCCTGGTCGCGAAACACCGTCAGGCCTTCCTTCAGCGACAGCTGGAACCAGTCGCGGCAGGTTACGCGATTGCCGGTCCAGTTGTGGAAGTACTCGTGCGCCACCACGGATTCGATGCCGGCATAGTCGGCGTCGGTCGCCACGCGCGGGTTGGCCAGCACGTACTTGGTGTTGAAGATGTTGAGGCCCTTGTTCTCCATCGCGCCCATGTTGAAATCGCCGACGGCGACGATCATGAAGCGGTCGAGATCGAGCTCCAGGCCATAACGCTCCTCATCCCAGCGGATGCTGTGCTTGAGCGAGCCCATCGCGTGCTGGGTCTTGTCCAGGTTGCCGTCCTCGACCCACACCTGCAGCAGCACTTCGCGCCCCGAGCCGAGCGTGAATTTCTCTTCCTGGCACACCAGCTTGCCCGCGACCAGCGCGAACAGGTAGGAGGGTTTCTTGAACGGATCCTCCCACAATGCGTAGTGGCGGCCGTCGCCGAGGTCGCCCTCCTCGATCAGATTGCCGTTGGAAAGCAGCACCGGGTACTTTTCCTTGTCGGCGCGCAGCATGACCGTGTACTTCGCCATCACGTCCGGGCGATCGGGGAAGAAGGTGATCTTGCGGAAGCCTTCGGCCTCGCACTGGGTGAAGAAATTACCGTTGGAAACGTACAGGCCCATCAGCGAGGTGTTCTGCGCCGGGTTGGTGGCAGTCTCGATCTCCAGCGTCACCTGTTCCGGCGGACTGAAGATCTCCAGCACGCCGCCGCCCAGCGTGTAGCCGCGCTTGCCCACCACCTTCCCGTTCATCCGCAGCTGCACCAGCTCCAGTCCCTCGCCGTACAGCACCAGGCTGGTGCCGCGGCTAGCCGGGTTGCGGGACAGGGTCATTCGGGTGGCGACGCGGGTCAGTTCCGGATCCAGGTCGAAGCCCATCTCCACGGTCTCGACGTGATACGCGGGCGGCGCGTAGTCCTTGCGGTAAATCGTCTGGGGGGTATCGGTGCGCATAGGGAATTTGAATCGGGGGATAATGCTCGCAAACCGGCATTTTACAACCAACGCTACCGGAGCCTCTTCCTATGAAATCATCCTTTGCGCTTTTCGTGATGGCCTCGGCCGCGCTGCTTTCCGCCTGCACACAGGAGCAGCAGAACCAGATCAGCCGCTCGGTCCAGAACTGGACCGGCACCGACGGCGTGCTCGAGTTCTACGCCGGCGAAAAGCTGGTGCGACGCTTCCTGGCCATCGACAAGATCACGACGGCGACCGCGACTGGCGGCGGCGGCAACGGCCAGGCCCGTTCCTACCGCTTCGGCTACGGGGTGCTCGACGAGAACCTGAACATGGTCGCCGACCAGAACGAGAAGAAGGTCTATTTCGAGATCAGCGACTACGCCTCGAGCTACATCTTCTTCGAGAATCCGCGCTGATCGTGAAGAATGCGGCTTTTGCGGAATTTTTCGTCGATGCCGCATTCTGATTTTTCATCACCGCTGCGTTGTCGCAGCTCACCACCGGAGAGAAGCATGAAGTCCTGGCTGATCAGGCTGCTGGCCGCATCGTGCGTGCTGCTGGCCGGCTGTGCAACCACCATCCGCAGCGACGTGACCGCCTTCCACGAATGGCCGTCCACCCTGCCCGACAAGTCCTATGTGTTCGAGCGCACCAAGGACCAGAACAACAACCTCAAATACCTGAACTACGAAAACCTGGTGCGCGCCGAACTGCAGCGCCTCGGCTTCACCGAAGCGCCGGCGGCGACCAGGCCGGCGCTGAAGGCGGCCCTGTCCTATTCGGTCAATGGCCGCGACGTGCGCGAGGTGTACCCGGTGGTGGTGCGGCCCTATCCTTACTGGGGCGGATTCCGCGGCTACTACGGCCCGCATCCGTTCTACGGCCCCTACGGGCCGTACGGACCGTTCTACGACCCGTTCTGGTACGGGCCCGCCGTGGTCGAGCACCGCGTCTCGCAATACCAGTTGTTCCACCGGGAGTTGAAGGTGACGCTGTCGCGGATGTCGGACGGAAAGAAGTTGCATGAGACCACGGTCGTCAGCGAAGGCACCAATCCCTCGCTGGCGGCGGTCATGCCGTACATGGTGCGCAGCGCCTTCGCCGAATTCCCGGGACCGAACGGCGTGCCGCGGCGCATCGAGCTGAAGATGGAGCGCTGACGGCCATGGGCCGGGGCGGTCAGCCCCGCAGCAGCGCCAGGGCATCGGCGATCGCCTGCTCGACACGCGCCGCGACGGGAATCAGCGCCGCGCGCTCCGCCCGCAGCGCGCGCGCCAGTTCTTCCGCCCTGAGCATGAAGACCCTCCGGGTCTGCGGCTGGATGAACACCAGCCGGCTGCGGCCGGGACTGACCCAGCACAGCCTGCAGTTGACCCGGTTGCCGTCTTTGCGCACCAGCTCCACCCAACTGCCGGGGGCGAGTCCCTCGACCGTCGGCATGAAGGCGGCATCCGCTGCCTGCTGCTGTTCGGTGGCCCGTCGGTCCAGCTGGTGTTCGCTGGCCTTGCGCACCGTCTCCATCCGCTGCTCCAGCTCCTGCCGGGCGTCGCCGGCCGGCCGCAGCGCCGCCGCATGGCGTTCGGCGAGTGCGGCAAAGAAAGCCTCGCGCGCCTCGCCCTGCCACTTGATCACGTTCATCCAGGCATTCAGCGTCGCCACCAGCGAGGGCAGGCGCTCGACCATGCGCCGGCGCTCGTCCGCGCCGGCCTTCGGCTTGAGGGTCCAGACCAGGTCGTCCATGGCGCGCGTGACCGCCGGCAGCAGCTCGGGCTTGCTGTCCTGCACCCGATAGGCAAAGGCAAGCACCTCTGCCCATTGCTCCTGCAGGAAATGCTCGACGATGGCATCCACCTCGCCGGTCTCGAGCCGCGCCGCAATGTCGGCCCTGGCCTGGCCCGCGGCGGCGGCGCCCGCCTCCTGCCGCAATGCTTCCGTCTTGTGCGCCGCCAGCGCTTCGGTATTGCCGCGGTCGTAAGCGTCCAGCGCCGCCCGCAGTGCATCGGACAACCGGTCGAGCGATGCGCCTTGCGCCGGTTGCGCCTCCGCCAGGTGATCCGGCAGGGCGGCAAGCGCCTGCGACACGGCATCGCTGCCGTCGCCCGAGGCAAGCGCCGCATCGAACGCGAGGCAAAGCAGCCGCCGCGCCGCGTGGGCATCGCTGAAGAAGAATTCGCTGTCCGCCTGCAGTGACGGCGCCAGCGCCTGCCCGATCAGGGCGACGGTCTTGCGGGCGCGGAATGGCAGGCGGCTGTCGTTCGCGAGTTGCTCGAACATGCCGTCCAGCAGGGCCGCGGCGCGCGCGGGGATCAGTTTCAGTGTTCCTTCCGGCGCCAGCCAGGCCTGCAGCATGTCGCGCAGGGTCGGCGTGACCGCGACGGTCAGCTCGGGAATCTCGCTCCAGTAGCGCCGTTCCGCATCCGGCAGCACGCCGCGGGATTGCAACTCGCCGCTCAGGGCTTCGTAGAGTGCATCCAGCGGCAGGAAGACCGCCGGACGCAGCTGCGCCAGGAACAGCGCCAGACTGCCCGGCTCACGCTCGAACTTGTCCCAGGCATCGGCGGCGGCCGCCAGAAAGACTTCCGCCCGAAAAGGGTTTGGCACGGTACGCAGCTCGTCCGGCCATAGCCAGTGGGTGATGCGCATGCCGAGTATGGCAAGCTGGTCGGCGTTGGCGAGATCCAGCGCCTGCGCCAGGTTCTCGATCTGCACGCGGCGCTGCATCGCGTCGAAGTCCTGCAGCGACAGGTCGAGCGCGCCGCTGCGCAGCGCTGCCCTCCCTTGCACCGCCGCCGCGTCGATCGCTGCAAGCAGCGACTGTTGCAGCGCGTCGCGCAGCAGGCTGTGAAACACCGGCGCGTGCCGGCGCAGCCGCTCCGCGGTCCGCTCGCGCAGGCCGCCGTCGTCGGGGGCGCCATCCTGCACCGGCGCGGCCAGCGACTGCAAAAGGCGCGTGGTGAAGGCATCGAAGCCGGCGGAAGCCAGACGCACCGCCGTGAATGCCAGCGTGTTGAGCAGGACGGTGCGGTCTGCGCTCATCGGACGGCTACGAGTACAGCCATTCGGAAAAGACGGTGAGCCCGACCATCGCCAGCACCGCCAGCAGCAGCACGATCAGCAGGCGGCCAAAGCGCGGCGTGCCGTCCGCGCCGGCAGGCTGCTCGTCGGGATGCTCCATCGGGTTCTTGTCGGGATCTGTCATCGTGATGAGTATGTCTGTTGCACGAACCGGCCGCCGCCCGGGAAGAGGCGGGGCGGGCGACCGGATGCCGGCGATGGTGGACGGCCGGGTTACGGCACCAGGATGGTGGAGCCGGTGGTCTTGCGCGCCTCCAGGTCGCGGTGCGCCTGGGCCGCGTCCTTCAGCGCATAACGCTGGTTGATGTCGATCCTGATCTTCTTGCCGACGACCATCGCGAACAGGTCCGCCGCCGAATTCTCCAGGTCTTCCCGTTTCGCAGTATAGGTGAACAGCGACGGCCGGGTCACGAACAGGGAGCCGCGCGAGGCCAGCTCGTTCAGGCTGAACGACGGCACCGGTCCGGATGCGGCGCCGAAGCTGGCGAGCATGCCGAGCGGCGCCAGGCAGTCCAGGGAGCCGGTGAAGGTATCCTTGCCGATCGAGTCGTAGACGACCGGCACGCCCTGGCCGCCGGTGATCTCCCTGACCCGCTCGACGAAGTTCTCGGTGTTGTAGTTGATGGTGTGGGTGCAGCCGTGGGCCTTGGCCAGCGCGGCCTTTTCGTCGGAACCGACGGTGCCGATCATGGTGACGCCGATCGCGCGCGCCCACTGGCAGGCGATCAGGCCGACGCCGCCGGCGGCCGCATGGAACAGGATGGTCTCGCCGCCCCGCAACGGATACGTGCGGCGGAACAGGTACTGCACGGTCATCCCCTGCAGCATCATCGCCGCACCCGTCTCGAAGTCGATTTCGTCCGGCAGCTTGACCAGGCCGGCGGCCGGCATCACGCGCGCCTCGGCATAGGCGCCGGTCGGGCGGCAGGCATAGGCGACGCGGTCGCCGGGCTTGACGTGCGTGACGCCGGGGCCGACCGCCTCCACCGTGCCCGCCCCTTCCATCCCGATCCCGGCGGGCAGGGGCTGCGGATAGGCACCGGTGCGAAAATACACGTCGATGTAGTTCAGGCCGCAGGCCGCCTGGCGTACGCGCGCCTCGCCGGGGCCGGGATCGCCGACCTCGACGTCGACATACTCCATGACTTCCGGTCCGCCGACCTGGTTGATCCGAATTGCCTTGACCATATTGTGGCTCCTGTCCTATCTGTTGTTGTGATGATGATGCGGTACGAGCTGGCCGAGCATCAGCTCGGCCGAGGCGGGATTGGTGGCACAGGGGATGTTGTGCACGTCGCAGGCGCGCACCAGCGCGTTGATGTCCGGCTCGTGCGGCTGTGGCGTCATCGGGTCGCGCAGAAAGATCACGAGGTCGATCTTGCCCTCGGCCAGCTCGGCGCCGATCTGCAGGTCGCCGCCGGCCGGGCCGGAGAGTTTGCGCTCCACGGTCAGGCCGACCTCGTCATGCAGCCGCTTGCCGGTCGTGCCGGTGGCGACGAGTATGCACTGGCGCAACCGGTCCGCATGACGCGACGCCAGTTCCACCATGTCATCCTTCTTGCCGTCGTGGGCGATCAGTGCAATCCGCTTTTTCACACGTCCTCCGTGTGCATGCTTCAGTATTTTTCAGAACGTTCCCGGGTAGTTGCCGCCGTCGAGCAGCACATTCTGGCCGGTCATGTAGCCGGCGTGGACGCTGCACAGGAATGCACAAACCGCGCCAAACTCGGCGGCATTGCCGAAGCGCTGCGCGGGTATGCCGCGGCGGCGCGCGTCCGCGGCTTCTTCCGGACGCTTGCCGGCGGACGCCGCGGTGTTGGCGATGTTCTTCATCAGCCTGTCGGTTTCGAATGCGCCCGGCAGCAGGTTGTTGATGGTCACGTTGCTCGCCACGGTCTTGCGGGCGACGCCGGCGACGAAGCCGGTAAGGCCGGCGCGCGCGCCGTTGGACAATCCGAGCGCATCGATGGGCGCCTTCACCGCGCTGGAGGTGATGTTGACGATGCGGCCGAAGCGGCGCGCCATCATGCCGTCCACCGTGGCCTTGATCAGCTCGATCGGCGTCAGCATGTTGGCGTCGATGGCGGCAATCCAGTCGTCCCGGTTCCAGTTGCGGAAGTCGCCGGGCGGCGGGCCGCCGGCATTGTTGATGAGGATGTCGGGCTGCGGACATGCTGCCAGCGCCTGCGCGCGACCGTCCGCCGTGGTGATGTCGCAGGCGACCGCCGTCACCTTGACCCCGGTCTTCTGCCGGATCTCTTCCGCGGCCGTCTCCAGCGCCTCGGCGCCGCGCGCCACCAGCGTCACGTTGACACCCTCTGCCGCGAGCGCGTCGGCGCAACCGCGCCCCAGCCCCTTGCTGGCGCCGCACACCAGCGCATTCTTTCCGGCGATTCCAAAATCCATGATTCCCCCTAAGCGCGTTTTCTCGATAAAAGATAGATGCCGGCCAGGACCAGCGCGGTCCCGCCAAGCTGTATTCCGGTGATCGGTTCGCCCAGGATGGCGGCGCCGAGGAACAGCGTCGACACCGGTCCGACCATGCCTGCCTGCGAGGTGGTGCCCGGCCCGATGCGGGCGACCGCGACCATCGTCATCATCACCGGGAGCACGGTGCAAAACACGGCGTTCACCAGCGACAGCCAGTAGACGCCAGCCGGCTGCAGCAGCAGCGCCGGCGGCCGGAGCAGGAAAAATTGCAGGATGCAGGCCGCGCTGGACACGCACATTGCGTAGGCAACGAGGCGCAGCGGCCCGACCCGGCTCACCAGTTCGCCCGACTGCACCAGGTAGATCGCATACGCGACCGCGCTGCCGAGCACGAAGACGCCGCCCAGCAGCACATTCGAGCCGCCGGCGCGGGCGTCGTGGAAGAACACCAGCACCGTGCCAAGGTAGGCGGTGGCCAGCGCCGCCCATTCCAGCCCGGTGATCTTCTTCTTCAGGAAGACGACCGAGATCAGCAGCACGAACGAGGGCGTCAGGAACAGGATCAGCCGTTCCAGGCCGGCGGAGATGTATTGCAGGCCGAGGAAATCGAGGAAGCTCGACAGGTAGTAGCCGAGCAGGCCGAGCACGACGATGCGGATGCGGTCGGTGCGGGCGAGCGGCGGCGACTGCGCCGCCTTCCACAGCGCAATGCCGGCGAAGAACGGCAGCGAGAACAGCATGCGGAAGGTGATCAGCGTGACGGCATCGACCTGGTAGCGATAGATCAGCTTGGCGACGATGGCCTTGGCGGAAAACAGGATCGCGCCGACCACGGCGATCGCCAGGCCGAGCAGGAAGGCCTGGCGCGCGGCGGCGGGTGTCGATGCGGGTAAGGGTGTGGGTGCGGGACTGGCGGACATCCGGCGATTTTACGCCGCCGTTGGTTTTCTTACATTTGCCGTCCCGCCGGCGGCACGGCCGCCCGGCTTCCTACTTCTTCAGAATGCTGCCAAGGACGCCGCGGATGATCTCGCGGCCCACCTGGGAGCCGATGCTGCGCGCAGCGGACTTGACCATGGCTTCCATCATCGTGTCCTTGCGCCGGCCCACGCCGCCGCCGCCGAACAGACCGCCCAGCATGCCGCCGATGCCGCCACCGCTGTCGCCGTCGCTGGTCTCCTGCCGGGCCGCGCTGCCCTTGCGGCCGGCTTTCGCCTCTTCCCGCGTGGGCATTTCCCTCGCCGCGCGCCCCTTCAGCTTTTCATAGGCGGATTCGCGGTCGACCGTCTTCTCGTAGACGCCGGCCACGATCGAGCCCTCGATCACCGCCCTGCGCTCGGCGTCGGTGACCGGCCCGAGCTGGGAGGCCGGCGGCACGACGTAGGCCCGTTCCACCATGTGCGGACGGCCCTTCTCGTCGAGAAAGGACACCAGTGCCTCGCCGACGCCGAGCTCGGTGATTGCCTGGGCGGTGTCGATGGCCGGGTTCGGCCGGAAGGTTTCCGCGGCCGCCTGCACCGCCTTCTGGTCGCGCGGCGTGTAGGCGCGCAGTGCGTGCTGTACCCGGTTGCCGAGCTGGCCGAGGACGGTGTCGGGGATGTCGAGCGGATTCTGCGTGACGAAATAGACGCCGACGCCCTTGGAACGGATCAGGCGCACCACCTGCTCGATCTTCTGCAGCAGGGCCTTCGGCGCCTCGTCGAACAGCAGATGGGCCTCATCGAAGAAGAACACCAGTTTCGGCTTGTCGATGTCGCCGACCTCGGGCAGGTGCTCGAACAGTTCCGAGAGCATCCACAGCAGGAAGATCGCGTACAGCCGCGGCGACTGCATCAGCTTGTCGGCGGCGAGGATGTTGACGACGCCCTTGCCGCGGGTATCGGTCTGCATGAAATCGTCGATGTTGAGCATCGGCTCGCCGAAGAAGCGGTCGCCGCCCTGCTCCTCGACCGCCAGCAAGCCGCGCTGTATCGCACCGATGCTGGCCGGGGAAATGTTGCCGTATTCCGTCTGCAGTTCGGCGGCGTTCTCGGCGACGTTCTGCAGCATGGCGCGCAGGTCCTTGATGTCCAGCAGCAGCAGCCCGAGGTCGTCGGCCACCTTGAACACCAGCTGCAGCACGCCTTCCTGGACTTCGTTCAGGTTCAGCATGCGGGCCAGCAGCAGCGGCCCGAGGTCGGACACGGTGGCGCGCACCGGGTGGCCCTTGTCGCCGAACACGTCCCAGAAGGTGACCGGCACCGCCTCCCACGCCGGCGCTTCCAGCTGCAGCAGCTGCAGCCGCTCCATGATGCGCGGCGACGGCGAGCCCGGCCTGGCCATGCCGGACAGGTCGCCCTTGACGTCGGCCATGAAGACCGGGACGCCGATGTTCGACAGCGCATGGGCCATGGCCTGGAGGGTGACGGTCTTGCCGGTGCCGGTCGCGCCGGTGATGCAGCCGTGGCGGTTGGCGAGGTTGGACAGAAGGACAAGTTCCTTGTCCTGGTGCTTGGCGATCAGCAGGGAAGCGGGCATCTGGCAGGGCTTTCGGGCAATTTCGGGAGGGGTCGGTATGCTAGAATTCTAGATTGGTTTCAGCCTGGTGGTACGCTCATTTTCTGTCGGTGCCAGGCCTCTTCTCGATATCTCCCTGGAAAGACTCGCCATGGCTGGACACAGTAAATGGGCCAATATTAAGCATAAAAAAGCCGCGACCGATGCAAAACGCGGCAAGATCTGGACGCGCCTGATCAAGGAAATCACGGTGGCGGCCCGGCTCGGCGGCGGGGACATGGCCAGCAATCCGCGCCTGCGCCTGGCGGTCGACAAGGCGGCCGACGCCAACATGCCCAAGGATAACGTGACCCGTGCGATCCAGCGCGGCACCGGCGGCCTGGAAGGCGCCAACTACGAGGAAATCCGCTACGAAGGCTATGGCATCAACGGCGCCGCGATCATCGTCGACTGCATGACCGACAACCGGGTGCGGACCGTGGCCGAGGTGCGGCACGCGTTCTCCAAGTTCGGCGGCAACATGGGCACCGAAGGCTCGGTGGCCTTCCTGTTCAAGCATTGCGGCCAGTTGCTGTTTGCCCCGGGCACCAGCGAGGATGCGCTGATGGAAGCGGCGCTCGAAGCAGGCGCCGAGGACGTCGTCACCGACGACGAGGGCGGCATCGAGGTGCTGACCGCGCCGAACGACTTCTCCGCCGTCAAGGACGCCCTGGAGAAGGCCGGTTTCAAGGCCGAGATGGCCGAAGTCGTGATGAAGCCCGCGACCGAGACCGTGTTCACCGGCGATGACGCGCTGAAGATGCAAAAGCTGCTCGACGCGCTCGAAAACCTGGACGACGTCCAGGAGGTCTACACCAACGCGGTGATCGAGGACTGATCCGTTTCCTTCACAGCAAGTTTTGTTGGCAGGCCAGCCTGCCATCGCATTCAGTAATCAGGTTCTCATGAAAATTCTGGTAGTCGGCTCAGGCGGCCGCGAACACGCCCTCGCCTGGAAGCTTGCGCAGTCCGAGCGCATCCAAAAGGTCTATGTTGCCCCGGGCAACGGCGGCACCGCGCTCGATCCGCGCCTCGAGAACGTCGATATCACCGATCCGGCCTGGCTGGCGCAGTTCGCCATCAAGGAAAACATCGCCCTCACCGTGGTCGGCCCGGAAGTGCCGCTGGCCGCCGGCATCGTCAACATCTTCCGCGACCTCGGCCTGAAGATCTTCGGCCCGACGAAGGAAGCCGCCCAGCTGGAAAGCTCCAAGGATTTCGCGAAGGCCTTCATGAAGCGGCACCGGATCCCGACCGCCGACTACCAGACCTTTTCCGACCTGAAGGCTGCCCGCAAGTACATCGACCAGAAAGGCGCGCCGATCGTCATCAAGGCCGACGGCCTGGCCGCCGGCAAGGGCGTGGTGGTCGCGATGACGCTGGACGAGGCGCACGCCGCCGTGGACATGATGCTGTCCGATAACAAGCTCGGCGACGCCGGCGCACGCGTGGTGATCGAGGAATTCCTCGCCGGCGAGGAAGCCAGCTTCATCGTGATGGTGGACGGGCGCCATGTGCTGCCGCTGGCCACCAGCCAGGACCACAAGCGCCTGAAGGACAACGACGAAGGTCCGAACACCGGCGGCATGGGCGCCTATTCGCCGGCGCCGATCGTCACGCCCTCGCTGCACGCGCGCATCATGCGCGAGATCATCAATCCGACCGTGCTGGGCATGCAGAAGGACGGCATCCCCTTCACCGGTTTCCTCTATGCCGGGCTGATGATCGACGCCAAGGGCAATCCGAAGACCCTGGAATTCAATTGCCGCATGGGCGACCCGGAGACCCAGCCCATCATGGCCCGCCTGAAGACCGACCTGGTGACCGTGATGGAACACGCGGTCAACAGCACGCTCGACCAGGTGGCGCTGGAGTGGGACCGCCGCACCGCGCTCGGCGTGGTCGTCGCGGCCGCCGGCTACCCGGATGCGCCGCGCAAGGGCGATCCGATCACCGGCATTCCCGAAGACACCGCGGACTGCGTGACTTTCCATGCCGGCACGACCCTGAATGGCGACCGCCTCACGAGCGCCGGCGGACGGGTGCTGTGCGTGGTCGGTCTCGGCGACAGCGTGAAGATGGCGCAGAAGAATGCCTACCAGGCGGTGGACGCCATCCACCTCGACGGCGCACAGTTCCGGCGCGACATCGGCTGGCGCGCGCTGAAACGCCCGGCTTGAGTGGCGCGGCCGCCGCGCCACGTGCGGCGGCCCGCCCTGCGGTCACCGGCGCATGCATGAAACAACTTGGAATGACAACCTGCACAATCCAGCCGTGACCACTCCCCATCTCGTCAAGACCTACCTGCTCGACCTCCAGGCCCGCATCGTCGGCGCACTGGAACAGGTCGACGGCAAATCCTTCCTCGTCGACCAGTGGGAGCGCCCGCACGGCACCAGCCCGATCAGCGGCGGCGGCATTTCCCGCATCCTCGAAGACGGCAATGTGCTGGAGCGCGGCGGCGTCGGCTTTTCCCACGTCAGCGGGGACGCGTTGCCGCCTTCGGCCGCGGCCAACCGGCCGGAGCTGGCGGGGCGCCGCTGGGAAGCCATGGGCGTGTCGCTGGTCATGCATCCGCGCAACCCGCATGCGCCGACCGCGCACATGAATGTCCGCTTCTTCATCGCATCCAGGGAGGGCGAGGAACCGGTCTGGTGGTTCGGCGGCGGCATGGACCTGACGCCGTACTACGGCTACGAGGAAGACGCGCGCCATTTCCACCGGGTGTGCCGCGACGCGCTGGCGCCGTTCGGCGACGACCTGCACCCGCGCTTCAAGAAATGGTGCGACGAGTATTTCTACCTGAAGCACCGCAAGGAGCCGCGCGGCGTGGGCGGCATCTTCTTCGACGATTTCCATGCGCTCGGACTGGCGTCGAGCTTCGCGATGACCCGCAGCGTCGGCGACCATTTCATCGACGCCTACCTGCCGCTGCTGCAGCGCCGCAAGGACCTGCCCTACGGCGAACGCGAGCGCGATTTCCAGGCGTATCGGCGCGGGCGCTATGTGGAGTTCAACCTGGTGCTCGATCGCGGCACCCTGTTCGGGCTGCAGTCCGGCGGCCGCACGGAGTCGATCCTGATGTCCATGCCGCCGGTCGTCAAGTGGCGGTATGACTGGCATCCCGAGCCGGGCAGCGCCGAAGCGAAGCTGTACACCGATTTCCTGGTCCCGCGCGAATGGGTGTGACGCGCTGCATCGCCTTGCTCGGCGGTAGCTTCGACCCGGTGCATCACGGCCACGTCGCACTCGCCAACTATTTCGTCAAGCTCCTGTTTCCGGACGCGCTGCGCATTCTGCCCGCCGGCCTGCCCTACCAGAAGCAGGCGCTGAAGGCGACGCCGGAACAGCGCATCGCGATGCTGCGGCTGGCGTTCGACGGACTGTCGGTGCCGGTGCAGATCGACGACCAGGAAATCCGGCGCGAGGGCGCGACCTATACGGTCGACACGCTGCGCGCGCTGCGCGCCGAACTCGGCGAGGACCTGTCGCTGGTGTTCCTGATCGGTGCCGACCAACTGCAGAAGTTGCACACATGGAAAGACTGGCGGCAGCTGTTCGACCTTGCGCATATCTGCACCGCCTCGCGCCCCGGCTTCGCGCTGGATGCCGCCCACGTGGCACCCGAAGTTAACAGGGAATTCCTGCGCCGCGCGGCGACGGCCGAGCAGATCCGCACCACCCCGGCGGGCCTTGCCTGCCTGGCGCCCAACCTGGCCTTCGACGTTTCGGCGACGCAAATCCGCGCCGCCCTGCAAAGCGGGCAAAGCGCCGAATCGCTGATTCCGGCCGCAGTGCTAGACTATATCCGACAACACCATCTCTACCAGAACATCTAATGGACATCAAAAAACTGCAATCCACCGTCATCGACGCCCTCGAGGACGTCAAAGCACAGGACATCAAGATCTTCGACACCGTCCATCTCACCAGCATGTTCGACCGCGTGGCCATCGCGTCGGGTACCTCCAACCGGCAGACCAAGGCCCTCGCCGCATCCGTGCGCGACAAGGTCAAGGAAAAGGGCGGCACCATCGTCAGCATCGAGGGCGAGGACACCGGGGAATGGGTGCTGGTCGACCTCGGGGACATGGTGGTGCACATCATGCAGCCGGCGATCCGCGACTACTATCGGCTGGAAGAGATCTGGGGCGACAAGGAAGTGAAGTTCGGCGCGGCCAAGCGGATTTCGAAGCGCACCGCGACGGAGGACGGCGAAGACAAGGAAGCCAAGCCGGCGCGCAAGCGGTCCAGCCACATCGCGGCATCGCAGACGACGCTCGACGACGACGAACCGAAGAAGCCGGCACGCAAGACGGCGGCGCGCAAGACCACCGCCAAGTCCCCCGCCGCCAAGGCGCCGCGCGTCCCCGCCGGCAAGACGGTGAAGGTCGCCGCCGCCAAGACGGCCGCGCCCCGCAAGGCCGCCGCAAAGCGCCCTGCCCGCAAGACCGCCGCGTAATTCCGCGTCATGCAGCTGGTGATCGCCGCCGTCGGCCACAAGATGCCCGGCTGGATCGAGGAGGGCTTCGCCGAGTATGCAAAGCGCATGCCGCCCGAGTGCCGGATCCAGCTCAAGGAGATCAAGCCGGTGGACCGTTCCGGCAGCAGGACCGCCGAGACGGTCATGGCGCAGGAGCGCACCCGGATCGAAGCGGCAATCCCGAAGGGCGCGCGCGTGGTCGCGCTGGACGAGCGCGGCAAGGACCTCAGCACGATGCAGCTCGCGCAGCTGCTGACCCAGTGGCAACAGGACGGGCGGGATGTTACATTCGTGATAGGGGGTGCCGACGGCCTCGATCCCGGCCTCAAGTCCGGCGCGGACATGCTGGTGCGGGTGTCCAGCCTGACCCTGCCGCACGGGATGGTAAGGGTGCTGCTCGCGGAGCAGCTGTACCGGGCCTGGTCGATCACCCAGAATCATCCGTATCACCGAGTATAAGAACGACTTCATGAAACCGGCAGACAACAGGATCTACCTCGCCTCCAAGAGCCCGCGCAGGCGGGAGCTGCTGCGCCAGATCGGCGTCGACTTCGAACTCCTGATGCTGCGCGACCAGTCGCATCGCGGCGGTCCGGACGTCAGCGAGGAGGTGCATCCTGGCGAAAAGGCGGGCGACTACGTGGTGCGGGTGACCCGCGACAAGGCAAACTACGCGGCCCAGGCAATGCTGATGCGACGCCTGCCGATGCGGCCGGTCCTGACCGCGGATACCACGGTCGTGGTCGACGAGCGCATCCTGGGCAAGCCTGCCGACAAGGCGGAGGCAATGGATATGCTGCGGCTGCTGTCCGGCCGCACCCACCAGGTCATCACCAGCGTCGCGCTGCGCCACGACGAGGAGTTCTGGCAGCTCACGCAGGTGTCCGAGGTGAGCTTTGCGCCCCTGAGCGAAGACATGATGCGCGCCTACTGCAACACCAGCGAACCGTACGACAAGGCAGGCGGCTACGGCATCCAGGGCCTTGCTTCGGTTTTCGTCGCGCGCATCGAGGGCAGCTACACCGGCATCATGGGGCTGCCGCTGCACGAGACCGCCCAGCTACTCCAACAGGCCGGCATATCCGTTCTATGAGCGAAGACATCCTCATCAATATCACCCCGCAGGAGACACGGGTTGCATTGATCCTTCAGGGCGCGGTACAGGAGCTCCACATCGAGCGTACGCTGTCGCGCGGCCTGGCGGGCAACATCTACCTCGGCAAGGTGGTGCGGGTGCTGCCCGGCATGCAGTCCGCCTTCATCGACATCGGCCTCGAACGTGCGGCCTTCCTGCATGTCGCCGACATATGGGAAGCGCGCGACCACGACAATCCCAACAGCATGCCGCGGCCGATCGAAAAGCTGCTGTACGACGGCCAGTCGATCACGGTACAGGTCATCAAGGATCCGATCGGCACCAAGGGCGCGCGGCTGTCGACGCAGATCTCGATTGCCGGACGCATGCTGGTCTACCTGCCGCAGGATTCCCATATCGGCATTTCCCAGCGCATCGAGAACGAAGCCGAACGCGAGCTGCTGAAATCCCGCGTGCAGAAGCTGGTGCCGCCGGAGGAGAAAGGCGGCTACATCATCCGCACGATGGCGGAGGATGCCAGCGAGACCGACCTGCAGATGGACATCGACTACCTGCGCAAGACCTGGTCGGCGATCACGCAGAACGCGCGCATCCGGCCGGCGCCCACCCTGCTCTACCAGGACCTGAGCCTGGCGCAGCGGGTGCTGCGCGATTTCGTCAACGACGAGACGCTCAGCATCCAGGTCGACTCGCGCGAGAACCACCTGAAGCTGCAGCAGTTCGGCGCCACCTACACCCCGTCGGTGCTGTCGAAGCTGGTGCATTACACCGGCGAACGTCCGCTGTTCGACCTGTACGGCGTCGAGGAGGAGATCGAGCGGGCGCTCGGCCGCCGCGTCGATCTGAAGTCCGGCGGCTACCTGATCGTCGACCAGACCGAGGCGATGACCACGATCGACGTCAACACCGGCAGCTACGTCAACGGGCGCAATTTCGACGACACCATCTTCAAGACCAATCTGGAGGCCGCGCACGCGATTGCGCGGCAGCTGAGGCTGCGCAACCTCGGCGGCATCATCATCCTCGACTTCATCGACATGGAGAGTCCGGAACACCGCGCGGCGGTGCTGGCCGAGCTCAACAAGGCGCTGTCGCGCGACCGCACCAAGGTCTCGGTGTCCGGTTTCTCGGCGCTCGGCCTGGTCGAGATGACCCGCAAGCGCACCCGGGAATCGCTGGCACACATCCTGTGCGAGGTCTGCCCGGCATGCTCCGGCAAGGGCCAGGTCAAGACCGCCCGCACCATCTGCTATGAAATCCTGCGCGAACTGCTGCGCGAGGCGAAGCAGTTCAACCCGCGCGAATTCCGCATCCTCGCCGCCCAGGTCGTGGTCGACATGTTCCTCGAGGAAGAGTCGCAACACCTCGCCATGCTCGGCGACTTCATCGGCAAGCCGATCTCCCTGCAGGTGGAGTCGCTGTATCACCAGGAACAGTACGACATCATCCTGATGTAGCAAGTTTGCGCGGATTGTGATGGGCTTACGCTACGCTTTCTGATAGTAGTCCATCATCGAGCGAATGTAGGATTTGGAAGGTGACCGTCCAAACACGCGTCCGATGTACGCCTTGAATTCATCCAATTCGTTCGGCTTGCCATCCAGGTGTGCGCCCATTCCCGCCTTTGCCTTCCAGGCATCGTATTCGAACACGATCTCGTACCCCCCGACTAGGGGGCCAAATACATGCCGATCCAGTTCCGACGTGACGTCATCCACCAGTTTCAAATACTTGACGATCACGGCGTCCGTAGGCTTTATCGCGTTGACCGGTTCCCACGGAGCGCGGCGTAAAGTCTCGCCGTCATGTCCGTACTTGTGGGCGATCCTGTTGCGAAGGTCTTGAAGCTGCTGCAGATTCTGGATTTCCGCTTTTACGTTTGCGGGCACAGTCCCGAAAGCCATTTCCAGTCTTTGCAGGCGATCACTCCATCGCCCTTTCGTGAAGGATTCGGCGCGGTCCTTCATGTGCTTGCGGAAGGGCTTTGTCAGCAGTGCGGGGTTCTTGAGAAGATGGACACTGTCCTTGTCAAGAAGGCTGCGGTCGATCAGCTCCGGCATTGCCTGAAAGACGGTCAGGCCCGCGGACACGACATAGACTTCCAACATCGAAGCAGTGGAGATCACGGCATTCTGGCGCAGCCAGATGTCGAAATCGTTAGCGGCAGTACCCCATGCGGCATTATCCTTGAAGCGATCGGCCGCCCCAGGTACCGTCGCCAGTACGGTAGCGTACGCACCTGTGGCAACCCCTTTGGAAGATTGCCCGAACCAGAACACGTTATTCAAGTGCGAAAGGTGCTGGCGCACAATCTGACGGGCCAGTGTCGTATCAAAAGGCAGGAATTTAGGGTCGAATTTGGTTGGCGAAGGCTTTGGCATGGGTCAGTGGCAGGTTTAGAAACAAGGCATCATATACTTTGCAATACGGCAAAACCGAGCTGAGCTCATGCAAGCAGCGCACTCGCTTTGAACTGAGCCCAGATCCGCATGCCTGGCCCGAGTTGGAGGCGGTCGCGGGATAGGCACGTAATGCGTGCCATCAAGGGCATGCCCCCCGCGTCCAATCGCAGGAGAAGGTGGGTATCGTCAGGAAGCGGGACCTGGGCGACGACTACTGCCGCCACTTGGTTCAGCGCTGTCATATCGTCCCGGCGATCAAGGGCGAGTACGACATCGCGTGCGCGCACGCGCATGCGTAGGTGCTGGCCGGCGAGGACCGGCGCATGTGGCACCACCATATAGTTGCCCTCGACGACCAGGGTCGCGAGCCGGTAATGCACATCGTAGCTCACGACAACGGCGTCAACGACGACACCGGCGTCCTCGTCCATTGCCATTGGCAGGTCCAATTGCGCCGTCATCTCGGTGACCGATCCCGCCGCCCGTACTCCGCCCTGCTCCAGCAGCACGACATGGTCGGCCAGACGCGCCACTTCATCGGGCGCATGGCTCACGTACAGGATGGGAATCGCCAGCTCCTCATGCAGGCGCTCCAGCCACGGCAGGACCTCCTGCTTGCGCGCGCGATCGAGGGAAGCGAGCGGCTCGTCCATCAGCAGGAGCTTGGGGCCGGCAAGCAGCGCGCGGGCAATCGCGACGCGCTGGCGCTCGCCGCCGGACAGGGTATCCGGCCGGCGCCCGAGCAGCTGCGCGATTCCCAGCAGGCGCAGCACCTCCGCGGGTTCCGGACAGGCATGCGACCGTGACGCGCGCTTCCACCCATACTCCAGGTTGCCCCGCACGTCGAGGTGCGGCAGCAGGCTGGCTTCCTGGAAAACGTAGCCGAGCGGACGCTTGTGCACCGGCGTGCGGAGGCGGCGCCCGTCGTCCTGCCAGACCTCGCCGTTGACCTCGAGATAGCCGGGATGCCGGTCGAGGCCGGCGATGGCGCGCAGCAGCGTGGTCTTGCCGGCGCCCGAGGGGCCGACGATCGCGCTGACGCCCCGGCCGGGCAGGCGGAGGTCGACCGCGAGCGAGAAGCTTCCGCGCCGCAGGTCGAAGCGCGCATGCACGCCGCTGTTCATCGTGCCTGCTTCCCGCGGTTGAGCGTGTACAGCCCGAGCAGCACGCAAAAGCTGAACACCAGCATGCCGGCCGCCAGCCAGTGTGCCCGCGCATATTCCAGCGCCTCCACATGGTCGTACACCTGCATCGAGACGACCCTGGTCTCGCCGGGGATGTTCCCGCCGATCATCAGCACCACGCCGAACTCGCCGAGGGTATGCGCGAAGACGAGGATGGCCGCGGTCAGGTAGCCCGGCCTTGCCAGCGGCAGCGCCACCGTGAGGAAGGCATCGAGCGGGCGCGCGCGCAGTGTGGCCGCCACTTCCATCGGCCGGCTGCCGATCGCCTCGAAGGCATTCTGCAGCGGTTGCACCGCGAACGGCAGCGAGTAGAACAGCGAGCCGATCACGAGCCCGGGGAAGCTGAACGGCAGCAAGCCGACGCCAAGCGCTTCCGTGAGCCTGCCCACCGGGCCTTGCGGCCCCATGGCGACCAGCAGGTAGAAGCCGAGCACGGTCGGCGGCAGCACCAGGGGCAGCGCGACGACGGCGGCGACGGGCGCGCGCAGGCGGGAGCGGGTATGCGCGAGCCACCAGGCCAACGGGGTGCCGATCAGCAGCAGCAGGACGGTGACCACGGCGGCGAGCTTCAGCGTGAGGAGGATCGCGCTCCAGTCTTCCGGAGCAAGCATCAGTGCGCGTACCCGTAGCGGCGCATCGTCCGCCGGGAGGATTCGCCCCGCAGGTAGCGCATCAGTGCCTGGGCCGCCTGCTGTTCCCTGCCCTTTTCGAGTAGCACCGCGTCCTGCCGGATCGGTGCATGCAGGTTTTCGGGGACGATCCAGGCCGAGCCCGACCGCAGCCGCCCGTCTTCATACACCTGGGACATGGCGACGAAGCCAAGCTGTGCATTGCCGCTGGCAACGAACTGGTAGGCCTGCCCGATGTTTTCGGCCTGCACCAGCCGCGCCGCCATCGCGTCGGCGAGTCCGAGCGCAGCCAGTGCCTCGGCCGCCGCCCGGCCGTACGGCGCCAGCCGTGGATTGGCGATGGCGAGATGGGAGAACGCAGCCTTGCGCAACGCCTCGGGACCGGCATCGGCGATGCCGGCCTTCGCGCTCCACAGCACCAGCCTGCCGACCGCGTAGGTGAAGCGGCTGCCGGCCACGGCAGCCCCTTCCCGCTCCAGCCGCGCCGGGACGTCGTCGTCGGCTGCAAGCAGGACATCATAGGGCGCGCCATGGCGTATCTGGGCGTAGAAGGCGCCGGTTGCGCCGAGCGAAATGTGCACCGTGTGCCCGCTCTCCCGCTCGAACTGCCCGGCAATCTGTCGCATCGGGCCGGCGAAATTCGCGGCGACGGCGACCCGCACCTCGCCAGCCGCGGCGGTGCCGGCCGCGAAGGAGGCCACGAAAAAGGAGGCCATGCAGGCGATTGCCATGGAGGGAAGTTGACGGTACATGCGCAGGCGTCGGGATGGGCAGACCTGTAAAAGCCCTCATCTTGCCACAGACACAAGCGAGCGGAGGCCCTCGCCACGCCAGCGTCGGAGCGGACAGCCAGGGGCATGCGGGGGGCAGGACTGCGGCTAGAAACTGCCGGCGAACTGGTAGCGGCTGCCCGGGTGCCACATCGTCACCACCGTCGCCGCCTGCCCCTGCGACAGGGTGCGACGCTTGAGCACCAGGCAGGCGTCCTTCGCCTGCATGCGCAGCATCGCGGCGATCTCGCGCGGCGGGTTGAGCGCCTCGATGCTGTATTGGACCGCTTGCAGCGGCGCGACCGCCATCAGGTATTCATTCGGGGTCAGCGCGGAAAAGTCCTGCTCCATGTAGCCGGGCGCAATGGCGGGATTGACCCAGCGGTCCTCGACCTGGATCGGCACCTCGTTCTCGAAATGCACGATCACCGAGTGGAACAGCGGGGACCCCGGCTTCATGCCGAAGGGCAGGGCCATCGCCTCGCTTGCCTTGCCGCGCTCCAGCAGTTGCAGCTCGCTTCGGTGGGTGTGACCGCGCGCGCGCACTTCCTCGGCGATGCTCTTGATCTCGACCAGGGTAGACTGGTATTTGTGCTGCGCGACATAAGTGCCCGAGCCCTGGACCCGGGTCAGGATCTGGTCCGCGCTCAGCTCCCGCACCGCCCGGTTGACGGTCATCCGCGACACGCCGAACTGCCTGGCGAGTTCCGGCTCCGACGGGATCGCGTCGCCCTCCTTCCAGCGGCCGGCCTGGATTTCGCCCAGCAGGTAATCCTTGATCCGCTGGAACGCCGGCACCTCGATGTCGCCTGCTTGCAATGTCTTCTCCTGTTTCCTTGCGCGCATGGTAGCACTCGTCCGGACAACTAAAAATCCACTTGCTTAAGTTGTATAGACAACTTAAGCTTACTTCATCGACAAGGAGAATGCGATGAATGCCCCGACCGAACAGATGCAGATCGAAAAAGACCCGCGCCTCGCCCCCGGCCGCGTAGTGCGCGCGCCGCGCGGCAGCGCGCTCAACTGCAAGAGCTGGCTGACCGAAGCCGCGTACCGGATGATGCAGAACAATCTCGATCCCGAGGTCGCCGAGAATCCGCAGCACCTGGTGGTGTACGGCGGCATCGGCCGCGCCGCGCGCGACTGGGCATGCTACGACCGGATCCTGGAAACGCTGCGCGACCTGGACGACGACGAAACGCTGCTGGTGCAGTCGGGCAAGCCGGTCGGCGTGTTCCGCACCCATCCCGACGCGCCGCGGGTGCTGCTGGCCAACAGCAACCTCGTGCCGAAATGGGCGAACTGGGAGCACTTCAATGAACTCGACCGCAAGGGCTTGTTCATGTACGGGCAGATGACGGCCGGAAGCTGGATCTACATCGGCAGCCAGGGGATCGTGCAGGGCACCTACGAGACCTTCGTCGAGGCCGGCCGCCAGCACTACGGCGGGGACTGGCGCGGGCGCTGGATCCTGACCGCCGGCCTGGGCGGCATGGGCGGCGCGCAGCCGCTGGCGGCAACGCTGGCAGGCGCAGTGTCGCTCACCATCGAATGCCAGCAAAGCAGTATCGATTTCCGGCTGCGCACCCGCTATCTCGACAAGCAGGCCGCCAGCCTCGACGAGGCGCTGGCAATGGTGAAGCACCATTGCGAACGGGGCGAGGCGGTCTCGATCGGCCTGCTCGGCAATGCGGCCGAAATCCTGCCTGCGCTGGCGCGGCACGCCCATGCGGGCGGCATCCGTCCCGACCTGGTGACCGACCAGACTTCGGCGCACGACCTGGTCAACGGCTACCTGCCGGCCGGTTGGAGCGTGGCCGAGTGGAAGGCGGCGCAGCAGGATGCATCGCAACACCCGCGCCTGCAGGCGGCGGCCCGGCAATCCTGCGCCGCCCATGTGCGGGCGATGCTGGATTTCCATGCGATGGGGATTCCGACCGTCGACTATGGCAACAATATCCGGCAGGTCGCGCAGGATGCCGGCGAGGCCGACGCGTTTGCCTTCCCAGGCTTCGTGCCAGCCTACATCCGGCCGATGTTCTGCGAAGGCAAGGGACCGTTCCGCTGGGTGGCGCTGTCCGGCGATCCCGAGGACATCTACAAGACCGACGCAAAGATCAAGGCGCTCTTCCCGGAAAACCGCCATGTGCACCGCTGGCTCGACATGGCGCGCGAGCGCATCGCCTTCCAGGGGCTGCCCGCGCGGATCTGCTGGCTGGGACTGGGCGAACGCCATCGTGCCGGCCTCGCCTTCAACGAGATGGTGAAAAATGGCGAACTGAAGGCGCCGGTGGTGATCGGCCGCGACCACCTCGACACCGGCTCGGTCGCCAGTCCCAACCGCGAGACCGAGGCGATGAAAGACGGCAGCGATGCGGTTTCCGACTGGCCGCTGCTGAACGCCCTGCTCAATACCGCCGGCGGCGCGACCTGGGTCTCGCTGCATCATGGCGGCGGCGTCGGAATGGGATACTCGCAGCATGCGGGCATGGTGATCGTTGCCGACGGCAGCGACGCCGCGGCGAAACGGCTGGCACGGGTGCTGGTGAACGACGCCGGCTCGGGCGTCATGCGCCATGCCGACGCCGGCTACGAGAGCGCGGCCGCCTGCGCCGCCCGCAATGGCCTGAACCTGCCCATGATGAAATGAAGACGATGAAGAAGGACACCCTCACCCTGGTCCCCGGCCGCCTCACCCTGGCACAGCTGCGTCGCATCTGGCAGGATGCCGTGCCGCTGCAGCTGGCGCCGTCGGCCTACGACGCCATCCATGCCTCGGCCGCGACGATCAGCAAGATCGTCGAGCGCGGCGCGCCGGCCTACGGCATCAACACCGGATTCGGCAAGCTGGCGAAGACGCACATACCGAACGAACAGCTGGAAGAACTGCAGCGCAATTTGATCCTCTCGCACTCGGTCGGCACCGGCGAGCTGATGTCCGACCAGACGGTGCGGCTGGTGCTGGCCACCAAGATCGGCAGCCTGGCGCGCGGCTATTCCGGCATCCGCGCGTCGGTGATCGATACCATGATCGCGCTGTACAACGCCGGCATCATGCCCTGCATCCCGAGCAAGGGATCGGTCGGCGCTTCCGGCGACCTGGCGCCGCTGTCGCACATGACGCTGGCGCTGATGGGCGAAGGCGAGGTGCGGGTGGACGGCAGGATCATGCCGGCGCGGGAAGCCCTGGCGGCCGCCGGCATCAGTCCCGTCAACCTCGCCGCGAAGGAGGGCCTGGCGCTGATCAACGGCACCCAGGTCTCGACCGCGCTGACGCTGCACGGCCTGTTCCTGGCGGAGCGCATGCTGGAAGCCGCCATCGTCGCGGGCGCGCTGTCGGTGGATGCCGCCAAGGGGAGCGACGCGCCTTTCGACCATCGCATCCACCTCGTGCGCGGGCAGCCGGGCCAGATCGCGCTGGCAGGCATCTACCGCCAGCTCCTGTCCGGCAGCGGCATCCGCCGCTCCCACCTGGAGAACGACGACCGGGTGCAGGACCCGTACAGCCTGCGCTGCCAGCCGCAGGTGATGGGCGCCTGCCTCGACCTGATCGGCAATGCCTCGCGCACCCTGCTGGTGGAAGCGAACGCGGTGACCGACAATCCACTGGTCTATGCGGACGAAGGCGACGTCATCTCCGGCGGCAACTTCCATGCGGAGCCGGTTGCGTTTGCCGCCGACACGCTGGCGCTCGCCATCGCGGAGATCGGCGCGCTGTCGGAACGCCGCATCGCGCTGCTGATCGATTCCACACTGTCCGGCCTGCCGCCGTTCCTGGTGGCCTCCTCCGGCCTCAATTCCGGTTTCATGATTGCGCATGTGACGGCTGCCGCGCTGGCATCCGAGAACAAGTCGCTGGCCCATCCGGCCAGCGTCGACAGCCTGCCGACTTCCGCCAACCAGGAAGACCATGTGAGCATGGCCACCTTTGCCGGCCGGCGGCTGCACGAGATGGCGTACAACACCGCCACTATTGTCGGCATCGAACTGCTGGCGGCGGCGCAGGGCGTGGACTTCCATCGTCCGCTGGAGACCTCGCCGCTGCTGGCGCAAGTTCTCCGCCGGCTGCGCGAGCGGGTGCCGTTCTATGACAAGGACCGGCTGTTTGCACCGGACATCGAGACGGCCAGGCAGATGACGCTGCGGGGCGACCTTGCCGCCTGCTGCGCCGACCTGTTCTCCGGCCTGTACGCCAACTGAGGAAGACCATGCTGCTGCCACCCGACATGCACCGCTGGAGCGGACGCATCGACAGCGCCGAGGGCGGCGCCGGCCTGCGCTGGCACCAGGTCGTGCGGCCCCTGGCGGCGGACGCCGCGGGGCTCGCGCTGCTCGGATTTGCCTGCGATGCCGGGGTCGGGCGCAACCACGGGCGCACCGGTGCGGCGGAAGGACCGACGGCATTGCGCGCGGCGCTCGGCAACATGCCGGTGCATCACCGCCTTGCCATCCACGACGCCGGCGACATCGTGTGCCGGCCGGACGCGCAGGGCGACGGGCTGGAGGCAGCCCAGCGCCTGCTGTCGGAAACGCTGGCGGGACTGCTCGGCCGCGGGCTGGCGCCGCTGGTGCTGGGTGGCGGCCATGAGATGGCGTTCGGCAGCTTCGGCGGTCTGGCCCGCCATCTGGCCGCCGCGGCAACCGCGCCGCGCATCGGCATCGTCAACCTCGATGCCCATTTCGACCTGCGGCTGGCCGACGCCGCAAGTTCCGGGACGCCGTTCCGCCAGATCGCGGAGGATTGCGCTGCCCGCGGCTGGCAATTCCGCTACTGCTGTCTCGGCGTGAGCGAATTCGCCAACACCGACGCCCTGTTCCGTCGCGCGCAGTCGCTCGGCGCGCGCTGGATGCTGGACGAGGAGATGCAGGCACACAGGTTCGAGACGGTGCGCGCCCTGCTGGTCGACTTCCTGTCGGACGTCGACCATCTCTATTTCACCACCTGCCTCGACGTGCTGCCGGCGGCCGTGGCGCCCGGTGTCAGCGCACCGGCCGCGCGCGGCGTCGGACTGGACGTGGTGGAACAGGTGACGGATCTGCTGGCGGCAAGCGGCAAGCTGCGGGTCGCCGACATCGCCGAGCTGAACCCGCGCCATGACATCGACCAGCGCACCAGCCGCGTGGCGGCCAGGCTCGCCGCGCGCATCGCCAGCCGCTGGGTGGCGGCGAGGAGCACGCATGGCTGATCCGGTTCCTGCCTGGGATGCGGTCTGGGTCAACGTCCGGCTGGCGACGATGGCCGAGCCGGGCGCCTACGGCGAGATTCCCGATGGCGCGGTCGCGGTACGCAACGGACGCATCGCCTGGGTCGGGCCGCGGGCTGCCCTGCCCGCCTGCGCCGCCATCGTCCACGACGGCGGCGGCTGCCTGCTCACCCCCGGACTGATCGACTGCCATACCCACATCGTCTACGCCGGCAACCGCAGCGAGGAATTCGAGGCGCGCCTCAACGGCGCGAGCTACGAAGAGATTGCGCAACGGGGCGGCGGCATCCTGTCGACGGTTCGCGCGACGCGTGCGGCGTCGGAGCAGGCCCTGTTCGACGCCAGCCTGCCAAGGGTGAAGGCGCTGATGGCGGAAGGCGTGACGACGCTGGAGGTCAAGTCCGGCTACGGACTCGACCCGGAAAGCGAAGCGAAGATGCTGCGCGTGGCGCGACGCTTCGGCGAGGCCTTGCCGCTGCGCGTGAAGACCACCTTCCTCGGCGCCCATGCGCTGCCGCCGGAATACGCGGGACGCGCCGACGACTACATCGACATGCTGTGCGGGGAGATGCTGCCGGCGCTGCATGCCGCCGGCCTGGTGGACGCGGTGGACGCCTACTGCGACCGCGTCGGCTTCACCGCCGCCCAGACCGAGCGGGTGTTCCGCGCGGCGCGCGCGCGCGGCCTGCCGGTCAAGCTGCATGCGGAGCAGTTGTCCGACCAGGACGGCGCGGCGCTTGCCGCCCGCTATGGCGGCCTGTCGGCCGATCACCTCGAGCACCTGTCGGCGTCGGGTGTGGCGGCGATGGCGGCGGCCGGCACCGCGGCCGTGCTGCTGCCGGGGGCCTACTACTTCCTGCGCGAGACCCGGCTGCCCCCGCTTGAGGCGCTGCGCGATGCGGGCGTGCCGCTGGCGCTCGCCACCGACTGCAATCCCGGCACCTCGCCGATGACTTCGCTGCTGCTGGCGATGAACATGGGGTGCACGCTGTTCCGCATGACGCCGCTGGAAGCGCTCGCCGGCGTCACCCGCAATGCAGCGGCCGCCCTCGGCGTCGGTCATGAGGCCGGCACCCTGGCGCCGGGCAAGCGGGCCGACTTCGCGCTGTGGCGGGTCGAGCGCCCGGCTGAGCTGGCCTATGCGATCGGGGCCAATCCCTGCGCCGGGTCCGTCAAGGACGGCATGCCCCGCAGCGACTGCTGAACGCCTATTTCCGCGGCACGCGACCCATCAGGAAGAACTCGTCGTTCGGCCGCATCGAGACCACGTTCGCCATGCGGTTCGACAGCCCGAAGAAGGCGGTGATTGCGGCAATGTCCCAGATGTCCTCGTCGTCGAAGCCGTGCATCCGCAGCGCCGCATAATCGGCGTCGCCGACATCCTGCGAGCGCAGGCAGACCTTGACCGCGAAATCCAGCATCGCCTTCTGGCGCGGCGTGATGTCGGCCTTCAGGTGGTTGACCGCGACCTGGTCGGCCACCAGCGGCTGCTTGGCATAGATGCGCAGCAGCGCGCCGTGGGCGACCACGCAGTAGAGGCAGCCATTCTTCGCACTGGTGGCGGTGACGATCATCTCGCGGTCGGCCTTGGTCAGGCTGCCGGTTTCCTTGAGCATCAGGGCGTCGTGGTAGGCGAAGAAGGCGCGGAACTCGGCCGGCCGGTGCGCGAGCGCGAGGAACACGTTCGGGATGAAGCCGGCCTTTTCCTGTACCGCCAGCATCATCTGGCGGATATCGTCGGGCACCGCGTTGATGTCGGGTACCGGAAAGCGGGAAATCGGTGCGCTCATGCTTCTGTCTCCTTGTTGAACTGCAGGTGGTAGAGGTTGGCGTACACGCCGTTCTTGTCCAGCAGCTCGGCATGGGTGCCGGTTTCGACGATGCTGCCGCCGACCAGCACCACGATGCGGTCGGCACGCTCGATGGTCGACAACCTGTGCGCGATGACCAGCGTGGTGCGGGAGCGCATCAGTTCATCGAGCGCCGCCTGCACCGCGCGTTCCGATTCGGTATCCAGTGCCGAAGTCGCTTCGTCGAGGATCAGGATCGGCGCATCCTTGTAGATCGCGCGTGCGATCGCCAGGCGCTGCCGCTGCCCGCCGGACAGCCGGTTGCCGTTGTCGCCGACCAGGGTATCGAGGCCCTCGGGCAGCGCCGCGACCACCTCGGTCAGGTGCGCCGCCTTCACCGCCGCCTCGATCCGCGACCGGTCCGGTTGCGGGTCGCCGTAGGCGATATTGGCGGCCACCGTGTCGTCGAACAGCACCACGTTCTGGCTCACCATCGCCATCTGCGCGCGCAGGCTGGACAAGGCCAGCGACTCGATCGGCTGGCCGTCGAGCCTGATCTGCCCGCTGTCGACCGGGAAGAAGCCCGGCACCAGGTTGACCAGCGTGGTCTTGCCGCCGCCGGACATGCCGACGAAGGCGACCGTCTCGCCGGGCTCGATCGCGAGGTTGATGCGGGACAGCGCAGGCTGGGTCTGGCCGGGGTAGCTGAAGCTGACGTCGATGAATTCGAGCTGGCCGCGGGCCCGCTCCGGGAGCACCCTGCCGTCGGTCCGCTCCGGTTGCGCGTCGATCAGCTTGTACACCGCGTCGGCCGCGGACAGGCCGCGCTGCAGCGGACCGTTGACATTGGCAAGGTGCTTGAGCGGCGTGAGCAGCATCAGCATGGCGGTGATGAACGAGGCAAAGCTGCCGACCGTGGTGCGGCCGTCATGCGCCTGCACGAGGGCGATCACGATCACCAGCGAGACCGCGAAGGCGGTCAGCAGCTGCGTGACCGGCACGGTGGCCGCAAAGGTGGCCGCCATGCGCATCGCGTAGGCCCTCAGCTTGTTCGCGCGCTGGTCGAAGCGCTTGCGCTCGTACGCATGGCCGCCGAAGATCTTGATCACCTGCTGCGCGCGGGTGGTCTCCTCGATCACCTGCGTCATCTCGGCATTGATGGTCAGGAACTGCTCGGTGAGGCGGCGCAGCCGCTTGCCGGTCGCCCGCACCACCAGCGCGATGACCGGCAGCAGCACCAGGGTGATCAGCGTGAGCGCCGGGTTCAGGTAGATCAGGTAGCCGAGCAGCCCGACGACCGTCAGCGAGTCGCGCACCATCGGCGTGAAGACATTCTTGAGCATGTCGATGATCTGCTGCGCCTCGAACATCATCGAGTTGATCACCCGGCCGACCGAGGTGCCCGCATAGAAGCCGACCGGTACGTCGAGCAGCCGCTCGAACATCTGCTGCCGCAGCGTATTGAGCAGGCGGGTGGAGACCCAGGCCATCATGTAGGTGGTCAGGAAGGTGGAAGCGCCGCGCACCGCGAAGATGCCGATCACGCACGCCGGCACCAGCCACAGCGGGAAATCCAGCGGGCCCTTGAAACCATGGTCGAGCAGCAGGCGCATCATCCAGGCCAGCGTCGGTTCGGTCGCGGCGGTCAGGATCATGCCGAGGAAGGCCAGCGCCAGCCGCCCCCTGTAAGGCTGCGCCATGCGCAGCGTGCGGCGGAAGTTCGGCGGCAGTTTCATAGATTCGATAGGACCATGTTTCGTTGCAACGGAGTCCGCGCGGCGCCGGGCGCGCGGGCGGTCTGGGGATTATAGAGGATGGTCCGTGCCGTGCCGGCTCAGAACCGGTCCCACGGCGGCTCGGGACCGAAATGCGCGATCAGGTGGTCGATGAAGGCGCGCACCTTGGGCTGCATGTAGCGGTTCGGCAGGTAGAGCATCTGCAGCGACATGCCGGGGTTGGCAACATATTCGGGTAGCAGCTGGCGCAAGCGCCCGCTTTTCAGGTGCGGACCGAGCACGTAGGTCGGATTCATCACGATCCCCATCCCGTCCAGCGCAAGCTGCAGCAGCACCTCGGAATTGTTGACGCGGAAACGGCCGTTGATCTGGGGCGTGACCTCCCTGCCGCCCGCCACGTAACGCCAGCTGCCCTGCACGGGCGCGCCGTGGTAGGTCAGGCACTGGTGCCGTGTCAGGTCCTGCGGCGTCAGCGGCACGCCGTGGCGTTCGAGATAGGCCGGAGATGCGCAGGTCACCCACCTGACCGGCGCCAGCGGCCGCGCCACCATGTTCGGCGGCGGACTGTCGGTGATTCGGATCGCCAGGTCGTATCCCTCCTCCACCAGGTCCACCACGCGGTCGCTCGCAATCAGTTCGATCTCCACCTTCTCATGCCGCCGGCAGAAGGTTTCGAGCGCCGGCGCCAGGTGCAGCGAGGCAAAAATCACCGGCGAGGTCAGCCGCAGCACGCCGCGGGGCTCGGCCTGCAGCTGGGTGACCGTCTGCGCCGCGGCGTCGAGCTCCTGGGCGATGCGCAGGCAGTGCTCGTAATAGGCGGCGCCGATTTCCGTCAGGCTCATGCTGCGCGTGGTGCGGTTCAGGAGCCGGACGCCAAGGGCGCTCTCGAGGCTGCTGACCTGCTTGCTGACCAGGGACTTGGAGGTGGCGAGCGCCTGCGCGGCGGCGGAAAAACTGCGTGTTTCGACCACTTTTGCAAAGGTCATCATCTGTGCCAGGTGTTCCATTCGCCCCTCTCCTCATTGTCCATGGATGGAAACAATCTTATTCCGTTTTTATGGATTGTAAATACAAAGAGACAAACCATAATGACTCCATGGTTGCGGTGCAACATGCGCCGCCCACAGCCAAGGAGCCTGTCATGAAAGCGACCCTGAGAAAGACTGACGATGCCGCCACATCCGCCGCCGGCGTCCTGCCCCCCAACGGCGCCACCGTACAGCTGAGTCGTACCAGCGGCGCAAGCGTACGCGGCGCGCGCGGCTGGACGGTACGCGCGTTGAGCGGAAGCGTGTGGATCACGCAGGACGGCGACATCCGCGACGTCGTGCTCGAACCCGGCGAAAGCCATGTCCTTGACCGCGACGGACCGGCGCTGCTGTGGTCGCTGGGGGACGGCGGCGCCTGCCTGTCGCTGACGCCGCGCGATCCTGCGCCGCGCGCCCGTCCTGCCGCGCTGCCGCTGGGTCGCCCCGCCTTCGCCTGAACCGGAGCTCGCCATGGTCAAGCTTCTGCCTTGCCGCCGGACCTGGAAGCAGTTCCTGCCGTTCTGGCCGGATGCGCGCCACGCCGGACTGGTGCACGACAACTGGCGCCTGCGCGACGGTGCGACCGTCACCTTGCGGCCTGCACGGGCGACCGACGCCGCCCTGATCCAGGACATGGTGCGCGGGTTATCCGCGGAAAGCCGCTACCACCGCTTCTTCTATCCGCTGCATGAAGTCCCGCCCGACCTGCTGGCGCGCTTCACCCTGGCCGAGCCGGCACAGGCGATGACGCTACTGGCGACGGTCACCGAGGATGGCCGGGAAACGGCGGTGGCAATGGCGCAGTATGTGGCCGAGGGCTGCCCCGCGTACTGCGATTTCGCGGTCGTGGTAACGGATGCGCGCCAGCGCAACGGGCTGGCGACGCGCATGCTGCGGGCACTGATCCGGGTGGCGCGCAGTGCGGGGATAGAACGGATGGAAGGCGACGTGCTGGCCGAGAACGAACCGATGCGGCGGCTGATGCTGGGGATGGGATTCCGGCTGGAGCGGCATCCCGACGGCGCCTACCTGCGCAAGGCCTGGAAGCAGCTGTCGATGCCCAACCGTAGAGCCGGCGCGGCAACTGCCGCCTGACGCACTACATGCCGGCGGCCAGGCTTGCCTTCGGCGCTGGCATCGGCACCTGCAGCTTGTCCCGCAGCCATTGCGCATACGGCCGGGCGAACTGGTGCAGCCGGGGATGTTCCACGGCCTCCTCGAGCGGCATCCACTGCCATTGCGCATGCTGCGCATCGCCGTCCCCGGCAGGCAGGGCGAGCTGGTCGAGCTCCGACCACGACAGCGGGAGCCAGTACGGCATGTTGACGTAATGGGTGGAGATGTCGGGGCTGAATGCGCTGTCCGGATAGAAGTGGTCCCACGCGCCCATCAGCTGCATCTTCCCGCGCAACTGGGCGAACGCCGCCTCCGCCAGCCCGAGTTCGCCGCAGGCCACCCGCAGCATCGCCTGTTCCAGCGCCTCGTTTTTGCGGATGCGGCCGCCCGGCGTGAACCACCAGTCTTTTGCCGGCGCGTTGGTGCGCAGGCCGACCAGCAGCCGCTGCGCCGGATCGGTGATGCACAGGTCGATCGAGATCAATGGCAAGGCCGCGACGGCCTGCCTGAAGTCGGCTTCGGAAAGAAATACCGGATTGGGAATGCAGTTCTTGTCGTGCATGATGTGCTGCCGCCTGCCCTCCGTGTTCATCCGGTCGGTCAGCGGCCTGGTCGCCCTGTTGCTGTTGATCTCCGTCGAGACTACACGCCTGCCCCGGATTTGTCCTTGATTCCCGACACGATCAGTATTCGACCGTTGCCCCCTTCACCCCGAGCGCATCCGCCAGCGACTGCTTCAGGCCATCCGCCGGCGCCACCCGCCAGTCGTCCGCCAGCCGGATTTCGCAGCTGCCGATGCCGTCGCGTACGTAACGCATGGTCAGCGGCAGCCCGCCTTCTGAGCGGTAGGGCGCAAGAATCTTCTTCATCTGCACCGCATCCGGCGGCGACGACAGCGAGAACGAGAACTGCTTGCCGAACTGCACCCGCGCCATCGCGATATCCATGACTTTCTCGGCGGTGACGCGCAGTCCGCCGGCAAAGCGGTCCTCCGATACCTTGCCGAGCACCGCCAGGAATTCATCTTCCTTGAACAGGTGGCGGTTGGGATCGTACAGCTCGTTGTAGACGGTCACGTCGACCGTATCCGTGCCGTCATCCAGCGCGACGATCACCATCTTGCCGCGCTGGGTCATCTGCACCCGCACCCCGGTGATCACGCCCGCCATCAGCCGCGGCTCGCGCGACGGCTCCAGGCTGGACAGCCTGGTCTTGACGAACTTGCGGACCTCGTCGGCGTAGGCATTGAACAGGTGGCCGGACAGGTAGAAGCCGAGGGCCGATTTTTCTTCGGTCAGCCGCTGCTTTTCGCTCCACGGCGCGGCCTTCACGTATTCCTGCGGCGCTTCCATGCCGCCGTCGTCGCCGCCGAACAGGCTGACCTGGTTGGCCGAGGCTTCGGCCTGCTCCGCATACTCCATCGCCAGGTTGACCGAGGCGATCAGGACGCCGCGGTCGACGCCAAAGCAGTCCATGGCGCCGGCGCGGATCAGCGCCTCGATGGTGCGCCGGTTGATCTGCTTCTTGTCGACCCGCCGAACGAAATCGAACAGGTCGCGGAACGGCCCGCCGCTGTTGCGCGCGGCAATGATGGCCTCGATCGCGCCCTGCCCCGACCCCTTGACGGCCCCGAGGCCATAGCGGATCTGCGTGGCCTTCTTGCCCGGCACGCCGACCGGCATGAAGCGGTAGTCCGACTGGTTGATGTCCGGCGGCAGCAGCTGCAGCTTGCAGACATCCAGGGCGTCCTCGACCAGGATCTTCACCTTGTCGGTGTCGTCCATCGCCAGCGACATGTTGGCCGCCATGAAGGCCGCCGGGTGGTGCGCCTTCAGGTAGGCGGTGTGGTAGGACAGCAGCGCGTAGGCGGCGGCGTGCGACTTGTTGAAGCCGTAGCCGGCAAACTTCTCCATCAGGTCGAAGATCTCGTCCGCCTTTTCCTCGGACAGGCCGTTCTTCGCCGCGCCCTCCCGGAACAGCAGGCGGTGCTGGGCCATCTCCTCCGGCTTCTTCTTGCCCATCGCGCGGCGCAGCAGGTCGGCGCCGCCGAGCGAATAGCCCCCGATCACCTGCGCCATCTGCATCACCTGCTCCTGGTAGACCATGATGCCGTAGGTCTCGGACAGGATGCCCTCGGTGCGGGGATCGGGGTAGTCGAACTTCTCGCCGTGCTTGCGGCGGCAGAAATCCGGGATCAGGTCCATCGGGCCCGGACGGTACAGGGCGACCAGTGCGATGATGTCCTCGAAGCGGTCGGGGCGCGCGTCCTTCAGCATGCCCTGCATGCCGCGGCTTTCGAGCTGGAACACCGCGACCGTCCTGGCCTTGGTCAGCAGCTCGTAGGATGCCTTGTCGTTCAGCGGCAGCTTGGCGAGGTCGAACGCCATCATCGCCGGGTCGAGCTGCTTGATGTAGCGCACCGCGCGGTCCAGGATGGTCAGCGTGGTCAGGCCAAGGAAGTCGAACTTCACCAGGCCGACCGCCTCCACGTCGTCCTTGTCGTACTGCGACACCACGCCGGCGTCGCCGCCCTGGGTGTACAACGGGCAGAAGTCGGTCAGCTTGCCGGGCGCGATCAGCACGCCGCCGGCATGCATGCCGACGCTGCGGGTGATGCCTTCGACCTGCTGCGCCAGCTCCAGCACCTGCCGGACCTCTTCCTCCTTCTCCATCCGCTCCTTCAGCAGCGGCTCTTCCTCGATGGCGTCGGCGATCGTCACCAGCTTGCCGGGCTTGAACGGGATCAGCTTGGAAATGCCGTCGCAGAAGTTGTAGCCCATGTCCAGCACCCGGCCGACGTCGCGCACCGCGCCCTTGGCCGCCATGGTGCCGAAGGTGGCGATCTGCGACACCGCATCGCGCCCGTAGCGGTCCTTCACGTACTGGATGACGCGGTCGCGGTTCTCCTGGCAGAAGTCGATGTCGAAGTCGGGCATCGAGACCCGTTCCGGATTGAGGAAGCGTTCGAACAGCAGGTTGTATTCGAGCGGATCGAGGTCGGTGATCTTCAGTGCGTAGGCCACCAGCGAGCCCGCGCCAGAGCCCCGTCCCGGCCCCACGGGCACGCCATTGTTCTTGCCCCACTGGATGAAGTCGGCCACGATCAGGAAGTAGCCGGGAAAGCCCATCTTGATGATGGTGTCGGTCTCGAACTTCAGCCGGTCCTCATAGCGCGGCCGCTGCTGCTCGCGCTTGTCCGGGTCGGGAAACAGCATCTGCAGCCGCTCCTCCAGCCCGGCCTTCGCCTGGATCACCAGGAACTGGTCGATCGTCACGCCATCCGGCGTCGGGAACAGCGGCAGCTTCGGCTTGCCCAGCTCCAGCTCCAGGTTGCAGCGCCGGGCGATCTCCACGGAGTTCTGCAGCGCGCCCGGCAGGTCGGCGAACGCCTCCACCATCTCGGCCTGCGTACGGAAGCACTGCTGGTCGTTGAAGCGCTTGACCCTGCGCGAATTCGCGAGGATCTCGCCTTCGGCGATGCAGGTGCGCGCCTCGTGCGCAATGAATTCGTCCGGGCTGAGGAACTGGACCGGATGCGTGGCCACCACCGGCAGCCGCAGCCGGCCCGCCAGCGCCACCGTCTGTCGCACATGGCTGTCCATGTTCGGCTGGCCGTAGCGCTGCACCTCCAGGTAGTACCGGTTAGGGAAGATCCCGGCCCAGCGCTGCGCGCAGCGCTCGGCCGCCGCCGGGTTGCCGTTGTCCAGCGCCATCCCGACGTCGCCGCCATGGGCGCCGGACAGGGCGATCAGGTCGCTGGACTGCCCGTTCTCCAGCCACGCCATCCGGATCTCGGCCCGGCCGCGGTGGACGTTGGTCAGCCACGCCTTGCTCAGCAGTTCGCACAACTGCAGGTAGCCGTTGCGATTTTTGCACAACAGCAGCACGCGCGACGGCTTGTCACGGTCATCCTCGTTGGTGATCCAGGCATCGCAGCCGGCGATCGGCTTGATGCCCTTGCCGCGCGCCGCCTTGTAGAACTTGACCATGCCGAACAGGTTGGCGAGGTCGGTGACCGCCATTGCCGGCTGCTTGTCCTTGGCGGCCGCCTTGACGATGTCGTCGATGCGCACCAGGCCGTCGACGATCGAATACTCGGAATGAACGCGGAGGTGGATGAATTGCGGGGAAGTCATCGGGGTATTTTACAAGCCGGACCGGCAGCGCGGGGGTGCGCTGGATGGCAAAAAAGAACTTGCCAAGGGCCGCCGCTTGCGGCAACGCCGCCGTCGCGGCAAACGCCCGCGACCCCGCCATGCCGTATATAATGTCGCCGAATCAAAGACTTACAGAAAGCCATGTCGTCCGCCACCCCCTACGTCAACATCGCCGCGTACAAATTCATCAGTTTCAACGACACCGCCGAAAAGCGTCCCGCGTTCCGCGCGTTGTGCGAGGAACTCGGACTGAAAGGCACCATCCTGCTCAGCCCGGAAGGCATCAACCTGTTCCTCGCCGGCCTGCGCGAGCCGATCGACCGCTTCCTCGCCTGGCTGAGGGACGATCCGCGCTTTGCCGACATCGAGGTCAAGGAGAGCTATTCCGACCGTCAGCCCTTCACCAAGATGCTGGTCAAGCTGAAGCGCGAGATCATCACGATGAAGAACCCGCTGATCAAGCCCGAGGAAGGCCGCGCGCCGGCGGTCGACGCCAAGACCCTGAAGCGCTGGCTCGACCGGGGCCATGACGACAACGGCAAGCCGGTGGTGATGATGGACACGCGCAATGCGTTCGAGGTCGACGTCGGCACCTTCAACAACACCATCGACTACCGGATCGAGAAATTCAGCGAATTCCCCGAAGTCGTCGAAAAGCACAAGGACGCGCTGCAAGGGAAGACCGTCGTGACCTTCTGCACCGGCGGCATCCGTTGCGAGAAGGCCGCGATCCATATGCAGAACGTCGGCTACGACAGCGTGTACCAGCTCGAAGGCGGGATACTGAAGTATTTCGAGGAAGTCGGCGGGGATCACTACACGGGGGACTGCTTCGTGTTTGACTACCGGACGGCACTGAATCCGAAGCTGGAGGCGACCGACACCAAGCAGTGTTTCGCGTGCCGCGCGGTGGTGACGCCGCGGGAGCAGTTGTCGCCTCTGTATGTGGCGGGGGTGTCTTGTCCGCATTGTGGAAAGGCCGAGCACGCACACAAGGCCGCCTAGCGCGCGGTCTTCGCGCTAGGCGTGGCGTTTACCTTCCAGGCCGCCGCGCTGTACACCGGGAAGGTGCTGTGCAAAAATGCGTTCCCCTATTCAACCAACGAAGAAACAGTTCAGCATGCTTGACCACCGCACCACCACCCCGATTGAAGAGCGACGCATGCCTGCCTCCGACGCCGGCAGCATTGGTCTGTACGACATCCTGCTCTTCCTGAAGCGCAGCTGGAAGCCGCTGGTGGCGACCACCGCCATCGGTGCCGGCATCGGCCTTGGTGCAACCATGATGGAAGTCGAGAAGTTCGAGGCGTCCGCCAACATTCAGATCGCTACGATGGCAAATGAGGCCATTGAAGCGCCCGCCGTGCTGGCGGAGAAACTCAAGTTGCCGCGCTACTACTCGGATGAACTCATCAACCTCTGCGGACTGTCCGGATCGAAGCGGCCCGGCGTGGACCTGGCAAAGGCGCTCAAGCCGGCGGTGAACCGCAGTGCACCAATGGTCAGCCTGCGCTTCGAGAGCACTTCCGCAAAAGCGGCCGAGGAGTGCCTTACCGCGGTGATGCTCCACGTGCGCGCCGACCAGGACGCCCTTGCCAGTTCGGCGGTTTCCGCGCGCACTGCGGAACTGAAAGCCCTGAGAAGCCGCCTGGCGGAGTTGGAAAAACTGAAGGCGGGCCTGGACGCCAGGATGAGTGCGTTCCTCAGCAACGAAAGCAAGGCTGAAGCATCCGAGTCGGTGCTCAACGCGTTGTCGTCGACCAACTTCGCCATCCAACAGCTCATCACGGACATCGGCAAGGTCGAACTGGCGCTAAGCTCGACGCAGACACGCCGGGTCGGGCTTGCGGCGCCGATTTACGTCGAGAGCACGCACTCCCTCAGGAAGCAGGCAATGCTGGTCGCAGTCAGCGCAGGCGCCGGTTTCGTGGCAGGCGTGCTGTTGCTGCTTGCCGCTGCCAGCATGCGCCACGACCGCGAGAGACGCCTCGCCTCGCATTCGTCCTGAGCAGGGGTACTGCAGTCCCGTCCGGCAGCGCCGCCTAGCGTGCAAGACGTTGCGCGACGCGCCGCTTGAGATCACTCAGGTATGGCGCGGCCCCATCGCTTCCCTCCTCCGGGGCCCAGGATGCCAGTTCCTTCGCTTGCGAGGGATCGAAGGGTCCTGCCTTCACCTCGAACAGAATCGCGTCGGGTGTGTCGGCCAGGACGGTGTGCCATGCACCAGGCGGAAGCTCCACGCCGACGTGCGCTGCCCCGTCGCAGCCGGAAACACCGAAACGCACTGCCTCGACGAGTTCACCGGCATCATCGAACAGTACCAGCGTCATGCACCCGCGCACCGCGACCAGGCATTCCGTCTTCGGATCCAACGAATGCCGGTGCGGGCGGATATAACTGCTTTCGCATATTGCATTGAAAAGCCGCTGGCACGGTTCGCCATAGCTCTCATGCAGGTTCCTGGATTGCCTGAGACGCGGAGAGCGTGCGGCTTCCGCCGCAAGGTCATCCAGCCAGGAGCGGGAAAAGAATTTCATGTTGCTGGGGAAGGTGCTGATGCAAGGTACGATTTCATGTCGGCTGCTCCAGCGCCGTCACGATCTGCCTTGCAGCGGTCGCGGAGGAGAACGTTCTTGCGGCAAGCGCACGGCACCGGGCGGCAAGATCCTCCTGTGCCAGATCGGTGAGCAAGGCCTCGGCCAGGTGATGGAGGCTCGCCGCTGAATTGTCGCAGCAGACCCTTCCCACGCCCTCGCTTTCGATCAGCTGCTTCAGGTCATTGCCTGGATTGATGGCGGCGAGCACGGGCAGGCCACTCTGCATGTATGAAAGGAACTTGCCGGGAATGTTATGGGTTTTGTGACGGGGATCGAGTGCGATCAGGCCGACATGACATTGCGAGTACAAGCCGGGGATTTCGCGCGGGTCGATCTCCTCGTTGAACAGTACATTGTCCAGGCCCCTGCGCTTGGCATCGTCGCTTAACCGCGCCGCATCGCTGCCACGGCCAACAAACAGGAAGCCGACGTCCTTCCGGCCCCGCAGGCGTTCCGCAAGGTCGAGCAGTATGTCCATCCCCTGGGCGATTCCCATATTGCCCGCGTAGACAAAAACGCGACGGCCGGCGAGGCGGCTCGAAGCGACGGAGATGCTGCAGCCGGCTGCTGGCGCGTCCGCCAGCCAGTTCTGCAGGACTTCTACGCGCGCGACGGGCGGACGGCGCCAGCCGTCGAAGTATCGGAGATTGGCCGGTGTCTGCACGCCGATGGTATCCGCCACGGAGTACTGGTACCGCTCGACCTGCTTGAAGACCCGATAGGCGGCTCCCCGCCTGAGCAATCCCATGTCGACCGCCCATTCCGGGAAGATGTCGCGCAGGATAAGGTAACTGCGACATCCCGATTGCCGCTTCAATGCCTGCACCATCGGACCGAGGAAGATTGTCGGCGAGTACCAGGCGACGCCGTCCCAGCGCTGGCTGGCGAGGGGGCTCCTGCGCAGGTTGCGCAGCATCTGGAAGGGCAACAGGAATTCGCCGGCGGTGCGCCGCACGTAGCCAATGTCCTTGGTGCGCGGCCCCTGCAGTCGCAGCACCTGCACGCCCTCCATTTCCTCCAGCGACCAGGGCTGGCCGAGTTCGGCGGACGGCACGAGGACGGTCGGAAAATGCCCCTGGCGCACCAGCTCCTGCGACAGGTCGCGCAACTGGACGGCAGCAGACGTCCTCATGGGCGGATAGGCATCCGCAATGATGGCAATACGTTTCATGCCGCTTCCCGATACCGCACGATCATCCCTTTTTCCAGACGCGCCGGTTCACGAAATCGGTATAGCTCTGGATGATGCGAAGCACCTTGTCGGAGACGTTCTGCGGCGCATAGTCCTCGACCATCCGCAGCGCCCTGCTTGCGCCGCGCGGCTGGCTCTCCAGGATTCCGATGCCCTGCATCACGCGTTCCGTGCTCAACCCGACAAACATCACAGCCGCCTCTTCGAATCCTTCCGGCCTCTCATGCACCTCACGGAGATTCAGCGCGGGGAAATTCAAGATCGAGGATTCCTCGGTGATGGTCCCGCTGTCGGAAAGTACCACCTTCGCGGACACCTGAAGCTTGACATAGTCAAGGAAGCCGAAAGGCTTGTGGAACTGTACCAGCGGGTCGGCCGACAGACCGAGCGCATCCATCCGCTTGCGGGTGCGCGGGTGGGTCGACACAATCACAGGCATGCGGTAGCGCTCGGCCAGCGCGTTGAGAATGCCGAACAGCTTGCGCAGGCTCTCGGGTGAATCCACGTTCTCTTCACGGTGCGAGCTCACGACGAAGTAGGCATGCTCCTGCAGGCCAAGCTGAGACAGCACGTCCGATGCGTCGATGCCGTCTTTGTAATGTTCGATCACCTCGCGCATCGGGCTGCCGGTCTTGATCACCTGGTCCGGGGGCAGGCCCTCTCTCAGCAGGTATTCGCGCGCAATCTCGCTGTAGGTCAGATTGATATCGGAGATATGGTCGACGATGCGACGGTTGATCTCCTCCGGGACCCGGAAATCAAAACAGCGGTTGCCCGCTTCCATGTGGAAGATCGGCACCTTGCGGCGCTTGGCGGCGATGGCGGCCAGCGCACTGTTGGTGTCTCCGAGAAGGAGCAGTGCTTCAGGCTGATACTTCTCGATCGCCTTGTCCGCGGCCATGATGACCTGGCCGATCGTCTCCGCGGCGCTCGCGCCCGCCGCCTCCATGAAGTCGTCGGGCCGGCGGATACCCAATTGCTGGAAAAAAACCTCGTTCAGCTCATAGTCGTAGTTCTGGCCGGTGTGCAGCAGGACGTGGTCGCAGTGGCGGTCCAGCTTCTCGATCACGCGCGACAGCCGGATGATTTCCGGACGCGTGCCGACGATGGTCATTACCTTAAGCACTGAGCTGCTCCTTGATGAAGTCCAGCTTCAGCAGCAGCTTCTTGACGCCCTCAATGTCAAGCCGCTCGGTGTTGTGCGACGTGTAGTCGTCCAGTGCCGATATCTTTGTTTCGCCCTCGACGAAATACTTGTTGTAGTTCAGGTCGCGGTTGTCGGCCGGAATGCGGTAGTAGCGGTCCATGTCTTCGGCCTTCGCCATTTCCTCCCTGGAGATCAGCGACTCGTACAGCTTCTCGCCGTGACGGGTTCCGATGACGCGGATCGCCGCTTCGCTCCTGAACAGATCCTTGAGCGCGAGCGCAAGCACCTCGACGGTCGACGCCGGCGCCTTCTGCACGAAGATGTCTCCCTGCTGGGCGTGCTGAAAAGCGTGGATCACCAGGTCGACGGAGTCCTCAAGCGACATCAGGAAACGCGTCATGCTCGGGTCGGTGATCGTCAGCGGTTTTCCTTCCTTGATCTGGCTGACAAACAGCGGGATCACGGAGCCACGGGAGGCCATCACGTTGCCGTAGCGCGTCGCGCACATGACGGTCTCGCCCTCGCTGCGCATGCGCGACTTTGCGACCATCAGCTTCTCCATCATCGCCTTGGACAAGCCCATGGCGTTGATCGGATACACGGCCTTGTCCGTACTGAGGACGACCACGCGCTCCACCTTGCTTGCCACCGCCGCATTCAGCACGTTTTCGGCGCCGAGGACGTTGGTCCGCACCGCCTCCATCGGATAGAACTCGCAGGAGGGCACCTGTTTCAGCGCTGCCGCATGAAACACGTAGTTCACGCCGTGCATCGCGTCGCGCACGCTGTCGTAGTTGCGCACATCGCCGATATAGAACTTGAGCTTGGGGTTGTTCAGCGCAATGCGCATGTCCTCCTGCTTTTTCTCGTCCCGGCTGAAGATCCGGATCTCGGAGAAATCGGTGTGCAGGAAGCGCTGGAGCACGGCGTTGCCGAAGGAGCCCGTGCCGCCCGTAATGAGAAGTACCTTGTTCTTGAACATGCTTGCTTATCCTGAAAATTGAACTATTCAGCCGAATGCGTGCATCGTCTTGACGAGCGCTGGCCAGGGCGCCGGCTGGAAGCCTGTGGCTTGCCGGAAGCGCGACGAGTCGAGCGAACGGTCGATCACCAGGCCGTCGTCGGGAACGATCCTGATCTCCTTGCCGTAGGTCTCGGCGACGAGCGACAGCAGGTCGAATTTGTTGATGGGCTCCGCCGACACGTGGTACACGCCGCGCAGAGCCGGATTGGGGATGACATGATCCCTGATGATGCGGGCGATCTCCACCGTGGGCAAGCCGGAGAAGACGGCTCTCCTGAAGCCGCGCGTGCTGCCCTGCTGCGCAAGGAACCAGCCGATCAGGCTCCGGGCGCCGGCAAGTTCGTGACCGATGATCGATGTCCGCAGCGTCACCGCATGCGGATAGTCCACCTCACCCATATGCTTGCTGCGGCCGTAGAGGTCGGCGGCATCGGGCACGTCGCTTTCCTTGTACATGCCCTTGCTGCCCGAGAAAACGCAATCCGTGCTCATATGAATCAGCCGCGCGCCGGCGATCTCGCACAGGCGCGCCAGCCGGTGCGGAAGGAGCGCGTTTACCGGAATGGCGGCGAGCGGATCGTCCGCCTCCGCCAGTTGCTTCACGAGGCCGATCGCGTTGACGACGACATCGGGTCGCACCGAAGCGAAAAGCCGGGTGAGGTTGTCAATGTGCTCGACGTCCACCCCGGTCCTGACCGACGTGCGCAGGGACTCCGGGAGCAGGCGCAGCGATTCGGCCGAACGAACCGACCCCGTGACCTCGAAGCCCGTGCTTTCTGCCAGTACGCGCATGACCGCATTGCCCAGCATCCCGGAGGCGCCAAGGACCAGCACGCTGACGGTTTCCTGTTCTGGCATTGTCATTCTCATCAATCCTATCGTTGCAAACAGCGGATTCTGCCCGCCGGGATATTACTCGGTCTCGACGTCCAGTGGCTGCGGCTTCGACACTGCGCGAAGACCATGGCCGGGCGCCGCGGTGCGCAGGTAGAGCTCCCACATCTTCGCGGCGGCGACCCCGCTGTCGAACCGGGTGAGCGCTGCCTGGCGTGCCCGGGCGCCCATCGCCTGCGCGCTTGCCGGATCGGCAAACAGCGTCCCGATGGCATCGGCAATCGCTTCCGGTCGCGGCGTGTCGATGCACAGCCCGCTCTCGCCATGGACGACGACGTCGCGGGTCGGATTGCGCATCGCCACGATGGTCGGCAGGCCGTACAGCGCAGCCTCGAACACCGGACGTCCCGGTGCATCCAGATGCGATGGGAAGCACACTGCGTTGATCCGGGAGTACACCGTACGAATGTCGCGCACGAAGCCGGTGAATTCGACGTAGGCGCCGAGCCGATGCGCTGCCACGTAGTCCTCAAGTTCCTTGCGCACGTCGCGCGCGAAGTCGAGCTTGCGCATCATCCAACCGGTCACCCCCGAGAGCTTCCGGGCGTTTTCACCGACGATCAGCAGCTTTACCGGCACACCGCGGTCGCGCAGCAGGCGGGCCGCCTCCACGAATTCGTACGCTCCCTTCGACCGGTGCAGCACGCCAATCAGGGCGACAGTATATACAGCAGTCGGCTCGGGTTCGGGCAACGAAGCCGGGATGCGCATCGAATTATGGACAACCTCCACGTGCAGATCGGACGGCAAGGTGCGGCGCACTGCCTCGTCGATTGCCACTATGCCATTGGCATGACGGCGCAGGAGACCCATCAGGCGCCTCGTGATCGCACCTCCCTCCGCGCCCCGCTGCAGCGAACGCACATGCACGAGCAGCGGGGCCTGCAGCAGGCGCCTGGCAATGATGGCAACAGGCAGGGCCGTGATCTCGTTGCAATGGATGAGATCGAACGGTCCTTCGCCGCGCATCTTCCACAACGCCCGCAGCGTTGCTGGAAGGCGCGCGATTTCCCGCAGCAGGATCAGCCACCTGAAACCGCGATAGTGTCCGAACCGGGTGTCGTCCCACTGAGAGATGCCGCTCACCCCGACCGGGCGCGCACCGGCGGCGGCAAGCGACTCCGATGCCTGGCCGATCGGCGTCAGCACGACCGCGTCGAGCCTGTCGTGCGGCAGCGCGGCGATCAGCTCCGACAGGCTCTTGGTGGCACCGCCATATACGCCGAACGGGTGGATGTACAGGACCCGCAATTTTCCGCGCTCACGCATGGCTTGCTCCCGTGCCAAGCGGCGGCTGCATGGTCCGCGCACCGTCCGCCTTCGCTTCCGTGGTCTGCGCGAGCCAGAGCGCCAGCCAGATTCCCACCGGGAAGAAGTAGCGCGGTCCGAACACCGGGGTCGTCGCGAAAATGATGGAGAACATGCAGATCAGGAAGAACATGTCGTTGGCGAGCCGGCGTTTGCGCAGCACCAGGCACAGGACCAGCAGCAGCAGGTTGTGCGCGGACTGCGACATGATGACGAAGGCATTCCAGAAATCCTCGCTGATTCCCTCCAGGCTGAAGCGCGTGAGGTAGCCGAACAACAGCTGCAGCGCTTTCGGCACCACCACGAGGAAGTAGCCATAGGAGCGCTGTATCGACTGCATCAAGGGGTAGATGCCTGATGCGGAGCCGCTCTCCTGCATGCCGCCTTCGATGGAGATTGCCTCCACCGCCTCCAGCAACCCGGACGCAAGGATGGGATATGCAACGGTGATGGCCGCCAGCAGCATGATCAGCAGCCGGAAGCGCCTGCCGCGCAGCGGGTTGAATGGCAGGTTGACCATGTACAGCGCGACGACGAACACCATGAGCTGCCAGCGCGCGAGCACCGCGAACACCAGGGACAACAGCAGCCAGCGGAGGCGTTGCTCCCGCATGTACACGGCCAGGAACAACGACAGCGGGACCAGGAAGATCTCCTTGTTCACGCCGATGGTGCTGAACAGGAGGAGCGGACTGGACAGGAAGGCAAGCAGGAATACGGTCCGGTTCACCTCCAGCCTGCTGAGCGCCACTGCCACCGAGACGACCAGCAGGATCAGGTTGAACGCGTGTACCAGGATGCGGTTATGGTCGAACAAGGCGAGGACAGTCACCGGGCCCAGGTAATTGCCGTCGATGGCCACGAGCTCGTTCTCCTCGCCCCAGTTGAGCGCCGCCGTCTCGTAGGTCAGCGTGTCCGCGTACATTTGCTGCGGAATCTCCCCATTCAGCGACGGCAGGCCGTAGGAGAAGAAGAACACGCTCGCGAAGGCGGCATACAGCAGCAGCGCAGCCACCACCACCGGCATCTGCACGTTTGTCCTCACGCTGGCACTCCCATCGTGCCGGCGGTTCCTGTTGCTGTCTTCAGTTGCACGTTCATTTGCGGAGCAGGTATTTCTTGGCGGTCTCGATCCGCGTGTAGCTGTTCGGATAATCGAGGAAGGTTTTCGTGGGCAGGGCCATCAGCCGCTCGAATTCGGCGACTGACAGGCCGAATTTCTTGATCACGTATTCCTTGTCCTCGGCCAGTCCGCGCTCCGGGAACACCGGCTCGGTGATCTTTGTCAGCGCCTCGTCGCGGGTCATCTGCCCGGAGAGCACCAGATTCGAATAGTGCGCGCGACGCTTGTCGATATTGAACTTGCGGGGGAGGATGTAGGCCTGGTAGAAGCGCGTATAGATCGACTCGTAGTGCTTGCCGCCGTAGTAGACCCAGCCCAGCTTGTCCTGGATGATCTGCATCGCCTGTTCCTTCTGGTAGTCGACGAAATCGAGGATCGGCACCATCCGGATCTTGCGCAAATACATGTAGTAATACAATTGCGGCAGGGAATAGTGCGGATAGGTTTTCATCGGCCGCTTGCCGAACATGCGGTGGACACCCCTGATGTAGCGGAAGTCGGCGTAGCCATAGCCCCATTTCAGCGGCATGATGCTTTCCGAAATCACGTTGAGGCCGAGCAGGATGTGCTTCAGTCCCAGCTTGTGCGCCGTGCTGTACAGGAGCGCCGCGATCGCGTGGTCGGTCGGCACCTCGCCGTCCGGCGTCGAGGCCTCGAGAAAGGCCAGCTGGATGTCCCGGAATTCCTGCCAGTCGACCACATAGGTGGACAGGTCGATGCCGAGGGTCTTCAGTGTCTTTTCGACGTTGGCCACCGCCAGCTCGGAGTTCCAGCCGTTGTCGAAGTGGACGGCAAGCGGCCTCAGGCCGAGCTCCTTCGTGAGGTACGCGACGTAAGTGCTGTCGACACCGCCGGAAACGCCGATCACGCAGTCATAGGGCTTGCCCGCCCCCTGGCGCTTGATCTCCGCCACCAGCGCGGCGAGCCGCGCCGGCCGGTCGCTTTCCGGTATCAGGCGGCTCGATGCGATCGAGTCGTACCGGTGGCAGTGGTTGCAGATGCCGTCCGCATCGAACACGATGTCCGGGTCGGTGGCATCCATGATGCAGCGCTTGCAGATTGTTTGCTTGGTCATTTTTTGCGGTGGAAGTAGTAATTCTGTTTCATTGCGCATTCTTAGTCCTACTCATGCAAGCGTGCTTTCGAGCACGGCACGATCGGGGTAGGTGATCAGCACGGCGCGGTGCGGGCCATGGAAAACGAACATTGAGCCTGCTGCCACCGCGCTTGCACCACCACGCTGCACCGCTTCCCTGAAATGCTCGACAGTCCCTGCTCCGCCGCTGGCAATGACAGGGACGTTGACGGCAGACGCTACGCGGGAGATAAGCTCGAGGTCGTAACCAGCGAGTGTGCCATCCTGCTGAACCGAATTCAGGAGGATTTCACCGGCTCCCAGAGCCTGCATTCTTCGGGCGTACGTAACCGGATCTTCTCCTGTCGCCTTGCTCGCCTTGTCGACGCACACTTCGTATCGTCCGAACAGCTTGCGCTTGACATCAATGGAAACGGCGACCGCCTGCGAGCCGAACTCATTTGCGGCATCACGCACAAGCGCGGGTTGCTTCCAGGCTGCCGTATTCAGTATGATCTTTTCGACACCCAGCTTGAGAATGCGGCGTGCTGTTTCCAGCTTGTTGATTCCTCCGCCGTATGCAAGCGGCATGAAGCATTCACTCGCGAGCTCGCCAATCAGGTCGAGGTCGGGCTCGCGCCCGCTTCGCGTGGCATCGATGTCCAACACGACGATCTCATCGACTTCCTTGTCATTGAAGATTTTGACGGCGTTCACCGGATCGCCGACATACCTGGGCTTCTTGAACTGCACCGTCTTCACGAGGCGCGATTCCGACACAAGCAGGCAAGGGATGACTCTGGTCTTGAGCATTCAGCACCTTTCCGCAAAGTTGGACAGCAGTTGCATGCCAAACTTGTGGCTTTTCTCGGGATGGAACTGCACGCCGCGCACATTGCCGTGCTCGAACGCTGCGTGAAACGCTCCGCCATACACTGCTGACAGGAGGACATCATCCTCGCTGCGGCAGCGCACGAAGTATGAATGGACGAAATAGAAGCGCGCGTTTTCCATCCCTTCGAGCAAGGGCGACGGGCGCCCTGGCTGCACCTGGTTCCATCCCATGTGGGGCACCTTCAGCGAGGGATCCTGCGGCCTGAATCGGACCGTCTCCGCGTCGATCCACCCCAGTCCCGGCCGTTTCCCTTCCTCGCTTCCGTGCGTCATGAGCTGCATGCCAAGGCAGATGCCGAGGACGGGAACCTTGGCGTTGATCACCCGGTCGTTCAGCAGCGGGATGAGGCCGGTCCGCTCGAGACATTCCATTCCAGCGTCGAACGCGCCGACGCCGGGAAGGACCAGCTTGCTTGCTTCCGCAATGCGTGCAGGGTCGCAGGAGATCTCCGAATCGTGACCGATCTTGCGGAGCATGTTCCTGATTGATCCGGGGTTACCGGTGTTGTAGTCGACAATTACGATCATCGTGTCATGTGCTTGTAACGTTGTGCCCGCGTCGCCCGATTTTCGGGCTTACAGCACGCTTGCAAGGAAGTGCCGGTAGTTCTCCTGCCAGCGGGTTTTCCAGACCCGTTCCTTCTGTTCCTCTGCGACTTTCCCGGTCTCGCTGGATGAGAGCAGCGTTATAAGTTCGGCGGCGCTTTGGAACCCGCGGAAGGAGTGGGAAGGTATGGTGAAACGAGCCACCGGCGTATCCCAGATGAAGATCCTCGGCACTATGCCTATTGCCTCGAACAGCCCCGTCGACAGCTCGCTGACGAGCGCGCTCGCGCTGGCGAAAGAACTGTAGATATCAGGCCGGGAGTCGATCTTGACGCGGTCAGCGATTCCTCCGGAAATACCGGAGAAGACCTTGCTGCGTTCGAGCGGATGGGGTCGAAACACGACCCGGTAGTCGGTGGAGAGTACGGCCGCCAGTTCGGCGCATAGCGACAAATAAAAATCCGTCTTCAGTCCGTCGCCCAGGACCAATATTTCGGATTTGTGCGGCGTCGATCGTGTGAGTCCGCCGATGATTTCGCTCCTGTGCGGGCTGCCGATCGCATGGGTACGTAACGGAAGATTAGTCTGCTCGCCCCACCACTCGCCGTAGGTAAGGAGGTGGTCGGGCAAGGTCCTGCACAAGTCGGCTGAAGCGCTCATGGCACCGGCCATGTTGTACGCGTCGTGCCCCGCAAAAATAGCACCATGCTGATACTCGGCGGTCACAATCCCCATGTCCTTAGCGGCACTGATCGCCGCAACATTGTCAGGTCCACCGTAGCTTGCCTCCTCCTTGAGGAGCAGGCGTATTCCGGCCTTCCTGAACAGTTTCTCGTAAGCCTTGTAACGCGGCAGGAGCGATGCAGCGGACGATACGCAGTACGCTTCGATCCAGGTTCGTTGCGCCTCGGATGCTTGCCAATCAAGCAGACGTTCGGCGCGCTGGAGAAGGAGGTCGACCAATTCCTGCGATCTAGCGAGGTAGCGTGGTCTTCGCGGCCTCGCCCTCAACGCGCTGCTGACGCGAAGCGGCGTATGCAGCAGGGTGTTGTCATGCTTTCTGGGAAACGGCCACTTCCAGTCGAACATTTCCTCGACGGCCAGGGTACGGCTGGGTTCAACCCGAATGAAATAGTCGCTCAGGCAATTGAAGTAACGGCCATCCTGCCGCAGCAAGCGAGCGCCCGTAGCCATTGTCAGGATCGGGTAACACGGGCGCATTCGAAGCATGCGTCCCGCATTATGGAGGTAGGCTCGCGAGATTGCTGATGCACGGCGGGCACGCGAAGCGGCGCCCGACGGCGGCTGCGCAATGGGTGTGCCATAAACAAGGTCGCCAATGATGGTGCGCAGGAATGCAACCCGGATTGCCGGCCAGAGCGGAATGTCCGTGTCGGGGCAGCGTACGGCAAGAACCTCCGTGCTGTCCTCGATACGAAGGATGTCGTGCAGGGTTATGGCGGCGGTCATGACATGTTCACGTTCAGTGCCGTTGACCGTTCCAGCAAGGACTCGGCGACCGACCAGTCCTCTGGCGTATCGATATCGATCGACTCCACCGCATTGGCGATAGTGAACGGAAGCGTATCGGGCCCAATGAACGCGCGCCGCTCCCGCAGCATGCGAGGCGGAACAATATAGAGTGAGCCATCGAGCGTGAACGCAGGTTCCAGATCCTGCGATCGCACCGAAAGCTGTTCCCATCCAAGGAACGGCCGCATTTCTCCGCCGCTGACCTGGAATGTCCAGGCCGGATGACAAGGCGCGGGCGCCAACGATACTACCGACCGGCTTCCCGCATTCTCCACGAAGAGGCGGACCGCGGCACGGATGCTTTCCGCCGTCCTGAATGGCGAGGTCGGTTGCAATAGCAGCAGGCCGTCGACGTCGCCATGTTCCGCCTCGTGTGCGGCGAGCGCATGAAGGGCGACGTCGACACTGCTCGCCGTATCGGAGGCCAGCTCTGGCGGACGCGTCCATGGTACCTCGACGCCGTGATCACGCGCGATGGCGGCAATCTCGGCGTCATCCGTAGACACGATGATGGAAGAGCAGGCTCCGCTCTTCATGGCGGCGCGAATCGTCCACGCAATCAACGGCAGCCCGCCGAGACTCTTCACGTTCTTGCGTGGTAGCCGTTTCGAACCGCCGCGTGCGGGAATGAGGGCGAGAATCTTCACGGCAAATTCACAAAACTCTTCAGGAAGCGCAATCCGTCCGTGCCGCTTTTTTCCGGGTGGAACTGAGCACCCCAGACGTTGTCGTGCCCGACAACGGCGGTGATACGGTGCCCGCCGTATACGCACTCTGCAGTGACATGCGCGGGCTGCAATGGCGCCGCCATGAACGAATGGACGAAATACATCGCGGCGCCCGACGGCAAACCTTGCAGAGGTGTGCCAGTCCAGCTGCCCCGCCCCTCGGGGAATGCGAGTTCGTTCCAGCCGATGTGGGGGATCTTCTGCGGTGCGCCGTCACGGCGCGTGACGGGTATCTGCACGACCTGGCCTGGCACGAGACCCAGGCCCGTGTGCTCGCCGAATTCCTCGCTGCCATCAAGCAGGAACTGCATGCCCAGGCAAACGCCGAGCAGCAGATTTCCACGCGCAACGGCCTCCTTGACTGCCGTATCGAGCCCGCGGCGCGCCAGCGCCGCCATGCCGTCGCCGAAAGCGCCAACGCCGGGGAGCAGGATCTTCGACGATTGCCGCACCACGTCCGGATCGCCCGAAAGCGTGACTGTCGCGCCGCAATGCTCAAGCGCCCTGGCTACGCTGAACAGATTTCCGGCGTCATAGTCGACAACGGTGATTTCAGTTGCCATAGGACCGTACCTCCAACCCTGCCGACACGGCGCAGGCCCGGATGTCCCCGATCCCTGCGCGCTTGTAGTGAAGAATGTCGGCCATGGCGACGGCATCCGCTTCGCCTGCGAGAACGACATCGACGAGATCCTCGGGCTTTCCCATGCCTCCGCTGGCAATCACCGGCACACTCACTTCGGAGGCCACTGCCTTCACAAGCGCCACGTCGAAGCCCTTGCGAGTGCCTTCCTGGTCGATGGAGGTAAGCAGGATTTCCCCGGCGCCGAGGCCGACGGCGCGCTTTGCCCATTCGACCACGTCCACGCCGGTGCGCTCGCGACCGTTGTCGGTGTAGGCCTCCCAGCGACCGGCGTCCACCCGCTTTGCCTCGATGGACAGCACCATGCACTGACTGCCGAACCGGCGCGCGATCTCGGTGATGAGGCCGGGATTGGCGATCGCCGCCGTATTTACCGCGACCTTGTCCGCGCCACAACGCAGCAGATGGCGGACGTCGTCAGCGGAACGAATGCCGCCGCCTACCGTCAAGGGCACAAAAATGTCGCGGGCGGTGCTCTGCACAATGTCGCTCAGGTTGTTGCGGCCGTAGAGACTGGCGACGCAGTCCATGTAGATCAGCTCGTCTGCGCCCTGCTCGTAATAGCGCAAGGCGTGCTCGGACGGGGACCCGATGACCCGCAATCCCTCGAGATGCACGCCTTTGATCAGGTTTGGACCCTTGATGTCCAACCGGGCGATAAGCCGTATTTTCCTCATGGCGCTCGCTGTTACTCCTGCCAGACCGCGCGGCGAAGCTTCCAGCCCTCGCCATCCCGCTCCCAGATGTGGTCGGAGCGCCAGCTGTCGATCACTTCGTTGAATTCCTCCTCGGTAATCGAGCAGTATTCGAGGAACTCCTTGAAGTACTTCCTGGGGAACTCGCCGTCGTAACGCTTGACGAGGGCTGCGCCCTCTTCGCGTGTGATCTTCCCGTCGCGGATCTCGTGCGCGGTGTCCGAGGTTGTCCGGCCGATCCCGAACTTGATGTACGCGAGGTAGTAGTGGTAGCCGTCGATCTGGTCGTCCAGACTTGCATACTTCGAATACGTGCCTTCGGAACGTTCGGTATTCGGAGTGAAACCAGTATGTTCCTGGCAGTAGTAGAAATTTTCCTGTGGATCCCAGAACTTGTAGTAGCCGAAGAAATGGATCTGCGTTCCATTGCTCATGATCTGGTCGTGCGGAGGCGCACCGAACGGATGCAGGTCGGCAAGCGACACGCCGTGTTCGGCCCAAAACTCCGGGGGCAGGCCAGAGAAATAGTGACGGTCGTGGTCGACGATATCGCGTGTCGGGCGGAACGCGTTCTTCATGTCGCCGCCGTATTCGACTTCGCCATTCTCGCCGTACATGATCAGCTGAACGTTGTGCTTCACCGCCATGTGCATTGGATAGTTGGTCTGGCCGTAGATGAACGGCTGGAACGGATCGCCGAGGTGCTTGAACGCCAGGTGTGTAAGGCGACGCGTGACCTTCGGGTTGGGCGTGCCGAGGACGTGATTGAAGCCGGAGGCGATAAATGCGTCCAGATTGCGACGACCAATTTCCGTCGCTTTCAGCGGCGCCCATGTGACTGCGAGCGGGTTCATTCCATACTTGTATTTGAGCTGATGGGCAACGAAGCTTCCGTCCTTTCCGCCGCTGCACGGAACGATAACGTCGTACTCGCCGTTCGTCTTGCGGTACTTGTTGCAGAGCTCGATCAGTTCCTTTTCGCGATCATCCCAGTTGATCTTCGTCCGCTTGTATTCCGCGTAATTGCAGGCGGAACAAACGCCGTGTTCGTCGAAGGTGATGCGCGGGCGCTGGTTGGAGACCGTGCACTTCTTGCAGTACTTGATCTCCTCCGGCAGTTTGTACATCTCGCGTAGGTTTCTCTTCATGATTCAGGCTCCAGGTTTAATAGAATTCGCTTTTTCAAGATCGTCGGGCCGCCCGACGTCAAGCCATGGTTCATGCATCGGATAGGCGATGGTCGTCTTTCCGCGTCGTGCCAACCGTTCAAAGAGGGTCGGCATGTCGCAGGGCTCCCCCTTGTTCAGCGCGGCCAGGGCCTCTGGCTCGAGTACATAGATACCGGCATTCACATGGGTACGGTGTACCGGCTTTTCTTCAAAGCCGATGATGTTCACTCCCTCGGTCTGGACGACACCGAAAGGATGCTGCCATTCGTGCTGACGCACGGCCATGGTGGCGGCGGCACGGTGGTGGAGATGAAAATCCAGCATTTCGGAGTAGCGAACGTCCGTTAGCACGTCGCCATTTGTCACCATGAAAGGCAGGTCGGGAATCGGGTTGAGAAGGCTCATCGCGCCGGCGGTGCCCAAGGGCGCGTCTTCCTCCAGGTAGTCGATCCGTATTCCCCAGCGTTCGCCGTCGCCGAAATACTCCTTGATCATGTGCCCGAGGTAATGCACCGCCAGCACGAAGTTGACGAAGCCGTCATCCTTGGCCCGCTCGATAATGTGTTCAAGCATCGGCTTGCCTGCCACCGGAAGCATCGGCTTCGGACAGTCTGCAGTAAACGGCCGCAGCCGCTTGCCCTGCCCGCCAGCCATGATGATGATCGTATTCGGCCTCGCCGTCGGCGCGATCACCTCGTCCCAGATATGCAGGCCGACCACCCGGTGCTCGCCGTCGACGACGGGGAGCTGATGGATCTTGTTCGCGCGCATCAGGTGCAGCACCATGTCCCGGCCCATCTCGGGCGGCACGACCATGGGGTTGGTGTACATGATTTCATCAACGCTGGACTGCAGGTCGACGCCGCGCAGCAGGCCGCGGCGCACGTCGCCGTCGGTCACGGTGCCGCGCAGCACGCCCGTTCCTGTGTCCGCCACCACCAGCGCGATCTGCAGGCCCGACTCGTCGAGATTGCGGATCGCGTCCTGGATGCTTGCGCCGGCGGGCAGCAGCGCCTTGCGCCAGAATTGGTTATCCATCGATGTCATAGTTTCTTGTCTGTCCTGCTTTTCGTATGAATTCAGTCGGTGCGGTTTTCGCGCGGCCCGACGTACCTGCTGCCGGCGTCGAGGTTGCGCACAAGCACCGCACCTGCGGCCAGTACGGCGTCTTCGCCGACCTGCAGGCCCTGTATCACGGTCGCGCCGGCGCCGACGAATGCCCGGTCGCCGACACCGACACCGCCGCAAAGGATTGCTCCAGGAGCAATGTGCACATGCGCGCCGATCACGCAGTCGTGATCGATCCCGGCCCTGGTGTTGACGACGCTGTTTTCGCCGATGCGGGAGCCCGGCTGCACCACCGCGCCTGCCATCACCTGGACGCCCTGGGCGAGCTCGGCATTCGGCGCGACCCATGCCGCCGGATGCACCAGCACCGGAAAGCCGAAGCCCTTCGCACGGCACGCATCATATAGCTTGCGCCGTCCTTGCGCACCTACGAGCTGACCGACACCGTTGATCAGACCAGTCCGTGCGGGGTCCAGCCGGTCGAGGGCGTCGTCGCCGCCCAACACCTGCAGGCCGTCCCACTGCTTGACCGACTGCGCCGCCAGTCCGGGATCGCATACGCCGTACAGCGGCATGCCCGCCGCCCTGGCCAGGGCGAGCAGTACGCGCGCGTGGCCGCCCGCCCCCAGCAGGACGAGCGGCATGGACGCAATGTCGGGCGACCCGTTCATTGTTCGACAATATCTCCGGCCGCATAGGCCCTTGCGGCGGTCTTGCCGACGAGTCCCCAGAGCGCGCTGGGGGGCAGTCCGCTGCCGCAGCGGGCGGTGCTCAGGTCTTCGCGGCGGATGACCGCCCCCGCCGCCAGGTCGCGCGTCGCGATCACCTGCTGGCGCGCTGCCTTGCGCGTATCCCATTCGCTCGGCTGCGGCGATTTGCCGCCGTCCCCGAGCGCAAGCTGCAATGCACGGATGTCGCTGACCATCCTGGCAAGCTCGCCGGGTTCCAGCGAGGCCTTGTGGTCGGGGCCGGGCAGGTTGCGGTCGAGCGTGAAATGCTTTTCGATCACTTTTGCACCGCGGGCGACGGCAGCGACCGGAATCAGGGTGCCCTCGGTGTGGTCCGAATAGCCAACCGGCAGGCCGAAGGCCCGGGCCAGCGTATCCATGGCGCGCAGGTTGACTTCGCCGAATACCGTCGGGTACTGGGAAGTGCAATGCAGCAGCGTCACATGGCCGCGCAGGCTTTCCCTGTGGTCGGGCCTGCTCCAGGCACGCCATACCTCGTCGATGTCGGCCGGTTCCCGCTCCGCATGCAGCGCATGCGCGACGACCGCGAGGCCCTGCTCCACCTCGGACAGGGTGGCCATGCCGGTGGACAGGATCAGCGGCCTCCGGGTGCGGGCAAACTGCCAGAGCAGCGGCCCGTTCGTCAGTTCGCCGGAGGGCACCTTGAACAGCGGCATGCCGAGCCCTTCAAGGAACACCAGGCTGTCGCTGTCGAAAGCCGTCGACAGGAATTCAATGCCACGCGCGTGGGCGCGCTCACGCAGCGTCTGGTGCCATTCACGCGGCAGCTCGAGTTTCCTGAGCATCGCCAACTGGCTTTCCCCGGCGTCGGTATGCTGCTTCTGGTAAGCGGCCTTCGGCGCGCTCTTGGCCGCGAGCTTTCCGGCGTCGAAGGTCTGGAACTTGACGGCGTCCGCGCCGGCGTCGGCTGCCGCATCGACAAGGGCCATGGCCTTGTCGCGCTCGCCGTTATGGTTCACCCCTGCTTCGGCGATGATGTAGACGCCCTCGGTTTCGTATGGCTTCATGGTGCCCCGTCAAGGTCGTGGAACTGCTTGTGGAAATTGCCGTCGTGGGCGGCGAGGATGCGCACGATCTGCTGCGCGGCGTCCCCCTGCCCGTAGGGGTTGGCGACATGCCGGCAGGTTTCGGCGAACGCGGGAGACAGCGCCCTGGACAGCGCTTCGTCGATGGCCGGGGCGGCAGGGGCGCAATGCAGGACCGACTCGGCTGCCAGCCTGCCCAGTTGCCGCACGCCGATATTCACGGTAGGAATGCCGACCGACGGTGCCTCGATGATGCCGCTGGACGAATTACCGACCACTGCCGCGGCGTTAGCAAGAACGCTCAGGTAGCGCTTGGCGCCGAGCGAGGGTATCGCCAGCACGCGCCCGGCGTTGTCGCGGGCGTATGCCTCGAGCAGCGGGATGATCGCCCGGCCGCCATTGTCGGCGTTGGGATAGGTCAGGATCACCTGGTGCCCGGCGTGCTTGTCGAATGCGTCGAGCATGGCCCGGAATGTCGCCTCCGGCGCCTCGTCCAGCGAAGTCACTGGATGATAGGTTGCCAGCAGGTAGGGCCGTTTCAACGCAAAACCAAGGCTGGCGGAAAGTGCATCGAGGTCCATGAAGGGACTGCGGCGGAGGTGGTCCAGGCCGCATGCCCCGACGTTGAACACGGTCTCGGGTCGTTCGCCCATCTGGATCACGCGACGCCGGTACGGCTCGGCGGCGACGAAGTGCAGGCTGGCCATCTTCGTGATCGCGTGGCGGATAGCGTCGTCATACGCCCCCTCGGTGATCTCGCCGCCGTGCAGGTGCGCCACCGGAATCTGCAGGATGAGCGCGGACTGGACGACGGCAAGCGCCTCGAAGCGATCGCCGAGCACCAGCAGCACGTCCGGCCGCAGGCGGTCCAGCGCATCGGCGAAACCGATGGTGCCGAGCCCCATGGACTTGACGACGCCGACGGGTGTGTCCGACGACAGCAGCATCTCGACCTTGGAGTCGATGCGAAAACCGTCCTGTTCGATCTGCTTCCAGGTGTCGCCGAACTCCGGCGACAGATGCATCGCGCCGACAATCAGCTGCAGCGCGAGCGCATCGCTGGCCTGGATATCCTTCATCAGCCAGTACAGCAGCCCGTACTCGGCACGGGTGCCGGTGAATACGGCGACCTTGCGCTTCACGGCAGGAACTCCGGCAGGACGCTGCTCGGCAGGTTCACTACGCGGGCCTCCAGCCATTCCGCGTTGGCCAGGCTGTCCCGGCGGCACCCGGCGTAGGCGGGTAGCCGGTTCATCAGCGCCCAGATCGGCCGCGTCATGACGCCCTTGTCGTTGGTCGCCTTCAGCAGCGCGTCCCGCTGCGCGCCATCGTCGCAGATGACGGCGTTGAGCCAGTAGTTCGACCGGCAATCCTCCGGCTCCCGCACGAACAGGAGTCCGCTTCCCTCCAGCAGATCCGCATAGCGACCTGCCAGCACGCGCTTGGCGGCGACATAGCCGTCGAGGCTTTCGAGCTGGGCGCAGCCGAGGGCGGCGTTCAGGTTGGGCAGGCGGTAGTTGTAACCGATCTCGTCATGGACGAACTCGTACGGATGGGGCTTCTTGGCGGTCGTCGTCAGGTGCTTCGCCCGCGCGCCGATCGCCTCGTCCGCGAGGATCATGCCGCCACCGCCGGTGGTGATGATCTTGTTGCCGTTGAAACTCAGGGTGCCCAGCATGCCGAAGGTGCCCGTGTGCCGGCCCTTGTACAGGCTGCCCAGCGACTCGGCCGCGTCTTCCACCAGCGCCAGGTTCCAGCGTTCGCACACCTCGAGCAAGGCGTCGATGTCGACCGGATGACCGAAGGTATGCATCGGCAGGCAGGCGCGCACCACCTTGTCATCCTTGCGCGTACGGCAGAGGCCGTCGTCGTCGCGCCGCGCGTTTTCCTGCAGCCATGCGTCCAGTGCGCGGGGCGAGAGACCCATCGTGTGGCGGTCGACGTCGACGAAGACCGGCTCGGCCCCGCAATAGGCGATCGCATTGCAGGTGGCGACGAAGGTCAGCGCCTGCGTGACGACGAGTTCGCCGGTGCGCACGCCGGCCAGCTGCAGCGCGACGTGCAGTGCGGCGGTGCCGTTGACGGTGGCGACCGCGCGGGGACTTCCGGTATAGGCGGCCATTTCCCGTTCGAACTGATCGACGAACGCGCCCACGCTCGACACGAAGGTAGAGTCGATGGTGTCGAGCACATACCGGCGCTCATTGCCCTTGAAGACGGGGGCGTGGAGCGGGATGAACTCCTCGGTGCGGTACTGTTCCCGGATGAATCGGACGAGGTTGTCGAACATGATCGCGCTCAGACGTTGTAGATATCGGCCTTGTACTTGGCGAGGTTGGCCGGTTCGACGAACCAGTCGATCGTCGCCTTCAGGCCGTCCCTGATGCTGTATTGCGGCTTGAAGCCGGTCAGGGAATTGATCTTGCTGTTGTCGCACCAGAGGCGGAACACCTCCGACTTTTCCGGCCGCATGCGCTGCTCGTCGGTCAGGAACTCCACGTCGCTGTTCATCAGCTCGCGAATCAGCGACAGGGTGTCGCCCACGGAAATTTCGTAGTTGGACCCGATGTTGACCGTCTCGCCGACCGCCGCGTCGCAGCGCGCCAGTTCGAGGAAGCCGCGGCAGGTGTCGGCGACATAATTGAAGTCGCGTGTCGGCGTGACGTCGCCGAGCTTGATCTGCTTCTTGCCGGCGGCAATCTGGCTGATGATCGTCGGGATGACGGCGCGGGCCGACTGGCGCGGACCGTAGGTATTGAACGGCCGGGCGATCGTCAGCGGCAGGTTGAACGCATTGAAGAAGCTCATGGCCATTGCGTCGGCGCCGATCTTGGAAGCGCTGTAAGGCGACTGCGCCTGCAGCGGATGCTTCTCGTCGATCGGCACGTAGCGCGCGGTCCCGTACACCTCGCTGGTGGAAGTATGAATGACCCGCCTGACGCCGTTGTCGAGCGCCGCCTGGCAGATGTTCAGCGTCCCCTTGACGTTGGTGTCCACGTAGCTGTCGGGGGCCACGTACGAATAGGGAATGGCAATCAGGGCGGCGAGGTGGAATACGGTGTCGACACCCTTGGTGATGTGCTTGCAGTAGTGGGGATCGCGCACGTCCCCGCTGAGCACCTCGACCTGGTCGCGGCAAGCGATATCCTCAAGCCAGCCCCAGTAGTTGAAGGAGTTGTACTGGGACAGCGCCTTGACCTGGTAGCCCTCGCGGACGAGCAGCTCGACCAGGTGGGAGCCGATGAAACCGTCGGCGCCGGTAACGAGTATTTTTTCCATGTTTATTTTCGCTTTATGTCGGATTCTCCGCGCCTGCGGTGCGCAGGGCGCTGAGCCAGGGCATCGGATGATATTTGTTTGCCAGCCACCAGGTAAGCAGGAAGCTCGCTGCCTGGGTCAGCATGAAGGCCTGGGCTGCCCCGGCAAGGCCGTTGTGGCGAACCAGCAGGTAAGTCAGGGGCACATTGGCGAGACCGCAGCCGATCGTAATTGCCGACAACGGCGCGGTCTTGCTTTCGTAGAACAGGTAGTTCGTCACCATGTAATAGCACCCACCGAAGGCGAAGCCAAGCGCGATGTAGATCACGATCCCCGCCGCTTCCCGGAACGCGTCGCCCACCAGCAAGTCGAGTATCAGCGGCGCGGCGAGGCCGACGATTGCGGCGAGCGCCATGACGATCGCGAAGTACAGATAGGTCCCGCGCACGACCAGCAGGCGCAGGGCGCGATCCGGCGCGGCCAGCCTGTGCATCAGCCACGGCGCGTAAGCCCGGTTGAAGGCTTCCGTCACCAGGCCAAGGCCCTGTCCGAGCTGCAATGCCACCATGTAGATCCCCGCCTCCGCCAGCCCGAGCTCCCGGGTGATGACGAAACGATCGACGGCCACCACGAGCAGGCCGCCCAGGACATGCGGAATCAGCGGAACGCCGAATTTCAGCGCATCGCCGAGATGATGCCGCCAGCGCCGGGGGAATCGCAGCATGCCGTCCAGCTTCAGCCACCACGCCGCGATGCCGCCAAACAGCATCACCGCGATGGCCTGCCCTAGCGCCCGTCCTTCCCAGGCCATGTGCACCACGAGGACGAGCACCAGGGAAGCGACCCCGTTCAGCAGGCTCTGCCCTACCTGGAACACGCCGTATTTCCGGGCCTCGCCCTGCACCTGCAGCAAGGACAGCCGGATGTTCGATACAAACTGCAGCCCGGACACCAGCACCGCGACCAGCAACCAGTCCCTCGGCACGCCGGTGAACGTCTCCAGTGGCGCTCCCGCGACCGCGACCAGGCAGGCGACCGCCGCCGTGCTGGCGACCAGAACGCCGGCGCAGGTCGCGACGAACTCGGCGAAATCTTCCCTGGAGAGCTGGAAGTAGCGCACGGCAACCGCGCCCTGGACGCTCAGTCCGGTGAAGGCGCCGAGCACCGTGGTCACAAGCGCGAACATCGCCACCGTTCCATAGTCGGCCGGCGTCAGCACCCGCGTCAGCACGGGCAAAAGCAGAAACGGAATCGCGGCGTTGAGAACATTCGCTCCCAGGTAGACCGCCGCGGCTCCCGCCAGTCTGCTGCGTCCGTTGCTCACCGTGCGGACACCCTTTCCGCCGCCAGTGCCGCCATGATGCGCTGCTGGTCGGCCGGCAACAGGTCCGCGCCCATCGGCAGGCTCATCACCCTTGCCGCCAGCTTGTCCGCAACCGGACAGTCGGCCTTGTCCGACAGGTGTTCGTAAGCAGGCTGCCGGTTGAGCGGCACCGGGTAGTGGACGGCCGTCGGCACGCCTTCGCGCTTCAGCTCCTCCTGCGCCGCTTCCCGGTCGTCGAGCAGGACCGTGTACTGTGCGAAGACGCTGGTACGGTCCGGACGCTGCGCAATGCGGGCAATGCCGGCTTCGTCCATCATCGCGTTATAGGCATTGCCGATCGCGATGCGCTGGGCGATCTCCCATTCGAACCGTTCCAGCTTGGCCAGCACGATCGCGCATTGCAGCGTATCCATGCGACCGCCGACCCCCACGCGGGTATGGACGTAACGACGGCTTTGCCCGTGCACGCGGATTTCGCGGCAGGCCTGCGCAATCGCATCGTCGTTCGTGAAAATCGCGCCGCCGTCGCCGTAGCACCCCAGCGGCTTGCTCGGGAAAAAGCTGGTGCAGCCAATGGTGCTCAGGTTGCAGCTCTTGCGTCCCTTGTAGGTCGCGCCGAAGCTCTGCGCGGCATCCTCGATGACCGGAATGCCGCCATGCCGCTGGGCAATCGCATTGAGTTCGTCCATGTCGGCCGGCTGTCCGTACAGGCTGACCGGCATGATGGCCTTGGTGCGCGAGGTGATCGCCGCCTCGACCAGGCGCGGGTCGATATTGCCGGTGTCAGGCTCGACGTCCACGAAAACGGGCTTGGCGCCGAGGAGAACGATCACTTCCGCCGTGGCGACGAAGGTGAATGGCGTGGTGACGATCTCGTCGCCGGGACCAATGCCGAGCGCCATCAGGCTGATCAGCAGCGCTTCGGTGCCGCTGGCAACGGTAATGCAATGCTTGCTGCCGGTGTACGCCGCAAGCTTCGTTTCCAGCTCGGCGACTTCCGGCCCCATGATGTACTGGCCGTGCTCGAGGACGCGATTGATCCTTTCCGCAATGTCGGATTTGAGCGCCTGGTACTGGGTCTTCAGGTCGATAAAGGGGATCATGGGTTGAGACATGTGCAGTTGCCGTCGACGAGTTGGTAGGTCTTCCCGGTATGCGGGCAGGTGGTTTGTCCGTTCCCTTGCAGCGGCAGGTCCAGGCGTTCGCCGAACTCGCTCATCCAGCCGATCTGGCGCGCCGGGACACCGGCCATCAGCGCGTAGGGCTTGACGTCCCGGTTGACTACCGCGCCGGCGGCGACGAAGGCGTACTCGCCGATGGTGGAGCCGCACACGATGGTGGAGTTGGCGCCGAGGGTGGCGCCGCGCTTGACCAGCGTATTGCGATACTCGTCCTTGCGGCTGACCGCGGAGCGCGGGTTGTAGACGTTCGTGAACACCATGCTCGGACCGCAGAAGACGTCGTCTTCCAGCGTCACATTGTCGTACACCGACACGTTGTTCTGGATCTTGACGTTATTGCCGATCACCACGCGGTTGCCGACAAACACGTTCTGGCCGAGCGAGCAGCCGCTGCCGATCCGCGCGCCGCCGCACACATGAACCCAGTGCCAGATCCGGCTTCCATCGCCGATCTGCGCGCCTTCGTCGACGATCGCCGACGGATGAATAGTGATGCTCATCGAAACTCCCGTAGTGTGTATCCCGCCGCTTTCGCTTGCCGCCGTACGCGCCTCAGTACTCGAGCGGCAGCGCAATCCGCTTGCCGTCGCGCGAGGACAGGTACATGGCGATCAGCAGCTCCAGCGACTTGAGACCCTCGCGGCCGTCGGTTTCCGCCTCGGCCTCGCCGCGCAGCGTCTTGATGACGTTGTCGTAGTACAACGGGTGGCCGAAGCCGTAGACGGAGCCCGTCTCGTAGCTCGCTGCGGTGATATCCGCATCTTCCGGCCGCGCGTCGGCGAAATCCCAGGTCTGGATCTCGTTGACGGCGACACCGCCGATGCGCACCGTGCCCTTCTCGCCGAGGATGGTGATGCTGCCTTCCAGGTTTTTCGGGTAGGTCAGCATGGTCACGTTGAGCGTGCCCATCGCGCCGCTGCGCCAGCGGATCGCCGCGACGCCGGTATCCTCGACCTCGATGTTGCGCGCCAGGGTGCCGGTATAGGTCATCACGCTCTCCACCGGACCGACCAGCCAGTCGAGCAGATCGATGTAGTGGCTGGCCTGGTTCATGAAGGCGCCGCCGTCGAATTCCCAGGTCCCGCGCCATGCCGCGCTGTCGTAGTAGTCCTGCGGGCGGGTCCAGAACACGTTGACGGCGACCGAATAGATGCGCCCGAAACGGCCCTGCTCCACGGCCTGCTTGAGCAGGCGCAGCGTTGCGTTGCGCCGGTTCTGCTTGACGACGAACAGGCGGACGTTGGCATCGTCGCAGGCCTTCACCATGCGCACGCCGTCGTGCCACCGCGTCGCCATCGGCTTCTCGGTCATGACATGCCGCCCGCTGCGGGCGACATCGACGGCCTGCTGCGGATGCAGCCCGCTGGGCGTCGTCAGCACCACCAGATCGGCGGTAGTGGCCTTGAGCATGTCATCCAGGCTCCTGTGCCCCTGCGCGCCGGTGCGCGCGATGGCCTGCTCCAGGGCCTGCGGGTTCGTGTCGCAGACGTCGACGAGCTCGACGCGGTCCGCATGTTTTTCGATCGCGCCGAAATGGTTGGCCGCGATGCGGCCGCAGCCGACGAGCGCGAGGCGGATCTTGCGATCGGTGATGGTGGAGTAGTTTTGCATAGACTTGTTGTGCCGGGATCAGAAACGGAAGACCGTGAATCCTGCCGCCGCCGCTTCGTGGCGGTTATACAGGCTCTTTAAATCGGCCAGGACGGGCGCCTCGCCCTTGCACAGCGGGCGCAGCGCGGCGGGCGTCAGGCTGCGGTATTCGTTGTGGCCTACCGCGACCACCAGCGCATCCACCGGATGCTCGGCATCCACCTTCCCGAGGGTCAGGCCGTATTCGTGCTCGACTTCCGCCGGGTCTGCCCACGGATCGGCGACAACCGCCCGTACGCCCCATGCTTCCAGTTCCCGCACCAGGTCGATCACCTTGGTATTGCGGATATCCGGGCAGTTCTCCTTGAAGGTCATGCCGAGCACGCCGACGGTGCTGCGGGCAGCATCGATACCGTTGCGCAGCATCAGCTTGATGACATTGCGCGCGGCATAGCGCGCCATGTTGTCGTTGATGCGGCGCCCCGCCAGGATGACCTGCGGGTGATACCCGACTTCCTCCGCCTTGTGCGTGAGGTAATAGGGATCGACCCCGATGCAGTGGCCGCCGACCATGCCGGGGCGGAACGGCAGGAAGTTCCACTTGCTGCCTGCCGCCTCGAGCACCTCGATGGTGTCGATGCCGAGGCGGTCGAAGATCACCGAAAGCTCGTTGACGAGCGCGATGTTGAGGTCGCGCTGCGTGTTCTCGATCACCTTGGCCGCCTCGGCGACCTTCAGGCTGGTCGCGGGATAGGTGCCTGCGGTGATGATGCTGCGGTAGAGCGCGTCGACGACCTCTGCCGTTTCCGGCGTCGACCCGCTGGTGATCTTCCTGATCTTCGTCAGGGTGTTGACCTTGTCGCCGGGGTTGATGCGCTCCGGGCTGTAGCCGCAGAAGAAGTCGACGTTGAATTTGAGGCCGGACACTCGCTCGAGTACCGGCACGCATACCTCTTCGGTGCAGCCGGGATAGACGGTCGACTCATAGATGACGATGGCGCCGTGCGTCAGCGCCTTGCCGACGGTTTCGCTGGCCTTGACCAGGGGTGTCAGGTCGGGCCGGTTCGCCTGGTCGATCGGCGTCGGCACCGTGACGATAAAAATGCCGCAATCCTTCAGGGCCGCGGCATCGCACGAATAGGAGAGCGACTCCGCTTTCCGCAACTCGTCCGAGGTCACCTCCAGCGTGTGGTCGCGTCCGGATTTCAGTTCCTCGATGCGCGCGGCGCTGATATCGAAGCCCAGCACCGGTCGCTGCTTGCCGAATTCGACCGCGAGCGGCAGCCCCACATAGCCGAGGCCGATGACCGCAATTTTTTTGTCGTGAACACTCATAGATTTTCTGGAAGGTTGCTTTTGCTTCTCGCCGTCTCTTGAATCTCGTTCTGCAGCGATTCGATTTCTGCTTTCAGGCGCTCGTACTCATCCATTTTCCTGCTCAGGAAGCGCGCCGCGAGGGACGTTTTTTCCGCCAGGCCGGCAGGCGTAAGAAGGTAGGCGTAGGCCAGCTTGCGTTTGCTGCTCTTGAAGTTCTGAATCTTGATCAACCCCTTCTCGAGCAGCGACTGCAGGCAATAATTGGCCTTGCCGAGGCTGACGCCGAGCGCCTCCGCGAGGTCGCGCTGGCTCAGGTTGGGATTCTCCTGCAGCATGCGCAGCAGGCGAAACCGTATGTCTTCCTGCTGATTCATGTCGTTGTTTTCAGGAGAGGGGCGCCCTTTCCGGCGACGTGGGCGCGGGCCGCGGACGGGGTTCGTTCAAAATTGAACAATTCTACTGGCTGTGATGCGCCAATGCAACCAAAATCGCGGCCTCACCCGGTGCCGGGCGCGCCGGGTGGTCGACGGGGCAATCGCCGGGCCGCGTCGGCAGGGTCCGCGCTAGTCGATCAGTTCCGCATTCCGGAACGCCGCGCCCCGCCGGTCCTTTTCGGAGAGGACCGGGATGACGTCGTCCGGCCAGGCGATCCCGAGGTCGGGATCGTCCCAGGCAATGCACCGCTCGTGCTCGGGCGCATAGTAGTCGGTGGTCTTGTACATGAAGTCGGCAGACTCGCTGAGGACGAGGAAGCCGTGCGCGAACCCCGGCGGGACCCAGAGCTGCGTGTGCGCGTCCGCATTCAGCTCGGTGCCGATCCACTGTCCGAACGTCGGGGAGCCGCGGCGGATATCCACGACCACATCGAAGACCGCGCCGCGCACCACCCTCACCAGCTTGCCTTGGGGACGCACCACCTGGTAGTGCAGTCCGCGCAGCACGCCTCTTGCCGAGCGGCTGTGGTTGTCCTGGACGAATTCCGGCTGCATGCCCAGGACCTGCCCGAGCTCGCGCCGGTTATAGCTCTCCAGGAAGAAGCCGCGCGCGTCCCCGTACACCGTCGGCTCCAGCAGCACGACATCGGGAATGGCAAGCCGGGTCGCTTTCATCAGAACACCTTCTCATTCAGCAGACGCAGCAGATACTGGCCGTAGCCGCTCTTGGCCAGCGGCTGGGCAAGCATCTCGAGCTGTCCCGCGTCGATCCACTTCTGCCGGAACGCGATCTCCTCCGGGCACGCGACCTTCAGGCCCTGGCGCGCCTCGAGGGTGGCGATGAACTGGCTCGCGTCGAGCAGGGATTCATGCGTGCCCGTATCGAGCCATGCGTAGCCGCGGCCCAGGATTTCGACCGACAGGCGCGACTGCCGCATGTACAGGCAATTCAGGTCGGTGATCTCCAGTTCGCCCCGCGCTGACGGCTTCAGTGTCCGCGCCAGTCCGACCGCCTGCTCGTCATAGAAATACAGGCCCGTCACGGCGTAACCGGACTTCGGCGCCGCCGGCTTTTCCTCCAGGCTGGTGGCCCGGCCGTCGGCGCCGAACTCGACGACCCCGTAGCGCTCGGGATCCTTGACATGATAGGCAAAGACGCTTGCGCCTTCGGTCCGCGCCATCGCGTTGGCGAGCAGCCGCTGCAGATCGTGGCCGTGGAAGATATTGTCGCCGAGGACCAGGGCGGACGGGGCGCCGTCGATGAAATCGGCGCCGATCAGGAAGGCCTGGGCGAGGCCGTCCGGGGAAGCCTGCACGGCGTAGGACAGGTTCATGCCCCATTGCGCACCGCTGCCGAGCAGCTGCGCGAAGCGCGGCGTGTCCTGGGGGGTCGAGATGATCAGCACGTCGCGGATCCCGGCGAGCATCAGTGTACTGAGCGGATAGTAGATCATCGGCTTGTCGAAGACCGGCAGCAGCTGCTTGGATACCGCCGTCGTGGCCGGGTAGAGGCGCGTGCCGGAGCCGCCGGCCAGTATGATGCCCTTGCGTTTTTTCACGGTTGTTCGCCCCTTGCGATAATTTCATCCATCGTGCGTTCCAGGTGATTGCGCCAGTCCGGCAGGTACAGGCCGTATGCATCGGCGAGCTTGCGGGTATCGAGCGTCGAGTTGCGCGGCCGGACGGCAGGCAGCGGGTATTGCGCGCTGGGGATGGCGCGCAGGTTTTCAGGCGCCAGCCTGAGTCCGATTCCGCGCGCCGCCACCAGTTGCAGGACATGGGCGGCAAAGCCGTGCCAGCTGGTCCTGCCGGACGCGGCGAGGTGATAGATCCCGTGGTCCGGAACAGCGCATCCTGCCCGGGCCCGCAGGCGATGGATCGCGAGCGCGGTGACGTCGGCGACCAGCTCGGCGCTGGTCGGCGCCCCCAGCTGGTCGTCGACCACGCTCAGCACCTCCCTCTCGCGCGCCAGCCGCAGGATGGTCCTTGCGAAATTCGTCCCCCGCGCCGAATAGACCCAGCTGGTGCGGAACACCAGATGCCGGGCGCCGGATGCACGAATTCGTTGCTCGCCTTCCAGTTTCGTCCTGCCGTAGACCGAGAGCGGGCGCGTCGCGTCATCCTCGACATAGGGCGTCGCCTTCGCGCCGTCGAACACATAGTCGGTCGAAAAATGGACCAGCAGTGCGCCGAGCGCCCTTGCCTCCTCGGCAAGGACGCCGACCGATTCCGCATTGATCCGCCAGGCCTTGTCCGGCTCCGATTCCGCCTGGTCGACCGCGGTGTACGCTGCGGCATTGACGATCACCTCGGGTCGCGCCGCGGCGAGCACTGGCCGCAGCGTATCGGGACGATCGAAATCGGCGTCCGCCGTGGCGAGAGCGACCAGCTCGCCAAGCGGGGCAAGGGAACGCTGCAGCTCCCAGCCGACCTGGCCGCCCTTGCCAAGCAGGAGGATCTTCAACCGCCCGCCCCGCCGCGTTCATACTGCCGGCTGATCCATTCGCGATACGCGCCGGACTGCACTTCTTCCACCCAGGCGCGATTATCGAGGTACCACCGCACGGTCTTGCGGATGCCGGTGTCGAAGGTTTCCGCCGGCCGCCATCCGAGTTCCTTCTCGATCCTGCCGGCGTCGATCGCATAGCGCCTGTCATGGCCCGGCCGATCGGCGACGAAGCTGATCTGGGCTGCGTAAGAGCTGCCGTGCGCCGCGGGAGCGAGTTCGTCGAGCGTCCTGCACAGGACTTGCACGACCTCCAGGTTGGTTTTTTCGTTCCAGCCGCCGATGTTGTAGGTCTCGCCCGGCACGCCACGGTCGAGGACCCGCCGGATCGCGCTGCAATGGTCCCGTACGTAGAGCCAGTCCCGGACCTGGCGGCCGTCGCCGTAGATCGGCAGCGGCTTGCCGGCCAGCGCATTGACGATGACGAGCGGGATCAGCTTTTCCGGAAAATGATAGGGGCCGTAGTTGTTGCTGCAGTTGGTCGTCAGCACCGGGAGTCCGTAAGTGTGGTGCCAGGCGCGGACCAGGTGGTCGGACGCCGCCTTGCTGGCGGAATACGGACTGTTGGGCTGGTAGGCGTTGGTCTCGCGGAAGGCCGGGTCGTTTTCTCCCAGCGATCCGTACACTTCGTCGGTGGACACATGCAGGAACCTGAACGCGCCCCGCTCCGCCTCGCCCAGGCCCGACCAGTGGTCGCGGACAGCTTCGAGAAGCTGGAAGGTGCCGATGATGTTGGTCTGGATGAACTCGGACGGACCGTGGATGGAGCGGTCGACATGCGATTCGGCCGCGAAGTTGAGTACCGCCCGCGGCCGGTGCGCCGCAAGCAGCCGCGCAATCAGCGCACGGTCGGCGATATCCCCGTGCACGAACACGTGCCGCTCGTCGCCGCGCAGATCAGCGAGGCTGGACAGGTTTCCCGCATAGGTTAGCTTGTCGAGATTGACGACGCGCTCATCGCCAGCCGCTAGCCAGTCGTGCACGAAGTTGTTGCCTATGAAGCCGGCTCCGCCGGTAACGAGTATGGTCATCCGAACTTTTTCCTTCCATGCCCGCCAGGCGGCCGGCAGCGCGGAGCTTAACATTCCGGCGGCGCCAATACCAAACCGGGTCCGCTGCGGTGCCGGCGACGCGCCCCGGCATGGTCCTTGACAGTTGACGAACGCCAAGATCAGCGGTGAAAGCAACTGCTATTTTTGCCGGATCACCCCCGGCGTCGCATCGCCGTCCCCGTCAACAGGAGGCAAGATGAAGCTGCATCTCCAGGAGGCCAGGCTGATCCGCGCGGCGGCCAACCTGCTGCTCGGCCTTGGCGCCTGCCTCTCCCTGTCCCATCCCGTCCGGGAGCTCGGGCTGAGTGTCCGGTCTGACGGAGCAGGGCCGGCAGACTGCCTTCTGGCGGCGGGTCTCGCCATGCACTTCAGCCTCTGGCTTGCCTCAGCACTGGCGCGCTCACCGCGCAATCGCCCCTAGCGCTTCCTCCTCCTCACCGACCTTCCCGCTTGGCGCTTCGGCCTCTACCATGAACATGGGATTGACGACGGTTTAGCAACGTAACTGCCTGAATTGAATAGGGAAAACGACATTTTTTCCTAAAAGAAACCTCATTTCAGTTACAATCCCCGACCGAAGTTTCTCCTCTGCGCGGGCTACCGCCTGCGAGCGCAGCATATTACAAAAGTCTCCTCGCCCAGGCTGTCGGCACGATCCCGACCCGCGACCGGAGTACTGAAATCGACTCTGTTCTTGCGCTCATTGCGACTATATGAAGTACGCCATCTTTTCGCTCTTCGGTTCCTTGCTGATCACCTTCCTGGTGGTCCGGTTCAGCCATCTGCATTCCCATCTCAGCGCCGACCACGATCTGAACGGCGTCCAGAAGGTCCATGCGATTCCGGTCCCGCGGGTGGGAGGCATCGGGATATTCTTCGGCCTGGCCCTGAGCACCGCGCTGCTGTTCCTGCTCGACGCCAAGCATGCCAAGTTCGCGCTCGCCTTCATGCTGCCGTGCTCGCTGGTGTTCGCAGTCGGCCTGCTTGAGGATCTCACCAAGCGCGTCTCGGTCGCCGTCCGCCTGGTCGTGACGATGATTGCGGCGCTGGTCGGCTGCCTGCTGCTGGACGCCACCGTGCGCAGCTTCGGCATCCCGCTGATCGACCTGGTGTTCCAGGTCAACCTGGTTGCCTTCTTCTTTACCGTTGTCGCCGTGGCCGGCGTGGCGAACGCCATCAATCTGATCGACGGCTTCAACGGACTTTCGGGTTTCACCTGCGTGACGACGCTGCTGGCGCTCGCCGCCGTCGGCTATTTCGTCGGTGACGACGTGATCCGGATCGCCGCGCTGATCTGCGCGGCGGCGGTCGCCGGCTTCCTGGTCTGGAACTACCCGAAGGCGAAGATCTTCCTAGGCGATGGCGGCGCCTATCTGACCGGATTCGTCATTGCCGAGCTTGCGGTCCTGCTGCGCGAGCGCAATCCCGAGGTGTCGGTGCTGTTTCCGCTGCTGCTCGTGATCTATCCGGTATTCGAGACCGTCTTCAGCATCTACCGGCGCAAGTTCGTCCGGGGACAATCCCCGGGCGCGCCGGACGCCATGCATCTTCATCAGCTGATCAACAAGCGCCTGGTGCGCTGGCGCGATGCCGGGCAGGATGCGCCGGTCCGGGCGCGCGGCAATTCCATGACCTCGCCCTACCTGTGGGCGCTCAATCTGCTGGCCGTGGTTCCTGCCGTCATGTTCTGGAACGACGACCTGTTCCTGCTCGGTTTCATCCTCCTTTTCATCATCAGCTACGTCTGGCTCTACGCCAGCATCGTGCGCTTCCAGAGCCCGGCCTGGCTGCCGCTGCCGCGCCGGCCGGCCGCGGCAGGCGACGAAGCTGCCGTTGCCGCTGCAGATGCCGATGCTGCAGCTGCCCGCGCTTCGGCCATGAAGGCTGATTGACATCCCGCGCTGCCCGCGGCACGCGCGGCACGCTTCCTGCAAAAAGAGAAGGCCGCTGCGACCCGAACCGCAAGAGTTCGGGTCGCAGCGGCCATTCCTGCTGCAGGTTCGCTTCGGTCCGCTATCAGTCCTTGCGGGCGATGAAGCCGCCGATCACCGCGGCACCGCCGGTGCCGCTCGTAAAGCGCATTGCGCCGGCGATTTCAGCAGGTCCTGCGCCGGTGCTACCGGTGCTCACGATCGGGCCGAAGTAACGGGCGCTCAGGCCGCCGGTGAACGTGCCGGCATTGATCGGGCCGGTCATGTAGTTGGCGTTGCGTCCGGTGCCTTGCACCACGGCGGTGTCGAACGCCAGCGGCACGGTGGCGCCGGTGGCATCGTAGCGGATGACGTTGGTGAACGAAACCGTGACGTTGCGGGTGCCGTAGTCGACGGTGACGGTCGCTGTGCCGCGCACGACGTCCGGATCCACGCTCGCGCTCGTGGCGTAGTAGCCGTACACGATGCCCGAGTAGGTCGCGGTGCCGGAGGTCGGCACCAGCGTCGGATCGGTGACGGCGCCAAAGGCGACGACGCCGCGACGGCCGGTGTTGTGTTCGTCGGAGCCCGAACCGCCGGTCCACTCGGCCATGCGGATGGTGTCCTGCGTGACCCATGAGCTCAGGTTGGCGTACTGGTAGTTCCAGCTGTCGAGGCTACGGTAACCCTTCGAGCCAGGGAACGGCACGCCGGTACCGACGGCGCCCGGAATATCACCGGCGTGGATGTCGCCATCGTTGTGCAGGCGGCTGCCGCCGAACCAGCTCGGCAGGCGACCGGTCTCGGAGGTGCTCCAGTCGCCGGCAGTGGCGCTGATGCCCGAGGTCTCGCAGTCGGCCGGGGTGGTCGAGACAGGCGTGCAGTCGGACGTCGCACTACGCGGGTAGTAGCTGTTGTTGGCGTAGTTGGCCTGGGTCGCATTGCGGCCGAGGCTGGCGAAGTTGTAGAAGGCGACGTCCGAGGTCGGACGCAGTGACGAGCGCGCAAGCGCGCCGGCGGTGTTGAGCTCGACGCGGCCGGCTTCGGTTGCGAAGGTCTCGATGATCAGCGGACGATCGGTGGTGCCATCCCACGACATGTTGAGGTTGCTGAGCAGGAGTGCGGCGCCGGTGGCGAGGCCGGTGGTCGCATCCTTGCGCACGCGCACGTCGGCGAGCGGCTGCGGCTCGCCCGCAGGGCGATCGAACAGCGCCATGCCGATCGGCGTGGTCTTGTCGACGATCGGATCGGCGAGGTCGCTGGTGGTGCGCGAGAATACCTGCACGCCGGAATCGGTCAGCGTCACGCCGTTGTCCGACAGCAGGACGGTCGAACCGCTGCACTGGACATCGCTGCCGTCCGCGCAGGTCATCGTCATCGAGGTGTCGGGCTGGTTGCCCGGGTTGTTCGGGTTCGGGTTTCCGCCGCTCGTGTCCGGCGTTCCTCCGTTCTGGCTCGGGTTGTTGGTGCTGGGGGCCGGATCGGATCCGCCGCCGCCGCCGCCGCATGCCGTGAGCAAACTTGCAGCGGCCATTGCTGCGACGAGCGGCTTGATATTGAAGTCACGGAACATAGGTTTTATTTCCTCAAATGGTGTCATGTTTAAAGTCGGCAGATCTCCGGGGAGCAGCTTTTTTTATTCGGCCTCCAAGAACGCGATCCCCCTCCTCCGGTGGTACGTGTTGACCATGTCGTCGCTGCCTCGCATCGGAAAAAGCGTCTGCGACACTGCCGGTGGAACACAGGTAACGACTGGAAACCCATTCTCGAAAAGTTAGGCCGTGTGCTTCTTGACGCAAACTAAGTGCGTCACCGGAACACTTGCGAATGCTCAGAGGATTCATTTATCTGCGGCGATGCGCAGTAGGAAGGTGGCGCGCATTGCGCGCGCGCCCATGCGTTTGCCCGCGCCGCGCCATCGCTGCGCTCACTACAGCGTGTGCCGCTTTTGCGTTCCAGCCGTGCGTGCAATTAGCCAGTCGTGAAAAGACGGTGAGGTTGCATGCATCTCGCTTGCCTTGCGGCAGCATCTGCGTCGGCGTTTCGCTTGCCGTTGCAGGATCGGTGTCCGCGCCCCATTCAAGCAGACGCATGATGGCGATGAGCGGCGAGGCCGGGCGGCCACCCGTCTGTTGGTGTGTTGTCAGGGAAGGTCGAACAGAAGAATTTCCGCGTCGTCGCCGGGACCGATGGTGAGGCCGGCTTCTTCCGATACGCGTATCGCGTCGCCCGCCGACAGCGCGACACCGTTCACGGTCAATGCCCCTCGGGCGACATGAAGATAGCCCCGACGTCCTTGCACGAAGGAAAATTCGGCACGGCCGTCGCCAAACAGGCCCGCAAATACGCGGGCATCCTGGTGGATGAGGACCGAGCCTTGCGCGCCGTCGGGACTTGCGATCAGTCGCAGGCGCCCCTCCTTCTCGCTGGAGGGAAAATGTTTCTCCTGGTAGCCGGGTGAAATGCCATGCACGTTCGGCTCGATCCATATCTGCAGGAAATGCGTCGGCTGATCCCGGGAATGGTTGTACTCGGCATGCATGACGCCGCGTCCCGCGCTCATCCGCTGCACATCGCCAGGCCGCAGCACGCTCCCGTTGCCCATGCTGTCCTGATGCGCGAGTTCGCCGGCGAGGACGTAGCTGATGATTTCCATGTCGCGGTGCCCGTGCGCGCCGAAGCCGCGGCCCGGTGCGACGCGATCTTCATTGATCACGCGCAGCGGACCGAAACCCATGTATTGCGGGTCGTAGTAGTCGCCAAACGAGAAGCTGTGCCAGGAATCAAGCCAGCCGTGGTCGGCATGGCCACGCTCCCCGCTCTTGCGCAATTCGATCATGTCGGCGATCCTCTCGGAAATTCCGTCAGCCGATTTGACCCTGGCAAGCCGACCGCAGTTGCGCGCCGCTGCCTGACCATCATCACAGCATGCAGACTTCCTCTTATACCGGGCGCTTCGCGCCTTCGCCGACCGGGCCGCTGCATAAGGGTTCGCTCGTGGCGGCCCTCGCCAGCTATCTCGATGCCCGGACCCATGGCGGCAGCTGGCGGGTCCGCATCGAGGACGTCGACGAAGGGCGTACCGTCACGGGTGCGGCGGAATCCATCCTGCGTAGCCTGGCGGTGCTGGGCATGCATGTCGACGGCGAGGTGGTATGGCAAAGCCGCCGCAAGGCACTGTACCAGGCAGCCTTCGAACGCCTGGGCAGCCATGTCTATCCCTGCGGCTGCACGCGCAAGGAGATCGCCGATTCACGACTGGGGGTGGCAAGCGACGGCGCGGCAGTCTATCCGGGCATCTGCCGCCAGGGCCTTGCGCACGGAAAGACGGCGCGCGCCTGGCGACTGAAGGTGCCCGAGGGCGGCCCTGCCGCCATCGATTTCAACGACCGCTGGATGGGCCCGGTGCGACAGGATCTGGCCACCGAGGTCGGCGACTTCGTCCTGAAGCGCGCGGACGGGTATTGGGCGTACCAGCTCGCGGTGGTGGTCGACGATGCCGAGCAGGGCGTCACGCACGTGGTGCGCGGCGCCGACCTGCTCGAATCGACGCCGCGCCAGATCTTCCTCCAGGGCCTGCTCGGTTATGCGACGCCGCACTACCTGCATGTACCGGTCGTGACCAATGCGAATGGGGAGAAATTGTCGAAGCAGACCGATGCGCCCGCGCTCGACCTTGCTTATCCGCTGCGCGAACTGCGGGAGGCTGCGGTTTTTCTTGGACTGGGATTGCCGCCCTCGGCGACGGCAAGCATGGGAGCGTTCTGGCCCGCCGCCTGTACCGCGTGGGCGGGGCGCTTCGGGAAGTAGCGGCGCAAGACGCAGAAACGGACCCGCAGGCCCGTATTCGTCAGCGCTTCGGCGTGCCGCCGAGCAGTGCCGCCACTTTGGTCTTCTGCGGCTTGGCGGGAGGACTTGCCGCTTCCGACTCCTGCTTGACGTCGGCCGACGAGGGCTCGTACGGTTTCAGGAACCAGGGATCGACCTTCTCGCGTCGCGGTGCAAAACCGCGGCCGGAGCCGCGCTCGCGCTCGCGATGGGAAGAGGCCCCTTCTTCCGGCGCCTCATGACGACTGCGCCGCTCGCTCGATCGCCGTGCGACAAAGCCCTGCAGCTGCAGGCGCGAGATGTTGTGCTTGATCAGTTTCTCGATATCCGCCAACTGGCGCGCCTCCTTGTCGGTGTACAGGGAGATGGCGTCGCCCGAAGCGCCGGCGCGTCCGGTGCGGCCGATGCGGTGGACATAGTCCTCCGGGTTGTACGGCAGGTCGTAATTGATCACGCAGGGCAGTTCGGCAATGTCGAGTCCGCGTGCCGCGACGTCGGTCGCCACCAGCACTTCCACGCTGCCCTGCTTGAAGGCCTCGAGTGCCGCCATGCGTTCGGCCTGGGTCTTGTCGCCATGGATCGCGGCGGCCTTCACGCCCTCCTTCTCCAGGTGGCGCGACAGGCGCGAGGCGCCGATCTTGGTATTCGAGAAAACAATGACCTGCTTCAGGTTCCGCTCGCGGATGATGTGGGCGACGGCGTCGTGCTTGGTCTCTTCGTCGACCTTGTACAGCACCTGGGTGACGTTGTCGGCGGTGGCATTGCTGCGCGCGACCTCGATCGTCACCGGGTTCTTGAGGAAACTGTTGGCCAGTTTCTTGATTTCCGGCGAGAAGGTTGCCGAGAACATCAGGTTCTGCCGTTCCCGGGGCAACAGGTTGATGATGCGCTGCAGGTCGGGCAGGAAGCCCATGTCGAGCATCCGGTCCGCCTCATCCATCACCAGGATCTGGGTCTGCGAGAGGTTCACCGTCTTCTGCTGGACATGGTCGAGCAGGCGGCCCGGTGTCGCGATCACGATCTCGACGCCCGAACGCAGCGCAGCCGTCTGCGGATTCATGTCGACGCCGCCGAATACGACGGTGGAGCGCAAGGGCGTGTGGCGCGAATAGGCCTTCACGTTGTCGGCGACCTGGTCCGCCAGCTCGCGGGTCGGGGTCAGGATCAGCGCGCGAACGGGGTGACGCGCAGGCGAGGCGCTGGTGTTGGCGTGGGCGAGAAGCAACTGGATGATCGGCAGGGAAAAACCGGCGGTTTTTCCGGTGCCGGTCTGGGCGGCGCCCATCACGTCCCGGCCGCGCAGCACGACCGGGATGGCTTCCGCCTGGATCGGGGTCGGATGTACGTAGCCTTGGTCGGCAAGCGCGCGCAAGATGCCTTCCGCCAGTCCAAAATCCTCGAATCGGACCGCTGGCGCGGGAGTCTGCATGCTTGCTGGCTGGGTATCTGGCATAGTCTGTTTCTGGCCGCGGCGGCGGCTCAATTAAGGCGCATTGCTGGAAGCCTTGCGCTGCGGTAGGAAAACAACCTTTCATTATACGCCTGCATGTTTCGGGGCGTGGATTTGCGCCAAAACATGCGGGAAGGAAGGGAAACCGTTCAGACTGCGCGCTGCCGGAAAGATTGCATCAGGATCGCGCGCCGAGCACCTTCTCATAGATGGCGAGGTTGCCCTGCACCATGGCATCGACCGAGAATTCGCGCAGAATGCGGTCCCGCCCTGCCCCGCCTAAGCGCTGGCGCAACGCCGGATCGCGCAGCAGTGCATCGAGGGCGGCGATCAGCGCCGGCACATCTCCCGGTGGAATCAGAATGCCGCTGACCTGGTCGGCGACCGCTTCCGGCAGTCCGCCGGCGCGCGAGGTGACGATCGGCAGGCCTGCCGCCGATGCCTGCAGCAGCGACACCCCGAGACCTTCCATGTCGGCCGGATGCGCAAGAATGTCCATGCCGCCGAGCCATCGCGGAAGGTCATCGCGGAAACCGGCGAACCGGACTACCTCCGACAGGCCGCGCTGGTTCACCTCAGCCTCGAGCTCGTCGCGCAGCGGTCCCTTGCCGAAGAACAGCACCCGCATCGCCGGGTGACGGTCACGCAGCGCCTGCGCCGCGTCGAGCATGTAGCGGTGTCCCTTGCGGCGGATCAGCTGCGCGACCACGCCGATCACCAGCGCGTCGGCGGGCAGCCCGAACTCGCGGCGGAATGCCGCCGGGTCGACCGCTGCCAGGTAGGGCGTGGCGTCCACTGCGCTGCGCACGCACGTCACCTTGTCCGGCCGCAGTCCCTCCGACAGGAGCACTTGGCGAATTCCTTCCGAGATGGTGATGACGTGGTTGTACAGCCGGTACTTGAGCGCCACCTGCCAGCGCGCCTCCGGATTGTCCACCCGACGCGACAGGACGCACGGCACACCCGCCATGCGTGCCGCAACGCCGCCCCACAGGTCGGCGCCGCGGCGGCTGTGCAGGTGCACGACATCCGGCCGCTCGCTCCTGATCAGTCGCAGCAGGCGTCCGGCCATGCCGGCGTCGAGGTCGCCCTTCATGGCGGTCTCGCGCACCACGGCCGTGCTGCCGACCGCCTTGCCGATCTCGGCCCCGGGCGGACAGGCGAGGACGTTGGCGACGCCGCGGCGCTGCAGGCCTTCAATGATGTAGGCAACCTGGCGGGCGCCCCCGTAGTAGTGCTTGCCCGCTTCCACATGCAGGATCTTCATGGCTTCTTCTCCAGTACGTACGCGAGTTCCACCATCGCCTGCTCCGCCCCGATGTCCGTCATGCAGTTGAACCGCCCGCCGCAGGTGGGATTGCGGCGACAGGGGGAACAGTCCAGATCGAGCCAAAGTACCCGCGCGTTGTCGCGCCCGGTGACGGTATAGGGACAGGTGGAGCCGAACAGCGCGACGGTCGGCACGGAGAACGCAATCCCCATGTGGGTCAGCCCGGTGTCGACGCCGACCAGCGCGCCGGCATGGCGCACCAGGGCGGCGGCCTCGCCCAGCCCCGTCGCGCCGGCAAGGTTGACGATATTGGGAGCGGCCTCCGCGATCCTGGCGGCGGCCTCGCGGTCGGCCGGCCCGCCGAGGAGCACCGGCACCAGCCCGGTCCGCTGCTGTACCAGCGGGGCAAGCCTCTGCCACCCGGCATTCGTCCAGTGCTTTTGCGGACGGGTAGTGAATGCCGCGAACACGGCGTAGCCACCCGGGGCCAGTCCGAGCGACGCGAGGCGTTCCAGCGCCTGCGCCTCGGCCGCCGGCGCCAGGTGCAGCGACGGCATGAACTCCCCGGTGTCGAGCCCGAGCTGCTGCGCCAGGTGCAGGTATTCCGAACTGATGCGCGCCGGATCGCCGCCGCGCGGCATCGCCTCCGTCATCAGCCATTGGCTGCCCTCGCGCGAACCGAGGCCGATACGCCGCGGTGCGCCCGACAGCCAGGCCAGGAAGCCGCTCTTCATCAGCCCCTGCAGATCGATCGCGGTATCGAACCGGCCCGCATGCAGGCGCTTGCGCAGGGCGAGAACGCGCCGCAGCACTTCCATGCGCCGGCCCTGCTTCCAGAGCGCGCGCCACTCCGATTTTGGCCAGAGGATGCGTTCGTTGACTGCAGGATCGTGGGCGATCAGGCCGTCGATGCCGGGTTCGATCAGCCAGGCGATATGGGCGTCGGGATGGGTGCGGCGCAGGGCCGCCGCAAATGGCGAGGCGAATACGACGTCGCCGATGGCCGACGTCCGGACGATGAGGATGCGTTTCACTTTCTTGCCTTCCCCGGCTGGCACCATAGTGCAGCCGTGAAGAGGATGTACAGCAGGCTGATGTTCGACCTCAGCAGGTACGATTCAACCAGGCAGATCGTGGCCAGCAGGACCGGCAATGCCTTGCGCAGGTATTCTCGGCCGTCCCGCTCGCCCCGCCGGAACAGCGGTACCAGCAGCACCAGCAACAGCAGCACGCCCCCTGGAATGCCGGCGGCGGTAAGCGCGTAGAGATACTGGTTGTGCGGGTTCCAGGCCAGCATCACGCTCGGCGTATGCAGCCTGTTCATTTTTTCATACTCTTGCGGGTAGTCCCCCACGCCCACGCCGGCTATCGGATGAGCAAGAAAGATGCGCGTTGCATTCATCGCGAATGTGGCGCGCTGGCCTAGCGATGTGTTCGGGTTCGTATCGTAGTTTTGGATGTCGGTCAGCGCGGCATTGGCGCGGTCCCGGAAATAATCGTTCGTCAGGTACCCGCCGCCGAGGAAGGCCATCGCCGCGAACGCGGAGATGAGCGCCGCGACAACCGGGCGCCTGGCGTAGCGCTGGAATGCCGCCAGCATCACCAGGGCGAGAAACCCGGCCATCCCCGCCCTGCCGCCCGAAATCAGCAGATTGCCCGCGGTCGTGAGAAAGAGAATGGCATACAGCAGGCGCACGCGGCGCGTGCCCTCGGCGAACAGCAGCTGGTGCAGGGCCAGATAGCCCGCCAGCGCCAGCGCGGGCGCGTACATGATGCGGTCGACGAAGGGAGCTGTATCGTACGGATCCTTGTCGACGCGGATGCCTTCGGGCAGATGGGGCCAGACATGCAGCTGAAGGAAGTTGTAGTAGGCGAACACTTCGCACATCGCAATCGATAGCAGAAACGCGAGTACGTACCGCATCAGATGCTCGCGCCGGGCCGCCAGCAGATAGATCGGAAACAGCAGGAAGAACATCTGCCGGCGCACCATCCGCAGGCCCCATTCCATGTTTTCGGTCCATAGCAGGGATACGACGAACACCAGGAAATACGCAAGGAAGATCCACGCCAGCGGCTCGCGGACCAGGATCCTGCACTTCTCGCCGAAGCGCCCTTCGGCCACGCAGAGCACGAGCAGTACCGCGGAGAGGATGTAGGCGGGCGCCACGGAAAGCGGGATGCAGAAGAACAGCGCCACGAGCAGCCATGACTGCGCCTGCTGCAGGCGGACTACGGATTGCTTCATTCGCCGACCAGCTCCACTCCGCAAGTGTTGAATACGTCGGTCATGTCCTGCTTCTCCTTCTCCGATTTGAAACGTACGCGATTCCATCCAAATGAAAGGATGCGAACCTTGTCCTGATAGATGAAACGTGCGAACAGCAATGCCGAGGACCGTACGCCGATGACGATATCGTAATCCGTCGACGCCAGGTAGGACTCGAGCACCCCGCCGGGATCGATGAGGCGGTAGTCCGGGTGCCGCAGTTCATGCGCCGGGTCCTTTGGATGCGCCTTGTAGTCGACCTCCGACACCCCGTTGCGGGCCAGCCAGTCCCGGACCTGTGCCGTCACCGCTGCCGCATCCTCCGCACTGAGCATGCCGGCGCCGGCGAGCGGCTGCCCGACCACCAGCGCGCGCTTCGCGGCCCGCGCCTCCGGCCGGAGCGCGCTGCTGCGCGCAACCAGCGGCGGAAGGACGTGCACCTTGTCCTTCGGGTATTCGTTCGGCAGGCCGGGCAGCACGTAGATCCGGTCGCAGAACGGCGCGTCCGAGCCGATGCGGTCGCCGCTGAAACAGCGGTAGTCCAATTCGGGAGCAAACAGCCGCCGCAGCTTGCGCAGCCGCTGCAGCATCTGCTTCGCCGGACTCAGGGGGTAGCGCCGGATACTGATCAGGCCGTCAGGCAGGATGCGCGCATGCATGCGCCGGGCACCGCACAGCGCCGGCAGCGCATTGAGAAAATAATTGATCGCCTCGGTATCGAACACCGCACTGTGCAGGACCAGTTCGTCGCATGGTCCGGCGAGCCCGGCGACCAGCCGGATGTTCTCGCGCAGGCGCCGGTGCCGGCCGAACCGGCCCGGCAGCGGCTTGTGGCGGGGCCAGGGCATGTAGGCAGCGGCATCCCAGTCGGCTTCGACCACTGCACCCGCGACGCCCGGCTGGTACCACACGAGCACCTGCCGCGCATCCTTCTCGACATGGGCGGCAATCTGCCGCGCCGCGAGGTACTGCAGCGGCGAGGCGACGAAATAGACGGCTACTCTGGACGCACGGGACATGGGACGAGTTCGGAGACCGGAAGGTTCGAGAGGATAACAGAGCGAGGTTGCATATGAGCATTCCCGACAGCGGCGCCGGGATGAGTCAGGCGTCCTTCCAGGCAAGATACCAGTCGCGGAATTGTTCCAGGCCGGCTTCGAGGGCGGTCGAAGGAGAAAACCCGACATGCTGCCGCAGGCGCCACGTATCGGCGAAGGTCGCCGGGACGTCGCCCGGCTGCATCGGCTGAAAATCGATGCGTGCCTTCACGCCCAGCACCCGTTCCAGGGTTGCAACGAAATCCATCACGCGTACCGGTTGGTGATTGCCGATGTTGAACACCGTGTGCGGTGCGCCTCCTTCCTTTGCTTCCACCGGCTTGAAAAGCAGGCGCACCACTCCCTCGACGATGTCGTCCACATAGGTGAAATCGCGATACAGTTCGCCGTTGGCAAAGACCGGAATCGGTTCGCCGCGCAGCATTTTCTCCGCGAAGCTGAAATAAGCCATGTCCGGCCGGCCCCACGGCCCGTAGACGGTGAAGAAGCGCAACCCGCTCGCAGGAAAACCATAGAGATGGCTGTAGCAATAGGCCATCAGCTCATTGGATTTCTTGGTCGCGGCGTACAGCGACACCGGCTCGTCGGTGCGGTCATCCTCGCGGAACGGCGTCTGGCTGTTTGCGCCGTAGACGCTGCTGCTGCTGGCGTACAGCAGGTGCCGGACCCGGGCGCTGCGACAGGCTTCCAGGATATTGGCGAAGCCGGCAAGGTTCGACTGGATGTAGGCCTGGGGATTGCTCAGCGAGTATCGCACGCCGGCCTGCGCGGCGAGATGGACGACATGCGTAGGCTTGCATTGGTCGAACAGCGCCTGCAGTCGCGCCGCGTCGGCGATCTCGACCGTCTCGCAGCGAACGCCGCGCGGGGCAAGCAGTGCCGCTACGCGTTCATGCTTCAATGCCGGATCGTAGTAGTCGTTGAAGTTGTCGCAACCCAGCACGACGTGACCGAGGCCGGCCAGCCGCGCGGCGACGTGGCTGCCAATGAAGCCGGCGGCGCCCGTGACCAGGATGGTGGCGGCGGTGGCGTTCATTCGGCCGTCGTTGCGTTGCCCCGGCCGATGCCGTGGTAGGCAAGGCCGGCGCGCTGCACGTCAGCCGGCTCGTACTGGTTCCGGCCATCGAAGATCACCTTCCGGCGCAGCGTCGCAGCCAGTGCGTCGAAGTCCGGCGAGCGGAACTCCTGCCACTCGGTGACCAGCGCCAGGGCATCGGCATCCTGGAGCGCGTCCCGGGCGCTCGGCACCAGGGCAAGCACGCCCGACGCAAGCGCATCTCCATGGCTGACAGCCAGGATGCGCCGCGCCTCGGCCAAAGCCACGGGGTCATACGCCTGCACGCTGCACCCGGCTGCCAGCAACTGGCCGATCAGCACCAGGCTCGGCGCTTCGCGCATGTCGTCGGTATTGGGCTTGAACGACAGGCCCCACAGCGCAATGCGCAAGCCGCGCAACGCGCCGCCGAAGTGGGCTTGGATCTTGTCGAACAGGACCGACTTCTGCGCCTCGTTCGCCTGCTCCACCGCTTCCAGGATGCGCAGCGCGCGGCCGCGGTCCTGCGCCGTCTTCAGCAGGGCCTTCACATCCTTGGGGAAACAGGAGCCGCCGTAACCCACGCCGGCATACAGGAAGCTCGGCCCGATGCGCGGGTCGGAGCCGATGCCATGGCGCACCGCCTCGATATCGGCGCCGAGATCCTCCGCCAGGTTCGCCAGCTCGTTCATGAAACTGATGCGCGTTGCGAGCATCGCGTTCGCCGCATACTTGGTCAGCTCGGCGCTGCGCACGTCCATCTCGATCAGCTTGTTGTGGTTGCGGTTGAAAGGCTTGTAGAGCTGCCGCATCACCGCGGTCGCCTCCGCATCGTCGCTGCCGATGACGATGCGGTCCGGCCGCATGAAGTCATTGACGGCGGCACCCTCTTTCAGGAACTCCGGGTTGCTGACGACATGGAACGGGACTTCCGCCCGGCGCCGCGCGAGCTCCTCTGCAATTGCCGCACGTACCGCATCCGCGGTGCCGACCGGAACCGTCGACTTGTCGACCACCACCACACTGCGGGTGATGCGCTGGCCGATGCTGCGGGCGGCGGAAAGGATATGGCGCAGGTCGGCGCTGCCATCTTCGTCCGGCGGGGTGCCGACTGCGAGGAAGATCACGTCGCCATGGTCGATCGCCGCGTCGTAACTGTCGGAGAACAGCAGGCGTCCCGCCTCCCGGTTGCGCGCCACCACGGCGTCCAGGCCGGGCTCATGAATCGGTATGCCGCCGCCGTTGAGCGTGGCGATCTTCGCGCTGTCGAGATCGAGGCACATCACCTTGTTGCCGGCTTCCGCAAAACATGCGCCCGAAACAAGCCCGACATACCCGGTGCCGATAACGGTAACTTTCATCTGACGATTTCCTTCCTGCTGCAGCAGCGGCCGGCGGCCGGTCGCAAAAAATAAAGGGTCGCAAGCCGAAGCCTGGACCCTCTATCGCATCGTGTTTTGGTGGGCCTCCCGTGAGTCGAACACGGCACCAACGGATTATGAGTCCGCTGCTCTAACCAAGCATGAGCTAGAGGCCCGATAAGCCGCCTATTTTATTCCAAGCGAGCATCGTTTGTCGCTGCTCCTGCCGCCGGGTGACATCCGGCGGCAGGCCGGACGCGGCTTCTGCAGGATCAGCTGCCCTCGAGGAAGCTCTTCAGCTTGTCCGAGCGGGACGGGTGGCGCAGCTTGCGCAGCGCTTTCGCCTCGATCTGGCGGATGCGTTCACGGGTGACGTCGAACTGCTTGCCGACTTCCTCCAGCGTATGGTCGGTCGACATCTCGATGCCAAAGCGCATGCGCAGCACCTTGGCTTCACGCGGCGTCAGCGAGTCGAGCACATCCTTGACCACGCCGCGCATGGAGGCATGCAGCGCAGCGTCGGACGGTGCGAGCGTGTTGTTGTCCTCGATGAAGTCGCCAAGATGGGAATCGTCGTCGTCGCCGATCGGCGTTTCCATGGAAATCGGCTCCTTCGCGATCTTCATGATCTTGCGGATCTTGTCTTCCGGCATTTCCATCTTGATTGCCAGCGTCGCCGGATCCGGCTCCGCACCGGTCTCCTGCAGGATCTGGCGGGAGATGCGGTTCATCTTGTTGATAGTCTCGATCATGTGCACCGGGATGCGGATGGTGCGTGCCTGGTCGGCGATCGAGCGGGTGATCGCCTGCCGGATCCACCAGGTTGCATAGGTCGAGAATTTGTAGCCGCGGCGGTATTCGAACTTGTCGACCGCTTTCATCAGGCCGATGTTGCCTTCCTGGATCAGGTCGAGGAATTGCAGGCCGCGGTTGGTGTACTTCTTCGCGATGGAGATCACGAGACGCAGGTTGGCCTCGGTCATCTCGCGCTTCGCCTTGCGTGCCTTCATCTCGCCCGCAGCCATCTTCTTGTTGATGTTGCGCAGGTCCGGCAGCGGCAGGACGACCCGCGCCTGGAGGTCAATCAGCTTCTGCTGCAGTTCCTTGATCGCCGGGACGTTGCGGCCGAGGACGGCGCTGTAGGTGTGGTTGCCTGCGACTTCGGCGTCGATCCAATCGAGATTGGTTTCATTGCCCGGGAAGACCTTGATGAAATGGGCGCGCGGCATGTTGCAGCGATTGACCGCGACATCCAGGATCTGCTTCTCGATATGGCGCACCTCGTCGACCTGTCCGCGCAGGGTATCGCACAGCTTCTCGACGAACTTGGCAGTAAAGCGGATGCTGAGGAGTTCGTTGGAGATGGTCTCCTGGGCCTTGACGTAGGGCTTGGAGTTGTAGCCTTCCTTCTCGTAGGCCTTGCGCATCTTGTCGAACTGCGAAGCGATCTCGGCGAACTTGGCGAGCGAATCGCGCTTGAGCTGCTCCAGCTGTTCGGCGGAGAATCCGGCTGCGCCGCCGTTGGCGTTGCCGTCCTCTTCCTCTTCTTCGCCCTCCTCGCCGTCCTCGTCGTCCTCGTCGTCGTCCGCGGCAGCGGCAACAGCGACCGGCGCGCCGACTTCCTCGGTGGCGTTCGGATCGACCAGGCCGTCGACGATCTCGTCCACCTTGGCCTCGTCGCGCTCGATGCGGTCGGCGGCGGCAAGGATCTCGGCGATCGTGGTCGGGCAGGCGGAGATCGCCTGGATCATGTCCTTCAGGCCCTCCTCGATCCGCTTGGCGATCTCGATCTCGCCTTCGCGCGTCAGCAGCTCGACGGAGCCCATCTCGCGCATGTACATCCGGACCGGGTCGGTGGTGCGGCCGAAGTCGGAGTCGACCGTCGACAGCGCCGCTTCGGCAGCGGCCTCGGCGTCGTCGTCGTCATTGGAGGCAGTGGCGACGCTGTCGGACAGCAGCAGCGTCTCGGCATCCGGGGCCTGCTCGTAGACCGCGATGCCCATGTCGTTGAACGTGCCGATGATGCCGTCGATCGCTTCGGGATCGACGATGTTCTCCGGCAGGTGGTCGTTGATTTCGGCGTAGGTAAGGAACCCGCGGTCCTTGCCGAGCTTGATCAGTGTCTTGAGCTTCTGGCGGCGCTGCTCGAGCTCCTCTTCCGAAGCTTCCGTGTCGGACGAGAAGGCGTCCTTCAGCAGCGCCTTCTCCTTGGCCTTGCGGTCCTTTGCCTTGGCCTTGTCGGCGGCTTTCAGCTCGGCGCGCTCGACCGCGTTCAGTGCGGCGACTTCATCGTTCTCGGGCTGGAAATCCTTGGGCTTGCGACCGCGGCGGCCAGGCACCTTGACCGCCGGCAGGACATAGCCGGAAGTGTCGATCGCCGCCAGGGCGGCAGCGTCGGTGGTCTGGCTGACCGCCATCACCTTGGTGTCGGCCCGGTTGTCGGCCGGCGCCGCCTTGGGCTTCGTTGCAGTCTTCGATTCGGTTTTCTTGTTGGTCACGGGTGCTTTCGGTTTCTCGGGAGCCGGCTTGGCAGCCACTCGGGATGAAGGTTTCGCAGCGGACGGCTCGGCCGTCTTCCGCACTACGGCGTCAACTGATTTCGTCGCAGGCTTGCTTGCCACCTTGGCTGGCGCCTTGGCCTTGCTTGCGGGAGCAGCTGCCGTCTTCTTGACGGCAGGCTTTGCCATCGACTTTGCCGGAGCCGGTTTAGTTGCAGCCGGTGCCGCTTTTTTTGCAGCAACAGTCGGTTTCGCGGATTTTTTCATTGCGTTTGCCATGGAATCAATACCAAAGGATTGCTCTCGTGCGCCGAGTGAATTCAGCTTGTTCTGGACTGGCCTGAAGCCGGTCCGGCATTCGCCCGCGCGACATGTTTTCCCGATTCTCCCGCTGCGCCAGAAGCGCCGCGAAATTCTCTAAGACCTTGAATCAAAAGCTTTTAATGATACCACAGCAAGCAAGGTTTCTCCAATTTAAAGGCCGCCGCTCCATTCAACGCGTCGTTGTTTCGACCTCAGCTTGCCGCCGGAGTTGCTCCTGTTGCTGCATCAACTCGCGGTACCTTGCCTGCGCTTCCTCGGTGGCGAGGCCGGTTGTTGCCAAACGGTCCAGTTCAGCCTTCAATACTTGCATTCTAGTTTGGCGTACCGCGCCGGCAAGCTCCAGCCGGGCGACTTCCGGGTCCGACTCCGCGTCCGCGGCGATCTCCGCGATGAGGGTGTCGAAGTCCGAACCCGCTGCCCGCAGCTGCTCGGCGAGATTCGCAAATCCAGCCTGTTCGCCCAGGGCATGACAGGCATCGAGCAGCTGCATCAGCATCGCCGCATTATCCGGGGCAAGCTGGGCAACCGCGCCGAGGGCAGTCTCGTCCAGCATGGCGGCCAGCGAGGGATGCGCGACCAGCAGGCGCATCATCTGCCGCTCCAGGCCCATTGGCGGCGTGCGTCGCGCCTTGGGCGGCGCCACCTTGGTCCGCGCGACCGGCTGTGCCAGGTCGAACAGCGCCTCGATTTCGGCCGGTGTCGACTGCGTCAGCTGCGCCAGGCCGCGCACGATCTGCAGGCGCAGCGCCGACGGCGGCATTGCCTGCAGCATCGGCTTGGCCTCGAACTGCGCCCGCGCACGGCCTTCCGGCGTTGCAAGGTCGCAGTCCTGCGACACTTCCTTCAGCAGGAATTGCGACAAGGGCATGGCGTCGCGCACCTGCTGCTCGAAGGCAGCCGCCCCGTACTCGCGCACGTAGCTGTCCGGGTCATGCTCGGCGGGGAGGAACAGGAACTTCAGCGTCTTGTTGTCCCCGGCATGCGGCAGGCAGGCGTCGAGCGCGCGGCGAGCCGCACGGCGTCCGGCGGCGTCGCCGTCGAAACTGAAAATCACGTGATCGGTCTGCCGCAGCAGCTTCTGCACGTGGGTCGGCGTGCACGCCGTACCCAGTGTCGCCACGGCCTGCGGAAATCCAAGCTGGGCCAGCGCGACGACGTCCATGTAGCCCTCGGTCACCAGCACGTAGCCGGCCTCGCGTATCGCTTGGCGGGCCTCGAACAGTCCGTACAGCTCATGACCCTTCTGAAATAAGGGTGTTTCCGGCGAGTTCAAGTACTTCGGTTCGCCGGTCTCCATTACCCGACCGCCGAAGCCGATCACCTGCCCCTTGGTATTCCGGATCGGGAACATGATGCGGTCGCGGAAACGGTCATAGCGCTTGCCGCCACCCTCCTCCTCGCTGCGGTCGATCACGAGGCCGGATTCGACCAGGGCATTGTTGCCGTAGTCCGGAAATACCATCCGGAGATTGTCCCAGCCGCCTGGCGCGTAGCCCAGCCCGAAACGGGCGGCGATCTCGCCGGTCAGGCCACGCTTCTTCAGGTAGGTCACGGCGCCCTGCGCCTGGCGCAACTGCTGGCGGTAGTAGTCGCAGGCCTTGCTCATGACGTCGGACAGGGCGACGCTCTTTGCCTGCGCCTCGGCGCGCAGCGCGGGGGGAATGCGGTCTTCCTGCTCCGGGACCGTCATGCCGACGCCCTGCGCCAGGTCCTTGACGGCCTCGACGAAGCCGACGCCCGAATATTCGATCAGGAATCCGATGGCGGTGCCGTGCGCGCCGCAACCGAAGCAATGGTAGAACTGCTTGGTCGGGCTGACGGTGAAGCTGGGGGACTTTTCGTTGTGAAAGGGGCACAGCCCCATGAAATTGGCGCCGCCCTTCTTCAGCTGCACATAGCGTCCAACGATATCAACGATATCGACGCGGTTGAGCAGGTCCTGGATGAATGATTGTGGAATCACGGCGGCGCTTGAAAACGGATTACCCGGGATGCGGACGATGAAACCATGGCAGCATTGCTGTTGGGAACAACCCTACCACGGATTCCGCGCGCGGGCTTGGAGGCGACCCCGGGTTCGCCCGCCCGCGTCGCCTTTCGGTCACGCCTGGGCGGTAAGCGCACGCTTGACCAGGGCGGAAACCGTGGTCATGTCTGCGCGTCCGGCCAGCTTCGGCTTGAGCACGGCCATGACCTTGCCCATGTCCTGCGCGCCCGCGGCACCGGTCTCGGCCACCGCCTCGGCCACGGCGGCGGAGATCTCGTCGGTGGAAAGCGCAGCCGGCATGTAGGCTGACAGCACGTCGAGCTCGGCCTTCTCGATGTCGGCCAGGTCCTGGCGTCCGCCCGCTTCGAATTGCGAAATGGAATCCTTGCGCTGCTTGATCATCTTTTCAATGATGGCCAGTACATGGGTATCGGTGAGTTCGATGCGTTCGTCCACTTCCTTCTGCTTCATGGCGGCGGTCAGCAGGCGGATCGTGCCCAGCCTGGCGCTGTCCTTCGCGCGCATTGCAGCCTTCATGTCTTCGGTGATTTGCTCTTTCAGGCCCATTCTTTTCTCCAGGATTGACGGTGTTGGCCGCAGCTGTACGTCAAATGCCAAAACCCGCTGCGGGGACAGACCGGAGCGGGTTCGCATATTGCCGCACGCTGTGTGCGGCAGCAGACAAATCAGTAGAGCTTTTTCGGCAGCTGCTGGCTGCGGATGCGCTTGTAGTGGCGCTTCACGGCAGCGGCGAGCTTGCGCTTGCGCTCTGCAGTCGGCTTCTCGTAGAACTCACGCGCACGCAATTCGGTCAGCAAACCGGTTTTTTCGATGGTGCGCTTGAAGCGACGCATGGCGACTTCGAACGGCTCGTTTTCTTTAAGGCGAATTGTGGTCATGTAAACTCAACCGAGGGGTTTTTAGGGAAAGTCGACGAGTATACCAGCAAGTCAAGTGAAAGCAAAGCTTCACCGCGCCCTGTTGCCAATGCCGGGCAGGATTATCAGACCGACAAGCCAGCCGCCACGCCCGACGACCATGCCCACTGGAAGTTGTAGCCGCCCAGCCAGCCGGTGACATCGACGGCTTCGCCGATGAAGTGCAGGCCCGGCGCCTTGGCAGCCATCATGGTTTGCTGCGACAACTCCCTCGTGTCGACGCCGCCCCGCGTCACTTCCGCCTTGCGGTATCCCTCGGAGCCGTTGGGCACGATGCTCCAGCGGTTGAGCGATTCGCCGAGCCTGCGCAACTGCTTGTCCGGCATGTCAGCGATGCGGGTATCGGCGCGGAAGCCGTTGGCCGCCAGCCAACCCTCTGCCAGCCGGGCCGGCAGCCACTGCGAGAGCAGGTTTGCAAGGTTCTTCTTCAGCGTGGCTTTGCCTTCGATCAAGACGGACGCCACATCGGTTTCAGGCACCAGGTCCAGGGCCAGCGATGCGCCCGGCTCCCAGAAACTGGAAATCTGGAGTACCGCCGGTCCGGAAAGGCCACGGTGGGTGAACAGCAGATCCTCCCGGAACTGGGCTTTCGACTTCTTCTCGCCGGTTTCGATGTCGACTTCCAGCGCTATCCCGGCCAGCGGAACGAAAGGCGCCCAGGCTGCGGTGTCGAACGTCAGCGGCACCAGTGCCGGCCGGGGTTCGACCAGCTTGAGGCCGAACTGCTTCGCCAGGCGGAAGCCGAAGTCGGTAGCACCGATCTTGGGTATCGACAGGCCGCCGGTTGCAACGACGACACTTCTTGCGGAGATGACGCCGCCGTCGGTCTCCAGCCTGTAGTGCTCGCCTTCCCTGCCCACAGCGGCCACCTTGCAGGGCATGCGCCAGGACACGCGGCCGGCGTCGCATTCTGCCTTGAGCATGTCGATGATCTGCTCGGCGGACTGGTCGCAGAACAGCTGGCCCTTGTGCTTTTCATGCCAGCCGATGCGGTAGCGCTTCACCAGCGCAAGAAAATCCTGCGCGGTGTAGCGCGACAGCGCGCTGCGACAGAAATGCGGGTTCTGCGATACGTAGTTCTGGGGGCCGGCCTGCAGGTTGGTGAAATTGCAGCGTCCGCCGCCCGAGATGCGGATCTTTTCGGCGAGGCGGGTCGCGTGGTCGATCAGCACGACGCTCCTGCCCCGCTGCCCGGCGACTGCAGCGCACATCATGCCGGCGGCGCCGGCACCGATCACCGCTACGTCAAACTGATTGTTCATGGCTTGCCTGAATCCTGGGAAGCCGTGATTGTAAGCGCTGGGCCAAAAAAAACGGCCGTCACGCGGACGGCCGGAAAAATCCCTTGGGGATCGGAGGAGAGAAATGCATTCGTTACGACAGCTGCGCCGCCGCCGGAGATGCCAGCAGCAGGGCCGGCGAGGCGCAACGCACCACCTCGCCGATCACGATGATGGCGGGACTGCCGAAGCCGGAGGCTGCCAGCGCAAGCGGGAGTTCTCCCAGCGTGGTCAGCCGGTGTGCCTGCTCAGGCGAGGTGGCCGCGCGCACCAGTGCGACCGGCGTCGACGGCGCCTTCCCCCCCGCGAGCAGCGCAGCCTGGATGTGCGCGCAGCGTGCGACACCCATGTAGACCACCAGCGTCATGTCCAGTTTTGCCAGCGTGTGCCAGTCGGGTTCGGCTTCGCTGCTCTTGCCGTGGCCGGTGACGAACACGGCGCCCTGGCTCCAGTCCCGGTGGGTGAGCGGCACCCCGATCGACGACGGCGCCGCCAGGCCGCTGCTGATGCCATTGATGACGTCGACCGCGATTCCCTTCGCCATCAGGTGGGCCCGCTCTTCGCCGCCGCGTCCGAAGATGAAGGGATCGCCGCCCTTGAGGCGGACCACGCATCGCCCGGCACGCGCTTCCGCGACCATCAGCCGCTCAATGAATGCCTGCGGGGTCGAACGGCAGCCGCCGCGCTTGCCGACGTGGACGATGCGGGCGCCGGCGCGTGCGTGGGCGAGGACTTCCGGGTTGACGAGATCGTCCACCAGCAGCACGTCCGCGGCGCCGATGGCCCTGGCCGCCTTGATGGTGAGGAGTTCGGGATCGCCGGGGCCGGCGCCCACCAGGTATACCTTACCCGCCTCGGTTTTCGCTTCCATGCGATGCCGCCTGCTTTGCCTGTAGATGCCCTGCCACATGCAAGCAGTGTTCCACCTGCTGCGCGATCGGTGCGGGTACCGGTTCCTGCCCCAGCAGCGCGCGTTCAATCCAGCGGGCGGTGGTGCGTGCATCGCTTTCGTGCGGCAGCGGGGGAAGTTCATCCACCGGCTCCTGCTTCTGCACCAGGACCGTGCGCTGGTGGTCATGGAACCATTCGATCTGCTGTGCCCGCTTGGCGTTGGCGACCGTCTCGCCTTCCGTGCCGCGCATCAGGAAGGCGGCGCCGCGGCCTGCCGGCACGGCGGTGGCGAAGTACTCGCCCAACATCTCCAGGTATTCCGGATGCGTGTAGGAGGTGAGCCGCAATGCGGGGCCATGAAAAGGCTGCAGCATCTTCACCAGCGTATGTGTGGAGTTGCGGACACCGAGCACCCGGCGCAGCCCGAGCAGGCGCGCCATGCGCGGCGCCAGCGCCGCAATCGGCATGAATACCGGGCGGCCCTCGCCCATGGCCTGTTCCGCCTGGCGCACGTCCGCCGCGGGCGCGTGCCCGAGCTCGCGCAGGATCTCGGCTGTCGTGACGCGGCCGGGGTCGGATTCGACGCCGTGGATGAACACCGGGGCGCCACGGCGGGCAAGCAGCAGCGCCAGCAGCGGCGTCAGGTTCGGCATCTGGCGCGAGCCGTTGTAACTGGGGATGACGATGGGCGCGCATGCGGCCGCGGGCGCATGCAAACGTTCGAACGACAGTTCGGCGGCGTCGAGGAAGCCGGCGATCTCTTCGACCGATTCGCCCTTGATGCGCATGGCAAGCAGGATGCCGCCGAGTTCGAGGTCGGATACCCGGCCGTCGAGCATGGCGCTGTACAACTGGAAGGCGTCGTCGCGCGTCATGCTGCGCGCGCCTTTGCGTCCGCGTCCGATCTCCTTGATAAAGCGGGCCGCGAGGAAGGGTTCGGGTGTCTGTGCAGTCATGGGGTGAGAGGGTACTACGAAGCGACCGGCAGGTGCAGGCCCTCGCCCTCAGGCAGCCGCGCGCGCCGGTCGCTGCAGCACGGCAATCTTCTTCAGCTCCGGCACGCAGGATCCGCAGTTCGTGCCGCACTTCAGCCCGGCCTGCAACGCGGCCACCGCGGCATCGGGCGAATCGTCGCTGCGCCAGTCGTGCCGGGCGAGCGCCTCGCCAATCTCGGATTCGCTGACGTTGAAGCAGTTGCAGACGACACGTCCGCGGGCCTTGAATCCCTGCGGTGCCCGTGCGGACGGCATCAGCAGCAGCCGGCCGAGGTCGGCCACCGGCTGCTGGTTTTCCAGGTATTCCTTCAGCCAGTGCTCGGCGGCAGTGTCGCCGGCCAGCGCCACCGCCGCCAGCCTGCCGTCGCGCAGGAGAATATGGCGGGCATTGCCGCGCCGCCGATCGTCGTAGCGCAGCACGTCCGCACCGGAAATGCCGAAGCGCTGCTCGATGTCCTGCACCAGCCCCGCGTCGGCCGGGTAGTCGTCCGCGGCGCGGAACAGCACGCCGGTCCGCTCCCTGCCGAAGAGCGTGCACGACGCATAGGCGAATTTCCGCATCGCCGGCCGCAGTGCGGACTGCAGCGCGATCGCCTGCGCCGGGTCGACCCAGCCGAAGACAAGCAAGCGCCAGGGCAGTTCGGCCCTCAGGATCTTCGCCGCGGCATGCTTGAGCTCCGGCTGCCTTGAATCGGGGCAGAACGTTCCCAGCGTCAGCGTATTGACGCCGAAGCTGCCATTGCCGTCGCTGCCCCGTCCTGAAACATGTTCTTCGCCCCAGTGCATGCCGATGAACGCCTGCCCGCTGCGGATCTCGTCGCTGGCGCGTACCGGCAGGATCTGCGAGCCGCGGCGCGTGGTGACATGGGCCAGATCGCCGTTGGCGAGAAAACGCCGCGCCATGTCGTCGGCGGAAAGCATGACCGCCGGCTCGGCTGCATGCGAGAACAGCTGGGCAACGGTGCCGGTGCGGCTCATCCCGTGCCAATGGTCGCGCAGCCGGCCCGTGGTCAGCCGGAACGGAAACCGGGCGTCGACCGGTTCCGCCACGGGCCGGAAAACGGGATCCACAAACCTGGCGCGCCCGCTCGGCGTGGTGAAGACGCCGTCCTCGTAGAGCCGTTTCCTGCCGCTGGACGCGCCCTCGGGGAACGGCCATTGCTGCGGCCCCTGCTGTTCGAGGATGGCGTAGGAGAGACCGGTGATGTCCAGATCACGGCCGCGGGTGGTCTCGCGATGCTCGTTCCAGATCTGCTCGACGTCCTGGTAGGGAAACATGCTGCGTGCGCGGCCGAGCAGTTGTTCCGTGCGGCGCGCGAAGTCCGTTACGATCTCCCAGTCGTGCCGGGCTTCGCCCGGCTTCGCCAGCGCCGGCTTGCAACGGCTGATGCGGCGTTCGGAATTGGTGACCGTGCCCTCCTTCTCGCCCCAAGTGGTGGCCGGGAGCAGCACGTCCGCATAGGGCACGGTCGCGGTGGTGCCGTAGGCTTCCTGGACAATCACCAGCTCCGCCCTCGCGAACGCTTCGCGCACCAGCTTCTGGTCGGGCAGCGACTGGGCGGGATTGGTGCAGGCGATCCATAGCACGCGGATCTCGCCGGCGCGCACGGCCTCGAACATCTCGATGGCGGTCTTGCCGGGACGCGCCGGCACCTCGTCGATGCCCCAGAGCCGCGCGACTTCGGCCCGGTGCTCCGGATTGGCCAGGTCGCGGTGACCGGACAGCAGGTTGGCCATGCCGCCGACCTCGCGCCCGCCCATGGCATTCGGTTGTCCGGTCAGCGAAAATGGCCCGGCCCCGGCTTTGCCGATCTGTCCGGTCGCGAGATGCAGGTTGATCAGTGCCGCGTTCTTGGCGGTCCCGGAGGACGACTGGTTGAGGCCCTGGCAGTAAAGCGACAGCGACGCCCGGGACGCGCCGAACCAGCGCGCTGCCTGGAGCAGGTCCTCCTCGCGGATGCCGCAGACGCGGGCGACATGCTCCGGCGTATGGCCGTGGATGGTCGGCAGGATACGATCGAAGCCGTCGGTGTGCTGCGCGATGAACCGGGTGTCGACGAGTCCTTCCCGCAGGCAGATATGGAGCATGCCGTTGAACAGTGCGACGTCGGTGCCTGGCAGGATGGGCAGGAACAGGTCGGCGTCGCGCGCAGTATCCGTGCGGCGCGGATCGGCGACGATCATCCTGACCGCGGGCCGTCGCCGACGGGCTTCCTCGATGCGCCGGTAGAGCACCGGATGGGCATAGGCCGGATTGGCGCCGACGATGAAGATCGCGTCGGCCTCGTCGACATCCTCATAGCAGGCCGGCGGCGCATCCGCGCCCAGGGTCTGCTTGTAGCCCGCCACCGCGCTGGACATGCACAGGCGCGAATTGGTGTCGATGTTGTTGGTGCCGAGCAGGCCCTTGGCCAGCTTGTTGAACACGTAATAGTCTTCGGTCAGCAACTGTCCCGAGATGTAGAAGCCGATGCTGTCCGGGCCATGGCGCCGCGCGACGTCGGCGCATCGCCTTGCGATGAGATCCATCGTCACATCCCAGCTTGCGCGTTCGCGCGGCATCGACCGCGACAGCCGCAGTTCCGGGTGGAGCACCCGGGCCTGGCGCTGCAGCAGCGGATCGGCAGTCAGGTGCAGGGTGCTGCCCTTGGTGCACAACCGGCCGAAATTGGCGGGATGGTCCGGATCGCCGCGCACGCCGACGACCTTCCCGCCATCGCTCTGCACGATCACGCCGCAGCCGACACCGCAATAGCAGCAGGTCGTTCTCGTCTCCCGCAGTCCGCTCATGCCGCCTCGGCCTCGCCGCGATTGAGTTCCGACAGGTCGAGATGGACCGTGCCCTGCTCCACTTTCACGCTGAAGATCTGGGTGCAGCCGACGTCCGGCTCCACCGCGCAGCCGGAATCGAGGCCGATGTTCCAGTTATGCAGCGGACAGGCGACGCGGTCGCCGAACACGATGCCCTGCGACAGGGGACCGCCCTTGTGCGGGCAGCGGTCGAGCAGCGCGAAGACCTTGTCTTCACTGCTGCGGAAAATGGCCACGGGTGGCTGCGCGCGCCGCTCGACCACGCGGGCGCCGAGCACGGGGATGTCTGCGAGCTTGCAGATCGCCTTCCATTGTTGCGACATGATGACTCCTCAAGGCTGGTTCAGTTTCGGCATGCCTGGCGCACGCACTTATGCGGCGCGCACGCGGCGTGTGTGCGGCGCCTACAGGACGATCGGCTGGAACTGGCGCGCGTCCACCTGCGCCTTTTCCTGCTCGTGCCAGGGATCGGGCTCGCCGTCGAGAGAAAACAGCAGGCGGTCATACAGCGCCTTGCGGTTGTCGGCATCCTCCAGCACCTGCCGCTTCACATGCTCGAGTCCGACCCGGCCGATGTAGTGCACGGTGCGCTCCAGGTACCAGCCTTCCTCGCGGTACAGCTGCAGGAAGGCGCCCGCGTACTCCAGCACTTCCTCGTGCGTCTTCAGCTTGACGAAGAAATGGGCCACCTCGGTCTTGATGCCGCCATTGCCGCCGACGTAGATCTCCCATCCCGAGTCGACGCCGATGACGCCGACGTCCTTGATGCCGGATTCCGCGCAGTTGCGAGGACAGCCGGAGACCGCGATCTTGACCTTGTGCGGCGCATACATCTTCCACAGCGCACGCTCCAGCTGCTTGCCCATCAGGGTCGAATCCTGGGTGCCGAAACGGCACCATTCGGAACCGACGCAGGTCTTCACCGTGCGCAGCGCCTTCGCGTAGGCATGGCCGCACGGCATGTCGAGTTCCTTCCATACGGCCGGCAGGTCTTCCTTCTTTACGCCGAGCAGGTCGATGCGCTGGCCGCCGGTGACCTTCACCGTCGGGATCCTGAACTTGTCGACCACGTCGGCAATCCTGCGCAGCTCGCCGGCCGTGGTCTCGCCGCCCCACATGCGGGGGATGACCGAATAGGTGCCGTCCTTCTGGATGTTCGCATGGGCGCGCTCGTTGATATAGCGCGACTGCGGGTCATCCTTCGCTTCATGCGGCCAGGTGGAAATCAGGTAGTAGTTGAGCGCCGGCCGGCAGCTGGCGCAACCGTTCGGCGTGCGCCACTCCATGAATTGCATCGCGGCCCCGATGCTCAGCAGGCGGTGCTTGCGTATCGCGTCGCGCGCCTCCTGGTGGCTGCGGTCGGTGCAGCCGCACATCGGCTTAGCGGTCTTTGAGGTGGAGTAGTCGCCCCCGGCGGTGAACATGATGATCTGCTCCACCAGCCCGGTGCAGGAACCGCAGGATGCCGAGGCCTTGGTGTGCTTGCGCACGTCCTCCAGCGTGAACAGACCCTTCTCCTTGATGGCCTTGACGATGGTGCCCTTGCAGACGCCGTTGCAGCCGCAGACCTCTGCGGCATCGGGCATCGCCGCCGCCTTGGTGAAGCCTTCGTGGCCGACATCGCCGGGGCGGCCGGTGTTGGCCTCGCCGAACATCAGCGTGTCGCGGATGCCGGCAATGTCCTTGCCTTCCCGGATCATGCTGAAATACCAGGCGCCGTCGACGGTGTCGCCGTACAGGCAGGCGCCGACCAGCTTGTCCTGCCTGAGCACCAGCTTCTTGTAGACGCCGCCGATGGGATCGGACAGCACGATTTCCTCCGTGCCCTCGCCGCCCATGAATTCGCCGGCCGAGAACAGGTCGATGCCGGTCACCTTCAGCTTGGTCGAGGTAACCGATCCCTGGTAGCGACCGATGCCGAAGCTCGCGAGATGATTGGCGCATACCCGCGCCATGTCGAACAGCGGCGCCACAAGCCCGTAGGCCGTGCCGCGATGGTTGACGCATTCCCCGACCGCGTAGATGCGCGGATCGTAGGTCTGCATGGTGTCGTTCACGACGATGCCGCGATTGCAGTGGATGCCGGCCGATTCGGCCAGCGCGGTATTGGGCCGGATGCCGACCGCCATCACGACCAGCTCCGCCGGCACCTCCACGCCGTCGGTGAAGCTGATCGCCCTTACCCTGCCGTCCTCGTCGCCGAGCAAGGCCTTCGTGTTCTTCTCGAGCAGGAACTTCAGGCCGCGGTCTTCCAGCGATTTCTGCAGCATTTTTCCGGCGACCGGATCGAGCTGCCGCTCCATCAGCCAGTTCGGCAGGTGCACCACCGTCACATCCATCCCGCGCAGCTTGAGCCCGTTCGCCGCTTCCAGCCCGAGCAATCCGCCGCCGATCACGACCGCATGCCGATGCACGCCGGCTGCGGCGATCATCGCGTTGGTGTCCTGGATATCCCGGTAGGCGACCACGCCCTGCAGGTCGTTGCCCGGCACCGGCAGGATGAAGGGATTGGAGCCGGTCGCCAGCAGCAGCCGGTCGTATTGCGCCGTGGTGCCGTCCTCGGCGATGACCAGGCGCCTGGCGCGGTCGATCTTCGCGACCTTCTTGCCGAGGTGGAGCGTGATGTGGTTCTCCGCATACCAGTCCACATCATTGAGCATGATGTCCTGCAGGGTCTGTTCGCCGGCGAGCACCGGCGAAAGCAGGATGCGGTTGTAGTTGGCGTGCGGCTCGGCGCCGAACACGGTGATGTCGTAGATGTCGGGCGCCACCTTGAGCAGTTCTTCAAGCGTGCGTACACCGGCCATGCCGTTCCCGACCATGACTAACTTCAGCTTCTTCATCAAAGCTCCTTCGTGCGCGGCCTCGCCATTGAAGCCGCATGAGTGGAATCCGCCACGGGTTTAGCAAGACCGGTGCCAGTGCCAAATCACGCCAAAGTGCGCCCGCCTGCACCGGCGAACAGCGGCGGCGCACCGCGTCGGTGCCTGCGCTGCCGCTTTCAGGTGCGGCATGCCGCAGATTCGTCCGCATCGTGCACGCCAGCGGATGGCATGGCGCTTGCACCATGCGCATCGGATTCCTCTTCCAGGTGCAAAGGAGCATCGTGAAAACAACGTCGTTTTGGCGGGCCGGCCACACGCCGACCCTGTTCGCCGCCTTCTTCTATTTCGATCTCAGCTTCATGGTGTGGGTGCTGCTCGGCCCGCTCGCCGTGCAGATCTCGAACGACCTCGGCCTCACCGCCGCACAGAAGGGCCTGATGGTCGCCACGCCGCTGCTTGCGGGCGCGCTGCTGCGGATCGTGATGGGCGTCCTGGTGGATCACCTGAAGCCGAAGAAGGCCGGTTTCATCGGCCAGGTGATGGTGATCGCTACGCTCGCCTGGGCATGGCTGGGGCAGCTCCGGCACTATGAAAACATGCTCATCCTCGGCATCCTGCTCGGCTTCGCCGGCGCGGCCTTCGCCGTTGCATTGCCGCTGGCGTCGCGCTGGTATCCGCCGGAACACCAGGGCACGGCGCTCGGGATTGCCGGGGCCGGTAACTCCGGCACCGCCTTCGCCGCGCTGTTCGCGCCTTCGCTGGCGCTGATGTTCGGGTGGCAGCAGGTTTTCGGCCTGTGCTTGATTCCGCTCGGCGTCGCACTGCTGGTCTATGTCGTGTTCGCGAAGGATGCGCCGTCCGCGCCGCCCCCGAAATCACTGGTCGAATACCTGCACGTACTGAAGGACAAGGACGCATGGTGGTTCATGTTCTTCTACAGCGTCACCTTCGGCGGCTTCTCCGGGCTCGCGTCCTCCCTGGCCATCTACTTCAACGGCCAGTACGGGCTGTCCCCGGTCAATGCGGGCTACTTCACCGCGGCCTGCGTCTTCGCCGGCTCGCTGGTGCGCCCGCTCGGCGGCATCCTTGCCGACCGCATGGGCGGCATTCGCACACTGTCGCTGATGTACCTGCTGGCCGGCCTGTTCCTGTTCATCGCCAGCCTGGGCATGCAGTCCTACGTGGGCGCGCTGGCGGTGTTCGTGCTCGCCATGCTTGCGCTGGGCACCGGCAACGGCGCCGTGTTCCAGCTGGTGCCGCAACGCTTCCGCAAGGAGATCGGCGTGATGACCGGGCTGGTCGGCATGGCCGGCGGCGTCGGCGGCTTCTACCTGGCCTCGAGCCTCGGCTATTCCAAGCAGGTCACCGGCAGCTATCAGCTCGGGCTGACCATCTTCGCCGCACTCGCGGTCGCCGCGCTGGTCGGCCTGCTCTCGGTCCGCGCCCGGTGGCGCACCACCTGGGGCAGCGCCGCGATGACGACCGCCAGGATCTGACCGAAACGTATATGCTTGGGCGGCGAGGCGACGGGTAAGCGAATGGCGCGGACCGCCGCCTCCCACGGCGTCCATCCATTGCAACCGGAATCCCATGCCACTTCTGATCTGCACCGGGCACGCGACAGGCGCCGGCCAGCGCGAGCGCAACGAAGACTTCGTCGGCATGGTCACGCCGGCCGGGCCGGCGCTGGCGTCGAAAGGGCTGCTCGCGGCCGTCGCCGACGGCGTGTCGGGCAACGAGGGCGGGCGCCAGGCGGCCGAGTACGCGGTGCGCGGTCTCCTCGCCGACTACTACGCGACGCCGGACACCTGGCCGGTCACGCAGGCGCTGGACAGGGTGATCCAGGCCATCAACAACTGGGTGCAGCGACAGGGCGCGGTACGGCGGGAACTGGCTGGCATGGCGACGACGCTGACTGCGGTGGTGTTGCGCGGCACCTGGTACTACTTCGCCCATGTCGGCGACACCCGTCTCTACCTGTTGCGGGCTGGCGTCCTCACCCGCCTGACGACCGACCATGTCTGGGACCGGCCCGAGATGCGCCACGTGCTGACGCGCGCGGTCGGCCTGGATGCACGGCTGGCGATCGACCACGGCATGGGCGAACTGCGCGCCCGCGACGTACTGCTGCTCGCCTCGGACGGCGTCTGGGGCAGCATCTCCGACTACGATCTCAGCCACATCCTGTCGGCCTGCGCGCTCGGCAGCCAGGCCGCGGAAGCAGCAGCCCAAACGCTGGTCGCGACGGCGCTCGATGCCGGCTCCCGCGACAACTGCAGCGCGCTGGTGCTGCGGGTGGATGCATTGCCGGAAGAGAACCTGCGCGACGCCGTGTCGGGCGCGCAGCATCTTCCGGTGCCGCCCCTCATGAAGCCGGGACAGGAACTGGATGGCTACCGGATCGAATCGGTGCTGCACGCGTCGCCGACCACCCTGCTTTACCGCGTCAACGATCTCCGGACACAACGTACGCTCGTGCTCAAGACGCTGCAGCCGGACCGGGGCGCCGATCCGCATGAGCGCTCGGCGTTCGCCCACGAGGAGTGGCTGGCCAAGCGGGTGGTTGCGCGCTTCTTCCCGCAGGTGATCGTGCCGGAGCAGAAGAACTACCTGTACTACCTGAGTACCTGGCACGAGGGCCGCAGCGTGCAGCAGCAGCTCGACAGCGGCGGGCATTTCACCGTGCCGGAGGCTGTCAAGATCGGCGAAAGGCTGGCGCGCGCCATCGGCGCCCTCCACCGGCGCAGCATCCTGCACCGCGACGTGAAGCCGGACAATGTGCACCTCGGCGCGGACGGCGAGCTCCGGCTGCTCGACCTCGGCGTCGCGCTCTCCGGCCTCGAGCACGAGAGTGCGCTGGCTGCGCCGCAGGCCGGCACGCCCTCGTTCCTCGCGCCGGAACAGTTCGACAATGCGCCGCCGTCGCGCCAGACCGATGTTTATGCGGCCGGCGTGACCTTGTACCAGGTGCTCACACGCCACTATCCTTACGGCGAGATCGAGGCGTTCCAGCGCCCGCGCTTTGGCGACCCGGTGGCGCCGACGCGCTATCGGCCGGAAATTCCGCAATGGCTGGAGGATGTCGTCCTGAAGGCGGTCGCCCGCGATCCGGTGGACCGCTTCGAGACCGCGGAAGAGCTTTTGCTGGCGCTCGAACGCGGCGCCAGCAACCCGCCGGCCGCCCGGCAAGCGATGCCGCTTGCCCAGCGCGACCCGGTCGCGACCTGGCGGGCGGTGGCGGCGGTGTCGATCGTGCTCAACCTGCTGATGCTCTACCTGCTGATGCTGCGCTGAGAAAAAGCGGCGCCGGCCTCGACCGGCGCCCAAGCCGGTTCCCCCGGCCCGTGCCCCCTGTTGCCCCTGTTGCCTCCCGTCGCTTCTGTCGCCGTATTTCAGGCGGCTTCCCTGGCTGCCGGATGCGCCTGCCGGTGATACAGGAACTCCAGCACCGCGGTGCGGTAGGCGGAATACTGCGCGTCGTGGGCCAGCGCCACACGGTCGCGCGGACGTCCCAGCTTCACGTCGACGATATCCCCGATGGTCGCCGCCGGGCCGTTGGTCATCATCACGATGCGATCCGACAGCAGCACCGCCTCGTCCACGTCATGGGTCACCATCACCACCGTCGAGCCGGTCTTGGCGACGATCTTCAGCAGTTCGTCCTGCAAATGGGCGCGCGTCAGTGCATCGAGCGCGCCGAAGGGCTCGTCCATCAGCAGCACCTTCGGCTCCATCGACAGCGCGCGCGCAATGCCGACACGCTGCTTCATGCCTCCCGAAATCTCGTGCGGCCGCTTCTGCTCCGCATGGTCGAGGCCGACCAGTTCCAGCGCCGCCTTCGTGCGCTCCTTCAGCCTCGTCCTGGTCTCGGTGCCGCCGAACACGCGTTCCACGGCGAGGTGGACGTTCTCGTAGCAGGTCAGCCACGGCAGCAGCGAGTGGTTCTGGAACACCACCGCGCGCTCCGGCGAGGGACCGGCGATCTCGCGGTTTGCGCACAGCAGCGTGCCACTGCTCGCCTGCAGCAATCCGGCGATCAGGTTCAGCAGCGTCGACTTGCCGCAGCCGGAGTGCCCGATCAGTGTGATGAAGTCGCCCTTGCGCACATTGAGGTTGATGTCCCGCAGCGCGTGGAAGCGTCCCTTCCTCGTCTGGAAGACCATCTCCGCATCCTGGATCTCGATGAATTTCTCCATGCCATCCTCCTAGCTTTTCACTTCTTCATAGGTGAAGGCCCGGGCCAGCGCCACCAGCGCCTGTTCCAGCACCAGGCCGACGACGCCGATCACCACGATCGCGATGATGATGTGCGGGACATTCAGGTTGTTCCATTCATCCCAGACCCAGAAGCCGATGCCCACGCCGCCGGTCAGCATCTCGGCGGCGACGATGACCAGCCATGCGGTGCCGATGGCGAGGCGCACGCCGGTCAGCATGTACGGCAGCACCGAGGGGAACAGGATGCGGGTGAGGATTTTCCATTCCGACAGGTTGAGCACCCTGGCGACGTTCATGTAGTCCTGCGGCACGCGTTGCACGCCGACGGCGGTGTTGATGATCATCGGCCAGATCGAGCAGATGAAGATGGCCCAGATCGCGGCCGGATTCGCGGCCTTGAACACGAGTAGTCCGATCGGGAGCCACGCCAGCGGCGACACGGGCTTGAGCAGGCTGATGATGGGATTGAACATCGACGAGAGGAAGCGGAAGCGCCCGATCAGGAAGCCGAGCGGGATGCCCACCAGCGCCGCCAGCCCGAACCCGGTCCCTACCCGCTTCAGGGAGGACCAGATGTTCCAGCCTATTCCCTGGTCGTTGGGACCGTTGCTGTAGAACGGGTCCGAGAACAGCTTGACCGCGTGTTCCAGCGTCACCGCCGGCGACGGGAAGTTGCTGGTGCTGGTGGCGACGATCTGCCAGACGATCACCAGCAGCGCCAGGCCGATCAGCGGCGGCAGCGCCGCGAGGGCATAGGGCTTCAACTGTCGTCGTGTGGTTGCCGCCGGCGGCGTTGCCGGGGAAAGCGTCCTCGCAGCCGCCTTGCCGGCGGCCGGCGCCGGTTGTTTCAGCGTGTTGTCTATGACTGCACTCATGTCGGCTCCCGGTTACGCGGCCGAAGCGCGGGTCTTGAAGCCGTCGGCATACTTCGCCGGGTCCTTGCCGTCCCAGACGACGCCGTCGAAGAACCTGCTCGACCGCGTGAGCTCCCTGGGCAGGTTGACCTTCATCGCGGATGCGACCTGCCGGTAAAGCTCGACCTGGTTCACCTGTTTGGCCACGTTCAGGTAGTCGGGATGCTCCTTCAGCAGGCCCCAGCGCTTATGCTGCGTCAGGAACCACATGCCATCGGACAGATAGGGGAAGTTCACCGCGCCGTCGTTGAAGAACTTCATGTGGTTCGGGTCGTCCCAGGTCTTGCCCATGCCGTTCTGGTATCTGCCGAGGATGCGCTGGTTGATCGCGTCGACGCTGGTGTTGACGTACGACTTGTCGGCCACCGTCTCGGCCATCTTCAGCTTGTTCTGCAAGCCGGTGTCGATCCACCGTCCCGCCTCGATGATGGCCATCATTACCGCGCGCGTCGTGTTCGGGTACTTCCTGACGAAATCGGCGGTGGTGCCGAGCGTCTTTTCCGGGTGGTCGCGCCAGATGTCCTGGGTGGTGATTGCCGTCACGCCGATGCCGTCCATGATCGCGCGGTGTCCCCATGGCTCGCCGACGCAGAAGCCGTCCATGTTCCCGACCCGCATGTTGGCCACCATCTGCGGCGGCGGGACGGTGATCGCTTTCGCGTCCTTGAAGGGATTGATGCCGGCCGCGGCGAGCCAGTAGTAGAGCCACATCGCATGCGTGCCCGTGGGGAAGGTCTGCGCGAATGTGTATTCGCGCTTTTCCGTCGCCATCAGCCGCGCAAGCGACGGACCGTCGACGGCGCCCTTGTCGGCCAGCTTCTTCGACAGCGTGATGGCCTGGCCGTTGTGGTTCAGGTTCATCAGCACCGCCATGTCCTTTTTCGGTCCGCTGAGACCGAGGTGGACGCCGTAGATCAGGCCGTACAGCACGTGCGCCATGTCGAGCTCGCCGTTGACGAGCTTGTCCCGCACGCCGGCCCAGGACGCCTCCTTGGTCGGCACGATCCTGACGCCATACTTCTTGTCGAATCCCAGCACGGACGCCATGACAACCGAAGCGCAGTCGGTCAGCGGGATGAATCCGATCCTTACTTCTTCCTTCTCCGGCTTGTCGCTGCCGGCGGCCCAGACGCCCTGGGTGGCCAATCCACCGAATGCGCCCGCCGTGACTGCAACGCCCGCCTTGATGAGGGAACGGCGGGTCAAGTTGGTCTTCTCTACTGTTGTCATCACTACCCCATGTGTGGTTACCAAACCAGCAAAAGAAAAGGCGGCCGGACAGTGCGGGCAACAGCCCGCCTGCCTCGGACGCCTTTGTCCGGATGCCCGGCCGCCTGTAGCCGGGGCATCGTCTGATCGCGTCGCCAGCGTTGGCGCGCCGGCTCGAACCTGCAAGCGTTGTGCCAGCCGCGCGGCCTGCGTTTTGCGTGTTTTGCCCTGGATGAGACGGCGGATCGCACCCGATTCGTGCAACGCATCGCGACGGTGCGCCCCGCCGTGCGGCGGGCGTCGGTTCCGTGCACTGCCAGCGCCCGGAAGGCGGGGGAGGCAGAGCCGGAAATGAAGAGGGAAAGCGAATAGGAAGGCGGGAGAGAGAGGTGCGCCGCGGCGCGTCCTACAGAAGGAGGTCGGCGACGTCGAGCATGCGCTGCGCGACTTCGGAAAGCTTCAGGTTCTTGTCCATCGCCAGCCGTCGCAGGCGCCGGTAGGCCTCATCCTCGGTGCAATGATGGCGCTCCATCAGCAGTCCCTTCGCGCGCTCGATGACCTTGCGCTCGGCCAGCTTCAGCTTGGTTTCCGACAGCTCGTGCCGCAGCTTCTGGTCGACCTCGAAGCGCGCCAGGGCCACGTCCATCACGGCCATCACCCGTTCCGCCGACAGGCCCTCGACCACGTAGGCCGACACACCCGCCTCGATCGCCGCATGCATCTTCTGGCGGTCCTTGTCCTGCGTGAAGCAGACGATGGGACGGGGTGCGTTTACCGTGGCGTCGACCACCTTCTTCAGCGCTGCGTCCGACTGCTCGTCGACGATGATCACATCGGGCTGCAGCTGGGCGATCTGCTCGGCCAGGTCGGCGTCCGGCGGCAGCGCGGCCAGGATGTTGTAGCCGTTTTCCAGCAGGCCGATGCGCAGGGCGCGGGCCCGCTCCGCCTGTGCCTGCAACGCGGGCCCTGCGCCCGCAGGGGCGACCAGGGAATTGACGACCACGATCTTCAGCTGTCTCGAATCATTCATACAAAGCCTATCTCCTTTAAAATAGCGCTTTGCAAGAAGCTTGCCATCTCCCCTCCCCATGATAGTCCTCGGCGTTGAATCCTCCTGTGACGAAACCGGCATGGCGTTGTACGACACACAACGCGGGCTGCTGTCGCATGCCCTGCATTCGCAGGTCGCGATGCACGAAGAGTACGGCGGCGTCGTTCCGGAACTGGCCTCGCGCGACCACATCCGACGTGCGCTGCCGCTGCTGGAACAGGTGCTGGCGCAGGCGCATGTGGAACGGTCGGCGATCGATGCCATTGCGTACACCCAGGGACCGGGACTTGCCGGCGCGCTGCTGGTCGGCGCCTCGGTTGCCTGCGGCCTGGGGCTGGCGCTGGATCGGCCGGTACTCGGCGTCCATCATCTGGAGGGGCACCTGCTGTCGCCGCTTCTGGCCGGCGATCCGCCGGAATTTCCGTTTGTCGCACTGCTGATCTCGGGCGGACATACGCAGCTGATGCGGGTCGACGGCGTCGGCCGTTACGCGCTGCTCGGGGAGACCGTGGACGACGCCGCGGGCGAGGCGTTCGACAAGTCGGCCAAGCTGCTCGGGCTGGGCTATCCCGGGGGACCGGCGCTGTCGCGCCTCGCGGAGTTCGGCGACAGCGGCGCCTACAAGTTGCCGCGTCCGATGCTGCATTCGAAAGACCTGAATTTCAGTTTCTCTGGACTGAAGACGGCAGTGCTGACGCTGGTGAAGAACCAGACGACCAACCTGTGCGAGCAGGACAAGGCCAACATCGCGCGCGCCTTCGTCGACGCCATCGTCGATGTGCTGGTGGCGAAAAGCCTCGCCGCACTCAAGCAGACGGGGTTGCGGCGCCTGGTGATCGCCGGCGGTGTCGGCGCAAACGCGCAGCTGCGCGCGGCACTCAACGATGCAGCCCAGCGCAGGCGATTTCGCGTCCACTATCCGGAGCTGCAGTTCTGCACGGACAACGGCGCGATGATCGCGCTGGCGGGAGCGTTGCGCCTGCAGCGCAATCCGGATGCCGCAACCCGCGACTACGGATTCAACGTGCGCCCGCGGTGGCCGCTCGACGAGTTGCCCGCCGCCTGACGCGCGTCAGTCCCCGGTCGGCGACAGCTGGAACGACTTGACCCGCTTCCAGGCCCGCAACTCGTCCACCAGCCGCGGCAGGCTGTCGGTCTGGGTTCCGCGCAACACCATCCGGTACTCGAAGGAGCAGCCGTCGTCCAGCACCCGATAGCTGATATTGGCGATCCTGAAACCGTGCCCTTCCAGCATGCTGCGCACCTCGGCCTCCGGCACCGCATCATCCCGGTCGAAACGCAGATGATGATGGACAAAGATCTGCGACGGCATGCGGCGCTCGATCCAGCGAAACAGCGACAGGATGCCGAGCGTCAGTGCGGTGGCCAGCACGGCGGGCAGGTAGAAGCCGATCCCCATGAGGACACCGATCGCCGCCGTCATCCAGATCGACGCCGCGGTGGTCAGCCCGCGCACGCTCAGCCCTTCCTTGAAGATCACCCCGGCGCCGAGAAAGCCGATGCCCGTCATGATGCCCTGCGCCATGCGGGTCGGATCCGTGCGGATGGTCTCGGCCGGCATTCCCGGCAGCCATGTCGACTGATACAGCGTCACCAGCATCAGCAGGCTGGACGAGAGGCAGACCAGGGTGTGGGTGCGGAAACCGGCCGGCCGCGCATGATAGCTGCGTTCCAGCCCGATGGCTGCACCAGCCGCCAGGGCCCCGAGCAGGTGGACGGCAATTGCCGCGTAGTCGCTTTCCATGCATTCCCCGTGTAGGTCACTTATGCACAGGGTAAGCCGATGGTGCCCGAATGTATAGATGAAAAGCAACTTCGCGCCGGGGCGCCGCCAGTGGCCGGCACACCTCCGGCATGCTTCAGGCCTTCTTTTTGCTGCCGATGCGGCTTTCCTTCCCCGCCAGCAGGTTGGCGATGTTCTGCCGGTGGCGGTAGATGAGCAGCGCGCTCATGGCGAGCACGGCGAACAGCTGCGGCTCGACGCCGAACAGCAGGCCATAGTAGAACGGCGCAAATACGCTGGCCACGAGTGCGGCCAGCGACGAATACCGGAATGCATAGGCGATCACCAGCCAGGTGATCGCGGTCGCCAGCCCGAGCCAGCCATTCAGGCCGATCAGCACGCCGAGCGCGGTGGCCACGCCCTTGCCGCCGACGAAGCGGAAGAATACCGGCCACAAGTGCCCGACGAAGACGGCGATCGCCACCGCTGCGATGCCCGCGTCGCCGATGCCGAAACGGTCGGCAAAGAGCAACGCCAGCCATACCGCCAGCCACCCCTTCACCGCGTCGCCAAGCAAGGTGAGCGCCGCGGCCGCCTTGTTCCCGCTGCGCAGCACATTCGTGGCGCCGGGATTTTTGGAGCCGTAGGTACGCGGATCGGCCAGTCCGAACAGCTTGCTGACCACGACCGCAAAGGAAACGGAGCCCAATAGATAGGCGGCGACCGCAAACAGGACAGTATTCATTTTTCCCCTTTCAGATATTCCGGATGCACGCGCTCACTCTTCAAGCGCGCAATGGACAGGCCTGCCCGGCAGTACGGTGGTCAGGACCTTTGGGTCGATCCCGACCAGGTAGCCGCGGCGGCCGCCGTTGATATATATTTTTTCGAGCGCGAGGATGCTCTCCTCGACATACACCGGCATCGCCTTGCGGGTGCCAAACGGGGACGTGCCTCCCACCAGGAAGCCGGAGTGCCGGTTGGCGACCTCCGGCTTGCATGGCTCGACCGACTTGCAGCCGATCTGCCGCGCCAGGTTCTTGGTCGATACCTTGCGGTCGCCGTGCATCAGGACGATCAGGGGACGCGCGCCATCGTCCTGCATCACCAGGGTTTTCACGACGTGGTGCTCGTCGACCCCGAGTTCGCGCGCCGACACCGCAGTCCCGCCATGCTCCTCGTACGTGTAGGGATGTTCGGAGAAGCCGACGCCCTGCTTGCGCAGGAACTGCGTCGCCGGCGTCTCCGAGATGTGCTCTTTCTTTGCCATGTTGTATTCCGGAAGAGGCGCACATTATGCAGCAAGAGCGGCTTTTTGCGACCGCCTGATTGGAGCGGCGACAGCGTCCGTCAAACCGCCGTGCCCTTGAGACGGATCAATTTCATGACGCCCCTACCCGAGGCGCCTGCAGGCATCATGCGTGTTGCCCCTACCGCCCGGCATTGCCTGGGAAACACTTTTTGTGCACCGCACAAAAAGACCTTGACTTGTCGGGATCCGCCCCTAAAATAGGTTTTGTTGCGGCGCACAATAAACGCCGATCCCTTCGCTTACACCCACAGGAGCCCACCATGTTTACTCTGCCCGAACAGTTTTCCAACGCCGCCAAAGCCAATGTCGAAGCCCAGACCGCCATGCTGACCGCGCTCTTCGGCAAGGCCTTCGACAGCGTCGAAAAGGTCGTCGACCTCAACCTCAACGTCGCCAAGGCGTCCGTTGAAGACTCTGCCATCACCATGAAGCAGCTGCTGGCCGCAAAGGATCCCCAGGAATTCTTCTCGCTCAGCGCGGCACAGGCACAGCCGTCCGCAGCGAAGGCCATCGCTTATGGCCGCAGCCTCGCCGGCATCGCCTCCAGCGCGCAGGCGGAGTGGACCCGGACCGCCGAAGAACAGTTCGCCGAGACCGGCCGCAAGCTGTCCGCCCTGGTCGATGACGTGGCCCGCAACGCGCCCGCAGGGACCGAGAACGTAATCGCCATGTTCCGTTCGGCGATCGGCAACGCCAACGCCGGCTATGAGCAGTTCAGCAAGACGGGCAAGCAGGCGGCAGAAGTCATGGAAGCCAACATGAACACCGCGGTCAGCCAGTTCTCGCAGACGGCGGAAAAGGCCATGAAGACCGCCCGCAAGTAATCGCGCACGCTAAAAACAGAAAGGGCCGCTTGCGCGGCCCTTTCTGTTTCAGCACGTCCCGCCTCAGATGGTGGTCACGACATAGGTTGCAGCGAAGGTCGCCGCCACCAGCGCGAGGTAGGACAGGGTTGGGTAGCGATCCATGTCAGGCACCGGAAATTGCAGAAGGAAGATGCAATGTAGCAAGGCTGGACCCGTTTCAAACTGACTTAAACCAAGGGTTTTTACCCGTCTGTTCGCGCAATCGCAAATGCCGTCAGCGCCTCATTCTGCATCGTTTGTCCCTTCGTCCCGTAACGTCTTCATGCGCAGGATGTAGATGCTTACGCCGGCGCCGACCGCGGCCAGCGCCACGACCACTGCCATCTCGCCGACCAGGTACATGGACCAGGCGAGCGACGGCCACATCAATCCCAACGTAATCAGTTTTGCACGCATCGGCATGCCCCTGCGGCTTTCGATGTTGTGCAGGTATTCGCCGAACAGGCGGTTCTGCAGCAACCAGCGGTGCATCCGCTCCGAGCCCCGCAGGAAGCAGGCGGATGCCAGCAGCAGGAACGGCGTGGTCGGCACCAGCGGCAGGAAAATCCCGATCACCGCGAGCACAACGGCGACGCATCCAACCAGGTTCAGCAGGAACTTCATCGCCGGCTCCCGTTCACTTCATCCACGCGGATGGTGCTGCGCATGCAGCGTCTTGAGCCGCTCCCGCGCAACGTGGGTGTAGATCTGGGTGGTCGAGATGTCGGCGTGGCCAAGCAGCAGCTGGACCACGCGCAGGTCGGCGCCGTGGTTGAGCAGATGGGTCGCAAATGCGTGGCGCAAGGTATGCGGCGACATGGGCGCGTTGATCCCGGCCTTGCCCGCATACTTCTTGATGAGGGTCCAGAACATCTGGCGCGTCATCGCCGCGCCGCGACCGGTGACGAACAGGGCGTCATCCACTTGTCCATTGAGAATTGCCGGCCTTCCATCCTTCATGTAGCGCTCGATCCAGCCGCGCGCCTCCTCCCCGAACGGCACCAGCCTGGTCTTGCCGCCCTTGCCGTGAATGCGCAGGACGCCCTCGTTCATGCCAAGCTCGACTGTCTTGAGCAGCACCAGTTCCGACACCCGCAGGCCGCTCGCATACATCAGCTCCAGCATCGTGCGGTCGCGCAGCCCGAGGGGCACGGCAACGTCGGGTGCGGCCAGCAGGGCTTCCACCTGTGCCTCCGACAGCGTCTTCGGGAAACGCGGCGGCTGCTTGGCCGAGCGCAGCTTGAGGCAGGGATCCGCACTCACCCGGTTCTGCCTCAGGGCCATCTGGTAGAAACGCTTGAGCACGGCGAGGCGGCGGTTGGCGGAGGTCGCCTTGGACTCCGCATGACGCGCAGAGAAATAGGCGTTGATGTCGTCCGCCTGCACCGCGTACAGCAGCTTGTCGCGGTCGGCGTGCAGCCACTGCGCGAACAGCGACATGTCGCGCCGGTACGCGTCGAGGGTGTTCTTCGCCAGTCCGTCTTCCAGCCACAAGGTATCGCAGAACTCGTCGATGGCGGCAAGGTTTGCCGCTTGCGTGTCGCTCATCCGTAGACCTTCACGCCTTCGTGGGAAAGCAGCCAGCGTTTCACGCCGAGATGAAAGCCGGTTTCGTCGTCATGGTTTGAAAAGCCGCCGAGGCCGCCGGCGGCAGTGACGCGATGGCAGGGAATGATGAGCGGGAACCAGTTGGCGCCGCAGGCCTGGCCGACTGCGCGCGGCGCGGAGCGGATCTGCTTTGCTACGTCGCCGTAGGTCAGCACCTGGCCGCGCGGTATCGCGGCAATCGCCTGCCAAACGCGCTGCTGGAATGCCGTGCCGGCCGGCGCCAGCGGCAGCGAAAAGCGGAAATCCGGTTCGCGCAGGTAGCGGCTTACCTGCAGTGCCGCCTGCTCGGCGACCGCGTCGACCGGCGCCTGCGCGGAGAAACTCCGGGGCAGGTACACCAGTTCGCGCACCCGGTCGGCCGAGGTACGGATGCCGACCGCGCCGAACGGCGCCTCGACAATGGCAGAAAAAAGGGAAGCGGTGGCGGGATTCATCCGCGTAGGATAAATCAAATCCGGTGCGGCGCGGTTGCGCGCTGCTCCGACACGACGCTGCAGAAATGCCAATCGGCGCGCCCGTCTGCACGGAGCGCGCCGATTGTTTGCCGACCGGTTGTCGACGGTGCTGTCAGCCGGGGCCGTCCGCCGGTTCTTACTCCACGAACGCTTCCTCGCGCTTCTTGCGGAGCGCCGGAGTGAGCACGACGATCAGTGCCAGCGCCGACAGGATCAGCATCGTGGCGCTGATCGGACGCTGCAGGAAGACCATCGGATCCGAGCGCGACAACAGCAGCGCACGGCGCAGGTACTCTTCCATCATTGGGCCGATGATGAATCCCAGCAGCATCGGCGCCGCCTCCATCTCCAGCTTGGCGCAGATGTAACCGAACAGACCGAACAGCGCCATCAGCCAGACATCGAATTCGCTGTTGTTGAGGCTGAACACGCCGATCGCGCAGAACACCAGGATGCAGGGATACAGGAAATGGTACGGCACCATGATCATGCGGACCCACAGGCCGATCATCGGCAGGTTCAGGACGATCAGGAAGAAATTGCCGATCCACATCGAGGCGATGATGCCCCAGAACAGCTGGGGCTGTTCCGTCATCACTGCCGGGCCGGGCTGGATACCCTGGATGATCATGGCGCCGATCATCAGTGCCATCACTGGGTTCGACGGGATACCGAGCGTCAGCATCGGGATGAACGAGGTCTGCGCGCCGGCGTTGTTGGCCGCTTCTGGCGCCGCAACGCCTTCGATCGCGCCTTTTCCGAACTGGGCGGAATTCTTCGACACCTTCTTCTCGATCGAGTAGGACGCGAACGAAGACAGCATTGCGCCGCCGCCCGGCAGGATGCCGAGCGCCGAACCCAGCACGGTGCCGCGCAGGATCGGCGCGACGATGCGCTTGAGGTCGTCCTTGGTGGGCATCAGGCCCTCCACCTTCTTGACCAGCAAGGTCCGGTTCTCCTCATGCTCGAGGTTGCGAATGATCTCGCCCAGGCCGAACATGCCCATTGCCACCACGACGAAGTTGATGCCGTCGGCAAGCTGCGGCAGGTCGAAGGTGTAGCGCGGCGTACCGGAGTTGACGTCGGTGCCGATCAGGCCGAGCAGCAGGCCGAGGATGATCATGCCGATGGCACGCAGCAGCGAGCCGTGCGCCAGCACGACGGAGGCGACCAGGCCGAGCACCATCAGCGAGAAGTATTCGGCGGGGCCGAAACTCAGCGCAACTTCCGCCAGCGGCGGTGCAAACAGCGCCAGCAGGAAGGTCGCCACCGTACCGGCGAAGAACGAGCCGATGGCCGACGTCGCCAGCGCCTTGCCGGCGTGGCCCTGCCGCGCCATCTGGTATCCGTCGATGGCGGTCACGACCGATGAGGACTCGCCTGGAAGGTTGACCAGGATTGCCGTGGTGGAGCCGCCGTACTGCGCGCCGTAATAAATACCGGCCAACATGATCAGTGCCGACACGGGCGGCAGCGAAAACGTCGCCGGCAGCAGCATTGCAATGGTTGCCGTCGGGCCGAGGCCCGGGAGAACGCCCACGGCAGTGCCGAAAAACACGCCGAGCAGGCAGTACATCAGGTTGGTAAGGGTAAGGGCGGTATCGAAACCGATTGCCAGGTTGCTGAAGATTTCCATTCTGTTCTCCGATCAGGCACCGAGCCAGGGGCCGACCATGGGCATCGGCAGTCCGAGTCCCTTGACGAACACCAGCACGCAGAAGATGGCCATGCCTACCGCGAGCAGCAGATACGGACCGACGCGAAATTTGGCATTGGCCAGGCCGCCGAGCATGACCAGAACGATGATTGCTGCGACCAGTCCGGCCTGGCGCACCAGCACGCCGAACAATGCGCTGCCCACGAGGACGAGGATGGCGCCCTTGACCGCGAAGTTACGCGGCGCCTCGCCGCCCTTGATCAACGATCGCAGCAGCGAGATGACGCCGATCACGGCGAGCAAACCGCCGAGTATGGTCGGAAAATACGCCGGGCCCATACGACCGGCCGTGCCCATCGAGTAGTCCTGGCCGATGTAGACCGCGGCCAGGCCGAAAAAGATGAAAATAACCCCGGCCCAGAATTCCTTGGGGTTTCGGATGAACGATGCCACAGTGCTCTCCTCCTGAAATTGCAATCGTTGGTTGGGAAATGTTCTGTGCGGCGCCGACATCGCGACCGTGTTCGTACCACACACAAAAAGGCGGAGCCCGGTTGCCCCGCCTTTTTTTAAGACCCGTATTGTGTCATGCGGGGCTTAATCCGCATACACGCCCGCTTTCTTGATGATCGGGCTCCACTTCTCGATCTCGGCCTTCAGGAACGCGCGATGCGCCTCCGGCGTCGCGCGATTCTCCGCCACCGGCTCGGTGCCGAGTTCACCGAATCGCTGCTTCACGTTGCTGTCCTTGAGCGCGGCCTGCAGCGCCTTCGCCACCGTGTCGACGACCGGCTTCGGGGTGCCCTTCGGCGCGTACATGCCATGCCAGACGGCGACTTCGAACGTGCCGAGGCCCGCTTCCGCGGTGGTCGGGATGTCCGGCAGCGACGGCACGCGATTCTTGGTGGTCACTGCGTAGGCCTTGATCTTGCCGCTCTTGATCTGGCTGGTGGTATTGGTGGTCTGGTCGCACATGAAATCCACCTGGCCGCCGAGCAGGTCGTTCATTGCGGGGCCGGTGCCCTTGTACGGCACCGTGGTCAGCTCGGTGTCGATCGCGCTCATGAACAGCATGCCGCACAGGTGCGAGGCCGAGCCGACGCCGGCGTTCGCATAGGTCACCTTGGCCTTGTTCGCCTTCACGTACGACACCAGTTCCTTGAAGTCCTTGGCAGGGAAATCCTTGCGGGCGACAAAGGTCATCGGGACGTCGGTAATCAGGCCGATGGGTTCGAAACCGTCGATGGCATTGAAGCTCAGCTTGCGATACAGGGACGGCGCAGTCGAGTGGCCGATATGATGAAGGAGCAGGGTGTAGCCGTCAGGGTCCGCCTTGGCCACGCGCGCAGCACCGATGGTGCCGCCTGCGCCGCCGACGTTCTCGACGATGACCTGCTGGTTCAGCGTCTTGCTCATTGACTGTGCGACGAGGCGGGCGACGGTGTCGGTCGGCCCGCCGGCTGCGAACGGCACGATCACGGTGATCGACTTGGTCGGATAGCTCTGCGCGTAGGCGGCGGTGCTGGCGATCAGCGCCAGGCCGACAGCCAGGCGCAAGGACTTGATAGGCATGTTTGCTCCTCTGTAATAATAGTTAGGCGAATGCCGCGGGGGAATTCAACAGGCCCGGTGCTACAAGCCGGACTGCTCCGGAATTCGTCCACGCGACCATGCTGCGTTCGCCTTGCGATTATCACCAAGGGCTACATGTTTAACAACTGTGGAAACCCGCAACATGCGCCTGCGCGGGGACGCGCCGGGCCCCGCTCCTGCTTCGCTACTTCACCAGCAGCACCGGCATCTCCGCGAGATGGATCACCTTCGTCGCCACCGAACCCATCAGCAGGCTGCCGATGCCCGACAATCCGCGCGTGCCGATCACGATCTCGTCGCAGCCCTGCTCGCGGCCGTAGCGAGCAATCACTTCGGCCGGCTCGCCGACGAACAGGTGATGGGTGTAGGGAATGCCGGCGGCGTCGAGCTTCTCGCGCGCGACGGCCAGGGTCTTCATGCCCTCGTCGTGGTGATACTGCTTGACCTGTCCCGCATCGACAAAACCGCTGACGCTGCCGTGCAACGGATATTGCACATTGACCAGCAGGACCTGGTAGTCATGCTTTGCCGAGGACACGCGCTTGACAACATGATCGACGGCGCGCAGCGCGCTGTCGGAACCGTCAACCGCCAACAGGATCTTTTGCATATTTTTCTTCTCCGCGAGAAAGATTGAGGAAGTTGAAACCGGATCAGCGTCCCGGACCTTCGCCGGGCTGTTTCTCCCGCGCGAGATCCTCGAGCGGTTCGGCGGCAGGCTCGGCCCGGCTGGCGATCAGCTTGCCCACGACGATCACCAGGATGGCGCCGATGGCGTGCGCGATCCACAAGGCGTACGGCACGTTGGCGTCGAACCAATCCTTGACGGCGACGTCCGTCACCGCCATGCCGCCGGCGATCCAGCCCAGCAGCGCGCCGCCGAGCACGACGACGATCGGGAAACGGTCCATCAGCTTGATGACGAGCTGGCTGCCCAGCATGATGATCGGGATCGACAGCAGCAGGCCGAACACGACCAGGAACTTGCTGTCGCCCGCCGCGCCGGCAATCGCGATCACATTGTCCAGGCTCATGACGGCGTCGGCGACGATGATGGTCTTGATCGCCGCGAACAGGGTGGCGCCGGCCTCGATGTTATGGCCGCCCTCGTCCGGCTCGGGAAGCAGGAGCTTGACGCCGATCCACAGCAGCAGCGCGGCGCCGATCAGCTTGAGGTAGGGTACGGCGAGCAACGTGACGGCGAACATGATGAGGATGACGCGCAGCCCAATGGCCCCTGCCATGCCCCAGAGGATGCCGAGGCGCCGCTGATGTTCAGGGAGGCGGCGGCAGGCCAGGCCGATGACGACGGCATTGTCGCCGCCAAGGACGATGTCGATGGCAACGATCTGCAGGAGGGCCACCCAGAACTGCGGAGTGTTGAAATCCATGATTACCTTTTTATTTGAAGCGTGGATGGGATGATTCGGGTGAGGATACGCCGACTGCGGGAGCCGCGGGGACGCGGCCAGCGCACGAGTATACAAAATCACCACATCGATTAGACCGAACCATCCCTGCGGAAAATACGCAGAAGATCAAAAAAATGGTGCGCCGCGCCCCGGAAACAACAAGGGCTGCCTCCGCCGGCGGCGGGTGCAGCCCTTGGGAGGGAAGCGGATCAGTTGATCTCGAGCTTGATCCCCTGCTTCTTCACCAGGTTGCGCATCTTCTCAAGTTCGGTGCGGATTTCGGCACCGTGCTCGGCTGGCAGATTGCCGACCGGTTCCGCGCCGCTGGTCTTCAACCGCTCCTTCACCTCCGGCATGGCCAGTACCTTGACTGCCGCGGCGTGCACCTTGCGGATGATGTCTTCCGGCGTTTTCGCGGGCGCGACGAGGCCGTACCAGGCCGGGTCGTTCACCTGCTTCAGGCCGATCTCGGCGAAGGTCGGCACGTTCGGCAGCGCGTCCAGGCGCTTGTTCCAGGCGATGGCGAGGGCACGCAGCTTGCCCGACTGTATGTGCGACATCGACGAGGGCAGATTGTCGAACATCATGTCCACCTGTCCGCCGAGCAGGTCGTTCAGCGCGGGTCCCGCGCCGCGGTAGGGGATATGCAGGATGTAGGTGCCGGTCGCGAGCTTGAACTGTTCGCCCACCATGTGCTGGATGCTGCAGGTACCCGAGGTGGCGTAGTTCAGCTTGCCGGGGTTCTTCTTCACATGGTCGAGGTAGCCCTTGAAATCCTGGGCCGGGAACGCCGGGTTCACGGTCAGTACGTTCGGGGTGCGCGCGAGGTTGGTGACCGGCGCGAAGTCGGCGATCGGGTCGTATCCCAGCTTCGGGTTGCAGGCGGCGTTGACCGCATGGGTCGAGATCGTGGAGATGCCGAACGTGTAGCCGTCCGGCTCCGCCTTCGCGATTGCTGCGGCGCCAATGCTGCCGCCGCCACCGCCGCGGTTCTCGATCACGACCGGCTGTCCGAGCTCCTTGCCGAGCCGGTCGCCCACGATGCGGGCGACGATATCGGTAGTGCCGCCGGGTGCAAACGGCACGATGATGCGGATCGGCTTGTTGGGATAGGACTGGGCGCTGGCCGAAGCGGCCACCACCAGGGATGCGATCAGTGAAGCCGCAAGTCGGGTCAATTTCATCAGGGTCTCCTGTTGTTGATTATGAAAGGCATCGGGAAGCGCACTGCGCAGCCAGCGGAGGCTTTAGCAAGCTTTGCGCCACCCGGGGGAAAACGTTTTCAGCGGCAGCGGCAAGGCGCCTGCGTCGTGTCCGGCGCCGCATGCGAGCGGAATTCCGCACGCTTGCCGGCCGTTTTTCCGGAAAAGCGGACAGCTCAACGCTGGCCGTGGGCCACTTCCTTGTTGACCGAGGATATCAGTTCCTTGCCGATCCGGGTTTCGAGATCACGCTGCACCGGCAGCAGCGCCTCGCGCCACGCCGCCGCCTCCCGCTCGCTGAGGACATAGACGACGCTCTTGCCGGACCTGCGCACCGCGTCGAGCGCGGCGTCGTTCTCCTGCTGGGCGATGGTATTGGCGTAGCGGGTGGCCTCCTTCATCGCCGCGTCGAGCGCGGCGCGGATGTCACCGGGCAGGCCGTCCCAGAACTTCCTGTTGACGATGACCGCATAGCCGAGATAGCCGTGGTTCGATACCGTCACATGCTTCTGCACCTCGTACATCTTCTGGGTGTAGAGGTTGGAGGGCGGGTTCTCGGTGCCGTCGACGACGCCGGCCTGGAGCGCCTGGTAGACCTCCGAGAAAGCCATGGCCTGCGGTATGGCGCCGAGGGTGCGCATCTGGGCGTCCAGCACCTTCGATGGCTGGATGCGCATCCGGGCTCCCTGGAAGTCCGCCGGCATGCGCAGGGGGCGGTTGGCCGACATCACCTTGAATCCATTGTCCCAGTACGCAAGACCGGTGATGCCCTTGGCTTCCAGCTTCTTGAACAGCTCGCGGCCGACCGGTCCTTGCGTCACGCGGTACAGGGCTTCCCGGTTCGGGAAGATGTAGGGCAGGTCGAACAGCTCGAACTCCTTGATGCCGAACGGTCCGAACTTGGCGAGGGAAGGCGCCAGCATCTGCACCGCGCCAAGTTGCAGGGCCTCAAGTTCTTCCTTATCCTTGTACAGCACGCTGTTGGGATAGACTTCGACCTTCACCCGCCCGGCGGTTGCCTTTTCGGCAAGCTCCTTGAACCGGTTGGCCGCCTTGCCTTTCGGCGTGTCGTCCGCAACCACGTGGCTGAATTTGATGACGATCGGCCCCTGCGCATACACGTTCGTGGCCGCGAGGGCCGCTGCGAGCAGGAACAGCGGTATTCTTGATTTCATGCTTGTCTCGGCGTCGGCGGTGAATCAGGCGATGTCGCCAGCGTATGCTTATGTGCCCCATTGTCACAATCGCACGGACCCCGATCAAGTGTGGATAACCACAAGACCCGCCGGCAGCCGCGGCTGCGCGCCATGAAGCCCCTTGAAACCGGCACCGCCGTGCTGCGCAGGCTTGCGTCCGCCGTCCCCAGCCGCCGCCAGGCCTGGCGATGGCTGCTGCCCATCCTGCTGGTCTTTCTCTTTCTTTCCACCCTGCTCTGGCTGCCCTGGCAGACGCAGCGCATGGAGTCCAACGAGCGCCAGGAGCAGCTGATCGCCGACACGCTCTGGGTGGAGCAGACGATCCGTTTCCAGCTGGGCCGCAACGAGGAGAACCTGCGCCTGCTGGCGAGCGAGATCGCCTCCAACTATCTCACCGAGCGGCGCCTGCGGGACCGCCTGCTGGCGCTCACCCGGAACAACCGCGAACTGACCCGCATCGCCCACTTCAACGCCGGCGGCGAAGCCGTGCTGTCGACCGACGACAGCGCGCTGACCGTCGCCGACTATTCCTTCCAGTCGCGCTCGGCCTGGCAGCTCGCACGGGAAACCCGTACCCCCCGATACAGCCATCCCGCGCCGCCCCCCGGCCTCGCCGGCCCGATGATGATCGACTATCACGTACCGGTGTTCGCCGGCGAACAATACCTCGGCACCCTGATTGCCAGCTATTCGGTTGCCAGCATCCTTGCCGAGATGGTTCCCTGGTGGTTTGCCCAGGAAAACCAGATCACGGTCGTGGACCAGGACGACGCCGTGATCGAGCGTCGCGCGGCGGGCGGACCCGGGCGCGGCGTGTATACCCACCGACGCGCGCTCGACCTGCCAGGCGCCAACCTCGCGCTGCGCACCGACAGCGTCAAGGGCGAGCCCAAGCTGCTGCCCAGCCTGCTGGTCGGCTCGGTGATCGCGCTGTCGATCGGCCTGCTGTGGAGCCTGTGGGCCCTGTGGCGCGACATCAACCGGCGGCTGGCAGCCGAAGGCGCACTGCGGGAGCAGGTGGCATTCCGCAGCGCCATGGAAAACTCGCTGGTGACCGGCCTGCGCGCACGCGACCTGAATGGCCGCATCACCTACGTCAATCCGGCGTTCTGCGAAATGGTCGGAATTCCGGCCGAGGAACTGGTCGGCAAGTCGCCGCCGATGCCCTACTGGGCACCGGAAGCGATGGACGAATACCAGCAGCGCTTCACCCAGGTCCTCGCCGGCACCGTGACGCCGCAGTTCGAGACCATCTTCGTGCGTACGAACGGCGAACGCTTCCCGGTGCTGATCTTCGAATCGGCGCTGGTCGACGAGAGCGGCCGGCAGACCGGCTGGATGGGTTCGATCCTCGACATCTCGGACCGCAAGCATGTGGAAGACCTGAACCGCCGGCAACAGGAGAAACTGGAAGCCAGCGCGAGGCTGGCGACCATGGGCGAGATCGCCTCGACCCTTGCGCACGAGCTGAACCAGCCGCTGGCCGCGATATCCAGCTACACCACCGGCGCGCTGAACATGCTTGCGAGGCGGCCGGATTCGGCGTCCGTGCCCGAGCTGGACCTGCTGCGACCCGCACTGGAAAAGGCCAGCACGCAGGCCCAGCGGGCCGGACAGATCATCCGCAGCGTGCACACCTTCGTGAAACGCCGCGAGCCGACCCGGGAGCCGGTCACCGTCAATGCGCTCGTCGAGAGCGTCGCCCCCCTGGTCGAGCTGCAGGCCAACCAGTTCTTTGTCGTGATCCATACCGACATCGCCCCCGGACTGCCGATGATCCTGGCCGACCGCGTGATGCTGGAGCAGGTCCTGCTCAACCTGACGCGCAACGGCATCGAGGCGATGCAGCGCGTCGCGCCGGAGCGGCGCGTGCTGCGCATCGGGGCGCGCACGGACCGCGGCGGGGCAAACGTCGTGATCGACATCGTCGACCGCGGCCACGGCATACCCGCCGACGTGGCCGAGCGGCTGTTCTCGCCATTCTTCTCGACCAAGGCGGAAGGCATGGGCATGGGCCTGAAGATTTGCCGGACCGCGGTGGAATTCCACGGCGGGACCCTCGTCCACGAGGACAATCCGGGCGGCGGCACGATCTTCCGGTTCACGTTGCCGGCGCACGGCGAAAGCATGATGCCGCCCGGGCGGGATTCAAGGATAATCGACAGCCGCGACGCGGGCCGGGTGTAAAACCGGCCGCCTACGGGCCTACCAGACAACATCGCGTGCACCGAGGAGACGGAATGCTGCATATAGTCGACGATGAAGAAGCCATCCGGGATTCCCTGACCTGGCTGGCGCAATCGCGTGCCATCGCCAGTGCCGCCTACGAGAGCGGCGCCGCCTTCCTGCAGCGGCTGGATACGGACGGGAGCTTCGATCCACAAGGCGAGTGCATCCTGCTCGACGTGCGCATGCCGGACATCAGCGGCGCCGCGCTGTTCGACACCCTCGCCTCGCGCGGACTGACAAAACGTCTGCCGGTGATTTTCCTCACGGGCCATGGCGACGTCCCGATGGCGGTCGACACCCTCAAGCGCGGCGCCTTCGATTTCTTCGAGAAGCCGTTCAACGACAACAAGCTGATGGATCGGGTGCAGGAGGCCCTGCTGTCGTCGCAGGAAGCCGGCGCGGTTGCCGAAATCACCTCGCGCCTGCAGACCCTGTCCATCCGTGAGCGCGAAGTCCTCGACCTGATCCTCGCCGGGAAGATGAACAAGGTGATCGCCGACGAGCTCGGCATCAGCATGCGGACAGTGGAAGTGCACCGCGCGCACATCTTCGACAAGATGAACGTGAAGACCGCGGTGGAGCTGGCACGCCTGCTGAAGTAGATTCGCCTGCACCGGCAGCGGGACGCTTGAAACACCGCTACCATCGTGGCTTGGCCCTCACCCCTCCGCATCGCTCGTCAACATGCCCATCGCCGCCCTGCTGTTCCCGGATTTCTCGCTGATCCTGCTCGGCTTCCTGCTGATGCGTTTCACCGACTGGGGAACGAGCTTCTGGAGCGGCCTGGAGAAGCTGGTCTACTACTACCTGTTCCCCGCGCTGCTGTTCTACTCCACGGCCCGCACGCCGTTTGATTTCGCCGCCAGCGGCGGCATGCTCCAGCTGGCGCTGGCGGCGACCCTCGCCGCGGTCGCGCTCGGCTGGCTGGCAAAGCCGATATTCAGGGCGGGGCCGATGATGTTCGAATCCGGCGTACAGACGGCGTTCCGCTTCAATTCCTACATTGCCCTGGCGATTGCTTCCCGCCTGGCCGGCGACAAGGGCACCACCCTGATGGCGCTCATCATCGGCTTCGCGGTCCCCCTGTGCAACATGGCCGCGGTGCATGCCTTGGTGCACAAGGGCGGCGGTCTGCTGGTGGAACTGGCGAAGAATCCGCTGCTGGTCGCCACCGCCGGCGGGCTGTTGTTCAACCTGGCCGGCCTCCATCTGCCGGACATCATCGGCGCGACGCTGCAGCGCATGGCGAATGCCTCCATTGCACTTGGCCTGATCGCGGTCGGCGCCGGCCTGCGGCTGTCCGGCCTGAAGGAGGCAAAGGGCATGGCGGCCTACTTCATCGCCGTCAAGCTGCTGGCGCTGCCCGCGATCGGCTACCTCGCCGGCCGCCATGCCGGCCTGCCGCCGCTGCAGCTGCAGATCCTGGTTCTCTTCTGCGCGATGCCGACCGCGTCCAGCGCATACGTGCTGGCCGCGCGCATGGGCGGCAACGGCCCCTATGTTGCCTTCGTGATCTCGGCCGGAACGGTCGCCTCGCTGTTCACGCTTCCGCTGTGGCTGGCGCTCGCCAGCTGAGCGAGCCCCCACGCCACATGCTCGCGCACCAGCGCTGACGGATGATCCGCGCGGGCGCGCAGGGCATCGACGATTTCCGCCGCATCGCCGCCGGCGCGCAAGGCATTGCCCAGCCCGACAGCGAGATTGCGCAGCCAGCGCTCATGCCCGATGCGCCGGATCGGGCTGCCCTCCAGGCGACGGTTGAATTCCTCCCCGCTCCAGCCGAACAGCGCAACCAGCGTCGGCCGGTCCAGGCCGTTGCGCACCGCGAAATCCGGCACATCGGCATGCCGGGCGAACTTGTTCCAGGGGCAGACCAGCTGGCATTCGTCGCAGCCGTACACGCGGTTGCCGATCAGCGGCCGCAGCTCGGTCGGGATACTGCCTTTCAGCTCGATCGTCAGGTACGAGATGCAGCGCCGGGCATCCAGCCGGTATGGCCCGAGGATCGCCTGCGTCGGACAGACGTCGATGCAGGCTGTGCACTGGCCGCAGTGGTTGCCACCGGGGGCGTCGACGGGCAGCGGCAGGTCGGTATAGATCTCGCCAAGGAAGAACATCGAGCCGGCGCTGCGGTTCAGCAGCAGCGTATGCTTGCCGCGCCAGCCGATGCCGGCCTTCTCCGCCAGCGCCACCTCCATGACCGGGGCGGAGTCGGTGAACACCCGGTGGCCGAAATCGCCGATCTCCTGCCGGATCCGGTCCGCCAGCTGCTGCAGGCGGGCGCGCAGCACCTTGTGATAGTCGCGGCCGCGCGCATACACGGAAACCACGGCATTGGCGGGCCGGGCGGCGTGCCGCTCTTCCGCGCCGCGCCAGTCCGCCGCCGACGACGACGGCAGGTAGTCCATGCGGGCAGTGATGATGCGCACCGTGCCCGCCACCAGTTCCGCCGGGCGCGCGCGCTTCATTCCATGGGCTGCCATATAATCCATCTCGCCGTGGAATCCCGCGTCCAGCCAGGCCTGCAGTCCCGGTTCCGCATTCGACAGGTCGGCATCGGCGATGCCGACCTCGGCGAAGCCCAGCTCCCGACCCCATGCCTTGATGGTCAGTGCAAGCGTGTTCAGTTTGTCATCTGGGAGGTTCATCGCGGGCAGCGCGCGCGGCAGTCGCCGCGGCAAACCGGCGCCGGAGCGGCGCCGCAAAACAGTCATTTTACGAGATGCAGCGATATCAGACCCATTTGCACGACGAAGCGGCCACGGCCGCCCTTGGCGCCGCGCTGGCGCGCGCGCTGGCGCCCGGCCTTGCGATCTACCTGCACGGCGACCTCGGCGCCGGCAAGACCGCGCTGACCCGTGCCATGCTGCACGCCGCCGGCCACAACGGCCACGTCAAGAGCCCGACCTACACCCTGGCGGAACCCTATTCCGTGCGGATCGGCAGCGAGACCGTGGAACTGGTCCATTTCGACCTCTACCGCCTGGCAAGCGGCGAGGAATTCCTTGATGCCGGGTTTCGTGAGTATTTTGGCAAGCGCAGCATCTGCGTCGTCGAGTGGCCGGAAAAGGCCGAGGGGGTGTTGCCCCCGCCTGACATTGAAATGCACCTCGGCATCAAAGGTGAGGGTCGTGATATAGAATTACGGGCATTGTCTGCCCAGGGTTCTCAATGCCTCGATCGTCTGAAATTCGCGTCCAGCCTGTAAAGTCCAAGGCGACCTCGAGATCGCGCCGCACCATCATCAAAGCCGGCGGCACCCTGCTCCTTTCCGTTTTTGCATCCCTTCCGGCCCGTGCCGCGCAAATCCTTGCGGTGCGCGTCTGGCCGGCCGACGACTATACCCGCGTCACGCTGGAAAACGACAGCAACCTGAAGGCGACGCATTTCATCGTCAAGGATCCGGAGCGCCTGGTGGTCGATATCGAAGGCCTGGAGCTCAGCACGACGCTCAAGCAGCTGGTCGCCAAGATCCAGTCCAATGACCCTTACATCCGGCAGGTGCGCGTGGGCCAGAACCGGCCGAACGTGGTGCGCCTCGTGTTCGACCTGAAGGAAGAGATCAATCCGCAGGTCTTCACCCTGCCCCCGGTCGGCGAATACCGCCACCGGCTGATCTTCGACCTCTACCCGGTCGCGCCGCCCGACCCGATCGCGGCGCTGATCGAGAAGGGCGAGTGGTCGCGCGAGCGGGCGCCCGACGCCGCTGCCGACAACGAACGCGAACCGAAGCAGGCCGCCGGCCCGGCGGCGGAAACCCCGTCGGCAAAGACCGAGCCGCCCGAGGAAAAGGCCCAGTCGCTGACGCGGATGGTGACGATTGCGCTCGACCCCGGCCATGGCGGCGAGGACCCCGGCGCCGTCGGGCGCGGCGGCAGCCGCGAGAAGGACGTGGTGCTGGCGATCGCCAAGCGGCTGAAGAACCGCATCGAGCAGCTACCCAACATGCGCGTAATGCTGACGCGCGACGGCGACTATTTCGTCCCGCTGCATGTCCGCGTGCAGAAGGCGCGCAAGGTGCAGGCCGACCTCTTCGTGTCCATCCATGCGGATGCCTGGATCGAGCCGACGGCGCGCGGTTCCTCGGTATTCGTCCTGTCCGAGAAAGGCGCGTCCTCCACCGCCGCCCGCTGGCTGGCGAACAAGGAGAACGCCGCCGACCTGATCGGCGGCGTCAACATCAAGTCGCATGACCGCCAGTTGGCAAGCGTCCTGCTGGACCTGTCCACGACGGCCCAGATCAACGACAGCCTGAAGGTCGGCAAGGCGGTGCTGGCGGAGATCAGCGGCATCAATCGCCTGCACAAGCAGGCAGTCGAACAGGCCGGCTTCGCCGTGCTCAAGGCGCCCGATATTCCCAGCATCCTGATCGAAACGGCCTTCATCTCGAATCCCGAGGAAGAAGCCAAGCTGACCGATGACGCCTACCAGGACCGGATGGCGGACGCGGTGCTGAAGGGCATTCGCAAATACTTCGCAAAAAATCCCCCGCTGGCCAAGAACCGCATGACCTAGCACCCCTGCACGGCTTGCCTCTTTGACAGCTGGAACGGAAGTGTCTAAGTAGAAATACCAAGGTGAGCGCACCGCGGAAGTGCGTTCTAATACCGACATCAAGGACCTGCCGGGGAACGCGCCGGCGGGCGCACGCGTCATCCGGCCGGATGTACTGATACAAGTATCAAGGGAGAGTCATGAAATTCCGTCACCTTCACATCGGCGCCCGCCTCGGGCTCGGCTTCGGGCTCGTCCTGGTTCTGCTCGTCGGCCTCGCGCTGGCCAGCCTGTCAGGCATGGCAATGATCCACGGCAGCCTCGACAAGGTCATCAATGAAAACGACGTGATCATCAAGCACCTGAACGACATGCGGCGTTCGGTGATGCAGGTCGCCGTGTCGGTGCGTAACGTGTCGGTGATGACGAACGAGGATGACGTGCTGGCCGAGGTCAAGCAGATCGAGACCGCCAACGCGCAGTACCAGCAGAGCGCGGGCGCGCTTGGCGCGATGATCCGCGACGATGCCGGCAAGTCGCTGCTGGCGAAGGTCGACCAGGGCCGCGCGGCAACCGCGCCAGGCGTCGAAAAGGCGACCGCGCTGGCGAAGAAGCAAGGCGACGTGATCCCGGTCCTGCTTTCCAGCGTGGTGCCGCAGCAGAAGCAATGGCTGGCGGCGATGGACGAGATGATCAGCCACCAGGAGCAGGAGGCCAGGCGCACCGTCGCGGAGACCGGCACGGATTACGACAATGCGCGCCTGCTTACGGTCGCGCTAGCCGCCCTCGCGTTGCTGATCGGCGTGTTTACGGCGTGGTTCGTCACCCGCAGCATCACTGCGCCCTTGCGCGGGGCGGTGGAAGTCGCGCGTCGCGTCGCCGACGGCGACCTGACCGCGGCGGTGAAAGTCGAGTCGAACGACGAGACCGGGCAGTTGCTCGCCGCCCTGCGCGACATGAACGACAGCCTCGGGCGCATCGTGAGCCAGGTGCGCGCGGGTACCGACACCATCACCATCGCCTCGGCGGAGATCGCTTCCGGCAACGCCGACCTGTCGACCCGCACCGAGGAGCAGGCCGGGTCGCTGCAGGTCACGGCTTCCTCGATGGAGGAGCTGACTGCCACCGTGAAACACAACGCCGACAACGCTTCCCAGGCCAACCGTCTCGCTGCGACGGCGTCCGAAGTTGCGCTCAAGGGCGGCGCCGTGGTGTCGCAGGTCGTGGAGACGATGGGCTCGATCAATGATTCGGCAAAGAAGATCGTCGACATCATCGGCGTCATCGATGGCATTGCCTTCCAGACCAACATCCTCGCACTGAACGCGGCCGTCGAAGCCGCCCGCGCGGGTGAGCAGGGCCGCGGCTTTGCCGTCGTTGCAGCGGAAGTCCGCAGCCTGGCCCAGCGCTCGGCCGGCGCCGCAAAGGAGATCAAGTCGCTGATCAGCGATTCGGTGGAAAAGGTCGGCACCGGTTCACGCCTGGTCGACCAGGCGGGCAGCACGATGGAGGAAGTCGTGTCCAGTGTCCGGCGCGTCACCGACATCATCAGCGAGATCACCGCGGCCAGCCAGGAACAGACCGCCGGCATCGAGCAGGTGAACCAGGCGATCAGCCAGATGGACAATGTGACGCAGCAGAACGCGGCGCTGGTGGAAGAAGCGGCAGCAGCGGCCGCTTCCATGCAGGACCAGGCGCGCCAGTTGTCGGCAGTGGTGAGCGTGTTCAAGGTGCCGGGGAACAGCGCCTCCTCCCTGTCGTCCGGCGCATCGCCGGCCCGCGCGGCGGCAAGGGTGGCAGCGCCGCCGCCGGCGCGCGTTCCCGCACGGGCGGCAAGCGCTCCGCCGGTCGTGAAGGCAGCGCGCGCGCCCAGGCAACTGCCTGCGGCGGCCCCCACTGCGGGCGATGGGGACTGGGAAGAATTCTAGGCTCCGCAATGATGTCCTGGCCGGCCCGTCACCGGATGCTGCGGCCGGACCATCCGGATGCCGCATCCGATCTCGCCGCTGAAAGGACCAGCCCATGCAAGCCAGCACTGCCCTCGTCGCACCGGACGCCACTGCCGCTGCCCTCGCCAGCGAGTTCCTCGCCTTCACGCTCGGCCAGGAGGAATACGGCATCCATATCCTGAAGGTCCAGGAGCTGCGCGGCTACGAGACGCCGACGCGCATCGCCAACGCGCCCGAGTACATCAAGGGCGTGGTGAACCTGCGCGGCATCATCGTCCCGATCATCGACATGCGGATCCGCCTCAATCTCGGCGCACCGACCTACGACCAGTTCACCGTCGTCATCATCCTCAACGTCGCGGGGCGAACGATAGGAATGGTGGTCGACAGCGTATCCGACGTCATTATGCTGTCGCCCGAACAGGTAAAGCCGGCGCCGGAAATGGGCACGGCGCTAAAGACTGATTACCTGATCGGCCTCGGCACGCTGGATCAGCGCATGGTCATCCTGGTCGATATCGACAAGCTGATGTCAGGCAGTGAACTGGGACTGATCGACACGCTCGGTTCCTGAGCATCCTGCGCGTCAACTTGCGCAGGCGGACGGTGCGGCCGGAACGACTGGCGCACCCATGCCGATCGCCACGACGACAACCGGGACCGCGTCGAGGCATTGCACAACTTGCATGCCTGCGCCGATTGATCTGGCGGAATTCCATACCGCGTTGCAAGCCCTGACGCGCACGGCAAATCCCGGGCAGGCGGGCGAGACGCGCCGCGCCCCGGCGCTATAATCCCGACATGAACGCTCCGCACTCGCCCTTCCGGCCGATCCAGGCCCTGCCCGACCAGCTGATTTCGCAGATCGCCGCCGGCGAAGTGGTCGATCGTCCGTCGGCGGTGGTGAAGGAGCTGCTCGAAAACGCACTGGACGCGGGGGCAACCCAGGTCACCGTGAAGCTGGAGGAAGGCGGCGTCAAGCGTATTGCGATCATCGACAACGGCAGGGGCATTCCGCCCGACCAGATGCCGCTGGCGCTGGCGCGTCACGCGACCTCGAAGATCGCCAGCCTGGCCGACCTGGAAAACGTCGGCACGCTCGGCTTCCGCGGCGAGGCGCTGGCGTCGATCGCGTCGGTCGCCCAGCTGACCCTGACTTCCCGCACCGACGGCGCGCCGCACGCATGGGAACTGGCGGGGGTATCGGGTGCGCAGGCAGCGCCTGCATCCGGCACGATCGGCACCACCGTTGATGTGCGCGACCTGTATTTCAACACCCCGGCACGGCGCAAGTTCCTCAAGTCGGAGCAAACCGAATTCGGCCACTGCGCGGAAGTGGTGCGCAGGATTGCGCTGTCGCGTCCCGACGTGACCTTCTCGCTGTCGCACAACGGCAAGACCGTCGATCACTGGAATGCAAGCGAGGTCGACAAGCGCAGCGCGCATATCCTCGGCCAGGAATTCGCCGCAGCGCGCCTGCCGCTGGACGAATCCGCCGGGCCGCTGCGCCTGCATGGATTCGTCGGCCTGCCCACGGCATCCAAGTCGCGGGCCGACGGCCAGTACTTCTATGTGAACGGCCGCTTCGTCCGCGACAAGCTGCTCACGCATGCGGTGCGTGCCGCCTACCAGGATGTGCTGCACGGCGACCGCTACCCCTGCTACATGCTTTGCCTGGACCTCGATCCCGCGCTGGTCGACGTGAACGTTCATCCCTCGAAGATCGAAGTCCGCTTCCGTGACAGCCGCGCGGTGCACCAGTTTGTCTTCCACGCGGTCAACCGCGCCCTGGCCCAGACTTCCGCGGCTGCGCAGGGAGAAGGACCGGCGCCCGCCCTCCCGGCGCCCGGCCGGCTGCCCTGGATGCGGGAACCGCAGCAGGCATCGTTCGCGCCGCAGTTCGCCGCCCGCTCAGCGCCCGCCGGCGTCGCCCAGGACCTGGCCAGTTACGGCGCGCTGTTCGGGAGCGTTCCCCTGCCCGCCGCGGGCGACGCGACGCCGGCGATTGCCGCGGCACCCTTGCCGCCCGCTGCGCAATCGCTTCCGGATGACGAGTTCCCCCTCGGCTTCGCGCTCGCGCAACTGCACGGGATCTACGTGCTCGCGCAGAACCGGGCCGGCCTGGTGCTGGTCGACATGCACGCCGCCCACGAGCGCATCCTCTACGAGCAGCTGAAGAACGCACTCGACGCCGACGCCATGCAGGTGCAGCCGCTGCTGATCCCGGTCACCTTCTACGCCGATCCGGTCGAAGTCGGCACCGTCGAGGAGAATGCCGGCGCGCTGCAGGCGCTTGGCTTCGACATCACGGCACTGTCGCCCACCACGCTGGCGGTACGGGCCATACCCGCGCTGCTGAAGAACGCCGACGCGCAGTCGCTGGCGCGCGATGTGCTGCGCGACGTCCGCGAGTTCGGCGGTTCGCGGGTGCTGGTCGAGCGCCGCAATGAAATGCTCGCCACGCTTGCCTGCCACACCGCGGTGCGCGCCAACCGCGCCCTGACGCTGCCGGAAATGAATGCCTTGCTGCGCCAGATGGAAGCGACCGAGCGCGCCGACCAGTGCAACCATGGCAGGCCGACCTGGGCCCAGCTGGCGCTGGCCGACCTCGACAGGCTGTTCCTGCGCGGACAGTAAGGCGTGGCTACGCATCCTCCATTCGCGGTCGCCATCATGGGCCCGACTGCCTCCGGCAAGACAGCCGCAGCGCTCGCGCTAGCGCGCCGCATCCCCTCCGAAGTCATTTCCGTCGACTCCGCCCTGGTGTACCGCGGGATGGATGTCGGCACCGCGAAACCGAGTGCGGCCGAACGGGCCGCGGTTCCCCATCATCTGATCGACATCCTTGACCCGCTCGACGCCTACTCGGTGATGCAGTTCCGCCAGGATGCACTGCGCCTGGTCGAGGAGATCGCAGGGCGCGGCCGCCTGCCGCTGCTCGTCGGCGGCACCATGCTCTACTTCAAAGGCCTGCGCGACGGGCTCGATGCCCTGCCCCAGGCGGACCCCGGCTTGCGCGCCAGGCTCGAGCGCGAGGCCGGGCAGCTCGGCGTTCCTGCGCTCCATGCGCGCCTCGCCCTGGTCGACCCCGATAGCGCAGCCCGCCTCAATCCGAACGACAGCCAGCGCATACAGCGGGCGCTCGAAGTGCATGAACTGTGCGGCCGGCCCATGTCCGCGCTGCTGGCGCAGGCGCCGAGGACGACGCTGCCGTTCGATCTCCTGGCCCTGTCGCTCGAGCCGTCCGACCGCGGCGCGCTGCACGACCGCATCGCTGCGCGCTTCGACGCCATGCTGGCCGGCGGCGCCCTGCTCGATGAAGTCATGCGCTTGCGGGCGCGCGGCGATCTGCATCCCGGCCTGCCGTCGATGCGCTGCGTCGGCTATCGCCAGGCGTGGGAATACCTGGATCAGGAATACGACCGGGCGACGCTCCGGGAAAAGGGCATCGCCGCAACGCGCCAGCTGGCAAAACGGCAACTCACCTGGCTGCGCGCCATGCCCGAGCGCGTCGTGATCGATTGCCTGGAGCCGGACTGCAGTGCGCGGGTCGCCGAGGCGGTGATACAAAGACTGGATCGGAAGACTTGACAGGCTTTACGAGAGGCAGCATAATTTAGGGCTATTTCGCTGGTGATATAGCTCAGCTGGTTAGAGCACAGCACTCATAATGCTGGGGTCGGTGGTTCAAGTCCACCTATCACCACCAAAGGTTTGAAAGCCGCTGATTCGCATGAATCAGCGGCTTTTTCCTTTTCCGCATGGCATTCCTGCTGCCCGCCCTTTTCATTGCATCATTGGCGTCAGCCGCGCATTCTTCGCATCCAACCAATCCCGCCGTGCCAGCCAGACCGGATTCAGCTGTCTCCTGAGCATCGCGCCGGGACCCGGTGGCACCTTTTGCTCCACGCCTACCTGGCGGGGAAATCGAAGCGGTAGACGCCGGCATCCTGTCCGTCGCTGCGCACCGTGATCTCGATCCCGAACTGCATCTGCTCCGCGCTGCCGAACGACAGCTGCGCCAGACGCGCCGCACGCCCGGCGCTGAGCGAAAGCTGGCCCTGCTGGCTGATGCGCGAGACCCCGCCCGCGCCCTTGCAGTCGGCATTGAGCCTGAAACCAAGCAGGCTGTCCCTCATGCTCTGCGCATACGGCACCACCACCAGGTGCCCTGCTTCGCGCACGGTCTCCAGCCATACATGCACATGCCTTTGCACCGCATCCATGTCCATTCCTTCGCATTGAAGTAAACAGGGCGGACGCCGCAGCGTCCGCCCGTGTCACGCCGCTACCACCTGCTGCTTAGTGCTGCCAGACCGCTGCACGGTTGCTGTTCCCGGACTGGGTGATCGAAGCGACATGATCGCTGCCCGTCTGCAGAATGGCTGCGGTGTTGCGCGCCGCGTGGCTCGCACCGTCGCCGAACTGCGAGACAGTAGCCAGGCTGCCGCTGCCGGTCTGGGTCACGTCGGCGTAGTTCCAGTTGCCGGACTGGCCGATCGTCGCCGTCAGGGCGCTGCCGTCATGCTGGGTGATCAGCGCCTCGTTGTTGCCGCCGTTCTGGTTGATGGTGGCGGCGGAATTGGCGGCGCTGGTCTGACCGATGGTGGCCAGGTTCCAGCTGCCGCCCTGGTTGATGGTGGCGCTGCTGCTGGTGCCGGTTTCCTGGTTCACCATCGCGACCTGGAAGCTGCCGTTCTGGTTGATCAGCGCGGCGTCGCCGTAGCCGTTGGCCTGGGTGATGCCCGCGTTGTTGTCGTTGCCCGCCTGGACCACGTTTGCCTGGTACAACCCCTTGATCAGGCTGCCGTTGGACACCGAGCCGCCGCTTTGCTGGATGTTGGCCAGCTGGCTGCTGCCCGACTGGTTCACGCTCGCCGCACTGTAATCGGCGAGCGGCCCCTGCGTGATGTTCGCCTGATGCAGCGAGCCGCCCTGTTGCACGGAGGCGGTGGTGTACCAGGTATTGGTCTGCAGGATATTGGCGGTGCTGCCGTTGCCCGCCTGCTGCACGCTGGCGCTGCCTTCGCGGCTGCCGTTGCCCTGATTGACGACGGCGCTGTGCTGGTCGCCGGTCTGGACCACGGATGCCTGCTGGTTGCGGGTGTCGTTCTGGTTGACCAGGGCGCTGCTCTGGTAGCCGTTGGCCTGCGACACGCTGGCGGTGTTGCCGCTGCCGAAGAGCTGGTTCACGCTGGCGACGAAGCTGCCCTGCGAAACGTTACCGCCCGGGTAGTTGCTGGCGCCGCTTTGCGAGACGGTGGCGGTATTGCTTTCACCGGTCTGGAGCACGTTGGCGCTGCTCGAGTCGGCCAACGGACCTTGCGTGACCGTGGCGGCGTTGGACAGGCCGGCCTGACCGACGATAGCGGTGCTGAACCAGGTGTTGGACTGGGTCACGTTGGCCGAATGGCCGGTACCGGCCTGACCGACCACGGCGTTGCCGTTGCGGGCACCGTCATTCTGCGTGACCGACGCGTTCAGCGCATTGCCGACCTGGACCACCGATGCCTGCTGGTCGGTGACCGTGTTCTGCAGCACGTTGGCGCTGTTGCCCGCGACGCCGCCGCCGGCCTGCAGGATGTTGACGCTGCCATTGGTGGAGCCGAGGGTGTTGACGGTCGCGGTATGGTTGGAGCCGCTCTGGGCGAACACCGCCTTGTTGGCCGAACCGGTCTGCGTCACTGAGGCGTTCTGGTTTTCGCCGGTCTGGAAACCGCCGGCCTGGTTGCCGGCGCCGGTCTGCGCGACGGCGGCGGCGCTGTCGGTCGCATCGACCTGCGCCAGTCCGGCTGTGTTGGCATTGCCGGTCTGGTTGATGGTGGCGGTCACATCGCTGCTGTCGCGCTGCAGGATGCCGGGGATGGCAGCGGGATCGCCGGGGCCGCCGGCCGGTGTGCCGGCGATATTGCCGTTGCCGTTCTGGGTGATGCCGGCGCTGGCGCCGGACGACGCGTCCTGCTCGATGTAGGCGTCATTGGCGGTGCCGGTGGACGAGATGGTCGCCTGTGCGAACACGGGCGATGCGGAGTACGCAAGGCTGATGCCGAGCGCGAGTGCGGTCAAACGGATTTTCAATTCATTCTCCTTGATGACAGGGGCAAAAAAGTCCGGCGTGATCTAGCGCCCCTAGTACTGGATCACCTTTGCGGTAAGGCCATTGCCGTGCTGGCGCAATTGCAGGTCAGGGCTGTGCGGCGCCTGCCTGACGATGACCGAATTGGAATTGCCGGCCTGCTCGACCGAAGCCTGCAGCGCCGTGCCGACCTGGCCGATGTCGGCGCGGTTGTCGCGGCCCGACTGGTTCAGCGAAATCTCGTTGGCGCTCCCCGATTGCTGGATCGCGGCGAGATTGCGCGTACCCTGCTGGACCGCGTCGATCTGGTTCGCATGGCCCTGCTGCCGGAGCGCCAGCGCGTGGCGGTCGCCGTGCTGACCGATGGATGCGGTGTTGAGGTCGCCGGCCTGGCCGACACGCACCCGGTGGCCGTGCGTCGCCACGCTCAGCTCGGAAGGGCCCAGCTCCGGTTGCAGTGCCAGGTCTCCGGCGGCGGCCGGAACGAAGGCGCCGGCCAGCAGTGATGCGACGACGCGCACTGCGGCGCGCGGCAGAGATGGAAGGTTCACGGTGAGTTCCTCTGGGATGGATGGGGATTCAGCTGCCCGGGGCGGGCGCAGGGGCGGCAGGCTCGGCGACCTGTCCGCCCTGGCCCAGGTATGCCTCGCTCTGGCGAAGATAGGCCTGCAGGACCGGCGAGTGCCAGTCGGCTTCGTCCCGCAACGCCCATACCCTGTCCTTCAGCCCCTGCACGATCAGGTGGGCCACGGCGGCCTCGATGGCCTCTTGCACGCAGAGCTGGGACGGCTCGTTGCGGGTATACCCGCCTTCCAGTTCCAGCAGTTCCTTGAAATTCACGAAGCGGAACACGCCCGTCGACAGCTCGTAGGAGTAGATCGTCTTGGTGGTGGAGACGCTGTTGAGGATCTGGCCGCTGCGGGTGTCCACGGTCCGCAGGCTGACGGTTACCTGGTCGACCCGGTACTGGTTCTTGACGCCGATGCCCAGGTATCGGGCGCCGGCGCCCCCGGTCTTCACATTGGTCTCGTAGGCGACGATGCCGCCTTCGATCAGGATCGTGGCAGGCACCAGCGCGGGCAGGTTCACCACCGCCTTGTCCTGTGGCGTCTCCAGCGCGCGCACGATCTTCCGTTCGGTGAGCAGGTTCTGCAGGTTTTCCCGCTCGACCGGCATAAACCACCCCGAGTCCTTCAGCGCCTTGACCAGCATCGACGCAGCGCCCTGGGTGACCAGCGTGGAGAACGAACTGTCCGGACTGGGCTTGTACTGCCCCGTCTGGTCGCGGAAACCGTAGACGGCGGCCACTACCCGCCCCTTCGGCGCCGGCATCGCCAGCAGGTCGCGCGTAATCCCGGTTGGCGCCGTGAGCTGCGCGTTGTCCGCCGGACCGGCCGGCTCCTGCATCGTGGCACAGGCGCCGAGCACCATGGGCAGCAGCAGCAGGATCCCACGTCGGATGAACTGGTGTGCGCGCATCACTGGGCCCCCACCTGGAAAGAAGTTGCGGCGCCGGTGACCTTGTCGGTCGTCTTCACCATCAGCATGCCGCCGCCGAGATCGGTGATCTCGATCGTGAAATTGCCCGTATTGACAACGCCTTCCTTCAGCTTGCCATCCGCGCCCATCACGCTGGTGGTCGCCGCCGAGACCAGGCGGTTGAGCACCGCACGCTCGAGGATCTCGTTGAATTGCTGCAGCGGCGTCTGCTGCCCGGGGCCACCCGGCTGCGAGGATTTCGGTTCGGTGTGCTTGTTCTGGGCCTGCGCCGCGTTCAGCAGTACGGCGCCGTTCAACGGACTGCCGCCGAAGGACGGATTGACGGGGACGTACACCAGTTCGGTCGCGGAGGCCGCCGGAGCCGCAACCAGGGCTTGCGCCAGCAGCCCGCACAGGAAGGCGGTCGTAACCGCCGGGATCGTCTTGCACATGGTCTTCTTGTCTCCCTGGTTTCAGAGCTCGTCCGCGCCGAGGTCGGGCTCGCGGAACAGCAACCGCTCGACTTCGGTATCCGCGACGCGCTGGAAAGCGATCTCCGCGGCGCGTTCTCCCAGCGGCCGGAGGCCAGATCGTCCGGCGGGCAAGTGCGTGTGGAACACCCGGCGCTGGGCAAATTCAACCCAGACCTGGCTGCCCCACCTGGCCGACGGTCGCTCGGTCACCGAAATCGCGAATCGCTCCGCAAGCGGGCGCTCGCGCCAGGCAGCGACAAAGTGCTGGAAGAATTCCTGGCCGGCGACGGTGACCGTCTGGTTGACGACGACGCCTGGAATGGCGTCCTGGGCGATAGCCGGAATGGCTGGCCAGGCCAGTATCGTCATCAGAAATGTCATTGCCGACAGACGCTTCGGTGTCATGCGGTCGTCCTTTTTGTTACAAAATTGATAAGTCAATGACGGCGATCTTGATGGTTGAAATGACAATTGTCAATTAGCCAATTGAACTTTTTATTTTCTTTTTTGTCGTGCTTCGGCGAAGTCAGCTTGTGTGGTTCAGGAACAATGGCAGTTCCATTCCCTTCAAGAACCGGCTGTCCACGCCGTTGACGAAAGGGCGCCCAGGGGGCAGGTGCTATAATTCGGCCGGACCCCGGTAGTGGGTTTTTCCAGTCGCGTTCATGGGAAATGCGGCACTTTTACGATGAAATGGGGTTACAGATGCGGCACCGCCCCCTCCTTTTTCTTTTCCTCGCAGCACAATTTCTGCTTCCCGCGCTCGCCGCGGACCGCCCGTTTCCACCGGTGGCAAAGCGCGGCACCATGAGTTCGGCGCCGCACCCGCAGATCGTGATCGAAGGAAGGCAGCGGCAACTCGCCCCCGGCGCGCGGATCTGGAACGAGGACAACCTGATCCAGCTGCCGGCGTCGATCGACGTTCGCGGCGTGCCGGTGAACTACACCGAGGATGCGGATGGCGCGATCGACCGCGTCTGGATGTTGACGCCCGAAGAAGCGCGGCAGCCGCTCCGGCAACAGACGAACACGAACCTCCGTTGAACATGCAGAAGAAAGTTTTCATCAAGACCTTTGGCTGCCAGATGAACGAGTACGACTCGGACAAGATGGCCGATGTGCTCAATGCCGCCGAAGGACTGACAAAGGCAGAGACGCCGGAAGAAGCGGACGTCATCCTGCTCAACACCTGCTCCGTACGCGAAAAGGCGCAGGAGAAGGTGTTTTCCGACCTCGGCAGGCTGCGCGAGCTGAAGCAGGCCCGTCCCGACCTGGTGATCGGGGTCGGCGGCTGCGTCGCCTCCCAGGAAGGCGAAGCGATCGTCAAGCGTGCACCGTACGTCGACGTGGTGTTCGGGCCGCAGACGCTGCACCGCCTGCCGGAACTCATCCGCGAACGCCGGAACTCCGGGCGCGCCCAGGTCGACATCTCCTTTCCCGAGATCGAGAAGTTCGACCACCTGCCGCCAGCGCGGGTGGAGGGTGCGACCGCTTTCGTCTCGATCATGGAAGGTTGCAGCAAGTACTGCAGCTACTGCGTCGTGCCTTACACGCGCGGCGAGGAAGTCTCGCGCCGCTTCGAGGATGTGCTGACCGAAGTCGCCGGCCTTGCCGATCAGGGCGTGAAGGAAATCACGCTGCTGGGTCAGAACGTGAATGCCTACCGTGGTGCGATGGCCGACGGGGAGATCGCGGACTTCGCGCTGCTGATCGAATATGTCGCGGAAATCCCGGGCATCGAACGCATCCGTTTCGTGACCAGCCATCCCAAGGAATTCACTCAGCGGCTGATCGATACCTATGCCAAGGTACCGAAGCTGGTCAACCATCTCTACCTGCCGGCGCAGCACGGCTCGGACCGCATCCTGATGGCGATGAAGCGCGGCTACACCGCGCTCGAATACAAGTCGGTGATCCGCCGGTTGCGCGAGGTTCGCCCCGATATCTCCGTGTCGAGCGACTTCATCATCGGCTTTCCCGGCGAGACCGACGCCGACTTCGCGGCACTGATGAAACTGGTCGAGGACGTCGGCTTCGACGCCAGTTTCAGTTTCATCTTCAGCCCGAGGCCCGGCACGCCTGCCGCCAGCCTGCAGGACGACACGCCGCACGAGGTCAAGCTTGCAAGACTGCAGCGTTTTCAGGCGGCAATCGAGGCGAACGCGCGTCGGATCGGCGAGGCGATGGTCGGCAGCGTGCAGCGCATCCTGGTGGAAGGCCCCTCGAAAAAGAATGCCGACGAACTGCAGGGCCGCACCGAGAACAACCGGGTGGTCAACTTCGACGGCGGGCCGGACGGCGCAAGCCTGGTGGGCAAGTTCATTGACGTAAGTATTGTCAAGGCCAATGCCAACTCCCTGCGTGGCGAACTTGTTATCACCCGGTGAATCTCAGCGACATCGACCACGCCATCTTGAAAAATAAAATTCCCGCCCAGCCACAACATTTCACTCCGGAGCCGCTCGACAACAAGCGCCTTGCGCACCTGTGCGGTCCCATGGACGAGAACCTGCGCCAGATTTCGGCCGGCCTCGACGTCACCATCTTCCGCCGTGGCGAGAAATTCATCGTCAGCGGCAGCAACGCCTCGCGTGCCATCGCATTGCTGGAGGCTTTCTACCAGGCTGCGGACAACCCGATCTCGGTCGAGGACGTGCAGCTGGCGCTCGTCGAGCAGCGCGCGGCAGATGAAGGCGACAAGCCGGCGACCACGGCCGCCGGCGAGGAGCCGCCGCCCCAGCCGACGATGCCGGCACTGAAGACCAAGCGGTCGGACCTGCGTGGACGGACGCCGCACCAGAACGACTACATCAAGGCCATCCTCGAACATGACGTGACCTTTGGCGTCGGCCCGGCCGGTACCGGCAAGACCTATCTTGCAGTGGCCTGCGCGGTGGATGCGCTGGAGCGCGACGCGATCAAGCGCATCGTGCTGACCCGGCCGGCGGTGGAGGCCGGCGAGCGGCTGGGCTTCCTGCCGGGCGACCTCACGCAGAAGGTGGATCCCTACCTGCGCCCGCTCTACGACGCGCTGTACGACCTGCTCGGTTTCGACCGTACGCAGAAGATGTTCGAGAAGCAGGTGATCGAGATCGCGCCGCTGGCGTACATGCGCGGGCGGACGCTCAACCATGCGTTCATCATTCTCGACGAGGCGCAGAACACCACGCCGGAACAGATGAAGATGTTCCTGACGCGCATCGGCTTCGGCAGCAAGGCGGTCGTCACCGGCGACGTGACGCAGATCGACCTCCAGCGCACCCAGAAAAGCGGCCTCGTCGATGCCGTCAACGTCCTGAAGGACGTGCGCGGCATCGCGTTCACCCGTTTCACCAGTGCCGACGTCGTGCGTCATCCGCTCGTGGCCCGCATCGTCGACGCCTATGACGCCGCCACCCCGAAAAGCGCCGCCATCCGCAATGTCGCAAAAAAATAAGCTGACGCTGGCAATCCAGTATCCGGATACCCGCCTCAAGGAGGTGCTGTCCCGGGCCAGCCTGCGCCGCTGGGTGCAAGCTGCGCTGTTCGCACCGGCGGAGCTGACGATACGCTTGGTCGACGCCGAGGAGGGCCGGATGCTCAACCGCGAGTACCGGCAGAAGGATTACGCGACCAACGTGCTGACCTTCGCCTATACCGAGGACGAGGACAGCGAGGTCACCTGCGCCGACATCATCCTCTGCACCGACGTGCTGCAGCGCGAAGCCGCCGAGCAGGGCAAGCCGGTGCAGGCGCACGCGGCCCATCTGGTGGTGCATGGCGTGCTGCACGCGCAGGGCTACGACCACGAGACGGACGAGGAGGCGGCCGAAATGGAACAGCTGGAGATTGACATCCTGGCGAGCCTCGGCGAGCCCAATCCCTACGCCACGACTTGACGTTTTGCAATTCGGGCCGCCGGCTTTGAGTCCGCCGCGGCATTTGTTGTATCCTATATTCCTGTTCAATTACGGCTCCCCGCCATATGCAAGATCACCCTAGTGGTGCCAAACTCCCTGACACCAAACCCCACCGGTCCCTGCTTGAACGCCTGACCGCACTCATCTCCCCTGAACCAGAAAGTCGCGCGCAACTGCTCGATATCCTGCATGACGCGCATGAGCGCAAGCTGCTGGACGCGGATGCGCTGTCGATGATCGAAGGCGTGTTCCAGGTATCCGACCTCAGTGCGCGCGACATCATGGTGCCGCGCGCCCAAATGGATGTGATCGACATCAGCAAGCCCATCGAGGAGTGGATGCCGCTGGTGCTGTCCACCGCCCACTCCCGCTTCCCGGCCGTCGACGGCGACCGCGACCAGGTGGTGGGCATCCTGCTCGCGAAGGACCTCCTGCGCTACTATGCGCAGGAAAGCTTCTCGGTGCGCGAGATGCTGCGCCCGCCGGTCTTCATCCCCGAGTCGAAACACCTCAACGTGCTGCTGCGCGACTTCCGCGCCAACCGCAACCACATGGCCCTGGTCGTCGACGAGTATGGCGCGGTGTCCGGCCTGGTCACGATCGAGGACGTGCTGGAGCAGATCGTCGGCGAGATCGAGGATGAATACGATTACGACGAGGAAGCGAACAACATCCTGCCGATCCAGGACGGCGCCGGGGCGATGCGCTGGCGCATCAAGGCGCTGACCGAAATCGACCAGTTCAACGAGACGCTCGGCACTGCCTTGTCCGACGACGACGTCGACACCATTGGCGGCCTGGTCGCGCATCGCATGGGCCGCGTGCCGCGCAAGGGCGACGTGGTCGAGATCGACGGCATGCGCTTCGAAGTCCTGCGCGCCGACGCGCGCCAGATCCATGTCCTGATCGTGGAACGGCTTCCCGGTCAGCCGCTCGCCGCCGTGTCCTGATGCAGGGCGAAAGCGACGCGGGATCACGCCCCACGCGCGCCGGCGCAAGCGCGCAGGCCGCTGCCGCTGCCGGGCCGGCGGCGCTGACGCGCGTCGCGCCGCTGCTGGGGCTGGCGGCGGGCGCGCTGAACGTGTTTGCCTTCGCTCCCTTCGGCTGGTGGCCGCTGCAGATCGCCACGCTCGCACTCGTCTTCCTGCTGGTCCTCGGCAGCAGCGGGTGGCGCAGCGCGGCACTGATCGGCGCGGCGTACGGCTTCGGCTGGCTCGCCGCCGGCGTGCACTGGCTCTACATCAGCATGCATTTCCACGGCGGACTGCCCGCCTGGATGGCCGTCCTTGCCGTCGGCCTGCTCGCGCTCCTGATGGGCGGCAGCTTCGCCGCGCTCGGATTGGGCGCGGCGCGCGCCCTGGCGGGCCGGCTCGGTGCGACGCGCTCCGTCGCCGCCCTGCTGATCCTGCCGGCCTGCTGGACCCTCGCTGAATGGTCGCGCGGCTGGTTCCTCACCGGCTTCCCCTGGCTCGGCTCCGGCTATGCACACAGCGATGGGCCGCTCGCCGGCTATGCGCCGCTGGTCGGCGTGTATGGCCTGGCGCTCCTGTCGGCGCTGGTCGCAGGCAGCATCGCGCTGCTGCCGCGGCAACGGATGCCGGCGTTGGCGGCGCTGCTGCTGCTCGGCGGCGGCGTCGCCCTCAAGGGTGTCGCCTGGACCGAGCCGCACGGCGCGCCGGTATCGGTGCGCCTGCTGCAGGGGAACGTGCCGCAGGAGATGAAATTCGCGCCCGAGCAGATCCAGGCAGGCCTGGCGCTCTATTTCGAGATGGTGACCGCGCAGCCGGCGGACCTGATCGCCACCCCGGAAACCGCCATCCCCCTGCTGACGACGCAATTGCCTCCGGACTATCTGCCGATGCTGCAGGACGCGTTGCGCCGCACCGGCAGCCATCTTGCGCTCGGCATCCCGGTCAGCGACGGGCCCGGCCAGTATGCCAACAGCGTGCTCGGCTTCGGCCCGCAGGGCGGCGTCCCCTACCGCTACGACAAGCATCACCTGGTACCCTTCGGCGAGTTCATTCCGCCGGGCGCGCGCTGGTTCGTCGAGATGATGCGCATACCGCTCGGCGACTTCCGCCGGGGCGCGGCGCTGCAGCCACCTTTTCAGGTGCGGGACCAGTGGATACTGCCGAACGTCTGCTACGAGGACCTGTTCGGGGAGGAGATCGCGGCGCAGCTGGCGGCGGGTGGGATGCCGCAGGCAACCATCCTGCTCAACGTCTCCAACATCGCCTGGTTCGGCGACTCGATCGCCGTGCCGCAGCACCTGCAGATCTCGCGCATGCGCGCCCTGGAGACCGGCCGCCCCATGCTGCGGGCGACCAACACCGGCGCCACCGCGGTGGTCGGGGCCGATGGCCGGGTGCAGGCACAGCTCGCGCCATTCACCCGCGGTACGCTCGCCGCCACCGTCCAGGGCTACGGTGGCCTGACGCCCTACACGCGCATCGGCAACGCCGCGGCCGTCGCCGCCGCGCTTGCGCTGCTTGCGCTGGCCTGGATTGCGGGTCGCCGGAACGCGCCGGGCGCAACGAAAAGCCGTTAAAATCTGTTGTTTCAGCCAAACCCTCCAGAGTCGGCGGCGTGTTCGCGCCGGCGGTCCATACACGATGCTCACATTTCAACAAGTCATACTCACGCTGCAGGAGTATTGGGACGCGCAAGGATGCGCACTGCTCCAGCCCTACGACATGGAAGTCGGCGCCGGCACCTCGCATACCGCCACCTTCCTGCGCGCGATCGGACCGGAGCCGTGGCGCGCAGCCTACGTGCAGCCCTCGCGCCGTCCCAAGGATGGCCGCTACGGCGAGAACCCGAACCGCATGCAGCACTACTACCAGTATCAGGTGGTGCTGAAGCCGGCCCCGGAAAACATCCTCGACCTCTACCTCGGCTCGCTGCAGGCGCTGGGCCTGGACCTGAAGCAGAATGACGTGCGCTTCGTCGAGGACGACTGGGAGAACCCGACGCTCGGCGCCTGGGGCCTTGGATGGGAAGTCTGGCTGAACGGCATGGAGGTCACCCAGTTCACGTATTTCCAGCAGGTCGGCGGCATCGATTGCAAGCCGGTGCTGGGCGAGATCACCTACGGCATCGAGCGCCTGGCGATGTACCTGCAGGGCGTCGAGAACGTCTACGACCTGGTCTGGACCGAATGGGAAGAAAACGGCGTGAGCCGCCGCCTGACCTACGGCGACGTGTTCCACCAGAACGAGGTAGAGCAATCGACCTACAACTTCGAGCACTCGAACACCGAATTCCTGTTCTCCCTGTTCGGCAATTACGAAGCCGAAGCAAAGCGCCTGATGGAAGTGCCGCTGGCGCTGCCCGCCTATGAAATGATCCTGAAGGCCGCGCATACCTTCAACCTGCTGGATGCCCGCGGTGCCATCTCGGTAACCGAACGCGCCGCCTATATCGGCCGCATCCGCAACCTGTCGCGCGCCGTCGCCCAGGCCTACTACGAATCGCGCGAAAAGCTCGGCTTCCCGATGTGCGGTGACGCGGCACCCCGTCAGGCCGCCTGAACGTCCATCCAACAGCCATGCACGTAACCGGCGCTGCCGGGATGAAAAAAACATGAACCAGACACTGTTAGTCGAACTGCTTACCGAAGAACTGCCGCCGAAGGCGCTGGCACGGTTGGGCGACGCATTTGCCGCCGGCATCTTCAATGGCCTGAAGGCGCGCGATTTCCTCGAGGGCGATGCCGCCGCCACTGCCTATGCAACGCCGCGCCGCCTCGCGGTGACCATTACCGGCGTACGCGCCGTTTCGCCCGACAAGTCGATCCGTGAAAAAGTGCTGCCGGTGTCGGTTGCGCTCGACAAGGAGGGCCGGCCGACCGCCCCGCTGGCCAAGAAGCTCGCCGCACTCGGCTTTCCCGACCTGACCCCGGCCGATCTCGAACGGGCAGTCGACGGCAAGGCGGAAAGCTTCTTCTACACCTACACCGCACCGGGCACCGGCCTGCAGAACGGCCTGCAGGCAGCGCTGGAGGAAACGGTCGGCAAGCTGCCGATCCCCAAGGTGATGAGCTACCAGCGCCCTGACGGCGACACCGTGCAGTTCGTGCGTCCCGCGCACCGGCTTATTGCATTGCATGGCGACGATGTCGTGCCGGTCGCGATTCTCGGCCTGCAGGCCGGTCGCGTCACCCTCGGCCACCGCTTCCTGTCGCAGGGCGAGATCACGATCGCCGAACCCGCCGCCTATGCCCGCACGCTGGAGGCGCAGGGCAAGGTCGTCGCCTCGGCGTCGGACCGCAAGGAGCGCATTCGCGCCGCCCTGCTCGACACGGCGGGCGACGACAAGGTGCTGATGCCGGAGGCGCTGCTGGACGAAGTGGCGGCCCTGGTCGAATGGCCGGTCGTGTACGCATGCAATTTCGAGGAGACCTTCCTCGCCGTGCCGCAGGAATGCCTGATCCTGACGATGCAGACCAACCAGAAGTATTTTGCGCTCACCGATGCCGGCGGCCGCCTGCGCTCGCGCTTCCTCATCGTGTCCAACCTCGAGACCGCTGACCCGCAGCACATCATCGGCGGCAACGAGCGCGTCGTGCGTCCGCGGCTGTCGGACGCCAAGTTCTTCTTCGAGCAGGACAAGAAGCGCAGCCTTGCCGACCGCCTGCCCGGGCTGGCCAGCGTCGTGTACCACAACAAGCTGGGCACGCAGGCGCAGCGGACCGAACGCGTGATGGCGCTGGCCGCCGGCATCGCCGCGGCGCTCGGCAGCGACGTCGCGCTTGCACGCCGCGGCGCCCAGCTTGCCAAGGCCGACCTGCTGACCGACATGGTGGGCGAGTTCCCCGAGCTGCAGGGCATCATGGGCACCTACTACGCGCGCCATGACGGTGAACCGGAAGAAGTGGCGCTTGCGGCGTCCGAGCATTATCAGCCGCGCTTTGCCGGCGACGCCCTCCCGTCAACCGCGACCGGCACCGCCGTCGCACTGGCCGACAAGCTCGAGACGCTGGTCGGCATCTGGGGCATCGGCCTGCAGCCGACCGGTGACAAGGATCCGTTCGCGCTGCGCCGCCATGCGCTGGGCGTGCTGCGCATGCTTGTCGAAAAGCGGCTGCCGCTGTCGCTGCGCACACTGCTGGGCGACGCCGCGCAGCTGTTTGCCGACAATCCCAACTTCAAGCAAAGCAGCGCGGAACTGACCGAATTCATTTACGACCGCCTGCGCGGCCTGCTGCGCGAGCGCGGCTATGCGCAGAATGCGGTCGAGGCGGTGATTGCGCAGCAACCGGACTGCCTCGACAACATCATCGAGCGCCTTGACGCAGTGAAGTCCTTCGCGGCATTGCCGGAAGCCGAGTCGCTGGCCGCCGCCAACAAGCGCATCACCAACATCCTGAAGAAGACCGAAGCCGTGACGACCGGCGTGCAGCAGTCGCTGCTGAAGGAACAGGCCGAACAGGGCCTGTACTCCGCGATGACCCGCCTGCAGCCGCAGGTCGATGCGGCGTTCGCGCGAGGCGACTTCAGCGGCACGCTGAAATCCCTGGCCGCCCTGCGCAACGACGTCGACGCCTTCTTCAACGACGTCATGGTGATGGCCGAGGACGCGCAGCTGCGCAACAACCGGCTGGCGCTGCTGTCCGGTCTGCACGGGATGATGAACCGGGTGGCGGACATTTCCAAGCTGGCTGCCTAGGACCGACCGACGTGAGCAGCAAGTTCATCATCCTCGACCGCGACGGCGTCATCAACCACGACTCGGACGCCTTCATCAAGTCGCCCGCCGAGTGGATCCCGATACCCGGTTCGCTTGAAGCGATCGCGCGCCTGAACCAGGCTGGCTACCGGGTGGTGGTGGCGAGCAACCAGTCCGGCATCGCGCGCGGGCTGTTCAACATCGTCACGCTCAACGCCATCCACCAGAAACTGCATGATGCGGCGCAACGGGTCGGCGCGGAGATCGACGCCATCTTCTTCTGCCCGCATGCGGCCGACGACAACTGCGACTGCCGCAAGCCCAAGCCTGGCATGTTGCAGGAAATCGGACGGCGATTCGACATCAGCCTGAAGGGCGTGCCGACCGTCGGCGATTCCCTGCGCGACCTGCAGGCCGGCTATGTCTGCGGCTGCACGCCCTACCTTGTCCGTACCGGCAAGGGAGAGAGGACGCTGGAGAAAGGCGGCCTGCCGCCGGGTACCACGGTGCACGCGGACCTTGCCGCGCTTGTCGAGCACCTGCTCCGGCGCGAGCCCGGCGCCGCCGGTGGCGCCTCCGCCGCCTGAACGCCGCCCGCGCCACCCCATTCCACTTCGGAGATCCCATGTCCAAGCCCGTCCTTTTCCTGCGCTCACTGGTGTTCGCGCTGCTCATGCTGGTGGCCACCGTGATCTGGGCCCCGCTCTGCTTCCTGTTCGCCCCGCTGCCGTACAACCAGCGTTATCACATGACCGCGTACTGGAACAAGTTCGTGATCTGGGCCGCGAAAACCGTCTGCGGCATCCGTTACCAGGTCAAGGGGCGGGAGAACCTGCCCGATGCGCCGGCGATCCTGCTGTCCAAGCACCAGTCGGCCTGGGAAACCATCTTCTTTTTCTATGCGTTCCCGCGTCCGCTGGTCTACGTGTTCAAGAAGGAGCTGACCTACATCCCGTTCTTCGGCTGGGGCATCGCGCTGCTGCGGATGATCCCGATCGACCGCAGCAAGACCAAGGACGCGTTCGCGCAGGTCGTCGAGCAGGGTCGCAAGCGCCTCGCCAGCGGTCAATGGGTGATCATGTTCCCCGAGGGTACCCGCTCCTACGTCGGCTCGAAGGGCAAGTACAAGAGCGGCGGGACACGCCTGGCGGTGGAAACCGGGACGCCGGTGATCCCGATCGCGATGAATGCCGGCGAGTGCTGGCCAAAGAATTCCTTCATCAAGAAGCCGGGCCTGATCACGGTCTCCATCGGCAAGCCGATTCCGTCGACCGGTCGCACGCCCGCCGACCTGATCCAGGAAGTTGAGAATTGGATAGAATCCGAGATGCGGGTCATTTCCAGTCCCGGCGTCTACACCAACGAACCTGCCCCGAATGCCATTGAAGCTGTTACGCCAGACTCCGCCTGACCCGCAGCAGCTCGCGCTGCAACTCGATTTTTTCTCGCCCGCGCCGGCGCAGCAGCCGGCAGTCGACCAGCCCGCGCCGGCGGCCCGGGCGCCTTCCCCTCCCACCGACCCCGCTCCCCTGTTTCCCGCGCCGCTCTCTCCCGCCGGGGATGGAGCGACCACCCGCCGGCGGCGGGTGCAGGTCGGCGCGCACCTGCTGGAATACCGCCTCCTGCGCTCCAAGCGGCGCACCATCGGCTTCCTGATCGACGACGAAGGCCTGCGCATCACGGCGCCGCGCTGGGTGCCGGTGGCCGAGATCGAAAGCGCGATCCGGGAAAAGCAGCGCTGGATATTCAGCAAGCTGACCGAGCGCCGGGAGCGCTCGGCGCGCCGCCTGCAGCCGCAGATGCAATGGCGCGACGGCGCCACTCTGCCCTATCTCGGCGCCGACATCACGCTGCGCGTCATCCATGCGCAGGCCAGCGGCATCGCCTACGACGACGCGACGCGGAGCCTGTGCGTGAGCCTGCCCCCGGATGCCGGCGAACAGCAGTTGAAGGACCGGGTGCAGGGCTGGCTGCAACTGGAAGCCAAGCGGATCTTTGGCGAGCGGCTGCCTGTCTACGCGGAGAAGCTGGGCGTCACCTATCAATCGTTCGCGCTGTCGTCGGCAACGACGCAGTGGGGCTCCTGCACCGCCGAAGGCCGCATCCGCCTGAACTGGCGCCTGATCCATTTCGGCATGCCGATGATCGACTACGTGGTCGCCCATGAGCTGTCCCACCTGCGCGAGATGAACCATAGCCCGCGCTTCTGGGCCACCGTGCAATCGATCTTTCCCGAGTTCGAGGCCGCCCGCCGCGCTCTGCGCGACAGCGGTCCCGAGACCCTGCCTGTTTTCTGAGAAACGGAACTGACCATGCGACTCCTCCATACCATGCTGCGCGTCGGCGACCTGCAGCGTTCAATCGACTTCTACACCCGCGTGCTCGGCATGAAGCTGCTGCGCACCACAGACCGCCCGGAACAGAAATACACGCTGGCCTTCGTCGGCTACGGCAGCAACCCGGACCAGGCGGAGATCGAGCTGACCTACAACTATGGCGTCGACAAGTACGAGCTTGGCACCGCCTACGGCCACATCGCGCTGGCCGTGGAGGATGCGTACAAGACGTGTGAGGCCGTCAAGGCGCAGGGCGGGCTGGTCACGCGGGAAGCCGGCCCTGTGAAGGGCGGCACCACCGTGATCGCATTCGTCCAGGATCCGGACGGTTACAAGATAGAACTGATCCAGCGGGAATGATCACCGCAATTCCGCGTCCCCTTTGAGATGCCGGCGCGAACGGAACCGTCCCGGCGCCTCCGCCACCCATCAACAGCGGCTGTTACGGTCAAATTGATGGGGGCAAAATGGGCGTCATATCCTTCCTGCTGGGTGCGTATGTCGCCCACGAACTGCACCACAAAGGGGCCAAGGGCAGCGCTCCGGACAAGGAAAAGCCGCGGGATCCCGAGATTACCCGCGGCCATTCGCCCCGCTTTTTCAATGCGGGCAACCACATGCGCAAGGCGTTGCATTGCGCGTTTGACGGCAGGTTGAAGAAGGTTGCGGACGTCGATGGCAGCAGCGTCAGCACCGTGTACGACGTTCTGAAAATCGTTGCGCTCGCTGAAAAGACCAGCATCGGCAATGTGCTACGGGAGCATCAGCTGCTGATGTCGGCGTATCCGAGGAAGACGGCGGCTTCTTCCCCTGCTGCACGGCAGGATCGGTCAGGGCATTCGACCACAGGTAGCTACGGAAATCACTCCCCGGCATCACCGGGCAGCGATACCCCGTCGAAGGTGGAACCGAAGCATCCCGATTCATTGCGTTCGCTGTCGCGAACGTCGGGGCGCTCGCGCTCGCCTGGCAGCCGTACTTCCAGTTCATCGTATGTCACCACGACGACTTCAGGAATGCACGTTGCCGGTTCAGCGAAACCGGGACACTTGCATCCGTTGCCTCGGGATACAGGAAGCAGCAGCGGCTATAGGTCCAACTCCGCGCACGAACGAATCCATGTGGGGCACCAGGACCCAGGAGCGATAGGACGAGCCGGTGCGGCCGGTGATGGACAGATTGAATTCCATTCGGGCAGCGACCGGCCGTCTTTCGTGCCACCGCTGGAGGACCGCATGTACTTGACGGCGCCGGGGGTTACGAAGGCACCGGGATCATCGGCCCTTCAACGACAGAATGCGCATCATCTGTCGAAACATCTACATGCGGGAGTCCCGCCGGCGCAACACCACGGGCACGCTCGCCCCGGCTCATCGTCAGCCGGCTCATCGTCAGCCGGATCGTCGTCCGACGGAACATCTCAAAGCGATGGGCCACGCTTCGTGCCACCGCTGAACGGACACCCGCTCTCGCCATCGGCGTTAGCGCGATCCATCCAACGACAGAATAAGTATCACGTGCTGAAACACGATTCTGCTGCAGCTCAGCCGCCCCACCCCCCTGGACGCACCCGATCCGGTTCATCGTCATCCAGCTCGTCCTCATCCAGCTCGTCCTCATCCGACTCAGCAGGCGGACGGTCAGGAAAGTCCGGTCAAGCGCATGCGCCCCATCCCTATCCAGGGAGCGGCAACGGCACGACGTCCACTTCCCAGTTCAGCGCAACCGGCTCAAGGCGACAAAGTCGGCAACGGCTACCGCCTCTGGGCGTGCCTGCGGATCCACCCCCGCGTCGATAAGCTCCTGTTCGCTGAACATACCGGCCAGGCAGTTGCGGATTACCTTGCGGCGCTGTGAAAACGCCTTGGCCACCACCGCCTCCAGCTTCGCCGCATCACACTCCATCGGCTGTGCCAGCGGGATCATGCGGACGATGGCGGAATCGACCGCGGGCGGCGGGTCGAAGGCGGCAGGCGGCACGACGAACAGCAACTCGATGTGATAGCGCCATTGCAGCATCACCGACAGGCGGCCAAAGGCCTTGCTGCCCGGCTCCGCGGCCATGCGCTCCACCACTTCCTTCTGCAGCATGAAATGCTGGTCCTGTACGTGCGGCGCCATCTCCGCGAGGTGAAACAGCAGCGGGCTGGAGATGTTGTACGGCAGGTTGCCCACGACGCGCAGTTTCTGCTGCGGCGGCACGGGAATGGCGCCGAAATCGAACTGCAGCGCATCGCCCTCGTGCACCGTCAGCCGCCGGGGATCAAAATCTTTCTTCAGTCGCGCAACCAGGTCGCGGTCGAGTTCGACCACATGCAGGTGCCGCAAAGACTCCAGCAGCAGCCGGGTCATCGCCGCGAGGCCGGGACCGATTTCGACCATCACGTCCTCGGGACGCGGATCGATGGCGCGGATGATGTCGTGCAGCACGCCGTCATCCGTCAGGAAGTTCTGACCGAAGCGCTTGCGCGGAATGTGTTTCATGGCGTTGTTTTCCTGGATGCGCGGGCCATCTGCGCCGCCACCCTGATCGCTTCCAGCATGCTGCCGTGATCGGCGCGTCCGACGCCGGCGGCTGCAAGGTCGAGCGCCGTGCCATGGTCGACCGAGGTGCGGATCAGCGGCAAGCCGAGCGTGATGTTGACGCCGCGGCCGAAGCTGGCGTGCTTGAGCACCGGCAAGCCCTGATCGTGGAACATAGCCAGCACGCAGTCGGCATCATCCAGGTATTTCGGCTGGAACAGCGTATCGGCCGGGTAAGGGCCGCGCACGTCAATACCGCGTGCCTGCGCCGCTTGCAGCGCGGGCGCGATCACTTCGATTTCCTCGCGTCCGAGGTAGCCGCCTTCACCCGCGTGCGGATTGAGGCCGGTGACCAGGATGCGGGGCCGCGCAATGCCGAACTTGTTCTGCAGGTCCTGTTGCAGGATATCGATGGTGCGGGAGAGCGTGTCGAAGCGGATTGCGCCGGCAACATCCTTCAGCGGCAGGTGCGTCGTCGCCAGCGCCACCCGCAGCAGCGGGTCGCCGCCGGCCAGCATCATCACCACCTGTGGCGTTGCGGTGCGCTCGGCAAGGTATTCGGTGTGACCGGTGAACGGGATGCCGGCGTCGTTGATCGTGCTCTTCTGCAGCGGCGCGGTGACCACGGCCTCGAATAGCCTGTCCAGCGCGCCGTCGATCGCGACATCGAGCGTCTGCAGCACCGCCCGTCCGTTGCGGGCATCGAGGCGACCTGCCACTGCCGGCTCCGACAGCGGGCAATCGATGACCGCCAGCGCGTTCTGCGGGAGCCGGGGCAGCCCGCTGTTGCGCAGGGCCTGGGTCGACAGTGCGACGAGCCGGATCGCGGGATCGATCTCGGACGCCGCGGAAGCGAGCAGCGCGGCATCGCCGACCAGCACGCTGTTGACCTGCCCGCGCAGCTCCCAGGCGGCGCGTAGGGAAATCTCCGGACCGATGCCGGCCGGTTCGCCGCAGGTCACGGCCATGGTCGGCCTGTCCATCGCCATGTTCCTATCGGGCGTCGGCGGTGTCGAAGCGGTACTCGACGTACGCGCGGTCGCGCAACTGGCGCAGCCATTCCTGGGTCGCCTCTTCCAGCTTGCGTTCCCGGATCGCCTGGCGCGCGATCAGGCGCTGGCGCTCGGCGGACACGTCATCCTTCTTGCGCTCCAGCACCTGGATCAGATGGTAGCCGAACGGGGATTCGATCGGCTCGCTCACTTGACCCGGCTCGAGGGCGTTCATCGCCCTTTCGAATTCAGGCACGGTGTCGCCCGGGTAGACCCAGCCGATCTCGCCGCCGCGGGATGCCGACAAGTCATTGGAGAACAGCTTGGCGAGGTCCTCGAACTTGGCCGCGTTGTTGTCCAGCCGCTGCTTGATGTCGATCAGCTTGCGACGCGCGTCGTCGGGCGTGACGATCTGGTTGACCTTGATCAGAATATGCCTGACCCGGGTCTGCTGGACAGCTGCGGTGCCAGGCGTCTTCATGATGCTTGCGGTGCGCTTCCCCGCAAGCTTGACGATATGGAATGCGCTTGCGCTCTTGATCACCGGGGAGATCTCCCCTTCCTTCAGGTTGCCGACGGTATCGACGAACAGCTGAGGCAGGCGCTCCGTGGTGCGCCAGCCGAGATCACCGCCGCTGAGTGCATCGGTGGCGTCGGAGTAGGTGGCGGCCAGCTTGGCGAAGTCACCGCCGGCCTGCAGTTGCTGGCGCACGTTCTCGGCCCGCGCCCGGCGCTCGGCAAGCTGCTCGGCCGTCGCGTTCTCGGGAATGCGCACCAGAATATGCGAGACGTTGAACTCCTGCTGGTTCGGCGTGGTGCCCTTCTCCGCGGCCAGATAGTTGTCGACCTCGGACTCGCTGATCTGGATCTTGTTGTCGACTTCGCGCTCACGCAGCCGCTGCATCATGATCTCTTCGCGGATGTCCTCGCGAAAGCGTGCATACGGCGTCCCCTGCCGTTCCAGCTCGGCGCGGAACTGCGGCATCGTCAGCCGGTTCTGCTCGGCGATGCGCGCCACCGCCCGGTCCAGCATCGAGTCGTCGACACGAATCCCGTATTCCTTGGCGAGTTGCAGCTGTGCGCGGTCGACGATCATCCGTTCCAGCAGCTGGCGCTGGAAATCGCCCTGCGGCGGCAGCGCGATGTTCTGGGCGCGCATGCGGCGCTCGACGGTGCGCAGCCGCTCCAACAGCTCCTGCCGGGTGATCACCTCGTTGTTGACCACGGCGATGATCGCGTCGGCGAGATACACCCGCTGCGACTGCTGCCCCGCCTGCGGCGCCTGGAATCCCTGCGCCGGTCGCGGCGCGGGTGCCATGCCCGGTGCGTACTGCGCCCAGGCCTGCGGCAGCGCGCCCGCGCACGTCAGCGCAACAGCGAACGCAATGCCGGCGGTGCGGCGGTTGACGGGTCGCGGAAACTGTAGATTCATCATGATCATCGTGCTTCGTTAGGGAGTGCTGGGTTGATTGACGAGATGGTACCCGGGAATGTTCAGGCGCAGCGCGTCGAGCGGATTGGAGCCCAACTTGGTCAGGCCGTTCAACTCGAGCTGGAAGAAGATCGACGAGTTGGCTCGCTCCGACGAGGTCGGCGTGCGCTGGGCGACTACGCGCAGCACCCAGCAGTCGGCCATGTACTCGACGCCGAACAGGCTTTCCGCCACCTTGCTCTCGGGCAGCGAGTAGTTGACCCGCGCCACGCCGTACCAGCGACGCGAGAGCGGCCATTGCCCGGACACGTCCACCTGCTCGAGGTCGTTCAACCGGTCGCGGCGGTATCTCAGGTTGAGCACCTTCCTGGGTGCCGGCGCCCACTGGACGCCGTAATTCGCATGGCTGACCGTGTTGTTGGTCTGGCTATACTGCACATTGCCGTCGAGGCTGAACTGGCGGGTGATGCGGCCGAAGGCGGACAGCAGCAGGTCTGACCGGCTGTCATTGCGGGCGCCGCGCAGCGTGACGCGCTGCTCGTTGAGGTAATAGCGCTGGCCGACCGCGAAGCGGATCCGCTCCACGCCGTCCTGCTCGATGTAGCGGGAGATGAGCGCCGCGGTCAGCTGGTTCGCATCGCTGATGCGGTCGAAACCGATGAAACGGTTCTCGCTGAACAGCTGCGCGAAGCTGAGGTCGGCTTCCGCGCTGTCGAACACCGGAAAATCGCTCTGGTCCCTGTAGGGCGTGTAGACATAGAACAACCGGGGCTCGAGCGTCTGGATCATCTCCTTGCCGAGGAAATTCGCGTCCCGTTCGAACACCAGGCCGCTGTCGACGGAGAAGGTCGGCAAGGTGCGCGTGAGCGAGTCCGGCGAACCGACCGCGTTGTTCTGCAGGGCGTAGGAGGTGTGATGGATGCTGAACCGCGGCGTGATGAAGTAGCCTGGTTCGATGATCGGATAGGCGACCCGCGGATTGAGCATGAAACGGTCGCCGCGCACCAGGTCCGGATGATAGAAGCGGGTGAGCTCGGAATCGGCGTTCCAGTCGAATCCCTTGATGTCCTGCTGACCGGAGGCGAAGGTGATCTGCGGCAGCCGGTCATACGGCCGGGCGATCGGCGCATCCGGGTCCTGCAGCACCTGGTAGTTGGAAGCCCGTGCGCTCGCGCTCCAGAACGACCCGGAGTAGCCGACCGCGACGTCGCGCGCCATCAGCCGCTGGCGGCTGGTGGTGAGCGTGCTGGAGAAATCGTCCGGATACTCGTCGTCCGAGGCGGTATTGAGGTTCCAGGAGAGTCCCCATCCTGGCGCCAGCGTCTGGGTGTGCGTGGAACTCAGCGCGTAGCGGTCGGTATGGGTCTCGCGATCGCTCGGCAGCACCTCGACCCGGGTGATGCCGGAATAGGTCTCGCCCAGGTAGCGCGCTTCCGCCCCGAGCTGCACCCCGCGCCGTGCATACACGCGCGGGAACAGCGTCAGGTCCCGGTTGGGCGCGATGTTGAAATAATAGGGCACCATCACTTCGAAACCGCCCTTGCTGGTGGTGCCGATGGTGGGCGGCAGAAAACCGCTCTTGCGCGCGTCGGACAGCGGGAAGGACATTGCCGGCGCAGCCAGGATCGGCACGTCCTTGAAGTAGAGCAGCGCGTTGCGGGCGATGCCTTCGTCGCGGTCGCCGTCGAGGTTCAGCCGGCCCGCGCGCAGGTACCAGTCGGGATCGGGGCCTTCGCAGGTGCTGTAGGAGCCGTCGGTGACCGTGGCGCGGTTCTCGCCCTCGAAATCGATGCGGTCGGCGGTCCCCCGCGCATTGTTCAGCTGCAGGTGATAGGTCGGATTGGTGACGTAGCCTTCCTGCGCCTCCATCTTGAACCGCAGCTCGTCGCCGGTATAGGTGTCGCCGAAGCGGCGCATCCTCACGTTGCCCTGCGCCTCGACCTCGTCCTCCACGACCCGGTACGTCGCCCGGTCGGCATTCAGGGTCGTCGGGCCGCGGATGATTTCGACGTCGCGCTCCAGGATCACTTCGCGGTCGGGCCGGCCGCTCATCTGTTCGGCGCTGACGTTGGCAGGCAGGTTCTTCTCGTCGTCGGAACGTTTCGGCTGCGCCTGTGCCGAAGCAAGTGCCGGCACCGAGGCGGCAGTGACCAGCGTGGCGATCAGGCGAAGCAGGCGTTGCGAGGGTGGAAATGCTGGTTGCCGTTTCATGAAAAGGAGGACCCGCGAGCGCTTTTTTGAAATGAATCCCTTATTATAGGGGAACTCCCTACTGTCCAATCCGAACGTTTCATGTCTGTAAATACTTCACCCGATATCCGTCTTCAGCAACTGCAGGAATGGCTTGCCGCCGATGCTGGCATCCGGCTCGATCCGGCGTCGGTCCGCCCGGCCTCCTCCGACGCGAGCTTTCGCCGCTATTTCCGCGTCGATGGCGAGGATGGCACGACCTATATCGTCATGGATGCGCCGCCTCCCCAGGAAGACGTCCGCCCGTTCATCCATGTGGCCGACCTGTTCGGGCAGACCGGCGCATCGGTGCCGAAAGTGCTGGCGCGGGACGTGGAACGCGGTTTCCTCCTGCTGTCCGACCTCGGCACGACCACCTACCTGCAGCAGCTGACCCCGGACACCGCGCACAAGCTGTACCTCGACGCCATCGATGCACTGGTGCTGATCCAGGCCCAGAGCAGGCCCGACGTACTGCCCGAGTACGACCGCGCCCTGCTGCACCGCGAGCTGATGCTGTTTCCGGATTGGTACGTCGGCAAGCACCTGGGCGTCACGCTGAGCGACAAGCAGACGGCTGCCCTGAACCAGGTGTTCGACACCCTGCTGGCCAACAATCTCGCGCAGCCGCAGGTCTTCGTGCACCGCGACTATCATTCCCGCAACCTGATGGTGCTGGGACAGGGCAATCCCGGCATCCTGGATTTTCAGGATGCCGTGTACGGGCCGATCACCTATGACCTGGTCTCGCTGCTGCGCGACGCCTATATCCAGTGGGACGAGGAAATGGTGCTGGACTGGGCGATCCGCTACTGGGAGCGGGCGCGTCGCGCCGGGCTGCCGGTCAATCCCGACGTCGACAGCTTCTACCGCGACTTCGAGTTCATGGGCCTGCAGCGCCATCTCAAGGTACTCGGCATCTTCGCCCGCCTGTATCACCGGGACGGCAAGGACGGCTACCTGAAGGACCTGCCGCTGGTGATGGAATACACGCGCAAGGCCGCGGGGCGCTACAACGCGCTCGCGCCGCTGGTGAAGCTGCTCGACGAGCTGGAGGAAAAGGGTCCGGGCGTCGGCTATACCTTCTGACAACGATTCGACTGCAAACGATGAAAGCCATGATTTTCGCTGCGGGCCGTGGCGAGCGGATGCGCCCCCTGACCGACACCTGCCCCAAGCCGCTGCTAAAGGTGCGGGGACGGCCGCTGATCGTCTGGCACGTGCTGAACCTGGTACGCGCCGGCATCAACGAGATCGTCATCAACCATGCCCATCTCGGCGGCATGATCGAGGAAACCCTCGGCGACGGCACGAAATTCGGCGCCCGCATCGCCTACTCGGCCGAAGGCGCCGCGCTCGAGACCGCCGGCGGCATTGCCTATGCCCGCCACCTGCTGGGGGACGATCCGTTCGTGGCCGTCGCGGCGGACATCTACTGCCCGCATTTCGATTTCACCCAGGTCCTCGACGCGCTGCAGGACAACGACGTCTGGGGAAACCCGCATGCCCCGGACAAGCGCGACGTCGCCTGGCTCTACCTGGTGCGTAATCCAGCGCACAATCCGCTCGGCGATTTTGCGCTTAACAGCTATTCCGTCGCCAATGAAGGCGACCCTCGCCATACCTTCTCCGGCATCGGCGTCTACCGCCCCGAGATCTTCGACGCCATCACCGCCGGCACCCCCGCCAAGCTTGCGCCCATCCTGCGCGAGTACGCGGCCCGCGGCCAGGTTGGCGGCGAGCTGTATCGCGGCGACTGGACCGACGTCGGCACCCCGGAACGCCTGGCGCAACTGAACGCTTGAAAGGAAAATGATGAAATCCTATGCAGCCCGCCGCGCCGCGCTGATGGCGCAGATGCAGGCCAAAGGCGGCGGCGTCGCCATCCTCCCGACGGCGCGCGAAGTCATGCGCAACCGCGATGCCGACTATCCTTACCGGCACGACAGCTATTTCTACTACCTGTCCGGCTTCAGCGAGCCGGAGGCGGTGATCGTGCTTGTCGCCGGCAAGCGCAACCAGTCGATCCTGTTCTGCCGCGAGAAGAACCTCGAGCGGGAAATCTGGGACGGCTACCGCTATGGCCCGGAAGCGGCGCGCGAGGCCTTCGGCTTCGACCTTGCCTATCCGGTGTCGGCGCTGGCTGCCGAGATGCCGAAGCTGCTCGCGAATGCGCCCGCGCTTTTCTATGCACTGGGCGCGGACAGCAGGCTGGACGCGCAAGTGCAGGACTGGCTGCAGGACGTGCGCATGCAGGGCCGGGCCGGGGTGGTCGCGCCCTCCGTCGTGCACGACGTGCACGTGCTGCTGGACGAGATGCGGCTGGTCAAGGATGCCGACGAGATCGCCCTCATGAAGCAGGCCGCGGAGATTTCGGCGGCGGCGCACCGGCGGGCGATGCAGGCGGTGCGGCCGGGGCTGCGCGAGTACCACCTCGAGGCCGAGCTGCTGCATGAGTTCCGTCGCAACGGGTCGCAGTTCCCGGCGTACGGCTCCATCGTCGCCACCGGCGCAAACGCCTGCGTGCTGCACTATCGCGCCGCCGACGCCGAGATTCGCGACGGCGACCTGGTGCTGATCGATGCCGGCTGCGAGCTGCACAGCTACGCCTCCGACATCACCCGCACCTTTCCCGCCAACGGTCGCTTCAGCGGCCCGCAGAAGGCGCTGTACGAACTGGTGCTGGAGGCGCAGGCGGCAGCGATCGCCGAAACCGCGCCCGGCAAGCGCTTCATGGACGGCCATGACGCGGCAGTACGGGTGCTGGCCCAGGGCATGCTCGATACCGGCCTGCTCGACAAGGACAAGGTCGGCAGCCTCGACGACGTGATCGAGAAAGGCGCCTACCGCCAGTTCTACATGCACCGCACCGGCCACTGGCTCGGCATGGACGTGCACGATGTCGGCGAATACCGCGAAGCCTCGGTGGTCGAGGGCGAGAAGCCCTGGCGCACGCTGCAGCCGGGAATGGTGCTGACGATCGAACCAGGCATCTACGTCCGCCCCGAGCCCGGGGTGCCGGAACAGTTCTGGAACATCGGCATCCGCATCGAGGATGACGCGGTAGTGACCGCCGAGGGCTGCGACATCATCACCGAATCGGCGCCGAAGACGGTTGCCGATATCGAAGCCGTGATACGCGGCTGAGGCGGTCATGGCGGGAACGGACTTCGACATTGCGATCAGCGGCGCGGGGCCCGTCGGCATGTCGCTCGGCCTGATGCTCGCTGCACGGGGCCTGCGGCCCGACAGGATCGCCCTGGTCGATGCCAAGACCGTGGACCAGGTGCGCAGCGATCCTCGCTCGATCGCCCTCTCCTATGGCAGCCGGCAGATCCTCGAGGACATCGGCTGCTGGCCGGTACCGTCCGATCCCATCCACCAGATCCACGTGTCACGCCGCGGGCAGTTCGGCCGCACGCTGATCGACCGCGACGACTACCAGGTCGAAGCGCTCGGCTACGTCGCCCGCTACGGCATGCTGGCGTCGGTGCTGGCGGGCGCCACGGAACGCTGCGGCATCGTCAGCCTGCGCCCGTCCCTCGCAAGCTCCGCCCAGGAACGCGAGGACGAGGTCGAACTCCGCTTTGCGGATGGCACGTCGATCACCGCTGGCATCCTGGTGCAGGCGGAGGGAGGCGTGTTCACCGACCAGGATGCGCGCGCGCAGCGGCGCGACTACGGCCAGACGGCGCTGATCGCCACCGTGACGATGAGCGCGCCCGTCCCTCACCGCGCCTACGAGCGCTTTACCGATGAAGGCCCGCTGGCGATGCTGCCGCAGGATGACGGCTACGCGATGGTGTGGTGCGTGCGCCCGGACACGGCATCGCGGCTGCAGACGCTGCCGGACAGCGATTTCATCCCGGCGCTGGAACGGGCGTTCGGCGGTCGGCTCGGCAGCGTCATTGCAGTGACGCCGCGCGTTGCCTTTCCGCTCGGCCTGAATGCCCACGAGGCGCTGACCCGCCGCATGGTCGCCATCGGCAACGCGGCGCAGACCCTGCATCCGGTCGCCGGCCAGGGCCTGAATCTCGGCCTGCGCGACGCGGCGGTGCTGGCCCGGCTGCTGGCGTCCGATGCCACGCCCGACAAGCTTGCCCGCTATGCGGCGGCGCGCCGAGACGACCGCGGAATGACCATCAGCCTCACCGACACCATGGCCCGCATCTTCGCGTCGGGGCCGGCAGGTTCGCCTTCGCAGGCCGCCCTCGGCCTGTCCCTGGCGCTGCTGGACAGCTTCAAGCCGGCGCAACGGCTGCTCGCCGACCACATGATGTTCGGCCGCCGGACATGAAAAAAGCCGCGCATGCGCGGCTTTTCACCCGTGGGCGAATCGGCGTCAGGAAGACTTCAACGCCACCAGCACTTCGTCCAGCATCTTCTTGGCGTCGCCGAACAGCATCCGGTTGTTCTCCTTGTAGAACAGCGGATTGTCGACGCCCGCATAGCCGGAAGCCATGCTGCGCTTCATGACGATCGAGGTCTTCGCCTTCCAGACCTCCAGCACCGGCATGCCGGCGATCGGACTGGTCGGATCCTCGGCGGCCGACGGATTGACGATGTCGTTGGCGCCAATCACCATCGACACGTCGCAGTCCGGGAAGTCCTCGTTGATCTCGTCCATTTCCATCACGATGTCATAAGGCACCTTGGCTTCCGCCAGCAATACGTTCATATGCCCCGGCATGCGCCCCGCCACCGGATGGATGGCGAAGCGGACGTTGACGTTCCGTTCGCGCAGCAGCTTCGTGATCTCGTACACGGTATGCTGGGCCTGCGCCACCGCCATACCGTATCCGGGAACGATGATGACGTTCTTCGCGTCGCGCAGCATCTCCGCGGTCTCGGCGGCACTGACCGGAACCACTTCCCCGGCCGGTACGGCGGCATCGCCTTTCGGCGCCGCCTTGCCGCTGTCGCTGCCGAAGCCGCCCGCGATCACGCTGATGAAGTTGCGGTTCATCGCGCGGCACATGATGTAGGAGAGGATGGCGCCGCTGGAACCGACCAGCGCGCCGGTCACGATCAGCAGGTCGTTCGACAGCATGAAGCCCGTCGCCGCCGCGGCCCATCCCGAATAGCTGTTCAGCATCGAGACGACAACCGGCATGTCGGCGCCGCCGATCGCCATCACCATGTGGATGCCGAACAGCAGCGCAATCACCGTCATCACCACCAGCGGCACCATGCCGGCATCGATGGACTCGGCCTGCAGGAAGCGGGCGCCGAACCAGACCACCACCAGCAGGCCAGCCAGGTTGAGCAGATGGCGGCCGGGCAGCAGCAGCGGCTTGCCGCCGATGCGGCCGGACAGCTTGCCGAAGGCGATGATCGAACCGGAAAACGTCACCGCGCCGATCAGGATGCCGATGTAGATCTCGACCTCGTGAATCGCCTTCTCGGCGCCGCTGAAACCGGCAGAGGCAGCCGGATCGATATAGCTGGCATAGCCGACCAGGGTTGCCGCCAGGCCGACCAGGCTGTGCATCAGCGCGACCAGTTCCGGCATTTGCGTCATCTGCACGACGCGCGCCGCATACAGACCGATCGCCGCGCCGACGACCATGGCGCCGATGATCCACGGGATGCCGGCGCCGGTGACGGAAGGCCCGAAGACCGTCGCCAGCACCGCCAGCGCCATGCCGATCATGCCGTACAGGTTGCCGCGCCGCGCCGACTCGGGGTGCGACAGGCCGCCCAGGCTGAGGATGAACAGGATGATCGCCCCGATGTAGGCGACCGTTGTGAGACTCGCAGTCATTATTGTTGTCTCCCTTATTTGCGGAACATCGCCAGCATGCGGCGGGTGACGGCAAAGCCGCCGAACATGTTGATCGCCGTGAGCACGATGCCGATCACCGCCAGCCAGCGGATCCAGTCGTCCGGTCGTCCGCTCCCCGCGTCAAGCGGCGGCGCCACCTGCACCAGGGCGCCGATGGCGATGATGCTGGAGATCGCATTGGTCACGCTCATCAGCGGCGTATGCAGGGAGGGCGTGACGTTCCACACCACCATGTAGCCGACGAAGCAGGCCAGCACGAACACCGTGAAGTGGCCGAGGAAGGCCGGCGGCGCATACGCGCCGACCGCCCAGAACAGCAGCGCGGCCACGCCGAACAGGACGGCGATGCGCGAGCCGGATGCGGGGGCCCCGCCTGCGCCGTGGCCGTGGCCTTTCGCCTGCGCCACCACCGGCTTGGCGGCGGGTGCCGCAGCCGGCGCCGCCGACAGTTTCGGCGGCGGCGGCGGCCAGGTGATGCTGCCTTCCTTGATGACGGTCGCGCCGCGGATCACCTCGTCGTCCATGTTGACGTTCAGCGTGCCGTCCTTGTTCTTGCACAGTTCTTCCGTCAGGCGCAGCAGGTTGGTCGCGTACAGCGTGCTCGACTGCTTCGACAGGCGGCTCGGCAGGTCCGCGTAGCCGATGATGGTCACGCCGTGACGCACCACCACCTCGCCGGGCACCGTCAGCTCGCAGTTGCCTCCCTGCTCCGAGGCGAGGTCGACGATCACGCTGCCCGGTTTCATCGACTGCACCATCTCGGCGGTAATCAGCTTGGGCGCCGGCTTGCCGGGGATGAGGGCGGTCGTGATGATGATGTCGACCTCCTTCGCCTGCTTCGCGAAGGTGGCGCGCTGCGCCAGCTGGAAACCTTCGCTCATCACCTTTGCGTAGCCGCCGACGCCGGAGCCTTCCTCCGTATAGTCGACGCCGACGAATTCGCCGCCCATCGACTTGACCTGGTCGGCCACCTCGGGCCGGGTGTCGTTGGCGCGCACGATGGCGCCGAGGCCGGATGCGGCGCCGATGGCCGCCAGGCCGGCGACGCCCGCGCCGATCACGAACACCTTCGCCGGCGGTACCTTGCCCGCCGCCGTGATCTGTCCGGTGAAGAAACGGCCAAAGTGATGCGCCGCCTCGATCACCGCGCGATAGCCCGCGATATTGGCCATCGAGCTCAAGGCGTCCATCTTTTGCGCGCGCGACATGCGCGGCACGCTGTCCATTGCCAGGACGGTCACATTGCGCGCCGCCATCTGCTGCATAAGTTCCGGGTTCTGCGCCGGCCAGATAAAGCTCACCAGGGTCGTCCCCGGCCGCATCAAGCCGATTTCCGTCGCATCGGGGCCGCGCACCTTGAACACCACGTCGGCCGCCGCCCACAGTTCCGGCGCCCCCGCCGCGATGCTGGCGCCCGCCGCGCGGTAACTGTCGTCGCTGAAGTTGGCCGCATCGCCGGCGCCCGACTCGACGATCACGGAAAAGCCGAGCTTGATCAGCTTCTCCACGACATCGGGAACAGTCGCAACCCGCTTCTCGCCCGGGAAGACTTCCCTTGGCACCCCGATCATCAGAGGCATGTGTTTCCCCTTCTCTTTTGTTGATTATTCGTTCTGCAGACAGGGTGGCGCTGCGCCGATGGACGTCGGCGCAGCGCCCTGGCCGCCATCGCTTGCGGCCGCCGGACACTGGCAATTCTTACATCGATCTTACACGGAAACCAAAAATTAGCACAACCGTTCGCTTTTCATTCAGTCAGGCGGAGGCCGGGCGGCGTCTCAATCTAGCCTCATTTTGCTTCTCCCTCGCCGGCCGAAATCACCCGATTGTGGCAGATCAATAACTTACACCCATCCTGGTGAAAGGATGCCTAGCTTCAATACTTGCGGACAGCGCCGCACCGCCATGCAAGGTAAAATGTCGCCCTCTTTAAGGAACACCATGTCTGAAGTCTGGAAACCTTCTGTCACCGTCGCCGCCATAATCGAACGGAACGGCCGTTTCCTGCTCATCGAGGAGGAAACCAGCGACGGCATCCGCTTCAACCAGCCTGCGGGCCACCTCGATCCCAACGAGTCGCTGGCCGATGCCGTGGCCCGGGAAACGCTGGAAGAAGCTGCCCATGAATTCTTCCCCACCGACCTCGTCGGCCTGTACATGTCCAGCTATGTCTCCTCGCGCACCGGCAAGGAAGTCACCTACCTTCGCTTCGCATTCTGCGGCGAAGTCGGGCGCGCCCTCGACCGTCCGCTTGACGAAGGCATACTGCGCGCGGTCTGGATGACACGCGAGGAAATGGTCGCCTGCGAAAGCCGCCACCGCAGCCCGCTGGTCTTGCGCTGTGTCGACGACTATCTCGCGGGCCGCCGTGCGCCCCTGTCCCTGATCTATACGCACCCGAGCGTCACCGGAGCGACGAGTGGCTAGAAAACGTGTCGTGATCGGCATGTCGGGCGGGGTGGATTCGTCGGTTTCCGCCTGGCTGCTGAAAGAACAGGGCTACGAGGTGATCGGCCTGTTCATGAAGAACTGGGAAGACGACGACGATGCCGAGTACTGCTCGACGCGGCAGGACTGGATCGACGCCGCAAGCGTCGCCGACGTTGTCGGCGTCGACATCGAGGCGGTCAATTTCGCCGCCGAGTACAAGGACCGCGTGTTCGCCGAATTCCTGCGCGAATACCAGGCGGGGCGCACCCCCAATCCGGACGTGCTCTGCAATGCCGAGATCAAGTTCAAGGCCTTCCTTGACCACGCCATGGCGCTTGGCGCCGACCTGATCGCGACCGGCCATTATGCGCGGGTCCGGCAGGCGGACAACGGGCGCTTCGAGCTGCTCAAGGCGCTCGACGCGACCAAGGACCAAAGCTATTTCCTGCACCGCCTGAACCAGGCGCAGCTCTCCAAAACACTATTTCCGCTGGGCGAGATTCCGAAGACCGAAGTGCGCAGGATTGCCGAAAGGATCGGCTTGCCGAATGCGCGCAAGAAGGATTCAACCGGCATCTGCTTCATTGGCGAGCGGCCGTTCCGTGAATTCCTGAACCGCTACCTTTCCTACAAGCCAGGCCCGATGAAGACGCCTGAAGGGAATGTGGTGGGCGAGCACGTCGGCCTCAGTTTCTACACGCTTGGCCAGCGCAAGGGCATCGGACTGGGCGGCATGAAGTCCTACCAGAATGCCGCGGGCAGCAGCGACGCCTGGTACGTGGCGCGCAAGGACGTCGAGAGCAACACCCTGTACGTGGTGCAGGGACATGATCATCCCTGGCTCCTGTCGTCCCGGCTGGCGGCCGGCCAGGCCAGCTGGATCGCGGGCGAGCCGCCGGCCGCGGGGGCGCTTGCGGCCAAGACGCGCTACCGCCAGGCCGACACGCCCTGCTTGCTGGCGGATCCCGCGCCGTCCGCATTCTCGCTCTCCTTTCCCTCCGCGCAGTGGGCGGTCACGCCGGGCCAGTCGGCCGTGCTGTATGACGGGGATGTCTGCCTTGGCGGCGGCATCATCGATACGGCGCGCGCCTGAGCGCGCAGCGCCTTATTCCTCCCCTACCCCTCCTGAAACCGGGCTCTTGAGCCCGGTTTTCCATTGTTCTCTTCCCTTCGGCAACACCTTTGCTTTCCGTCTCGACAGACGTGCATGACATTTGTCCCGCATCGATAAAAAAACCTTGCGCGGCCGATTGAGTTAGTCAATAATCGAAATAAGAATGGTTCGCATTTACAAGGAGCAGCAATGGATTTCCCGACGCAAGTGAAGAAGCCCGATGCGAAGGCTCGTTCAGCGACGCCTGCACTGGACGCCGTGCGCCTGAAAAGCGAAGACCTGTTCCAGCAGCGGCGCGAAATCGAGATCGAGCATCAAGGTCGGATCTACCGCCTGCGTCTGACCCAGCTGAACAAGCTGATCCTGACTGCCTGAAGGCAGCCCGCGCCCGGAGCAAGCGAATTGCACGCAACCAGCCAGCCTGCGAATGTCGACGCCAGCCACGTCATAGAAAGGAAGACCCTGATGGCCACCGACACGATGGATCCCGCGTTTTATGAACCGTCGGCGCGCACGCAGCCGGAGCTGCTGCTGTCCGCCGTCCTGCACCTGATGTCGCATTACACCGCCCACGCCCAGGAGTCGCAGGCATGTACCCGCCTGGCTTCGGTCATCGAGCGGCACCTCAAGGTGCTGGCGGAACTGCCCGAGCTTGCCCCGGTATTGCAGGCGACCTGCCTGCAGCTGTCGGAGCAGTGGGCCAGCCTGGTGGACCGCACCATCCGGCCTGCGCAGCGCCCGAGCCTTTTTCTGCGCCTGATTGCCGGCAACCGCACCCACTGACCTAGCAAAAGGAACCCATCACATGTCCAGACAAGACCAGTCGATCATCCTCGGTCCACAGCCGCCAACCCGGGCTTCCAACAGTCGCAGCTCCGCGGTGGACGCGGCAAAGCAGCCCTCGGCGGCCTGACAGTATCCCTCCATCAAACCGTCCATTCCCCGGATAACAGCAAGGTGCTTCAATGATCGTTTGTGTCTGCCACAATGTCTCCGACCGAAGAATCCGCCAGGCCGTCAGGGAGGGCGTGTCGAGCATGCCCGAGCTGCGCGCCGAACTGAGCGTCGGCACCTGCTGCGGCAAATGCCACTCCTGCGCGAAGACCGTGCTGCGCGAGTGCCTCGAGGAGGGTGCACGCGAGCCGCAGCCTGTACTGTTCCAGCAGGCGTTCGCCGCCTGACGCACCGCGCAGTCTGGTCGCCTTCGAGCGGCCTGCCGATGCCGTGGCGTGCGGCAATGAACACCTTCCCTCTCAAAGCAGGCGTACCCCCTGCGAATGATTCTCGCTAACGAAATGCATGTACCTCGGTGAAGAACCCGGAGCGCTGCGCTATCATGACCGCCTGATGCGACTCCACTACACTTACTGCCGAGGTTTTCATGAAGGGTGATCCGAACATTATCCGGTTGCTCAACGCGCAACTGACCAACGAACTCACCGCGATCAACCAGTACTTCCTCCATGCACGGATGTACAAGCACTGGGGCTTCGAGAAGATCGGCAAGAAGGAGTACGAGGAATCGATCGGCGAGATGAAACATGCCGACCGGCTGATCGACCGTATCCTCATGCTGGACGGCCTGCCCAATCTGCAGGCGCTGCACAAGCTGATGATCGGCGAGAACACGCAAGAGATGCTGGAATGCGACCTCAAGCTGGAACAGCTGTCGCAACAGACCGTCAAGGATGGCATCGCCGCCTGCGAGACTGCCCGTGACTTCGTATCGCGGGAGCTGCTGGTGGAAATCCTCGACGACACCGAGGAACATATCGAGTGGCTGGAGACGCAACTCGACCTGATCAATACGGTCGGCCTGCAGAACTACCTGCAATCGCAGATGGGTGAATAAGCGACGTCGGCATGTAAGCGCCGGTCCGTAAAAAAAGGCAGCCTCGGCTGCCTTTTTCATTGGCGGTATCCGCCGACCACCTGTTGCCTACTGCGGCAGCGTGTCCTTGAACGACTGCCGCTCCGACAGCTTGTCGAACAGCTTGGCAAGGTTGGGATAAGTCTCGCGCCATTCGATTTCCGGAAAGCGGAAGGACAGCCAGCCAAGGGCGCAGCCGACGGCGACGTCCGCAAGCGTGTAATGGTTGCCGCAGCAGTAGGGGGTGTCGTTCAGGCCCGCCGACATCGCCTTCAGTCCGCCATGCACCTTGCTCATCTGGCGGTCTATCCAGGCCTGGCTCTGCAATTCGCCGGCGCGCTGGGTGCGCTCCAGGCGCACCAGCACTGCGGCGTCGAGCACGCCGTCGGCCAGCGCTTCCCAGCATTTGACTTCGGCACGCTCGCGGCCGTTGGGCGGGATCAGCTTGCATACCGGGGTCAGGGTGTCGAGATACTCGACGATGACGCGCGAATCGAACATGGCGCCGCCGTCCTCCATCACCAGGCAGGGCACCTTGCCGATCGGGTTCGACTGCTGGATCTTGGTGTCCGGCGCCCAGACATTCTCGAGGATCAGCGTGTAATCGAGCTTCTTTTCCGCCATCACGACGCGGACTTTGCGGACATAGGGACTGGCGAGGGCACCGATGAGTTTCATAGATGGGTATGGTAAGAATCGATTGCGATTATAACATTGAGGAACCTCAGCTTCCCCGACGGGAGGCGCCGCCGACAGTCGGCGTTCCATGCCCGATGGTCAATGGTAGAATGCCCGCCTACTCTGCACTTGGGGATGCTTTCCCCGACGTTGCGCGCTTTTTCACTACTTCTGGCCCGACCATCATGCCGCTTTCCCCGCTTTCCGCCCTATCCCCGCTGGACGGCCGTTATGCCGCCAAGACCGACAAGCTCCGCCCTATCCTTTCGGAGGCGGGCTTCATGCACCATCGCGTCAAGGTCGAGATCGCATGGCTGCAGGCGCTGGCGCAGGCCGGCTTTGCCGAGATCAAGCCCTTCTCGCCGTCGGCGGCGGCGCTGCTGGACAAGCTTGCGGCGGAATTCAGCGAGAACGACGCCGAGCGCATCAAGGAAATCGAAGCCGTCACGAATCATGACGTCAAGGCCGTTGAATACTGGCTCAAGGAGAAGGTGAAGGACGTCCCGGAGCTGGTCGCCGCTTCCGAGTTCATCCACTTCGCCTGCACCTCGGAGGACATCAACAATACCTCCCACGGGATGATGCTGAAGGCGGCGCGCGACACCGTGCTGCTGCCGGCACTCGATGCCGTGACGACCAGGCTCACCGAACTCGCGCATGCGCACGCCGCGCTGCCGATGCTGTCGCGCACCCACGGCCAGCCGGCCAGCCCGAGCACGCTCGGCAAGGAAATCGCGAACGTGGTGGCGCGCCTGCGCCGTGCGCAGAAACGAATCGCCGCCGTAGAGATCCTCGGCAAGATGAACGGCGCGGTCGGCAACTACAACGCTCACCTGTCCGCCTATCCCGACTTCGACTGGGAATCCTTCTCGCGCGCGGTGATCGAGCAGCGCCTCGGCCTGGTGTTCAACCCGTACACGATCCAGATCGAGCCGCATGACTACATGGCGGAGCTGTTCGATGCGGTTGCGCGCGCCAACACCATCCTGCTCGACCTGAATCGCGATATCTGGGGCTATATCTCGCTCGGCTATTTCAAGCAGCGCACCAAGGCGGGCGAAATCGGTTCGTCCACGATGCCGCACAAGGTCAATCCGATCGATTTCGAGAATTCGGAAGGCAATATCGGGATGGCGAATGCCGTGCTCAAGCATCTCGCCGAGAAGCTGCCGGTGTCGCGCTGGCAGCGCGATCTGACGGATTCCACCGTGCTGCGCAACATCGGCGTCGCATTCGGCTACGCGATCCTGGCCTATGACAGCTGCCTGCGGGGACTGAACAAGCTCGAAGTCAATCCGCAGCGCCTGGCGGAAGACCTCGACGCGACCTGGGAAGTGCTCGCCGAGCCGGTGCAGACCGTGATGCGGCGCTACGGCGTGGAGAATCCCTACGAGCAGCTCAAGGAACTCACCCGCGGCAAGGGCATCTCGAGGGAAGGCCTGCAGGAATTCATCAACGGCCTCGCCATTCCGCAGTCCGCCAAGGACCAGTTACTGGCGATGACGCCGGCAAACTACATCGGTCGCGCCGAGAAGCTGGCACGGGAAATCTGACAGTGCCCCAGGGCGGCCCGCCACGCCGGCCGCCCCTGCGCCGCCGGCGCCCTCATAAAGTCCGTTGTGCAACTTATGCAGGCCGCTTGTAGAATGGGCAGGCGGCCGCCCGCCACCGCGGCGGCCGACCGTGACGCCGTCCGTTCCCCATCAGCCAAGGAAATCGCATGAAGCATATCCTCGCCAGCATTGCATTGACCGCCCTCGCAACCGTTCCGTTTGCCGCCCAGGCGCAGTTCGCCAAGGTCGAAGACGCCGTCAAGTACCGCCAGTCCGTGTTCACCGTGATGGGCAACCATATGGGCCGCGTCGGCGCCGTCGTCAAGGGTGAGCGGCCGTATGACAAGGCGGCGGTGGAAGCCGATGTGGCGGTGATCGAAACCATGAGCAGGCTGCCGTGGAATGCTTTCCCGCAGGGCTCGGAGCAGAATTCCAAGGCCAAGCCGGAAATCTGGAAAGAACAGGACAAGTTCAAGGCAGGCGGCGACAAGATGCAGGCCGAAGTGGCCAAGCTGTCGACCGCGGCGAAATCCGGCGACCTGAACGCCATCAAGGCGGCCTTCGGCGCCGTTGGCCAGTCCTGCAAGGCCTGCCACGACAACTACCGCAACAAGTAGGAACGGCTTGCGCAGAAAAAACGCCCGGCTTGCCGGGCGTTTGCTTTTTGGGCATCCTTGATCAGAACGCTTTCGGCGGCAGCGTCACCAGGTAGTAGACAAACCCGGCGCAGGCCGAAAGTAATAGCCCGGCGAAAAGCCGCATGCCCCAGGAGTCGTTTGCCGCAGGCGCCTCGGCCTCGACTTCCTGGTCGCCGGTGATCATCGCGGCGGCAAGGCGCTTGCGCCGCACGACGCGATAGAACAGGATGGCCAGGACATGCAGGCCGACCAGCACATAGATCAGCAGCGAACCGACTTCCGCGTGCAGCCAGGTGAGCTGGTCCGACAAGTCCTTGTTGATGAATTTGGCGAGCGGTCCCTCGCTCGCGATATCGTCGTTTGCCATCATGCCGGACACCGCCTGCATCAGCAGTATGCCGAGCATCGCAAAGACCGACAGCGCGCCAAGCGGGTTGTGGCCGGCCACATGCCGCGTCCGTCCGTCGCCATCCTTGCGGCCCCGAAGATAGCCGACGATCGTTGAAGGCCCGTAGATGAAACTGGCGAAGCGCGCGTAGCGGGTGCCGAGGAAGCCCCAGAGCAGGCGGAACAGCAGCAGCGTCAGCACGGCGTAGCCGGCCCGGAAATGCCATTCCAGCGCATTGCCGCCGATGTTCTGCGTCACCACCGCGACCACGATCAGGATCGCCAGGATCCAGTGGAACAGGCGCAGCGGCAAGTCCCAGACACGCACTTTCTTCATCCGTTGTTCCTCCAGCAGCCGATGCGCGAAGTGTAGCCGAAAAAAAAGCCAGCCCGCGGGCTGGCTTCCTGGTCGAGCGGCACTCAGACGACGGCGCCGTCGGTCTCGCTCTTTTCCTTGACCGGCTTGATCAGGTCCTCGCGCTTGACGCCGAGCCACATGGCAATGGCGGCGGCGACGAACACCGACGAATAGATGCCGAACAGGATGCCGATGGTGAGCGCGATCGCGAAGTAATGCAGCGTCGCGCCGCCGACGAGCAGCATCGACAGCACCATCATCTGGGTCGAGCCATGGGTGATGATGGTGCGCGAGATGGTGCTGGTAATCGCGTGGTTCAGCACGTCGGCGGTGTCCATCTTGCCGTAGCGGCGGTCGCGGAAGGTCTCGCGGACGCGGTCGAAGATCACCACCGATTCATTGACCGAATAGCCGAGGATGGCCAGCACCGCCGCCAGCACCGTCAACGAAAACTCCCACTGGAAGTAGGCGAAGAAGCCGAGGATGATCACCACGTCATGCAGGTTGGCGATGATGGCGGCCACGGCGAATTTCCATTCGAAACGGAAGGCAAGGTAGATCACGATGCCGATCACCACCATGCCCAGCGCCATCAGGCCGTCGTGCGTCAGTTCGTCCCCGACCTGCGGCCCGACGAACTCGACGCGCTGCAGTCGCACGCTGTCGTCCTGCGCCTTCAGGGCGCCCATCACCTTCTCGCTCTGCTGCGTGGAACTGACGTCCTTGCGGGCCGGCAGGCGGATCATCACGTCCTGCGCGGTGCCGAAACTCTGCACCTGCGTGTCGGTATAGCCGAGGCCTTCGATGGAACGGCGCATGCCTTCGAGGTCGGCCGGCTTGCTGTAGGTGACTTCCATCACCGTGCCGCCGGTGAACTCGATCGACAGGTGCAGTCCCTTGTAGAACAGGAAGAACACCGCGGCCACGAAGGTGAGCACCGAAATCGCATTGAAGATCAATGCGTGGCGCATGAAGGGAATATCCCTCTTGATTCGGAAAAGCTCCATTACTGTCCTTTCGTTGCGGCCCGCAAGGATACGGGCCGCGTTTTCCCGTCAGCTCGCGCGACTCAGTTGTTCGGTTTCCAGACCTGCCCGATCGAAATGCCGGACAGCTTCTTCTTGCGGCCGTACCACAGATTGGCGATGCCGCGCGAGACGAAGACCGCCGAGAAGATCGACGTCAGGATGCCCAGGCAGTGCACCACCGCAAATCCACGGATGGCGCCGGAACCGAAGATCAGCAGCGCGAGGCCGGCAATCATCGTCGTCACGTTGGAGTCGAGGATGGTCGCCCATGCGCGGTCGAAACCGATGGCGATCGCCGCCTGCGGCGAGTTCCCGGCCCGAAGCTCCTCGCGTATCCGTTCGTTGATCAGCACGTTGGCGTCGATCGCCATGCCGAGCGTGAAGGCGATCGCCGCCATGCCGGGCAGTGTCAGCGTTGCCTGCAGCGTCGACAGCACCGCGATCAGCAGCATCAGGTTGACCGCGAGGGCGAACACGCTGAAGAAGCCGAACAGATGGTAGTAGACGATCATGAAGACGGCGATGGCGGCAAAACCGTAGAGCGTCGAGTTGAAGCCCTTCTTGATGTTCTCCGCGCCGAGCTGCGGTCCGATCGTGCGTTCCTCGATGATCTCCATGGGCGCCGCCAGCGAGCCGGCGCGCAGCAGCAGTGCCAGGTCATTGGCTGCCTCGGAGGTGCCCATGCCGGTGATCTGGAAGCGGGAGCCGAGCTCGTCCTGGATCGTGGCGACCGTCAGCACCTCGCCCTTGTTCTTTTCGAACAGGACGATGGCCATCAGCTTGCCGATCTTGTTGCGGGTCGCCTCGCGCATGCGCCTGCCGCCGTCGCCGTTGAGGTCGATGCTGACCGACGGCTGCTGGTTCTGGTCGAAGCTGGCGGTCGCGCTGGAGATGTACTCGCCGGTGATCACCGGGTCCTTGTACAGCACCACCGGCGCTCCCTTGCCGACCTTGAACAGTTCCGAGCCGAACGGCACGGCGCCGGTCTCCTCGGTGCCGCGCACCACGGACTCGTCGACCATCCGCACTTCCAGCGTGGCGGTGCGTCCGATGATGTCCTTCGCGCGCGAGACATCCTGCACGCCGGGCAGCTGCACGACGATGCGGTCGGCGCCCTGGCGCTGGATCACAGGCTCGGCCACGCCGAGTTCGTTGACCCGCTTTGACAGCGTGCTGATGTTCTGCTGGACGGCTTCCTCGACGGTGCCCTTCAGCGATTCCGGCTTGTAGCTGGCGACCAGCTTCAGGTCGGCGCCGTCGGCGACATCCTGCAGCAGCAGGTCGCCGAACTGCGCCGTCACCACTTCGCGCGCCTTGCCAAGCGTGTCGGCGTCGCGGAAGCGGATCTCGACGGTGTCGCCGCTGCGCGTGATGCCGGCGTGCCGCACGTTCTTGTCGCGCAGCGCGTTGCGCATGCCGGCCTGCAGCCCCTGCAGGCGCTTGTTGAGCACGCCGCGCGTGTCGACCTGCATCAGGAAGTGCACGCCGCCGCGCAGGTCGAGACCGAGGTACATTGGCATCGCACCGATGCTCTGCAGCCATTTCGGCGTATTGGGCATCAGGTTGAACGCGACGATGTAGGTCGGGTCGGCCGGATCGGTATTGAGCGACTTCTCGAGCAGCGCCTTGGCGCGGAACTGGGTGTCGGTATCGCGGAAACGCGCCCGCACCGAGCCCTGGTTGCCGCTGATGTCGTAGCTCACGCTGTCGGGGGCGTTCTCGCCCTTGCCCAGCACTTCCTGAACCCGATCGATCATGCGCGGGTCGATCTTCACGGTGGCCTTGGCGCTGCTGATCTGGACCGCGGGCGATTCACCGAAGAAGTTGGGCACCATGTACAGCACGCCGAAAACCAGCGCGATGACGATGATGATGTATTTCCAGAGAGGATAGCGATTCATAGCTTTCAACATTGTCGTGCGGGCAGCGTCAGGGCCTGCCCGGAGGGGAGCGGGCTGCTCCCGTGCCGATTACAGCGACTTGATCGTGCCCTTCGGCAAGAGCGTGGAAACCGCCACCTTCTGCACGACGATCTCGGTGCCGTCGGAGACCTCCAGCGTGACATAGGCTTCGCTCACCTTGCTGACCTTGCCGAGGATGCCGCCGGCGGTCACCACCTCGTCGCCCTTGGCCAGGGCTTCCATCATTGCCTTCTGTTCCTTCTGGCGCTTCATCTGCGGACGGATCATCAGGAAGTACAGCACGATGAACATCAGGATGATCGGCAGGAAGCTCATGAAGCCGGCTTCGGCGCCCGCGGATGCGGTTTGGGCATAGGCGTTTGAAATGAACACTTTTTATTCTCCAATGGGGGGATGATCAGCCCGGCATTCTAGCATCCGGGCCCGGAAATCCTTGCGCAGGAACACCCTCAGACGCCCCGGGCGCGGTCGGCATGAAAGCGGACCACGAAGGCCTGGAAGCGGTCTTCGTCGATCGCCGCCCGCATCTCGCGCATCAGCTGCAGATAGTAGTGCAGGTTGTGGATGGTGTTGAGCCGTGCGCCGAGAATTTCTCCGGCGCGATGGAGGTGGTACAGGTAGGCGCGGGAAAAGTTGCGACATGTATAACAGTCACAGCTCTCATCCAGCGGTTTATCCTCATCTTTATAGCGGGAATTCTTGATCTTGAGGTCCCCGAAACGGGTGAACAGCCAGCCGTTGCGTGCATTCCGGGTCGGCATCACGCAATCGAACATGTCAACGCCGTTCGCCACGCCGGCAACCAGGTCCTCCGGGGTGCCCACACCCATCAGGTAGTGCGGCTTGTCGGCAGGCAGGCGGGGACCGACGTGCTCCAGCACACGCATCATGTCTTCCTTGGGTTCGCCGACCGACAGCCCGCCGATCGCATAACCCTCGAAGCCGATCTCCTGCAAGCCGGCCAGCGATTCGTCGCGCAGGTCCTCGAACATTCCGCCCTGCACGATGCCGAACAGCGCGTTCGGGTTCTGCCCCTGGTCGAATTCATTGCGGGACCGCCGCGCCCAGCGCAGCGACATGCGCATCGACTTGCCGGCTTCGTCCGCGGTCGCGGGGCGGCCGTCGATCTCGTAGGGCGTGCACTCGTCGAACTGCATCACGATGTCCGAGTTGAGCACCTTCTGGATCTGCATCGAGATCTCCGGCGACAGGAATAGCTTGTCGCCGTTGATGGGGGAAGCGAACTTGACGCCCTCCTCCGTGATCTTGCGCATGGCGCCAAGGGAGAACACCTGGAAGCCGCCGGAGTCGGTGAGGATGGGCTTGTCCCAGCCGATGAATCGGTGCAGGCCGTCGAACTTGCCGACCACCTCCAGTCCGGGCCGCAGCCAGAGGTGGAAGGTGTTGCCGAGGATGATCTGGGCGTCGATCTCCTTGAGCTCCAGCGGCGACATCGCCTTGACGGAGCCGTAGGTGCCGACCGGCATGAAGATCGGGGTTTCGACCACGCCGTGGTTCAGCGTGAGACGGCCGCGGCGGGCCTTGCCGTCGGTCTTGAGCAGTTTGAAATTGAGCATCAGTCTTTTCGGGTCAGGAGCATGGCGTCGCCATAGCTGAAAAAGCGGTAGCGCCGTTCGATCGCGTGCGCGTATGCCGCGCGGATCTCCGCGTAGCCGGCGAACGCCGAGACCAGCATCAGCAGCGTCGACTTGGGCAGGTGGAAATTGGTCACCAGGCGGTCGACTGTCCTGAAGGCGTAGCCGGGGGTGATGAACAGCGCGGTGTCGCCGCTGCCGGGCTGCAAAGCGCCGCCCTGCGACGCCGACTCCAGCGCACGCATGCTGGTGGTGCCGACGGCCACCACGCGACCGCCGGCGGCCTTTGTCGCACGCACCGCATCCACGGTGGCGGCGGGCATCGTGTACCACTCTGTGTGCATCTTGTGTTCCGCCAGGTTCTCGCTGCGCACCGGCTGGAAGGTGCCGGCGCCGACATGCAGCGTCACGTAGGCGAAGTTCACGCCGCGCTCGCGCAGGCGGTCGAGCAGCGGCTGGTCGAAATGCAGGCCGGCGGTCGGCGCCGCGACCGCGCCCGGCTCCTTCGCATAGACGGTCTGGTATCGCTGCTCGTCGATTGCGTCGGCATCGTGCGCGATGTAGGGCGGGAGCGGCAGCCGGCCGTGCGCCTCGATCAGGTCGAACACGTCGGAGGGAAAGTGCAGGGTGAAGAATTCGCCGGCGCGCTCGCCCACCGTGACCTCGAAGGCATCGGCCAGGCGGATCCGGCTACCCGGCTGCGGCGTCTTCGAGGCCCTGACCTGGGCGTGCACGTTGCGGCCGTCGAGCACGCGCTCGACCAGAACCTCGACCTTGCCGCCGGTCTCCTTGGCGCCGAAGAAGCGCGCCTTCAGCACGCGGGTGTCGTTGAAGACCAGCAGGTCGCCCGGCGACAGCAGGTCGACGATGTCGGCAAACGCGCGGTCGTACAGCGCGACGCCGTCGACATGCAGCAGGCGCGACGCGCTGCGCTGCGCCAGCGGCATTTGCGCGATGAGTTCGGGCGGCAGGTGGAAATCGAAATCGGACAGGGAATACATACAAGGAGCGGCGACGGGACGGCGGGGGCGGACCGGCGACTTGCGCATTTCCGCATTGGCAGGATTGCCATACAATGGCAAACGCGTGCGCGCCCGGACGGCGTCGCCGACATCAACAAAACCCGCTATTTTACGCCCTGCCGCACGAATACTCATGCCCGTTGCCAAGCGCACGCCCGCACGTCCCGCCAAGTCGAAAGCAGAAATCGCCCGCACCAAGCTGGCCAAGCTGGGCCTGCGCACCGACATGGACCTGGTGCTGCACCTGCCGATGCGCTACGAGGACGAAACCCAGGTGGTGCCGATAGCCGAGGCCGGCTTCATGGCAGGTGCGCCGGCCCAGGTCGAGGGCGTGGTCACGCAGTGCGACGTGCAGTACCGCCCGCGCCGGCAGCTGGTGGTCACCATTGCCGACGACTCCGGCCCGCTGGTGATGCGTTTCCTGAATTTCTACGGCAGCCAGCTCAAGCAGCTGGAAGCCGGCACCCGCATCCGCGCCCGGGGCGAGGTAAGGCACGGTTTCTTCGGCGCGGAGATGGTCCATCCGGCATACAAGGTCGTCAATGAAGGCGCGCCCCTGCCGCAATCGCTGACGCCGGTCTATCCTGCCGGCGAGGGCCTGTCGCAGGCCTACCTCCGCACCGCGATCGCCAACGCGATGAGCCGCGTCGACTGGCGCGACACGCTGCCGCCCGCCATCCTGCAATCGCTGCGGCTGGAGCCTTTCGATGGCGCGGTGCGGCTGCTGCACAACCCGCCGCCGGCGGTCAGCGAGGCGGCGCTGATGGACCGCTCGCACCCCGCCTGGATACGCATGAAATTCGACGAGCTGCTGGCGCAGCAGCTGTCGCTGAAGCGGGCCCAGGCCGCCCGCCGGGCCAGGGGCGCCACGGCCCTGCCCGCGGTCGGCAGGCTGTCGCGGGAATTCCTGGCGCAGCTGCCGTTCAGCCTGACCGGTGCGCAGCAGCGGGTACTGGAAGAGATCCGCGAGGACCTGCGGCAGTCCTGGCCGATGCAGCGCCTGCTGCAGGGAGACGTCGGCAGCGGCAAGACGGTGGTGGCGGCACTGGCGGCCGCCCAGGCGATCGACAGCGGCTGCCAGGCGGCGCTGATGGCGCCGACCGAAATCCTGGCGGAACAGCATTTCCGCAAGATCGCGCAGTGGATGGCGCCGCTCGGGGTCCGGGTCGCCTGGCTCACCGGCAGCCTGAAGAAGAAGGAGAAGGAGAGCGCGCAGGCGCTGATCGAATCGGGCGAGGCCCAGCTGGTGATCGGCACCCACGCATTGATCCAGGAAGGCGTGGAGTTCGGACGCCTCGGCCTGGTCATCGTCGACGAGCAGCACCGGTTCGGCGTCGGCCAGCGGCTGGCGCTGCGCAACAAGGGGCTGGAGCAGGTCGCGCAGACCGTGCCGCACCAGCTGATGATGTCGGCGACGCCGATCCCGCGCACCCTGGCCATGACCTATTACGCCGACCTGGAAGTCTCGGTGATCGACGAGCTGCCGCCCGGGCGCACGCCGATCGTCACCCGCACCATCGACCAGAACCGGCGCGAGGAAGTGATCGAACGGGTGCATGCGGCGGCCCTGGAAGGACGGCAGGCCTACTGGGTATGCCCGCTGATCGAGGAATCGGAGGCGCTGCAGCTGCAGACCGCGACCGATACCCACGCCGCGCTGGCCGAGGCGCTGCCCGACCTGCGCGTCGGCCTGGTGCACGGCCGGATGAAACCGGCCGAAAAGCAGATGGTGATGGAGGCGTTCATCCGCGGCGACACGCATGTGCTGGTCGCGACCACGGTAATCGAGGTCGGGGTGGACGTGCCCAATGCGTCGCTGATGGTGATCGAGCACGCGGAACGCTTCGGGCTCTCGCAGCTGCACCAGTTGCGCGGCCGTGTCGGGCGCGGTTCGGCGGCCAGCATCTGCCTGCTGCTGTACCAGGCCCCGCTCGGCCCGATCGCGAAGCAGCGGCTGATGACGATGCGCGAGACCACGGACGGCTTCGAGATCGCCCGCCGCGACCTCGACATCCGGGGCCCGGGCGAATTCCTGGGCGCCCGGCAGTCAGGGCAGGCAATGTTGCGCTTCGCCGATCTCGAGACCGACCAGTGGCTGGTGGAAAAGGCCCGGGACATCGCCCGGCAGTTGCTGCGCGACGACCCGGCGACGGTGGACGCCCATCTCGCCCGCTGGCTCGGCGGACGCGAGGAATTCCTCAAGGTGTAGCGGCTCAAAGCCGGACAGCCGGGCTGGCAACGACGGCTCCATAGACATATACTATGGAAGGTTGACCCAAGATAGCCATCTAACTGGCCGAGCGAATACCCATCATGACGCTTACCGAACTCAAATACATCGTGGCCGTTGCCCGCGAGAAGCACTTCGGGCATGCCGCGGAAGCCTGCTTCGTTGCGCAGCCGACCCTCTCGGTTGCAATCAAGAAACTGGAAGATGAGCTGGGCGTCGCGATCTTCGAGCGCGGCGGCTCCGAGATCTCGGTGACGCCGATCGGCGCCCAGATCGTGGCGCAGGCGGAACGGGTGTTGGAGCAGACCGCGGCCATCAAGGAGATCGCAAAACAGAACAAGGATCCGCTTGCCGGCCCGCTGCGCCTCGGCGTGATCTATACGATTGCACCCTACCTGCTGCCGCACCTGGTCAAGACCATGATCGAGAACGTGCCGCAGATGCCGCTGGTGCTGCAGGAAAATTTCACCAGCAAGCTGATCGAACTGCTGCGCCAGGGCGAACTCGACGCCGCAATCATGGCGCTGCCGTTTGCCGACCAGGGCCTGTCGGTGGCGCCGCTGTACGACGAACCCTTCATCGTCGCGCTGCCCCGCAGTCATCCATGGGCCGGGCGCAAGTCGATCGATGCGGAAGAACTGAAGTCGGAGACCATGCTGCTGCTCGGGAACGGCCACTGCTTCCGCGACCAGGTGCTGGAAGTGTGCCCGGAGATGGCGCGCTTCTCCACCAGCGGCGACGGCATTGCCCGCACCTTCGAAGGCTCTTCGCTGGAGACCATCCGTCACATGGTCGCCTCCGGCATCGGCATCACCGTGCTGCCGCGCGCGTCGGTGGCCGACACCGACCCCAGGGACGGCATGCTGCGCTACGTCCCGTTTGCCGAACCCGGACCGTCGCGTCGCGTGGTGATCGCCTGGCGCAAGAGCTTCACCCGCGGCGCCGCCATCGAAGCCGTCCGCGACGCCGTGCTGTCCTGCGACCTGCACGGCGTAACGATGCTGGGCGAAGCCGAACAGGCCGCGGCCTGAGGACGCGTCCCTTTACCGCGTCGCTCCCTGCCGCGCGGCGCTGTCAAGCCGCCCGGGGCGGCCTTGCGTCGCGCTTATAATGCGCGTTTTCTTTCGGCCCGATTTCCGACCCATGCACCGTCTTGCGCTTTACTTCCGCCTGGTCCGCCTGGACAAGCCGATCGGCATACTGCTGCTGCTGTGGCCGACGCTCGCCGCCCTCTGGCTGGCCTCGGAGGGACGGCCCGACTGGGCGCTGCTGGCGATCTTCACGCTTGGCACGGTGCTGATGCGCTCCGCCGGCTGCGCGATCAACGACTATGCGGACCGCGACTTCGACCGCCATGTAAAGCGGACCGCCGAACGGCCGCTCACCAGCGGCCGCATTGCCGCCTGGGAGGCGGTGGCAGTGGCGGCGGTGCTGTCTCTGATTGCCTTCCTGCTGATCCTGCCGCTCAATACACTGACCAAGCAGCTGTCGGTGGCGGCGCTGCTGATCGCCGGCAGCTATCCCTACTTCAAGCGCTTCTTCGCGATCCCCCAGGCCTACCTGGGCATCGCCTTCGGCTTCGGCATCCCGATGTCCTACGCCGCGGTGCAGGGCACGGTACCGCCGGCGGCCTGGCTGCTGCTGCTTGCCAATGTGTTCTGGGCGGTGGCTTACGATACCGAGTATGCGATGGTCGACCGCGACGACGACCTGAAGATCGGCATCCGCACTTCCGCCATCACCTTCGGTCGCTTCGACGTCGCCGCGGTGATGCTGTGCTACGCGGCCAGCTTCGCGCTGGTGTTCCTGGTCGGCTGGCACTACGGGCTGCGGGCCTGGTTCGTCGCAGGACTGGCGGTCGCCGCCGGCTGCGCGGTGTATCACTACACGCTGATACGCGGGCGCGACCGGATGCGCTGCTTTGCCGCCTTCCGCCACAACAACTGGCTTGGCGCCGCGATCTTCGCCGGCATCGCCCTCGATTACGCCTTCCGCTAAACGGCGGCCGGCGGGGGTTTGACCAGGCGCAAGATCGGGCAAAGGCCCTTACCTACACTCCATTCAGACAACGACACGGGGAGAATGCGCATGGCCGAAGGCAATGGCAACGGCAACGGACAGACCGGCACCGGCCGCGAACGGCTGCTGGACGACCTGAAGCTGGTGATGAAGGATGCAGAGCAGATGCTGCGCGCCACCGGCCAGCAGGCAGGCGAAGGCTATGACGCCGCACGCGCGCGTTTCGAGACTACCCTCGGTGCGGCGCAGGACAGCCTGGCCGAGCTTGAAGAATTGCTGGGCGGTGCGGCGCGCGAGGCAATCGACACCACCGACAGGTATGTGCAGCAGAATCCCTGGCAGGCGGTCGGCATCGGGGCGGTCGCCGGCGTGCTGCTCGGGATGTGGCTGGGGCGGCGCTGACATCATGATCCTGGCCGACTCGGCGGCACGCCTCGCCGCCTCGCTGCTCGCCATCCTGCAAACCCGGGTCGAACTTGCCGCGGCAGAGGTGGAGGAAGAGTCGCTCCGCTATTTTTCCTACCTGATGCTGTCGCTGGCGGCGTTGTTCTGCCTCGGCATTGCGGTCGTTCTCGCCGCGGTGCTGCTGGTGGTGCTGTTCTGGGAGACGCACCGGGTTGCGGTACTGATGCTGCTGATCGCGCTGTTCGGCGGCGCGGCGGCCGCGCTCGGCCTGCGGCTGCGCCGCGCCTATCGCCTCAAGCCGCCGCTGCTCGCGCATACGATGATGGAACTTGCGCGCGACCGCGAAGCCCTTCGACCCCAGCCATGAAGATCAATGACCGCGCCCGCGAGGTCATGCTGCGCCGGCAGCAGTTGGTGGCGCAATGCCATCTGCAGCGTGCGCGCCTCGCCGCGCAACTCGAACCCGTCGGCCAGGCGCTGACGTCGGTGCAGGCCGGGTTGCAGGTCGCCGGACGCCTACGCCAGCATCCGGAGTGGCTGGCGCTGGCGGCGCTCGGCGTCGTGATGCTCACCCCGCGCCGCATTTCGGCGGCATTGCGGGGGACAGCGCAGGCTTTGCGCACCTGGCGCACGCTGGCGCCGCAACTGCAGGCGTTCCTGCAGCGCCGTTAGCCGCGCCCGAATTCCTCGCCCATTTCCTTGCCGCGTGCCGCGGCGGCCTTCAGCGCCTTGACGATCGACTGCCTGACGCCGTCGCTTTCCATGCTGGTCAGCGCGGCGTGGGTGGTTCCACCCTTGGACGTCACGCGCTCCCGCAGCACCGATACCGGTTCGTCGGCTTCTGCGGCGAGTTGCGCCGCGCCGACGAAGGTGGCGACAGCCAGCTCCACGCCCTGCTCCGGGCTCAGCCCCATTTCCTGGGCCGCCTGCTGCATCGCCTCGATGAAATAGAAGACATAGGCGGGGCCGCTGCCGGAGACGGCGGTGACCGGGTCGAGCAGCGCTTCGTCCGACAGCCACACCGTGGATCCGACTGCCCGCATGATGGCGTCGGCCGCCTCGCGCTGGGCCGGCGAAACGCCCGGCAGCGCGGCCATGCCGGTGATGCCCTTGCCGATCAGCGCCGGGGTGTTCGGCATGGTGCGCACGATGGCGCCGTGCCCGCCGAGCATGGACGACAGGTCGACCGCCCGCACGCCGGCCGCGACCGAGAGGATCAGCTGCGCGCCGAGATGCGGACGCAGGGCGGCGACGACGTCCTTCATCTGTTGCGGCTTCACCGCCAGCACGACGACGTCGCGCGCCGCGAGCGCCGCGTCAATGGACGATGCAGTCGCGACGCCGAATTTCTGCCGCAGCCTGTCGAGGGTGTCGGGGTTCGGGTCGACCACGTGGATGTTGGCGGCGGGAGTGAGCTTGTCCGCCAGGCCGCCGATCAGGGCGGCCGCCATGTTGCCCCCGCCGATGAAGGCGAGCTTGAGGTCAGTGTGCATAGTTCCTTTTTCCAAAAATCGCCGTTCCTATCCTGACGAGGGTCGCGCCCTCGGCGACCGCGGCCTCGAGGTCGTTCGACATGCCCATGGACAGCGTGTCGAGGGCAATGCCGCGTTCACGCATGTCGGCCGCCAGCAGGCGCAGCGCGCGCAGCGGCCCGCGTTGCCGTTCTTCGGTGGCGGCCGGCTCGGGAATCGTCATCAGTCCGCGCAGGCGCAGGCGCGGCAGCGCGGCCACCTGCATCGCCAGGGCAATCGCTTCCCGCGGCGGCACGCCGCTCTTGCTCGCCTCGCCGCTGATGTTGACCTGCAGGCAGATGTTCAGCGGTGGCAGGCTCTCCGGACGCTGGTCGGACAGCCGCTGCGCGATCTTGAACCGGTCCACCGAATGGACCCAGTCGAAATGCTCGGCAATCAGCCTGGTCTTGTTGCTTTGGATCGGTCCGATGAAATGCCATTCGAGCAACAGGCCGGGACGCAGGCGGCTGACCTCGGCCATCTTGTCGAGCGCCTCCTGCAGGTAGTTCTCGCCGAAACGCCGCTGTCCGGCCTCGGCCACCTCCAGCACCGCCGCCGCGTCGAAGGTCTTCGACACGGCCAGCAGGCCGACCTCGTCGGCAGCCCTTCCGGCGGCCTTTTCCGCTGTGGCGATACGGTCCCTGACGGCTTGCAAGTTGTGAGAAATTGAGGACATAATCGTTTGCCTCAGGCAATACTGCCCGGTTCACCATGGCATTTTTGCCAGCCCAAGGATTATAAATGGACATCTCCGAACTTCTTGCCTTCGCCGTGAAAAACAAGGCGTCCGACCTGCACCTGTCGGCCGGCCTGCCGCCGATGATCCGGGTCCACGGCGACGTGCGGCGCATCAACCTGCCGCCGCTCGAGCATCGCGACGTGCACGGGATGATCTATGACATCATGAACGACGGTCAGCGCAAGGCATACGAAGAAATCCTGGAGTGCGACTTCTCCTTCGCCATCCCCGGCCTGGCCCGCTTCCGCGTCAACGCCTACAACCAGGACCGCGGCGCCGCCGCCGTGCTGCGGACGATTCCATCCAAGGTGCTGACGCTGGAAGAACTGAATGCGCCGAAGATCTTCGCCGAGCTGGCGCTCAAGCCGCGCGGCCTGGTGCTGGTGACCGGCCCGACCGGCTCCGGCAAGTCGACCACGCTGGCCGCCATGATCAATCACCTGAACGAGACCGAGTACGGTCACATCCTGACCGTCGAGGACCCGATCGAATTCGTGCACGAGTCGAAGAAGTGCCTGGTCAACCAGCGTGAAGTCGGACCGCACACCATCTCTTTCCAGAATGCGTTGCGCTCGGCGCTGCGGGAAGATCCGGACGCGATCCTGGTCGGCGAACTGCGCGACCTCGAGACCATCCGCCTGGCGCTGACCGCGGCCGAGACCGGCCACCTTGTGTTCGGCACGCTGCACACCTCTTCCGCCGCCAAGACCATCGACCGTATCGTCGACGTGTTTCCGGCCGAGGAAAAGGAAATGGTGCGCGCGATGCTGTCGGAATCGCTGCAGGCGGTGATCTCGCAGACGCTGCTGAAGACCAAGGACGGCACCGGCCGCGTGGCCGCGCACGAGATCATGCTCGGCACGCCCGCCATCCGCAACCTGATCCGGGAAGCGAAGATCGCCCAGATGTATTCGTCGATTCAGACCGGCAGCAACGTCGGCATGCAGACGCTGGACCAGAACCTCACCGAGCTGGTGCGCCGCAACGTGATTTCGGCTGCGGCCGCACGCTCGGCCGCGAAGATCCCGGAAAACTTCCTGGGCTGATTCCCGGCCTCCGTCACAAGCCCACACCCGCGCGGCAACGGCCGCGCGTTCTCAAGGACAGCGAATGGAACGCGACCAGGCCACCAAGTTCATGCACGACCTGCTGCGGCTGATGCTCAGCAAGAACGGCTCCGACCTCTTCATCACCGCCGACTTTCCGCCGGCCTTCAAGATCGACGGCAAAATGACGCCGGTCTCCAACCAGCCGCTGAGCGCCACTCATACGGTGGAACTGGCGCGTGCGGTCATGAACGACAAGCAGGCAGCCGAATTCGAGGCAACCAAGGAGTGCAACTTCGCGATCAGCCCGGGCGGCCTCGGCCGTTTCCGGGTCTCGGCCTTTGTCCAGCAGGGCAAGGTCGGCATGGTCCTGCGGACCATCACGACGACCATTCCGAAGCTGGAAGACCTGGGCGTGCCCGAGGTGCTGAAGGAAGTGGCGATGACCAAGCGCGGCCTGGTGATCATGGTCGGCGCCACCGGCTCCGGCAAGTCGACGACGCTGGCCGGCATGATCGGCTACCGCAACGAGAACAGCTACGGCCACATCATCACGATCGAGGACCCGGTCGAGTATGTGCATCCGCACAAGAACTGCATCATCACGCAGCGCGAGGTCGGGGTCGACACCGCGGATTGGTTCGCCGCCCTCAAGAACACACTGCGCCAGGCGCCGGACGTGATCCTGATCGGCGAGATCCGCGACCGCGAGACCATGGACTATGCAGTGGCCTTCGCCGAGACCGGCCACCTTTGCCTGGCCACCATGCACGCCAACAGTGCGAACCAGGCGCTCGACCGCATCATCAACTTCTTCCCGGAAGAGCGGCGCGCGCAACTTCTGATGGATTTGTCACTCAATCTCAAGGCCATGATTTCGCAGCGCCTGGTGCCGTTGAAGGACACCAAGGGCCGGTGCGCGGCGGTGGAGGTGATGCTGAACTCGCCGCTGATTTCCGACCTGATCTTCAAGGGCGAGGTGCACGAGATCAAGGAAATCATGAAGAAGTCGCGCGAGCTCGGCATGCAGACTTTCGACCAGGCGCTGTTCGACCTGTATGAACTCGGCAAGATTTCCTACGAGGATGCGCTGCGCAACGCGGATTCGGTCAACGACCTGCGGCTGTCGATCAAGCTCAACAGCAAGGATGCAAAGGGCCGCGACCTGAACAAGGGCACCGAACACCTGGGGATTGTCTGATGACCACCGTCCATGACTTCAGCCTGCCGGCATTGGCGGGCGCGCCCGTCGACCTGGCCGCGTTCCGCGGCAAGGTCCTGCTCATCGTGAATACCGCGAGCAAATGCGGCTTCACCCCGCAGTACAAGGGCCTGGAGGAGTTGTACGGCCAGTACCGCCAGCGGGGGCTGGAGGTGCTTGGTTTCCCGTGCAACCAGTTCGGCGCGCAAGAACCGGGCAGCGCCGACGAGATCGGGGCGTTCTGCGAGAAGAACTACGGCGTCAGTTTCCCGATGTTCGCCAAGATCGACGTCAATGGCGAGCATGCCGACCCGCTCTACCGCCACCTGAAGAAGGCGGCGCCCGGCCTGATGGGCACCGAAGCGATCAAGTGGAATTTCACCAAGTTCCTGGTGAAAAAGGACGGCACGGTGTACAAGCGCTACGCGCCGCAGACCGCGCCGAGGGAACTGGCTGCGGACATCGAGAAGCTGCTGGCGGAATAGGACATCCCGCGGCAACGAAGAATGGGGCGCCGTCGGCGCCCTTTTTTTATTCCGCCCGCACGCGCCGCATGGCAGGGCGCGCCTCCTTGAGGATCGCGAATGCGAGGGCTTCTGCGGCGGCGAAGGCGGCGAGCGCGCCGACGACGGCAATGGACAACAGGCTCATGGCTGGTTTCCTGGTTAATGGGCTGCAGGGAACAGGTGGTGCCGGCTTCCCTGCCTTCCAATCACCAATGGCCATGACGCGTATTCACGCCGCGAATGCATCGGCGGCAAGCGCCCGGTCGACCAGCTCTATCCAGTGCGCGACCGGGGTGTCGGTCCCGGACTGCAGATGGGTCTGGCAGCCAATGTTTGCCGAAACGATCATGTCGGGCTTCGTCGCCTGCAGGTTCTTCAGCTTGTTGTCCCGCAGCTGGTAGGCCAGGTCGGGCTGCAGCACCGAGTAGGTGCCGGACGAGCCGCAGCAGAGGTGGCTGTCCGCGCACAACTGCACGTCGACGCCGATGGCGCGCAATACGTCTTCCACCTTGCCGCGGATCTGCTGGCCGTGCTGCAGCGTGCACGGCGGATGCCAGGCGACCCGCGGACCGGCCTTCCCGGCCAGCTTCTTCTGCAATTCCGCGGTGAAGGACGGCAGGATCTCGCTCAGGTCTTTCGTCAGGGCGGAAATGCGCGCCGCCTTTTCCGCATACTTCGGATCGTGGGCCAGCAGGTGGCCGTAGTCCTTGACCGTGACGCCGCAGCCGGAGGCGGTCATTACGATGGCCTCGGCGCCGGCCTCGACTTCCGGCCACCAGGCGTCGATGTTGCGGCGCATGTCGTCGAGGCCGCCTTCCTGATCGTTCATGTGGAACCGGATCGCGCCGCAGCAGCCGGCCTTCGGCGCCACCACCAGCTGCACGCCGAGGGCATCGAGCACGCGGGCGGTCGCGGCATTGGTGTTGGGGGCCATCGACGGCTGCACGCAGCCGTCCAGCAGCAGCATCTTGCGCGCATGCGCGGTGCGCGGCCACCGGCCGGCCTCCTGCGGTGCCGGCACCTTGTTCTTCAATACCGCCGGCAGCAGCGGCCGTACCATCTGGCCCGCCTTCATCGCCGGGCGGAACAGCCACTTGCGCGGCAGCGCCTCCTTCAGCACGGTGCGCACGATGCGTTCGGACAAGGGACGGCGCACCTGTTTCTCGACGATATTGCGGCCGATGTCGACTAGGCGGCCGTACTGCACGCCGGACGGACAGGTGGACTCGCAATTGCGGCAGGTCAGGCAGCGGTCGAGATGGACCTGGGTCTTCTTCGTCGCCGGCTTCCCTTCCAGCACCTGCTTCATCAGGTAGATGCGGCCGCGCGGGCCGTCGAGCTCGTCGCCGAGCAGCTGGTAGGTCGGGCAGGTCGCCGTGCAGAAGCCGCAGTGCACGCACTTGCGCAGGATCGCGTCGGCTTCCTCGCCTTCGCGGGTGTTCTTGATGAAATCAGCGAGATTGGTTTGCATGCTTACAGGTCGGGATACATCCGGCCCGGATTGAAGATCCCGGACGGATCGAAGGCATTCTTCAGGTTGCGGTGGATTTTCGCGACGGCCGGCGCCAGCGGATGGAACACGCCGGCGGATTTGTCGCCGCCACGGTACAGGGTGGCATGGCCGCCGGCCTGCGCGGCGGCGGAACGGATCGTGCCGGCATCGAGACCGGTGCGCAGCCAGCGCTGCGCACCACCCCACTCGATCAGCTGCTCGCCGTCAAGCGCCAGCGGCGGCGCAACCGACGGCACGGAGAGGCGCCACAGGGGCAGGTCGCCGTCCGCGAAGAACACATTGTCCTGGTTGCGCAGCCCGCCCCAGAACTGGCCGGCCTGCGCATCCTCCTCGCCGCCCATCTTCTGCTTTGCCGCGCGGACGGCCGCCTCGGCGCCGGACAGGCGCACGATCAGCACGCCGCCATGGCAGGCGCTGGCCGACACCGGCAGCGGCTGGCCGCCCCACGCGTTCAGCTGCTCGATCGCGCGGGCCTCGCTCAGCTCGAAGCGCAACGTGGTCTCGCGCAATGGCCGCGGCAGCACCTTCAGCGACACGTCCAGGATCAGGCCGAGGGTGCCGAGCGAACCGGCAAGCAGGCGCGACACGTCATAGCCGGCGACATTCTTCATCACCTGCCCGCCGAAGCGCAGGGTCTCGCCCTTGCCGTTCATCAGCGCAGCGCCGAGCACGAAGTCGCGTACCGCGCCCGAGGCCTGGCGGCCCGGACCGGAAAGGCCGGCCGCCACGACACCACCGATGGTGCTGCCGGGGCCGAAGTGCGGCGGCTCGAACGCCAGCATCTGGTTGCGTTGCGCCAGCACCGCCTCGATCTCCGCCAGCGGGGTGCCGCAGCGCGCGGTGATCACCAGCTCGGTCGGCTCATAGTCGATGATGCCGCTGTATTCGCGCGTGTCGAGGATCTCGCCGTCCATCTGCTGGCCGTACCAGTCCTTGGTGCCGCCGCCGCGGACGCGCAGCGGCTTCCCGGCAGCGCCGGCCGAGGCCACCACGTCGCGAAATTCTTGCAATGCCTGTTCCATCTGTTTCCCTTAAAACCGTGGCAGGTCGGCGAACTTCGAAAGCCCGGCCGACACCCGCATCTTTCCGCCCTCCGCGCAGCGGTGCAGGGTCGGGATCGCCTTATCCGGATTGAGCAGAAAAGCGGTATCGAACGCCCGCTTGACCGCGAAGAAGGCTTCCAGCTCCTGCGGCGAGAACTGCACGCACATGGAATTGATTTTCTCGATGCCCACCCCGTGCTCGCCGGTGATGGTGCCGCCGACCTGGACGCAGAGTTCGAGGATGTCGGCGCCGAAGGCTTCGGCGCGCTCGAATTCGCCCGGCTGGTTGGCGTCGAACAGGATCAGCGGGTGCAGGTTGCCGTCGCCCGCATGGAACACGTTCGCGCAGCGCAGGCCATGCTTGCCCTCCATCTCGGTGATGCGGATCAGCACTTCGGCCAGGCGCTTGCGCGGGATGGTGCCGTCCATGCAGTAGTAGTCGGGGGAGATGCGGCCGGCAGCGGGAAAGGCGTTCTTGCGGCCGGACCAGAACTTCAGGCGCTCCGCCTCGTTCTGGGAGACCGCGATCGCGGTCGCGCCGGAGGCCTTCAGCACCTCGCTCATGCGCGCGATCTCCTCCTCCACCTCTTCCGGGATGCCGTCGGACTCGCACAGCAGGATGGCTTCCGCCTCGGTGTCGTAGCCGGCCTTCACGAACGGCTCCACCATGCGCGACGAGGTCTTGTCCATCATCTCCAGTCCGGCGGGAATGATGCCGGCGGCGATGACTTCGGCCACCGCGTCGCCGCCCTTCACCACGTCGTCGAAGGACGCCATGATCACCCGCGCCACCTGGGGTTTCGGCACCAGCCGCACCGTGACCTCGGTGACGACGCCAAGCATGCCCTCCGAGCCGATGAACACGGCCAGCAGGTCGAGGCCGGGCGCGTCGAGCGCGCCGCCGCCGAGTTCGACGATCTCGCCCTCGATCGTCACCATCCGTACCCGCAGCACGTTGTGCACCGTGAGGCCGTACTTCAGGCAATGCACGCCGCCGGAATTCTCGGCGACGTTGCCGCCGATGGTGCAGGCGATCTGCGACGACGGATCCGGCGCGTAATAGAGCCCGTGCGGATTCGCGGCCTCCGAGATGGCAAGGTTGCGCACGCCGGGCTGCACCACCGCCGTGCGGGAATAGGCGTCCACCTTCAGGATCTTGTTCAGCTTTGCGGTCGACAGCACCACCCCGTCGGCGATCGGCATGGCGCCGCCGGACAGGCCGGTGCCGGCGCCGCGGGGTACGATCGGCGCCTGCAGCGCACGGCAGGTTTTCAGCACCTCGACCACCTGGGCCTCGGTCTGCGGCAGCACCACCACCATCGGCAGCTGCCGGTAGGCGGACAGGCCGTCGCATTCGTAGGGCCGGGTGTCTTCTTCATTGAACAACACGCAGCCTTCCGGCAGCAGTCGGTTCAGCGCATCCACCACCTGGCGCTGGCGCTCAAGGGTGAAGGACGGCTGGGCGGGATGGGATGGGGCATTCATGGGCGGTCCTCGTCGAGCCTGAGAGTGTAGCGAAATCCGCCTGCGCGCAGGGGCGGCCAGGCCCGTCGCGGCCTGAAAAGCTTGTGCACGCGCGGTGAATAATTTTCACCCGGGCGCGCACTTGCCAGCTTGTCAACCTAGAGCCGGCGGAAGGCGCCGAGCATCCAGTCGACGAATGCGGCGACTTCCGGACGGCGCCGCACCGCCTGCTCGTACACCACGTAGTAGGCGTGCGGCGGCGTTTTCAGCTGCACTTCCGGGAACAGGTGGACGATCTCGCCGCGCGCGATCAGGTCCTGCACGAAATGCTTGCGGCTGAGTCCGACGCCCAGCCCGTTGCGCACCGCCTCCAGCAGCAGGCCGAGGTCGTCCAGGCGCAGGCTGGCGGAAGGCTCGGGCCAGTCCAGTCCTGCCACTTCGAACCAGGGCTGCCATGGCTCCAGGGCCGAGCGCAGCAGCGTCGCGCGCGACAGGTCACGCGGCGCCTGCATGCCCCCGATGCGCTCCAGGTAGGTGGGACTGGCGACGGCGAAGGTCGGCTCCTCGAACAGCTTTTCGGTGACGATGTCCGGGTAGCGGCCGGCACCGAAGCGAACCTCGACGTCGCTCTCGCCGAGGCCGAGGTCGTACAGCGGCACCGACAGGAAGAGCTCGACCACGATGTCCGGATGCAGCGCGGCGAACTCGGCCAGGCGCGGCACCAGCAGGCAGCGGGCAAAGGTGGGCGGCACCGTCACCTTGATGCGCGGCTGCGCCGGCGCGCTTCGGTGCGGCAACGGGAAGTCCGACAGCGTGCGCAGCGCGTTGCGCACCACGTCCAGGTAGCGGCGGCCGAATTCCGACAAAGTCACGCTGCGGCCGTCGCGCACGAACAGGCGTTCGCCGAGGAAATCCTCGAGCAGCCGGATCCGGTGCGACAGCGCGGACGGCGTGATGCACAGCTCTTCCGCGGCGAGCGCGAACGAGCCATGGCGGGCCGCCGCTTCGAAAGCGGACAGTGCGTGTACCGGGGGAAGACGAATTGCCATGGGAACAGGAGAAAGTGAAGACGCCGGGCTACGGTAAGCCGCAGCCCACATCCTACCAGCGGACGATCTTGCCCGGGTTCATGATATTGGCGGGGTCGAATGCCCGCTTGAGCAGGCGCATCATGTCGATCGCCGGCGCGCCATGCTCCTGAAGCAGGAAGTCCATCTTGTGCATGCCCACCCCATGCTCGCCGGTGCAGGTGCCGTCCATGCTCAGCGCCCGCGCCACCATGCGCGCATTGACGCCCTCGGCCTTCGCGACGTCCACCGGGTCATGCGGGTCGATCATCATCAGCACGTGGAAATTGCCGTCGCCGACGTGACCGATGATCGCGTACACCATCTGCTGCTTCTCGCAGTCCGCCTGGGTGTCGAGGATGCATTCCGCCAGGCGCGAGATCGGCACGCAACAATCGGTCGAGATGGCCCGGGCGCCCGGACGCATCTGCAGCATCGCGAAATACGCATTGTGGCGCGCCGTCCAGAGGCGCGTCCTGTCCTCTGGGCGGGTCGCCCATTCGAAGCCGTCGGCGCCGTGTTCCGCGGCGATGTCCTGGACCAGTTGCGCCTGCTCGCGGACGCCGTGCTCGCTGCCGTGGAATTCGAACAGCAGCAGCGGCTTTTCCGGCAGCGCCAGACTGTCGTGCGCATTGATGGAGCGCACGCTGTTCTCGTCGAGGAATTCCACCCTGGCCACCGGGATACCCATCTGTATGGTGCGGATCACGCAGTTCACCGCTGCCGCGGTGGACGGAAAGGAACAGACTGCCGCCGACACCGCCTCCGGCTGCGGATACAGCCGCACGGTGACCTCGGTGATGATGCCCAGCGTGCCTTCGCTGCCGACGAAGACGCGGGTCAGGTCGTAGCCCGCGGAGGACTTCCGGGCGCGGGTGCCGGTCTTGATGACATTGCCGTCGGCCGTGACCACCGTCAGCGCCAGGGTGTTCTCGCGCATCGTGCCATAACGGACGGCATTGGTGCCGGACGCCCGGGTAGCCGCCATGCCGCCGAGCGAGGCGTCGGCGCCGGGATCGATCGGGAAGAACAGCCCGGTGTCCCGTATTTCCTGGTTCAGCTGCTTGCGGGTGACGCCGGCCTGGACGGTGGCGGTCAGGTCATCGGCATGGACGGCCAGCACCCGGTTCATCTGGGACAGGTCGATGGTGACGCCGCCTCGCAGCGCAAGCACATGGCCTTCGAGCGAGGTACCGGTGCCATATGGAATGACGGGAACGCCATGGGCGGCGCACAGGCTCACCGCCTGCGCGACTTCCTCGGTGTCCTGGGCGAACACGACGGCGTCCGGCGGCATCGGGTCATAGGAGGACTCGTCGCGGCCGTGATGCTCGCGGATCGCGGCGGCAGTGGAGAAGCGGTCCTCGAACAGCGCCGCAAGCGCCAGCCGGAGTTCTTCGGGAAGCGGCTTGCGCAATGCGCCGATGCTGGTCACCTGGTCCATGCTCGTCTCCGTTGGTTCATGCCAATCCCGCCGTGGGTACGGCACCTGCTGCCGCTTCTTGTGACGCTTCCTGTGCCGCCTTTTCCGCAGCATCTTCCAGCGATTCTACTCCGGCCTTGCATTGGCATCCCGGCGACAGCCCGCCCCGGTCTTTTGCCGTATGCTTGGCGCTTTTACGACTCTTTCGCGACCATGGGAAACCGACTTTCGAAGATCGCCACCCGCACCGGCGACAACGGCAGCACCGGACTGGGCGACGGCAGCCGCGTGCCGAAGGACAGCCTGCGGGTGCATGCAATGGGCGACGTGGACGAACTCAATTCCCACATCGGCCTGCTCCTGTGCGAGACGCTGCCACCCGACCTGCGCGAGGAACTGGTCTCCATCCAGCACGATCTGTTCGACCTGGGCGGCGAACTCTGCATTCCCGGCTATCAGCTGATCACCGACGCCCACGTGGCCCGCCTCGACGGCCTCCTCGAGAAATACAATGCCGACCTGCCGCCGCTGAAGGACTTCATCCTGCCGGCCGGCGCGCGTTCCGCGGCGCTGGCCCATGTCTGCCGCACCATCTGCCGCCGCGCGGAACGCGCGATCGTCAGCCTCGGCAACAGCGAGGCGATACATGACAACCCGCGCCGCTATACCAACCGGCTGTCCGACCTGATGTTCGTGCTGTCACGCGTGCTGAACCGCTACGCAGGGGGCGGCGACGTGCTGTGGGAGAAAGACAGGAAGCGCGACGCCTGAAGCACCCTGCGGCGCGCTGCGGGAAGAAGGGACGCCCGCCCGCGCCAGCGGGCGACGGCGTCCGCTTCAGTTGTTGACGACCAGCCGCGGCTCGTCCTTGCCGAAACGCTTGCGGATCGAGGCGGCGATGCCGCCCGCGTCCAGCCCGCACATCGACAGCAGCAGGGCCGGGTCGCCGTGGTCGATGAACTTGTCGGGCAGGCCGAGCTGCAGCAGCGGCCTGGTGATGCCGGCCTCGGCCAGCGCTTCGGCCACCGCGGAGCCCGCGCCGCCCATCAGGGCGCCCTCCTCCACCGTGACGATGGCATCGTGGCTCTGCGCCAGTTGCCTGACCAGCGCCGCGTCGAGCGGCTTCACGAAACGCATGTTGGCGACGGTTGCATCAAGCTCCTCCGCCGCAGCGAGGCTGGGCGCGAGCATCGTGCCGAAGGCCAGGATCGCAATGCCCTTGCCTTCACGCCGCACCTCGCCCTTGCCGAGCGGCAGCGCCGTCAGCTCCTTCGCCACCGCGGCCCCAACGCCCGCCCCGCGCGGATACCGCACCGCCGCCGGTCCCGGGTACTGGTAGGCGGTGGTCAGCATCTGGCGGCATTCGTTTTCGTCGGACGCCGCCATCAGCACCATGTTGGGGATGCAGCGCAGGTAGGGTATGTCGTAGTTGCCGGCATGTGTCGCACCGTCCGCGCCGACCAGGCCGGAGCGGTCGAGCGCAAACGTGACGTCGAGGTTCTGCAGTGCGACGTCGTGGATCAGCTGGTCGTAACCGCGCTGCAGGAAGGTCGAGTAGATCGCGACCACCGGCTTCAGCCCTTCGCAGGCCAGGCCGGCGGCGAAGGTGACCGCGTGCTGCTCGGCGATGCCGACATCGAAGTAGCGGTCCGGGAAGCGCTGTTCGAACTGCACCATGCCGGAACCCTCGCGCATCGCGGGCGTGATCGCGAACAGGCGCTTGTCGTGTGCCGCCATATCGCACAGCCAGTCGCCGAACACCTGGGTGTAGGTCAGCTTGCCCGCCGTGGCCGGCTTGATGCCTTCGGCCGGGTTGAACTTGCCCGGGCCGTGATAAAGCACCGGGTCGGCCTCCGCCAGCTTGTAGCCCTGTCCCTTCCTGGTGACCACGTGCAGGAACTGCGGCCCCTTCAGGTTCTTCAGGTTCTGCAGGGTCGGCACCAGCGCATCGAGGTCATGACCGTCGATCGGGCCGATGTAGTTGAAACCGAACTCCTCGAACATGGTGGCGGGCATGACCATGCCCTTCGCATGCTCCTCCAGGCGCTTGGCCAGCTCCAGCATCGGGCCGGGCAGCACCTGCTTGCCGACGTTCTTGGCGGCGGCGTAGAACTTGCCCGACAACAGGCGCGCCAGGTAGCGGTTGAGCGCGCCGACCGGCGGCGAGATCGACATGTCGTTGTCGTTGAGGATCACGAGCAGGTTGACGTCGTTGCAGACGCCGGCGTTGTTGAGCGCCTCGAAGGCCATTCCCGCCGTCATCGCGCCGTCGCCGATCACCGCGATCGCATGCCGGTTCTCGCCCTTGGCGCGGGCGGCCAGCGCCATGCCGAGCGCCGCGGAGATCGAGGTCGAGGAATGCGCGGTGCCGAAAGTGTCGTATTCGCTCTCGTCCCGGCGCGGGAACCCGGAAATGCCGTGCAGCTGCCGCAGCGTATGCATGCGGTCGCGTCGTCCGGTCAGGATCTTGTGGGGATAGGTCTGGTGGCCGACATCCCAGACAATGCGGTCTTCCGGGGTGTTGAACACATAGTGCAGCGCGATGGTCAGCTCCACCGTGCCGAGATTCGATGACAGGTGGCCGCCGGTCTTCGACACCGAATCGAGCACGAAGGCGCGCAGTTCGTCGGCCAGCGGCCTGAGTTGCGCGCGGCTCAGTGCTCGCAGATCGGCGGGCGCATCGATATTTTTCAGCAGGTCCATGTCAGGCTTTCCGTTGCACGACCAGGTCCGCGATCTCGCGCAACCGGCGTGCCTTCTCTCCGAACGGCACGACCGCGCGATGCGCATCGTCCCGCAGTTTCTCCGCCAGCGCCTTCGACTCGGCCAGGCCGAGTATCGAGACATAGGTCGGCTTGTTGTCCGCCGCGTCCTTGCCGGCGGTCTTGCCCAGCGTGGCCGAGTCGGCGGTCGCATCGAGCACGTCGTCGACCACCTGGAAGGCCAGGCCCACTGCTTCCGCGTAGGCTTCCAGCGCCGCCACCTCGGCTGCTTCGAGCCGCTTGCCGGCCAGTGCGCCGAGCAGCACCGAGGCGCGCAGCAGCGCGCCGGTCTTCAGCTGGTGCATGCGTTCCAGTTCGCCAAGCGCCAGCGTCAAGCCGACGCTGGCGAGGTCGATCGCCTGGCCGCCGCACATGCCGCCGGCGCCGGCCGCCCGTGCCAGCAGGCGCAGCATCGCCAGCTGGCGTTCCGGATCGGCCAGGGTTTCCCCTTCCGACAGCACCTGGAACGCCTGGGACTGCAGCGCGTCGCCGACCAGCAGCGCGGTCGCCTCGTCGAATTCCACGTGCACCGTGGGCTTGCCGCGGCGCAGTGCGTCGTCATCCATGCACGGCATGTCGTCATGCACCAGCGAGTACGCGTGGATCATCTCGACGGCCGCCGCCGCGCGCGCCAGCACGGCAGAATCGGCGCCGAACAGCTCCCCGGCACCGTAGACCAGCAGCGGACGGACCCGCTTGCCGCCGTCGAGCACCGCATAACGCATCGCCGCGTGCAGGCGCGCAGGCGCCTCGGAAACGGGCGGAAGGAATCCGTCGAGCGCATGCTCGATGCCGGACTGGACTGCCTTCATCCACTCGGCGAATGGCTGCCCCGCCGTCATTCCCCTCCCTCCGCCGGCGGCTCCGCATTGAAAGGCTTCAGCATCTCGCCTTCCAGCACCTTGACCTGGCTTTCTACCTTGTCGAGCTGTGCCGTGCAGAACCTGACCAGTTCCGAGCCGCGCCTGTAGGCCGCGACCGAGGCTTCCAGCGGCAGCTCACCCGCCTCCATCTGGGCGACCAGCTTTTCGAGTTCGGCCATCGCGTCCTCGAAGGAGGCGGGCTGTTCTGCAGCCGTAATTTTCTTTGACATAGTGGGGTGATGAAGTTTAGCGCGCTATTTTAGAGCAATCCGTATCCTCGGTTGAGTGCCAGAAACCAGGGAGGTCGCCGGGGCCCCGCAAAATGACCGCCGATGTGATTCCGGTCAATGCGGCTTGAGAAAGTGACAATTCCCTGTCGCCTCCAGGAGCCGCCCTTTGCCCTTTCCGGTATATTTTCGGAACCGGCATGCCTCGCCGCAGCCGCCCCCCTTCCCGAAAGGTCTGACATGCCTGCCAAGGCTTTTATCCCGCTGCCGCGCGACGGCCCTCCCCACGGACTCTGAAGCAATGCCTGGGTTATAATCCCCGGTTCTGTCCAAAATTTCCGTTTCATTCGTTGAATACTGGTTTTTGCGGATTCTTTCTCTCTTAGGTTGGTGCAAATTAATTTGGGGGTGGGGATGTCCGATCTGGCGCAACTTGCCAAAATGGCGCGTTCCAACGCGCAACTTCCCGTAGGCGTCTACTTCGACGACGCGCTGCTGCAAAAGGAAATCACACAACTGTTCCGCCAGGGCCCGCGCTACGTGGGCCACGAGCTGATGGTGCCCAACGCCGGCGACTATGCGACGCTGCCGTGGGAAAAGGAAGGACGGATGCTGGTGCGCGGGACGCAGGGCATCGAACTGATGTCCAACGTGTGCCGGCACCGCCAGGCCAAGATGCTGGACGGCCGCGGCAACACCCGCAACATCGTCTGTCCGCTGCATCGCTGGACCTACGACCTCAAGGGCGAGCTGATCGGCGCGCCGCATTTCGGCGACACGCCTTGCATGAACCTGGCCAGGACCCCGCTGCAGGGCTGGAACGGTCTGCTGTTCGAGCAGAACGGTGTGGACGTCGCCGGCATGATGGCGAACCTGAGCGTGACGAAGGACCTGGATTTCAGCGGCTACATGCTGGACCACGTCGAGGTGCACGAGTGCGACTACAACTGGAAGACCTTCATCGAGGTCTACCTCGAGGACTACCACGTTGAACCGTTCCATCCGGGACTCGGCAACTTCGTCACCTGCGACGACCTGCGCTGGGAGTTCGGCGACAACTACAGCGTGCAGACGGTGGGCGTCAACAGCGCGCTGTCGAAGTTCGGTTCGCCGAAGTACCGCAAGTGGCAGGAACAGGTCCTCAAGTTCCGCAACGGCGTGCCGCCGCCGTACGGCGCGATCTGGCTGACGCTCTATCCGAACATCATGGTCGAGTGGTACCCGCACGTGCTGGCGGTATCCACGGTGTGGCCGAACGGTACCGGCAAGACCACGAACGTGGTCGAGTTCTACTACCCGGAAGAGATCGTGCTGTTCGAGCGGGAGTTCGTCGAAGCGGAACGCGATGCCTACATGGAGACCTGCGTCGAGGATGACGAGATCGGCGCCCGCATGGACATGGGCCGCCGCATCCTGTTCGAGCGCGGGGTCAGCGAGGCGGGCCCGTACCAATCCCCCATGGAAGACGGGATGCAGCATTTCCACGAGTGGTACCGCAAGCGGATTGCGCTCTGAACGCGGCGGCCGACGCCGGATGCCCGCGGCCGGCGGGCCGGCCTCGGCGACCGCATGCGTAGCGACGCGGACGGGCAGCCAGGCTGCCCGTTTTTTTTGCACCGAAGCGCCCCGCCTGCCGCCTTCCCGCAACCCGGGTATCATCTCCAGCTTCCTGCCCGGTTTCTTCCAATCCCCGTCGTATGCAATCACTCTGGATGCTGTTTGCCGCTTTCCTGTTTTCCATCATGGGGGTCGGCGTCAAGCTTGCCTCCGACAGCTATTCGATCTCGCAGATCGTCATGTACCGCAACCTGGTCGGCGTGCTGTTTCTTGCCGGCCTGATCCTGGTGCGCGGCGGCAGCTTTCGCACCGTGCATGCCAGGGACCACTTGTGGCGCGGCGCGGTCGGCGTCACGGCGCTCTGGATGTGGTTCTACGCGATCGGCCGGCTGCCGATCGCGACCGGCATGACGCTCAACTACATGGCGCCGATCTGGATGGCCGGCATCCTGCTTGCGGCCGGCCTGCGCAAGGGGCGGCGCAGCTTCGAGTGGGGCCTGGCAATCGCCATCCTGTGCAGCTTTGCCGGTGTCACGCTGTTGCTGCGCCCCTCGTTCGATGCCGAACAGTGGTTTGCGGGATTGGTCGGGCTGGGCTCCGGCGTCCTGTCGGCCTTTGCCTACCTGCAGGTGCGCAAGCTGGGGCAGCTTGGCGAACCCGAGTACCGGGTGGTCTTCTATTTCTCACTGATCGGCGTCGTCGCCGGTTTCGCCGGCTCGCTGGTCGACGGCACCGCGGGCGCCGGCGGCTGGTTGCCGCATGACCTGCGCGGCGCGGGCCTGCTGCTGGCGATCGGCCTCACCGCCACCGTCGCGCAGATCGCCATGACGCGGGCGTACCGCCTCGGCAAGACGCTGGTGACCGCCAATCTGCAGTACAGCGGCATCATATTCGCGAGCATGTGGGGCATCCTGCTGTGGGGCGACGTGCTCGGCTGGATGAGCTGGCTGGGCATCGCCATCATCCTCGCCAGCGGCAGCGTCGCCACCTATTACAATACCCGCACGCCCGCCGTGCCGGCCGCCAGGCCGACCGTCGCCAAGGCCAACGACCCGATCGCCACCGAGGTATGAATGCCGTACACCACCCTGATTTCCGCCACTGAGCTCGCCGCCCACCTGGAGGACCCGCACTGGGTCGTGATCGACTGCCGGCATGATCTCGCCGACCCGGATGCCGGATCGCGCGCGTACGCCGCCGGCCATATCGCGGGCGCGCGCTTCGCCCACCTCGACACGGCACTCTCGGACAAGCGCCCTGCCGCCGACGGCAGCTTCCGCGGCCGCCATCCGCTGCCCGGTCGCGAGGATTTCATCGACACGCTGCGCCGCTGGGGCGTGCGGCACGACGCGCAGGTGGTCGCCTATGATGCGCAGGGCGGCATGTTCGCCGCCCGCCTCTGGTGGATGCTGCGGTGGGTCGGGCATGCACAGGCGGCGGTGCTGGACGGGGGACTGCCGGCCTGGCAGGCGCTCGGCCTGCCGCTGTCGCTGGATCCCGTGGCGCCCGCGCCCGGCGACATCGCACTGCAGGCGCCGCTGGTCGCCACCGTGGACGCCGGCCAGGTGCTGGCCAATATCGGACAGCCGTCGCGCGTCGTGCTCGATGCCCGGGCGCCGGACCGCTTCCGCGGCGAGAACGAGACCCTGGACCCGGTTGGCGGCCATATTCCCGGCGCGAAGAACCGGTTCTTCAAGGACAACCTTCAGGCCGACGGCCGCTTCAAGGAAGCCGGCCAGCTGAGGAGGGAATTTTCGGCGCTGGTGGACGACCCGGCAAAGGCGATCGCCCAATGCGGCTCCGGCGTCACGGCCTGCCACAACCTGCTGGCGATGGAGGTCGCCGGCCTGCGCGGCGCGGCGCTGTATCCCGGTTCATGGAGCGAATGGTGCGCCGACAGCCGCCGGCCGGTGGCGCGCGGCGCCTGATCAGTGGCCGTGCGTCATCCCGGTGAGGAACAGCACCAGGCCGACGCCGACGGTAATGAAGATGATCTGCGGGATGGTGTCGCGCAGCGTCGCGCGGCGCTGCATCTGCGGCATCAGGTCGCTGACGGCGATATAGATGAAACCGGATGACGCGAACACCAGCACGTAGGGAATCCACTGCGTCGCCTGGTCCAGCGTGAAGTACCCCACCAGGCCGCCGACCACGCCCATCAGGCTGCAGGCCAGGTTGTACACATAGGCGCGGGCGCGGCTGAATCCGGCATTCAGCAGGATGATGAAGTCGCCGATCTCCTGCGGAATTTCATGCGCGATGATGGCGAGCGCGGTGATCAGTCCGAGATGCGGATCGGCGAGAAAGGCCGCGGCGATGAGGATGCCGTCCGTGAAATTGTGGAGGCCGTCGCCCACCAGAATCATCCATCCCGCCCGCCCGGCCTCGTGCTTGTCATGCCCGTGCTCATGCCCGTGACCGTCGCCTTCATAGTGGTGCGAGTGGCGCAGGATCGCAAACTTCTCGAGCAGGAAAAACCCGAGCAGGCCGGCCAGCAGGACGGCGAACAGCGTATGCGCATCCGCGTCCGACTCGAAGGCTTCCGGCAGCGCGTGCAGCAGCGACGTGGCGAGCAGGATGCCGACCGAAAGGCTGACCATCCGCTCCACCATCCGCGACAGCAGCGAGAACGACAGGATGGCGGCGGCCGAAATGCTCAAGGCGCCGGCGATGGCGGTCGCAAATAGGATGGATAGCAGCGCGGTGTCGATTTTGAACTCCAGACAAATGCAACAAAGTTGCAAATTAAAGCACAGACTCGCGTTTTCAGCAAACCCGTCTGCCATGCGGCCCGTCCCGGGCACAAAAAATCCCGGCGCAGGCCGGGATCGGGACGGGGTCGGTTCACGCAGGATCTGCCGGCGCCTCAGGCCTCCACATGCTGCTTGAACCAGGCGACGCAGCGCTTCCAGCCTTCCTCGGCATCGGCGGCGACATAGCTGGGCCGGTAATCGGCGTGGAACGCATGACCGGAATTCGGGAACACATGGAACGTCGACTTGCTGCTGCCTTTCGCCAGCTCGGCCTTCATCCGCTCCACGGTTTCCAGCGGGATGCCGGCGTCCTTGCCGCCGTACAGGCCGAGTACCGGTGCCTTGAGGCTGGCGGCGATATCGACCGGATGTTTTGGCGTCAGTTCGGTCTTGTCGCCCACCAGGCGGCCGTACCAGGCCACACCCGCCTTGACCTTGGGATTGTGGGCCGCGTACAGCCAGGTGATGCGGCCGCCCCAGCAGAAGCCGGTGATCCCGAGCTTGTCGGTATTGCCGCCGTTGTCCTTTGCCCATGCGACCGCGGCATCGAGGTCGGCCATCACCTGGGCGTCGGGCACCTTGGAGATGATCTCCTTCATCAGGTCGGGGATGCTGGTGTACTTGGTCGCATCGCCCTGGCGCACGAACAGGTCCGGCGCCAGCGCCAGGTAGCCGAGCTTGGCGAAGCGGCGGGCGACATCGGCGATGTGTTCATGGACGCCGAAGATCTCGGAGATGACCAGCACCACCGGCAGGTCCTTCTTGCCTTCCGGCTTGGCGTGGTAGAGCGGGACTTTCTGGCCGTTGACCGTGATCGTGGTCTCGCCGGTGGCGAGGCCACTGGTATCCGTCTTGATCACGTTCTGTGCGGCGACCGGCAGCACGGCGGCGGCAAAGCCGGTGCCGAGGGCGGTCTTGATGAAGCCGCGGCGGTCGGTGTTGCCGCCCAGTGTGGACTGGCCTACCAGGCTGTCGAAATCTTCTTTTACGATCTGCATGCGTTTCTCCGGAAAGTGGCTCAAGGGACCCTCTACAGCAGCGCCATAAAATAGCAGACTTTGCCTACGCGCGATGTCAGTGCGCCTCCTCCCAGTTGCGCCCGACGCCAACCTCGGCGATCAGCGGCACCTTCAGCTGCCCCGCGCTGCGCATGAGCGCCGGCAGCGTTTCGCGCAGGGCCGGCAGTTCCGCCTCGGGCACCTCGAACACCAGTTCATCGTGCACCTGCATCACCATCCGCGTCGCCATCCGCTCCCGCTCCAGCCAATCCTGCACCGCGATCATCGACAGCTTGATCAGGTCGGCTGCGGTGCCCTGCATCGGCGCGTTGATCGCCGCCCGCTCGGCCGCCTGGCGGCGGGGTCCGTTCGGCGAGTTGATCTCGGCGAGCCAGAGCCGGCGACCGAAGACGGTTTCGACGTAGCCGTGCGCCTTGGCCCGGGTGCGGGTGTCGGCCATGTACTGCGCGACCCCCGGGTAGCGCTGGAAGTACTTGTCGATGTACATCTGCGCGGCGGAGCGCTCGATGCCAAGGTTGCTCGCCAGGCCGAACGCGCTCATGCCGTAGATCAGGCCGAAGTTGATCACCTTGGCGTAGCGCCGCTGCTCGCTGCTCACCTCGGCGGGCGCGACACCGAAGATTTCGGCGGCGGTTGCGCGGTGCACGTCCTCGCCCTCGGCGAACGCGCGCAGCAGGTTCTCGTCGCCCGAGATGTGGGCCATGATCCGCAACTCGATCTGCGAATAGTCGGCCGACACGATCACGCTGCCGGGCTGCGCGATGAACGCCTCGCGGATGCGCCGTCCCTCCGCGGTGCGTACCGGGATGTTCTGCAGGTTGGGATCGTTGGAGGCGAGGCGGCCGGTCACTGCCACCGCCTGCGCGTAGTTGGTGTGCACGCGCCCGGTGTTCGGATTGACCATCCTGGGCAGCTTGTCGGTATAGGTCGACTTCAGCTTCGACAGGCTGCGGTAGTCGAGCAGCAGCTTCGGCAGAGGATAGTCCTCCGCCAGCTTCTGCAGCACTTCCTCGTCGGTGGACGGTGTGCCCGACGGCGTCTTCTTCACCACCGGCAGCTGCAGGCGATCGAAGAAGATCTCGCAGATCTGCTTTGGCGAGTTCAGGTTGAACGGCTGGCCGGCCAGCTCGTAGGCCTGCTTCTCGATTTCCAGCATGCGCGTCCCGAGCTCGTGCGATTGCGTCGCCAGCAGCTCGGCATCGACCAGCACGCCGTTGCGTTCGATCTTCTGCAGCACCACCGAGGTCGGCAGCTCGATGTTGGCATACACATGCGTGAGGCCGGGGTTGCCGGCCACCCGCGGCCACATCGCCTGGTGCAGTTGCAGCGTGACGTCGGCATCCTCCGCCGCGTAGGCGGTGGCGCGGTCGATCGCCACCTCGTCGAAGCAGATCTGCGACGCCCCCTTGCCGCACACTTCCTCGTAGGTCACGGTCTTTCGATTCAGGTGGCGCAGCGCCAGGTTGTCCATGTCATGGGGGCGATGCGACTCGAACACGTAGGACTGCAGCAGCGTGTCATGCACGATGCCGCGCAGCTGGATGCCGTGGTTGGCGAATACATGGCTGTCGTACTTCAGGTTCTGGCCGAGCTTGGGCTTGGCCGCATCCTCCAGCCAGGGCCGCAGCCTTTCCAGCACATGGTCGCGCGCGAGCTGCTTCGGCGCGTCCGGGTAGCGATGTGCCACCGGGATGTAGGCGGCGCGACCCGGCGTGCAGCAGAGCGAGATGCCGACCAGCTGCGCGCGCATCGGATCGAGCGAGGTGGTCTCGGTATCGACGGCGGTCAGCTCGGCTTCGCTGATCATGCCGAGCCAGCGGTCCAGCTGCTCGTCGTTGAGCACCGTCTCGTACTCGGTGACCGCCGGTGCGGCCGGCGCCGATGATGCGGCGGCTGCGTCGAACAGGCCGCCCTGCGCCTCGGTGCCGGCCGCCGGTGCCGCGGTCGCGTCGCCCGCCAGCTCCCGCAGCCAGGTCTTGAAACCGTAGCGGCGGAAGAAGTCGACCATGGCGTCCTTGTCCATTGGCCTGGCAACCAGCGACTCGGGAATCGACACCATGTGCTGGACCAGGTCGCAGTCCTGGCGGATGGTGATCAGTCGCCGGCCCATGGGCAGCCAGTCGAGCGCCTTGCGCAGGTTCTCGCCGACGGCGCCGCCGATCTCGCCCGCCTTCTCGATGATGTTGTCGAGGGAGCCGTACTGCGTCAGCCACTTGACCGCGGTCTTCGGACCGACCTTGGCCACACCGGGGACGTTGTCGACCGTATCGCCGATCAGCGTCAGGTAGTCGATGATGCGTTCCGGCGGCACGCCGAACTTCTCGATGACGCCGGCGCGGTCGAGCTTCTCGTTGCTCATCGTGTTGATCAGCATGACGTCGTCGTTGACGAGCTGCGCCATGTCCTTGTCGCCGGTCGACACCACGGCCTGCATGCCGTGCTCGACGGCCTGCCGCGTCAGCGTGCCGATCACGTCGTCGGCCTCGATGCCCTCGACCATCAGGATCGGCCAGCCCATTGCCCGCACCGCCTCGTGGATCGGCTCGACCTGGCGCGCAAGGTCTTCCGGCATGGGAGGCCGGTTCGCCTTGTACTCCGGGTAAAGGTCGTCGCGGAAGGTCTTGCCTTTTGCGTCGAATACGCATGCGAGGTATGCTGCCGGATAGTCATTACGCAGCCTGCGCAGCATGTTGATCATGCCGTAGATCGCCCCGGTCGGCGCCCCTTCCGCGTTCCGCAGGTCCGGCATCGCATGGAATGCCCGGTACAGGTAGCTGGAGCCGTCCACTAACAACAGGGTTCTATTCATATGGTGTCTAAAGGAAAAAACGTGCCGCGCCTGCGGCAGTTGGCTGACCTGGAACGCGCGACCGCGAAGAAGGCGCGCGAGTCATGGCATATGCTCACGATTATGGCAGAGTTTATCGAGTCGACCGAACGCCTGTCGGAGCTGAAGCCGGCGGTATCGATCTTCGGTTCGGCCCGCATCAAGCCGGACAATCCCTACTACCAGACCTGCCTCGATATTGCGCGCCGCCTGTCCGACGAAGGGCTCGCCGTCGTCTCCGGCGGCGGACCCGGGATCATGGAAGCCGCCAACAAGGGTGCGTTCGAAGGCCGGTCGGCGTCGGTCGGCCTCAACATCGAACTGCCCCACGAACAGGCCAGCAATACGTGGCAGAACATCTCCGTCAGCTTTCGCCACTTCTTCGCCCGCAAGGTTGCCTTCGTCAAATACGCGGACGCGTACGTGGTGATGCCGGGCGGCTTCGGCACGCTGGATGAGTTCTTCGAGGCCCTGACGCTGATCCATACACGCAAGACCCGACGCATTCCGATCATCCTGGTCGGCACCGCGTTCTGGCGCGGCCTGCTGGGCTGGATGCGGGAACGCCTGGTCGGCGACGGGATGATCGCGCCGGAGGACATGGACCTGGTGCAGCTGATCGACGAACCGGCCAACGTCGTCGACGCGATTTTCGCTTTCTACGAGGCCAACAGCGAGTTGCTCGGTTCCGACACCGGCAGACAAAGCGGCGCGTATTTGTAGCGGCGCAGCTTGCGCGAGGTGCGGTTTGCTAAAATGCGCGTGATGGTGCGGCCGACCCGCGCCCTGCAGATGCCTGCGGGGCCTGCGACAGCCTGCGCACCCCGGCCGCCTTCCTACACACAAGAAAAGAACATGAACATGCGCTCCCTATCGCTTCCGGCACTGGCTGCGGCCTGCATTGCCGCTTATGCAATTTCCACTCCGGCGCTGGCGCAGAAGCAGCCCGGCGCCGACGCCCCGCCGCCGCCCCAGATGGAAAAGCTCGAAGAGGGCGAAGAGCCGGCGGTGACCATCCGCCAGCCGGAGCAGCAGAAGCGCATCGAGGAAAAACGCGGACCGGGCGGCAAGGTCACCGAAGTCAAGGTGACGACCGGCGGCAGCACCTACTACCTCAAGCCGAACGACCAGGCCGGCAGCGCGCTGCCGGGCGAGGCGCAAAGCAATACGGCGCGCGCCGCGCAGTGGGAGGTCAAGACCTTCGACCTGATCCCGCACCGCGATCCGCAGGAAGCCCAGGCGGAACGGGCGGCGCAGGAGGCGACGCCCGCCCCGCCGGCAGCGCAGGAAGCGAAGTAAGCCCAGAACCAAGCCCCACTCAAATCACCCGGATTTCCGCACATGGCAGTATTCACTCCGGTCAGCCTGGACGACCTGACAGACTGGATCGCACAGTTCGACCTCGGCGAGGCGCTCGCCGTGAAGGGCATCTCGTCCGGCATCGAGAACAGCAACTTCTTCCTGACGACCGGGACCGGCGAGTATGTCCTGACGATCTTCGAACAGCTCGGCTTCGAACAGCTGCCGTTCTACCTGCACCTGATGCGCCATCTGGCCGACCGCGATGTGCTGGTGCCGGCGCCGGTCCCCAACCGCGACGGCGAAATCCTGCACGCGCTGCATGGCAAGCCGGCCGCCATCGTCACCAAGCTCGAGGGAATTTCGCAGCTTGCGCCGCGCCCGGTCCACTGCGCGGCGGTCGGCGCCATGCTGGCCCGCATGCACCTGGCAGGACAGGATTTCGGCATCCGGCAACCCAACCTGCGCGGTCTCGACTGGTGGCGGGCGACCACGCCGGCGGTGCTGCCCTTCCTGCAGGAAGACAACCGGCACCTGCTGCGTGCAGAGATCCACAACCAGGAAGCATTCGCCGGCAGCGCCGCCTACCGTGAACTGCCGCGCGGACCGATCCACGCCGATCTGTTCCGCAACAACGTCATGTTCGACGGCGAACGCCTGACGGGATTCTTCGATTTCTATTTTGCCGGTTGCGATACCTGGATCTTCGACGTTGCGGTGACGGTCAACGACTGGTGCATCGACCTTGCCACCGGCGCCATCGACCAGCCGCGGGCACGCGCGCTGCTCGACGCCTATCACGCGGTGCGGCCGTTCACGGCGGCGGAAGCCGATGCCTGGCGCCCGATGCTGCAGGCAGGCGCGCTGCGCTTCTGGCTGTCGCGGTTGTACGACCTCCACCTGCCGCGCGAAGCCGAGATGCTGACGCCGCACGATCCGACGCACTTCGAGCGTATCCTGCGCCAGCGTATCGACAACCCGGTGCCGGACCTGTTCTGACAATGGAAAAAACCGCCGCACGCTCCGGCTGGCTCTGGGTAAAGCAGGGCTTTGCGCTATTCCGCAAGCAGCCGGCAGAAATGTCCACGCTGTTCCTGGCCTACATGTTCCTGATGCTGGCGCTCGGCATCCTGCCGCTGCTCGGCCAGGTCCTGCCGATCCTGCTGGTGCCGGTATTCTCGATGGCCTTCATGCAGGCCTGCGCCAACATCGAACAAGGCAGGAAAGTCTATCCAACGCTGCTGCTCACGGGTTTTCGCACGCCGGCCTTCCGCAGGCTGCTGCTGCTCGGCACCCTCTACATCCTGGCCGCGGTACTGGCCGTGGCCGCTTCTTCCCTGGTCGACGGCGGCGAATTCTGGCAGGTAATGAGCGGCGGCCGCGGCGTGGACGAGGAGACCGTCCGCAACTCCAACATGTCGACCGCGATGATGTTTGCCGCGCTCGCCTACGCGCCCGCGGCGATGGCCTTCTGGCACGCGGCGCCGCTGATCGTCTGGCACAAGATGGGGGTCGGCAAGGCCGTGTTCTACAGCTTCTTCGCGGTGAAGCGCGCCGGCGGCGCCTTCATCGTCTACGGCCTGGCCTGGATCCTGATCGGCGTCATCCTTCCCGCCATCGTCACCAGTCTTGTCGCCATGCTGTTCTCGCGCTCGCTGGTGGTCATGGTGGTGCTGCTGCCCTTGTCACTGGTGCTGACGGTCGTGATGTACTGCTCGTTCTACCCGACCTATACCCACGTCTTCGGCAAGCCCTATGCCGACGGTACGCCGGAGCCCGGCGGTTTTGATGCTTTTGGGCAATGATCGCTTATACTAGCCCCCATTCCTTCCGACCTCGATAGCCGCGGCCGCGGCATGGGCGGATGGCGGGGGTGCGATGATCAAGAAAATCGGCGTGCGGCAGCTTAAGGTCGGCATGTATGTGCACGACTTCAACTGCGACTGGATGGAGCATCCATTCATGCGCAACCAGCTCGCGATCACCTCCGAGGAGCAGCTCCGCAAGGTGCATGAGTCCGGCATCCACGAACTCTACATCGATACCGGGAAGGGCCTGGACGTGGCCGATGCGCCGAGCGCGGAGCAGGTACGCTCGACTCTGGAACGCGAGCTGCACGACATGGCCGCCCGCCAGCCCGCCGCGACGATCCGGGTCTCGCTCGCCGAAGAGCTCGCCCGCGCCGCCCAGGTAAAGCACCAGGCGCACCAGCTGGTGCGCAACGTCATGGCGGATGCCCGCCTCGGCAAGGCGGTCGAGCTCGACGAAGTCGAGCCGGTCGTCGAGTCCATCACCGAGTCCATCCTGCGCAATCCCGGCGCGCTGACCGGCCTCCTGCGCATCAAGAACAAGGACGACTACACCTTCCTGCATTCCGTCAGCGTCTGCACGCTGCTGGTCGCCTTCTGCCGTTCGGCCGGCCTCGGTGCCGAGGAGACGCGGCAGGCAGGCCTCGGCGGCCTGCTGCACGACACGGGCAAGGCGCTGGTTCCCGACGCGATACTGAACAAGCCGGGCCGCCTTACCGACGCCGAGTTCGACATCATCCGCAAGCACCCGCGCGATGGCTACGAGATCCTGCTACGCACGCCGGGTGTCGGCGACATCCCGCTGGACATCGCGCTGCATCATCACGAGCGGATGGACGGCAGCGGCTACCCCGACAAGCTGCCTGGCCAGCGCATCACCGCCTTTGCGCAGATGGCCGCCATCGTCGACGTCTACGACGCCATCACCGCCGACCGCTGCTATCACAAGGGCATGCCCGCCGCCGAAGCGCTGCGCAAGATCTACGAATGGAGCAAGTTCCATTTCGATCCGGCGCAGGTGCAGGCTTTCATGCGCTGCGTCGGCATCTACCCGGTGGGTACGCTGGTGCTGCTGGAGTCCGGGCGGCTCGGCGTCGTGATCGAACCGCACGAGACCAATTTGCTCGCACCGAAGGTCCGGGTGTTCTTCAGCACCAAGTCGAATACGTATATCAAGCCGCTCGATCTTGATCTGTCCAAGCCGCTGGGCATGGGCGGCGGGGACCGTATTCTCAGCCATGAGTCGGCCGAGAAGTGGCGGGTTGAGCCGATGCGTTTTTTTGGGATTGGGGCATAGGAGCGTTGCTGGCTGGACCGGCGGGGCGGGGCGGGGCGTCGCAACAAACTCGCCTGCAGCTCGGCCATGATTCGCTTCCTCATCCACTGCGCACCCTCCAACATCCTTGGCTTGCCCTTCCCTTGACGGAAAGGGGACGAAGCGTGGCTTGGCTAAGGTCCGCTGTCGTCCCGAGCATGCTATTGCCACTGCGCGAGACCAGGCATTTGGGGAGGCTGGCGCGTTCTCTTCGATGCCCCTGCGCGGCTGTCACGCCGTGGGACTGGCCGGGACTGGCCCCCGCTACGAATCGCAGAGCGCCTGCGGCACAGCACCACCAAAGAAAAGTACGGCAACTGAACAACCGGTCCGCGCCACTTGTTCAGTCATGCGCGGTCGCCGGCGAATCTATTGCAGTTGAAGTTAGCGTTGAAGTCTTGGCGGACGCGGCCAGAAATGTGAGGTCTGGCAGCTCAAGCAGGGAGGGTGACTCCTGACCGCCGAGGCAGTTGGAGCAGCGAAACAGCGCGCCTCACCCCACCCTCTCCAACTTCGCAATATTCAAATCCAGCAGCTTCATCCCATGCCTGCCGAAATTGATATGCGCCCGCGAATTCGTCCCGCTTCCCTCGATATTCACGATCACCCCCTCGCCGAACTTCTGGTGCGAGACCGTCTCCCCGATCCGCCAGCCCACGTCCTTGCGGACAAAGCCTTGCGCGATCGTGTTCACGCCGCTTTCCGGCGCATCGTCCCACGCCGACTTGCGCTGGCCGAACCAGTGTTGCTGCACCTTCGGCGACAGCCACTTGAGCGCGGCGTCGGGCAATTCATCGAAGAAGCGCGACTTCAGGTTGTAGCGGGTCTGGCCGTGCAGCATCCGGGTCTGCGAGAAACTCAGGTAGAGGCGCTTGCGGGCGCGCGTGATGGCGACATACATCAGGCGTCGCTCCTCCTCGATGCCGCCCTCCTCCTGCGCGCTGTTCTCATGCGGGAACAGGCCTTCCTCGAGACCGGTGATGAATACCGCGTCGAACTCGAGTCCCTTGGCCGAATGCACGGTCATCAGTTGCATCGCGTCCTGGCCTGCCTGCGCCTGGTTGTCGCCGGCTTCCAGAGACGCATGCGACAGGAAGGCGGACAGGGGCGACATTACCGCCGGCAGCGGTGCGTCGGCGTCCAGCACCTCGTCGCCGTTGGGCAGGGGCACGCCCGCCGACGCCTGCGTCTTCGGCCCGAGGAAGGCGGGCGCGTCGATGCCGTAGCCCTCTTCGGACACGAACAGCATCGCCGCGCTGACCAGCTGCTCCAGGTTCTCGATGCGGTCGGCGCCTTCCTTCTCGGTCTGGTAGTGCGTGAGCAGGCCGCTCATGTCGAGCATCACCTTCACCATCTCCTGCAGGGGCAGGTTCTGCGACTCGAAGCGCATGCCCTCGACCAGCTTCACGAAGCCGCCCAGCGAGGTGCCTGCCTTGCCGGCGACGTAGGGCACCGCGGCATAGAGCGAAACGCCCTGCTGGCGTGCGGCGTCCTGCAGCTGCTCGAGCGAGCGTGCGCCGATGCCGCGCGCCGGAAAGTTCACTACGCGCAGGAAGGCGGAATCGTTGTGCGGATTGTCCATCAGCTGCAGGTAGGCGATCGCATGCTTGATCTCGGCGCGCTCGAAGAACCGCTGCCCGCCGTAGACCCGGTAGGGGATGCCGGCTGTGAACAACGCGTGTTCGATCACCCGCGACTGGGCATTCGACCGATAGAGGATGGCGATTTCGCTGCGCGAGGCGCCTTCATTGATCAGGCTCTTTGCCTCCTCGATGATCCACTGTGCTTCCTGGATGTCGGAGCTCGCTTCGTAGATGCGCACCGGTTCGCCATGACCGGCATCGGTGCGCAGGTTCTTGCCGAGGCGCTTGCTGTTGTTGGCGATCAGCGTGTTCGCGGTATCGAGAATGTGGCCATGCGAACGGTAGTTCTGCTCCAGCTTGATCAGGTTCTGCACCCGGAATTCATGCTCGAACGCGCTCATGTTGCCGACATTGGCGCCGCGAAACGCATAAATGCTCTGGTCGTCGTCGCCCACCGCGAACACCGCGTTGTGCTCGCCGGCCAGCAGCTTGAGCCAGTTGTACTGCAGGTTGTTGGTGTCCTGGAACTCGTCGACCAGGATGTGGCGGAAGCGCCGCTGGTAGTGCTCGCGCAGCGGCTGGTTGCGCATCAACAGCTCATAGCAGCGCAGCAGCAGTTCCGCGAAATCCACCACCCCCTCGCGCTGGCACTGGTCGTCATACGCCTGGTACAGCTCGACGAAGCGACGATTGAAATCGTCGTAGGCCTCCACCTCGTGCGCGCGCAACCCCTGGTCCTTGGCGTTGTTGATGAAGTACATCAGGTTGCGCGGCGGGTATTTCTCGTCGTCGACGTTCAGGGTCTTCAACAGGCGCTTGATCGCCGACAGCTGGTCGGCGCTGTCGAGGATCTGGAAGGTCTGCGGCAGGCCGGCGTCGCGGTGGTGCGCGCGCAGCAGCCGGTTGCACAGTCCGTGGAAAGTGCCGATCCACATGCCGCGCGTATTGATCGGCAACATCGCCGACAGCCGCGACAGCATTTCCTTGGCGGCCTTGTTGGTAAACGTGACCGCGAGTATGCCGGCCGGCGATACCTGCTGCGACTGGATCAGCCACGCAATCCGGGTGGTCAGGACGCGGGTCTTGCCGGAGCCCGCCCCCGCAAGGATAAGCGCATTCTGTGCGGGAAGCGTGACGGCGGCGAGCTGCTCGGGATTGAGGTTGAGAAGAAGGTTCTGCATCGCCAGATTATAGCCGCGAGGGCATGTCCGCACCGCCATCATCGGCGCTTGCGGTATTGCAACGCGACCGCCCGGCCGCCGTGCGCGCGCAGTCCTTCCGCAGCGACTAGGCGAACAGCATCGCAAACTCCCGCGCGGCCGCCTCGGGGTCGACCGCGAAGTACACGCTGCTGATCGCCGCCACCATGTCGGCGCCCTGGGCCACCAGCGGCTGCGCGTTCTCCCGCGTCATGCCGCCGATCACCACCGCCGGTAGTGGAATCTCGCGCTTCGCTTCGGCCACGATCGCCGGCGGCGTCGACACCTCGTACTTCTTCACCCGCGACGGATAGAAGCCGCCGAAGGCGACGTAACTCGCGCCCGCCGCGTGCGCCTCGCGCGCCAGCTGCAGGCTGCCGTAGCAGGACGCCCCGACGATCTTGTCCGGCCCGAGCACCCGACGCACCTCGGTGACCGCGAGGTCGGTGCCGCCCACGTGGATGCCGTCCGCATCCACGTCCCGGCACAGTTCGACGAAGTCGTTGATGATGAACGGGCAGCCATGGCGCCGGCACAGCGCCTGGAGACGCTCCGCCTGCGTCCTGCGCAGTGACGGCGCCGCAGTCTTGTGCCGGTACTGCAGGAGCGTGGCGCCGCCGCGCAGTGCCGCGTCCGTGACGTCCAGCAGCCGTTCGGTGTCGTCCCAGTCGGGCGTGACGAGATAAAGGCCTTTCATGCGGAATCTCCCAGAGTGATGTTGCGATGGGGCATGCGTTGTCCGTCGGCGACCGCATAAGCCGACGCCAGGGCCCGGTGGCAATAGGCTTGGGCCTGGTCCAGTGCGGCTTCCATCGGTGCTCCTGCCGCCAGCCGTGCTGCCAGCGCCGATGCCAGGGTGCAGCCGCTGCCATGGAAGCTGCCGGGCAGGCGCGGCCAACGCCAAGTCCGGCCGGCGTGCGCGCTGAACCAGCGGTTGACGACGTCGTCGCCGTCCGCGTGGCCGCCCTTGATCAGCACATGCGCGCATTGTCCGAGCAGGGCGGCCGCCTGGCGTTCAGGCGCGAGCTCGCCGCACAGTGCCGCGGCCTCCGGCAGGTTGGGCGTCACGATCGTGGCAAACGGCAGCAGCGTCGACACCAGCTGCGCAGGGCTGTCGGCCGCCAGCGCGTCGCCATGGCCGCTGGCCAGCACCGGGTCGAGCACCACCGGCAGCGCCGGCCGGCGCTGCCGCAGCACCTGCAGCAGGTCCGCAATCGCCTCCGCGTTGGGACGGGTGCCGACGATGCCGATCTTGACGGCGGCAATGTCGATCTTGTCGATCAGGGCCTGCGCCTGCCGGCGCACCAGGTCGGCGTCCACCGGATGGATGCCATATACCCGGTCATTGTCCTGCACCGTCAGCACGGTGATGACCGACAACGGATGCGCGCCGAGCGCGGCGATCGCCTGCACGTCGGCCTGGATGCCCGCGCCGCCGCTCGGGTCGGCGCCGGCAAAAACCAGTACCGCGGGACGACCTGCGTTCACACCGGCCGCCCTTCCATCGGCGACGAGGGCGAGGCCGCAAACTTCTTCGCGATGCGCCCGGCGAGGTAGGCCTCACGACCGGCCTCCACCGCCAGTTTCATTGCCCGCGCCATGCGCGCCGGCTCGCGCGCGCCGGCGATGGCGGTGTTCATCAGCACGCCGTCGCAGCCGAGCTCCATGGCGATCGCCGCGTCCGACGCGGTGCCCACGCCGGCGTCGACCAGCACCGGCACCCTGGCCTGCGCAATGATCAGCGACAGGTTCCAGGGATTGAGGATGCCCATGCCGGAACCGATCAGCGACGCCAGCGGCATCACCGCGACACAGCCGATGTCCTCCAGCATGCGCGCCTGGATCGGGTCGTCGCTGCAATAGACCAGCACGTCGAATCCATCCTTGACCAGGGTCTCGGCCGCCTTCAGCGTCTCCGGCATGTTGGGGAACAGGGTCTTCTCGTCGCCCAGCACTTCGAGCTTGACCAGCTTGTGCCCGTCCAGCAGTTCTCGCGCCAGCTGCAGGGTGTAGACCGCGTCCTTCGCGTTGTAGCAGCCTGCCGTATTCGGCAGGATCGTGTATTTCGACGGTGGCACCACGTCCAGCAGGCTGGGCGCATTCGGGTCCTGGCCGATGTTCACGCGCCGGATGGCCACCGTGATGATCTCGGCGCCGCTGGCCTCGGTCGCGGCGCGGGTTTCCTCCAGGTCGCGGTACTTCCCGCTGCCCACCAGCAGGCGCGAGCGGTAGGTCCGTCCGGCGATGGTCAGGCCTTCATCGTGGTTCTGCGGATTCTGCATCTCGTTCATCCTCCAAAAATGTGGTCAGCCGCCGCCGATGGCGCGCACGATGTCGACCCGGTCGCCGGGCTGCAGCAGCCGCTCCTGCCATGCGCTGCGCGGCACGATTTCGCGGTTGATGGCGACTGCCAGCGACTTGTCGACCAGGTCGAGCGAGGCCAGCAGTCCTTGCACGTCGAGGCGGTCGGCAACCCGGTGCGGGGCGCCGTTGAGTTCGATGTCCATGGCCTTTACTGCTTGCGATAGAGCTCGGCGCCGCCCTTGACGAATTCGACCGCCTTCACTTCCATCCCTTTTTTCAGCGCCTGCTCGTCGGAGATGCCCTGGCTGGCCGCATAGTCGCGCACGTCCTGGGTGATCTTCATGGAGCAGAAATGCGGACCGCACATCGAGCAGAAATGCGCGACCTTGGCCGAATCCTTGGGCAGGGTCTCGTCGTGGAATTCGCGCGCCTTGTCCGGGTCGAGCCCGAGGTTGAACTGGTCCTCCCAGCGAAACTCGAAGCGCGCCTTGGACAGCGCGTTGTCGCGGATTTGCGCGCCGGGGTGGCCCTTGGCCAGGTCGGCGGCATGGGCCGCCAGCTTGTAGGTGATGATGCCTTCCTTCACATCGTCCTTGTTCGGCAGGCCAAGGTGCTCCTTCGGCGTCACATAGCAGAGCATCGCGGTGCCATACCAGCCGATGGTTGCGGCGCCGATGCCGGAGGTGATGTGATCGTAGCCCGGGGCGATGTCGGTGGTCAGCGGCCCCAGCGTGTAGAACGGCGCTTCGTGGCACTGCTCCAGCTGCAGGTCCATGTTCTCCTTGATCAGGTGCATCGGCACATGGCCGGGGCCTTCGATCATCACCTGCACGTCATGCTTCCACGCGATCTGGGTCAGCTCGCCCAGCGTCTTCAGCTCGCCGAGCTGCGCCTCGTCGTTGGCGTCGTAGATCGAGCCCGGACGCAGGCCGTCGCCGAGGCTGAACGATACGTCGTAGGCCTTCATGATCTCGCAGATGTCCTCGAAATGCTCGTAGAGGAAGGACTCGCGGTGATGCGCGAGGCACCACTTCGCCATGATGGAGCCGCCGCGCGAGACGATGCCCGTCATCCGCTTCGCCGTCAGCGGCACGTATTGCAGCCGCACGCCGGCGTGGATGGTGAAGTAGTCGACCCCCTGCTCCGCCTGCTCGATCAGCGTGTCGCGGAAAATCTCCCAGGTCAGTTCCTCGGCCTTGCCGTTCACCTTCTCCAGCGCCTGGTAGATCGGCACCGTTCCGATCGGCACCGGGGAATTGCGGATGATCCATTCCCGGGTCTCGTGGATATGCTTGCCGGTCGACAGGTCCATCACGGTATCGCCGCCCCAGCGGATCGCCCAGGTCATCTTCTCGACTTCCTCGCCGATCGAGGAGGTCACCGCCGAGTTGCCGATGTTGGCATTGATCTTCACGAGGAAGTTGCGGCCGATGATCATCGGCTCGCTCTCCGGATGGTTGATGTTGGCCGGGATGATCGCCCTGCCACGCGCCACTTCCGAACGGACGAATTCGGGCGTGATCTCGGCGGGAATCGCCGCGCCGAACGACTGGCCGGGGTGCTGGCGGCCCATCAGTTCGGCCAGGCGCTGGCCATTCGGGCCGGACGCCTTCAGGCTCTCGATGTATTCCTTGCGGCGCAGGTTCTCGCGGATGGCGACGTACTCCATCTCCGGCGTCACGATGCCGCTGCGGGCATAGTGCATCTGCGTCACGTTGCGGCCGGGTATCGCACAGCGCGGCTTGCGGTGCAGGTTGAAGCGCAGTTCGGCCAGCTTCGGATCGTTCAGGCGCTCGATCCCGTACTGCGAACTCGGCCCGGCCAGCTCGCGCGTGTCGTTGCGTTCGGCGATCCAGCCTGCGCGCAGGGCCGGCAAGCCGGAGCGGATATCGATGCGGGCGGCGGGGTCGGTATAAGGACCGGAAGTGTCGTAGACGGTGACCGGGGGATTTTTCTCGGCGCCGAAGGATGCCGGCGTGTCGGCCTGGCTGATTTCGCGCATCGGCACGCGGATGTCCGGGCGCGAGCCTCCGACGTAGATCTTGCGGGAATTCGGCAGCGGCTGGATCGCCGCTTCATCGACCGTCGCCGTCGCGGCGAGGAATTGGGGGTTCGCGTTCATGTTGCTCCTTTGCTAAAACAGGAAAGCGAAGGAGCGACGGAACGGTGATGCGCATACTTCCGGTTGCTTCCCTTCGCTGGCATTACCCAGATCAGGTTCCGAGGGTATTTCTCACCCGCCGCGCGCGTATTGGACGCGCCGCAGGACCCCTAGCATTTCGTCATCTGCATGACTGCGCGAATTATACGCGCCTGGAGGCCGTTGTCATCCTGTCCCTCCCTTATAATCACTGGTTTCGCAGAAACACAAATCAAATCATGGAATTAGCCAAATCTTTCGAGCCCGCAGAGATTGAAAAGCAATGGCGCACCGAATGGGAAAAGCGCGGCCTGTACACCGCCACCACCGACGCCGGCAAGCCCTCCTTCTGCATCCAGCTGCCGCCGCCGAACGTGACCGGCACGCTGCACATGGGCCACGCGTTCAACCAGACGGTGATGGACGGGCTGACCCGCTACTACCGGATGCGCGGCCACAACACGGCGTGGATCCCGGGCACCGACCATGCGGGCATCGCGACCCAGATCGTGGTGGAGCGCCAGCTCGACGCGCAGAAGGTTTCGCGCCATGACCTTGGCCGCGAAAAATTTCTCGAAAAAGTCTGGGAATGGAAGGAGCACTCCGGCTCCACCATCACCGGCCAGATGCGTCGCATGGGCGCCTCCACCGACTGGAGCCGCGAATACTTCACGATGGACGAGAAGATGTCCAAGGCCGTCACCGAGGTGTTCGTCCGTCTCTACGAGCAGGGCCTGATCTACCGCGGCAAGCGGCTGGTGAACTGGGATCCGAAGCTGCTGACCGCCGTCTCCGACCTGGAGGTCGTATCGGAGGAGGAAGACGGCCACATGTGGCACATCCGCTACCCGCTGGCCGACGGCAGCGGCCACATCACGGTCGCCACCACCCGTCCCGAAACCATGCTGGGCGACGTCGCCGTCGCGGTCGACCCGACGGACGAGCGCTACGTCCCGCTGCTCGGCAAGATGCTGACGCTGCCGCTGACCGGCCGCCAGATCCCGATCATCGCCGACGAGTACGTGGACAAGGAGTTCGGCACGGGCTGCGTGAAGATCACGCCTGCCCACGACTTCAACGACTATGCTGTCGGGCAGCGCCACCAGCTTCCGCAGATCAGCATTTTCACGCTGGATGCGAAGATCAACGAGAACGCGCCGGCGCAGTATCGCGGCCTCGACCGTTACGACGCCCGCAAGCAGATTGTCGCCGACCTCGAGGCCCAGGGCCTGCTGGAATCCGTCAAGCCGCACAAGCTGATGGTGCCGCGCGGCGACCGCACCAACGTGGTGATCGAGCCGATGCTGACCGACCAGTGGTTTGTCGCGATGAGCAAGCCGGCGCCGGAAGGCACCCACTTCCCCGGCAAGTCGATCGCGGACGTCGCGCTGGAAAAGGTTGCCGGCGGCGAGATCAGCTTCGTCCCCGAGAACTGGACCACGACCTACAACCAGTGGCTGAACAACATCCAGGACTGGTGCATCTCGCGGCAACTGTGGTGGGGCCACCAGATCCCGGCGTGGTACGACGAGGAGGGCAACATCTATGTCGCCCGCAACGAGGAAGAGGCGCGCGCCAGGGCCGGCAACAAGCCGCTGACCCGGGAGAGCGACGTGCTCGACACCTGGTTCTCGTCGGCGCTGGTGCCGTTCTCCTCGCTCGGCTGGCCGCAGGAGACGCCGGACTACAAGCTGTTCCTGCCGTCCTCGGTGCTGGTCACCGGCTTCGACATCATCTTCTTCTGGGTCGCCCGGATGGTGATGATGACCACCCACTTCACCGGCCAGGTGCCCTTCCGGACGGTGTATGTGCATGGCCTGGTGCGCGACGCCAGCGGCCAGAAGATGTCCAAGTCCAAGGGCAATACCCTGGACCCGATCGACCTGATCGACGGCATCGACGTCGAATCGCTCGTGGCCAAGCGCACCACCGGCCTGATGAATCCGAAACAGGCGGAGAGCATCGCCAAGGCCACCCGCAAGGAATTCCCGAACGGCATCCCGGCCTTCGGCACCGATGCGCTGCGTTTCACGATGGCGAGCTACGCTTCGCTCGGCCGCAACATCAACTTCGATCTCAACCGCTGCGAGGGTTACCGCAACTTCTGCAACAAGCTGTGGAATGCAACGCGCTTCGTGCTGATGAACACCGAGGGCAAGGACTGCGGCTTCGATGCAATGAGCTGCGGTCCCGAAGGCCGCGACTTCTCGCAGGCCGACCGCTGGATCGTGTCGCTGCTGCAGCGGACCGAGGCCGAAGTCGAGAAGGGCTTTGCCGACTACCGCTTCGACAACATCGCGTCGGCCGTCTACAAGTTCATCTGGGACGAGTATTGCGACTGGTACCTGGAAGTGGCGAAGGTGCAGATCCAGACCGGTACCGAGGCGCAGCAGCGCGCGACCCGCCGCACGCTGCTGCGGGTCCTGGAAACGGTGCTGCGCCTCGCCCATCCGATCATCCCGTTCATTACCGAGCAGTTGTGGCAGAAGATCGCCCCGATGACCGACCGCAAGCTGAATCCCGCCGGCGACTCGATCATGGTGCAGCCCTTCCCGCTCAGCGACGCCGAGAAGATCGACGAGCAGGCGGAAGCCTGGATGGCGCAGCTCAAGGCGATGACCGACGCATGCCGCAACCTGCGCGGCGAGATGCAGCTGTCTCCGGCGCAGAAGGTCCCGCTGTTCATCGAGTCGTCGGATCGCAACCTTGCGCAGTCCTTCGTGCCCTGCCTGCAGGCGCTCGCCAAGCTGTCGGAAGTGCAGGTGGTCGATGCACTGCCGGAATCGCCGGCGCCGGTGTCCGTGGTCGGGACCGTCAAGCTGATGCTCAAGGTCGACATCGACGTCGCCGCGGAGCGCGAGCGTCTCGGCAAGGAGATTACGCGCCTCGAAGGCGAGATCGCCAAGGCCAATGCCAAGCTCGCCAATGAAAGCTTCGTCGCCCGCGCGCCCGCGCAGGTGGTCGCCCAGGAAAAGGAACGGGTGGCGAACTTTGGCGCAACCGTGGCCAAGCTGCGCGAGCAATTTGACAAATTACAAAAATCATAACAATCACAAGAGCAACACTGGTACGCGCGCCCCACGCGGGGCGCGTACCGCATACCTACCTGGAGACAAGGAAAATGATGAAGAAGCTACTCTGCGCCGTCGCGGTGACGGCGCTCACCATGTCGGTCATGCCCGCCGCCTCGGCGCAGGAAACCGCGGTAGGCGTCTGGAAGACCATCGATGACGAGACCGGCAAGCCGAAGTCGCTCGTCCGGATCAGCGAGACCAACGGCGAGCTTCGCGGCCGCATCGAGCGGCTGTTCCGGGATGCCGGCGAAGAACAGAATCCGAAATGCACCAGTTGCGAAGGCGCGCTGAAGGACCAGCCGATCCTCGGCATGACGATCATCACCGGCATGCGCAAGGAAGGCGACGGCTACGCCGGCGGCCAGATCCTGGATCCTGCCAGCGGCAAGGTTTACAAGAGCAAGATGTCGCTCGCGGATGGCGGTCGCAAGCTGGATGTACGCGGCTACGTCGGCGTGCCGATGTTCGGACGCACCCAGACCTGGGTGCGGGTCGAGTAATCGCCGAAGATCGCATGCGGCGCTCCGCCGCGTGCACAAAAAAAGGGCTGCCCGGTGGCAGCCCTTTTTTATCGGCCGGGGCTTGTCAGACGAAGGAGATCGTCAGTCCGGGAAGGCTGACACCGGAGAACGCGGAGGTCCACGTCTCGCCCGGCTTGATCGGGCAGACGTCGGTCCAGGTGCCGGTCGTAATGATCTCCCCCGCCTGCAACGGCTGGAACTGGGCCTGCTCCTTGAGCAGCTGGTGCAGGTGCCAGAGCGCGTGCAGCGGGCTGCCGAGCACATCATGGCCGAAGCCGGCGGAACGCAGCTCGTCGCCGCAGGACAGCGACAGGCTCGCATGCGCCAGCACTTCGCCCAGGCTGCGGCGGCTGGCAGCAGACAGCATCTTCGGCTCGCCCACGATCAGCGAGCCGTGCAGGCCGAAGGCGGCGATCGAGTCCGCCATCTCGAACTTCCAGTCGGGATAGGGGCAGGTGACGATCTCGAATGCATGGGCCATCCACTCGATGCATTCCGCCAGCTGCTCGATGCTGGCGTCCGGCGCCGGCGTGCAGCCGAGCTTGAATACCAGTTCCGGGCCGATGCGCGGTTGCATGGCGCCCTTCAGGCATTGCAGGCCGCGGTTGTCCTCGGTGTAGCGAACGGTGTCATCGAAGACCGGCGTCCAGATCGGATTGCGGATCGGCTCGGCCACGCCGTACTTCGACCAGATCTTGCGATTGGTAAAGCCGATCTTGCGGCCCACCATCGTCTCGCCCTGGGCAATCCGGATGTCGGCAATGCATCGAGCGACGTCATAACTGTCGGCGATCGACAGCGGGCCGTTGGCGGACAGCGGGGGAATCATTTGCGCGAGTGCGCGGGCGTCAAGCAACTGGTGCGCATAGCGGCTTGCTTGCGTGGACATGAGCATGGCGGGACTCGTTCGGTATCGATTGGGGTTACAGCGCATTGCGACCAGCCCTGTACTCTACGCAGGAGGAAGGTCGCAGGTTTGCGTTTTCTCAAACGAAAAAGAGCGACCGTGCCTAAAGGAAAACATTATAGGCTGTCCGGATGCACTTTTTCGGTGAGCGAAATTGGCACCGTATTTCTACGGATGACATATAGACAAGCCGCCCGCTGGGGGCGGCCTTTCCGTCTGCGGTTTGAAGATTGCGGGAAAGCTAAGTTCCGGACCGGCGCGGATTTAGTACGGCCGACGCTAGCCCTGCTCCCACAGGTCGCCGCTGCCGCTGCCGCGCGGCGCCGTGACGCCGAAGTGCGCATAGGTTGCCGGAGTGGCAATGCGCCCGCGCGGCGTGCGTTGCAGAAAACCCTGCTGGATAAGGTAGGGCTCGAGCACGTCTTCGATCGTGTCGCGCTCTTCACCGATTGCCGCCGCCAGATTATCCAGGCCGACCGGGCCGCCGCTGAACTTGAAGAGCACGGCCTCGAGCAGCTTGCGATCCATCACGTCGAAACCGACCGGGTCGACGTCCAGCATCTTCAGTGCCGCATCGGCCATGTCCTTGGTGATCTCGCCGTTGCCCTTGACCTCGGCATAGTCGCGCACACGGCGCAACAGCCGGTTGGCGATGCGCGGGGTACCGCGGCTGCGCTTCGCGATCTCCAGCGCGCCTTCGTCGACGATGGCGGCGTTCAGCAGGCTGGCGCTGCGGGTGACGATGCGCGCCAGCTCCTGCGGCGTATAGAACTCGAGACGCGCGACGATGCCGAAGCGGTCGCGCAGCGGGTTGGTCAGCATACCGGCGCGCGTGGTGGCGCCCACCAGGGTGAATGGCTGCAGGTCGAGCCGCACCGAACGCGCCGCGGGCCCTTCCCCGATCATGATGTCGATCTGGTAATCCTCCAGCGCCGGGTAGAGGATCTCCTCCACCACCGGAGACAAGCGGTGGATCTCGTCGATGAACAGCACGTCGTTCGGCTCGAGGTTGGTCAGCAGCGCGGCGAGGTCGCCCGCCCGTTCCAGCACCGGGCCCGAGGTCTGCCGCAGGTTGACCCCCATCTCACGGGCGATGATGTGCGCGAGGGTGGTCTTGCCGAGGCCGGGCGGCCCGAACAGCAGCGTGTGGTCGAGGGCCTCGCGGCGCTGGCGGGCGGCCGCGATGAAGATCTCGAGCTGCGCGTGTATCTTCGCCTGGCCGACGTATTCGTCCAGCTGCTTCGGCCGCAGCGCACGTTCGATCGCCTCTTCGTTGGCCGAGGCCGGCGTGGCGGAGATGATCCGCTGCTCGGTGAAATTATCGGTCTGGATGCTCATGGGGAGTTACGCTTTCGACAAGGCCTTCAGTGCCAGCTTGATGCCGTCCGAGACGCCGCTGCCTGCTGGCACCTGCTTCAGCGCGAGCGCGGCCTCCTTCTCGGAATAACCCAGCGCCAGCAGGGCATTCAGGATGTCCGCGCCGGCATCGTGGTGCTGCACGCCGGCGGCGGTCCCGAGGTCGGCGCCCAGCTTGCCCTTGAGTTCGAGCAGCAGGCGCTCGGCGGTCTTCTTCCCTATGCCCGGGATCTTCGTCAGCCTGCCGGATTCCTGCAAGGTCACCGCCTGCGCCAGGTCGCCGACCGACATCCCGGACAGGATCGACAGGGCGGTACGCGCGCCGACTCCGGAAATCTTGATCAGCTGCTTGAACAGGTTGCGCTCGTCGACACTGCCGAAGCCGTACAGCAGGTGGGCATCCTCGCGTACCGCAAGATGGGTCAGGAGCGTCACTTTCTCGCCAAGGCCGGGCAGGTTGTAGAACGTGCTCATCGGGACGTCGACCTCGTAACCGACGCCGTTGCAGTCGATCAGGATCTGCGGCGGATTTTTCTCGATCAGGAGTCCGGAGAGGCGGCCAATCATGGGGTATCGGAAGGATAGGAAGTCTGTTGCATGATACAGGACATTGCACCGCGGCCGATAAGCGCGACCGACGTGCAGGCATTGCCGGCGAGGGATTTTTTTCGGATGCAGAATACTCCAACCGGCAGCCGGGCACCCTCCCCGGCCCCTTCCGTTTCCGTCGCGGCAGCGCGCGCGGCAGTCCGACCCGTCACCTTCAGGCACCAGATGCGACCGCTTTTCCGAACATTCCTGCACCATCCCGCCACGCAGCGCATGCGCTTCTGGACGCTCAGCCTGCTCGGCGTCGTCTGGGCCGCGCCGCTGACCCTCTTCGGCCTGCTGGTCGCCCTTCCCGTCGTGCTTTTTCGCGGCCATCTGCAACTGGTCCACGGCCATACCGTGGCGCTGCTGGTCCGGGGACGGTTCGCCGATTTCCTGCTGCGCCGCCATCCTTTCGGTCCGATGAACGCGATGGCGCTCGGCCACGTCGTCGTGGCCTCGCACGACGGTATGTCAACGCGGGTGCTGGTCCATGAACTGGCGCATGTCCGCCAGGCGGCTCGCTGGGGCGTGCTGTTTCCGTTCGCGTATCTCGCATCCAGCGCGTGGGCGCTCGTGCGCGGCAAGAACGCCTACTGGCACAATCGTTTCGAGGTGGCGGCGCGGCGCGCCGAGAAGCACTTCTAGCCGACGAGCCGCCCGCGGCGCATGCGCAGCCCCTTGCGTGCCAGTTCGGGGGCGAGGCCGCCGAGCGTGCTCAGGGCATCGCCGCTATGCGCGTGGCAGATCGCCACGCCGAGGGCGTCGGCGGCGTCCGGGCCCGGCATGCCCGGCAATTGCAGCATGCGCTGCACCATGTCCTGCACCTGCTGCTTCTGGGCACGGCCATGCCCCGCCACCGCCTGCTTGATCTGCAACGCGGTATATTCCGCCACCACCAGGTCCGCGCCGACGAGCGCGCAGATCGCGGCGCCCCTGGCCTGCCCCAGCAGCAGCGTCGACTGCGGATTCACGTTGACGAACACCTTTTCGATCGCCGCGCAATCGGGCGAATAGGTGCGGATGATTTCGGAGACACCCGACAGGATGGTCTTGAGCCGCTGCGGCAGGTCGACGTCGGCGGTCTTGATCGTGCCCGATGCGATGTAGCCCAGCTTGTTTCCCTGCTTGTGGATCACCCCGAAACCGGTGGTGCGCAGGCCGGGGTCGATGCCGAGGATTTTCATTCAGGCCGCTTCATGGGCCGCTCCCGCCGGAACGGGAGCGGCAGGTTGATCAATGACGGAAGTGGCGGGTGCCGGTGAACAGCATCACGACACCGCGTTCGTCGGCCGCGTCGATCACTTCCTGGTCCCGCATGGAGCCGCCCGGATGGATCACGCAGGTCGCCCCCGCATCCACGACCACGTCGAGGCCGTCGCGGAACGGGAAGAAGGCATCCGACGCCACCGCCGAATTCGCCAGCGTGAGGCCGGCGTTCTGCGCCTTGATGGAAGCGATGCGCGCGGAATCGATGCGGCTCATCTGGCCGGCGCCGACGCCGAGCGTCATGCCGCCCGCGCAGAACACGATGGCATTCGACTTGACGAACTTGGCGACGCGCCAGGCGAACATCAGGTCTTCCATCTGCTGCGGCGTCGGCTGCTTTTTGGTCACGACCTTCAATTCGGCCACCGCGACATTCTTCGCATCCGGCGATTGCACCAGCAGCCCGCCGCCGACGCGCTTGACGTCATAGGCATTGACCGCGTTGGCGAGCGGGATCTCAAGCAGGCGGACGTTCTGCTTGGCGGCAAACACCTGCCTGGCTTCGGCGGTGAACGCAGGCGCGATCAGCACTTCGACGAATTGCTTCGCCACGGCTTCCGCGGCCTTGCCGTCCAGCGCGCGGTTGAAGGCGATGATGCCGCCGAAAGCCGAGGTGGGGTCGGTCTTGAACGCCTTGTCGTAGGCTTCGAGGGGATTCGCGCCCACTGCCACGCCGCACGGATTGGCATGCTTGATGATCACGCAGGCATCGGCCTCGAAGGTCTTCACGCATTCCCAGGCCGCGTCGGCATCAGCGATATTGTTGTACGACAGTTCCTTGCCCTGCAGCTGGCGGTAGTTGGCCAGCGAGCCGGCCACTGGAGACAGGTCTCGGTAGAACGCCGCGGACTGGTGCGGGTTCTCGCCGTAGCGCATTTCCTGCACCTTCTCGAAGTGCAGGTTGAACGTCTGCGGATAGGCGCTGCGGGTGGCATGCTGCCGGTCGGCGCCGAGCGCGCTCAGGTAGTTGGTGATGGCGCCGTCGTACTGAGCGGTATGCGCGAACACCTTGGTCGCCAGCGCGAACCTGGTGTCATACGACACCTCGCCGGCGTTCGCCTTCATTTCCTCGAGCACGCGGCCATAATCCGCCGGATCGCAGACGACGACGACATCCTTGTGGTTCTTCGCCGACGAGCGCAGCATGGTCGGTCCGCCGATGTCGATGTTCTCGATCGCATCCTCCAGCGAGCACTGTTCCTTCGCAACCGTTTGCTGGAAAGGATAGAGGTTCACCACGACCATGTCGATGGTCGGGATATTGTGCTCTTCAAGCGCAGCCATGTGCTCTGGCAGGTCGCGCCGCGCGAGGATGCCGCCGTGGACTTTGGGATGAAGCGTCTTCACGCGCCCGTCCAGCATCTCGGGAAAACCGGTGTAGTCGGCGACTTCGGTTACCGCGACGCCGTTGTCGCCGAGCAGCTTGGCGGTGCCGCCGGTGGAAAGGATCCTGACGCCTTGCGCCGCCAGGGCCTTGGCGAATTCGAGTACGCCCGTTTTGTCGGAAACGGAGATGAGGGCTTGCTTGATCATGATGGAGATGCGGAAGTGATGGATAACGTAAGTGCTGCAGGCCCGATGCCTGCGGTTACATCGGCCGGCGCATGCCGCCACTTACGTTATCGATCACAGCAACCCGTGCTGTTGCAGCTTCTTGCGCAGGGTGTTGCGATTAATGCCGAGCATTTCGGCCGCCAGCGACTGGTTGCCCTCCGCCCGCTCCATGACCACTTCCAGGATGGGCCGCTCCACGGTAAAGACGACCATTTCGTAGACGTTCGACGGCTGCTGCTCGCCCAGGTCCCTGAAGTATTTCTCAAGGCTTTTCTTGACGACGTCCTGGATATTGTCTTTGCTCATTGGAGTGTAGTGCTGTTTTTCTCGTTGGTCAGGCGGCCAGCTTGTGCGCGGGAAGGCCGTATTGTAACCGCTCGCCATGGGCGGACTGCGATTCGAAGAACAGGTCGACGGCCGCCAGCTGCTCCTCGCAGCTTTCCAGCCGGTTCATCCGCTGCCGGAATTCCTCTCCGCCCGGCAGGTCCCGCACGTACCAGCCGATGTGCTTGCGCGCGGTACGCAGGCCAAGGTACTCGCCGTAGAAAGCGTAGTGGGCCTGCAGGTGCTCGTTCATCAGGGACTGCACTTCCGCCACCAGCGGCGGCGGAAGTTCGGCGCCGGTCCGCAGGAAATGGTCGATCTCGCGGAAGATCCACGGTCTTCCCTGTGCCGCACGGCCGATCATCACCGCGTCGGCCCCGGTCTGCGCCAGCACTTGCTTCGCCTTGCGCGGCGTGGTGATGTCGCCGTTGGCCACCACTGGAATGCCCACGGCCGCCTTCACCGCCGCGATCGTTTCATATTCGGCGTCGCCGCTGTAGCCATCCGCACGGGTGCGTCCGTGCAGCGTCAGCATCGCGATACCGCTGGCCTCGGCCATGCGGGCAATCGCGAGCGCATTCTTGTGCTGCCTGTCCCAGCCCGTACGAAACTTCAGGGTGACCGGGACGGCGACGGCGGCGACGACGGCTTCCAGGATGCGGCCGACCAGCGACTCATGCTGCAGCAGCGCCGAGCCGCACCAGCTGTTGCACACCTTCTTCACCGGACAACCCATGTTGATGTCGATGATCTGCGCACCGCGATCGACGTTGAACTTCGCGCAGGTCGCCAGCATGTCCGGATCGGCACCGGCGATCTGCACCGCCTTGGGTTCCATTTCGCCGTCGTGGTTGATGCGGCGCGACGTCTTTTCGCTGGCCCACAGCCGCGGATCGGAGGCCGCCATCTCCGACACCGCATACCCGGCGCCGAGCTGCTTGCACAACTGCCGGAACGGCCGGTCGGTCACCCCCGCCATCGGGGCGACGAAGACATTGTTGCGGAGGATGTGCGGGCCGATGTTCACGGGGTGTGCGGGGAATGCTGGCGCTGGGAAGCCGCTATTTTAGCCGCTTCGGCCGGCACTTCAAATCGGGAAAACTTGCGCACTGCAGCGGCGAACAAGGCTTTCCGGCTACTTCACGAGTTCGTCAAGCGCGCCGACGTCGAGTGATTCCAGATGCGCAACATCGCCCCAGTGGAGCAAGTGCAGGCGGCCGCCGTCGCTCTCGAAACGATTGATGCTCGCGTTGAAGATATCGAAATCCCGCGCCTGGTCGAAGTCCATCTCCAGCGCCGCCCGGTAGGCGCACTCGAGGACGCCTCCATGACAGACGATCGCGATCTTCCGATGGCGGCCGCTGCCGGCGATGCGCAGGATGGTGCTCACGGTACGGTGCGAGAACTCGCGCATCGTCTCGGCGACATGGACGCCCGCGGGGAAACGGGCGTCGATGTCGCGCGCCTTCCATGCGGCGTACGCGTCCGGATACCGCTTGCCGATGTCCGCATACAGCATGCCTTCGAACGCGCCATAGCAGCGCTCGCGCAGGCCGCGGTCCAGTTGCACCGTCATCCCGCGCGGTGCGGCGATCGCCTGTGCGGTCTGCCGTGCCCGCATCAGGTCGCTGGCGAACACGGCGTCGATCTCCTCTCCCGCGATCGCCCGCGCAAGGGCCGCCGCCTGGCGCAGGCCTTCGGCGTTGAGCGGGATGTCGAGATGTCCCTGCAGGCGCCTGATCGCATTCCATGCGGTTTCGCCATGTCGGATCAACAGGATTTCGGTCACGGAGAGGCTCCAGGATCAGCCGGGCGTTGCCAGGCCAGGGTTGAGGGTATAGGTGCCGGTCAGTTTCGCCTCGGCCAGGATGTGACCCCGGATCGCATCACGCACCTGCTGCCCGGTGAACTTGCCATCGACGGGAACGCGGTCGATGTCGAGCGCATACAGCGTGAACACATAGTGATGGCGTATCGAGTCGTTCCAGGGCGGGCACGGACCGTCATAGCCGAAGTAGTCGCCCGCCATCTCGGCGTCGCCTGCGAACCAGCCGGTGTAATCGTTGAGCCCGTGGCGGCCCGGCTGCCCGCTGCCGATGGCCGGGCCGCCCTTGCCGCGCGGCGTGATGCCATTGCAGTACTGGCCGTCCGCGATGGCGCCGGTCGTCGCCGGCAGGTCGACCAGCACCCAGTGGAAGAAGTCGACGCGCGGAAGGTCGGCCGGCACGGTCTTGCCTTCCTGGTTCACGTCATCGCCGCGCGACGGCACGTCGTAGTCGTGGCAGATCAACGCCAGGGACTTGGTACCAGCCGGCAGGTCGGACCACGCCAGGTGCGGATTGCGGTTGGCGGACATGGCGACGTGCGCGGCCGGGTCGATCACGCAAAATGCGAATTCGCCGGGAATGCCGGCGCCGTCCTTGAAAGAATCGCTCCATAGCTTCATCGATGCCTCCTCATGGTTGATTGCAACAGTCGGGGGTTCATTCTCGTTCAATTCGCCGCGGCCGGCTTGACCTGCAGCCAGAACGTGACGGGACCGTCGTTGGTCAGGGATACCTGCATGTGCGCACCGAAGCGCCCGGTCTCGACCGGCGCCAGGCGGCCGCGTGCGCGTTCGACGAAATACGAGAACAGCCGCTGTCCGTCCTCCGGTGCCGCCGCCGGCGTGAACGACGGCCGCGTGCCGGAACGCGTGTCGGCGGCCAGCGTGAATTGCGGCACCAGCAGCAGCGCGCCGCCGACGTCCGCGACGCTGCGGTTCATCTTCCCGTCATCGTCGGAAAAGACCCGGTAGCCGATGAGTTTGGACAGCAGCGCATCGGCTTCCGCCTCGCTGTCGTTGCGCTCGGCGCACAGCAGCACCAGCAGGCCGCGGCCTATCGCGCCGACGGTCTCTCCATCCACTTCGACCTTCGCCTGCGAGACCCGTTGCAGCAGCGCGATCACGCTCAGGCCAGCGTAACGCGCGCGAACTTGCGCTTGCCGACCTGCAGCACGAAGGTGCCGGCCTCGACCTTCAGTCCCTTGTCGCTCACCGCCGCGCCGTCGATGCGCACGCCGCCCTGCTCCACCATGCGCAGCGCTTCCGACGTCGAGGCGCAGAGGTTGGACTGCTTCAGCAGCTGGCCGATGCCGAGCGGCGCGCCCGACAGGCTGACCTCATCCATCTCGTCGGGAATGCCGCCGCGGGCCCGGTTGTTGAAATCCGCCAGCGCCTCTTCCGCCGCCCTCTGCGTATGGAAGCGCGCGACGATTTCCTGCGCCAGGAGCACCTTGATGTCCCGTGGATTGCGCCCGCCCTCGACGTCCTTCCTGAACTGGCCGATCTCGGCCAGCGAGCGGAACGACAGCAACTCGTAGTACCGCCACATCATGCCGTCCGAAATGCTCATCAGCTTGCCGAACATTGTATTGGCGGGCTCGGTGATGCCGACGTAATTCCCTTTCGACTTCGACATCTTTTCCACGCCGTCCAGGCCTTCCAGTAACGGCATGGTGAGTATGCACTGGGGCTCCTGGCCGAAATCCTTCTGCAATTCGCGCCCCACCAGCAGGTTGAATTTCTGGTCGGTGCCGCCGAGCTCGAGGTCCGACTGCAGCGCAACGGAGTCGTATCCCTGCATCAGCGGGTAAAGCAGTTCATGCACCGAGATCGGTGTGCCTGCCTTGAAACGCTTTGTAAAATCCTCACGTTCCAGAATTCGCGCGACGGTATATTTCGCCGACAACTGGATCATGCCGCGGGCGCCGAGTGGATCGCACCACTCGGAGTTGTAGCGGATCTCGGTGCGGGCCGGGTCGAGCACGAGACTGGCCTGGGCAAAGTAAGTCTTCGCATTCTCCTCGATCTGCTCGCGCGTGAGCGGCGGACGGGTCACGTTGCGCCCCGACGGATCGCCGATCATCGACGTGAAATCGCCGATAAGGAAGATGACGGTATGACCGAGGTCCTGCAGTTGCCGCATCTTGTTCAGCACCACCGTGTGGCCGAGATGCAGGTCCGGCGCAGTGGGGTCCAGGCCAAGCTTGATGCGCAACGGTTTCCCGCTCTGCTCTGACCGCGCCAGTTTCTGTGCAAATTCGGATTCAATCAGCAACTCGTCTACGCCGCGCTTCGCAACGGCCAGGGCCTCCAGGACGGCATCTGACAGCGGCAGCGCCGCGGTGTTCTTGTTTGTTTGCAAATTCGGGGAGACGTCCATGAGATGAGGGAGATTAAGAAACGACTGTGAAAAATCAATACCATGTGTTTGGTATAATCGTTGCTCCTTTTTGAAGCTTTCAAAGCAGCAACAATCAGGTCACATGCGGAGCTTGCCGGCGATACGCATCGCCCGCCCGCGAGACGCGTCATGCTGCAACGCGCCTCCCCCGCAAGCTCTTCGGCTAAACGGCAAATTCTATCTTATTGCATGCTCAATACAGACAAAAACCTGGGCACGGGCTCGAGCAGCAAGCCATTCTTCGTCGGGTCGCGCAAGTCGCGCATCCTCTCCGCTACCGCATTGTTCCTTGCCGTCTGCGCATTCGGCGCGGCCGGCGTCGCGCCAATGGCGCCCGACGCCGCCGACCTGCCTGTCAGGACGATCGCGCAGGAGCTTGAGATCCCTAGCCTCGCCGCGCAGGTGGAAAGCCTCCAGGCAGGACAGCAGGTATATCTGCGCGAAGAGAAGGTGCGCGCCGGCGACACCCTGGCAACGCTGCTGGCGCGCCTCGGGGTGCAGGACGACGCGGCTGCCAGCTTCATCAAGTCCGACAAGCTCGCCTACAATGTGCTGCAGCTGAAGACGGGCCGGCGGGTACAGGCCGAGACGGACAAATCCGGTCTCCTGCAACGCTTGGCGACCAGCCTCCCGGACGGGAACGGCGGCGTCCGCAACCTGGTGATCACACGCGACGGCGACCGCTTTGCAGCGACCTCCGTGGATGCCGTCCCCGAACGCCGGGTCGAAATGCATTCCGGCCTCATCACCTCTTCCCTGTTCGCCGCCACCGACGCCGCACAAATCCCGGACAGCGTCGCGATGCAGATCGTCGAGATGTTTTCCACCAACATCGACTTCGCGTCCGACCTGCGCCGCGGCGACCGTTTCAACGTCATCTACGAAACCTTCTGGCAGAACGGCGAGTATCTTCGCTCTGGCCGCGTGCTGGCCGGAGAATTCGTGAACGGGGCCAACAAGTACCAGTCGGTCTGGTTCGACGAGCCGGGCAGCAAGCAAGGCGGAGGCTATTACACGTTCGACGGCAAGTCGCTGAAGAAGGCCTTCCTGAAGTCGCCGCTGGAATTCTCGCGCGTATCATCGGGCTTCTCGATGCGGGTCCATCCCATTTCCGGCAAATGGAAGCGCCACCAGGGCGTCGACTTCGCCGCCGCCACCGGCACGCCGGTCAAGGCCGCGGGCGATGGCGTGGTGGATTTCGTCGGCGTCCAGGGTGGCTACGGCAACGTTGTCGTGCTCAAGCACTGGAACAACTACTCGACAGCCTACGCGCACCTGAGCCGCTTTGCCGCGGGCCTGAAAAAAGGGATGAAAGTGAGCCAGGGCGAGCTCATCGGGTATGTTGGTTCGACAGGCTGGTCGACCGGGCCGCACCTGCATTACGAGTTCCGCGTCAACAATGAGCCGCGCGATCCGATGCGCATCCAGGTGCCGAACGCGCAGCCGCTGGCGGGCGCGGACCTGCAGCGTTTCCGCACTGTCGCAAGCGAGATGCGTCACCGGTTTGCGCTGCTTAACAACGCCGACCTGCCAAAGCTCGCGTCGAAGTAACTCCTGGCTCCCCGAAAACCGTTCAGTCGGCTGTAGAATCAGGCCGACTTGAACGGTTTTTTCATTGCGGGCAGATCATGCAACACTACATTGGGCTGATGTCGGGTACCAGCATGGACGGGGTCGACGGCGTCCTCGCCGCCTTCCCTCCCGACGGCTCGACCGGCGGCATACGCACACTTGCCGCTGCATACATCCCCTTCCCGCCCACCCTGCGCGAGGATCTGATGCTGCTGCAAGCCGCAGGGCACAACGAGATCCACCGCGAGGCACTGGCGGCCAATAGCCTCGCAAGAATCTATGCCGACTGTGTTCGACGTCTGCTGGACGAATCGGAGATCGCCGCGACCGGAGTTTGCGCGATCGGCGCGCACGGGCAAACCGTCAGACACCGACCCGAACTTGGCTTCACCCGGCAGACCGGCAATCCTGCCCTGCTTGCCGAACTGACCGGGATCGACGTGATCGCGGATTTCCGTAGCCGTGACATTGCAGCCGGAGGTCAGGGCGCGCCACTGGTTCCGGCCTTTCACTCAGCGGTGTTCGGGAAGCCGGACGAAGTCCGCGTGGTGGCCAACATCGGCGGCATTGCGAACATCAGCATCCTGCAACCCGAAGGCAGCGCCACCGGTTTCGACACCGGTCCCGGCAATGTGCTGATGGATCACTGGATCGAGGCGCACCTGGGCAAATCTTACGACGCGGACGGCGCATGGGCGTCCACGGGAAAACTGCAGCAAGCGCTGCTGACGGCGCTGCTCGATGACCCTTATTTCAGGCTCCCGCCGCCAAAGAGCACCGGAAGGGACTTGTTCCATGGCGACTGGCTACGCCAAAGACTCGCCTCCCACGCCCACCTACCGGCCGAGGACATACAGGCGACCTTGGCCCGGCTCACCGCCGCGACCCTCGCCGACGCGATTCAGATGCACGCGCCTGCCGCGGGATCCGTCTTCATCTGTGGCGGAGGCGCGCACAACCGGTTCCTGATGCAGGACTTGCAAGCTTGCCTGGACGAACGCGGCGTGCAGGCGCGGGTTGCATCGACGGCGGCACTCGGCGTGCCTCCCGGTCAGGTGGAAGCGCTTGCATTCGCATGGCTGGCACGCGCGCATGTACTCCGCCACCCTGGCAACCTTGCCGCCGTCACCGGCGCGGTCGGCCCGCGTGTGCTTGGCGCGCTCTATCCGCGCTAGTCAGGTGAAACGAGAAAGGTGAAATAAAAAACGCGGCCGGAGCCGCGTTTTTTTTATGCCTGCACAGTCAGGCGGAGAACGAGGAGCCGCAGCCGCAGGTCGTCGTCGCGTTCGGATTCTTGATCACGAACTGGGCGCCCTCCAGATCATCCTTGTAGTCGATCTCCGCGCCGACCAGGTACTGGTAGCTCATCGAGTCGATCAGCAACTGGACGCCATTCTTCGACATCGTCGTGTCGTCTTCGTTGACGATTTCGTCAAAGGTAAATCCATACTGAAAGCCGGAGCAGCCACCGCCCTGGACGAATACACGTAGTTTCAGGTCGGGGTTGCCCTCTTCGGCGATCAGTTCGGCGACTTTCGAGGCGGCACTGTCGGTGAAGACAATCGGGTCAGGCATTTCGGTGACAGCATTCATTTGGGACTCCAGCAAAGGTCGTTTGAACGATTATAGACCGGCTGCGGATTTCACGTGTTCGCAAGCGCCAGCTTGAGCACCGGCTCGCCGGCCTGGTCGTGCGTCAGTTTTCCGGACACCAATGCACCGCCGTGCATTTCCAGTGCCTTGTAGTGCACGTCTCCGGTTATGCGGGCACGCGGCTGCAATTCAAGGAGTTCGGACGAATGAACCGGACCGACGATCTCCCCGTTGACAACCAGGTGGGCGACGCGCACTTCCCCTTCGACCCGCGCGTGCTCGGAGATGACCAGCATGCTCGGCTCTTCGCCGTCCGCAACCACATTCCCCTTGACCCGGCCGTCGATGCGCAGGCCGCCCTGGAAGTGCACGTTGCCTTCAATGTTCGTAGAGATACCGATCAGACTGTCGATCGTGCCTTTGCTTTTTCGGCCTAACATGGCGACCCTCCTTTACAAATTTGCGGATAACTGCGCCCGCAACTGCCCCTTCTCAAGCACCCTCGCCTGGACCGAACGGGCGGTTACGCCATCGGGCAGGGTGAGGACGCCCTCTACCCTTTGATAATGCCTGAAGCTCAAGACGTACTTTTGTTGCTCCGCAGGGCTTCTGTCAGGAAAGGTCATCATAGCATTTTTGCCGTCCTGGATAGCCGATACCAGCAGTTGTAAATTGCCGGAAAACAACTGCGCGCCATTTCCGCCTTGCATGACAAGCAAGCGATAGCGAAGCTGGTTCGGGGCGACTGCGTCCACTTTCAGGCGCCGTATCGCTATGCCCTGCGGGCCTGTGGCGTTCGGCAGCAGGCTTTCGAAGAACGCAAGATCCTCCTTCAGACGAACATTTTCGGACTCCAGGACCTTGATCTGGGCAGCGAGCTGCTTTTGGGCCGCCCGCTCCATGTTCAGCTGGCTTTCGGCCGCGTTGGCGCTCGTCGACAGCTTGTCACGCTCGACGGTCAGCGCCTCGACCTGCTCCCTGTATTGCTCCGCCGCCGCGCCCGTCGCCGCACTGCCGGAGCCGGTGTTCCCAAGCTGTCCGAAGCTCCATGCACCCGCGGCGCCGACGGCGGCGGCCAGCAGCATTGCCAGCATGCGCTTCGTCCAGGACGTCTGCGCCTTGATCGTGAGTTTTGGCGAGGAAGGCGCCCGTCGTCGCCGGGGAGTCTTTGCCCTTCCCTGCACGGGAGGCATGGACTTCATCATCGAACGCAACCTGTCAAGGCAGGACCGGAACCTGCATCAGTCCGGTGCTTTCGTTCAGTCCGAACATGATATTCATGCACTGCACGCCCTGCCCCGCCGCCCCCTTCACCAGGTTGTCCTCAACGACCAGTATCACCAGCAGGTCGCCGCCTTCCGGGCGGTGAACCGCAATCCTCAGCTTGTTCGACGCCCTGACGGAACGGGTCTCCGGATGACTTCCGGGCGGCATGACATCGACGAACGGCTCGCCCTCGAAATGCTTCTCGTACAAGGCCTGGAAGTCAGTTTCGCGCGCCTCTGGAAGGATGGTCGCGTAGAGGGTCGAATGTATGCCGCGAATCATCGGCACCAGGTGCGGCACGAACGTCAGCCCGATCTTGCGGCCGGCAATCGCCTGCAGGCCCTGCGTCGTCTCCGGCAAGTGCCTGTGCCCTTTCACGCCGTATGCCTTGAAGTTGTCGGCGGCCTCCGCAAGCAGCGTGTGCACCTCCGCCTTGCGGCCAGCGCCCGAAACGCCCGACTTGCAGTCCGCAATGAGCGAGCCTTCATTTACCAGCGGCTTGCCCTGGGCGAGAAGCGGCGCATAGCCGAGTTGCATCGAGGTCGGATAGCAGCCCGGCAGACCGATGATGCGCGCCTTCCTGATTGCTTCGCGGTTAACCTCGGGCAGGCCGTACACGGCCTCCTCCAGGATATCCGGGCAGCTGTGCGGCATGCCATACCATTTTTCGAACTGGGCGGTGTCCTTGATCCGGAAATCCGCAGCAAGGTCAATCACCTTCACTCCCGCAGCCAGCAGTTCCGGCGCCTGGGCCATCGCAACACCGTGTGGCGTCGCGAAGAACACGACGTCGCATTCCTTCAGGTTAGCCTTGTCGGGAGAGGAGAATGCGAGCGACACATGACCGCGTAGCGACGGATACATGTCGGCGACAGGCAGGCCGTCTTCCTTGCGCGAGGTGATGGCAGTCAGCTGCACCTCGGGGTGGGCGGCGAGCAACCGCAGCAATTCGACACCCGTGTATCCGGTGCCACCAACGATTCCGACTTTGATCATGTCGCGTCCTTGCCTGTATGTTCGTGATTCGATCGTGAAATTCTAACAGCGCATTGCATCTGACATCAGCAGCAGCACTTGGAAAGCAAAAAGCCGCCAGGCGCGAACCTGGCGGCTTTTCGGTGCTCTGAAAACGCAGATTAGCGCTTGGAGAACTGTTTTGCGCGGCGTGCTTTGCGCAGGCCGACCTTCTTACGCTCGACCTCACGCGCATCGCGCGTCACGAAACCTGCCTTGGCCAGTTCCGGCTTCAGGCCTGCATCGTAGTCGATCAGTGCGCGGGTGATGCCGTGACGCACCGCGCCGGCCTGGCCCGACTCACCGCCGCCATGCACGTTGACCATGATGTCGAAGCGCTCGACATTGCCGGTCAGCTCGAGCGGCTGGCGAATGACCATGAGACCGGTTTCGCGCGAAAAGTATTCCGCCGCGGGCTTGCCGTTCACGACGATGTTGCCGCTGCCGGCCTTGATGAAAACGCGCGCAACTGCACTCTTGCGACGGCCGGTTCCGTAGTTGTAGTTACCGATCATGTCCGTTCCTTAGATTTCGAGAGGCGTGGGTTGCTGTGCGCTGTGCGGATGGGTAGCGTCCGCATACACCTTCAGCTTCTTGATCATGGCATAGCCGAGGGGACCCTTGGGGAGCATGCCCTTGACAGCCTTTTCCAAGGCACGGCCCGGGAAGCGCTGCTGCATCTTCAGGAAGTTCGTTTCGTAGATACCGCCCGGATAGGTCGAATGGCGGTAGTACATCTTGCCCGTTGCCTTGTTGCCGGTCACGCGCAGCTTGCCTGCGTTGATGACGACAATGTAGTCGCCGGTGTCGACGTGCGGAGTGAACTCGGGTTTGTGCTTGCCGCGCAGTCGGCGTGCCACTTCGCTGGCAACACGTCCGAGGACCTTGTCCGTTGCGTCAATCACGAACCACGCGCGCTTCACCTCATGGGCTTTGGCGGAGAAGGTTTTCATGTGATGTCCTAATAATGAAAAAAACGCTCAATTTGGCGGTTCGGCCTCCGATCGAAGCCGACACATCCTTGTTGTCTTTCCCTGAGCTGGAGGAAAGCCCGAAAGTATAGCCTTTTCAAAGACTTGGCGTCAAACACATGATGAACGCCGGAAGTGCAGGCAAAAAAAACCCGAAGACAGGCTTCGGGTTCAAATCCACACCATCAGGAGGGTGGAGGAGACAATCGGTAGGTCGCGAGTTGGCGACCAGCAAAAAAAGTGTAGTCAATTTTATTGTGCAACGCAAGAAAAACTGCGCCATTCCGTATGTAGAAGAGGAATTGGAAGCAAGTTGAGATAAAAAAGTGATAAGTGCCTGCGGTTTTCCACATCATGAAAATTTTCTTCGTGGAGCAAAATGCGGGCACCCCAATGTGTCGCTCGCCCAACAGTTAAAATAGGCGCCTCATATCACAGCGAGAAAAACATGGAATGCACAGTACGTTGGGCCGGGACGACCGGCATGACATTCTTGGCCGAGACCGGGTCCGGGCATATGCTGACCATGGACGGCGCCATCGAGGGAGGCGGGAGGAATCTCGCTCCTAGGCCGATGGAGGTAGTCCTGGCGGGCACCGGCGGATGTACTGCCTATGACGTTGTTCTCATTCTCCGCAAGAGCCAGCAGGACGTGCGCGGCTGCGACGTCACTTTGAAATCAGAGCGGGCTGAGAAGGACCCGAAGGTATTCACCAAGGTGCACTTCCACTTCACGGTCCGCGGGCGCAATCTGAAACCCGGGCTCGTCGAGCGCGCAATCAAGCTATCCCATGAGAAGTACTGCTCCGCCTCCATCATGCTGGAGAAGACAGCGGAACTGACGCACTCTTTCGAGATCGTCGACGACCTCGAATCCGAAACCGCGACCCAGTAACTCTGCGGTCGCCGTAACCTGGCAGTCGCCTAAATATAATAGGCGGCTGACGTCATGACCTTTGCCATGGCGCGCATGCCCATTTTGACCGGCGCGGGCATTGGGTCCGCCCCCAGCGCCTGCGCATCCGATCCATGGACGATTTCGTCGGTCCGCATCTGCTCGACGATGGCGCGTGATTTCTCATCGTTCTCGGGCAGCCTTTCTAAATGGCTTGCGAGGTGGGCTTCGACCTGTCGCTCCGTCTCGACGACGAAGCCGAGGCTTCGCGCATCCCCGGCCTTTGCAGCGATCATCCCCGTCAAATAGGCACCCGCATACCAGAACGGGTTCAGAACACTGGTGCGCGATCCCAGTTCGGAAATGCGCTCGGCGGTCCACGCGAGGTGATCCTCTTCCTCGCGGCCGGCCTCCCGGAACTGACGACGTAGTGCTTCCGTCCGGGCGAAGCGAGACTGTGCGTCGTACAGGGCCTGGGCGCACACTTCACCGACATGGTTCACGCGCATCAACCCCGCACTATGCCGGCGCTCGACATCGCTGAGCTGGGTGCCCGGCAGTTTGGCTGCGGGATTCGGTCTCGACGCACGTGCCACACCACTCACGACCCGTAGCAGTCTGTCGAATCCAGAAATCAGATCATCCACTTCTTTGCCACCTCGGTAATCTTCGGGCCGGCACGCACGGCCGACCAAATATCAGAAACACAATAAAAAGTCGACGGCGCAAAGTGAAACTGTTGTCGACATTGCATCAACTCCTTGGAACATGTTGTTACATAACCACACAAACCTTTGCCAAACCGCAGGTTCGCCAAATTCTCTTTGCCCTGCACAGCCACTTTTGTTGAAATCGCTAGTAGCTTCTTGATCAGAAAGGTTTGGAAGTCGCGGCAAGTGCAAGCGCTAGAACTTGCGCACTGCCGAAGTATGAAGCAATACCAAAAATCTAGCATGCCAACCCTTGGAGACCTAATCAATGAAAAAATCGCTTCTCGCACTGGCAGTTCTCGGTGCATTTGCAGCTTCCGCACAAGCCCAGACCAACGTCACCATCTACGGTTCGTTCGACGGCGGCGTTCGCTGGGTTAACAACGCCAACGCAGCAGGCGAAAGCAACGTTACGATGGGCAGCAACGGCCAGTTCAACCGTAACCGTATCGGCTTCAAAGGCGTCGAGGATCTGGGTGGCGGTCTGAACGCTCACTTCACGCTCGAATCCGGCTGGAACACCGGCACCGGCGCGCTCGACAACGCTGCCAACCGCCTGTTCAACCGTTCGGCATTCGTCGGTATCGGCGGTTCCTGGGGCTCCCTCGACTTCGGTCGTCAGTACTCCGTGAACTTCAAGACGATTGGCCTGTACGATCCGTTCAGCTACAAGTTCACCAGCCTGGTTCCGCTGGCTGGTATCGGCGGCCTGACCTGGGTGAACAACGACGTCCAGTACACCGGCAACTTCGGCCCGATCACCGCGCGCGCTTCGTGGGCGTTCGGCGAAACCCCGGGTGACAACACTGCGGGCGCAAGCCGCGCTCTGGGCGTTGGTTACACCGGCGGCCCGATCTCCGCAGGCGCGGCTTACACCGTCACCACGTCCGTTACTGACGTCGACACCAAGGTCTCGACCGTCGGTGGTGCATACAACTTCGGCGCATTCCGCGTCGCAGCCGGCTTTGCCCGCACTGACACCGAAGGCGCAGCTGGCGCCGAGATCGATGACGCATGGGTGGGCGGCAGCTTCAACGTGTCGCCGGCAGTTCAGCTGACCGCTGGCTACTACCGTACCAAGTCCGATGCAGCAGGCGACCCCCGTCGCAATACCTACATCGTTGGCGCAACGTACGCGCTGTCGAAGCGTACCAATCTGTACTTCGACATCGACCACAGCCGCTTCTCGGGTGGCAATCCGGTCATCTACGGCGTGACGCTGCCGGCCGCTGCAACCGAAGACCGCGTTACCGGTGTTTCGATCGGTGTGAACCACCTGTTCTAATCGTCGCGGAATCAGGCTTTCTGATTCTTGCTAGCACGACAAGAAGGCCCGTGAGAACGGGCCTTTTTTTTCGTGCACGGTCCTCGCCCCTCGCAAGGGCGCCAGTAACAAGATGTTATTTATTCGACAATAGATTAAGATGTTCTCGTTGTAGTAACACCACAAAAGGGCCGCATCCAGCAGCAAATGGCAAATTCTCTTTGTCGTCCCCCCCGATATTTGATGAAATAGCCACCAGCTTCTTGATTAAATGATTAAGAGGCCATGTTTCCTGGCAACGACGTAACCCACGTCTGCTGCCGAAACACTAACAAAAACTTAGCTCGATAAACCTTTGGGGATTATTCAATGAAAAAATCGCTTCTCGCGCTCGCAGTGCTCGGCGCCTTCGCTGGTGCAGCTTCCGCGCAATCCAGCGTGACCATCTACGGTGTCGCAGACGTCGGCATCGAGCGCTTCGACAACGACGGCGCTGCTGGCGCAACCTGGGGCCTGACCAGCGGCAACCAGTCCGGCAGCCGTATCGGCTTCCGTGGCACCGAAGATCTGGGTGGCGGTCTGAAGGCGAACTTCGTGCTGGAAAACGGCTTCAACATTGACACCGGTACGCTCGGCCAAGGTGGCCGTCTGTTCGGTCGTCAAGCATGGGTTGGCCTGAGCGGCGGCTTCGGTGCAGTCAAGTTCGGTCGTCAAATGACCCCGATCTTCGTTGCACACGACACGATCGACCCGATGGGCACCGGCCTGAGCGGCGCTGGCAGCGGCATGTCCGCAGTGTTCAACCCGTACGGCGTCCGCATGGACAACACCGTCAACTACTCGTTCTCCGCAGCGGGTTTCTCGGCTGAAGCTGCATACGGCTTCGGCGAAGTTGCCGGCGCAACCTCCGCTGGCCGCCAGATCGGCCTGGGTGCAAGCTACGCTAACGGCCCGCTGACCGTTGTCGCTGCTTACCACGACGCACAAGACCCGATCGCTGCTAGCGATGCTGATGCTCGCACCTTCTTCGTCGGTGGCGCATTCGACTTCCGCGTGGCGAAGCTGCACGCAGCTTACGGTGACAACCGTGGCGACACCGCTGCTGGCGCAACCGGCATCCGTAGCCGTGACTACATGCTCGGCGTGAGCGCACCGGTCGGCGCAGGTACGATCTCCGCATCGTACATCCGTCGCGACGAGCGCCTGGTTGCTGACGCAGACGGCGACTACTGGGCAATCGCTTACGTTCACAGCCTGTCCAAGCGTACCAACCTGTACACCTCGTACTCCGTCATCAAGAACGACGACGCAGGCAACGTTGGTGGCTTCGCTGCTGGCCCTGGCGGCGACGTGAGCTGGTTCAACGTCGGTATCCGTCACCGCTTCTAATCACATGCAGGCTTAGGCCTGCTGTGAGTAGCAAGACGACCAAAAGGCACCTTCGGGTGCCTTTTCTCTTTTTTGCATCAAAATCTCGTAAAGCACCCGCCGCCTGTAGGTCCTGGCGACGCGTACCCCTTCGGTGGTTTCGTTAGGAGCGGGGGCGTGCGCGGAGCGGTCGGAATACGGTTGGATCCGCGTAGAAGGCCTCGTCCTGATGCTCCCACCAACCAGGCACCCCCAGTACCGGTAAGGGGGTGAAGCGGGAAGTATCCAGCGTCCCGTGCAGATCCCCTGCCGTGGACAGGTCGAGCATGCTCAGCTGATCAGGCGCCGGCTGCGAGAAGAATGCGTCGTCAACGATCGGCCAAGCATGGGCAGTGATGGACTTGTATGGCGTGACCAGCTTCTCAAGCAGCGCATGGCCGAACAGTACTACTTCGCAGCCGGCCGCAAAACGTGCTCGCTGCCCAACAAAGACCTCGAACCATCGGTGCGCCCGCAGAGCCGCCAGCAGCCCGGGATCACGGACGACGAGGACGGCCGCATTCTCGTCGAAAAGAGTCGCCGCATCCCTTACCCGGCCACGCCGCGAAGTCGGGCGGTTCGCTGCCTGCTCGAGCTCGGCGGCCTGCCGTGCATTGAGCTGCACCTTGGTACGCGGGAACGTCAGCCAGACGAGCGCATTGAAGAAGTCGTGCAGGTTTTCCCGTGTTGGCACCTGACCGGTCTCCGCAATGTAGGCTTCATAGGATACCCCTTCGGGCAGGCTGGACTGGGGGACGAAGCGGACCTGCAAGCCGCGGCTGTTCCGGATGCCTGCGGCCCGCGCGTTGGCGCAGCCACGCCAGTCGGCAGCCGCCGCAAGCACGCAGCCGAGCTCACGGTACGGTGCAAGCCAGGGGCGGCTCCAGTCGATGCGCTGCAGGAAATCGGCGCCCATGCGGGCATCTCCTGGAATCAGTAGACTTTCCAGCCGATGGATTCGCCGCCATTCAGAGGAACCACGCTCGCGTCTCCAAGCGGTAGTTCAACCGGAACAGTCCATGTTTCCCGTTTCAATGTGATGGTACCGGCGTTGCGTGCCAATCCGTAGAAAGCGGGTCCATGGAAGCTGGCGAAAGCTTCCAGCTTGTCGATTGCGCCGGCCTGGTCGAATGCCTGTGCATACAATTCCATCGCATGGAGCGCCGTGTAGCATCCTGCGCAGCCGCACGCATGCTCCTTGAGACCCTTTGCGTGTGGCGCCGAATCAGTACCGAGGAAGAACCGCGGGCTGCCGGAAGTGGCGGCGCGGACCAGCGCGAGGCGGTGCTCCTCCCGCTTCAGCACCGGCAGGCAGTAGTAGTGTGGCCGGATGCCGCCCCGGAAGATCTCGTTGCGGTTGTACAGCAGATGATGCGCGGTCAGGGTCGCCGCGACCGGTCCTTCGGCCTCGGCGACATACTGCGCAGCTTCACGCGTCGTGATGTGTTCGAAAACCACTTTCAGCGCCGGCATGTCGCGGCGCAGCGGCTGCATCACGCGGTCGATGAAAACCGCCTCGCGGTCGAAAATGTCGATCGCCGGGTCGGTTACCTCGCCGTGCACAAGAAAAGGCATGCCGAGGTCCTGCATCACCTCCAGGGTCTTGTAGCACTTCGAGAGCGCCGTCACCCCGGCGTCCGAATTCGTCGTTGCGCCGGCCGGATACAGCTTCACTGCGTGGACAACGCCGCTGTCCCGCGCGCGACGAATCTCGTCGGGTGGCGTGTTGTCTGTCAGGTAAAGCGTCATCAGCGGCTCGAAGTCGGCTCCTGCCGGCAAGGCGTCAAGGATGCGATCGCGGTAGCTCACCGCCTGTGCGGTGGTGGTGACGGGGGGCCTGAGATTGGGCATGACGATGGCGCGGCCGAACTGGCGCGCGCTGTGCGGCAGGACGCTGGCGAGGACGGCGCCGTCGCGCAGGTGCAGGTGCCAATCGTCGGGGCGGGTGATGGTGAGGGTTTCGGCTTGCGTGGACATGGAGTATTCCCGTTGGAAGCCGCTATTTTACCTGCGTCGCGAAGGGCGGCGCGCCAAAGAAAAAGCCGCCCCCGCGGAAACGGGGGCGGCTCCTGGTACGGCGGCGATCAGTGGGTGATGATCTTGGAAAGGAAATCGCGGGCGCGATCCGAACGCGGCGAACCGAAGAACTCGTCCTTCGAGCAGTCCTCGACGATGTAGCCCTTGTCCATGAACACGACGCGGTTGGCCACCTTGCGCGCGAAACCCATCTCGTGCGTGACGACCATCATCGTCATGCCGTCGTGTGCCAGCCCCACCATCACATCGAGTACCTCGTTGATCATTTCGGGATCAAGTGCGGACGTCGGCTCATCGAACAGCATGGCGATCGGGTCCATCGACAGCGCGCGCGCAATGGCGACGCGCTGCTGCTGGCCGCCGGAAAGCTGCCCCGGGAACTTGTCCTTCTGCGAGAGCAGGCCGACGCGGTCCAGGTACTTCAGCCCTTTTTCGGTCGCTTCCTCCTCGCTGCGGCCAAGCACCTTCACTTGGCCCAGGGTCAGGTTCTTGCGAATCGACAGGTGCGGAAACAGTTCGAAGTTCTGGAATACCATGCCGATATTCGAACGGAGCTTCGGAAGATCGGTCTTTGGATCGCCGACCGACACGTTGTTAACCAGGATTTCGCCCTTCTGGAAGGGTTCGAGACCGTTGACGGTCTTGATCAAGGTCGATTTGCCCGAACCGGAAGGACCGCAGACGACGACCACTTCGCCCTTCTTCACATTCGTCGTGCAGTCGGTCAAGACCTGGAAGCTCCCGTACCACTTGCTGACGTTTTTGATTTCAATCATTTCCTTATCCTTAGCGAATGATGGCGATGCGTTTCTGCAGGCGCTTGACCAGGGTAGACAGCGTGAAGCACAACGCAAAATAGACGATTGCGACAAACAGGTACATCTCGACCACGCGGCTGTCGCGCTGCGCGATCTTGACCGAGGCGCCGACGAAGTCCGTGACGTTCAGCAGCGACACCAGCGAGACGTCCTGGAACAGAACGATGGTCTGGGTCAGCAGGATCGGCAACATGTTGCGGAACGCCTGAGGAAGGATCACGAGCTGCATCGACTGCCGGTAGTTCAGACCAATTGCATACGCCGCGCCGACCTGCCCCTTGGAGATGCTCTGGATACCCGCACGCATGATCTCGCAGAAGTACGCTGCTTCGAACATGATAAACGTGATGTAGGCAGAGCGGTCCGCGCCGAGCTGTATCGGGCGCTCGCTTCCCGTCACGGCCTGCAGTACGACCGGAACCAGGAAATAGAACCAGAAGATCACAAGCAGCAGCGGAATCGAACGCATCACGTTCACGTAGGCCGCCGCGAGCGACGACAGTACCTTGAAGCGCGAAAGCCGCGCCATCGCCAGCAACGTGCCGAAGATCGTGCCGCCGACGGCGGCAACCACGGTCAGCTGCAGCGTGTATTGCAGGCCGGTCAGCAGATAGGGCCAGGTACGGCCGATGACGTCGAAATCGAGATCGCCCATCATTTGCCTCCTGCGATGTATCCGGGCACCGCCACGCGGCGCTCGATAAAGGCCATCACGCGGTTTGCGGTCATGGCGATGATGATATAGACGAGCGTTGCCGCAGCAAAGGCTTCAAAGTAGCGGAACGTCATCTCGCCCATCTCGCGCGTACGGAAGAAGAGCTCGACGAGTCCGATCGAATAGGCGACTGCCGTATTCTTGATCAGGTTCATCACCTCCGAGGTGAGGGGCGGGATAATGATCCGGTAAGCCATCGGCAACAGCACGAACCGGTAGGTCTGGATCTGTGTCAGGCCGAGTGCATAGCCGGCATTGCGCTGGCCGCGGGACAGCGACTGGATGCCCGAGCGGACCTGTTCGGCGACGCGGGCGGAAGTGAAGAAGCCCAGGCAGACGACGGCCGTGACGAACTGGTGTTGCGTCGGATCGAGGGTGGTGACCCAAGCCTTGACCGCGGGGATGATGCCCGGGATGACAAAGTACCAGACGAAAAACTGTACGATCAGCGGAATGTTGCGGAACAGCTCGACGTAGGCATTGCCGAGGCGGACCAGCCAGGGCTTGTCGGTGGTGCGGGCGACGCCGATGATGGAACCGAGCACGAAGGCCATGATCCACGCGAGAGCCGCGGTGCTTAGTGTCCAGCCCAGGCCGTCCAGCAGCGACGCCATCCAGGTGCCGTCGCCATCGGGAATCTCTTCAAGGAATATCCCCAGGTTCATTTGTGTTTCTCCCAGCTTGCGCCGCCCTTTCGACGGCGCCGGATCGCGCGGCCGGTCATTTTTCAATCGGCCGCCCGAAAAAAAGCCGGAGTGGCATGACGCCATCCGGCCCTACTTCAATTGCAAGCGCTTAAACGCCCTTGTCGTTCGGGTTCTTGAACGCTTCCTTGGTCGCCGGCGTCATCGGGAAGTTGACGTTGATGTTCTTCGGCGGGATCGGGCTGGTGAACCACTTGGCGTAGATCTTATCGATCTCGCCGGACTTCATCACGGCGCCGATGGTCTTGTCGACGAGCGCCTTGAACTGCGGATCATCCTTGCGCAGCATCATGCTGTACGGCTCGGCACGCAGCGACTCGGGAATGATCTTGAAATCGTTCGGGTTGCGCGAGTTGGCGATCTGGCCGGCCAGCAGGATGTCGTCCATCACGAAGGCAGCGGCACGGTCGTCGGCCATCAGCAGGAAGGATTCGGCGTGATCCTTGCCGTAGATTTCCTTGACTTCGGCGTTCTTGGTCTTCTCATAGGCCTTCAGCAGCGGAACCGAGGTCGTGCCCGAGGTGGTCGACACGGTCTTGCCTGCGAGGTCTGCCAGGGCGTTGATGCCGGAAGTCTTCTTCACGGCGGCGGTCACGTTGATCACGAAGTAGGTCGGGCCAAACGACACCTGCTGCTGACGCGCGGTGGAGTTGGTGGTCGAGCCGCACTCGAGGTCGATGGTGCCGTTCTGGAGCAGCGGGATACGGTTGCTGGAGGTAACCGGCTGGAGGTTCACTTTCAGGTTCGGCAGCTTCAGTTCGGTCTTCACTGCGTCGACGATCTTCATGCAGAGATCCATCGCATAGCCGATCGGCTGCTGCTTGTCGTCGAGGTAGGAGAACGGCACGGAGGATTCGCGGTGGCCTACCGTGATCGAGCCGGTGTCCTTCACCTTCTTCAGGGTACCGGTCAGATCCTGCGCCTGGGCGACGCCGGCAAGCAGTCCTGCTCCGATCAGTACCGCCATCATTTTGGTTGCTTTCATTATGCCTCCTGGGAAAAAGTTGCCAATCTAGTGTAACAAAATTTATTCACTCAAAACGCGGTTTTTCGCCGCAAAACAAGCACTGGCGGGCCTCTGCCGTCATATGGTCGAGGGCTACGTGCTTGTCCGTGTCAAACGCTACGGGTTTCTACTTATTAGTCGCCGACTTTATCGGTAGGAAAACGGAAGGTATCCCGCAGCAAGTGACCCATGGGCATGTTCATGTTCTGCCCTTTCGGCGGAATAGGTGAACGGAACCACTTGTCGTACAGCTTGTAGATCTCGCCGTCATTGATGATCCTGCCCATTTCACGATCGACCACTGCTTTGAACGCGGGGTCGTCCTTGCGCAGCATGATGGCGTACGGTTCAGCGGACAACGCGTCGCCGACGACGGCGAAGCTGGCCGGGTCCGCCGCGTTGGCGCGCAACCCGTACAGCAGTACGTCATCCATCGGAAACGCGGCGGCTTCCCGCTTCTCCACCATGTTGAACGAATCATCATGGTCGCGGCCTTCAACCAGGGACAGGTTCAGCGACCTTACCTTGTCGCGGTCGGTGAGGAGCTTGACGCTGGTCGTGCCCTTGGTGGTGACGACCTGTTTGCCGCGCAGGTCCGACCAGTTGCGAATCCCCGAATCGGTGCGCACCACCATGCGCGCGGCGGCAACGAAATGGGGAATCGTGAAGGCGACCTGCTTGCGGCGCTCGGCGTTGTTCGTGGTTGATCCGCACTCGAGGTCTGCCTTGCCTTCCGCGATCGCCTGGATGCGGGTCGACGGGTTGACCGCAAGGTAACGGACATCGAGCTGCGTCAGCTTGAGCTCGCGGCGGACGGCGTCAGCGATCTTCTGACACAGCTCGACTGCGTAGCCGATCGGCTTCTTGTTCGGGTCGAGGTAAGAGAACGGCACCGAAGCCTCCCGGTGCGCGATCGTGATGGTGCGCGTTTCGCGTATCTTGGCGAGAGTATCGGCGGAAGCCTGCGTGTGGATGGCGACAAAGGACATCGCGATGACGCAGGCCTTCACGGCCAGGCGGGCGGGTTTGGTATGCATAAGGTCTCCATCTCATGCTGGTCGAAGCGACGCAGCGGCGGCGACATTTTATAAAAAGAATTGAAACTGCGCCGCTGCTTCCGCTGCCGCCGGTACATTGCCGGCGGCTTGCTCTTCAATGGTGCATCAAGGGTACAGCCCTCGCATTTCCCGTGCCTGCAATACACGGGTGCATGCGACGATGAATGCAGCAGTCCTCAAGGACACCTTCTTCTCGTCGGCGATATGCCATACGGCAGCGATCGCTTCCCGCATGATGCGGGTAAGGCGCTGGTTGATCTCGTCCTCGGTCCAGAAGAAGCTGGAGAAATCCTGCACCCATTCGAAATAGCTGACGGTCACGCCGCCGGCGTTGGCGATCACGTCGGGAACGATCAGTACGCCCTTCTCGTGCAGGATGTCGTCCGCCGCGGGCGTGGTCGGGCCGTTGGCGCCTTCGAGGATGATCTTTGCGCGGATCTTGTTCGCGTTTGCTTCTGTGATCTGCTGCTCCAGCGCCGCAGGAATCAGGATGTCGCAATCGATTTCCCAGAAGCGGCTCCTGTCCTCGATCGCCTCCGCACTCGGGAAGCCGGACACCGAACCGTGCTGCGCGACGTGCTGCTCCAGCGCCGGGACATCCAGTCCCGTATCGCGATACACCGTGCCCATGTGGTCCTGGACTGCCACGACCTTGGCGCCCGCTTCGGCGAACAGGCGGGCGGCGATGGCGCCGACATTGCCGAAACCCTGCACCGCGATGCGCGCGCCATGGATATCGAGGCCCCGTCGCGCGGCCGCTTCGCAACCAACCACATAGACGCCGCGACCGGTAGCTTCACGGCGGCCCAGGCTGCCGCCGAGGGATATCGGCTTGCCGGTAACGACGCCCGAAGCCGTGCTTCCCTGGTTCATGGAGTAGGTATCCATCATCCACGCCATGATCTTTTCGTTGGTATTGACGTCGGGCGCGGGGATGTCCTTGTTGGGTCCGATAATGATGTTGATCTCGCTGGTGTAGCGACGGGTCATGCGCTGCAGCTCGCCATTGGACAGCGTCTTTGGATTGACGCGGATGCCGCCCTTCGCGCCGCCGTACGGCACGTTGACCGCGGCGTTCTTGACGGTCATCCAGGCGGACAGCGCCATGACTTCGGACAGGGTGACGTCCTGGTGGAAGCGTACCCCGCCCTTGCCGGGACCGCGGGAGGTGTTGTGCTGCACCCGGTAGCCTTCGAAGTGGGCGATGGTGCCGTCGTCACGCTCGATCGGCACGTCGACGACGAGGATGCGCTTGGGGCGCTTGAGGGTTTCGACCCAGCGGGCCAGTGTTCCAAGATAGGGCGTGACCCGATCGATCTGCTCGAGGTAGACGCCCCACGGACCGATTTCGGTCTGCGTCAGGTAGGACGGTATTTCATGCGGGATAGACATGTTTCGACTGCTCCTGTTGATTCCCCGCGCGGGTAGGCGAGGCTGGCAGTCCGAATCCTAGAACAACGCCCGGTAGCGAATCCAATGCTTTGTAGGCATGCAATTATGCAGGAAATGCATAACATCTAGTCAGCAAGAAACATCATGCAGAGGCGGCGGGAACGGTGCTTCTCTTCCCCGACTTTGCCTTTTCGCGTGCCGCGATCCGCTGCCTGAGGTAATCCCACACCCGGCCCACGAGCGGCTTCCCCGGACGCTGGCCCGAGGGCCGCTCCCGGTACAGCCTGATCTCCATGTGCACTTCCCAGTCCGGCATGCCGCCGTCGGCGCGGGCGAGCTGCTTCTGCTTCAGTTCGCGCACCACGGCCGACTCCGGCAGGAACGCCAGGCCATGGCCTTCGAGGGCCATCATCTTCAGGCCCTCCGCCATGTCCGTTTCATAGCGCTTCTCGAGATGCAGCGGGCGCTTGGCGTCGCCGAGGATCAGTTCCACCATGCGCCCGAGATAGGCATTGCTGGTATAGGAGAGAAAGGGCAGCGGCGCACGGGCGCTCCCCGGCAACAGCAGTTCGGGTACGCCCGAGCGGTCGCAGCGCGCATAGGCCCGCAAGGTTTCGCCGCCGAGCGTCAGCATGTCGTAGCGGCTGCTGTCGAGCTGCACCGGCTGGCGAGGATGGTGGTAGCACAGCAGCAGGTCGCAGCCGCCTTCCACCAGGGTCATTACCGCGTCATGGACGTTGAGCGCCATCAGCCGGGTGTTGAAGCTGCCGAAACCGGATTCGAGTTCGGTCATCCACTTCGGCATGTAGGTCAGGGACAGCGTATGGGGCACCGCGAAATCCACGGTGGTCTGCGCCGTCGGCCGCTTGCCGCGCAACAGGGCGCGCGCGTTGTTGATCTGGCCAAGCATCTCGAGCGCCTGCTCGTAGAAGACTTCGCCGGCGGGCGTCAGGCGCGTGGGATACGAGGTCCGGTCGATAAGATCGGCACCAAGCCAGGCTTCCAGAGACTGGATGCGCCGCGAAAACGCCGGCTGGGTGACGTGGCGCAGTTCCGCCGACCGGCTGAAGCTGCGGGTCTCCGCCAGGGATATGAAGTCTTCCAGCCACTTGGTTTCCATTGCGCTATGTTAGCCGTAATGGCGGCGCCGGGCTAGGCGGCGGACTCCAGGTCCATGCCGTCGCCGGAGGGCGGGGATGCGGGGACATCCTGGCGCGCCTGCTGGCGTTCCCACATCTGGGCGTAGGCGCCGCCGCGTGCGATGAGTTCGTTGTGGGTGCCGCGCTCGATAATGCGGCCGTGGTCGAGCACCAGGATTTGCGCGGCATCCGCAATCGTCGACAAACGGTGCGCGATCACGAGCGTGGTCCGGTCCCGGGCAATTTCCTTCAGCTGCGCCTGGATCGCCTGCTCCGACCGGGAATCGAGGGCGGAAGTGGCCTCGTCGAAGATCAGGATGGCCGGATCCTTCAGCAGCGTGCGGGCAATCGCGACACGCTGCTTCTCGCCGCCCGACAGCTTGAGGCCGCGCTCGCCCACCATCGTTGCGTACCCGTCCGGCAGGCTCTCGATGAAATCATGGATGTAGGCCGCTTTGGCGGCGGCCACGATCTCTTCCCTGCTCGCCTCCGGCTTGCCGTAGGCGATGTTGTACTCGATGGTGTCGTTGAACAGGACGGTATCCTGGGGGACGATGCCGATGGCCCGCCGCAATGAGGCCTGCGTCACCGACCGCAGGTCCTGCCCGTCGATCTCGATGCGACCGCTGCCGATGTCATAGAAACGGAACAGGAGCCGCGACAGCGTCGACTTGCCCGAGCCGCTGTGCCCCACTACGGCGGTGGTGGTGCCGGCGCGGACGGTGAAATCGACGCCGAACAGGATCTGCCGCTTCGCTTCGTAACTGAAGTCGACATGCGAGAAGCGAACCTCGGCGCCAGTGATTGCAAGCGGCTTCGCGTCCGGCGCGTCCGCCACCTCGCGGTGCTGGTCGAGCAGGCCGAACAGGCGCTCCATGTCCGCAAGGCTCTGCTTGATCTCACGGTAGATCACCCCGAGGAAGTTGAGCGGAATGTACAGCTGGATCATGAAGGCGTTCACCAGCACCAGGTCGCCGAGCGACATGGTGCCGTCGATCACGCCCTGCGTCGCGCGCCAGAGGATGAGTGTCACGGCGACGGCGATGATCAGCGACTGCCCGGTGTTGAGTATGGAAAGCGAGGTCTGCGACTTGACGGCGGCCGCCTCCCAATTGCGCATGCTGCTGTCGTAGCGGCGGGCCTCGTATTCCTCGTTGCCGAAATACTTGACGGTCTCGTAGTTGATCAGAGAATCGATGGCACGGACGTTCGCCTTGGAGTCGAGATCGTTCATCGTACGCCGGAAGTGGGTGCGCCACTCGGTGACAAGCACGGTGTACAGGATGTAAATCACGAGCGCGGAAATCGTGATGGCCGCGAACCAGATGTCGTAATGCAGCAGCAGGTAGCCGATCACCAGTGTGACCTCGACCAGCGTGGGGATGATGCTGTACAGCGTATAGGACACCAGGGACGAGACGCCGCGCGAGCCGCGTTCAATGTCGCGCGTCATGCCGCCGGTCTGTCGGTTGAGGTGAAAACGCAGCGACAGCGAGTGCAGGTGCCGGAACACCTGCAGCGCGATGGTGCGCACCGCGCTCTGCGTGACCTTGGCGAAAACGAATTCGCGAAGCTCGGTGAACATGGTGGTGCAAAGGCGCAAAAATCCGTAGGCGATCAGGATGCCGACCGGAAGCGCGAGCGCCGCCTTTGGCTTGTCCGGGCCGAGGGTCATGCTGTCCACCAAGGCCTTCAGCACCAGCGGCACGCCGACGTTCGCCAGCTTGGCGGAGACCAGGAAGGCCAGCGCCATCATCACGCGCCATTTGTAGGCCCACAGATAGGGAACCAGCGTCTTCAGGGTGGCCCAGTCGTTGCGGGTGCCCTGATTAGCGGGCGGTTCGGGAGAGGAAACGGGGTTGCGGCGCATGGAGGGTTTTTCGGCGGAATGGTTTATGCTTCGGCTTTTACGATTGTAGCCCGTCGGGAAATGGCGGGCCGGCATGCGAAAAGGGAGAGAAAAATGACCAATCCTTACCAGACCACGCTACCCGACGGGAAAATCCCGCAACTTCGGGTGATGCCGATGCCGTCCGACGCCAATGTGCACGGCGATGTGTTCGGGGGCTGGATCATGGCCCAGGTCGACATCGCCGGCTCGCTGCCGGCCGTACGCCGGGCGAACGGCCGGGTGGCGACAATTGCCGTCAATTCCTTCCTGTTCAAGCAGCCGGTCTTCGTCGGCGACCTGCTGTCCTTCTACGCCGAAGTGGTCAAGGTCGGCAATACCTCGATCACCGTCAATGTCGAGGTGTACGCGGAACGCAATCGGCTTCAGGTGGAGACGGTGAAGGTGACGGAAGCTACCCTTACCTATGTCGCAACCGACGACGACCGCAAGCCTCGCCCGATCCCGCCGCTCGCGGAGTGACCGCGCCGATACCCGGGTCAAAAAAAAAACCGCCTGCTGGACAGGCGGTTTTTTTCAGCCGTCGAGGCTTCAGGCGGCCTTCTTCTCGTCGCGCAACTCGCGGCGCAGGATCTTGCCGACGTTGGTCTTCGGCAGTTCGTCGCGGAACTCGATGTATTTCGGCTTCTTGTAGCCGGTGAACTGCTCCTTGCAGAAGTTCATCAGCTCGTCCACCGTCAGTGCCGGGTCCTTGCGCACCACGAACAGCTTCACTGCCTCGCCGGAGTTCGGGTCGGGCACGCCGATGCAAGCGCACTCGAGCACGCCGGGGTGGGCGGCGACCACTTCCTCGACCTCGTTGGGGTACACGTTGAAGCCAGAGACCAGGATCATGTCCTTCTTGCGGTCGACGATCTTCACGTAGCCGCGCGCGTCCATCACGCCGACGTCGCCGGTCTTGAAGAAGCCGTCGGGCGTCATGACCTTCGCGGTCTCGTCCGGGCGGTTCCAGTAGCCTGCCATCACCTGCGGACCGCGGATGGCGATCTCGCCGGCCTGGCCGATCGGCAGCGGATTGCCGGCGTCGTCGAGGATGGCGATGTCGGTGCCCGGGATCGGCAGACCGATGGTGCCGGAGAATTCCGTGGCGTTGCCAGGATTGCAGGTGGCGACCGGCGCCGTTTCCGACAGGCCGTAGCCCTCGACGATCGGGCAGCCCGTCACCTTCAGCCACTTGTCGTTGACTGCCTTCTGCACGGCCATGCCGCCGCCGTTGGAAATCTTCAGGCCGGAGAAATCGAGCTTGGCGAAATCCGGGTGATTGAGCAGGCCGTTGTAGAGCGTATTCACCGCCGGGAAGGAGTTGAACTTGTACTTGGCAAGCTCCTTCACGAATCCGCCGATGTCGCGCGGATTGGGAATCAGGATGTTCATCGCGCCCCAGCGCATGCCCATCAGGGCGCACGCGGTCAGCGCGAAGATGTGATACAGCGGCAGCGCGCAGACGATCGTGATGGGATCAATCTTCGGTTCCTGGTTCAGGGCCGGCTGCGCCCATGCGTCGTTCTGCAGCACATTGGCGATGACGTTGCGGTGGGTCAGGGTCGCGCCCTTCGAGACGCCGGTGGTGCCGCCGGTATATTGCAGGAAGGCGATGTCGTCGTGGCCGAGTTCGGCCGGCTTGAACGTCGAGCGTCCGCCTTCAGCCAACGCCGCCTTGAAGCGGGTGGCATTGGGCAGCGAAAACGCGGGCACCATCTTCTTGACGTTGCGGACGACGAAATTGACCAGCATGCCTTTGACGCCACCGAGCATCTCGCCCATGCTGGCCACGACGACATGCCTGACCTTGGTCTTGGCGATCACCTGTTCCAGCGTGGTCGCGAAATTCTCGAGGATGATGATGGCCTCGGCGCCGGAGTCGTTGAGCTGGTGCTCCAGCTCCCGCGGGGTGTACAGCGGGTTGACGTTGACGACGGTATAGCCGGCGCGCAGGATCCCTGCAAGGGCGATCGGGTATTGCAGCACGTTGGGCATCATCACCGCGACGCGCGCGCCCTTCTTCAGGCCGCGTCCCTGCAGCCATGCACCCAGCTTGCGCGACTGCTCGTCGAGTTCGGCGTAGGTGAGGAACTTGTCCATGCAGACGAAGGCATTGCGGCTTGCGAACTTGCGGAAGGACTCGTCAAGCAGATGGGCAAGGGACCGGTACTGCGTGTAATCGATCTCGGCCGGCACGCCCTCGGGATAGGAATTCAGCCAGATTTTTTCCATTGTCTGCCTCTCGTCTTCTGTTCTGATGTGATGGTGGCCGCGAAAAAAGAACGACCGGTTTTTTTGTCAGCGTAGATGCTATCCATGCGCGCCAGCCGATGCAAGTCTTTTAAGCGCTATCAGAATACTTCTTCTAGCAGCCGCCTGGTTTTGCACCGCAACAAAAAAGCGGCCCGCGGGCCGCTTCGGAGTACATGGCTGGCTTGCTACTGCGAGCCCGCCGCCTGCAGGTCGCCGGAGGCGATGGACGGCGGCTGACCGTAGCTGGCAAGCTGGCGGTGCCGCTCGTCCTTGTCGAGCACGGCCAATGCGCGCACCGCGTCGTAGAAGCCGGGCAGTCCCTTCTGCCGCGACAGCAGCGCCCGGAAGCCGGGCACAAAGTCGTTGTAGGTCGCAATGGCCGACAGGTGGGCATTGGACAAGGGTTCTGCGAAGAAGCGGTCATAGCCGGCGTAACCGTTCCAGCGCTCCTCCTTGATGGCCTTGTATTCCAACTTCAGGCTCTGGAATATTGCCGCCTTTTCCTTGCGCTTGAGCTCGTCCGTGAGGTCGCTGTCGTAGAGCTCCTTGAGCTGGTTGCGATGCTTCAGCAGAAGAGCGAGGAAGTCGCGCTTGCGGCCTTCGTAGGCGAGATAAGCGGCGCGCGTCTTGTCGTCACCGTGCTTCATCAGCCAGCGCTCGACGCCGGCCTCTTCCACGGCTACCGCGAAGGACTCGTTGAACGTGGAATCGCCGGGCACGTAGACAACCTGGTGCGCGAGCTCATGGAACACCAGCCGGGCGAGTTCGCCGTCAGGGTACTGGATGAACGTGGAAAGCACCGGGTCGTTGAACCAGCCGAGCGTCGAATAGGCGGGCACGCCGGACACCTCGACGTCGAATTTCTCCGACTTCAGCCCGGCGGCATAGGCCTGCGCTTCTTCCTTGCTGTAGTAGCCGCGGTACTTCACGCAGCCGGCGACCGGGAAGCACCATTGCATCGGCTTGAGCGAAAGTTCGGGCGTGGCCACCACGTTCCACATCACAAACGGTCGCTTGACATCGGCGTAGGTGGTGAAGGTGCCGTTGTCGGGCAGGCCGAGCTCGCGCGCGGCGAACGCGCGGATCTCCTTCACCCGCGTCAGCTTGCCCCGCAGTTTGCCTTCGGTGGCGGGACTGGCCAGCCAGTCGTCGATCGGGCGCGCCTCCGACAGCAGCGAGAACTGGCCGTGCGCGGCCTGGACGAAATATCCGATACTGCTGCAGCCGGCAGCCGCAGCCGCCACGCCGAACAACAGCAAGGCCCGCCACTTCATTTTCATTTCTACACTTTCGCAACCTGCACCAGTACGTCGTAGAACGTCGGCGCGTTTCCCATGTCGGTCAGGCGCTGGCTGGTCACTTCGTTGGCATTCCTGCCATCGGCGGCAAACTTCTTCCACCAGATCGACAGGCCGACCACGAGTCCCTGCCGGGCCCGGTCGGTCACGCGTGCCTTTGCCTCGAACGATCCGCGGTCGTTGAAGATGCGGACCGTCGCGCCGTCGGCGATTCCCCTTGTCGCGGCATCCACCGGATGCATGTCGAGATGAGGTTCGCCTTCGGTATCACGCAGACTCTGCACATTGACGAAGGTGCTGTTAAGAAAGTTCCTTGCAGGCGGAGAAATCATGGCCAGCGGATATTTTTCTGCCAACCTTGGCGCGCTGGCCACCGACTCGTAAGGAGGGATGTAGGTTGGCAGCGGATCAAGTCCGTCCGCGTGCATGCGCTCGGAATAGAACTCGCACTTGCCGGATGGCGTGCCGAAGCCACCCTCCGCGAACGGCGCCGCCGGCAGCCTCAGCTTTTCCCAGCCCTTGCGCCGCAGCGACTCCCAGTCGACGTGGACGGCGCGCGCGTCCTGGCGGTTGAAGGCCTGCGCGGCGAGCTCCTCGTCGCTCTCCCGGAAGCACGCGTCCTCGAACCCCATGCGCGCGGCAAGCAGGCGAAAGATTTCGGTGTTCGGCTTTGCCTCTCCGACGGGTGCGATGGCGGCATTATTGGCCATGATGTAGTTGTGGCCATACGCGGTATGGACATCGACGTGCTCTAGCTGGGTCGTCGCCGGCAGCACGATGTCGGCATAGTCGGCCGTGTCGGTCTGAAAATGCTCGAGCACGACCGTGAACAGGTCGTCGCGGGCAAAGCCCTGCGCCACCTTCGGCGACTCGGGCGCGACGGCCACCGGGTTTGCGTTGTAGACCACGAGCGCTTCGATCTTCGGTCCGAACGCCGGCGAGGCCGGTCGCAGCAGATCGTCGCCGATCGTGCTCATGTTGATCGTGCGTGCCGGTTGCTGCAGCAGGTCCGGGCGTTGCAGGCCTCGGCTGTTCTTCGGAAAACCGTCGGACGAGGAAAGCTGCATGCCGCCCGCCGCGTGGCGCCATGCCCCGACCAGGGCCGGCAGGCAGGCAATGTTGCGCACCGCCATGCCGCCGCCGCGCACCCGCTGCAAGCCATAGTTGGCCCGGATGGCGACCGGCTCGCCGCGGCGTGCCGTCTCGCCGTAGTCGCGCGCGAGCTGCTCGACTTCGTCCGCAGCAATCCCGCACACCTCCGCGGTGCGCGCCGGCGTCCAATCCGCAACACGCTCCCGCAGCTTCTCGAATCCCAGCGTGTAGCGGGCAATGTAGTCTTCATCGAGCAGTCCGTCGCGCACGAGCACATGCATCATGCCGAGCGCGAGCGCGGCGTCGGTCCCCGGCAGCAGTGCAATGTGCCGGTGGCATTTTTCCGCCGTCAGGGAGCGGTAGGGATCGATGGCAATCAGCTTCGCGCCGCGCCGCTTGGCTTCCTGCGCGCGCATCCAGAAGTGGAGGTTGGATGCGATCGGGTTGCCTCCCCATATCAGGATCAGCTTCGCATCCTGGAACTGCTCGAGGTCGGTGCCGATACGGGTGCCGATCGTGTACTTGTAACCGGCGCCGCCGGCGGAGGCGCAGATTGTGCGGTCGAGCAACGAGGCGCCGATCCGGTGGAAGAAGCGCGCGGCCATCGATTCCCCCTGCACCAGGCCCATTGTGCCCGCGTAACTGTATGGCAGGATGGCCTGCGGGTCGCGTGCGGCGATTTCGCCCAGTCGCGTCGCGATGGTGTCGATCGCCTCGTCCCAGCCGATGCGCACGAACCGCCCCTCTCCTTTGCGCCCGACGCGCTTGAGCGGATGGAGCAGGCGATCCTTGTGGTAGGTGCGCTCCGTATAGCGCGAGACCTTGTTGCAAAGGACGCCGGCGGTAGTGGGATGTTCCGGGTCGCCGCGCACCTGAGTGGCGACGCCATCCTCGACGGTGACGAGCAGCGCGCAGGTGTCGGGGCAGTCGTGCGGGCAGGTGGCGCGAACGGTTTTTGTAGGCATAGTGGCAATCCGGAGAGGCGGGCGAACAGGCGTGAGCCTCGTTAAAATAGGACTGAGGCGATGCGTCGTAATATACCTATATTGAGCCGCCGGCGCATGTATCGCCGGGGCCGCCCCTGGAGCCAGAAATGAAACTGATAGATCCGATTGTGCAGTTCCACGCCGAACTGCAGCAGATCCGGCGCGACATCCATGCCCATCCGGAGCTCTGCTTCGAAGAGCTGCGTACCGCGGACCTGGTTGCAGCAAAACTGGCGGAGTGGGACATCCCGGTGATTCGCGGCATGGGGCTGACCGGCGTTGTCGGCATCATCAAGAACGGCGAGAGCAAGCGCGCGATCGGCATGCGCGCCGACATGGATGCCCTGCCGGTCCAGGAAACCAATACCTTTGCTCATGCATCGCGTCATCCCGGCAAGATGCACGCTTGCGGCCACGACGGACACGTCGCCATGCTGCTGGGGGCGGCGCACTACCTGGCGCGGCACCGTGACTTCGACGGCACCGTCTACCTGATCTTCCAGCCCGCCGAGGAAGGCGGCGGTGGCGCGCGGCGGATGATGGAGGACGGCCTGTTCGAGAAGTGCCCGATGGACGCCGTGTTCGGCATGCATAACTGGCCCGGCGTCGCTACCGGCACTTTCGGCGTTACCGCGGGGCCGATGATGGCGTCGTCGAACGAGTTCGAAGTCACCATCCGCGGCAAGGGCGCGCACGCCGCGCAGCCGCACAAGGGCATCGACCCGATCATGACGGCGATCCAGATCGCGCAGGGCTGGCAGACGATCATCACGCGCAACAAGAGTCCGCTCGACGCGGCCGCATTGTCGATCACCCAGATCCACGCCGGCAGCGCGACCAATATCATTCCCGACAGCGCCACCATGATCGGAACGGTGCGGACCTTCACAACCGGCGTGCTCGACCTCGTCGAAAGCCGGATGCGCGAGCTGGCTACGCACATTGCCGCGGCCTTCGGCGCCGAAGTCGATTTCGCGTTCGTCCGCAACTATCCACCGCTGGTGAATCATGCGAAGGAAACCGAATTCGCGGTCGACGTCATCCGCTCCATCGTCGGGGACGCGGGGATCGACGCCCGGGTCGAGCCGACGATGGGGGCCGAGGACTTTGCCTTCATGCTGCAGGAGAAGCCCGGTTGCTACGTCTTCATCGGCAACGGCGAAGGCGGCCATCGCAGCGCCGGGCACGGCGCGGGCCCCTGCAACCTGCACAACGGCAGCTACGACTTCAATGACGAGCTGCTGCCGCTCGGGGCAACCTACTGGGTGCGCCTGGCGGAGACCTGGCTGCGCAAGCGGTGAGACACCTGGATCCGGCTCGCGCATACGCGTCCCGGTTCGCCCGGGTTGCGCTGGACAATATCGGGCGCGAGTATCCGAACAAGCCGGATCATGTCCTGCAGGGTGCTGACGATGCGCTTGCGCCGCGCACACTCCACCCGGTCTTCTATGGCTGCTATGACTGGCACTCGGCGGTGCACATGCACTGGTCGCTTGCCCACCTGCTGCGGCGCTTTCCGGACCTGCCGGAAGCCGCCAACATCCGGGCCGCGCTGTCGGACGGCCTGCAAGCCGCGAAGGTGGCGGACGAAATCGCCTACCTGCAACAGCCCGGGCGCGAAACCTTTGAACGGCCATACGGTTGGGCCTGGCTCCTGAAACTGCAGGCGGAGCTCGACGCGCTGGCCGAGATCACACCGCCGGCAGTCCGCTGGCGCGACGCCCTGCAACCGCTGGCGGATGCCGTCGTCGATCGCACCCTGCATCACCTTCCACTCGCCACTTACCCGGTTCGCGCCGGCACCCACGGCAATAGCGCGTTCGGCCTGTTGCTGACCCTGGACTACGCCGAGCGACGCCAGCATCTCGCGTTGCGCAAGCTGATCGCCCGCAAGGCCAACGACTGGTTCGGCCGGGACCGCCGCTATCCTGCGGCGTATGAACCGGGCGGCGAGGACTTCCTGTCACCCGGCCTGGTGGAAGCCGTGCTGATGCTGCGGCTGGTCGATGGCTGCAGCTTTGCCGACTGGTGGGAAGTATTCCGGCCGGACAGCCTGGACCTGCGGGCCTGGCTGCTGCCGGTGCAGGTCAGCGACAGGAACGACTTTCGCCTGGCCCATCTTGACGGGCTGAACCTTTCCCGCGCATGGTGCTGGAAGCAATTGCTGCCGCAACTGCCGTCCTCGCTGCAGGACGTTGTCGGAAAGTCCATCGAAGCGCATCTCGCCGCCGCGCTTCCCCATGCCGCCGAGGGAGCCTACGCCCGCACCCACTGGCTTGCCAGTTTCGCACTGCTTGCGCTTGCAGAATAGGCGATGCCGTTCGCTGCTATTCGTAGTTGCCCAGAATCCGGATGTCGCCGTACCAGGCCTCGACGCTGTCCCCGGTATTGTCGGTGTCGGTCAGCACACCGATGCCGATGAGCTTGCCTGGCTTCTCGCCGTAGGCCTTTTCGAAGTCCTCGACGATATTGCGAGTGAAACTGTGCCACTTGCCGACGCCTTCCGCGCCCTGAGCCGCGACCACCATGCGGATGCGGCCGCTGTGCGTGCTGCGGATGACGGTGCCGACGGGCGCCTTGTTCTCCCAGATATACATCAGCGTCGCATAAGGGAAGTCGTAGCCAGTCACCATCTTGGCAGTCTCGAAGAGGATCTGGTCCGAGAACGGCAGGCTCTCCTTGTCGCCGTCAAACCCGAGGATGATCCGGACCGGTGAATCTTCGGTCGCCCGGCGGGTGTTGTCGGCGTCGGGCAGCACATCCTCGATCTTCCACTGCCAGTGCAGCCAGGGCCGTGCGATGGGATCGATAAGCGTTCGATGCATCAGCCCGGAAGAGGCGTTGTCTGCCCGCGCATGCAAGACCGTCCGCTCTTCCTTGCGCACGAGCTGGTACTGCGTCTGCTTCTTGTGTCGCAGGATGACCATTGGCTCCCAGCCCGGCGGCAAGCCATCGCTGGTGCTTAACGAAAACAACGAGGGCAATGTGCTTTCAGGTGTGACACCAGGGGCCGCTGGCGGTATAGAAGGCGGTGCTGCGCAGCCGGCGATGGCGATGGCGATCGGAATCAGTGCAAACAGGCGCATTATGTCGTCGAAAGGTGATGGCAGGCGCAAGCATCGCATCCGCCACGGCTTGAAGAAAGCGGCCATCTTGCCGGCCAGAAATATTGGTCATCAGGATTGTATAACCGGTGCGCCGCCGTGTCTGCGTCCCCGCGCACCGGGCGCGACGTCTGTCGCAACAGCGTGCAGGCGCAAGTTGAGATGCGGCCGTCCCGACGCCGGCCCCATGTCACGGGCACGTTCACCTGGGTTTGTCTGCAGGTGGCCGGCAGCAGCCAGGTATTCATGGACCTGCATCCCGAACTCGATGGCGTCCGGCTGGGGAAAGTCACCCCTCCGCGAGACGCCGTCCTGCTACCGGCGACGAATCGCTTCGCCCGATCGTCTCCTCGCAATTCTCGGGCATCGCGATCCGCGATGATTCGCGCCTGCCATCCTGCGCGCCGCTCCCTTGGTCAGCGGGTGTGGCGTCGCCCGGCAGACGTTCAGGGCAAGCGATCCGGCCCTTCCCCAAGGCGGACAAGTGGATTGATCTGTTCCAGCCCGAGCAGCGTCGCTGACTGGTCGGCGCCCCCGAACGCGTCGACGATGTCCCGATACCACTCTGCCATCATCTCGGCTACCGGCAGCTTCACGCCGGCTGCCGCTGCAGCAGCCAGCACATTGTCGAGATCCTTGGCCTGGCTCTTCACCTGCCCGCCAGGCAGGAAATTCCGGTCCAGCATGCGTTGGCCGTGCACGTCGAGTATGCGGCTTTCCGCAAATCCGCCGCGCAGGGCGGCCCTGACCGCTGCCGGATTCGCGCCCCCCGCCTGCGCCAGCAGCAGGGCCTCGGCCACGATGTTGAGGGTGCCGCCAACGATCAGCTGATTGCACAGCTTGGCGAGTTGGCCGCAGCCGGCACCGCCGACCAGCGTCGGCCTTCCGAGGACGCGCAGCACAGGTTCCGCCCGCTGGAAGTCCTCGGCGCAGCCGCCTGCCATGATCGCCAGTGTCCCGGCCTCTGCGCCGATCACGCCGCCTGACACCGGGGCATCGATGAATGTGCAGCCGACGTCGCGCACCAGTGCATCGAACGCCTGCGCTTCCGACTGGCGGGTTGAACTCATGTCGATCACAAGCGTAGCGGGACCCATGGCGGGCACGGCAAGCGCGAGAACCTCCGCGACGACAGGGCCCGCCTCCAGCATGGTGATGACGATATGCGCCTTGCTGACCGCGGCCTCCACGGAGGCGGCGACTGACGCCTGCAGCGGCAGCAGCGCGGCGGCCTTTTCAGGCGTACGGTTCCATGCTGTGACCGGATATCCCGCCTGCAGCAGGCGTGCCGCCATCGGCTTTCCCATTAGTCCAATGCCCAGAAAGGCGATGGTTGGAAGTCCTCCGTTCGTGTTCAATGTCCGTCTCCTCGTCCAAAACGAATTCGCTGCATAATCGCGATGTCATCATCTCAAAGAATCTGATGCTATGTCGACAGGCAACATCGAGGCCCTCCTGGCCCTGCCCATGCAACTTGGGGAGAGTCCGGTGTGGCATCCGAAGGAGCAGGCACTGTACTGGATCGATATCGCAGGCCTTGCCGTTCATCGCTTTCAGATGGGCGCCGGCCTTCACCGACTGTGGCCGCTTCCTGCGGAGCCCGGCTGTATTGCCCTTGCAGCTGACGGCAGGCTGATTGTCGCGATGCGCAGCGGCGTGGCCTTTCTTGATACTGCGACCGGCGTCCTTGCCCCGATTGCGGACCCGCCGTACGATCCTGGCCTGATGCGGTTCAACGATGGACGCTGCGACGGCAGGGGCCGTCTCTGGGCCGGAACCGCCTACGACGCGCGGGACAAGGCGCTTGGCTCGCTCTACTGCATCGAACGTGGCGCATTGCGCGATATCGGCCTTCCCGTCACGGTGTCCAACGGCGTTGCATTCAGCCTCGATCAGCGCACGCTCTATCACGCTGATACGAGCGCCCACCGGATCACCGCCTACGATTTCGATCTCGACACCGGCACGATCGGTTCTGCCCGCATCTTCAAGGAATTCCCGTCCGAGCGCGGCAAGGACTACGGCGGACGCCCCGACGGGGCAGCCGTCGACAGCGAGGACGCGTACTGGTGCGCGATGTATGAAGGTGGACGGCTGCTGCGCATTGCGCCGTCCGGCGCCATCCTGAATCAAATTCCCCTGCCGGTCCGGTGTCCGACGATGCTCGCGTTTGGTGGCGACGATCTCAGGACGCTCTTCATCACAACGGTTCGTCACAAGCGTCCAGCGGAGGAGCTTGCAGCCTTCCCGCTGTCCGGCTGCGTGCTCACGATGAGAACGGACGTGCCGGGCCGCGTCGAGCCCGCTTACCTCCCCTAGGCGCAGTGGGCGATGGCGTGCGCTGGTCCATAGAACTGAATCAAAGAAGGCCAGGGACTTGTTTGAGGGTGAGCATGCCCGCCGTGCGGTCCGCTGCGAGAATGGGTCGAGCAAATGCGTTTGCCCCATCCTTCCGCAAGCGGAAATGACGTGCGGGGGGGAGCCGATTGGATGGCAGACAATGCAGGCGGATATGCCGTCGCCCCCATCTTTGCTGGAGTAACACAATGAGAACAAGAAAATTTGTCAGCGCCGCGTTCGCCCTCTTGCTGCCAAGCGTCGTCGCACACGCTGTCGACTCCGCATCCCTCGAGTATGGCGCGGGCGACCGGACTCGCCTCGTCCGGGTGGGGGTGCAGTGGGCCTGGGACAAACAGTGGTGGAAGTCGAACGGCACGCACATCGGTGGCTACTGGGACCTGACGCTTGCCCAATGGAGAGGTCAGCGATATCGCGACATTCCTGGCAGAAGGCAGGATATCGCTGTCCTCGGAATTACCCCTGTTTTCCGGTTTCAAAACGACAGTCTGAAAGGGTTTTACGCCGAAGCCGGCATTGGCGCGCACCTGTTTTCCGAGCTGTATGACAACGACGGGAAGCAGTTGTCGACGGCTTTCCAGTTCGGTGATCATATCGGCGTCGGCTACGTGTTCGACAATAACCTGGATATTGGGCTGAAGATCCAGCACTTCTCGAACGGCGGCATCAAGAAGCCGAACGATGGCGTAGATTTTGCGGTGGTACGCTTGCGCTACACATTTTAGCTTCGCAGTGCCCGCAACCGTCGCGTTCGCCTTTGCACGGGGCCGGGCAGCAACTTGCATGTGTGAGTAGTACACTCTGCTGGTGGATGCACGAAGTACGGCGTGCTTCGTCCGACTTCCGTCATCTGACTGCCGACTACCGGCTGCCACGTTCGACGTTCGACGTTTGTGGTTTGTGGTTTGTGGTTTGTGGTTTGTGGTTTGTGGTTTGTGGTTTGTGGTTTGTGGTTTGTGGTTTGTGGTTTGTGGTTTGTGGTTTGTGGTTTGTGGTTTGTGGTTTGTGGTTTGTGGTTT
>NZ_DATCMQ010000011.1:0-304473 GCF_036563305.1 Noviherbaspirillum sp. | reverse complement strand
AGGCGGCCGTCGCGGCCGATCGCCACGCTGCGCTCGCCCTTGCCGCGCGCCGCCGCGCCGAACGCCAGGCCGATCTGGCGCGCCACTTCCTCGTCCAGCGTCTTGCCGACGATGCCGCGGATATCGTATGCCTTGAAAATGGCGTGAGAAAGCGTGTTCATCGGAATCGGATCAAATCAGACCGGTGGTCGATCGGGAAGACTAGCGCTTCTTGCGCGGGAACATCCAGCGCGGCGACTTGAAGCGCACGATACGCGCGTACAGCCAGACGTAGGAAATCACGAACAGCAGGCAGAAGAAAATCAGTATCCCGGTGTGCCGCCAGAACAGGCTGGCGGGAATCACCGCCATCAGCGACAGCAACCACAGATAGGGGGAGGTGCGCGAATTGCCGATGTTCAGCGCGCGCGCATCCTCGCGCCCCGCCGCCCAGACGACGATGCGGCGGAAGATGAGGCTGTGCAAATGGATGCCGTCCGGCGTGCCGGGGGAACGCCCGCGCACGAACAGCCGGCGATAGACCGAAAAGAGGGTCTCGAACACCGGATAGATCAGCAGCAGTGCCGCGTACCAGGAGGACACGGTCGGATTGCGCATCACCAACAGGACCGACAGCTCGGCCAGCATGAAGCCGAGGAAATAGGCGCCACCGTCGCCGAGGAAGATCAGTCCCGCGGGGTAGTTCCATACAAGGAATCCCGCGGCCGCGCCTGCCACCACCAGCGCCGAGACCAGGATGAAGGTATCGCCGACCTGCAACGCGACGTAGGCCAGCGACAGAAGCATGCACACGGTCACTACCGCCGCCAGCCCGTTGAAGCCGTCGATGATGTTGACCGCATTGGCGACGCCTGCAACCGCGAGCACCGTCAGGGGCAGCCCGATCCAGACCAGCAGCCGCCAGTCGGAGAACACCAGGTCGATGCGCTCGATCTTGGCATCGAGCAGGAAATAGCCGAGGCCGGCCGCGACCATCGTCAGCAGCAGGCGCCGCTTCGGGCTCACGCGTTTCGTGAAATCTTCGACCACGCCGCCAAGGAAGGCGACGGACGAACAGAGCAGCAGCAGCAACAGCGCCTTGCCCAGCGATGGCGAGCGGTAGGTAGCCACCATGGAGGTCGCGATGACGGCGACGAAGATGCCCAGGCCGCCGATACGGGGGACGGCCCTGGCGTGAAATTTCTGCACGCCGAGCATGTCGGAATCGAGCGCATGCGTCGTCGCGTAGCGCACGATGAGCAGCGAGAGGATCGCCGAGATGATGAAACTGATCAGGAAGGACGACATGGATTCTGCCGGCCGCCCGGCCGCGTTGCCGGACGACGCAAAGGTTAGTCCCGGATATCCCCGGGAACCGGAAAAGCCGACAGTCTAAATTATTGCTTGCTGATTATCACGCAATTCTTGGCAGCAGGGATTCAGCGACTCCTGGTCGCCGGGGCGCCGTCGTCCCGGGCCATCCAGAGCAAAGTGTCCTCAAGGGGAATGCATTCCAGCGGGCCGGCCAGCCTTTCCAGCTTGTCGACCGATCCGACCAGGGTCTTCACTTCGGACCGGCGGATGAAATCGGGATTGATGCGCACCTCGATCTCGTGGCCGGCGATGGCGGTCATCATGGCCAGGATGGCACGAAGGGAATAGGGACGGCCGCTGCAGATGTTCACCGTCTCGCCCGCGCAGTCCCGCTCCAGCAGGCGCCGGTAAACCAGCGCCACCATCCGCACGTCCGAGAAGTCGCGCTCGACATCAAGATTGCCGAGCTCGATCACGGGCGCCCGTCGCAGGAAATGCGACACGATCTTCGGCACCAGGAAATGCGGCTGCTGCCCGATGCCGGTGTAGTTGAACGGCCGCGTCAGCACGATCGGGAAGCGGTCGCTCCACGTCCTGACCATGAATTCCATGGCCAGCTTGCTGACCGCGTAGTGATTGACGGGCTGCGGCGCCTGGGTCTCGGCGATCACGCCGCCGGTCACATTGCCGTAGACGTTGGCGCTGCTTGCGATCACCATGCGGCGGGGTTCCAGGCGCGCGTCGGCGAACGCCTGGAGCAGGTTCATCGTGCCAATGACGTTGACCCGGTAGAACGCGTCGGCATCGGCATGCTGGACGAAGCTGATGGCGGCCAGGTGGATCAGGTAGTCGGGCCGCAGCCTCGCCACCACCCGCCGGCAATCGTCCGGGGAGGTGATGTCGAGCGTTGCCTCGTCGACGCCCCGCGCCGCGCCGACCACGGCACTGCAGACCGAATAACCGGCTGCGGCGAGTTCGGCGCGTACATGCCGGCCGGTAAATCCGTTGGCCCCGGTAAGAAGTACCCGCCCCCTGCTGCCGTCCGCCGGTTTATCAGAAGGAGAACCCACGCTCGTTTCTCCGAAGGTCGGCCTGCACCATCATCTGGCACAACTGCTCGAGTGAGGTCTTCGGAGCCCATCCCAGCTTTTCGCGGGCCTTGGCAGGATCGCCGATCAGGAGGTCGACCTCCGCAGGGCGGTAGAACTTCGGATTGACGCGTACCAGCACCTTGCCGGTCGCCGCGTCCACAGCCTCTTCCCGTTCGCCCGAGCCGCGCCATTCAAGCTGGTAATCCGCGCTGCGGAAGGCCAGCGAGACAAAGTCGCGCACCGTCACCGTGCGATTGGTGGCGAGCACGTAGGTGTCCGGCTCGTCTGCCTGCAGCATCATCCACATGCCTTCCACGTACTCCTTGGCAAAGCCCCAGTCGCGCTTGGCGTCCATGTTGCCGAGTTCGAGCGTGTCCAGTTTCCCGAGCCGGATCTTGGCCACCGAGTCGGTGATCTTGCGGGTCACGAACTCGCGGCCCCGCAAGGGCGACTCGTGGTTGAAGAGGATGCCGCTGCAGCCGAAGATGTCGTAGGACTCGCGGTAGTTGATCGTGATCCAGTGGCCGTAGAGCTTGGCGACACCATAGGGGCTGCGCGGATAAAAAGGTGTGGTCTCGGTCTGGGGAATTGCCTGCACCTTGCCGAACATTTCGGAGGTCGACGCCTGGTAGAAGCGGATCTTCGGGTTGACGATGCGGATCGCCTCGAGCATGTTGAGCGGGCCGATGCCGGTGATCTCCGCCGTCGTTACCGGCTGGTCGAACGACACGCCGACGAAGCTCTGCGCGGCGAGATTGTAGACCTCGGTGGCGCCGGTGCTCTGAAGCAGACGGATGGACGAGCTCAGGTCGGTGAGATCATATTCCACCAGGTTCAGGTTCGGATGCTGGGCAATGCCGAGTTCCTCGATGCGCCAGAAATTCACCGAGCTGGTACGGCGGTAGGTGCCGTGGACCGTATAGCCTTTGTTAAGGAGAAGTTCGGCGAGGTAGGCGCCGTCCTGCCCGGTAATGCCGGTGATGATTGCTGTCGGAGATGTGGTCATTTGTCTTCTGCTTTAAATTTTGGATCCGGATCGGAACGACCGGGCGCCGGCGCCCGCCTTGTTTCGCTTAAGCAAGGAAGGCTGGCGCGTCCGCACAAATTAATGGAAGTGAAGCCTGCCGGTAATAACGGAAATCAAAAGAAATGAGGGCAGGCGAAGCATCCGCGGATGAACTTCAGCCGACAACCCGCCGTTGCGGGCCGGCGGCGGTTGCCTGGGCCGGCCCGGCGCTACTGCGCGCGCCCGTAAATGTCCTCGAAGCGTACGATATCGTCCTCGCCAAGGTAGGCGCCGCATTGCACTTCGATCAGGGCAAGCTCGTCCTTGCCGACATTCGTCAGGCGGTGCCGGTTTCCCGCCGGGATGTAGGTGGACTCGTTCGCCTGCAGCGCGATGATCTGCTCGCCGTTGACCACTTCCGCATTGCCAGACACCACTACCCAGTGCTCGCTGCGATGGTGGTGCATCTGGAGCGACAGCGACGCGCCGGGTTTCACGGAGATGCGCTTGATCTTGAAGCCAGGCGCATCCTGCAACACCGTATAGGTGCCCCATGGACGGACCACGGTGCGGTGGGTCTTGTGGGCCTCATGTCCTGCCGCCTTCAGGCGGCTGACCACCTCGCGCACCTCCTGGCTTTTGGACTTGTCGGCCACGAGCAGCGCATCGGGCGTGTCGATCACCAGCAGGTTGTTGAGGCCGATGACCGCAACCAGGCGGTCCTTGGTCTCGATGTGGGTGTTGTGGCTGTCGATCACGATCGACTGGCAGTTGTTGCTGGTGTTGCCCTGTTCGTCGGCGGGGATCGCCTCGGCGACCGCCTTCCAGGCGCCGATGTCGCTCCAGTCGAAGTCGCCGGGAATGACCGCCAGGTTGCGGGCCTTCTCCATCACCGCGTAGTCAATCGAGATATTTTCCAGTGCGGCGAAGCTTGCGGGCAACTCCGACTTGTCGCAATCCGTCTTGGTGCTGCGATAGACTTCCCGGGCCGCCGCCAGCAGTTCCGGGCTGTAGGTCTCGAAGGCATCGAGTATGGTGCTGGCCTTGAAGCAGAACATGCCGCTGTTCCACACGTAATTGCCCTGGGCGAGGTAGCGTGACGCCGTGACCGCATCGGGCTTTTCCACGAAGCGCTGCACGACCTGGGCGTGTCCGCTCACCTTGTCGCCCATCTCTATGTAGCCGAAACCGGTCTCCGGCGCCGTCGGACGCACGCCGAACAAGACCAGGAAACCGTCCCTGGCCAGGTTTTCCGCGTGCTTGACGGCAGTATAGAACGAGGGGGTGTCCTTGATCAGGTGGTCGGCCGGCATCACCAGCATGCATGCGTCGCGGTCCTTTTCAAGCGCCCACAACGCCGCGAGGGCGACCGCGGGCGCGGTATTGCGGCCCTTGGGCTCCAGCAGATAGTGCGGCTTGACCTGCTGCTCATCCAGTTCGTCCCGGGACAGGAAGTAATAGTCGCGGTTGGTCACGATCAGCGGCGCCGTGTTACCAGAAACTTCCAGCGCCCGTTCATGGGTCTGCGTCAGCAGGCTCTTGCCGCCGCCAATGCGCATGAAAGGCTTCGGGTGGGCCTCCCGGGAGACGGGCCAAAGGCGCGTTCCTGCGCCGCCGGATAGAATGACAGGGATCAACATGTTTTTCTCGCTGTTTGTGCTGGTGAACTATTTGCTTGCCACAGGCTTGCGACGCGGCGGAAAAGCTGCCGAGTCCGTAAAAAAAGATGACTAATACGCAACACAGTCTGATTGATCCACCCATTGGCCATTTGAGCTTGCGCAGCAAGACGACGCGCGTTGGCACATTCCCGACACAGGCATTGACGGTCTACAACAAGCGCTGCTTGCACCAAGGAAAAACAACGCGTGAAGCGTGAAACTTGTTCGTCCGCCACTATCCATAACACCATGAGTACTTACGCCATTGGCGACATCCAGGGCTGCCGGCCGAAAATGACCGAACTCCTGGAGCGCATCCTGGAAACCGACCCGCATGCCCGACTGATCTTCGTCGGCGACCTCGTGAACCGCGGCCCGGAGTCGCTTGCGACATTGCGGGAGGTGCGAGCGCTTGGCGATCGCGCCGAGGTCGTGCTCGGCAACCATGATCTGCACCTGCTCGCGGTCTCCCAGGGCATCCGTCCGGCGCACAGGTCGGACACGCTCGACGATATCCTTGCCGCTCCCGACCGGGATGCTTTGCTGGACTGGCTGCGACAGCGTCCGCTGGCGCTGTACGAGGACGGTCATCTGATGGTGCATGCGGGCGTGCTGCCGCAATGGGATGCGGGACGGACGATGGCGCTGGCGTCGGAAGTCGAAACGGCCCTGCGCGGTCCCGGCTGGGTCGACTTTCTGCGCACCATGTACGGCAACGCGCCCGCTCGCTGGGACGACAGCCTGCAAGGACCGGACCGCTTGCGCTGCATTGTCAATGCGCTCACCCGCATTCGCTTCTGCGCGCCGGACGGCACCATGGACCTCGCTTCCAAGGGGGCCACACCCGACCTGCCCGGCTATCTGCCATGGTTCGAGGTGCCGGGACGAAGGACGCAGGATGTTACTGTCGTCTTCGGCCACTGGTCGACCCTGGGACTGATGATGCGCGAGAACGTGATCAGCCTCGACACTGGCTGCCTGTGGGGTGGAAAGCTGAGTGCCTGCCGGCTGCAGGACCGCAGCGTGGTCCAGGTGGACTGCCCGCAGTTTCAGCGGCCCGGATCGATCTGAGCAGGCGCCGCGGCATCCGTTTCAAGCGCGGCGGCGATCGCTTGCCGCGCGGCGTCAGCCAGGTCCCTCCGGTGCGGCTCGCCGGGGAGAGCGATTGCGGGCAGCACGCATAGTCGTGCCTGCATGCCGCCCGAGGCCAGTACCATGCGAACGCTGTCGACGAAACCCATGTCGCCGATAAAATTCGCGGCTGGGTGGAGCCTGCCGGCGGTATCGAGATAGCGTAGCGCATATGGCTGGACCGGCACCTGTGCCTCGATCGCGGCCTCGAACAGATTGGCATGGAACGGCAGCAACGTGCCTTGAGCCGCCGTGGTCCCCTCCGGGAAAAACGCCACATGCTCGCCGCGCTTCAGGCTCTCGACCAGCCCCTGATAAATGCGCCGCACGTCGCGCAGCCTGCCGCGCGCGATGAAGATGGTGCCGACCCGGGCGCACAGCCAGCCGATCAGTGGCCAGCCACGAATATCGGACTTGGCGACAAACCGGCAAGGATGCAAGGAGTTGATGACGAAGATGTCGAGCCAGGAGACATGGTTGGAAACGATCAGTGCCCGGCCGGCCGGTTGCGCGCCCTGCGCATGCTCGATCCGCACCGTCACCCCACACAGCGCAAGCAGGCGGGCGGACCAGCGCCGCACATGCGCGTCCCGCCCGGCCCGGTCGTTCAATGGAAACAACAGCGCGCAGGTGGCCAGCCCGCGCAGCAGGTGCATTGCCAGGCGGGCCATGCGCAAGGCCGGCATCGACGCAGCGCTCAACGCGAAAACGCGAGGTGCCCGCCGACGATCGTGGCCCTGACCTGCCCGCTCAGCTCGTAGCCGAGAAATGGCGTGTGCTTGCCCTGGCTGGCGAGCGCCGCGGCCTCCACTTTCCAGCGCGCGGCCGGGTCGAAGACGCAGATATCGGCGCTGCCGCCGACGGCAAGGCTGCCGCCCGCCAGGCCGGCAACGCGCGCGGCATCCGAGGTCAGCTTGGCGATCGCACGGGACAACCGCTCTCCCGGCGCGGTGACGCATTCTTCCGCCCAGCGCAGGGCCAGCGGCAGCAGCAGTTCCAGGCCAGTGGCGCCGGGCGATGCTTCACCGAAAGGCAGGAGCTTCTCGTCGTCATCCACTGGGGTGTGGTCGGAACAGATGGCGTCGATGGTGCCGTCCAGCAGCCCCTGCCGGATCGCGTCGCGGTCGCGCTGCGAGCGGAAAGGCGGCGTGACCCGCGCATTCGAATCGAAGAAGCCGATGTCAACGTCGGTCAGGTGCACGTGGTGGACGCCGACGTCACAGCTGACCGGCAGGCCTTCCTGCTTGGCGGCGCGCACGAGTTCGATTCCCGCTGCAGAGGACATGCGACAGAGGTGCACGCGGGCTCCGGTGGAACGCATCAGTTCCAGGATGGTATGCAGGGCAATCGTCTCGCTCATGACCGGCACGCCCGGCAGACCGAGGCGCGAGGCCACGGCCCCGCTATGGGCGATACCGCCGCGACCAAGATGCGGGTCCTGCGGCCGCAACCAGACGGTGAAGCCGAACGTCTTCGCGTACTGCAGCGCGCGCATCAGCACGGTGGTGTCGAGTATCGGATGTTCCGCCTGCGCGAAGCCGATGCAGCCGGCTTCTGTCAGTTCCGCCATCTCGGTCAGCGCCTCGCCCCGCAGCCCGGTCGTCAGCGCACCGAGCGGATAGACGTTGGCCTGGTTCAGGCCCCTGGCCCGGTGCTTCAGCATCTCGACCAGGCCGGGCTCGTCCAGCACCGGATCGGTGTCGGGCGGGCAGACCAGGCTGGTCACGCCGCCCTGCACCGCCGCCTGCATTTCCGATTCGAGCGTCGCCTTGTATTCATAGCCGGGTTCGCGCAGGCGCGCGCTCAGGTCAACCAGGCCGGGCGCCACCACCAGGCCGGCGGCATCGATGCTGCGATCGGCTGCAAAACCTTCCGGCGCCTGGCCGATTGCGGCGATCCTGCCGCCGGCCACGTACACATCCTGCTGCGCGTCGATGCCGTTGGCCGGGTCGATGACGCGGCCATTCTTGATATGGAGTTTCATGCTTCAGTTTCCCGCCAAAATGCTCATTACCGCCATGCGCACCGCAATACCGAAGGTAACCTGCGGCAGGATCACCGCCTGCGCGCCATCGGCCACGGCGGAGTCGATCTCGACGCCGCGGTTCATCGGTCCGGGGTGCATCACGATGGCGTCCGGCTTGGCGAGTGCGAGGCGTTCCGGCGTCAAGCCGTAGCTCTTGAAGAATTCCTGCGCCGATGGCAGCAACGCACCGGACATGCGCTCGTTCTGCAGGCGCAGCATGATGATCACGTCGACGCCGCGCAGCCCTTCGTTCATGTCGGTGAAGACCCGCACGCCCATCTGCTCAAGCCCGCCGGGCAACAGCGTGCGCGGCCCGATCGCGCGCACTTCCGGCACGCCAAGGGTGGTCATCGCGTGTATGTCGGAGCGCGCGACCCGGCTGTGCAGGATGTCGCCGACGATGGCGACCGTCAGGTTGCTGAAATCCTTCTTGTAATGCCGGATGGTGTACATGTCCAGCAGTCCCTGAGTCGGATGCGCATGCCGGCCGTCGCCGGCGTTCACCACATGCACATGCGGCTGACCGGTCTCGGTCAGGTGCCGTGCGATCAGGTACGGCGCGCCGGACTGCGCATGACGGACGACAAACATGTCCGCGTGCATGGCGGCGAGATTGTCGATGGTATCGAGCAGCGACTCGCCCTTGCTCGTGCTGGAAGCGGAGATGTTCAGGTTGATCACGTCCGCGGACAGCCGCTTGGAGGCGATCTCGAAGGTGGTGCGGGTACGCGTCGAGTTCTCGAAAAACAGGTTGAAGACGCTCTTGCCGCGCATCAGCGGGACCTTCTTGACCTCCCGGTCGCTGATGCTGACGAAGGAGGAAGCAGTATCGAGTATGTGGGTGATGACCGCTCTCGGCAGGCCTTCGATGGTGAGCAGGTGCTGCAGCTCGCCGTTCTTGTTCAGTTGCGGGTTATGCATGGTCTACGGTGAGGGAGAACCGGCCGTCGCCGGCGCGTTGCAGGACAAGTTGCTGGTCCGGGGGCAGGTCGACGGTGGCGGCGACGAAATCGGCGGCGACCGGCAGCTCTCGCCCACCCCGGTCGACCAGGGCGGCAAGCATGATGCGCGCCGGCCGGCCGTAGTCGAACAGCTCGTTGATGGCTGCACGGGTGGTGCGGCCGGTGTACAGCACATCGTCCACCAGCACGATGGTGGCGCCTTCCACCTCGAACGGGATCTGGCTCGGCTTCACTTCCGGATGCAGGCCGCGCGCGGCGAAGTCGTCGCGGTAGAACGAGACGTCGATGAACCCGAGGCGGTCCTGCAGCTGCAGCTCCCCGGCAAGGCGCTCAGCCAGCCAGGCGCCGCCGGAATGGATGCCGACGATCGCCAGGCCGGCGGCGTTTGCGAGGCCGGTCTTGATGCGGTCGGCAAGCACCGTGTAGAGCGTTTCGGCATCGAAATCAGGATTCGGCATAGTCATTGAAGTATTGTTGCAAAATGATCGCGGCGGCTTCGTCGTCGACGATTTCGCCGCGGCGCTGTCCGAGCACCGCCGACGAGTACCGTTCGTCGACCAGGACGGTCGGAACGCCGAAGCGGCCGTTGATCTGGTTCGCGAAACGCCGGCAGCGCACCGTCATCTCGTGTTCGGCGCCGTCCGGATGCAGCGGCAGGCCCACGACGCAGCGCGCGGGCCGCCATGCTTCCACCAAGGCGCCGATTTCTGCGAACCTGGCATCGTTTGTCGCGACGGTGATCACGGTCAGGGGCTGGGCCTGGCGCAACAGCGTATTGCCGACGGCCACGCCGATACGCTTCAACCCGAAGTCGAACGCAAGCACTGTTTCCACTCAGGCGTGCCCCGCGACACCGGCCAGCATGACCGGGTCGATGCCGAGCAGTTTCATTGCGGCGGAAAAGCGCTCCTCGACCGGCGTGTCGAAGATGATGCGGGGATCAGCCGGCACGGTCAGCCATCCGTTGCGGCCGATTTCCTCCTCCAGCTGGCCGGCGCTCCAGCCGGCGCACCCCAGGGTCACCAGCAGGCGTTCCGGACCGCGCCCGACGGCGACGGCCTCCAGGATGTCCTTGGATGTCGTAAGAGCAACATCCTCGCTTACCTTCATTACCGAAGCCCAGGATCCGTGCGGCATGTGGAGGACGAAACCGCGTTCCACCTGGACCGGACCGCCGAACATCACCGGCTTGGCATCGAGCTCGAGAGACGTGATCGGGGTGCCGGGAGACAGGTCGATGCGCTCGAGCAGGACATCCATGGTCATGTCCGTCGCCTTGTTGATGATCACGCCAAGCGCGCCCTCGGCGTTATGCTCGCAGAGGTACACCACGGCGCCTCCGAACATCGGGTCCGACATTGACGGCATCGCGATCAGGAAGTGATTCGCCAGGTCGAGGCCGGACGCGGGTTCCGGTTCGACGGACAGGCCGGCGCGGCCCGCGGAAGTGGCGGGCGCACGGAAGGACGTGCGGCTCTTGCTAGGTTTCACCATAATGGCCATTTTAACAGTTTTGATGCTGATTCCATCCCGCGCCAGACCGGCCGGAGGCCGTTCAGCATGCCCTGCCTGCCATGACTCTGTTCCGAAAATCCCTCGTATGGTTCCGCCGAGACTTGCGTGACTTCGACCACGCCGCCCTGCATCAGGCCCTGCGCCAGTCTTCGGCGGTGTATTGCGCGTTCATCTTCGACCGGTCGATCCTTGACGGACTGCCCGCCGCCGACCGGCGCGTGGAATTCATCCACGAAAGCCTGCGTGAACTGGACGAGGCGCTCCGTGCGCGTGGCGGGGGACTGATCGTCAGGCACGTGGACGCTCGCGCCGGCGTCCCGGCACTGGCGGCCGAACTGGATGTCGACGCCGTGTTCGCGAACCACGACTACGAGCCTTTCGCCGTCGGGCGCGACGCCGCCGTGGCGGACGCACTCGTCGCGGCGGGCCGCACGTGGCTCAGTTTCAAGGACCAGGTGGTCTTCGAAAAGGATGAAGTAGTGAGCAAGGCGGGGAAAGCTTTTTCCGTCTTTACGCCATACAAGAAGGCGTGGCTCGCCGCGCTGCACGCTGCCGGCGACGGCTGCATCGCCCCGTGGCCGACCGAAGGCCTCCCGGGCCGCCTTCTGCCGCCCGGACCTGCCGGCAATGGCGTGCCCGCGCTGGAGGCGCTCGGTTTTGCACGGACCAACCTGGCGGCGCTTCCGCTGGGCACCGGGATGTCGGGCGGCGCCAGGCTGCTGGAGCGCTTCAGCGAGCGCATGGCTGAGTATGGGAGCGCGCGCGATTTTCCTTCCATCAATGGCACCTCGCTGCTGTCCGTGCACCTGCGCTTCGGCACGGTATCGATACGCGGACTGGCGCGACGGGCGGTTGAGAGAATGCGCAGCGGACAGGGAACCGAAGGCGCGGCTACCTGGCTCTCGGAGCTGATCTGGCGCGATTTTTATTTCATGATTCTGCATCACCACCCGCGGGTTGCGGGCGCAGCATTCAGACCGGAGTATGACCGGATCGAATGGGAGCGCGGCGAACGCGCGGAGACGCTGTTCGCGGCATGGTGCGAGGGACGCACCGGCTACCCCCTGGTGGACGCCGCAATGCTGCAACTGTTACGCACCGGCTTCATGCACAACCGGCTGCGCATGGTGACCGCCAGTTTCCTGATCAAGGACCTCGGCGTCGACTGGCGCTGGGGCGAGCGGCATTTCGCGCTGCATCTGAACGACTACGATCTCGCCGCCAACAACGGCGGCTGGCAGTGGGCCGCGTCGAGCGGCTGCGACGCCCAGCCCTACTTCCGCATCTTCAATCCGGTCACCCAGTCGGAACGCTTCGATCCGAAGGGCGCCTTCATCCGGCATTTCCTGCCGGTGCTCGGCGCACTTCCCGACAAGGCGATCCACGCGCCCTGGCTGGCGCAGCCCAAGGTGCTTGCGGGCGCAGGTGTCGTCCTCGGCGCCGACTACCCACTGCCACTCGTGCAGCACGATGAAGCGCGCCGGCACACGCTTGTCCGCTACGGAGCGATCAGGGGTGCCGCCGTCGAAGTGAACGAAAACGCCGCCACCGGTTTCGACGACGCCTGAGGCCCCAAAGGAAAAAGCCCGCATGCTTGCGCATGCGGGCTCCGGTGGCATGCAAAAGGCGGACGCCGCTACCTTGTCGTCGCTCCATTGCTGACGAATCCGGCGATCAGGCCGAGCAGCTGCTCTTCCTGATAGGGTTTGCCGAGATATTCGTTGACGCCGAGTTCGAGCGCGTAATTGCGATGCTTGGCCGCCGTCCGCGAAGTGATCATGATCACCGGGATATGACGGGTCCGTTCATCGCCGCGCACGTTGCGGGTCAGGTCGAAGCCATCCATGCGCGGCATCTCGATATCGACGAGCATCACGTCGGGCGTGATCGACTGCAGGTGCTCGAGTGCATCAACGCCATCCTTCGCCAGCACCACCTGGTAGCCTTCGCGCGCCAGCAGACGCTGCGTCACGCGCCGCACCGTCAGCGAATCGTCGACCACCATCACGATGCTCTGCGTCCGCAATCCCTGGACGGGATCGGCGCGCGGCGCCAGCGGCTGCGACGGAGCAAGTTCGGCTACCGCGCCCATCGCCTCCGGCGCATCCGATGCCTGCATGCGCGGCGCCCGCAGGTCTTCCTGCATCGCGCGCTGCGCCAGGGGCAGGGGATTGATGATCAGGACGATGTCGCCCGAGCCGAGCACGGTGGCGCCGGCAACGCCGATCATGCGCGCGAGTTGCGGTCCGATATTCTTGACCACGACTTCGCGGTTGCCGATCACTTCGTCGACGTGCAGCGCGACCCGGTCGCTGCCGCTCTTGAGGATCAGGACCGGTGAATATTGCTGCGCGACCGGGGCCGCGCGGCGGTCGCCGAGCAGCGCCGACAGGTAATGCATCGGCACCCTCTGGCCCTGCCACTGCACCGCACCCTCGTTGTAGGCGGACGCCAGCGCATTGGTCTTCAGCTGCTGGACCTGTTCGACCAGCACCGAAGGCACGGCAAACGTATTGCCGCCGGTAGACAGCAGGACGACTTGCGTGACCGCCAGCGTCAGCGGCAGGTGGATCGTGAAGCAGGTGCCGCGGCCAGGTTCGGAACTGGTCGCGACCCGCCCGCCAAGGGCCGTGGCTTCCGATCGCACCACGTCCATGCCGATACCGCGGCCGGCAAGCTCGGTGATCTCCTCCGCCGTCGAAAACCCGGGATGGAAGATCAGTCCGCCGAGTTCTTCGTCCGGCACCGCGGCATTGTTGTCGAGCAGGCCGACACGTTCGGCCTTGGCGCGAATGCGCTTGAGGTCCAGTCCCTGGCCGTCATCGGCGAACTGGATCACGACCTCGTTGCCCTCCTGCCGTACTTCGACGCGCAACTCGCCGACTTCATTCTTGCCCGACTGGCGGCGCGCTTCCCGCGATTCAATGCCGTGCACGATGGCATTGCGCAGCAGGTGTTCGAACGGACCGGTCATCTTCTCCAGGACGCCGCGATCGATCTCGACCGCACCGCCGCGGATGTCAAGGCTGACGCGCTTGTCGATTTCCTTCGCCGCCTGGCGCGTGACGCGGTACAGGCGCTCGGAGATGCTCGCGAACTGGACCATCCGCACCCGCATCAGGTCCTGCTGCAGGTCACGCGTGAGGCGGGCCTGGGTTGCCAGGTCGCTGCTTGCGCTGTCCAGCGTGCGGCTCAGGTTCTGGTGCACGGAACCGACGTCGTTGACGCTCTCGGCCATCGAACGCGTCAGCTCCTGCAGGCGGGTGAATCGGTCGAACTCGAGCGGATCGAATTCGCGTTCTCCGGATTGCGCCATGCGCGACGCGATCTGGGTCTCGGCCTGCATCTCGATTTCGCGCAGCTGGTCACGCAGACGCACGACATTCTCAGTCAGTTCCGACAGCGACTGCTTCAGCGTGCCGACCTCGGTCTCCAGCTTCGAGCGGGAGATGGATACTTCACCTGCCTGGTTGACCAGGCGGTCGAGGATATCGGCCCGCACGCGCACCAGCGGTGCCGGGGCAGTTGCCGGACGTGCGACAGGCGGCGCAGCGGCTGGCGCCGCGCCCGACAGGGCGAGCGCCGCACTTTTCGGCGTCGTTTCCGCGGCCGCTCCCGCTGCTGCTCCGGCAGCGGCAGGTGCCGGCGCCGTTGCCCCGCCACCCTGCAACTGGTCGAACATCTGCAGTGCCTGGTCGTAGCGGATCAGCAATTCATCCAGCGCAAGCGGTTCGGCCGAACCCATGCGGGCGAGGTTCTCGATCCGCGTCTCCATGTCATGCAGATGCTGGCCGAGCAGCATCGCACCCGCCATCCGGGCGCTGCCCTTGAGGGTGTGAAGGTGGCGCAACAGCGATTGCGGCGGCGCCGGGTCGGCCGGCTGCGCGTGCCATGCACGCAGGAGCGTCGCCATCTGCGGCAGTATGTCGCGCCCCTCCTCCTGGAACACCGGCAGCAGGTCGCTGTCGAGCTCATCCTTGAGCGTGAGTGCGGGGTCGCCATCAGCGTCGGCGGCGAGGGGAAGTTCCGCGGCGACGATCCGTTCAGCGCCCTCCACCGCGATCGTGACCGGTTCAACCGGCGGTGCGATCCCGGTGCCTGTCTCCGGATCAAATCCGACGGCCGACGCGAAGTCCGGCTCGGGCATGAGCCCGATGTCGGGCGCGGCGTCCGTGGTTGCGGGTCCCGCAGAGGCGTTGGTTTCGGCGCGGGTTGCCAGGTCCTGCTTGATGCTGTTAAGGATGCGCGCGTACTCGCGCTGATGCGCGGGCATCTCGCCCAGCGCGAACTTCTGCAGCATGAACTTGAGGCGCTCTACGGTCTGTTCGAGGGTGTCGAATTCATACTCGCTCAGCCTCACCTGCCGGCGCATCAGCGACTGCAGGAGCATCTCCAGGGCATGGGCGACTTCCTGCAGACTGCTGAAGCCGACGGTGGCGGAACTGCCGGCGAGCGAATGGGCGGCGTGTACAGCCTGTACACTCACGCCGCGTTCCGGTTCATGCCGCCATTCCGACAGGTCGTGGGCGAGCAGCCGTACCAGCTCATCGGTCTCGGCGAGATAGATGTTGTGCAGCGGCACACTGATTTCCAGGTCGCCGATGCGCTTGATGCTGTCGTTGAGCCTGAACTCCTGCAGCGGCGGCGTCGGGAATTCTATGACCTCCGCGACGACGGGCAGCACACCGTGTTCCCGATTGGCCGACTGCTCCGGCGCCGGATCCGGCACCATGTCCCGCCCCGCATCAAGCCCCGCTTCCACCCCGGCATCGAGCCCCGCAGGCAGTCCTATGTCCGGTCGCAGCTCGAGCGTGGCGGCGCCCACGTCCGCCGGAAGTGTGGTGTCGACCGGCTCTGCCCGGTGCGGAACTGCCCCGGCTTCGTCCAGGTGCGCAACGTCGTCGGCCGACACGATGTCCGGCGCGGCCACGGCTTCCACTTCTTCAATCGTAAAGTCCGCCAGGCTGAACGGCGGCTCGGACAAGCCGGGCACGGCCGACGTTTCCGTCGGCGGCACAGCCAACGACATGTCTTCGCCGGCAGTCGCCGGCGGCGCTTCTTCGCCGACCTGTTCGCCTGTTGGTAGTGCGGCGTCCGCCGGTTCGTCGCAGTGGAACTCGCCACCCTCGCGCACCCGTTCCGCCGCCTGCACCAGGGCGGCGGGCGTGCGCCGGGACTGCCCGGTCCGGCTCAGGTCGCTCACCCAGCTTTCAAGCACGTCGGCGGCATGCTCCAGCAGTGCATAGAGCTCTGCGTCGCCACCCTTCGAATCGGAAAGGCGAACGTTGAGCACCTGCTCGATGCTCCAGGCGGCCTCGCCGAACGCCGAAAGGCCGACCATCCGGCTGCTCCCCTTCAGCGTGTGAAAGGAGCGGCGCAGCGTGGTCAGGTGTTCCTGGTTGTGCGGCTGCTGCCGGGACAAGGGAAAGGTCTGGCGAACCGTGCCCAGCACCTCCTCGGCCTCCGACAGGAAGATCTCCAGCAGCTCGGCGTCGATCGCCTCGTCGCTGTCCGGGGTTTCAACCGGCGCCAGCGGCGCCTCCGGCTGCAGCGTCGGTACCGTGACATTGATGATGTCGAGCAGCGCCTCGGGCGAGCTGGTGAAATCGGGGCGGGCAAGCAGTTCTATCCCGGCCTGCGCGCGGTCGTTGATCTCCGGGCTGTCGAGCAGCGCGGCGTCGTGGCGAATCTGCTCCAGCGAGGCTTTCAGCTGCTCCTGCAGCTGCCGGTTTTCGGGTTCGGCGCTGAGGGAAAAAGCGAGCTCCGCGGACTGCTGCTGGCGAAAGGCAAGCTCATCCTCGACCGTGGGAACCGTCGGCATCGACCCGGTCTCTTGCGCCGCCGGCGCGCTGCCGTCGCCATCGACCTGCACCTCGCGCGCGTCGCCGTCGCCTGCCTGGCGTTCCAGCAGGTTCGCGCTGAACACGCCGCGCTGGTCGTCGAAGGAGAACCGGCTGCGGCCGGTGCCGCCCGGCTGTTGCAAGGTTTCGATGAAGAAGCTGAGGGCGCCGATATTCTGGGCGACCTGCTCGAAATCCGCCACGTCGGGGCTCTCGCCCTCCTCGCCGGCCAGGAAACGCTGCACGGCGGAGCGCGTATGGCGCACGGTGCGCGCGGCGTCCTCCTGGTCGAGCACGGCAAGCGCACCTTCGATCTGGTGCAGTACGAGATCGAGCTGACCAAGCGACGACCGTTGCGCCGGATCGCGGAAGAACTCATCGAGCATTTTTTCGACCTGGCGCAGGCTGCTCTGCATCTCGGTCACGACGGCGCTCATCGTCTGCCGCTGCTGGGCTTCGCGCGACATGTCGTCCAGCCACGGCGCCGAATCCGCCGGCGTTTCGCCGGTCACGATCGCCAGCAGGCGGGCAGTCAGCGCCTCTGCGCGTTGTGGGAAGTCGGCGGAAAGCCGCCCGATGTTCTGGATCGCACCCTCGACGAACAGCAGGCTGGTGGCCATCTCGATGCCAAGCATGTCGCCGGGCTTTGCCCGTGCAGCATGGCGCGCGATGCCCTTCAGTTCGCGCAGCAACTTGGTCAGAGACGCCTGTCCCAGCCTGCCGCCGGCGTCGGCCAGGAGCAGCATCTCGTGCTCGAAGGAATCCGCTGCTGCCACGTCGCCGCCGGCAATGCGGTTCCACATGCTCTTGGCCTGCCCGAGCCTCTCCTTGGCGGCAGCGAGCGCGTTGCTGTCGACCTGACCATAGCGCTTGCGATCATAGTCGGCCGGCACCTGCCCGTCGAGCGCATAGACATTGCGTATCTGCTGCATGCGCGGGGTCGGCTCGGTGGCGCCCGCGATGAAGAACAGCGCGTCGCGCAGCAGACGCTCCGCGATGCTGGGCGAGCCCTGGCAGAGGCGGCGGATCTGAAGGTTGATCCGGGCGAACAGCTGCTTGACGTAGATTTCATTAACGATGTGGCCCGCGGCCACCCCCTCGCCGAAACCATGCATCACCCACCAGAACGCCCGCGCCTGCGGACTGACCTGCATGCCCTCGATCTCGCCGGCGATGTCGCGCATGATGCCGGCGTTGTCGCGCTCGACGGCGCGATCGGTGCTCTTAAGGAAAGGCAGCAGTGCCATTTCGAAACGCTTGCGCAGCGCGACGAATTGCTGCGGGTCAGCGGCGACCGCGGGACCTGAGGGAAACTGCGGCCGGATCGCGAGGTTCGGGAAGAACAGGTCGGCGGGATGGATGCGCTCCGCACCCCGCGCCTCGAGCAGCGCGCGGTAATACGGGAACAGCCGGACAGGTTGATGCGTGCCCCCGGCCAGCAGCTCGTCGAGGTACTCGATCAATGCCTGGTAGGCGCTGCCGACGGCTTCGGCGACTTCGGCGGTCAGCGCCAGATGGCCGACGTCCACGCGTTCCATCAGGTCTTCGACTGTCTCGGTGATCATGGCGACGCCGTCGACATCGACGATCTGCAGCGCGCCGTGCGCCTGGTGCAGGTAGCTCTTGGCGTGCCGAAGGGTAGTCAGACGGGTCTCCGCGTCCTGCGTGACCGCCTCCTGGACTGCCGTCTTGGAGCGGTTCAGCGCCTCGCGGATCTCGCCGATGACCCAGGACAAAGGCCCGGTATCGAAGTTGTCCCTGGCACCTTGCGCTGAGGTGGAAGTAGGGGTGGTCATGACTGCCTCATAAGTCAAAAGGCAGCACGCCGGCGCGGGTCCGGGTGCTGCCGTGCATCTTTAGTCGGGCATTGCGCCGGGGATGAATCGCATCGGTCAGGCAGCGACGCGGAAGCGGGACACCGAGCTCTTCAGCTCTTCGGCCAGCTTCGACAGCTCGCGAATCGATTCCGCGGTCTGCTGCGTACCGTGCTGGGTCTGCTCGGTCACGGTCAGGATGTTCTGGATGTTCTGCGCCACGCCGTTGGCCGAGGTCGCCTGGTGTTCGGTCGCCGCCGAGATACCCTGAATCAGTTCCGCGAGACGGTTCGACACGCTCCGGATTTCCGACAGCGCCGCGCCCGCCGCATCGGACAGCTTGGCGCCCTCGACCACGCCCTGCGTCGATTTTTCCATTGCCGCGACGGCGTCGTGGGTGTCGGTCTGAATCGTGCGCACCAGCGCACCGATCTGCTTGGTCGCCTCGGCGGAACGTTCCGCCAGCCGCTGGACTTCCTCGGCAACCACCGAGAAGCCGCGCCCGGCTTCACCGGCGGAGGCTGCCTGGATCGCCGCGTTCAGCGCCAGCACGTTGGTCTGTTCGGTAATGTCGGAAATCAGCTCGGTGATCTCGCCGATCTCCTGGGAGGACTCGCCGAGGCGCTTGATTCGCTTCGACGTTTCCTGGATCTGCTCGCGGATTTCGTTCATGCCCTTGATGGCGTCTTCCACCGCGCGAGCGCCCTCCTCCGCTGCCGACACCGATTGGCGCGCCACTTCGGCCGACTCGTTCGCGGACTTGGAAACGTCGGTAATCTGGCCTGCCATCTCGAGCACCGCCTGGCCGGTCTCCTGGATCTCGCGCGACTGCTTCTGCGATGCGACCATCAGCTCGTTCGAGATGTCCTGCGCCTGGTTGGATGCGGCGGTAACCTGCTCTGCGGTCTTCGTCACGCGGCCGACCAGGCCGCGCAGTTCTTCAACCGTGTAGTTCACCGAGTCGGCGATTGCGCCGGTGATGTCTTCCGACACCGTGGCCTGGATGGTCAAGTCGCCGTCAGCGACCTCCTGCAGTTCGTTCATCAGGCGCAGAATCGCCGCCTGGTTCTGGTCGTTGGCGCGCTTCGCCTCGTCCTCCTGCTTGAGCGCCTGCAGACGCTGTTCGTCCGCTTCCTGGCGCCGCAAGTCCGCTTCCTTGGTGCGATTGCGGCTGTCCTGCAGCAGCACCAGTGCGACGCCGACTGCCGACAGCAGCGCGGTCACTGCGGCGGCGACCATCAGCCAGAACGACCAGTGTTGCGAATCCTCGTCCGCGCGGTACGACTTCTGCAGGTCGGTGATGCGCTGCTTCAGGATTTCGTTCTCGGCGAAGATCAGCTGTTCGGACTGCTTCGCGGCGATGAAGTTTTGCAGGTTGCCGAGGATGGTTGCCACCGACTGCTGGTATTCGCCGAACACCTGCTGCAGTTCCAGCAGCTTCTCGCGGGTATCCTCGTCCTTGGTCGCGCTCAGGCGCAGCACGTCGCTGCCGTTGAGGAAGCCTTCGGTAATATCGCGGAAGGTGTTCGTGTCCTTGCCGAGCAGGAAGGCAGTCTCCGGGTTCACGCCTTCGGAGGTCAGGAACTCGTTGGCGCTGCGGCCGAGGCGCTGCGTCAGCATCACCAGCTGGCCCGCGGCGGAGATCTCGCGCGGCGACGCGCCGCCCTGCGCCTTGAGCGTGGCGATCTGCTCGGTCAGCTCCAGAAGCATCGGCGACAGGCCGTTCAGGCGCTGCAGCGTGGTACCGAAGCCGGTCAGCTCCTTCTTCAGCTTCAGGATGGTTTCGGCCGCCTTGTCCGAGTTCGCCCACACTTTCTGCGCACCGGTCAGCATGGCTTCCATTTCCGCGTTCGGCGCCTCGATCGCGCGGCCCTGGTATTCGCCGCCCTTCAGCAGCACGGCCAGGTCGCGGTTCAGTTCCTTGCGGCTTTCATCGAGCTGCTTGAAGGCTTCCAGGTTGCCCTGAATCGCGTTCGGCGCGGCCTTACCGACCCGCTGGGAGTGCATCAGCGCATCGCCTGCGATCTGGGTCTGGGTCGATGCCAGGATCGACTGGCTGGTATTGACCCACACGAAGGCGCCGCCGAGGACGATGGAGCCGCCGAGCGCGCCGAGCAGCAGACGCACCTGCTGCTGCAGCGGCAGGTTGCCGATCAGCGGCAGGCGGATGTCGCCCGATTTTTGCAGCGCGTCGCCGATGAAGGTGGCGTTCAGGTTGGGCGTAAGGGTGTTGTCTCCCAGCGCCGGCGCAACCGGCAGCGCCAGGGCGCCTGCCTGACCGCCAGCGTCGGCGATGCCCGCGGCCTCCGCCGCTTCGCTGTTAGCCTTGGAAAGGAACGGTAGTTTGAACGCCATTACTGAATCTCCTCGTTGTGCTGATTGTCCTGCAGTACCTGCAGCGCGCGCATGCCGCCCGTCACAGGCCGACCTGCAGGAACTGCGGGTCTTGTACGATTGTTGAAAGCGTGAGTTCGGTCCAGCTCTGGTTGTCACGGTCGCGATAGGCCTGGGCAGCCCAGGGCGCCGCGCCCTCCACCGGTTCGGCCGACATCTCGGCGACGTTGCGCAGGCCCATCACGCGCGATACCAGCAGGCCGCAGTTGAAAGCGAGACCGGGCGCAAACGCGACGATCCGGCTTTCCTTCTCGATCGGGGTCGACGGCATGCCGAGGAAACGGGCAAGATCGACGACGCTGATCAGGTTGCCGCGGATATTGGTGAGGCCGATGTACCAGTCCTGCGTCAGCGGCACCGGCGTTACCGCGCCGACGGTGACGATTTCCCCTGCCTCCTGCAGGTTGAGCAGCCATCGGGCGTTCCCGATCATCACGCCGAGCCGCGAGGACTGTTCCTGCGGGCTGCTGCTGGCGGCGTGCATGCGTTCCACGAGCTGCGCCTGGAACTCGCGCAGGCGGGTACGGCGGGTACCCGTTTCGCGTTCCTTCAACGCCGCGTCCGGTGCGAGATCCAGCCTGGTGGAAGTCATGGCAGTCGACTCAGCCGAGCGATGCGATCTTGGACAGCAATTCCTGGGGGTCGACCGGCTTCACGATGTAATCCCGCGCGCCCTGCCGCAGACCCCAGATGCGGTCGGTTTCCTGCCCCTTGCTGGTGCAGATGATGATAGGCACGTCCTGGGTCTCCGGATCGCGCGAAATGGCGCGCGTGATCTGGAACCCGTTCTGGCCCGGCATCACGACGTCCATCAGGATCAGCTGGGGCTTGTCGGCCTTGACCTTCAGCAGGGCCTCTTCGCCGTTTTCGGCGGTCGACACCGAGAATCCATTCTTCACAAGAATGTCGGTCAAAAAATAACGTTCAGTCGGGGAATCATCCACCACGAGAACTTTTTGTATCGGCATCTTTTACCTTTTCGAGTATTACTGGGAGAGCGCAGGCGTTGTGTACTGCCGCACTGTCTTGAGCAGGCTGTCCTTGGTGAACGGCTTCGTGAGATAGGCGTCGGAACCGACCATCGCGCCTCGCGCGCGGTCGAACAATCCGTCTTTCGAGGAAAGCATGATGACCGGCGTTGTGTGGAAGCGGGCGCTCTTCTTGATCAGCGCACACGTCTGGTACCCGTCGAGCCGGGGCATCAGGATGTCGCAGAAGATCAGTGCCGGCTTGTGATCGTTCATTTTCGCAAGCGCGTCGAACCCGTCGTCTGCCAGTACGACCTGATAGCCAGCCTGGCCCAGAAAAATCTCCGCCGATCGACGAATCGTGCTGCTGTCGTCGATGACCATGATCTTGACTGCGCCGGTTTCTACTGATGTTGTCATGACGTTATCTCTCGAACCATCCGACCAATACTACGGCGCTACTGTAACAAAAAGCAAGATGCTTTAGGTCAAGTCCGGGGTTGATTTAAGTCAACGTCGTATTTCTGCGAAACAGGCAGTTGTCGTTCTATATAGGGGTAACACGGCGGAGGGAGTGCGGCGCGGTCGCGACGGGAAGTGCGGGACCGATGGCCCGGACACGTCATTTCGTGGTCAGATTGCCACCATTTCAAAATCTTCCTTGCGGGCGCCGCACTCGGGACAGGTCCAGTTCATCGGCACATCTTCCCATCGCGTACCGGGCGCAATTCCCTCGTCCGGGAGACCTTCGGCCTCGTCGTACACCCAGCCGCAGATCAGGCACATCCAGGTCTTGAATTCTTCGTTCGATGCGACGCTCGTACTCACAGTTGACTATCCTTCGTTCAAGTAAAATGCAAAGTCGAACATCTTAATGCAGCGGCCGTGCAAAACCAAACTTCTCCACTCATCCTGACTTTCGGTGCCACCGATCCGGTTGGCGCAACAGGTATCCAGGCCGACCTGGCGTCGTTCGCGGCGATGGGCTGCCATGGCCTGTCCTCGATCACCGCGCTCCTCATCGCCGATTCCGCGCGGGTGGAGGACATGCAACCCGTCGACGCCGACTGGGTGGCGGACCAGGCAAGGGTCGTGCTTGAAGACATGGCGGTGGCGGCGATCAAGATCGGCGCCGTCGGCAGCATCGAGAGCGCGGCTGCCATCGCCGAGATCGTGTCGGACTACCCGGACCTGCCGCTGGTGCTCGATCCTTTCGTCAGCGCCCTGCCCGAGCGCGAGGACGGCGACGACATGCTGGGCGCGATCCGCGAACTCCTGGTGCCGCAAACCACGCTGCTGCTCCTGTCCGCCGTCGAGCTGACCCGGCTCGCGGAAACCTGGCGCGAGCCGTCGGACGACGACATGACTGCCGTCGATGCGATGCACCTGGTCGACACCGGCTGCGAGTATGTACTTATCACCGGCACCGGCGGGGACGCGCAGGAAATCTGCAACATGCTTTTCGATGGCACCGGCCTGCTGCGCGAGGATCGCTGGCCGCGGCTCGCCGGTCCGTTCAGTGGCGCCGGCAGTACTCTTTCGGCGACCATCGCGGCGATGCTCGCGAACGGCATGGAAGTGCCGGAGGCCGTGATCGAGGCCCAGGAATTCACGCATGCCGCACTGTCCGCGGCACAACGGCTGGGCATGGGCAAACTGACCCCCGACCGCTACTTCTGGGTCCGCGAGCCAGGCGACGAATCCGACTAATCTTCACTCTTCAAAAGACATCGCATGACTTCCAAGAATGACCTCCTGTTCACCCGTGCGCAGGCGAGCACGCCCGGTGGCGTGAATTCGCCGGTGCGCGCGTTCCGTTCGGTCGGCGGCACGCCGCGCTTCATCACACGTGCCGAAGGGCCGTATTTCTGGGATGCGGACGGCAAGCGCTATGTCGACTACATCGGCTCCTGGGGTCCGGCGATCGTCGGCCATGCGCACCCCGACGTGGTGCGTGCGGTGCAGGAAGCAGCGACCCATGGACTGAGCTTCGGCGCACCGACCGAGGCCGAGATCGAGATGGCGGAAGAGATCTGCAGGCTCCTGCCGTCGGTCGAACAGGTGCGGCTGGTCTCGAGCGGCACCGAGGCGGCGATGAGCGCATTGCGACTTGCGCGCGGCGCGACCGGGCGCGACAAGATCATCAAGTTCGAGGGCTGCTACCACGGACACGCCGATTCGCTGCTCGTGAAGGCCGGCAGCGGTCTGCTCACCCTGGGTAATCCGACCTCGGCCGGAGTGCCGGAGGATTTTGCGAAGCACACGCTGGTCCTGGACTACAACGACCCGCAGCAGCTCGAAGATGCGTTCCGCACCATGGGTGACCAGATCGCCTGCGTGATCGTCGAACCGGTGGCGGGCAACATGAACCTGATTCGCGCCACGCCGGAATTCCTGCAGGCGATGCGCCGGCTGTGCAGTGCGCACGGCGCAGTGCTGATCTTCGACGAGGTGATGTCGGGCTTCCGCGTCGGCCTGGGTTGCGCCCAGGGGCTGTACGGGATCACGCCCGACCTCACCGTCCTAGGCAAGGTGATCGGCGGCGGCATGCCGGTGGCGGCCTTCGGCGGCCGCAAGGACCTGATGAAGCATCTGGCGCCGCTCGGCGCGGTCTACCAGGCCGGCACCCTGTCCGGCAACCCGGTCGCCGTCGCGGCGGGCATGTGCACGATGAAGCTCGTGCAGCAGCCGGGCTTCTACGAAGCGCTCTCGGCGCGGACCGCCGAACTGGCCTCCGGCCTGGCGGCGGCCGCACGAGAGGCAGGGGTGGAGTTCTGCGCGGACGCCGTGGGGGGCATGTTCGGCCTGTATTTCGCAGACCGCATCCCGGGGTCGTACAAGGAGATGATGGCCAGCGACAAGGATCGCTTCAACCGCTTCTTCCATGCGATGCTCGATCTGGGCGTCTACCTTGCCCCGTCCGCATTCGAAGCCGGATTCGTCTCGGCGCGGCACGACGCTGCCGTCATCGCGGTGACCGTGGACGCGGCGCGCGAGGCATTCAGGCGCGCGGCCTGAACATGAAAAAGGCGGCGCCGGGGCGCCGCCTTTTCATTTGAGCCAACCGCGTCGGCGGAAGTACCAGAACGGCGTGACCGCGCTGCCCACCATCAGCAGCAACGCAAACGGATAGCCGAGGTTCCAGTTCAGTTCGGGCAGTATGCGGAAGTTCATGCCGTAGATGCTGGCAATCAGGGTTGGCGGCAGGAAGGCCACCGATGCGACCGAGAAGATCTTGATGATCTTGTTCTGGTTGATGTTGATGAAGCCGACGGTGGCGTCCATCAGGAAGTTGATCTTGTCGAACAGGAAGGCGGTATGGCCGTCGAGCGACTCGATGTCGCGCAGGATCTGCCGCGCCTCCTCGAACTGCTCGCCGTTGAGCAGCCTGCCGCGCATCAGGAAACTGACGGCGCGCCGCGTGTCCATCATGTTGCGGCGGATACGGCCGTTCAAGTCCTCCTCCTGCGCGATCGCACCGAGGGCGGCGGCGGCGTCCTGGTCGGTCAGCTCTTTCTTCAGCACGCTGCGGCTGACGTCTTCCAGGCTCTGGTAGATGCCTTCCAGCGCATCCGCGGAATACTCTGCGTCGGTTGCGTACAGGTCGAGCAGCACATCCTTGTAGTCGGCAATGGAACCGGGGCGGGAACGCGCCCGCATGCGCACCAGCCGGAACACCGGCAGGTCGTCGGTGTGCACCGAGAACAGCATGTTGCGGGCGAGGATGAAGGCCACCGTCACCACCCTGGATCCGTCATCCTCCTCGAGCAGAAAATCCGTGCGCAGGTGCAGGTCGCCGTTCTCGGCCTCGTAGTAGCGGGCCGATGCCTCGATATCCTTGACTTCGTCTTCCCCCGGCAGGGTCACGCCGTAGATGCTTTTCACCCACCCGCGCTCTTCCTCGTTCGGATCGGTCAGGTCGACCCAAACCGGTGCGGCGCTTTCCAGGTCGTTGCGGGTCTCGATGTTGACCTGGTTCAGCCGCCCGTTCTGCAAGACGAAAACATTAATCATGTGCTCTCCCGGCCGCGCCTGCAGGTGGGGCGCAGCCCATCCCGCATCTGTCGTGCGGGCTGGTTCAATTCTTCAGGAACGCGGCCGTGCTTGCGGCCTGGACGCGCCCCGCCTGAGGCGAGAGGCGCTTGGATGGGAACCGGGCAGCGCTAACTCGCCGATCTACCGTCGGATAACGGTCGACTGTGTGTACTGGGACTACCCAAGACGGGTCTCCGGGAACAAAAACAGCGCAAGTGTACTGACAACAATAGCATCAGGCAAGCCGCTGCGGCCGCGTTTGCGCCTGGCGTTATGACCGGTCACGCCGCGGCGGGTTCGATCCGCCGCTACGGCAGGTCGGCCGCATTCATCCGGCGCAGGATCAGCTCCGTGCGCCGCGCGAGATAAGCCGATCCACGGTGCTTGTCGTAGTAGCGCGGGCGCGGCAGCATGACGGCGAGACGCGCGGCCTGGGCCGGGCCAAGCGCGGCCGCCGACACGCCAAAATAGTGCTGCGCCGCCGCCTCCGCTCCGAACACGCCAACGCCCCACTCGACGACGTTGAGGTAGATCTCGAAGATCCGTTCCTTGTCCATCATCGCCTCCAGCATGTAGGTGATCGCCACTTCCTGCGCCTTGCGCAGGTAGCTGCGTTCGCCCGACAGGAAGAGGTTCTTCGCCAGCTGCTGGGTGATGGTGGAGCCGCCTGCCACGACCCTGCCCTTCTTCGTGTTCTTTTCATACGCTTTCTGCAGCGCCTGCCAGTCGACCCCCTCATGCTCCGAAAAATTTGCGTCCTCGGCTGCGATGATGGCCCGCTTCAGATGATTGGAAATACGGTCGTAGGGTATCCACTTGTGCTTGAGGCGGGCATTCGGCGATTTCTCCTGTAATACGGACAACTGCTGGTCCATGAAACTGGTGGAGCGCGGGTTGTGATCGATCCACCACCAGATCTGGATCAGGAAGTACAGCTGGATCACCAGTACCGCGAGCAGGGGCGCGGCCAGCATCCAGAACAGGAGCTTGCGCAGCGGCTTCTTCATGTCAGAGCCGGTCGCGCAGCCAGGAGAGCAGTTCGCCGGTACGCGGGCGCACGCCGCGCCAGACCGAAAACGACTCGGCGGCCTGCTCCACCAGCATGCCGAGCCCGTCGCGAATCACTGCGCCGTGGCCGCGCGCAAAGCGCATGAATACCGTGGCCTCGCGGCCGTACATCATGTCGTAGGCGAGCGTGCCGCTGCCGAACACCACCGGGTCGACCGGCGGCAGCGCATCGCCAAGACTGGCCGAGGTGGCATTGATGATGATGTCGAAAGGCACGTGCACTTCTTCAAATCCGCAGGCGGCGACCGGACCGTCGGCGGCGAATTGCGTCGCCAGTTGCCGCGCCTTCTCCGGCGTGCGATTGGCGATCACCAGTTGCGCCGGCCGCTCTGCCAGGATCGGCAGGATCACCCCGCGCGCCGCGCCGCCGGCGCCAAGCAGCAGGATCTTCTTCTTGCGCATCGGGCTCGCGGCATTGCGCACGATGTCGGTGACCAGGCCGACGCCGTCGGTGTTGTCGCCGTAGATGCGCCCCTGAGCGAAGCGCAGCGTGTTGACCGCGCCGGCGGCCCGCGCGCGCGGACTCAATTCTTGTGCGAGGGCGTGCGCCTCGAGCTTGAAGGGCACGGTGACATTTGCGCCCTTGCCGCCTGCCGCGATGAACTGTTCCACCGCGGCGCGGAAACCGTCGAGCGGCGCCAGCAGGCGTTCATACACCAGTTCCTGCCCCGTCTCCCGGGCGAACCATGCATGAATGTCCGGCGACCGGCTGTGGGCGACCGGATTGCCAATCACCGCGTAGCGTTCGGGCCCGCTCAATTGCGTCCCCCGGACATTTCAGCCTGCAGGCCGTCGTCGCGCGTGAACTTGAACCGGGTCGTCATCACCCACACATCGTCCTTGCCGCTGCTGCGCATGTTCTTGGCGAACGCACCGAACGGCGCGGCGCGCTGCACGATGCGGCGGGCCGCCTGATCGAGGGCGGGATTGCCGGAAGAGCGCTCGACGACCACGCCTTCGTCGCGGTCCGCGGTGTAGATCTGCCCGTCATGGAAGATGGAAATCGAGAGGGTCAGCTCGCCGTACAGCTTGCGGCCGTCCTTCTGCGGGAAATTCAGCGTGCCGAATTTCTCGATGCGCTGGCGCACCGTGTCGAAATACATTGCATAGCCGACCTCACGCGTGCTGGGGGAGATGAAGGTCTTCTTCGGCCGCTTGTTCTCATCCTCGATGCGCTTGGCGATCTCGGCTTCCCGACGCAGGATTTCCTGGGCACTGTCGGCCACGTCGTCGGCCTCCGGACGCGGCAGGTTTTCCTTCGGCACCGCCTGCTCCTTGGTGGGCGGTGCGGCCAGCGGCGATTTGCGGTTGGCCTGGGCGAGCATGCGCTGCTGCCGCTCGAGTTCCTCGATGCGACGGCGCATCGCCGCCACGCCGTCGCCATTTTCGTGACGGCGCATGTCAGGCAGGGGGGAACTCGCGCGGCCGGCGTCGGCGTTGCCGCCGCCGTCCAGGTTGGCTTGCGCCAGTGCCTCGGCTTTCAGCGGCTTCCTGTCATGCTTGGCATTGACGAGAATGACCTCCAGGCCGGGATCGGCGGGCTTGAAGCGAAATGCATCGGGCGCGGCGAAACGCACCGCCAGCAGCGCGCCATGCGCCAGCACCGACGCCGCAATGGCAATGGCCAGGGTGCGGTTTTCAGGTAGGAGTAACTTCACGCGGCGACAATCAGGCGTTGGATAACCCCGGGATTTTACGATAAAGGGCGACCCGGGACCCGGCAGTTTTTATTGCTGTACCGATTCCGCGCCAGTCTCGGTGTCGGTCGTGGCGATTTCGTCATCGACCGGATCGGCCTCATCGGCGACATCCGCCGTTCCCGCTGCCGCATTGACCACTTCGACAACACGCGCCTCGATCGAGAGATCGACTTCATCCCACCGGATCAACTCGAGCCGGACTTGCGCGCCGCGGGCTGCCTGCGGCATGCCGGGAAGGCGAATGATGAGCGGAATGTCAACCAGGCGCAGTATCTCGTCCTTCAGGACGACCGCGTCGACCATCCTTGCGTTTTCCTGGCTGAGCCAGCGCAGGCACCAGTAGCGCTCCATGCCCGACTGGAAATCGGCGTAGGCCGCATATGCGGCGTCGAAGGCCGACACGATGGCGAACAGGTCCGCGTCCTTCGGCTTGAACGGCGCGGCCAGCGGCGCGGTGACGCCGTGCTCGGCGCAGGCCAGGATCTGCCACTGGTTGACGAGGTCGGTGTAGCGCCGCAGCGGCGAGGTGCTCCATGCGTACTGGTCGACACCCAGGCCCTGGTGCGGCGCCGCGTGCGTCAGCATACGGACCTGCATGCGCGCGCCCCAGCCGCCTCCGCTCCCGCCTCCGCCCTGGGCGCGGTAGATGCCGGGTACGCCCGAGTCGTGCATCAGCTTGCCCCAGGTGCTGTTGGCGAAGATCATCAGCTCGGCCACGATCTTGTCCAGCGGTGCGCCCCGCTTGCGCCTGACGATGCTGACCACATCGTCCTCCACGTAGAAATTGAAATCGACCCGGTTGGTCTGCTCGGGCTTCAGGCCGAATGCCGCGCGCTTTTCCATCCGCGCCTGTTCGAGCGCCTGCGCCCACTGCCATAGCACGGCGATGTCGGTCTTGTGGGGATAGTCGCCTGCGCCGGCGGCAAGGTTTTCCTCCGTGACGAGGTGGTCCAGGTCGTTATGGCGCAGGTTGGCTGCGATGGGCACCAGTTCGGCCCGGGTTTCCGTGCCGAGCACCGTCCACGTCGCAGTGTCGAGCGTGGCATACAGGGACAGCGCCGGGCAGCTGCGGCCCTCGGCCAGCGTGAATGCATCGACCAGTGTGTCGGGCAGCATGGTGATCTTGTCGCCGGGCATATACACCGTCGACAGGCGCTGGCGGGCGATCGCGTCGAGCGTGTCGCCCCGCCGTATGCCGATGCCGGGCGCGGCGATATGGATGCCGATCCTTACCCTGCCATCGGCCAGTGGCGTCACCGAAAGGGCGTCATCGATCTCGGTGGTCGTCACGTCGTCGATCGAGAACGCCTGCACCGGCGCCTCGGGCAGCGCCGGCACCGGCGGGACCGCCAGCGCCGGGAAGCCGGTCCCCTTCGGAAAGTATTCATGCAGGAATTTCCCCAAGTGCAGCTGCTTCGGGGAGGCGACGCCTCCCGCGGCGAGCATGACCCGATGCAGCGTCGTCTGCATTTCGTTCGCGGCCGCCTCCAGCGCCTTGTACTCGATGCTGTTCTTGTCGGGCTTGAACAGCAGCTGCATCGCCAGCGGGCGGAAGCTTTCCGGCAGGCGGCCGGCCTTCAGTTCGTCGACGTACTGCGCCTGTACCAGGGCCTGCTGCTTCTTGCGCTCGATGCCGGCCAGCGCCGCCTTCAGGGAATCCTCGGGCGCGGCCTTGTAGCGTCCGCGGCCCTTGCGATAGAAATAGACGGGCGCCGCGTGCAGGCGCAGCAGCAGTGCGGCCGCCTCGACCGGTTTCGGCTCGTGGCCGAAATACTCGCCGCCCAGTTCCGCAAAGCCGAACTCCTCCTCGCCCGCCACTTCCCACAGGAAGTCGAGGTCGATCTCGTCGGCCAGCGCACGGGCTTCGGTCATCAGCTGTCCCGGCTCCGGCGCAGCGAACTGCAGCAGCACGTCGCGCGATTTCACCTTGGACCGCTTTCCGGTCGCCATCTCGACCTGGAACGCTTCACCCTGCTGGGACAATACTGCGCCGGCCTTGAACTCGCCGGACTCTTCAAAAAATAGATTCATTATTGCTTCGCTTATGCAGCGTTCAGGAGATCGGGCCCGGCCTGGCGCTGCAAGCGCAGCGCAACGATGGCGGGCAGGAACAGTTCGGTGACCAGCAGCAGGCCCCGGCGGCGCCGGTACAGGCAGCGGCGCGCCAGCAGCGGCGCGTCGAGCGGCGTGCCCAGCGCGGCCGCGGCGCGGCGTGCCAGCGGATGCCGGCTATGCAGCCGTGCATACTGCAGAGACCCCCGCCGCACGCGAGGATCGCCGAACAGGGTGGAGCCCAGGGAGCGTTCCCCGAGCCGGCGGAAAAACGGCCAGTCGGCGGCGCTGGCGGACAGGGGCACGACGGTATGGGCATAGACGACCGGCCGGCCGTCGCAGCGCAGCAGCACCTCGCGCGCCTGCACCTGCAGCCGCCGTGGCAGGCCGAGCAGCGCGCGTTCATCCGGCAGGCAGGCGTTGTTGCTCTGCGCCAGCCGTTGTACCCGGAAGTGGCCGCAGTGGCGCTGCAGCTTGGCCGTGAGCGACATGGTGTCGGTCAGCCAGCCCCGCATGAGCATCCCGGCATCGACGCCGTTGACATGCGCATGCCATTGCGCATGCGCGACGCGACAATCATTCACGGCGCCACCCCCGTGCCGAGGCCCGCAAAGGCCAGCACCCTGTCCGCATATAACGCGAAGTCGGAGATGCCATGGTCGCTGCCATCGATGATGCATCGCGCCGCGCCTGGATAGTGGTCCCGCATCTCGCGCCAGTCGAGCACCTCGTCCCCTGTCGCGGCGATCAGGAAATAGCGCTCGGGGCGCGTAATGTGCGGGACTTCGAGTGCCTTCAGCTCGTCGATGTATTCACGCTTGAACTCGAATCGTTCGTCCGAGTGGTAGGCGGTGGTCACGCCGACGTATTTCTCGAGGTCGCGCGGCGGCTTGACCGCCGGGTTCAGCAGCACGGCCCTGCAGCCGAGTTGCTCCGCCAGCCAGGTTGCGTAGTAGCCGCCCAGCGAAGAGCCGACCAGGGTCAGCCCGGCCGGCGGCGCGCCTGCCGCCAGATCGCGCGCAAGTTGCACCGCGGCCGCCGGCGAGGCGGGCAGCTGCGGACAGGCATAGCGGTGGGACAGCCCGAGCCCGCGCATGCGATCACCGAGCAGTCGCGCCTTGAACGATTGCGGGGAGGAACGAAAGCCGTGCAGATAAAGAATCATTGCGCCAGCGCGTCGAGGATCTTCTGATGGACCCCGCCAAAGCCGCCGTTGCTCATCACCAGCACATGGTCGCCGGGGCGCGCCGCACGAACGATGGCGTCGACCAGCGTGCCGATGTCGTCCCAGGCACCGGCCTTGTCGCCCAGCGGCGCGAGCGCCTCGCCGAGGTCCCAGCCGAGCGCGTCCTTGCCGCTGCGGGCGCCATAGCCGAACACCAGGTCGGCATCGCCCAGGCTGGCCGGCAGCGCCTCCTTCATCGTACCCAGCTTCATGGTGTTGGACCGCGGCTCGAGCACCGCGAGGATGCGCGCGCCGCCGACTTTCCTGCGCAGTCCACCGACCGTGGTGGCAATCGCCGTCGGGTGGTGGGCAAAGTCGTCGTAGACGGTGATGTCCCTGACCACGCCGCGCACTTCCATGCGCCGCTTGACGCTGACGAAGCGGGACAGCGCGTCGATGGCGACGGCCGGCGTCACGCCGACGTGCCGCGCGGCGGCAATCGCCGCCAGCGCATTCATGCGGTTGTGCTCGCCGGTGAGTTCCCACCGCACCCTGCCCAGTTCTTCTCCGTTGAACAGGACGTCGAAGCTGCCGTCCTCCTGGTCACGCATCGTCCAGCCCTGCCCGTCGGCGCCGCCGAACCGCTCCAAGTCGCTCCAGCAGCCGCGGTCGATCACCCGCCGCAGGGCATCCTCGCGGCCGTTGACCACCAGGCGGCCGACCTGGGGCACGGTCCGCACGAGATGATGGAACTGGGTCTCGATCGCCGTCAGGTCCGGGAAAATGTCGGCATGGTCGTACTCCAGGTTGTTCAGGATCGCCGTCCTGCTGCGATAGTGGACGAACTTCGAGCGCTTGTCGAAGAACGCCGTGTCGTATTCATCCGCCTCGATGACGAAGAAACTGGAGCCGTTTTCCCGGCCCGACAGCCGGGCCGAGATGCCGAAGTTCATCGGCACCCCGCCGATCAGGAAGCCCGGATGGTAGCCGGCATCTTCCAGGATCCATGCCAGCATCGACGCGGTTGTCGTCTTGCCGTGGGTACCTGCGACCGACAGCACCCACCGGTCGCGCAGGATATGCTCGCCTATCCATTGGGGACCGGAGGTGTAGGGCAAGCCGCGATTGAGGATTTCCTCCATCAGCGGATTGCCGCGTGAAACGACATTGCCGATCACGAACAGGTCGGGCTGCAGCGTGACCTGCGCCGGATCGAACCCTTCGATCAGCTCGATGCCCTGTGCCTCGAGCTGGGTGCTCATCGGTGGATAGACGTTGGCGTCGCAGCCCGTGACGCGGTGCCCGGCTTCCTTTGCCAGCACGGCCAGGCCGCCCATGAAGGTGCCGCAGATGCCGAGGATGTGGATATGCATATGCAGTGTCGCGAAATAAAAATCTGACTGAACCGGCCGTGGAAAGGTCCAAGGGGGGCAAGCGCGCGCCAGGCGATACGGCCACCCGGTTTCCGGCCGTCGGGGAAACCGGAATTCTACCCGACCCGCGCCATCCATCCTTACGGAGTATCATCGCGGCCATGAGCAATTTCACCAACAGCCTCGAAGCGTTGCGCGCCGAGATCGCCGCCGCCGCCGCGCGAATGATCGCCGAGGACGGCGCCGACTACGGCACGGCCAAGCGCAAGGCCGCCCGGCAAGTGCTGGGAAACACGAAGGTTCGCGGCGAGTACATGCCCGATAACGGCCAGATCGAAGAAGAAGTACGGCTCTACAACGAACTCTTCTTTGCCGATACGCAGCCGGAACGGTTGCGGCATCTGCGCCGGGTTGCGCTGCAGCTCATGCAGGAATTCGAACGCTTCAGCCCGTACCTGACCGGCGCCGTCCTCAACGGCACCGCGGGCGAGCATTCCGATATCCACCTCCAGCTGTTCGCCGAAAGCGCAAAGGAGGTTGAGATTTTCCTGATCAACAAGAATGTCGACTTTGAAGTGTCCGAGAGCCCGCATTTCAGAAAGCGCGACGAGCCGGTGGAGGTTCTGAGCTTCCTCTGGAAAAACGAAGGCGTCCATCTCGCGCTCTACGAGATTGACGATTTGCGCGGCGCGCTGAAGACGCCCGACGGCAAGCTGGTCCGGGCCGACGTGCAAATCCTGCGAACCCTGATCAACGATAGCGAAGAAGCATGAAAGGAAAGATTGTCATTTTTGCAGCGGTCGCGCTGCTTTTCGCCGGCCTGGGCGTCTACCTCGGGCATCGGCAGACGGCGCCCCTCCCCGCCGAGGCTGCCGCCGTCCAGGCCCTCCTCGCCCAGACCATGAATGACAGCAGCGGCACGCCGCAATCGTTATCGCAATGGAAAGGACGCGCGATGGTGGTCAACTTCTGGGCCACCTGGTGCGCCCCGTGCGTGGACGAGATGCCCGAGTTGTCCGCCCTGCAACAGGAGCTGGCGCCGCGACAGGTGCAGATACTCGGCATTGGTATCGATTCTCCCGCCAATATCGCCGAATTTGGAACCAAGTACAAAATCAGCTATCCGCTTTATGCGGGCGGCATGACGGGCACCGAACTGTCGCGACGGTTCGGCAACCAGGCCGGCGGCCTTCCGTTTACCGTGCTGATCGACAAGCAGGGCGCCGTCCGCAAGACCTATATCGGCCGGCTGAAGATGGACGAACTGAAGAAGGACCTTGCATCGCTCTGACGGACGGCGATATCTTTGTCCTTGCCAGAAAGTATGATTTGGCGGCAAAATGCGCCATCCTCGTCAAACGGAGTTGCATCTCCATGGCAAAGAACATCCTTCTGCTCAACGGCCCCAACTTGAACCTGCTGGGTACGCGCGAGCCGGAAGTCTATGGAACCGTGACGCTGGCCGACGTGGAACGTGCCGCCGTGGCGCAGGCCACGGAGGCAGGCGCCCGACTTGTCGCATTCCAGAGCAATCATGAAGGAGCGCTGATCGACCGCATTCACGCGGCACGCGCCGACGGCGTCGACGCCATCGTCATCAATCCCGGCGGCCTCACCCACACCAGTGTCGCCCTGCGGGACGCCCTGACCAGCGTGGCCATCCGTTTCGTGGAAGTGCATATCTCCAATGTCCATCAGCGCGAGACGTTCCGCCATCACTCCTACCTGTCGGCGGTTGCCGTGGGCGTGATCTGCGGGCTGGGGGTGGAGGGCTACCGCGCTGCGATCGATTTTGCGCTCAAAAAGCTCTAATTTTCTTTATCTCGCCACCAACATTTATAATCGTGGCGACTCGATAGCAATACCTACCTAATAAGACTGAAGGATTTTCATATGGATCTACGAAAACTCAAGACGCTGATCGACCTCGTGGCCGAATCAGACATCGCCGAGCTGGAGGTGACAGAAGGCGAAAGCAAAGTCCGTATCGTCAAATCCTCCGGCACGCCGCAGAATCAGGTCGTGATGATGCCGCAGCAGCCGCAAACCGTGATGGCATCGGCGCCGGCGCCCGCCGCGGCAGCCGCCCCGGTTGCCGCAGCCCCGGCCGAACCGGAAGGCCATGTCGTCAAGTCGCCGATGGTCGGCACTTTCTACCGCGCTTCCGCACCGGGCAATCCCCCGTTCGTCGAGGTCGGCGCCACCGTAAAGCAGGGCGACACGCTGTGCATCATCGAAGCAATGAAGCTGCTGAACGAGATCGACGCCGACGCCGCCGGCGTGATCAAGCAGATCCTGGTGGAGAACGGCCAGCCAGTGGAATTCGGCCAACCGCTGTTTGTGATCGGCTAGGAACGGATCGCCGGCGATGCCGGCCCGCGCCTATATATATAGCATCCCTGCTCAAACCGTCGCATCCAGCTTCACACCCACAACATGTTCGAGAAAATCCTGATTGCCAATCGCGGTGAAATTGCGCTGCGCATCCAGCGCGCGTGCCGTGAAATGGGCATTAAAACCGTGGTCGTCCATTCGGAGGCGGACCGCGAAGCCAAGTACGTCAAGCTGGCCGACGAATCGGTCTGCATCGGCCCGGCGCCATCGTCGCAGAGCTACCTCAATATGCCGGCGATCATCAGCGCCGCGGAAGTCACCGACGCCGAGGCGATCCATCCCGGCTACGGCTTCCTGTCGGAGAATGCCGACTTTGCCGAGCGGGTCGAGAAAAGCGGTTTCGTCTTCATCGGTCCGCGTCCGGATTCGATCCGCATGATGGGAGACAAGGTGTCGGCCAAGCATGCGATGATCAAGGCCGGCGTCCCCTGCGTCCCCGGATCCGAGGGTGCGCTCCCGGAAGACCCGAAGGAAATCATCCGCATCGCGCGCAAGATCGGCTACCCGGTGATCATCAAGGCAGCCGGTGGTGGTGGCGGACGCGGAATGCGCGTGGTGCATACCGAGGCCGCGCTGCTGAACGCGGTCACGATGACCAAGACCGAGGCCGGCGCCGCTTTCGGCAACCCGGAAGTCTACATGGAGAAGTACCTGGAGAACCCGCGGCACGTGGAAATCCAGGTCCTGGCCGACGAGTTCAAGAACGCCATCTGGCTCGGCGAGCGCGACTGCTCGATGCAACGCCGGCACCAGAAAGTGATCGAAGAGGCACCGGCGCCGGGCATTCCGCGCAAGCTGATCGAACGCATCGGCGATCGTTGCGCCGAGGCCTGCCGCAAGATCGGCTACCGGGGTGCAGGCACCTTTGAATTCCTCTACGAGAACGGCGAGTTCTATTTCATCGAAATGAACACCCGGATCCAGGTTGAGCATCCTGTCACCGAGATGATCACCGGCGTCGACCTGGTGCAGGAGCAGATCCGCGTTGCGGCAGGCGAGAAGCTGCGCTTCCGCCAGCGCGACATCGAGCTTTCCGGCCATGCGATCGAATGCCGCATCAATGCCGAGGACCCGTTCAAGTTCACGCCGTCGCCCGGCCGCATCACCGCCTGGCATCCGCCCGGCGGCCCGGGTATCCGCGTCGACTCGCATGCGTACACCGGCTATTTCGTGCCGCCCACCTACGATTCCATGGTGGGCAAGGTCATCGCCTATGGCGCGACCCGCGATCAGGCCATCAAGCGCATGCAGATCGCGCTGTCGGAAATGGTGGTCGAGGGCATCCTCACCAACATCCCGCTGCATCGCGAGCTGATGGTGGATGCGCGCTTCATCGAGGGCGGCACCAACATCCACTACCTGGAGCAGAAGCTGGCGAACAAGCCGGACCTGCCGAAGGGCAATGCCAACGGCAAGCAGTAAGCACAAGGACGCCATGAGCTGGACCGAAATCGTCATCGAAGTCGCACGCGGGCAGGCCGAGGCATTGTCCGATGCACTGATGGAGGCTGGCGCACTGTCGGTGTCGGTCGAAGACGCAGACGAAGGAACGGATGCCGAGCGCCCGCTGTTCGGGGAGCCCGGCATGGAGCCATCCGAAGCGGCGTGGGACCGAAGCCGGGTGGTGGCGCTGGCCGACGAGGATGCCGACCATGGCGACATTGTCCGGCTCGCAGCCGAAGCATGCGGCGTCGTTCCGGCGCCCGACTTCACATTGCGCCCGGTGGCGGAACAGGACTGGGTGCGGGTGACGCAGTCGCAGTTCGAACCCATTCACATCGGCCGCAACATCTGGGTGGTACCGAGCTGGCATGAAGCGCCGGACCCGAACGGGCTGGTGCTGGAGCTCGACCCCGGTCTCGCATTCGGCACCGGCAGCCACCCCACCACCCGCCTGTGCATGGAGTGGCTGGAGCAGCATCCGCCGCGTGGCAGCGTGCTCGACTATGGCTGCGGATCCGGGATCCTGGCAATGGTCGCGGAAAAACTCGGCGCGGCTGAAGTCTGCGGCGTCGACATCGATCCGCAGGCAATCGAGTCCGCCCGCTACAACGCCGAACGCAACCACTGCCGCATCGACTACTTCCTGCCGGAGGACTTTGCCGGCAGCGCGCAGGCCAGGCGCTTCGACCTGGTCGTCGCCAACATCCTGTCCAACCCGCTCAAGCTGATGGCGCCGATGCTGTCGTCGCGTGTTGCGTCTTCCGGGCATCTGGTGCTGTCGGGCGTGCTGGCACGCCAGGCGGACGAGGTCATTGCGGCGTATGCGCCGTTCATCGTGCTCACCGTCTGGGCCGAACACGAGGGCTGGGTGGCGCTGGCAGGCCAGGCCGCCGCCGCACGCTGAGACATGGCGCTCGCGACCCAATGTCCCCATTGCCAGACGATATTCCGGGTCGCGCATGACCAGTTGAAGCTGCGCGCCGGGCTGGTGCGCTGTGGCTCGTGCAAGCAGATCTTCAACGGCATCGAGAACCTGCTCCGCCTGGATGAGGACGGACAGCCCAACGCCACCCCGCCGGCCCCATCCCCCTCCTCCGCTGCGCCCGCGACCGGCGCGGCCCCCAATACCGAAACCGACATCGCGGCGCTGCTGCAGGGCGGGCCGTCGGGCGCGCCGCAGGCAAACGCTGCCGAGCAACCGCCGGAAGCGGAAGAGCAAAAGCCGGAAAACCCGATGCTGCGGATGACGCTGCTGGATTTCGCGCATGTGCCCCGCCAGGCATCCACCGATACACAGCCCGGTGGGAATCCCGAGCCCGCCGCCGAGGCCGGGACAGCGCCTGCGCCCGCGGTAGAGCAGGAAGATCCGGTCGAGCAGGCGATCAACGACCTGCAGAACAAGCCATGGCGGAATGCCGACGAAGCGGAACAGGCCCCCGACGCCGATCCGCTCGACCAGGCCGATGCCGCCGATTATGAAGAGCCGGCCTTCGTGCGCCAGGCGCGCAGGCGGCAGCGCCTCGGACAGGCGGCCCGTAGCGTGTTCGGCGCCGGCAGCGCTTTCCTGCTGCTGGCGTTTTTGCTGCAGGCCTCCATCGCCTTCCGCGACCAGATCGCCGCCCGTTTCCCCGCTGCGCGCCCGGCGCTTTCCGCTGCCTGCGGCCTGCTGGGCTGCCAGGTCGGCCTGCCGGCACAGATCGACAGCGTCTCCATCGAGTCCAGCGAGCTGCAGGCCGAGTCCAGCGACAGCAACCGCTTCGCGCTCACGGTCCTGCTGCGCAACCAGGGCAGCACGGTCGAGGCCTGGCCGTACATCGAGCTGACGCTCAACGACGCACACGAAAAGCCGCTCCTGCGGCGGGTGTTCGTTCCGCGCGACTATCTTCCCGCCGCCCAGGATGCCGCCGGCGGTTTCGCGGCACGCAGCGAGCAGCCGGTCAAGCTGTACTTCGAGCTGGCGCAGGTGCAGGCCTCGGGCTACCGCGTCTACGTTTTCTATCCCTGAGCGGTTCCGCGCCAGGCTCTTACATCTATCTACAGGCAGGCATCATGACATCCTTAATCTGCGGTTCGCTGGCGTTCGACACCATCATGCTGTTCCAGGGACGCTTTTCCGAGGCGCTGCTCGCCGACCAGCTGCACAAGATCAACGTCGCCTTCCTCGTGCCGGAGATTCGGCGCGAGTTTGGCGGGTGTGCCGGCAACATCGGATATAACCTGCGGCTGCTGGAAGGCGACCCGCTGATCATGGCGACGGTCGGACAGGATGCGCAGCCCTATCTCGACCGGCTCGACCAGCTGCAGATCTCACGCCGCTGCGTGCGCAGCATCGCTTCTTCCTACACTGCGCAGGCATTCATCACGACGGATGCCGGCGGCAACCAGATCACCGCCTTCCATCCCGGCGCGATGTCCTGCTCGCATGAGAACAGGATCGCCGACGCTGGGCCGGTAAAGCTGGCGATCGTCGCGCCGGACGGACGCGACGGGATGCTGCAGCATGCGGCGGACTGCGCGTCGCTCGGCGTGCCGTTCATTTTCGATCCCGGCCAGGGTTTGCCGATGTTCAATGGGGCAGAGCTGCAGCACTTCATTGAACTGGCCACCTGGGTGGCGGTCAATGATTACGAGGCCGAACTGTTGATGGAACGCACCGGACTCACCCTCGACCAGATCGCACAGCGTACCTCGGCCCTGATCGTCACCAGGGGCGAACAAGGGGCGGAAATCTACACTGACGGCAAGCGCCTCGACATCCCCTGCGTGCCGGTCGAGCAGGCGATCGATCCGACCGGGTGTGGCGATGCCTTCCGCGCCGGATTGCTGTACGGGCTGGGCAAGGACATGGACTGGTTCACGACCGGCCGCCTTGCGAGCCTGATGGGCGCAATCAAGATCGGCCACCAGGGCGGCCAGAATCATTGCCCGACGCGGCCGGAAATCGAAGAACGCTTCCACTCCGCGTTCGGCTATCGCTTCTGAACCGGAGGACGGACAAGCGCGGCGGGACCGAATCGGGAGGACCGTGGATGAACAGGACAATTTCAGGCGTCATCGGCTGCGCAGTTATCGTGCTGGCGGCTGCATGCGCTTCCGACCCGGTCACGTCATCTACCCAGGGGTCGACGGTGGTGCGCAACGGCCAGGTGACGGGAATGCGTGACGTGACGATCCGGGGAGGACGGGGAACGGGCATCGGCTCCTTCGTCGGTGCCATCCTCGGCGGCGTTGCAGGCAGCGCGATCGGCAGCGGTCACGGCAGCACCGTGGCAAGCATCGGCGGCGCGGTCGGCGGCAGCATGGCCGGCCAGCATGTGGAAGAATCCTCGAAGTCTTCTCAACGTACGGAACTGACCGTGAGGCTGGACAGCGGCGAGGTGCAGACCTACCAGGTCGACCCCGGCGACCGCTTCCGCATCGGCGACCCGGTGCGTGTCACCACCACGAACGGCATCACCCGCGTGACGCGCTGAGCAGGCAGGCCTCTGCCTGTTCGACCGGCATCACTGCCTGCACATCCACCACCTTTCGCCTGCTGGTCTGTCCGTGCACCAGCACGACCCTGCTTCTCGGGACCCCCAGCCGTTCGGCCAGGAAGCGCAGCAAAGCCTCATTCGCCTTGCCGTCGATCGGCGCCGCCTGCAGGCGAATCCTGAGTGCGCCGTCGTGGATGCCGCCTACTTCGTTCGTTTTTGCGTTCGGCGCGAGCTGGACGCTGATGCGCAGGCCACCGGCGGTGGCGCTGCACCAGGTGGGATTCATGCAAGGGAAAGCAGCAGCGAGGTGACCAGCATCAGCGCAATGCGCAGCAGAATCAGGGCAACGAGCGGCGACAGGTCGATGCCGCCGATCAGCGGCACGACGCGGCGCAACGGGCGCAGCAACGGATCATTCAGTGCGCGGATGAAGGGCGCCAGGGGAGCGTGCGGATTCACCCAACTGAAGATCGCCTCGATGATGAGCAGGCCCATGAAGCCATAGAACACCCATTCGAAGAACCGGATCAGGGTCAGCAGGACCAGCAGTTCGGCGCTGAAGCGCGAGAAGATCGCGAGATTTATCGCCACGGCGAGAAGGATCACCAGCAGAGCGGCAATCAGGCTTGCCCAGTCGTAGCCGCCCGCGCCAGGCAGGACGCGGCGCAGCGGACGAACCAGCCAGTCCGTCAGCTGGAAGATGAACTGGCCGAGTGCGGACGGCGGCCGCACGCGCACGACTTGCATCCAGAAGCGCAACAGCAGCACACCGCCGAGGATGGCGGCGATGCTGTCGACGATCAACGTAAGTATGCTGTTCAGCACGTTTCCGATCTCCCAAAGAAAATGCCCGTTGTGCAGCGTGGCGCCACGCAACGGGCATTTTGCCTGAACTTAATCAGGCGTGCGAGCAAGCTCGACGATTACGGACGGGTGCCGGTCGGGAACGGCCAGGCCGCTGCCGGGTTCAGCACGGTCTTCACCGCGGGTGCAGCTGCCGGCTTTGCTGCCGGCTTTGCTGCCTTCTTCGGTGCAGCTGCCTTCTTGGGCGCAGCGGCCTTCTTCGGCGCAGCGGCTTTCTTCGCAGCCGGCTTCTTGGCTGCTGCAGCCTTCTTGGCTACCGGCTTCTTCGCAGCGGCCTTCTTCGCAGCCGGCTTCTTGGCTGCTGCAGCTTTCTTGGCTACGGGCTTCTTGGCGACGACCTTCTTCGCTGCAGCTTTCTTGGCTACCGGCTTCTTGGCGGCGACCTTCTTTGCTGCTGCTTTCTTTGCTACCGGCTTCTTCGCCGCGACCTTCTTCGCTGCGGGCTTCTTGGCTGCTGCCGCCTTCTTCGCTACCGGCTTCTTGGCTGCTGCTGCCTTCTTCGCTACCGGCTTCTTGGCTGCTGCTGCTTTCTTCGCTGCCGGCTTCTTGGCCGCTGCCTTCTTCGCCGCAGGCTTCTTAGCAGCTGCTTTCTTTGCTGTTGCCATTTGTTTCTCCTTCACGTGATGAGAAAGTTCAAACTACGAGGTTGGAAACCCGCATGCCGCATCGCGATGAGGCATACGGATTATTCATCGGCACAAGCAAGCGTCTGCTTGCGCTAATGAATTCGGCACCAGCTGAACTGCTGCATCACCTCATACATGCAGCACTTCAGCCTCATTCAGCTACGCCTCTCTTCTTCGGGTCGCCGCTGCGCGCCAGCGGGGACGGAGGACTTCACCGCGCGCTCAACAGGCGCTGCGGTTGCCGTAGCCAAAAAAAACGCCGGCCACAATGCCGGCGTCGGAATACAGATTGTAAAAAACCACCTGGTTTTTCAGAGCAAAAGCCGCCTTTCCCGACATGGTCGGGGTCAGCGGCGAATACAGAGATGACCGATACGTTCGTCTACTGTCCATCAATTGGTGTAAGCCCTTCGGGTTTACATGTCGACCCGCTTCGGTTTGCTTTCCCGGGTACGGGTCGACTGCTGTCTCCACTTACGATGCGCTTTGCTTCTGTACGCACGCCAGACACACTGCCTTTGCTTCTTATTCCCAGCTCAGCGCGCCGCCGGTCTGGTATTCGATCACACGTGTCTCGAAGAAGTTGCGCTCCTTCTTCAGATCGATCATCTCGCTCATCCAGGGGAAGGGATTCTCCTCCTGCGGGAACATCGGATCGAGACCGATCTGCTGTGCGCGGCGATTCGCGATGAATCGCAAGTACCCTTTGAACATTGGTGCATTCAGTCCGAGCACTCCACGCGGCATTGTATCCTCTGCGTAGCGATATTCCAACTCCACCGCGCGCAAAAACAACGATTTAATCTCGTCGCGGAATTCCGCGGTCCACAGGTGCGGGTTTTCGAGCTTGATTGTATTGATGAGGTCGATCCCGAAATTGCAGTGCATCGACTCGTCCCGCAGGATGTATTGATACTGCTCAGCGGCGCCCATCATCTTGTTCTGCCGGCCCAGCGCAAGGATCTGCGTGAAGCCCACATAGAAGAACAGGCCCTCCATCAGGCAGGCGAACACGATCAGCGAACGCAGCAGCGTCTGGTCGGCTTCGACCGTTCCGGTCTTGAACTCGGGATTGGTCAGCACGTCGATGAACGGGATCAGGAATTCATCCTTGTCGCGGATCGAGGTGACCTCGTGATAGGCATTGAAGATCTCGCCCTCGTCGAGGCCGAGCGACTCGACGATGTACTGGTACGCGTGGGTGTGGATCGCCTCTTCGAAGGCCTGGCGCAGCAGGTACTGGCGGCATTCGGGAGCAGTGATATGGCGGTAGGTGCCGAGCACGATGTTGTTTGCCGCGAGCGAATCGGCGGTCACGAAGAAGCCGAGGTTGCGCTTGATGATGCGGCGCTCGTCCTCGGTCAGGCCGTTCGGGTTCTTCCACAGCTCGATGTCGCGCTGCATGTTGATTTCCTGCGGCATCCAGTGGTTGGCGCAGCCGGCGAGGTACTTGTCCCACGCCCACTTGTACTTGAACGGGACGAGCTGGTTGACGTCGGTCTGGCCGTTGATGATGCGCTTGTCGGCGGCATTCACGCGGCGCGACTCTTCGCCGGCGACCGGCTTCGCGACCAGCGCGGGGTTGAGCGCCGCATTGGTGAGCTGCGCGTTCATCTGGGCATCCGGGGACAGCGGGCGGGACGCGGCAGCCGGCGACATGCCGGGCTGCGGCGCATGGGCCGGCCGGGCGGCAGGAGATACTTCGTCATCCCAACTAAGCATATTCATTCTTCCTTGCAGGTATCGTTATCTGATGGCTTGTGGTGCATGCCGGCGCCGCTCGCGCGGCGCCGGCCCATCGTTTCATCTTACTGGCAGGCTTCGCACTCTTCGAAGCCCGGGTCGCCGGGGCGCAGCATGCAGGCCGGGCCGGCGATGTCTTCGGCCGGGACCGGTGCAGCCGGGGCCGCGGCGGCGCCGATCGGGCCGGCGTTGGCGGAAACCGCATTCAGCGCGCCGGCCTTCGTGGTCGACTTCTCGGCGTGCGTCGCGCCGATGGTGCGCAGGTAGTACGTGGTCTTCAGGCCGCGCAGCCAGGCCAGCTTGTAGGTCTCGTCGAGCTTCTTGCCGGACGCGCCCGCCATGTAGATGTTCAGCGACTGCGCCTGGTCGATCCACTTCTGGCGGCGCGAGGCGGCTTCCACCAGCCACTTCGGGTCGACCTCGAATGCCGTGGCATAGATATCGCGCAGGTCTTGCGGGATGCGGTCGATCTTGGCCAGGCTGCCGTCGAAGTACTTCAGGTCGGCGACCATCACCTCGTCCCACAGGCCGCGTGCCTTCAGATCGCGCACCAGGTGCTCGTTGATCTCCGTAAACTCGCCCGACAGGTTCGACTTCACATAGAGGTTCTGGTAGGTCGGCTCGATGCAGGCGGAGACGTCGATGATGTTCGAGATCGTCGCCGTGGGGGCGATCGCCACGCAGTTCGAGTTGCGCATGCCGTGCTCCTTGATGCGGGCGCGCAGCGCGGACCAGTCCATGCTCTCCGAGGTGTCGACCTCGAGATAGCCGCCGCGTTCCTCGGCCAGCAGCCGGAGCGAGTCCTGCGGCAGGATCCCGCGGTCCCACAGCGAGCCGCGGTAGGAGCTGTAGCGTCCGCGCTCCTCGGCCAGCTCGGTCGAGGCCCAGTAGGCGTAGTAGCAGACGGCTTCCATCGAACGGTCGGCGAACTCGACCGCATCGTTCGAGGCATACGGCACCCGCATCATGTGCAGGCAGTCCTGGAAGCCCATGATGCCCATGCCGACCGGACGATGGCGGAGGTTGGAGTCGCGCGCCTTCTTCACCGCATAGTAATTGATGTCGATCACGTTATCCAGCATGCGCATCGCGGTGCGGATGGTCTTCTGCAGCTTGGCGTGGTCGAGCTTGCCGTCCTTCATGTGTGCCGGCAGGTTGACCGAACCGAGGTTGCAGACCGCGATTTCGGAGTCGTTGGTGTTGAGCGTGATCTCGGTGCACAGGTTGGAGCTGTGGACGACGCCGACGTGCTGCTGGGGCGAACGGATGTTGCAGGGATCCTTGAAGGTGATCCACGGATGGCCGGTCTCGAACAGCATCGACAGCATCTTGCGCCACAGGTCGTTCGCCTGCACCTTCTTGAACAGCTTCAGCTCGCCGCGGGCAGCCTTGGCTTCATAGCCGGTATAGGCCTCCTCGAAGGCGCGGCCGAACTTGTCGTGCAGGTCGGGAACATCGGACGGCGAGAACAGGGTCCACTCGCCCTTCTCCATCACGCGCTTCATGAACAGGTCGGGAATCCAGTTCGCGGTGTTCATGTCGTGGGTGCGGCGGCGATCGTCGCCGGTGTTCTTGCGCAGGTCGAGGAATTCCTCGATGTCCATGTGCCAGGTTTCCAGGTAGGCACAGACCGCGCCCTTGCGCTTGCCGCCCTGGTTGACCGCGACGGCGGTGTCGTTGACGACCTTCAGGAAGGGCACGACGCCCTGCGACTTGCCGTTGGTGCCCTTGATATGGGCGCCGAGCGCGCGCACCGGGGTCCAGTCGTTACCCAGGCCGCCGGCGAACTTGGCCAGCAGTGCGTTCTCCTTGATTGCCTCGTAGATGCCGTCGAGGTCGTCCGAAACGGTCGTCAGGTAGCAGGACGACAGCTGCGAGCGCTGGGTACCGGAGTTGAACAGCGTCGGCGTCGAGCTCATGAAGTCGAACGAGGACAGCAGGTTGTAGAACTCGATCGCGCGCGCCTCGCGGTCGACCTCGTTCAGGGCCAGGCCCATCGCCACCCGCATGTAGAACGCCTGCGGCATTTCGATGCGGGTGCCGTCGATGTGCAGGAAGTAGCGGTCATACAGGGTCTGCAGGCCGAGGTAGCCGAACTGCAGGTCGCGTTCCGGTTGCAGCGCTTCCGCCAGCGTCTGCAGGTCGTACTGGGCCAGCTTGGAATCGAGCAGGTCGGCGGCGATGCCCTTCTTGATGAACTTCGGGAAGTAATCTATATAGTGTGCGGCGGCGTCGGCCTGGGCGACTTCCTGGCCGAAGACTTCCTTGCGCACGGTATGCATCAGCAGGCGGGCGGTGACCTTGCTGTAGGCCGGGTCCTTTTCCATCAGCGCGCGGGCGGCCAGGATCACGGACTTGTGCAGCTCCTCGACGGGGACGCCGTCGTACAGGTTCTTCACCGTCTCGGCCAGGATCGCTTCCGCGTCCACATGCTTCTCGAGGCCGACGCAGGCGGCGGTGATCAGCGCCCGCACTTCCGCCACGTCGAGCGGCCGGCTGCGGCCGTCTTCGGTCACATGCAGCTGCGGTGCATCGCCAGGCTTTGCGGCTTGCTGCTGCGCACGCTCTTCCATCCGCTTGGCGCGATACAGCACGTAGGAACGGGCGACGTCATGTTCGCCCGAGCGCATCAGCGCAAGCTCCACCTGATCCTGCACGTCCTCGATGTGGAAGGTGCCGCCGGCCGGCTGGCGGCGCACCAGCGCGGACACCACGTCGGCGGTCAGCTGCTCGACCAGCTCGCGCACGCGGGCGGACGCCGCGCCCTGACCGCCGTTTACGGCGAGGAAGGCCTTCGTCATCGCGATAGAAATCTTGGACGGCTCGAAGCCGACGACTGCGCCGTTGCGGCGGATGATCTTGTAGTCGCCGAGGCTGACCTTCAGGTTCGCGGTGCTGCCGGCAGAGGCGGCGGTCTGCGCAGGGACCAGGCCTGCAGTGTTGGTGATGGAAAGTTCTTGCGTTGAGTGCATCTCGCCTCCTGATGAATCTCGACAGCGGGTCGGCTGCTTGGTTATTAATTAGAACGCCCGGTACCTGCGGCGTTCAGACGTTCATGCAAATCCATGCCGGCGGTTCGCGCCGGACGCCTGCCGGTGCCTGCGCCGATGCGCACGTTTGAAGGGAGAGCTGTTCATCGCCCACCCACTACACCTCGGTCGAGGAACAACTGAACAGCCCGTTTCGGGGAATCGCTGCACCACTATATCTAGTGGTATCGATCGCGACTGAGACTAATTCTAGTGCCGGGTGGGCGAGTGCGCAATATCTTTTTTTGTGGATTCCGCAAGCATTCCGCCCCCTTCACGGGTTGACTTTTCGTCGAAGTCAGGCGGGAAAATCGAGCGGGAGGCGCTGCTCTTTTTGAATCAAGGACTTGCGATAGCGCACCCAATCGAAGCAGGGACCGGGATCGGTCTTGCGACCGGGAGCGATGTGCTCGTGACCTGTGACCGCAGTCAGGGGATACCGCGCGCGCAGTGCCGTTGTCAGCGATGCAAGGGCGGCATACTGCGCGTCCTCGAACGGGTCGACGTCGGTTCCCTCGAGCTCGATGCCGATCGAGAAGTCATTGCAGCGTTCTCGTCCGCGGAAGGAAGAAGCGCCGGCATGCCACGCGCGCTGGTCCGCCGACACGAACTGCATCACCTCGCCGTCGCGCCGTATCAGAAAGTGCGCGGAGACGCGCAGCGCGCGCAGCTGGTCGAAATAGGGATGCAGGTCGCAATCGAGGCAATTGCCGAACAGGTCCGCAATGAACGGCCCGCCGAACTGGCCGGGAGGCAGGCTGATGTTGTGGATCACCAGCAGGTCGATCTCGGTCCCGGGGCTGCGCGCATCGAAGTTGGGTGAGGCCAGGCGGGTGACGTCGGCCGCCCAGCCGGTTTCGTCGATATGGAAGTGCGTGCTCATTCGGGTTCGTGGATGGCAAGCCGCTGCATCCGGTAGCGCAGCTGGCGGAAGCTGATGCCCAGCAGTTCGGCGGCCTGCGTGCGGTTGAAGTTGGTGCGCGCCAGCGCGCGCAGGATGATTTCCCGTTCGACCATGTCCAGGTGCTCCGGCAGCGACGATGGCAGGTCGGACGATGGTCCTGCCGCCGCGCTTGCCGCGGCGGCAGTCGATGCCGATGCCGATGCCGGTGCCGATGCCGGTGCGGCGGGCGTCGTTGCGGCGACAGGCGCTGCCTCCGGCGGGACCGCAGCAGGCGCCACGCCCGCAACAGCGGGTGGCGGCGGCGCCGCGCGCAGCGCAAGGTCGGCCGGTTCGATGACGCCGTCATTGGCGAAGGCCAGCGCCCGTTCGAGGATATTCTCGAGCTCGCGCACGTTGCCCGGGAAAGCGTAGCCGCGCAAAGCCTGCAGCGCGGCGGGAGAGAGCGTCGCCCGCGGTCCGGGGGACGACAGCCGCGCGAGGATGGTGTCGGCAAGCAGGCCGACATCCTCCAGCCGCTCCCGCAGCGGCGGCAGGCGCAACTCGATCACGTTCAGCCGGTAGAAGAGATCCTGGCGGAACCGGCCCTTCTCGACGCACTCCGCGAGGTTCTGATGGGTGGCGCTGACCAGCCGCACGTCCACCGGATCCTCCGTGGTGGCCCCGACCTTCCGCACCCGGCGCTCCTGTATGGCGCGCAGCAGCTTGACTTGCATCGCCAACGGCAGGTCGGCGACCTCGTCAAGCATCAGCGTGCCGCCGTTGGCCGCCTGGAAGAAGCCGTCGCGGTCATCGGCCGCACCGGTGAACGCCCCCTTCCGGTAGCCAAAGAACTCGGCTTCCACCAGGGCCTCCGGAATGGCCCCGCAGTTGACCGCGACAAAAGGCTTGTCGGCCCGCGCGCTGTGGGCATGGATGTCGCGTGCCGCGAGTTCCTTGCCGCTGCCGGACTCGCCGGTGATCGCCACTGGCGCCATGCTGCGCGCCAGGCGGGCAATCTGCGCGCGCAGCTCGTGCATCAGGGGCGACTCGCCGACCAGGCGGGAGGCCGGGGGTCGCGCCCCCGTCTCGCCCGCCTCGACCTTGCCGGACACCCGCAGTGCCGACTGCACCAGCAGGCGCAACTGATCCAGGCCGACCGGCTTGGACAGGTAGTCGAAGGCGCCGGCCTTCAGCGCCGCGACCGCATTGTCGGTGCTGCCGAAAGCGGTGATCACCGCGATCGGCGTGCTTCGCTGGCCACTCGTCACCTCGCGGACCAGTTCGATGCCGGAGCCGTCCGGCAATCGCATGTCGGTCAGCGCCAGCGCATATTCATGCCGGGCGAGGCAATCGCGCGCCGCCGCCAGGTTTTCGGCCGTGTCGACGTCGAGGCCCATCCGCACGAGCGTAATTTCCAGCAACTCGCGCAAGTCGGCTTCGTCGTCGACAACCAGGATACGGGGAGCAGTCATGTTGGCATTTCAGTTTGCATCAGACGGCGCCGCCGATGGCGCCGAAGGTGATCACGAATCGTCCGCCCGGCTGTCCGTCGCCGAGGACGTCGGTGCGGTATTCATAGTCGAGCATCGCCCCGTTATTCAAGCACAGTTCGCGCGCAAGGTAGAGCCCGAGCCCGGTGCCGCGGCTGGACGTGGTGTAGAAGGGTTCGAACAGGTGCGCCCTGACTTCCGGGGAAATCGGCGGACCGTCGTCCTGGACATGCAGCTCGAGGCGGCCGGGCTTCGGCGCCACCGCATGCACCCGGATGCTGCCGGGACGGGCACTGGCATACCGCAGCGCATTGGTCAGCAGGTTTACGAGGACCTCGCGCAGGTGCATCGGGTCGAAGCGCACCTGATACTGGAACATATCGCCCAGGTGGATCTTGTCGTGCTCGATCTTGTGCACTTCCCGGAACTCGGCGAGCAGGTCCGCGAGCCAGGGGCCGAGCAGCACCGGGTCCCCGTGCGGCTGCGCCTTACGCGACAACCGCAGGATGTCCTCGATCATGCGGTTCAAGCGCACCGCGTTGTCACTGATGATCCGCAGCAGCCGCGCCTGCGGCCCCTGCGCCATGTCTTCCGCCAGCAGCGACGCCGCGTGCGAGATGGCCGACAACGGGTTGCGCACTTCATGGGCGATGCTGGCCGTCAGGCGTCCCATCGACGCCAGCTTGAGCTGCTGCGCCCGGTTTTCGATCTCGCTCACGTCCTGCAGGAAGATGACAGTGCGGCGGTCGGGCAATCCGGGGGTCTGCACGCCGGCAAAGCGCAGCTTCAGGTGCAGCACGTAGCTGCGGACCGCATCGCTGCCCGTCATCGGAGCAAGGGCGTCTTCCGGCTTGATCATCACATACGCGGCCTTGTCATCGCCCGCCGCGTCGTGCCGGCCGTCGCGCCAGGCGCCGAAGGCCTCCGCGATCGGCGCCAGCGCCGTCGCATTGTGCAGCGATTGCAGCGAATGGCCGAGCGCCAGCGGCAGCCCCAGCATGCGTTCGGCGGCCGGGTTGCCGGCGTACACCTCGCCCTGCGCGCCGACCACGAGTATGCCGTCGGTCATGTCGGCAATCACGATGCGGTTGACCGCTTCCTGCAGCCGCAAGTCCTGCCCGCGCTGCGCGGCCAGGTCCTCTTCCTTGATCAGGCGCGCGGCGAGCCGGTTGACCAGGAAAATCGCGGCGAAGAACGCGGCGCCATACAGGCCGGCCTGCGATGCCAGAACCTCGTCCGCCGCCTGCAGCAGCTGGTACCCGCTTTCCGCCAGCAGCAGCAGGGTCACCACCGAGACGAAGAACAGCGCCAGGACCAGCGGCGCCAGGATGGCCGCGCCGGCGAGCGGAAACAGGTAGAGGATGGCCAGGCCGCTGCGGGCGCCTCCGGCCATGACATATAGCAGGGAGATTGCCGCCAGGTCGACCACGATCTGCGCCAGCAGCTGCCACATGAAGCGTCGGCGGTAGGTCGCCACCATCGCTGCGAAGCCTGCCGCGAGCAGCAGGTAAGCGACGCAGGTATGCCAGTCGAGCGGTCCTGCGACGGGCCGGTCGCCCTTGATCTGGTTGAAGGCGACGTAGACAAGCAGCACTACCGCAATGACCACCCGGGTAGCACAGAAGGTCTGCAGCGTCCGCCAGAAAGTGTCACGGGTATCGGGGACGGAAGCTACGGCGGGATGCTTCATCGGTGTCCGCAAATGCCGGTGACGCGGGCGGCGTCAGGCGCCGGCATGCTGCAGCCGATGCTGTTCGGAACAGAACACTGCCCCGGAAGGGGCGAACACCGCGTCGGACTCAGGAAAGTGCGCGCCGCAATGCGCGCACTGCCGCATCGCTTCAACGTCGGCCGCCTGCTGCCGCGAAGGCTGGGAATCGCGCGACGGCGATTGCTGCGAACGTTGCGATTGCTGCGCGCCGCCGCGCGCCCGCAGCCGGCCGAGCAGGTACAGAACGACGACCACGAACAGGACCAGCAGCAGGATCCTCATGCCACGCTCCGGTGCAGCACCACTTCCAGCACGAAACGGCTGCCGACGTAGGCCAGCAACAGCGTGGCGAAGCCGGTGAGCGTGAAACGCAGCGCGGTCTTCCCGCGCCAGCCGCGCCATGCCCGACCGGCGAGCAGGGCGCCGAACAGGAGCCAGGACAGCATGGTGAACGCATTCTTGTGATCCCACTTGAACGGCGTGCCGAATAACTGCTCGGAGAACCCGATGCCGGAAACCACGGTCAGGGTCAGCAGGCCGAAGCCGAACGCGATCAGGCGGAACAGCAGCTTTTCCATTGTCAGCAAGGCCGGCAGCCGGTCGATCGCCTTCGCCAGCCAGCCGCCCTGCGATGCGTCGGCCGGCGCATGCAACCGGGACTCCTGCAGCACCATCAGCACCGCGTGGAATGCGGCGATGGTCAGCGTGCTGTATGCGAGGATCGCAATGGCGACATGCCAGGGAAACAGCGACGACTTGCCTTCCAGCGGAACCAGGGAGCCGGGAAACAAGGCCGGCAGGATCACCGCCGCCGCCGCGCAGGGAAGCACCAGCACGCGCAGGCCGTCCAGGGAAAGATTGCGGTTTTCCAGCCAGTACGCGGCGACCGAAATCCAGAGCGTTGCCGATAGCACCATCGCGAAGCCGATGCGCAAGGAACCAGGGACCACCATGTCCGCCCAGAGCGCGGCACCGTGCAGCACCCAGCCTGCCGCGGTCGCGGCTGAAATCAGGGCGCGCCGTTCGGTCGGCAGCAGGGCGGAGGCGGCGTAGAGCAGCGCCGCCAGTATGAAAAGAAATGTATGCATCATGGATGCGGGTGGTCACCGGAGTTCGAGTTTACACCATGTCCGGGCGCAAACAGTGCCGCGCCTGGTGCCCTTGCCTGCCTCATTCCTGCGCCCTTCCCGTCGCCAGCTGGTATTTCTTCAACTTGTCGTACAGGGTCTTTTTCGGGACGCCGAGCGCGTCCGCGCTCGCCGCCACATTGCCCTGGTTCGCCGCGAGCGCCTCGGCGATCAGCATCCGCTCATAGGCGTCGACCCGCTGCGGCAGGGAATCATCCTGCGCGACGCCGGGCGCCAGGCCGGCGTGTTCGACACCCAGCACCAGGCGGTCGGCGAAGTTGCGCAGTTCACGCACGTTGCCCGGCCAGTCGCGGGCCTGCCAGCCGGCCATCTGCGCGGCGCTCCAGTGCGCCGGCGGACGCTGGTAGCGCGTGGCGGCGGCCTGCACGAAATGGCTCAGCAGCAGCGGGATATCCTCGCGCCGCTCGGCCAGTCTGGGCAGGTCGATGCTGACCACGCCGATGCGGTAATACAGATCCTCGCGAAAGCTGCCTTGCGCACTCAGGGCCAGCAGGTCGGCCTTGCTGGCGGCAATCACGCGGCAGTCGATGGCGATGGGCTGGTTGCTGCCCAGGCGTTCGAGGCGGCGTTCCTGCAGCACCCGCAGCAACTTCACCTGCAGCGCGAGAGGCATCGACTCGATTTCGTCGAGAAATACCGTGCCGCCGTCCGCATGTTCCAGCTTTCCGATGCGTCGTTTCTGGGCGCTGGTGAAGGCCCCGGCCTCATGGCCGAAGATCTCGCTTTCGAACACCGATTCCGGCAACGCCCCGCAGTTGATCGCGACAAATGCACCCTTGCGCCCGCTGGCGGCATGCAGTTGGCGCGCGACGACTTCCTTGCCGGTGCCGGTCTGGCCGTTGATCAGCACGTCCGCAGCGGTGGGACCGACCGCCTGTATCATCGCGCGCACCCGTTCGATGGCCGGGGAATGACCGATCAGCGCGGGCATGTGGGGGTCGTTGCTCCAGGCAGCTTTCAGGCGCCGGTTTTCCAGCACCAGTCGGCGCTTCTCCTGGGCGCGCTTCACCGCTTCCAACAGCGCCTCCGCCGCGAACGGCTTCTCGATGAAATCGTAGGCACCCGCCCGCATCGCCTGCACGGCCATGCCGACGTCGCCATGGCCGGTCAGCAGGATCACCGGAATCTCCGGATCGCAGGCCAGGGCATCCTGCAGCAGGTCCAGGCCCGAGCGGCCCGGAAGCCGCACGTCGCTCACCAGCACGCCCGGAAAATCCGGCGACAGCCTCGGCTTCGCCTCCTCGGCGCTGCCGCAGGCGTGCACCGCAAAGCCGCCAAGCTCCAGCGTCTGCGTTGTCGCCAGGCGGACCGCCTGTTCGTCTTCGACCAGCAATGCCTGGTCGCCGCCTTCACGTTCCGGCACTCGCACCTCCATTTGAATTTGCCTCAGGCGGCACCGGGAGCGGCAGCCGCAGCACGAATTCCGCCCCGCCCTCTTCCCGGTTTCCCGCCTCCAGCCGCCCGTTCATTGCCTGCACGATCGATGAGGAGATCGCGAGCCCGAGGCCCAGCCCCCGCCCGGACGGCTTGGTGGTGAAGAACGGCTCGAACAGGTGGCGCGCGACCTGTTGCGGAATGCCCGGACCGGTGTCCCGGATCCGGACCACCGCCTGCCCGTCCTCGCGCCCCAGCCGCACTTCGACCCGGCGCAGCGCCAGCCCCTCGACCGCGTCGAGCGCGTTGCGCAGGAGATTGATCAGCACCTGTTCGACGCGCACCGAGTCGCCTAGCACCACGATACTTTCCCGCGCATCGATGTCGAGCGATACCTCCTGGCGCCGGAATTCATTCTCTAGGAGCATGGCCGACGCCCGCACCGCCTGCCCCAGGTCGACTTCCGCCACGGCATCGCCGTGCTTGCGGGCGAAGCCCTTGAGCTGACCGACGATGGCGCCCATGCGCGCGCTGGCGGCGGCGATATGCGACAGGTTTTCCTGCGCCTTGTCCGCCTGCCCGCGCCCCAGGAAGGTGACGGCATTGTCGGCGAACGCCCGGATGGCGGCCAGCGGCTGGTTGAGCTCGTGGGTCACGCCCGCCGCCATCTGGCCCAGCATGGCCAGCTTGCCGGCCTGTACCAGCTCGTCCTGGGTGGAGCGCAGCAGCTGCTCGGCATGCTTGAGCTTGGCGTACTTCGTCTGCAGTTCCTCGGTGCGCTGCGCGATCTTCTGCTCGAGCTCGTCCGCCGCGCGCTGCAGCGCCCGCCGCGAAGCCTGCTGTTCCTCCAGCCGGCGCCGCCTCTGCTGCAGCGCCATCAATGACACGGCGGCGACGGCAAGCAGCAGGGCCGTGGCCAGCGCGGACAGCAACCCGCTGCGCAAGGCGCGGCTCGAAGATGGAAACAGCATCAACTCCCATCCAAGCCGGCCGACCGGCGTGCCGACGCGATCGCCCGGCCCGCTGCCCAGTCCGGCGGCCAGCGCGGCAATCGGCAGGATCTGCTGCCCGGCATATTGCAGCGTACCGACCAGGCGGCGCTGCTCCGGCGGCTCGAGCGGACGCAAGCTGTGATAGCGCCACTCCGGACGGCTGCTGAGAAACACGACGCCGCGCTGATCGGCCAGCGCGATGGGTTCCGCGCTGCTGCGCCAGGTCTGCTCAAAGTCGGCAAGGCTGATCTTGACCGCGATGACCCCGGCGGGCATGCCGTCGCGGCTGCCGCGGTAGACCGGCTGCGCAATGAAGTAGCCAGGCTCCCCGGTGGCGCTGCCGATCCCGTAGAACCGGCCTGCACCGCCGGCCGCCGCGTCCCGGAAATAAGGACGGTAGGCGAAGTTCTTGCCGACGAAACTGATGGGCTCGTTCCAGTTACTGGAGGACAGCGTCAGGCCCTCGCCGTCCATCAGGTAGATGGCGCTGACCCTGGCCTGCCGCTGTATCGTCTGCAGCGTCTGGTTGAGACGGGCGAGCAGTGCCGCGTCGCCGGGGTGCTCCAGCGCCTGCGCCAGGTCGGGATGAAAGGAAAGCGCAAAAGGCAGGGTCTCGAAACGTTCGAGCACCGATTCGAGGTCGAGGGCAATGATCTGCAACTGGCGGCGTGCGGCGTCATGGCTCTCCTGGCGCGCCCTGCCGGCGGCCAGCAGGTAGACACTGCAGACGACGAGCAGCGCCAGCGCGGCGGCGAGCGCGATCCAGACCACGTGTTTTGCCGGTTTCATCCGTTAGCTGCACCCATGCTTGCCGCGGCCGGTGGCGCGCGAGCGCCAATATTACCCTCTGCACACATCAAACCGCGAGCGCGGGCTGTCCCGGGTGTGGCGCTGGCGCGGCTGCCAGTCGCCATCGGGTAGAATGAAGACCTGTCCGCGATGCGCCGATCTCCCTGCCGTCGCCCCCATCTCTTGACACTATTTCATCCATGCTCGACAACCTGACTCAACGACTGGCGAAAGTCGTCAAAACCATGCGCGGCGAAGCCCGCCTGACCGAATCGAACACTGCCGAGATGCTGCGCGAGGTGCGGCTGGCGCTGCTGGAGGCGGACGTCGCACTGCCGGCAGTGCGCGAGTTCATCGCCCGGGTGAAGGAAAAGGCGATGGGCGAAGAGGTGATAGGTTCGCTCACCCCTGGCCAGGCGCTGGTCGGGGTGGTGCAGCGCGAACTGGCCGGGATCATGGGCGCCGACCTCGGGCCCGAGGCCAGCCAGCTGAACCTGGCGACCCAGCCGCCGGCCGTGATCCTGATGGCCGGCCTGCAGGGCGCCGGCAAGACGACGACCGTCGGCAAGCTCGCCAAGTACCTGAAGGAACAGAAAAGGAAGAAGGTGCTGACGGTCTCCGCGGACGTCTACCGGCCGGCGGCAATCAGCCAGCTGCAGACGGTGGCCGGTCAGGTCGGCGCCGATTTCTTTCCTTCCGCCGCGACCGACAAGCCGGTCGACATCGGGCTTGCCGCGCTGGACCACGCACGCCGCCACTACCACGACGTGCTGATCGTCGACACCGCCGGCCGGCTCGGCATCGACGAGGCGATGATGCAGGAGATCGCCGCGCTGCATGCGGCGCTCAAGCCGATCGAAACCCTGTTCGTGGTCGACGCCATGCTCGGCCAGGACGCAATCAACACCGCCAAGGCGTTCAACGAGGCTTTGCCGCTGACCGGCGTCGTCCTCACCAAGCTCGACGGCGATGCCCGCGGCGGCGCGGCGCTCTCGGTGCGCCATGTCACCGGCAAACCGGTGAAGTTCGCCGGCGTTGCCGAGAAGCTGGACGGCCTCGAGGCGTTCGATCCGAACCGGATGGCCAACCGCATCCTGGGGATGGGCGACATCCTGGCGCTGGTCGAGGAAGCCAGAAAGGGCGTCGACGTCGAGGCCGCCAAGGACCTGGCGGACAAGATCAAGGGTGGCGGCAAGTTCGACCTGAACGACTTCAAGGCGCAGCTCAGCCAGATGAAGAAGATGGGCGGCCTCTCCGGCCTGATGGACAAGCTGCCGGCGCAGTTCCAGCAGGCCGCGGGCAACGCCGACATGGGCCAGGCGGAGAAGCAGGTGCGCCGGATGGAGGGCATCATCAACTCGATGACGCCCCAGGAGCGGGCCAAGCCGGAGCTGATCAAGGCCTCCCGCAAGCGTCGTATCGCCGCTGGCGCCGGCGTGCAGGTGCAGGAGGTCAACCGCATGCTGTCGCAGTTCGAGCAGATGCAATCCATGATGAAGAAGCTCAAGGGCGGCGGCATGATGAAGATGATGCGGGGGATGAAGGGCATGATGCCCGGCATGCGCTGACCGGACGCCGGCCGCCTCCCCCCTGCCGCCGTCGCTTCCACCCTTCTCCCCTGCCCGGCTTCGTCTGCATCCCCCCCTGGCCTCCCCTGCGGAGGCCTTCCTCCTCCGCTGTGACCGGCGTCACCGGGTACTTCCCCGCCTCCGGCGCAGCGGAGGCTTCGCGGCCTCCCGCTGGCTCCAAGCTTCCCTTCCGGCTCCGCTGCGGACGCCTGCAGCCGGACGTTTTCACTCTCGGAACCAGGCTTTTTCATAGTGGCGGACGCTGCTGCCGGGTCCCATCGCCCGCCCCTCATCGGGCCGGCTTCGCCCTCGTCGCCGCCACCTTTGGTGGCGACACATTTGCGCGAGGCGACCAGGACGGCGGTTTACGCTATGGAGAGCAGGCCGCATCGCTGCCTGCAAATTCGTCTGCAAACGCTTAAAAAACACTTGCATACCTATGAAAACCGCACCACTATTAGCGGTGCGTGAAATGACGCATTTTCCCAACACACTTCTGTGAAGGAGGCCTGAAGATGGCAACAGCCAAAAAACCCGCGGCCAAAGCAGCCGCTAAAAAGCCGGCTGCAAAGAAGGCAGCAGCCAAACCCGCAGCAAAGAAGGCAGCACCCGCAAAGAAGGCAGCAGCCAAGCCGGTAGCAAAGAAGGCAGCAGCAAAACCCGCAGCAAAGAAGGCAGCAGCCAAGCCGGTAGCAAAGAAAGCCGCCCCGGCCAAGAAGGCAGCTCCCGCCAAGAAGCCTGTCGCGAAGAAGGCAGCAGCAAAGCCGAAGACCCCGCGCAAACCGAACGCCGCGTTCATGAAGCCGTTGACGCCGTCCGCCACGCTGGGTGCAGTGATCGGTGCGAACCCGCTGCCGCGTACTGAAGTCACCAAGAAGGTCTGGGACTACATCAAGAAGAACAAGCTGCAGGATGATGCGAACAAGCGCATGATCAATGCAGACGACAAGCTGAAAGCTGTGTTTGGCGGAAAGAAGCAAGTGTCCATGTTCGAAATGACCAAACTCATTTCCAACCACCTGCAATAATCTCTCTTTCCAGAGGCCAAACAAAAACGCCCGCATCGCGCGGGCGTTTTTGTTGATGCCTCCCTCTGCAGGGTTCCCTCTGCAGGGTTCCCTCTGCAAGCGTCCCTCCGTAGGCTTCACCACCGAGGCGTCGCCGGGCTGCCGGCTACTGCGCAAATTCCCAGCGCTTCCACGCGCCAAGCACCATGTTTGGATACTCCGGCCGGCCGCGGCTGCCGTTGTAGCGGCCGAGCGCAAGGTAGAGATTGCCCTTCTCCATATCGAGATACAGCCGGAGGATGGCACAGCCGTAGCGCAGGTTGGTCTGCATGTGGAACAGCTTCCTGCGGTCGCCGTCGCCGATCACCCGCGTCCAGAACGGCATCACCTGCATGTAGCCGTGGGCGCCGGCATGCGACACCGCGTACTTGCGGAATCCGGATTCGACCTGGATCAGCCCCAGCACCATCGAAGGATCGAGTCCGGCCCGTCGCGATTCATACCAGACCGTCTGCAGGAATTCGCGCCTGACCTGGGTGTCCGGCATCCGCTTCTTCAGGCGCTCCGACATCTCGCCTATCCAGTTCAGGTACTTGATGCGCTCTTCGATGGTCGCGAACTCCGGGCGCGGAGGTCGGGGATCGGTGATGGCGCGCGACAGTGCCAGCCGGACCGAATCGCCCAGCGCCTCTTCCTTCTGGTTGCCGCCGTGCGCGACAGCGGCGCAAAGCGTGAGCGCCGCCGCGATCAGCAGGCGGCGCACTGCGGCGGACGGCACCGCTCAGGCCGCCAGCCTGGCCTGCACGAACGCCGCCATTTCGGCGACCGGAACCGGGGTGGCGGACGCATCGCGGCGCCCCTGGTACTCCAGCTGGCCCTCCTTCAGGCCGCGCTCGCCCACCACGACGCGGTGCGGCACGCCGATCAGTTCCCAGTCGGCGAACATCACGCCCGGCCGCTCTCCACGGTCGTCGAGGATGACGTCCACGCCCGCTGCCTGCAACGCAGCATACAACCGGTCGGTCTCGGCCTTCACCGCCTCACTGCGGTCATAGCCCATCGGGCAGAGCACCACCTCGAACGGGGCAATGGCGCGCGGCCAGATGATGCCCCTGTCGTCGAAATTCTGTTCGATTGCGGCGCCGAGAATGCGGGTCACGCCGATCCCGTAGCAACCCATCTGCAGCAGCTGCGGCTTGCCGTTCTCATCCAGGAAGGTCGCCTTCATGTCCTCGGAATAGCGGGTACCGAGCTGGAACACGTGGCCGACCTCGATGCCGCGCTGGATCGCCAGTGCGCCCTTTCCGTCCGGGGACGGGTCGCCCGCGACCACGTTGCGCAGGTCGGCCACCTGCGGTTCGGGCAGGTCGCGTCCCCAGTTTGCTCCGGTGAAGTGGAAGTCCTCCTCGTTCGCGCCGCAGACGAAATCGCTCATCGCGGCGACGCTGCGGTCGGCGACGACCCGTACCGGCTTCCTGGTGCCGATCGGACCAAGGTAGCCTGGCTTGGTGCCGAACCATTCGACGATCTCGGCCTCGCTGGCAAAACGGTAGCCGCCGAGACCAGGGACCTTGGACGCCTTGACCTCGTTGAGTTCGTGGTCGCCGCGCAGCAGCAGCAGCCAGATTTCCTTCCCGGCTTCCTCGCGCTCGACCGCCAGCACGATCGACTTCACCGTCTGCTGCAGCGGCAGCCCGAGCAGTTCGGCGACGTGCTCGCACTTCGCCTTGCCGGGCGTCGGCGTCTTCGTCAGTGCCTGCGTTGCCGCACCGCGCGGGGCCGCCGGAGCGACCGCTTCCGCCGCTTCCATGTTGGCTGCATAGCCCGATTCCGGGCAGTAGACCAGCGCGTCCTCGCCGGTGTCGGCGATCACGTGGAACTCATGCGAGCCGGAGCCGCCGATGGCGCCATTGTCGGCCGCCACGGCCCGGAACTGCAGCCCGAAGCGGTCGAAGATGCGCACGTACGCGTCGTACATGACCTGGTAGGACCGCTGCATGCCGGCGACGTCGCGGTCGAACGAGTAGGCATCCTTCATCGTGAATTCGCGGCCGCGCATCAGGCCGAACCGCGGACGGCGCTCATCGCGGAACTTGGTCTGGATATGGTAGAAGTTGATCGGCAGCTGCCGGTAGGACTTGATGTCACTGCGCACCACATCGGTGATCACCTCCTCCGACGTCGGCTGGATCGCGTAGTCGCGGCCGTGCCGGTCCTTCACCCGCATCAGCTCCGGGCCCATCTTGTCCCAGCGCCCGGTCTCCTGCCACATCTCCGCGGGCTGCACCACCGGCATCAGGAGCTCGACCGCGCCGGACCGGTTCATCTCCTCGCGAATGATGTTTTCCACCTTCCGGATAATCCGCAGGCCCATCGGCATGTAGGTATAGATGCCCGAGCCGAGGCGCTTGATCATCCCGGCCCGCATCATCAGCTTGTGACTGACGATTTCGGCGTCCGACGGGGCTTCTTTTAGGGTAGAAATAAAAAATCGTGATGCACGCATGGAGGTGAATTCTTTTTAAAAAGAGAGGGTTATAATCGACTCAATTTTAAAGGATTAGCTGGCTGATGCGCCCATTCAGGACACATTTGGTTCCGCTGCTGCCGGTCTGCAGTCATGGCACGACGACAGCAACGAATCCCCGATGAAAAAATCGCAAGAATGAGGACCATCTAGCCGCAGAAAGTTTTGAGGTGCAACATGCTGGATCGTGAAGGCTTTCGCCCGAACGTCGGCATTATCCTGCTCAACTCGCGCAACGAGGTGTGGTGGGGAAAAAGGGTGCGTGAACATTCGTGGCAGTTCCCTCAAGGGGGCATCAAGTTCGGCGAGACACCCGAGCAGGCGATGTTCCGCGAACTCGAAGAAGAAGTCGGCCTGAAGGCCGAGCACGTGAAAATCATCGGCCGTACGCGCGACTGGCTGCGCTACGAGGTGCCGGACCGCTTCATCAAGCGCGAGGTGCGTGGCCATTACCGTGGCCAGAAGCAGATCTGGTTCCTGCTGCGCATGGTCGGCCGCGACTGCGACATCAACCTGCGCTGCACCGACCATCCGGAGTTCGACGCCTGGCGCTGGCACGACTACTGGGTCCCGCTCGACGTCGTCATCGAGTTCAAGCGCGACGTCTACCAGAAGGCATTGCAGGAGCTTTCCCGCTTCCTGCAGCGCCCGTCCGCAGGCAGCACCGTGCGGCACGGCGCGCGCTACCTGCGCCAGAACCATGCCGGCCGCATCAGCGCCGACCTGCCGCATCCTGCCGTCAAACCAAAAACTGAATGAACCACATGCCGCAACAACATGATTCAGCTCCGGCGCACGATGGCGCCTCGGGGACCCGCTCCCGCCTCGCCGCCGCCGGGCTGACTGCCGTCATTCTTCTCGGATGGAGTGGCGCGCATGCGCAGTCCCGCTTCGAGGAAGAGTTCGACGACGAGGAAAAGCCCTGGCAGGAAATCGCGGTGCAGTTGCCGCAGGCTCCGCAGCAGCAAAACCTGGCGCCGTTGTTCGTCAGCGCTGTCGCCACCCAGAAGTTCGAGGTCGACACCAGCTCGATCACCGTCGGCGAAGACGGCGTGATCCGCTATGTGCTCGTCGCGACCAGCGAGGGAGGCGCGCGCAACGTGAGTTTCGAGGGTATCCGGTGTGCGACCTACGAGCGCAAGCTGTATGCGTTTGGCCAGCCTGACGGCAGCTGGTCGCGGTCCCGGCGGGACAAGTGGGAACTGATCACCGGCAATGCCGTGAACCGGCAGCATGCGGCGCTGGCCAAGGAGTATTTCTGCGACCTGAAGACAATCGCAGGCAACGCGCGCGACATGGCAGACCGGCTGCGCTACCAGCGTCCGCTGACCGTCCAGGTCTATCGCTGACCCCGGTGCGGCAGCGAGCCGCAGGTTCTCCTACAGCAGCACCATGTTGTCCCGGTGGATCAGCTCGGTCTCTTCGACGAAGCCGAGGATCGCCATGATCTCGGTGGACGGACGGCGCATGATGCGGCGGGCATCGGAACTCGAATAGTTGCTGATGCCGCGGGCGACCGGGCGCCCCTGTTCGTCGATGCAGGTGATGACGTCGCCGCGGCCGAATTCACCGGCCACTTCCACCACCCCGATCGGCAGCAGCGACTTGCCCTCCGCGGTCAGCTTCTGCACCGCGCCCGCATCCAGCACGACCCTGCCTGCGGTCTGCAGGTGGTCGGCCATCCATTGCTTGCGTGCGGTCAGCTGCGCGGTCTGGGCCGTGAGCTGCGTGCCGATCGACTCGCCTGCAGCCAGCCTGGTCAGCACCCGGTCCTCGCGGCCCCAGGCAATGACGGTATGGGCGCCCGACGTCGCAGCGCGCTTAGCGGCCAGGATCTTCGTGAGCATGCCGCCACGGCCGATGCCCGTGCCGGCGCCGCCCGCCATTGCCTCCAGGGCCGGGTCGCCCGCCTTCGCGACGTGCACGAACTCCGCATCCGCATGCCTGCGCGGATCCGCGGTGTACAGCCCGCGCTGGTCGGTCAGGATGATCAGGGCGTCGCCTTCGATCAGGTTCGCGACCAGCGCGCCCAGCGTGTCGTTGTCGCCGAACTTGATCTCATCGGTGACCACCGTGTCGTTCTCATTGATGATTGGCACGACCCCCAGCCGCAGCAGCGTGAACAGGGTGGAGCGCGCGTTCAGGTAACGCTCGCGGTCCGCCAGGTCCGCGTGGGTCAGCAGGACCTGCGCGGTGCGCAGGTCGTGGCGCCGGAAGCTCGTCTCATAGATTTGCGCCAGGCCCATCTGCCCCACCGCCGCACACGCCTGCAGTTCGTGGATCCCGGTCGGGCGCTTGTCGAAGCCGAGGCGCTGCATGCCTTCGGCCACCGCACCGGAGCTGACCAGCACCACCTGCTTGCCCAGAGCGCGCAGCTGGGCAATCTGTTCGGCCCACTTGGCAATGGCTGCATGGTCCAGCCCCTTGCCGTCGTTGGTGACGAGCGACGAGCCGACCTTGATGATGATGCGTCTGGCTTTCTGGATGACGGAGGTATTCATGTTCTTGTCGGCGGGCGCTGGCGCGCCCCGGTTTGCGTGCAGCACCGCGCTGCATAGTTCGCAATAGTACCGAAACCGCGCGCCGGGCGGTGTTATTCGGCCAACTTGAAGCGCGGATCGTCCGGGTCGATCGACGAAATGCCGCGCGCTTCTTCGGCCATGCTGGTCTCCTGCGCACGGTGTTCCTGCTCGCGCTGCGCGGCCAGGTGCTCGTAGATCGCATTGACCAGGTCCTCGCAACCATCGCGGTTAAGCGCGGAGATCTCGAACACCGGCCCCTTCCAGCCGAAGCGCTTGACGAAGTCCTTGACCCGCTTCTTGCGCTCTTCCTCCGGCACCACGTCCAGCTTGTTCAGCACCAGCCAGCGCGGCTTGTCGTACAGCGACTCGTCGTATTTCTTGAGTTCCTTGACGATGGCCTTGGCCTCCTTCACCGGATCGACCGTATCCTCGAACGGCGCGAGGTCGACGATGTGCAGCAGCAGGCGGGTGCGCTGCAGGTGACGCAGGAACTGGTGGCCGAGGCCCGCGCCTTCCGCCGCACCCTCGATCAGGCCGGGAATGTCGGCAATGACGAAACTTTTCTCATGGCTGACGCGCACGACGCCGAGGTTGGGATGCAGCGTCGTGAAGGGGTAGTCGGCGATCTTCGGCCTGGCGTTGGAGACGGCGGTGATGAACGTCGACTTCCCCGCATTCGGCATGCCGAGCAAACCGACGTCGGCGAGGACTTTCAGCTCCAGTCGCAGTTCGCGGCGTTCGCCTTCCTTGCCATCGGTCTTCTGCCGCGGCGCCCGGTTGGTGGACGACTTGAAATGGATATTGCCCCAGCCGCCCTCGCCGCCCTTGGCGAGCAGCACCCGCTGGCCATGCTCGGTGAGGTCGGCGATGATCTCTCCACTGTTCAGGTCGTTGATCAGGGTGCCGACCGGCATGCGCAGTTCGACGTCTTCCGCACCCTTGCCGTAGCAGTCGGAACCGCGGCCGTGCTCGCCGTTGCGCGCCTTGTGCAGCTTCGAGTAGCGGTAATCGACAAGTGTGTTGATATTGCGGTCGGCGACCGCCCAGATCGAACCACCCTTGCCGCCGTCGCCGCCATCCGGCCCACCGAAGGGACGGAATTTCTCGCGGCAAAACGACACTACGCCGTTACCGCCGTCGCCGGCAATAACCTCGATTTTTGCTTCGTCGATGAACTTCATGTGTATGCCGCAGGAAAAATGCCGGGCAGGCCGGCTCGGAAATAATCGGCGCGCAGCATGCAGCGTGCCAGTGAAAACGAAAAAGGCCCTACCAGCGGCAGAGCCTTTCGCGATAGCGGGCTTGTTGCCCCCCGGGTGAACTACGCCGACGCCATCAGGCCGGAACGACGGTCACCACGTGGCGCTTGGCTGCGCCCTTGGTTGCGAACTGCACCTTGCCGTCGACCAGCGCGAACAGGGTGTGGTCCTTGCCCATGCCGACGTTCTCGCCAGCGTGCACGCGGGTGCCGCGCTGACGGATGATGATGCCGCCGGCATTGATAGCCTGGCCGCCGTAGACCTTGACGCCCAGTCGTTTCGACTCGGAATCGCGGCCGTTGCGCGTAGTGCCGCCGCCTTTTTTGTGTGCCATGTGAAGCTCCTTGGTTTCCGGTTAGCCCGATCGCTTAAGCGTTGATCGAGACGATTTGCAGTTCGGTGTAGTTCTGGCGATGGCCCTGGCGCTTCTGGTAGTGCTTGCGGCGGCGCATCTTGAAAATCTTCACCTTGTCGTGGCGACCATGCGCCACTACCGTTGCCTGGACCTTGGCACCTTCAACCAGCGGCGCACCAAATTTGATGGTATCGCCAGCGCCCACTGCGAGCACTTGATCAAGGGTGATTTCGGAACCAATGTCAGCCGGTATCTGTTCTACTTTAAGTTTTTCGCCAGCAGCAACCTTGTATTGTTTGCCGCCGGTTTTTATGACCGCGTACATGTGAAACCTCATCGAGTATGAATAAAAGAACTTTTTCTTCGCGATCCGACGCTCAGGTATCCAGGCAGAATCGGGAAAACCGCTGATTATACATAGACTTAGCACGGCGGTCAAAAGCCGGACGGGTCACATCGGCGCGCGCCTGGGTAGCGGGCGGGCCGCATGGCCGCCCGTGGCGTGAAGCATTAGTCATCGTATAATCGTCGGAATTCACGATTTCGCAGGTTTCATCTTGTCCGCCGCACTCCAACCCGCCTCCCAGAACGGGGTCATCGAGCCCATTTCCGCCGATCTTGATGCTGTCAATGCGGTCATTCGCCGCCAGTTGCATTCCGAAGTACCGCTGGTGAACCAGATTGCGGAGTACATCATCAGCGCCGGCGGCAAGCGGATCCGCCCGGTGCTGGTGCTGCTCGTGGCCAATGCCTTCGGCTACCGGGGCACTCACCACCATGACCTTGCGGCGGTCGTCGAGTTCATCCATACCGCCACCCTGCTGCATGACGACGTCGTGGACGAATCCTCGCTGCGGCGGGGACGCAAGACGGCGAATGCGATGTTCGGCAACGCGGCGGCGGTCCTGGTTGGCGACTTCGTTTATTCCCGTGCGTTCCAGATCATGGTCGCCATCCGCAACATGCGCGTGATGCAGATTCTCGCCGACGCCACCAACGTGATCGCGGAAGGCGAAGTCCTGCAGCTGCTGAACATGCACGACCCCGACGTCACTGAGGAGCGCTACCTCCAGGTGATACGGTCGAAGACCGCAAAGTTGTTCGAGGCGGCAGCCCAGCTCGGGGCATTGATCGCCGGCGCGCAGGAAACCGAGATCGAGGCCGCCGCAGAATATGGCCGTTCGCTCGGCACCGCGTTTCAGCTCATCGATGATGTGCTCGACTATTCGGGCAATGCAAACGACATCGGCAAGAACGTCGGCGACGACCTGCGCGAAGGCAAGCCGACGCTGCCCCTGATCTATCTGATGCAGAACGGCTCCGCGGAACAGCGCAGCCTGGTGCGAAGCTGCATCGAGACAGGCGACGAACAGCACTTCGACCAGGTGCTGGCCGCAATCAGCGGGTCCGGCGCGCTCGAGTACACCCGGCGCGAGGCTGAAAAGGCGGCGCAGCGGGCCGCGCAGGCAATTTCCGAAATCGTGGATAGCAAATTCAAGGATTCTTTGCTACAATTATGCGCTTTCGCGGTCGACCGAAATCACTAGCAGATTAGTGCGGTCGGCACGGAATCGGGGTGTAGCTTAGCCTGGTAGAGCGCTACGTTCGGGACGTAGAGGCCGGAGGTTCGAATCCTCTCACCCCGACCAGATTTCTTCTCATGACGGACTATCCATCAATGGTTAGTCCGTTTTGCGTTTACGGTTGGCTTTTCGCCGACAGGCGCGATCGCGGCCCTGCCGTCGCTACCACCGCGTATTCCCCGGACGCCGCACGATCAGCGGCCTGGCATGCCGAGGCCGAACCGGAAGCACGCCGCGCCGGTCCCGGCCCTAACCTGGTCGCCGGTCCCCCTTTGCTGCAGCGGACATGATGCCAGGCCGGCCCGCCCCCGCATTCTTCGCATCCGCCGGGGCGGCGGGCCGGCTTTTGCCACAGGCAGCCCGCGCTTTCAATGTCAATTTGACCACAATACCTTTACAAATCAGATGCCTATAGGCATTATCTAACGCAACTTGGACGATCCTTGCCGATTCCCGGCTTCAAAGAAATCAATACATGGCGGCGGTTCTCCCCAATCAGTCTACTGCTGTGCCGATGCCCGGACTGGCGCGCGCCCTGGTGCAAGCCGGCCGCCTGACCGCGCAGCAGGCCGAAGCACTGAACAAGCAGGCACTCAGTGACAAGGCTCCGTTCATCGACGCCCTCGTCGGCAGCGCGACGATCGACGCGCGTTCCCTCGCCCGTTTCTGCTCCGAGACCTTCGGCTACCCGCTGCTCGACATATCGGCACTGAGCTTCGCGCACTTGCCTACCAATGTGGTCGATCCGAAGCTGATGCAGAAGCATCGGGTGATGGCGCTCAGCAAGCGCGGCAACAAGGTGTCGATCGCGATTTCCGACCCTACCGACACCCAGACGCTCGATCAGATCAAGTTCCAGACCGAGCTCGCCGTGGAGCCGGTGATCGTCGAGCATTCGGCCCTGGTGCAGCTGATCGAGAAGCTTGGCCAGAGCGCGGAACAGAATCTCGACGAGCTGATCGGCGACGACCTTGACGTCGACTTCAGCGAAGAGGACATGGCCGCCTCGTCGGCCAGCGATGCCTCGACGACGGACATCGACGATGCGCCGGTCGTCAAATTCCTGCAGAAGATCCTGATCGACGCAATCAACATGGGCGCGTCGGACTTGCACTTCGAGCCCTTCGAGAAGTTCTACCGGATCCGCTTCCGCGTCGACGGCGTGCTGCGGGAAATTGCGCAACCGCCGCTGGCGATCAAGGAGAAGCTGGCCTCCCGGGTCAAGGTCATCTCCAAGCTGGACATCTCGGAGAAGCGGGTGCCGCAGGACGGACGAATGAAGCTGGTGCTGTCGAAGACGCGTGCAATCGATTTCCGCGTCAGCACCCTGCCCACCCTGTTCGGCGAAAAGATCGTGATGCGTATCCTCGATCCGAGCCAGGCCCAGATGGGCATCGACGCGCTCGGGTACGACGCCGATCAGAAGGAGCTGCTGCTGAACGCCATCCAGCGGCCCTACGGCATGGTGCTGGTGACCGGCCCGACCGGCTCGGGCAAGACCGTGTCGCTGTACACCTGCCTGAACATCCTGAACAAGCCCGGCATCAATATTTCCACCGCCGAGGATCCGGCGGAAATCAACCTGCCCGGGGTGAACCAGGTCAACGTCAACGACCGCGCCGGACTGACCTTCTCGGCGGCGCTGAAGGCCTTCCTGCGGCAGGATCCGGACATCATCATGGTCGGCGAGATCCGTGATCTCGAAACCGCGGACATTGCGATCAAGGCGGCGCAGACCGGCCACATGGTCTTTTCCACCCTGCACACCAATGACGCGCCTTCCACCCTCACGCGACTCATGAACATGGGCGTGGCGCCGTTCAACATCGCGTCGTCCGTGATCATGATCACCGCCCAGCGTCTCGCGCGCCGGCTGTGCACCTGCAAGCAGACCGTCTCCATTCCCGACGAGGCGCTGCTCGACGCGGGTTTCAAGGAGGACGAACTGGACGGCAGCTGGATGCCCTACAAGCCGGTAGGCTGCGAGCGCTGCAACGGCAGCGGCTACAAGGGACGGGTGGGCATCTACCAGATCATGCCGATCTCGGAAGAGATCGAACGTATCATCCTCGCGCATGGCACTGCGCTCGAGATTGAGGAACAGGCACGGCGCGACGGCGTGAAGACGCTGCGCGAAGCCGGCCTGGTCAAGGTCAGGCAGGGACTTACCAGCCTGGAAGAAGTGCTTGGCTGCACAAACGAATAGTCAGGGGAAATACATGGCAACTGCGGCGAGCAAATCTGCGGGCGCGATAAAAGACGCGATCTTCGCCTGGGAAGGCAAGGACAAGACAGGCAAGACCGTCAAGGGCGAGCTGCGCTCCGCCAGCGAGGCCGTGGTCAATGCGACGCTGCGCCGGCAGGGTATCCTCGTCACCAAGGTCAAGAAAAAGTCGTTCTCGACCGGCAAGAAGGTCACGGACAAGGACATTACCCTCTTCACCCGCCAGCTGGCGACGATGATGAAGGCCGGCGTACCGCTCCTGCAGGCCTTCGACATCGTCGGCAAGGGACATGCGAACCCGGCCGTCTCCAAGTTGATCCATGATATCCGCAGCGATGTGGAGACCGGCAGCAGCCTGAACCAGGCCTTCCGTAAATTTCCGCTGTACTTCGACAACCTGTTCTGCAACCTGGTGGGGGCGGGCGAACAGGCCGGTATCCTGGAAGACCTGCTCGACCGGCTTGCCACCTACAAGGAAAAGACGCAGGCAATCAAGGCCAAGATCAAGTCCGCGCTGTTCTACCCGGTTTCGATCCTGGTGGTCGCCTTCGTGGTCACCTCGGTGATCATGATCTGGGTGGTACCGGCGTTCAAGGATGTGTTCAAGAGCTTTGGCGCGGACCTCCCGGCGCCGACGCTGTTCGTGATGGCCATCTCCGATTTCTTCGTCTCGTACTGGTACCTGATCTTCGGCACCTTGTTCGCGAGCCTCTATCTCTTTTTCCAGTCGTGGAAGCGCTCGCCCAAGGTCCAGGCGTTCATGGACCGCATCCTGCTGCAGGCGCCGATATTCGGCGACGTGATCCGGAAGGCCACGATCGCCCGCTGGACCCGCACGCTGTCGACGATGTTCGCCGCCGGCGTGCCACTGGTCGAGTCGCTCGATTCCGTCGGCGGCGCCTCGGGCAATATCGTCTACCTGGACGCCACCCGCAGGATCCAGACCGAAGTCAGCACCGGCACCAGCCTGACGGTCTCGATGCAGAATGCGAACGTGTTCCCCAACATGGTGACGCAGATGGTCGCGATTGGTGAGGAATCCGGCGCGCTCGACCAGATGCTCGGCAAGGTCGCGGACTTCTATGAGGCGGAAGTCGACGAGGCGGTCGCCTCGCTGTCCAGCCTGATGGAGCCGCTGATCATGGCCATCCTCGGCGTGCTGATCGGCGGCCTGGTGGTCGCGATGTACCTCCCCATCTTCAAGCTCGGAGCAGTGGTCTGATGTTCGACCTGGTCTTGTTTGCGCCGCCGGGCAGCGTGCTGCCGGCGGTGGTCGCCGCCGTGTTCGGCCTGCTGATCGGCAGCTTCCTGAACGTCGTGATCCATCGCGTGCCGAAGATGATGCAGCGCGAGTCCGACAACTACGTCGCGCAGGAAAGCGGCCAGCCACTGCCCCACACGGACCGCTACAACCTGATGGCGCCGCGCTCGGCCTGCCCGCATTGCGGCCACCAGATCACCGCCCTCGAGAACATCCCGGTCCTGAGCTACATTGCGCTGCGCGGCCGCTGCGTCTCGTGCAAGGCGCCGATCTCCGCGCGCTACCCGGCGGTGGAACTGCTGACTGGCCTGCTTTCCGCGGCGCTTGTCTGGCACTTCGGCAGCGGCATCCAGGGTCTCGCGACCCTGCTGTTCGCCTACCTCCTCGTGGCGCTCACCTTCATCGATGCCGACACCCAACTGCTGCCCGACGACCTGACCCTGCCCCTGCTATGGGCCGGCCTGCTGCTCAACCTGAACGCCACCTTCGTTCCGCTGTCGGAAGCAGTGATCGGCGCCGTGGCCGGCTACCTGGTTTTGTGGGCGGTGTACTGGCTGTTCAAGCTGCTGACCGGGAAGGAAGGCATGGGTTACGGCGACTTCAAGCTGCTGGCCGCGCTCGGGGCCTGGCTGGGCTGGAAGATGCTGCCGGTGATCATCCTGCTGTCCTCCCTGGTGGGCGCGGTGGTCGGCATCGCGCTGATCGTCTTCGCCCGCCACGGGCGGAACAAGCCGATTCCCTTTGGCCCTTACCTGGCACTGGCGGGAATCATCGCCCTCTTCTACGGGAAGGAACTGGTGCAGGCCTATCTCGGGTTTCCGGTCTGACGATCAATGAGCACGCCGCGCAGGTTCTCGATTGGCATCACGGGCGGCATCGGCAGCGGCAAGACGACGGTTGCCGACATGTTTGCCGCACGCGGCGCCGCCCTGGTCGACACCGACCTGATCGCCCACTCCCTGACGCAGCCGGGGGGCGCCGCCATCGCGGCGATACACGCCCAGTTTGGCGCCTCGTTCCTGACCGCCGACGGCGCGATGGACCGCGCGCGCATGCGTGAATACGTCTTCGCCGAGTCCAGTGCCAAGGCCAGGCTGGAGGCCATCCTCCATCCGCTCATCAGGATCGAGACCGAACGTGCGGCGCAGGCAGCCCAGGGCAGCTATCTCATGTTCGTTGTGCCCCTGCTGGTCGAATCGCGCGGCTGGCGAGAACGGGTATCGCGCGTCCTGGTCGTGGACTGTGACGAGCAGACCCAGGTACGCCGCGTGATGACACGCAGCGGGCTGCCGGAGGCGCAGGTCCGGGCCATCATGGCGGCACAGGCAACGCGTGGGCAAAGACTGGCGGTTGCCGACGACGTGATCGACAACGACGGCGATGCGGACGCACTGGTGCCCCAGGTCGAGCGGTTGCATGCGACCTACCTGGCGCTCGTCGCCGACGTTCCGCCGCCGCCGTAACAAACGATTACACGGTATCCCCTCAAATCCCGCGGCGGGCCTCTCGTGTATTTGTAATTTTTCATCGCTTCGTTCAGAATCACACAATTACTTCCAGCCCAACCTTTACCGCTGAGGGACGTCATTTTGATCACCTACGAATACCCTTTCAACGAGCGTATTCGCACTCTGCTGCGGCTGGAGGATCTGTACGAGAAGTTTGCCTTTTTCCTGCACCAGGAACACCCCCATCAACACCACGTCGCACTGTCCACCATCTTCGAGATGCTCGAAGTGGCCGGTCGCGCCGACCTGAAATCCGACCTGCTGCAGGAGCTCGAGCGCCAGAAGCAGACCCTGCTCGGATTCAAGTCCAATCCGAATGTCGTGTCCGAGCGCCTCGATGCGGTGCTGTCGGAAGTCGACCGCTGCAGCACCGCGCTGATGGGCTCGCAGGGCAAGACCGGGCAGAACGTGCGCGACAATGAATGGCTGATGAGCATCCGCGGGCGCACCATCATCCCCGGCGGCGCCTGCGAATTCGACTTGCCCTCCTACTATGCCTGGCAGCACCGGACGCCGCAGCAGCGCTTCGACGACATCTCGGGATGGTTCGCGCCGCTGGCGCCGCTGTTCGACGCCATCGGCCTGGTGCTGCGCCTGCTGCGGGAGTCGGGGCGCTCGCTGATGACCATTGCCCAGGCAGGCAGCTACCAGCAGATGTTGCAGGGCAAGGTGTACCAGATGCTGCGGCTGACCCTGGACGCGAACCAGGGCGCGATACCCGAGATCTCCGCGAACAAGTATATGCTGTGGGTTCGCTTCACGACGCAGGACGGGGACATGAAGCCGAAGTCCCTCGAGAGCGACGTGACATTCGAACTGACCCTTTGCAATTTCTGAATCTGATCCTGACTCCACCGACATGACGACCGTCGTAGATTGCCCGACATGCGGCAAGAAGGTCGAATGGACCGACAAGAACAAGTACCGGCCTTTCTGCTCCGACCGCTGCAAACAAATCGACCTTGGCGCATGGGCCGAGGAAAAATACACCATTCCCGCGGTACACCCGCCAGCGGACCTCGACGACGACGGCAACCCGCTGCAATAGGGATCGATGCTAGCGCGAGGAACCGGTGATGCCGTACTTGCGCAGCTTCCCCGCGATCATCGAATGCGATGTCCGTAGCCGCAGCGCGAGCTTGCGGGTCGACGGATAGCGCGGATAGAGGCGCTCCAGGAAAGCGCGCTCGAATGCCGCCACCGCCTGTTCCCAGTCGTCCGGATCGCCGTCCTGCACGCCCTCGTCCCTGGCCGACGCGTCCCTGAGCGCGGCGTCCCGGGCCAGGTCGAGATCGACAGCGTCCAGGACGCGCTTGTCGGTCATCGTGATGGCCCGAAACACCACGTTCTGCAGCTGCCTCACGTTCCCGGGCCAGTTGTGCTCCACGAGGGCCGCACAGGCCGGGGCGCTCAGCCGGCAGATCGGCTTCTGCGCCTGCGCGCAGGCGCGCTGGATGAAGTGCCGTGCCAGCAGCAGGATGTCGTCTGGCCGCTCGCGCAGCGCCGGCACATCCAGCTGCAGCACGTTTAGCCGGTAGAACAGGTCCTCACGGAAGCTGCCCTCCGCCACCATCTTGCGCAGGTTGCGATGGGTTGCGCTGATGATGCGCACGTTGACCTTGATCTCGCGGTCGCTGCCGATGCGACGGAAGCGGCCATCGTTCAGAAACCGCAGCAGCTTGGCCTGCAGGTAGAGCGACATTTCCCCTATCTCGTCCAGGAATACGGTTCCGCCGTCGGCCATCTCGATCAACCCCGGCTTGCCTCCGCGCTGTGCCCCGCTGAAGGCGCCGGACATGTAGCCGAACAATTCGCTTTCAGCCAGGCTTTCGGGCAGCGCCGCGCAATTGAGGGCAAGGAAAGGCGCGCTGTTGCGCTGGCTGGCCGCGTGGCAGGCCTGCGCCACCAGTTCCTTGCCCGTCCCGGTCTCGCCGACAATCAGCAGCGGCGCATCGACGACCGCTACCCGTGCCGCCCGCGCCTTGAGTGCCCTGATCGCTTCCGAGTCGCCGATGATCGCGTCGAAGCCGCCTGAATGCTGCAGCGCATGCAGCCGGCCGCCGAGGCGTCGGGGCGCATGCAGCGTGATCACGCCGCCGACCGTATGGCCGAGAGCTGATTCCAGCGGCTCGGACACCGGTGTCACCTCCAGCAGGAAAGGTTCGCCGTGCAGGCGCACTTCGCGGGACGGCGCCTGGAAGCCGCGCTCCAGCAGTTCCGCCTGCAGGCTGTCCTCGCCGAAAAGCGCGTGCAGCGTCTTCCCATGCAGTTCGCTCTCCTGCATGTGTGCCACCGCCGCGGCGGCGGCATTGGCCGCAACGATGCGCCCGCTGGCGTCGACAGCCATGATCGGGTCGGCCATCACCGCCAGCAGGGTATCGAGGTGCAATCGCCGGCGGGCGCCTGGCAGCACGTCGACCACCTCGACGGCGCGCACGCCCGCCACGCGCAGGAAATCCTCGCGCAGCGAAGGCAGCAGCGCCGGGGTCAGGCCGGGAATATCGATGAAGACGTCGGAAGAGTCGACCTCGACCGCGACCACGTTCATGTCGCGGCGCGCGAGGACGGCGAGGATTTCGTGGGCGATGCCGACACGGTCGGCGAACTGGACATCAATCCGCATGGAGCAAAGGGGCCTGGTCGGTTGCGATGGCGGGATGGCCGGGCAGCGGCATCCGTAACGCGGATGATACCGGCTTTGACGACGGCGCAGTGCGTGATCAGGCCGTTTCAGCCAAGCGCGGACGGTGGCGGCGTGCGCCGGCGAATGGCGGGAAGCCGGCGGCGCTTCCCAGCGCACGCAAGCGGCCAAGATCGAAGGTTTGCAGATGCTGCTGCACCACCTGGTTGATCGCCATGGTGGCTTGCATCAGCAAGAGGTTGACACCCAGCCGGGACGCCCTGCGTGCGTCGTCGGCATCGGCTTCGGGCGGCGCCGCCGGCGTCCCCGCGTCCGCGATGCTGCGGAACACGTCGGCGAGGGTCAGCGACTCCACGTGCGGCGCGCAGGCCCAGACGTCCCGCGCGGAAGGATGCGCATAGACCAGGCCGCCTGCACGCAGGCTGGACAGTACGGCGCGGACCACGCGCGCGGGCTGTCCCATGCCCGCCGCCAGCATCGCCCCGGTGAGCGGCTCCGGCCCGGCCATGACCAGCCGTGCCATCAGGTCGATCGCAATGGAGAACCGCGCGTGCAGTGCCGGGTCGCCGAAAATGCATTCGATCGACAGCGGCTCCATTGCGCGGGCGCTCATGCATGTACCCCTTGCGGCAGCGGCGGCGCGCCCCGCTTGCCGTGGTAACGGTCGATGAACAGTCCCTCGGTATCGATCTCGGGGCGCTTGCCGGACAACAGGTCGGCGAGCATGCGCCCGGCGCCGCATGCCATGGTCCACCCGAGGGTGCCATGGCCGGTGTTGAGGAACAGGTTGCGGTATGCCGTGGGGCCCATCACCGGGGTGCCGTCGGGCGTCATCGGCCGCAGGCCTGCCCAGAACTCGGCCCGGTCCAGGCGGCCGCCCCGCGGGAACAGGTCGCCCACCGAATGTTCCAGTGTGGCCCGTCGTGCGGCGCGCAGCGTCAGGTCATAGCCGGCGATTTCCGCCGTCCCGCCAACCCGGATGCGATCGCCGAGTCGGGTGATGGCAACCTTGTACGTCTCGTCCATCACGGTCGATTCGGGCGCGCCTGCGGCGTCCTCGATCGGCACGGTAATCGAATACCCCTTGATCGGATACACCGGTATCTTGATGCCGAGGTCGCGCAGCAGCAGCGGTGAATAGCTGCCGAGGGCCAGCAGGTAGCTGTCCGCCTTCAGCTCGCCCTCCGACGTCTGGACGCCGGTAATCCTGCTTCCATCAGTGACGAGGCGCCGGATGTCGACGCCGTAGCGGAACTGCACGCCGGCTTCGGCAGCAAGCCTGGCCAGCTCGCGGGTGAACTTGAAGCAGTCCCCGGTCTCGTCGTTTGGCAGCCGCAGGGCGCCGACGAATTTTTCCCTGACGTGCGCAAGCGCCGGCTCGACCTGGATGCATCCCGCGGGATCCAGCACTTCATACGGGACGCCGGATTGCTGCAACACAGCGATGTCCTGGGCGGCCGCGTCCAGCTGCTGCTGGGTCCTGAACAGTTGCAGGGTGCCCCGGGTGCGCTGGTCGTAGCTGATCCCGGTGGCGGCGCGCAGCGCAATCAGGCAGTCCCGGCTGTATTCGGCAAGGCGTACCATGCGCCCCTTGTTGACCTCGTAGCGCGCCGCGGTGCAGTTCATCAGCATCTGCCAAACCCACCGCCACATTGCCGGGTCCATGCCGGGGCGGATGACCAGCGGGCTGTGTTTCATCAACAGCCATTTCATCGCCTTCAGCGGGATGCCCGGCGCCGCCCATGGGGCGGAGTAGCCGGGTGACACCTCGCCGGCATTGGCGAAGCTGGTTTCGAGTGCGGGACCGGGCTGGCGGTCAAGCACCGTGACCTCGTGACCGGCCTGGGCCAGGTAATAGGCAGAAGTGGCACCGATGACGCCGCTGCCCAAGACGATGATTTTCACGCTGCTTCCCTGTTCTGATGAGTGTCGAATGCGTTCTGGCCCGGTGCTGCGGGCAGTACAGATGCGCATTCAGCAACAGGCGTGCCAGACTCAGAAAGTCTTCAGAATCAACGGCTTGAAGGAAGCAGGAGGGTGGGCACAGGGAGTGATGGCTGTATCGGAATTTTTACACTTACTGGAAGTGCGCTGCTTTTGAAAGAAAAAGTGCCATCCAATCAAGGACTTGCCTTGCATGTGCAAATTTTCTTACACTGTACGGAATTTTGTACAGTTCATGCCGGAGAGGACGGCATACGCAGCCGGTCCAGCCACTCGATGAGGGGAATCGTCGCCGGTAGCAGGGGCTCCACCGCCACGTGGCCCTGCCAGGCAAATGCCTGGCCTTCCAGCCCTTGCGGCTCGCCACGCCACTGCCTGCTGATGAAGAAGTGCAACCGGACGTGGGCGTGCGGATAGACATGCTCGACGCAGCACCACGGCTCGGCGTCGAGGATCTCGACCCCGAGCTCCTCGATCAGTTCGCGTCGCAGCGCTTCGAACAGGGTCTCGTCCGGCTCGACCTTCCCGCCCGGGAATTCCCAGTAGCCGGCGTAGGGCTTTCCCTCCGGGCGCTGCCCGAGGAGCACGTCGCCGCCCTCCTGCATCAGGATGCCGACCGCGACATCGATCGGCGCCGCGCCAACGGCCGTCATTGCGGTCCGCCCAGCTTGCCGGCGTGGTCCTTTGCGAACTGCCATGCAACCCGGCCCGAGCGAGAGCCCCGCTGCAATGCCCATCTCAGCGCGTCGGCGCGCGACGCCTCGATGTCGGCAACGTCGCAGCCGAAGTGGCGCAGCCAGTGGGCCACGATGTCGAGGTAGTCATCCTGCCTGAACGGATAGAAGGACACCCAAAGGCCGAACCGCTCCGACAGCGATATCTTCTCTTCGACGGTCTCGCCCGGATGCAGGTCGCCGTCCTCGGTGTGGGTGTAGCTTGCGTTGTCGGACATCCGCTCCGGCATCAGGTGCCGGCGGTTCGAGGTCGCGTAGATCAGCACGTTGTCCGACTGTGCGGAGATGCTGCCGTCCAGCGCGACCTTGAGCGCCTTGTAGCCGCTTTCGCCCTCCTCGAACGACAGGTCGTCGCAAAAGATCACGAAACGCTCGGGACGGGTCGCGACCAGGTCGACGATATCCGGCAGGTCGCCGAGGTCTTCCTTGTCGACCTCGATCAGGCGCAGGCCCCGCGACGCATACTGGTTAAGGCAGGCCTTGATCAACGACGACTTGCCTGTGCCCCTTGCGCCGGTCAGCAGTACGTTGTTGGCCGGACGGCCCTCGACGAACTGGCGGGTGTTCTGGTCGATCTGCTGCTTTTGCGCGTCGATGTTATGCAGGTCGTCGAGGCCGATGCGGGCGACATGGGTGACGGGCTGCAGGTAGCCGCGGCCGCCGTTGCCGGCAGGCTTGCGCCAGCGGAACGCGGTCGCGGCGTTCCAGTCGGGCGCGGGAGCGCCTTGCGGCAGGATGGCTTCGAGACGGGTCAGCAGCGCTTCGGCGCGCTGCAGGAAATGGTCAAGTGAAGACATGTCAGGAACGGTAGTCCGCATTGATGCTGACGTAGTCGTGCGACAGGTCGCAAGTCCAGATGGTTGCGGACGCATTGCCGCGCGCCAGCCTGACCCGGATCGTGATCTCGCTCTGCTTCATGACCCGCTGGCCGTCCTCTTCCTTGTAGTCCGGGTTGCGGCCGCCGTCCCTAGCCACCCAGACGTCGTCGAGCCAGAGATTGATGCTGCCGACGTCCAGGTCATCGACCCCGGCATAGCCGATGGCGGCGAGGATGCGGCCGAGGTTGGGGTCGGATGCATAGAACGCGGTCTTCACCAGCGGCGAATGGCCGATGGCGTAGGCGATCTTGCGGCACTCCTCGACGCTTGCGCCCTCTTCCACGGTGATCGTCATGAACTTGGTCGCACCCTCGCCGTCACGCACGATCATCTGCGCCAGTTCCTGCGACAGCGCGGTGAGCGCCTCTGACAGCTGCGCATACTCGGCGCTGCCGGCGTCATTGACTTCAAGCGCGCCGGCCCCGGTTGCGATCACGATGAAGGAATCGTTGGTGGACGTATCGCCGTCGATGGTGATGCAGTTGAAGGACTTGTCCGCCGCGTCCTTCACCATCCTCTCCAGCAGCGGCTGCGACACCTTCGCATCCATCGCGAGGAAGCCGAGCATGGTCGCCATGTTGGGCTTGATCATGCCGGCGCCCTTGCTGATGCCGGTCATGGTGACGGTCTTGCCGCCGATGCTGACGGTGCGCGACGCGGCCTTCGGCTGCGTGTCGGTGGTCATGATCGCTTCTGCGGCGTTGTACCAGTTGTCCTGCTTCAGGCTGGCGATCGCCTGCGGCAGGCCGGCGGCGATGCGGTCGACCGGCAGCGGCTCCAGGATCACGCCGGTCGAGAACGGCAGGATCTGCGACGGCGCGCAGCCAAGCAGACCGGCCAGCGCGCTGCAGGTGGCCTTCGCATTGGCAAGGCCGGCTTCGCCGGTGCCCGCGTTGGCGTTGCCGGTATTGATCACGAGCGCCCGGATCGGCGCCCCGCCCGACTGCAGACCCTGCAGGTGCGCCTTGCAGACCTGCACCGGCGCGGCGCAGAAACGGTTCAGCGTGAACACGCCGGCGACGCTGGCGCCTTCGGCCAGTTTCATCACCAGCAGGTCCTTGCGGTTGGCCTTGCGCACGCCGGCCTCCGCATGACCGAGTTCGATGCCGGGAACGGGCTTGAGGTTGGCGGCGACAGGAAGGGGAAGATTGACAGCCATGGCTATGCGGAGGGACGGTTGGACAAGTGCGTAATTGTAAACGCATCGCCGGCCGCCGCGGCGTAGCCCGCACCGGGAATGGCAAAAGGGCAGGTCACCCTGCCCTTTCTTCTTTTCCTGCCGCGCCTGGCGGAAGGTTCAGGCCAGCTTGCCGTGGCACTGCTTGTACTTCTTGCCGCTGCCACAGGGGCAGGGGTCGTTGCGCCCGACCTTCGGCACCGCATCCGCCAACGCCTTCCGACCGGCATCGCCTTCGCCGACCGGCGCCAGCAGGTCCTCGGGCGCGGCGTCGGGATTGAAATCGGCGTGCTGGTAGTGAACGTTCTCGACGTGCGACTGGGCGAGCTGCGCCTCCGCCGCCTCGATCTGCGCCTGCGACTGGATGCGTACCGTCATCACGGTGCTCACCACTTCGTTCCTGATCAGGTCCAGCATCTGACCGAAGAGCTCGAAGGCTTCACGCTTGTACTCCTGCTTCGGGTTCTTCTGCGCATAGCCGCGCAGGTGGATGCCCTGGCGCAGGTGGTCGAGCGCGGCAAGGTGCTCGCGCCAGTGGCTGTCGATGCTCTGCAACATGACGCTGCGTTCGAAACCGCCGAAGCCTTCCCTGCCCACCACGGCCACCTTCGCCTGATAGGCATCGTCGGCGGCCTTGAGCGTGCGCTCGAGCAGGTCCTCGTCGGTCAGGTCGGGTTCGGCTTCCAGCATCCTGGTCAGCGGCACTTCGAGCTGCCATTCGGCGGCCAGCACGGCCTCCAGGCCCTTGATGTCCCACTGCTCTTCCATCGAGTCTGCCGGCACATGGCTGCGGAACAGCTCGGTGAACACACCCTGGCGCAGCGCCACGATCATTTCCGCGACGTCCTGCGACTCCAGCAGTTCATTGCGCTGCTGGTAGATCACCTTGCGCTGGTCGTTGGCGACGTCGTCGTACTCGAGCAGCTGCTTGCGGATGTCAAAGTTGCGTGCCTCGACCTTGCGTTGCGCGGACTCGATCGAACGCGATACGATGCCGGCCTCGATCGGTTCGCCTTCGGGCATCTTCAGCCGATCCATGATCGCGCGCACGCGGTCGCCCGCAAAGATGCGCAGCAGCGGATCGTCCAGCGAGAGATAGAAGCGCGACGAGCCCGGATCGCCCTGGCGGCCGGAACGGCCACGCAACTGGTTGTCGATGCGGCGCGATTCGTGGCGTTCGGTGCCGATGATGTGCAGGCCGCCTGCGGCGACCACCTGCTCATGCAGCGACTGCCATTCGCCGCGCAGGGTCTCCGCCTGCGCCTGCTTGTCGGCGTCGCTCAGCGCCGGGTTTGCCTCGATGATCTGGATTTGCTTCTCGACGTTCCCGCCCAGCACGATGTCGGTACCGCGGCCCGCCATGTTGGTGGCGATGGTGATCATCTTCGGCCGGCCGGCCTGGGCAATGATCTCCGCTTCGCGGGCGTGCTGCTTCGCGTTGAGCACGTTGTGGGGAAGCTTGGCCTGGTTCAGGATGCCCGACAGCAGCTCGGAGTTCTCGATCGAGGTGGTGCCCACCAGCACCGGCTGTCCGCGCTCGTAGCAATCCTTGATGTCGTTGATGACCGCGTTGTACTTCTCCTGCGCGCTGCGATAAACCTGGTCCTGCCGGTCCTTGCGCTGGCTAGGCCGGTTCGGGGGAATCACGACCGTCTCGAGCGAATAGATCTCCTGGAACTCGTAGGCTTCGGTGTCGGCGGTGCCGGTCATGCCGGCCAGCTTGCCGTACATGCGGAAGTAGTTCTGGAAGGTGATCGAGGCCAGGGTCTGGTTCTCGGCCTGGATCTTGACGCGCTCCTTGGCCTCCACCGCCTGGTGCAGGCCCTCGGACCAGCGGCGCCCGGTCATGAGGCGGCCGGTGAATTCGTCAACGATGACCACTTCGCCGTTCTGCACCACGTAATGCTGGTCCTTGTGGTAAAGGACGTGGGCGCGCAGGGCGGCGTAAAGGTGGTGGATGAGCGTGATGTTGGACGGGTCGTACAGCGACGCGCCTTCCGGCAGCAGGCCCATGCGGGTCAGGATTTCTTCCGCCTTCTCGTGGCCGGCCTCGGTCAGCAGCACCTGGTGCGCCTTCTCGTCCTTGGTGTAGTCGCCGGGGACTTCAATCTTGCCCTTGCCGTCCGGCGTCTCCTCGCCGACCTGCTGGGTCAGCAGCGGCGGGATTTCATTCATCCTGACGTACATCTCGGTATGGTCCTCGGCCTGACCGGAGATGATCAGCGGCGTGCGCGCCTCGTCGATCAGGATCGAATCGACTTCATCGACGATCGCGAAGTTCAGCCCGCGCTGGACCCGGTCCCGGGTGTCGTAGACCATGTTGTCGCGCAGGTAGTCGAAGCCGTACTCGTTGTTGGTGCCGTAGGTGATGTCGGCGGCGTAGGCCGCCTGTTTCACGTCGTGCGCCATCTGCGACAGGTTGATGCCGGTCGTGAGGCCGAGCCAGCCGTAGAGCCGGCCCATCCACTCGGCGTCGCGCTGCGCAAGGTAGTCGTTGACGGTCACCACGTGCACGCCCTTGCCGGACAGCGCATTCAGGTAGGCCGCCAGGGTCGCCATCAGGGTCTTGCCCTCGCCGGTGCCCATTTCTGCGATCTTTCCGTAGTGGAGCACCATGCCGCCGATCATCTGCACGTCGAAGTGGCGCATCTTCAGCACCCGCTTGCTGGCCTCGCGGCAGACCGCGAAGGCTTCCGGCAGGAGGTCGTCCAGCTTCTCGCCCTGGGCGATGCGCTGCTTGAACTCGGGGGTCTTTGCCTGCAGTTCGGCGTCGGACAGTTTTTCCATCGCCGGTTCGAGCGCATTGATCTCACGAACGGTTTTCTGGTACTGCTTGACGAGCCGCTGGTTGCGGCTGCCGAAAATCTGGGTCAGTAATGACATGCTGAATTATGAATATTGGGAGATGCAAATACTGGAAAAGGGCTGAAACCGGCCAGGCTGAATTGCGGATTTTAGCATGCGGCTTTCGGGCGGCCACCGGTATGGGACCGCCCGACGGCCATGCGGGGCAGATGGGGATTGTCAGCCGAGAAACAACAGCCGGCCTTATCTTGACGCAAGGGCGTTCAGTTTGGCCTGGTCTGCGCCGGCGGACAGGAACTTGTGGGGATCCTGCTGCACACCCTTGACCAGCACCTCGAAATGCAGGTGGGCGCCGGTGGAGCGGCCGGTGGATCCGATGTCGGCGATATGCTGCCCGCGCCGGACGATGTCGCCGAGCTTGGCGTGCAGGCGCGAAGCGTGGGCGTACCGGGTGACCATGTCGTTGCCGTGGTCGATCTCGATCATGTTGCCGAACTGGTGATGAAATTCCGCGGCGATCACCACGCCGCCCGCGGCGGCGACGATGGGCGTGCCGGCGGCCGCGGCGAAATCAATGCCTTCATGGAAGGCGCTGCGGCCGCTGAACGGGTCAAGCCGCCAGCCGAAACCGGAAGCGTTGTAGCTCACGTTCACCGGCTGGATCGTCGGCAGCAGCTTGGTGCGGATCTTTTGCGACATGAGCGTGGTCTCGACGACGTTCATGTAGTCGGCACGATGCTCGACGTCCCTTGCCATTGCGTCGAGCAGGCGCTGGAACTCCGGCATGGTGAGTTGGGCTCCCGGCGCGCCGGAGGCCTCCGCACCGCCCCGGCCCGGCAGCTCCCGGAAGTTGAATTCCTGCGGTTTGACGCCCGCCAGGCCCTGCACCCGCTCGCCGAGCGCGTCCAGGCGCATCAGCTGGGCCTGCATCTCGCCGACCCGCATTGCCATTGCAGCGAGATTCTCCCGCACATACTTGTCCTTGCGCGAAGTATCGTCCTGGGTCGCGCTGGCCAGCATCTCGCGCACCAAGGGCAGGTCGAGATGGACGGCGTAGCGGAAGGTCAGGTAATACAGAAGGGAGGCGGAGAGGATCACGGAGCTTGTAAACAGCAGCGCCCCGAACAACAGATGCCATTGCGTGACCGTGACGGTTCTTGCGAAACGGGGGTGCAACAAGATGATCTGCATTACGTCTCCTCCCGGCCGTCGACAGCGGATGAGGTGACGCATGATGTGTGATATGGTGCGCCCATGAATCGACCGTCCTCATTTGCAAACTGGCAGACAGGCGCGCGACCCGGACGTAATGGCCAGGCCTCGCGTGGCGTTTCGGATTTCTTGCGCGGCAACGAAAAGATGGCCGCGCTGTTGCCGACGGTGGCACGCCTGGCCGCGATTCAGCAGGACTGCGCGTCGGTGCTGCCCGCGCTTTTTGACGCCTGCTCCGTGCTTTCGTTCGAGTCGGGCCACCTGGTCCTGGCGGCGCCGAATGCCGCATTCGCCGCGAAGCTGAAGCAGCAATTGCCGAAACTGCAAGACGGCCTGCTGAAGTGTGGGTGGCAGGTTAGCGCAATACGTATAAAAGTGCAAGTGAGAAAGATTTCCGAAAAGACAAGAGCGGCGAAGGAGCTGGTGCTGCCGCAAGCGGCATTGCACGCGCTGTCTTCGCTGACGCAGTCTCTGGAGGAAACGCCCCGGAACCGGGAGTTGAAGGCGGCGCTGGAGACCATGCTCTCGCGCCACCGCCGACGCTAGCCGGTTACCGTCCTATGCCCACTCGGCCGCGGGCTGCAGGGCATACGCACGAGGCGCCCGCTCTGCGGATTCGAAGGTAACGATCTCGTAGGCGTCCGGCCGGGAAAGCAGTTCGCGCAGCAGCAGGTTGTTGAGGGTGTGCCCCGACTTGTGGGCGACGTAGCTGGCCAGCAGCGGGCGGCCGACGAGGTAGAGATCGCCGATGGCGTCGAGGATCTTGTGGCGCACGAACTCGTTGTCGTAGCGCAGGCCGTCCGGATTGAGGATACGGTATTCGTCCATCACGATCGCGTTCTCGAGCGAGCCGCCGCGGATCAGCCCGAGGCCGCGCAGGGTTTCGACGTCCTGCATGAAGCCAAAGGTGCGGGCCCGGGCGATTTCGCGTACATAGGACTCGGTGTCGAAGTCGACTTCGGCGATCTGGCCGGTGACGTCGACGGCGGGATGGTTGAACTCGATGAAGAACTTCAGCTTGAAGCCGTCGTAGGGCTCCAGCCGCGCCCACTTTTCCTGCGCACCGCTGCCCTCGCGCACCTCCACCGGCTTGAGCACGCGGATGAAACGCTTCGGCGCATTCTGCTCTTCCAGTCCGGCCTGCTGGAGCAGGAACACGAAGGAGGAAGCCGACCCGTCCATGATCGGGATTTCCTCGGCGGTGACATCAACGTAGAGGTTATCGATGCCGAGGCCGGCGCAGGCGGACATCAGATGCTCGACGGTCGAGACGCGGATGCCGCCGCGGTCCAGCACCGACGCCATGCGGGTGTCGCCGACGCCGGTGGCGGAGGCCGGCAGGTCGACCGGGGGAACCTGGTCGACGCGACGGAAGATGATGCCGGTATCCGCCGCGGCGGGACGCAGGGTGAGTTCCACCTTGGTGCCGGAGTGCAGGCCGACGCCGACCGTCTTGACCAGCTGCTTGATTGTGCGTTGTTTGAGCATAGCGGCAGTATAGCAACTTACCCTTCGGTCAGTTGCAGGGCCGGTCTTCTTGTTGGACCGGCACCACGCGTTGCCGGCGCGCTCCTCAACCATGCGCCAGCCAGTGCTGCGCCTTCTGCACGGCGCGCCGCCATTCGCCCAGGCGGCCGTGCCGCTCATCCTCGGACATGGCCGGCTCGAAGCGCTTCTGCACCTGCCACTGGGCGCCGATTTCCTCCTGCGAATGCCAGTAGCCGACCGCAAGGCCAGCCAGGTAGGCCGCGCCCAGCGCGGTGGTCTCGGTGACCATGGGACGCACGACGGGCACGCCCAGCACATCGGCCTGGAACTGCATCAGCAGGTCGTTGCGGGCGGCGCCGCCGTCGACCCGCAGCTCCGTCAGGCGGATCGATGCATCCTTCTGCATCGCTTCCAGCACATCGGCGCTCTGGTACGCGATGCTCGCCAGTGTCGCCCTTGCAATGTGCCCGCTCGTGGTGCCACGGCTGATGCCGACCATGGTGCCGCGGGCATAGGCATCCCAGTAAGGCGCGCCGAGGCCAGCGAAAGCCGGAACGAAATACACGCCTCCCGCATCCGGCACGGTCAGCGCGAGCGCCTCGACCTCGTCCGAGCTGCGGATGATTCCAAGCCCATCGCGCAGCCATTGCACCGCCGCGCCGGCATTGAACACGCTGCCCTCCAGCATGTAGTCGGTACGGCTGCCGATCCGCCAGCCGACCGTGGTGAGAAGATTGTTGGCGGACGCGATCGCCTCCTGCCCGGTATGCATCAGCATGAAACAGCCGGTGCCGTAGGTGTTCTTTGCCATGCCGGGGCGATGGCACGCCTGGCCGAACGTGGCCGCCTGCTGGTCGCCGGCGATGCCGGCAATCGGAATCGCCGCGCCGAGCAGGCCGGGGCGCGTTTCGGCGACGATGCCGCTGCTCGGCACCACCCATGGCAGCAGGCTGGACGGAATGTCGAGCAGCGCGAGCAGCTCTTCATCCCAGGCCAGGGTATGGATGTTAAACAGCAGCGTGCGGGAGGCATTGCTCACGTCGGCCACGTGCACCCCGCTCAGGCGGTAGATCAGCCACGAGTCGACGGTGCCGAAAGCCAGCTCGCCGCGGCCTGCGCGTTCGCGCGCTCCCGGCACGTTGTCCAGCAGCCATTTGAGCTTGGTGCCGGAGAAATAGGCATCGACCACGAGTCCGGTCTTCTGCTGGAACAGTGCTTCCCTGCCCTGCTTGCGCAATTCGTCGCACAGCGCGGCGCTGCGGTGGTCCTGCCACACGATGGCGTTCGTGACCGGCGCGCCGGTGGCGCGATCCCACAGGACCACGGTCTCGCGCTGGTTGGTGATGCCGAGCGCGGCGACCTGTTCCGGGCCCACCCCGGCCTGTTGCAGCACCTGGCGCGCGACGGCCAGCTGGCTTTCCCAGATCTCGTTGGCGTCATGCTCCACCCAGCCGGAATGCGGAAAGATCTGGCGGAATTCCTGCTGGGCGATGCAATGCGGGCGACCGTCATGGCCGAACAGGATGGCACGCGAACTGGTCGTGCCCTGGTCGAGGGCGAGGATGTACTTGGTCATGTTCTTGTCCCCAAAAGTGAAACCGGCGCGGACGATGCCGCGCCGGGTCATGCCAGCGCCGGTCGGTCAGTTGACCCGGCCTTCCTTCCACGCCTGGAGCAGCTTGTCATAGGCGATGGTTTCGCCCTTCGGCTTCTCGTTGGCCAGCTTCTTCCAGGGCGCGCCGGTGTCCGACAGGTACTTGTTCGGATCGCCCTTCGCGTTCAGCTTCGGCGCGCAGTTCTTCATGCCGGCGCGCTGCAGCCGCGACATCACCTGGTCCATTTCCTCCGCCAGGTTGTCCATTGCCGCCTGCGCCGTCTTCTCGCCGGTGACCGCGGTAGCCACGTTCTTCCACCAGAGCTGCGCCAGCTTCGGATAGTCCGGCACGTTGGTGCCGGTCGGCGTCCACGCGACGCGCGCCGGGCTGCGGTAGAACTCGATCAGGCCGCCGTACTTGGCGGCGTTCTTGGTGAAGTACTCGTGGCGGATGTCGGAGTCGCGCACGAAGGTGACGCCGACGATCGACTTCTTCAGCGAGGTGGTCTTCGCATTCACGAACTGCGCATACAGCCAGGCGGCGGCCTTGCGGTCGTCCGGGGTCGACTTGAAGAAGGTCCAGGAGCCGACGTCCTGGTAACCGTTCTGCATGCCTTCCTTCCAGTACGGGCCGTGCGGGCCGGGCGCCATGCGCCACTTGGGCGTGCCGTCCGGGTTGATCACGGCCTGCGCCTTGGTCATCGGCGCGGTGAACGCAGTGTACCAAAAGATCTGTTGCGCAATTTCACCCTGCCCCGGGACCGGGCCGGACTCGGAGAAGGTCATGCCCTGCGCCTGCGGCGGCGCATACTTCTTCATCCAGTCGACGTACTTGGTCAGCGCGTAGACGGCTGCCGGGGAATTGGTGGCGCCGCCGCGGGCGACCGAAGCGCCGACCGGGGTGCACTTGTCGGCGGCGACGCGGATGCCCCACTCGTCGACCGGCATGCCGTTGGGGATGCCCTTGTCGGCGGTGCCTGCCATCGACAGCCAGGCATCGGTGAAGCGCCAGCCGAGCGACGGGTCCTTCTTGCCGTAATCCATGTGGCCGTACACCTTCTTGCCGTCGATTTCCTTGACGTCGTTGGTGAAGAAGTTGGCGATATCCTCGTAGGCGGACCAGTTGACGGGCACACCGAGCTCATAGCCGTACTTGGCCTTGAATTTCTCCTTCAGGTCCTTGCGCTCGAACCAGTCGGCGCGGAACCAGTACAGGTTGGCGAACTGCTGGTCGGGCAGCTGGTACAGCTTGCCGTCGGGCGCCGTGGTGAAGCTGGTGCCGATGAAATCCTTGAGGTCGAGGTTGGGATTGGTGAACTCCTTGCCCTTGCCCGCCATGTAGTCGGACAGCGGCTCGATCGCCCCGTAGCGGTAGTGGGTGCCGATTAGGTCGGAATCCGAAATCCAGCCGTCATAGATGCTCTTGCCCGACTGCATCGACGTCTGCAGCTTCTCGACCACGTCGCCTTCCTGGATCAGGTCGTGCCGCACGCGGATGCCGGTGATCTCCTCGAACGCGCGGGCCAGCGTCTTCGATTCGTAGACGTGGGTATCGATGGTCTCCGACACCACGTTGATCTCCTTGATGCCCTTGGCCTTGAGCTTCTCGGCCGCCGCGATGAACCATTTCATCTCGTCGAGCTGCTGCTGCCGGTTCAGGGTCGACGGCTGAAACTCCTGGTCGATCCACTTCTCCGCAGCCTTGGTATCCGCCCAGCTTGCGCCGCATGCAAGCATGGCTGCCGCCGCGAACGCTGTCAGTTTGATTTTCATATCTCCACCTATTTTCATTGCCTTCCCCTGGACAGGAACGCCGCGCGGTGGGAAGGAGCCCACGCGGCGCCGCGGCGCTGCGGTCAGCCCCAGCGCATCACAACCAACAACACGATAAACCCGATTCCCGCCCCAATCCATTGCGTCAGGTCGGTTGCGCCCGACCAGGCAAGATTGACGTAGGCGGCCGCCAGCAGGCCGATGAACAGCCGGTCGCCGCGGGTGGTCGGGATCGGCAGGAAGCCCTTGCGCTCCATCGTCGGCGAGCGTATCTCCCATACCGTCATCACGGCCAGCATCAGCACCACCGCGCTGAAGAACACCGCCACCGGGGGCGTCCATGCCATCCATTCGAATGCGTTTTCCATTTCAGACCCTTCCCATGGCAAAGCCCTTGGCGATGTAGTGCCGGACGAACCAGATCACGAGCGCGCCGGGCACGATGGTGAGCACGCCCGCGGCGGCCAGCACGCCCCAGTCCATGCCCGCCGCCGACACGGTGCGCGTCATCGTGGCCGCGATCGGCTTGGCATTGACCGAGGTGAGGGTACGCGCCAGCAACAGCTCCACCCAGCTGAACATGAAGCAGAAGAACGCGGTGACGCCGATGCCGGCCTTGATCATCGGCAGGAAGATCTTCACGAAGAAGGCCGGGAAGCTGTAGCCGTCGATGTAGGCGGTCTCGTCGATCTCCTTCGGGATGCCGGACATGAATCCTTCGAGGATCCAGACCGCGAGCGGCACGTTGAACACCATGTGCGCCAGCGCCACCGCGATATGGGTATCCATCAGGCCGAACGTGGAATACAGCTGGAAGAATGGCAGCAGGAACACCGCGGGCGGCGTCATCCGGTTGGTCAGCAGCCAGAAGAACAGGTGCTTGTCGCCGAGGAAGGAATAGCGCGAGAACGCATAGGCGGCGGGCAGCGCGACCAGCACCGACAGCACCATGTTGATGGCGACGTAGATGATGGAGTTGATGTAGCCGTCGTACCAGGACGGATCGGTGAAGATGGTCTTGAAGTTGTCGAAGGTCAGCTGGTGCGGCACCATCGTCAGCGTGCCGATGATCTCCTCGTTGGTCTTGAGGGACATGTTCAGCATCCAGTAGATCGGCAGCAGCGACAGCAGCAGGTAGACCAGCAGGATCGGTGCCGTCAGGCGTTTGCTCATCATTTCTTGTCTCCCGTTCCCAGTCTTTGCATCCAGTTGTACAGCACGAAGCAGAACAGCAGGATGATCATGAAGTAGATCAGCGAGAAGGCCGCTGCCGGGCCCAGGTCGAACTGGCCCACCGCCTTCTGCGTCAGGTACTGCGACAGGAAGGTAGTGGCGTTGCCGGGGCCGCCGCCGGTCAGCACGAAGGGCTCGGTGTAGATCATGAAGCTGTCCATGAAGCGCAGCAGCACGGCAATCATCAGCACGTTGCGCAGCTTCGGCAGCTGGATGAAGCGGAACACCGCCCAGCGCGAGGCGCCATCGATGCGCGCCGCCTGGTAGTAGGCGTCCGGGATCGCGCGCAGGCCGGCATAGCAGAGCAGTACCACCAGCGGCGTCCAGTGCCACACGTCCATCGCCAGCACGGTCACCCAGGCGTCGATCGAGTCGCCGGTGTAGTTGTAGTCGATGCCGGCGCGGTTGAGGGCAAAACCGAGCAGGCCGATGTCGCCGCGCCCGAAAATCTGCCAGATGGTGCCGACCACGTTCCATGGAATCAGCAGCGGCAGCGCGACCAGCACCAGCGACAGCGACGCGCGCCAGCCCTGGGCCGGCAGCGTCAGGGCAATCAGGATGCCGAGCGGAATCTCGATCAGCAGCACGGAAAGCGAGTACAGCATCTGCCGGTACAGCGCGCCATGCAGCTCTTCGTCGCGCATCACCATCTGGAACCACTCGGTCCCGACGAAGACCCGCTGGTTGGGCCCGAGGATGTCCTGCACCGAATAGTTCACGATGGTCATCAGCGGGATGATCGCCGAAAAGGCCACGCTCAGAATGACCGGCAGGACCAGGAACCAGGCTTTGTTGTTGAGGGTTTTCATCTCATGCCACCCGCTTGTCGTCGACGTAGTAAAGGCTGCGTTCCGGCGGCAGCGTCAACCAGGCCTGTTCGCCGGCGCTTGCCTCCAGGTGGCGCAGTTTGGCGGCAATGCTCAGGCCGCCGAGCCGGAATTCCGCCAGCGTGTGCGTGCCGAGGTCGCGCACCGACTGGACGACGGCCGGCACCGCTCCGGGTTGCGGGACGAAGCCGCATTCCACGAATTCCGGGCGGATGCCCAGCTTGACGTCGCCTCGTGCGCCGGCCAGCGCCGCCTGCGCGGCCGGCGACAGCGGGAGACTGACGCCGCCGAGGTCGGCGGCGGCGCCGTCGATCCTGCACGGCAGCAGGTTCATCCCCGGGCTGCCGATGAAATAGCCGACGAAGGTATGCGCAGGCTCCTCGAACAACTGCTGCGCACTGCCGGCCTGCACCACCTCGCCCTGGGTCATCACCACCACCTGGTCGGCGAAGGTCAGCGCCTCCACCTGGTCGTGCGTGACATAGATCAGCGACAGCTTCAGCTCGTGGTGGATCTCCTTGAGCTTGCGTCGCAACAGCCATTTGAGATGCGGGTCGATCACCGTCAGCGGCTCGTCGAACAGGACGGCGGCGACGTCCGGCCGGGCCAGGCCGCGTCCGAGCGAGATCTTCTGCTTGGCGTCGGCCGAGAGACCGCTGGCGCGATGCTTGAGGTCGGGGGTGAGCTCGAGCATTTCCGCCACCTGGTGGACCCGCTTGTTGATCTCCGCGCCCTTCCAGCCGCGGTTGCGCAGCGGGAAGGCGAGATTATCGAATACCGTCATCGTGTCGTAGATGACGGGGAACTGGAACACTTGCGCGATGTTGCGCGACTCCGGCGGCAGGTCGGTCACGTCCTTGCCGTCGAACAGTACCCGGCCGTGCGACGGTTTGACCAGGCCGGAGATGATGTTGAGCAGCGTGGTCTTGCCGCAGCCGGACGGACCGAGCAGCGCGTAGGCGCCGCCGTCCTTCCATTCCATGTCCATCGGACGCAGCGCATAGTCCGCGGGGGATGCCGGATTGGGCTTGTAGGCGTGGGCGAGTTCCCGGAGTTCGATGCGTGCCATGCTCAGGCTCCCTTCTTCTTTGGTGCGGACAGCAGCGCGCCATCCTGCGCATACAGGAACACGTCCGCCGGACGGCAGTACAGCGTGCAGCGCGTCCCGATGGTCATGTCCTGCACCCCGGGCAACTGTGCCACCAGCGCGACCTCGCCGCGGTGCGCGTGCACATAGGTTTCGGAACCGCTGATCTCCGACAGCGCCACCTCTGCCTCGATGGCAAGATCCTCGTCGCCGCGGCGGGAGAGGCGCAGGCTGTGGGCGCGCAGACCGAGCACCAGCTCCGCGCGGTCGCCGGCCAGCATGCGCTGCTCGGCATTGAGCGGCACCGCCAGGCCTTCCCCGAGCTGCGCCCGGCCGGAGGCGTCCAGGCGTGCCGGCAGCAGGTTGATCGGCGGGTCGCTGAACGTGCGCGCGGCCTGGATCGATTGCGGCGCGTTGAAGACATCGACGGTGGGACCGGCCTGCAGCAGCCGGCCCTCGTGCAGGAGCGCCACGTGCCCGCCCATCTGCAACGCTTCCAGCGGCTCGGTGGTGGCATAGACCACCGTGGTCTTTCCTTCCGCAAACAGCTCGGCCAGCTCCCGCCGCAACTCCTCGCGCAGCTTGTAGTCGAGGTTGACGAGCGGCTCGTCCAGCAGCAACAGGCCGGCTTCCTTCACCAGCGCCCGCGCCAGCGCGGTGCGCTGCTGCTGGCCGCCGGACAGTTCGGCCGGCATGCGCTGAAGGTAGGGAGTGATGTGGAGGCGTTCGGCCATCTCGTGCACCCGCTGCCGGATCTGGGCCTCCGGAACGCGCTTGATGCGCAGTGGAGAGGCGATGTTGTCGTACACGGTGTAGGACGGGTAGTTGATGAACTGCTGGTAGACCATTGCCAGGTCGCGTTCGCGCACCGGTACGCCCGTGACGTCCCGGTCGTCGGCGAGCACGCGCCCCTCCGTGGGCCGGTCGAGTCCGGCCATCAGGCGCATCAACGAGGTCTTTCCCGCCAGCGTCGTGCCGAGCAGCACGTTGATGGTGCGGGGCGCCAGCGCCAGCGACAGCGGATAGATGTGCTGTTGCGGACCGACCTTGCTGCTGACGTTTTCCAATGCGAGATGCACGTGTCTCCTCCTAAGATTCCTTGCGCCCCTGCTTTTTATCGGGGCTTCTTGTTCATGCGGCGGCGCGGCTGGCCTGCATCCACTGGGTGAGTTTCTGCTCGCTGCCGGCCGGCAGGTGCAGCCCGAGCTTGGTGCGCCGCCACAGGATGTCCGCCGCGCTGCTTGCCCATTCATGCCGCCGCAGGTAGTCGACCTCCGCCGCGAACAGGCCCGGGGCAATTTCCTCGCCCATGTCGTCGCGGCAGTTGCGCCCGGCCAGCAGCAGCCCCATGCGGGTGCCGTAGGACCGGGCAAAACGGGCCACCAGCGACGCGGGGAGCCATTCGTACTTGCGCTGCATCGCCTGCACATACTTGTCGAATTCCAGCACCGCACGCTTGCTCGGACGGGCGCCGTACAGGTCGCCCCCTGGCAGGCAGGCGCCGGCGGTCCATGCGCCACCGGCGCTGCCTAAGCGGGCCGCAAGCATGTCGACCGCTTCTTCGGCCAGCTTGCGGAAGGTGGTGATCTTGCCGCCGAAGACCGACAGCAGCGGCGCGCCGTCGGTGTCGAATTCGAACCGGTAGTCGCGCGTCACGGCCGATGCCGAGGCCGAATCGTCCTCCACCAGGGGCCGCACACCCGAATAACTCCAGACCACGTCCGCGGGCACGATGGGCTTGCGGAAATAGTGGCTGGTGAGTTCGCACAGATAGGCCACTTCCTCGTCGGAGATGCGCACGGCATTCATGTCGCCCTGGTAGTCGAGGTCGGTCGTCCCCACCAGCGTGAAGTCCTGCTCATAAGGGATGGCGAACACGATGCGACCGTCCGGATGCTGGAAGATGTAGGCATAGGGATGATCGAACATGCGCCGCACCACGATGTGGCTGCCCTTGATCAGGCGCAGCACCTTGTCCGAGGGCCGCTGCATGGCGCTTGCCAGGAACTGGGCGGCCCACGGCCCGGCCGCGTTGACGAGGCAGCGTGCGCTGACATCGATCTCGCGTCCGTCCTGCGCCAGCGTCGCCTGCCAGCGGTCGCCCTCGCGCCGGGCGGCGACGCACCGGGTGCGCGGCAGGACGGTGGCCCCCTTGAGCTCGGCGTCGACTGCGTTGAGGATAACCAGGCGGGCGTCGTCGACCCAGCCGTCCGAATAGACGAAGCCCTTGCTGAATTCCGGCTTGAGGGGCTCGCCCGATGGATGCGTGCGCAGGTTGACGGAGCGGGACCCCGGCAGCAGTTCGCGCTTGGCCAGGCTGTCGTAGAGAAAGAGGCCGGCGCGGATCATCCATGCCGGTCGCTGGCCCTTGTCGTGGGGCATGACGAAACGCAGCGGCCACATGATGTGCGGCGCCGCCCGCAACAGCACCTCGCGCTCCACCAGGGCCTTGCGGACCAGGCCGAACTCGTAGTGCTCCAGGTAGCGCAGCCCGCCGTGTATCAGCTTGGTCGAGGCCGATGAGGTATGCGCGGCAAGGTCGTCCTTCTCGCACAGCACGACGGAAAGGCCGCGGCCGGCGGCATCGCGCGCGATGCCGGCGCCGTTGATGCCGCCGCCAATGACCAGCAGGTCGCAAGCCAGGGTGTTCCTACTGTTGTTCATCCGCTTCTCGCCGGGGACAGAGGGATTTCATTGAGATAACATCAGCATAAGATACGATACAAAACGAAAAGAAATCAACATTTTTCTTGCTTGCCTATTTTCGTTTTGTTTCGTATGGTCTAATTTTATGAAGTTTGTCGTCATTTCCGGGGAAGAATGAATGGCCCTTAATCCACGTCAAAGGCGCCTGCTGGAGGTCGTCCGCCAGCGGGTAACGATGTCGGTCGAAGACCTGGCGCAGGAACTGGGCGTGACGCCGCAGACGGTGCGGCGCGACGTCAAGCAGATGGAAGAGGAGCGCCTGCTGGCGCGCTACCACGGGGGTGTCGGCTTACCGTCCTCGGTCGAGAATATCGACTACAGCCAGCGGCAGGTGATGAACATCGAGGCCAAGCGGCGCATAGCGGAAGCCGTCGCGAAACAAGTGCCTCCCGGCTGCTCGCTGCTGATCAACATCGGCACCACGACGGAGGAGGTGGCGCGTGCCCTGGTGCGGCACCAGGGCCTGCACGTCGTGACGAACAACCTGAACGTCGCGGCGATCCTTGCCGACAATCCGCATTGCGAGGTGATCATTGCCGGCGGCGTCGTGCGCGGGCGGGATCGCGGCATCATCGGCGAGGCGACCATCGACTTCATCCGCCAGTTCAAGGTGGACATCGGCATCATCGGCATCTCGAGCATCGAGGCGGACGGCACGCTGCGCGACTTCGATGCGCGGGAAGTGAAGGTGGCGCAGACCATCATCGAACAGTCGCGCGAGGTCTGGCTGGTGGCCGATCGGGACAAGTTCGGCCGCCAGGCGCTGGTACGGATGGCGCACCTGTCCCAGGTGGACATGCTGTTCACCGATGCCCGCCCCCCGGAAAACCTGGCGCGCGTGTTGAAGGAGGCGCAGGTGAAGCTGGTGGTGGCGCCCTGAGTCCTCCAAAAAAACGGCGCCCGCAGGCGCCGCTTTCCGGTAAATGCAGATTCAGCCGAGCTGGGCGAGCAGCGTTTCCGCGTTCGACACTTCGAACTTGCCCGGCTGCTCCAGGTTCAGCTGCTTGACGACGCCATCCTCGACCAGCATCGAGTAGCGTTGCGAGCGAGTGCCCATGCCGAACTTGTTGAAATCGGCGTCGAGGCCCAGTGCCTTGGTGAAGGACGCGTTGCCGTCTGCCATCATGCGCACGATGCCGGTCGACTTCTGGTCGCGTCCCCAGGCCCCCATGACGAAGGCGTCGTTGACCGAGATGCACCAGATCTCATCCACGCCCTTTGCCTTCAGCTGATCGGCCAGCGTGACATAGCCCGGCACATGCTTGGCCGAACAGGTGGGGGTGAAGGCGCCAGGCAGGCCGAAGATCGCGATCTTCTTGCCCTTGGCCAGATCGGCGACGCTGAAATTATTGGGGCCGAGCGCGCATCCCTCGGTCTCGACTTCGATGAATTCCGACAGGGAGCCTTCCGGCAGGCGGTCGCCGACTTTGATGGTCATGATCTGTCCTCTCCTTTGCATGGGTTGCGAGCGCTGCGCTCAAAAAAATGCCGCGCCCCGTTTGCACGGGGGCGCGGCAAGTATGCCCGTTTCCTGGCGAGATTGCAGGCGGGTCCCTGCGCCAGGGAAGCGGTCTCAGTCCGCCTGCTTGCGCAGGAAAGCGGGGATGTCGTAGGTTTCCATGCCGTTCTTCTCGAGCGCGCGCACCGTCTCGGATGCGGACTCGCGACGCCATACGGCAGGCTTGCTCAGCCCTTCGAACCCGGTGCTGCCGCCTTGCGCCATGCCGCCGTGCGCCATGATGGGCTCGTTGTGGGTACCGGTGCGCAGGACCGGCGTCTGCACCAGCTGCACGTTCTTGCGTGCGCGGCCGAGGCCGGTGGCGACCACCGTCACGCGGATGTCGTCGCCCATCGTGTCGTCGTAGGCGATGCCCTGCGCGATCGAGGCGTCGGGTGCGGCGAATGCGCGCACGGTTGCCATCACTTCCTTGATCTCCTTGCCCTTCAGGCTGCGGCTGGCGGTGACGTTGACCAGCACGCCACGCGCGCCGGACAGGTCGATGCCGTCCAGCAGCGGCGAAGCGACCGCCTGCTCCGCGGCGATGCGCGCGCGGTCGACGCCGGAGGCGGTGGCGGTGCCCATCATCGCCTTGCCCTGCTCGCCCATGATGGTCTTGACGTCGTTGAAGTCGACGTTGATGTGGCCCGGCACATTGATGATCTCGGCGATGCCGGCGACCGCGTTGTTGAGGACGTCGTCCGCATGCTGCAGCCACTCGATCATGCTGTCGTCTTCATAGATCTCTTCCAGCTTCTCGTTGAGGATCACGATCAGCGAATCGACGTGCTGCGACAGCGCCTCCAGGCCTTCCTCGGCGATTTCCATGCACTTCGCGCCCTCGTAGGAGAACGGCTTGGAGACCACGGCGACGGTCAGGGCGCCGAGCTCCTTCGCCACCTGGGCGACCACCGGCGCGGCGCCGGTGCCGGTGCCGCCGCCCATGCCGGCGGCGATGAACACCATGTGCGAGCCGCGCAGCGCGTCTTCGATGCGGGCGCGGGAATCCTCTGCCAGCTTGCGGCCGACTTCCGGCTTCATGCCGGCCCCAAGGCCGCTGTCGCCGATCTGGATCAGGTTGCCGGCCTTGGAGGCGGCGAGCGCCTGCGCATCGGTATTGGCGGCGATGAATTCGACGCCGGACACGCCCTTGTTGATCATGTGCTGTACCGCATTGCCTCCTGCCCCGCCGACACCGACGACCTTGATGATGGTGCCCTGATTTGCGTTATCGATCATATCGATTTCCATTATTAACTCCTCAGATATTGCAGTTTTCAGTCGATAGTCACCGCGCGGTGCGGCGACTGGCGACTGCCAACTGCGGTTGCTTTCCCAGAACCCGTTTGCTTAAAAATTACCCAGAAACCACTCTTTCATGCGCTGCCAGACCGCCTTCACCGAACCGTCCTGGCGAGTGACGATATGGCCGCGCAGGTACTGCTTCTTTGCTTCCAATAACAAGCCCAACACCGTCGAGTAGCGCGGGCTGCGCACCACGTCGGCGAGCTGGCCGCTGTACTCGGGCACGCCGAGGCGCGCCGGCTTGAGGAAGATGTCCTCGGCCAGTTCGACCATGCCCGGCATCATGGCCGAGCCGCCGGTCAGGACCAGGCCGGACGACAGCACTTCCTCATATCCGGACTCGCGCACCACCTGGTGCACGAGCGCGAACAATTCCTCCACGCGCGGCTCGATGACGGCAGCCAGCGCCTGACGCGACAGACTGCGGGGGCCGCGGTCGCCCAGGCCGGGGACCTCGAGCGACTCGCCCGGGTCGGCCAGCACCTGCTTGGCGACGCCGAAGCGCAGCTTGATCTCCTCCGCCTCGGCGGTCGGGGTGCGCAGTGCCATCGCGATGTCGTTGGTGATCTGGTCGCCGGCGATCGGGATCACGGCGGTATGCCGGATCGCGCCTTCGGTGAAGATGGCGACGTCGGTGGTGCCGCCGCCGATGTCGATCAGCACCACGCCGAGTTCCTTCTCGTCCGGTGTCAGCACCGCGTCGGCCGAGGCCATCGGCTGCAGGATCAGGTCCGAGACCTCGAGCCCGCAGCGGCGCACGCACTTGACGATGTTCTGCACCGCCGATACCGCGCCGGTCACGATGTGCACCTTGACCTCGAGGCGGATGCCGCTCATGCCGATCGGCTCGCGCACGTCGTCCTGGTTGTCGACGATGAACTCCTGCGGCACGGTATGCAGCAGCTGCTGGTCGGTGGGAATGTTGACCGCCTTCGCCGTCTCGATCACGCGGGCGACGTCGGCCGAGGTCACTTCCTTGTCCTTGATCGCCACCATGCCGCTCGAATTGAAGCTGCGGATATGGCTGCCGGCGATCCCGGTGTAGACGTTCTTGATCTTGCAGTCGGCCATCAGCTCGGCTTCTTCCAGCGCGCGCTGTATCGATTCGACGGTCGCCTCGATATTGACCACCACGCCCTTCTTGAGGCCCTTGGACTCATGCTGCCCGAGTCCGATGACCTCATGCCTCCCGTTGGGCATTACCTCCGCCACCACCGCCACCACTTTCGAGGTGCCAATGTCGAGGCCGACGATCAGGTTCTTTGCGTCTTTTGTCATGTTTATCGCTTGACTTTCTTACTATCGAGTGCGAGTCCCTGGGCCTTCAGTGCGAGGCCGTTCGGATACCGCATGTCCACGCTTTCTATCCTGTCCTGCAGCAGTGACGTCAGCTGCGGATAGATATTCACCAGCCGTTCCACCCTTCCCCTGAGCAGCGCCGGCTGCTGCTCCCTTCCCAACTCCACCCGCAGGCCGTTGTCGAGCCGCATGCTCCAGCCATAGCGGTCGGACAACTGCAGGCCGCGCGGCGCCAGGCTTGCGGGCTTGAGCCACTCCGCAAGCTGGTAGTAGCGCGCGAGCACTTCCTTCTGGCTGCCTTCCGGCCCGGAGAATGCAGCCAGGTCGGCATCCTCCTCCGCTTCCGCCAGGTTGGCGGTGAACACGTCGCCCTTCACCGACAGCAGGCGGCCGTCGTCGCCCCAGGTGCCCAGCGGCTGGTGCTCCTCGACGCTGACGATCAGCTTGTTCGGCCATTCGCGCCGCACCGAGGCCTTGCGCACCCAGGGCACGGCCTCGAAGGCCTGCCGGACGTTGTCGAGGTTGGCGGTGAAGAAATTGCCCCGGATACGCGGAAGGGCGGCGCTGCGCACTGTGGACGGGTTGACATGGCGAAGCTGCCCGCCGTCCATGCCTTCCACCCGGATCACCTTCAGCGTGAACATCGGCCGGTGCGCAACCCACCACAGGCCGGAACCGAGCAGGCTCAGCACCAGCACGGCGATCAGCGCGCTGGTGGTTGCATTGAGCATTCTCAGGTCGTGCCACATGGTTGTTCCCGTTCCCTTTCCTTAAACCGGTTTCCAGTCCTGCGTCGCCTTCAGGTCGAGGTCGGCGGAACGCAGGATCTCGACGCACAGGTCTTCATAGCTCATGCCGGCGGCGCGGGCCGACATCGGCACCAGCGAGTGGCCGGTCATGCCGGGAGAGGTGTTGATCTCCAGCAGGAAGGGCGCGTTGTCGCTCGCGCGCAGCATGAAGTCGACGCGCGCCCATCCGCTGCTGCCGACCGCATTGAAGGCGCGCACGGCGATCGCCTGGATCCGTTGCGTCAGCGCATCGTCGAGCGGCGCCGGGCACAGGTACTGCGTGTCGTCGCTGAAATACTTGTGTTCGTAGTCGTAGTTGCCCTGCGGCGCGACGATCTCGACGACGGGCAGCGCGCGCGCGCCGCGTCCGGTGCCGAGGACGGGCACGGTGAGCTCGCGGCCGGCGATGAACTCCTCGGCCAGCACTGCTTCGTCGTACCTGGCGCAGAGGTCGAATCCCGGCTGCAGGTCGCCCTCGCCGCTCACCTTGGCGATGCCGATGGTCGAGCCCTCGTGCGGCGCCTTCAGCATCAGGGGCAGACCGAGCTCGGCCGGCAGCTTGCCGAGTTCCGCGGCGGTCGTTTCCTTCGCATCCAGCACCGCGAATCGCGGCGTCGGCAGGCCATGGCTGAGCCAAATGCGCTTCGTCATCACCTTGTCCATGCCGATCGACGACGCCATCACGCCGGACCCGGTGTAGGGGATGCCGAGCTGCTCGAGTACGCCCTGCAGCGTGCCGTCCTCGCCGTAGCGGCCGTGCAGTGCGATGAACACGCGGTCGAACTTCTCCGCAGCGAGGTCCGCCAGGCTGCGCTCGGCCGGGTCGAAGCCGTGGGCGTCGACCCCCTTGCTCTGCAATGCCTGCAGCACGCCCTTGCCGGACATCAGCGAGACTTCACGTTCCGCCGAGCGTCCGCCGTAGAGGACACCGACCTTGCCGAACGCATTCTTGATATTGGTAGCACTCATGTTTTTTCCTGTCAGCTCGTCCGGGACAGCTTGGCGGGCACGCCGCTGATCGAGCCCGCGCCCATGGTGATGACGACATCACCGTCCCTTGCCATTTCCATGATCGTGGCCGGCATCTCCGCAATGTCTTCCACAAAAATCGGCTCGACCTTGCCGAGCACGCGCAGCGCATGCGCAAGCGCCCTGCCGTCGGCCGCGACGATCGGCTGCTCGCCGGCCGGATAGACTTCGGCCAGCACCAGCGCGTCGGCGCTCGACAGCACCTTCACGAAATCCTCGAACAGGTCGCGGGTGCGGGTATAGCGGTGGGGCTGGAACGCCAGCACCAGCCTGCGCCCGGGATAGGCGCCGCGCGCCGCCGCCAGCGTCGCCGCGGTCTCGACCGGATGATGGCCGTAGTCGTCGACCAGGGTGAACGCGCCGCCGGACGGCAGCTTGATGTCGCCGTAGCGGGTGAAGCGGCGGCCGACGCCGTTGAACTCGCGCAGCGCCTTCTGCGTTGCCGCGTCGTCGACACCGACTTCGCGCGCGATGGCGATCGCCGCGCAGGCGTTCTGCACGTTATGCATGCCGGGCTGGTTCAGGTGCACGGTCAGCGGCGCATAGCCGTCCTGCAGCACGGTGAATTCCATGTGGCTGTTGACCGCCCGGGCGTCGACCGCGCGCACTTGCGCTTCGGCATGGAAGCCGTAGGTCAGGACGGGCTTCGAGATGAAGGGCATGATCTCGCGCACGCTGGGATCGTCGATGCACAGCATCGCCACGCCGTAGAACGGCAGGCGGTTGGTGAACTCCACGAACGCCTGCTTCAGCTTGGCGAAGCTGTGGTCGTAGGTCTCCATGTGGTCGGCGTCGATATTGGTGATCACCTCGATCGACGGCGACAGGTTGAGGAAGGAGGCGTCGGATTCGTCCGCTTCCGCCACGATGAAATCGCCCGCGCCCAGCTTGGCGTTGGCGCCGGCGCTGTTGAGCCGGCCGCCGATCACGAAGGTGGGATCGAGCCCGCCCTCGGCCAGCACGCTGGCGACGAGGCTGGTGGTGGTGGTCTTGCCGTGGGTACCGGCAATGGCGATGCCCTGCTTCAGGCGCATCAGTTCCGCCAGCATGATCGCGCGCGGCACGATCGGGATGCGGCGCGCGCGCGCGGCCACGACTTCCGGGTTGTCGTTGCGCACGGCAGTGGAGGTGACCACCGCGTCCGCCGCCTGCACATGCTCGGCGGCGTGGCCGAGCGTGACCCTGGCGCCCAGCTCGGCCAGGCGCTGCGTCGCCGCATTGCTGCCGAGGTCGGAACCGGTCACGGTGTAGCCCAGGTTCAGCAGCACCTCGGCAATGCCGCTCATGCCGGCGCCGCCGATGCCGACGAAGTGAATGTTCTTGACTTTGTGTTTCATGCCTTTCCTGCCAATTCTTCAAGTACCGCGGCGATGCTGTCATTGGCCTCGCGCTTGCCCAGCGCGTAGGCGGCCTGCGCCATCGCCAGGCATTTTTCCCTTTCCAGGCTTTGCAGCAGCCCCGCCATCTGCGCCGGCGACATCTCGCCCTGCGGCAGGTGGATCGCGGCGCCCTGCTTTGCCATCCAGCGCGCGTTGTCGCGCTGGTGCGAGGTGGTCGACACGGTCAGCGGCACCAACACGCTGGCGACGCCGGCGGCAGTCAGCTCGGATACCGTGATCGCGCCGGCGCGGCAGATCACCAGATCCGCTTCCGCATAGCGGCGCGGCATGTCGTCGATGAAGTCGACCACTTCCGCCTGCACCTGCGCGCCTGCATAGGCCTGCCGCAGCGCTTCGATGTGCTGCTTGCCCGACTGGTGCGTGACGATCGGCCGCTGCCCTTGCGGAATCAGCGCCAGCGCCGCCGGCAGGCATTCGTTCAGCACCTTCGCGCCGAGGCTGCCGCCGACGACGAGGATGCGCAGCACACCGGCACGCCCCGCATAGCGCGCGGGCGGAGACGGCAACTCGACGATTTCCTTGCGCACCGGATTGCCGGTCACCATGGCCTTGCCGGCGGCGTTGCCGAAGTCGGCCGGGAAGCCGAACAGCACCCGCCGCGCGACCGGCGCCAATGCCTTGTTCGACAGCAGCAGGGCCGCGTCGGCATTGACCAGCGCCAGCGGCACGCCGCGCAGTTTTGCCATCATGCCGCCGGGGACGGTCACATAGCCGCCCATGCCCAGCACGACGTCGGGACGGCGGCGGCCGATCACGCGGAAGCATTCGGCGAAGCCCGCCAGCATCTTGAAGCCGCCGCGCAGGCTGTGCTGCCAGCCCTTGCCGCGCAGTCCCGCAAAATCAATCGCGTCCATCTCGATGCCGTGCTTCGGCACCAGCTCCCGCTCCATGCCGTGCATGGTGCCGAGCCAGGAAACCTGCCAGCCGCGCTCGCGCATCGTGCGAGCGATCGCCAGGCCGGGGAAGATGTGGCCGCCGGTGCCGGCAGCCATGATCAGCAGCCGCTTCATATACGGCCTCCCCGCATCAGCACCCGGTTCTCGTAATCGATGCGCAGCAGGATGGCGAGGCCGACGCAGTTCAGCACGACGCCGGAGCCGCCGTAGCTCATCAGCGGCAAGGTCAGCCCCTTGGTCGGCAGCAGGCCGAGGTTGACGCCCATGTTGATGAAGGCCTGCACGCCGATCCAGATGCCGATGCCCTTGGCCGCGAGTCCTGCAAAGGTCAGGTCCATGGCGATAGCCTGGCGGCCGATCTCGAATGCGCGCTTGACGATCCAGTAGAACAGCGCGACCACCACCAGCACGCCGGCAAAGCCGAGCTCCTCGCCGATCACCGCCAGCAGGAAGTCGGTGTGCGCTTCCGGCAGGTAGTGCAGCTTCTCGACGCTGCCGCCGAGGCCGACGCCGAACAGCTCGCCGCGGCCGAACGCGATCAGCGAATGCGACAGCTGGTAGGCCTTGCCGAGGGCATTGCCTTCTTCCCAGGGATTCAGATAGGCGAAAATGCGCTCGCGCCGCCACGGGGACAGCACGATCACCATGGTGAAGATGCCGACCAGGGTTGCGCCGATGCCGCCGAACCAGATGCCGTTGATACCGCCCAGGAACAGGATGCCCATGGCGATGCAGACGATGACGCCGAACGCGCCGAGGTCGGGTTCGAGCAGCAACAGCAGGCCGACGAAACCGATTGCCACCGTCATCGGCAGAAAGCCCTTGGTCAGCTTGTGCATGTACGCCTGCTTGCGGACGGTGTAGTCGGCCGCGTACAGCACCACGAACAACTTCATCATCTCCGACGGCTGCAGGTTGAACACTTTCAGCGACAGCCAGCGACGGGCGCCGTTGACGCCCTTGCCGATGCCCGGCACCAGCACCAGCACCAGCAGCACCATGGTCGCGACGAAAAGCCAGGGGGCAAGGCGCTGCCAGGTCTCGATGCGCACGCGGAAGGCAAGCAGGCCGGCCACCAGCGCGACGGCGATGAAGCTCGCCTGGCGGATCAGGAAGTGCGAATTCTTGTAGTTCGCATACTTCGGCGAGTCCGGCAGCGCAATCGACGCGGAGTACACCATCACCATGCCGAACAGCATGAGCAGCACGACCACCCAGACCAGCGGCTGGTCGTATTCCATCATCTTCGAGCGCTGGCCGACGCCGGCAACGCGCGGCGCCGCGGCGGTCGACCCGAAGGATGGCAGCGCGAACTTCATGCGACCACCTCGCCTTTCGACAACGCGACTTCCCGCACCGCCTCGACGAATACTTCGGCCCGATGCTTGTAATTCCGGAACATGTCGAGGCTGGCGCAGGCCGGCGACAGCAGCACCGCGTCACCGGGCTGGGCCAAGTCCGCCGCCTGCCGGACGGCCTGCTCGAGCGACGCACAATCGATCAGCGCGAGATCGTCGCGGGCGATGGCGGCCCGGATCGCAGGCGCGTCCTTGCCGATCAGGATCACCGCGCGGGCGAAACGGGCGACTGGGTCGGCCAGCGGCGCGAAATCCTGGCCCTTGCCGTCGCCCCCGGCGATCAGGACCAGCCTGCCGGCCTGGTCCTGGCCGAGGCCGTTGAGCGCGGCCACGGTGGCGCCGACGTTGGTGCCCTTGCTGTCGTCGTAGTAGTCGACGCCGCCGATGCTGCCCACCATCTCGACCCGGTGCGGCTCGCCGCGGTAGTCGCGCAGCGCGTGCAGCAGTGGGGCAAGCGGCAGGCCGATCGCCCGGCACAGGGCCAGCGCGGCGAGCACGTTGGCGGCGTTGTGGCGGCCGCGGATCTTCAGCGCGTCCGCCGGCATCAGCCGGTTCACCAGCACTTCCACTTCTTCGATGCTGTCCTTGCGGCGGCGGCGCTTCACGCCTTCTTCGGCGGCAACGGCGACCGACAGCCATTGCATGCCGTTGTCGTCGACCAGGCCGAAGCAGTCCGGCTGCGCGGGGGCATCGGTGCCATAGCTGAGGTTGACGGCAAGCGGCGACGCCATGCGCGCGACCAGCGGGTCGTCGCGGTTGAGCACGCGTATCGTGTTGGCGCCAAAGATGCGGGCTTTGGCGGTGGCGTAGGTCTCCATGTCGCCATGCCAGTCCAGGTGATCCTGCGTCACGTTCAGCACCGTGGCCACGTCCGGCTGCAGGCTGCTCGTCGAGTGCAGCTGGAAGCTGGACAGCTCGAGCACCCAGGCCTGCGGCAGCGCATCGTCCGCGAGGGCCGCGCGCAGCACGTCCAGCGCGGCCGGACTGATGTTGCCGGCGACCTGCGCGGAAAGTCCCGCGCGCCGGCACAGCAAGCCGGTCAGGCTGGTCACGGTGGTCTTGCCGTTGGTGCCGGTGATGGCAATGACCTTGGGGGCATAGCGCCGAGACGCCTTCAGCGCGGCGAGCGCCTGGGCAAACAGCTCGATCTCGCTCCACAGCGGGATGTTGCGCTCGCTCGCCGCCGGGGCGATGTCGGCCAGCTCGCGCCCGGGAGCGAGGCCGGGGCTGAGGGCGACGAAATCGACACCATCGAGCAGGTCCGCGGTGAAGGGACCGCCGACGAATTCCATCGCCGGCAACGATTCGCGCAGTTCCTGCAGACGCTCCGGTGCTTGCCGCGTGTCGGCGACGCGCAATGCGACGCCGTACCCGGACAGCCAGCGGGCGATGGCCAGACCGGTCTCGCCGAGTCCGAGCACCAGCGCGCGCTTGCCCTCGTAGCCCAGGCATTCTTCCATGCTGCGCAGCGGCTCCGGCTCGCCCCAGCCCGCGTCTGTGCTGGTGTCCGTGCCTGTGTCCGCGGCTGCCGGCGCGGCCGGTGCCGCGGAGGTTCCGCCCGCGCCCTCGTCGCCTGCGGTCAGGCCAGCCGGCGCATCGCCGCCCGGTGCGAAGCCGTCGTCGTCCAGATCGCCGGCGCCCGTTTCGACGCGCGGCGCAAGCGGCGCTTCCTGCGCCGTTTCCGGCGCAGCCGCCTGCAGATCCTTGTCCGCGTCGTCGTTCATGTTTTGCACGCCGTTTTCCATTACCGCAGCTTCAGGGTTGACAGTCCGAACAGCACCAGCATCATCGTGATGATCCAGAAACGCACCACGACCTTGGTCTCTTTCCATCCCTTTTGTTCAAAGTGATGATGCAACGGCGCCATCAGCAGGATGCGGCGCCCAACGCCGTAGCGCTTCTTGCTGTACTTGAAATAGCCGACCTGCAGCATCACCGACAACGTCTCGACCACGAAGATGCCGCCCATGATGAACAGCACGATCTCCTGGCGCACGATCACGGCGATGGTGCCGAGCGCGCCGCCGAGCGCGAGCGCGCCGACGTCGCCCATGAAGACCTGGGCCGGATAGGTGTTGAACCACAGGAAGGCGAGGCCAGCGCCCGCCAGCGCGCCGCAGAAGATCAGCAGCTCGCCCGCACCCGGGATGTAGGGGATGAACAGGTACTTGGAATAGACGGTGCTGCCGGTCAGGTAGGCGATCAGCCCGAGCGCAGAACCCACCATCACGGTCGGCATGATGGCCAGGCCGTCGAGGCCGTCCGTCAGGTTTACCGCATTGCTGGTGCCGACGATGACGAAGTAGGTCAGCGCGATGAAGCCCCAGACGCCGAGCGGATAGCTGATGGTCTTGAAGAACGGGACGATCAGGTCGGCCTTGGGCGGCAGGTCGAGGCTGAAGCCGGACTGCACCCACTCCAGGAACAGCTGCAGTACCTGGGTGTTGGTCGGCGCCGATACCGAGAAGGCAAGGTAGACCGCGGCGACGAGGCCGATCAGGGACTGCCAGAAGTATTTTTCGCGCGAGCGCATGCCCTCCGGGTCCTTGTAGACCACCTTGCGATAGTCGTCGACCCAGCCGATCGCGCCGTAGCCCAGCGTGACGACCAGCACCACCCAGACAAAGCGGTTGGAGAAGTCAGACCAGAGAATGGTCGAGATGCCGATGGCGAGCAGGATCAGCGCGCCGCCCATGGTCGGCGTGCCGGACTTGACCAGGTGGGTCTGCGGGCCGTCGGTACGTACCGCCTGTCCGACCTTCATCCGCGTCAGCATGCGGATCATTGCCGGACCGGCGATGAGGCCGATCACGAGCGCGGTCAGCGTGGCGAACACGGCGCGGAAAGTGATGAAGTTGAAAACCCGGAGCGGTCCGAGTTCTTGTTGGAAGTATTGCGCCAGCCAAAGCAGCATGTCAGTGGGATCCCTGTCCTTGATCTTGTGTATTGACGAGGCAAGCGACCACGCGCTCCATCTTCATGAAACGCGAGCCCTTGACCAACGCCGTCGTGCCGGCGGAAACCATCGCCTCGGCAGCCTTGCTGATCGCGTCGATATCGTCGAAATGCCGCGCCCCGGGTCCGAAGGCGCTGCTCGCATGCATGGCGAGCGCACCCAGCGTCAGCAGGTGCTCAATGCCGCGGTCGCGCGCGTAATTGCCGACCTCGGCATGGAACTGCGGCCCTTCATCGCCCACTTCCCCCATGTCGCCCAGCACCAGCACGCGCGGTGCGCCGGCATTCGCCAGCACATCGATCGCGGCCCGCACCGAGTCCGGGTTGGCGTTGTACGTATCGTCGATCACCAGGGCGCCACTCGTGGCCGTCTTGCGCTGCAGCCTGCCGTTGACCGGGGCAAATGCCTCGAGTCCGCGTACGATGGCGTCCGTCGGGACGCCGATCGCGAGCGTGCAGGCTGTCGCGGCAAGCGCGTTGCGGACGTTGTGTTCGCCCGCCGCCGAGAGTGTTACCTGGAAATGTTTCCCGCCGGCAGTTATGGACAGGTCACTGCCGAAATCGTTCACCCTGAATGTGCAGCTGACGTCTGCATCCGGTGCAAGCCCGAATGTCATTGTTTTACGTTGTCCCGCCAGGCCCTGCCACAGCGCTGTATACGGGTCGCCGGCGGGGAATACGGCGACGCCGTCGGCGGGCAGACCCTGGATCACGCTGCCGTTTTCCTTTGCCACCGCCTCCACGCTTTCCATGAATTCCTGGTGCTCGCGTTGTGCATTGTTCACCAGGGAGACCGCCGGCTGGGCGATCGCGGTGATGGCGGCGATCTCGCCCGGATGGTTCATGCCGAGTTCGATCACGGCGGCCTTGTAGCCCGCATGCAGGCGGAACACCGTGAGCGGCACGCCGATATCGTTGTTCAGGTTGCCGCGGGTCGCCATCACCTGTTCGGCGCCATGGGCCGCGGCGAGAATGGAGGCGATCATTTCCTTGACCGTCGTCTTGCCATTGCTGCCAGTGACGCCGATGACCGGCAGCGTGAACTGGCGGCGCCAGAACGCGGCGATCTCGCCGAGAGCGATGCGGGTGTCCGGCACCACCAGCGCCGGCAGTGCAAATCCGGCCGGCACGCGCTCCACCACGACGGCGGCCACGCCCCGGGCGGCGACGTCGGCCAGGAAGTCATGCGCGTCGAAGCGCTCGCCGCGCAGTGCGACAAAAAGATTGCCGGGAGCGGCGTTCCGGCTGTCCGTCGTCACGCCGTCGAATGCCGTGTCCTGCGCCGCGCCCTGCTCCACGCGCGCCTGTGAAACCCATGGCTGGATCGTGGCCAATGTCGATTTCATCAGATCGTCCCCTTCATCGTTGCGCGCGCGGCCAGTGCCAGCGCGGCATGGTCGGCGTCCAGGAACGGCAGCTTCTTGCCCTTGATCTCCTGGTACGCCTCGTGTCCTTTGCCCGCGAGCAGGACCACGTCATTCTTCGCCGCGTGCCGGCCGGCCCACAGGATGGCGGCGGCACGGTCCTCGATCACCTGCAGCGCGTCGCCTTTCAGCTTGTTGCGGTCGATGCCGGCCACCACCTGCGCCACGATCGCGGCCGGGTCCTCGCTACGCGGATTGTCGCTGGTGACGATCACATGGTCCGCCGCCTGGGCCGCAGCACCCATCTGCGGCCGCTTGCCGGGATCGCGGTCGCCGCCGCATCCGAACACGCACCACAACTGGCCGCCGCGCTGGCGGGCAACCTGCCGCAGGGTGTCCAGTGTCTTTTCAAGTGCGTCGGGCGTATGCGCATAGTCGATCACCATCAGCGGCGCATCCTGCCCGCCAAGCTGCTGCAGGCGACCGGGCACCGGGGTGAGCGCCTCGACCGCGTCCAGCGCGGTACGGAAATCGATGCCACGGGCCATCAGCACGCCGAGCACCGCGAGCACGTTGCTCACATTGAACTGCCCGATCAGCTGCGTCTTCACCTGCGCCGAACCCTGTGGCGCGTCGAGGCGGAACGCCGTGCCGCCATGGCTGCTGCGGATTTCGCTCGCCCGCAACGCGGCCACGCCGTCCGGCGCGTGCGCGGCGCCAACGGTATAGCCGAGCAACGGCAATGCCGGGCGCGAGGTCCGGAGATGGCCCACCAGCCGCTGCCCCATCGCATCGTCGAGATTGATCACCGCCTGCGACAGCCCGGGCCAGTCGAACAGCATGCGCTTTGCCTCTTCATAGGCCTCCATGCTGCCGTGGTAATCCAGGTGGTCGCGCGTGAAATTGGTGAAGACGGCAACGTCGAAATGCATGCCGTTCAGGCGTCCCTGGTCCAGTCCGATCGAGGAGGCCTCGATCGCGAGCGCCTTCGCGCCCTGGTCGCGCAGTGCGGCGAGACGACGCTGCAGGATCACCGCGTCCGGCGTGGTGTAGCCGGTTGCATCGAGGCCCTGGTCGGCGCCGGCACGGAAGAGTCCGGCCCCGAGGGTGCCGATCACGGCAGTGGGCTGGCCCAGCCGCGACAGCGCGCGTCCCAGCCACTGCGTGCAGGAAGTCTTGCCGTTGGTGCCGGTCACCGCAACCGAGAACATCGCTTCGTCCGGGTGACCGTAACGCGCGGCGGCGATGGGGCCGGCGAGTTTCTTGAGCCCGGTGATGGCCAGCGAGGGCACGGTCCATCCGGCGTCCCAGCTGAAATCCTCGGCTTCGTAGACGACCGCGCGGGCGCCCCTGGCGATCGCCTGCGAAATATAGTGGCGGCCGTCCGCCGAATCGCCCGGATACGCGAGGAACACGTCGCCGGCCCCGACCGCGCGCGAGTCCGAGCACAGGTGCGCAGCAGGCGCCGCCGCCTGCAGCCAGCCCAGCACATCGGACACGGACGTGGGCATGGCCGCGCTCACAGGCTCTCCTTCACGCTTTCGGCGGGAATGATGATGTCGGTCACCGCGGAGTCGGGCGCGACGTTGAGCGCGCGCAGCGCGTTCTGGGTGACGGCGGCGAATACCGGTGCGGCGACCTGTCCGCCATAGTGCGCGCCGTTGGAAGGTTCGTCCACCATCACCGCCACGATGATGCGCGGATCGGAGACGGGCGCGAATCCGACGAAACCGGATACGTATTTGTTCGCGTACTGCCCGCCCACCAGCTTGTGGGCGGTGCCTGTCTTGCCGGCGACACGGTAGCCCGGCACCTGGGCCTTCGGCGCGGTGCCGGTCGGGCCGGCAGCCAGTTCCAGCATCGCGCGCACTTCGCGCGCGGTCTTTTCGGAGATCACCCGGCGCCCGATCGGGTTGTCGTTTGCCTTATGGAAAGTGATCGGGATCATTTCGCCGTCCCTGGCGAAGATCATGTACGAATGGGCCATCTGGATCAGCGAGGTGGAGATGCCGTGGCCGTAGCTCATCGTCGCCTGCTCGATCGGGCGCCAGGACTTGTGCGGGCGCACGCGTCCGGCTACCGCGCCGGGGAAGCCCAGCTTCGGCGCCTGGCCGAAGCCCACCTCGGTAAACATGTCCCACATCTGCTCGGGCGCCAACTGCAGCGCCAGCTTCGCGGTGCCCACGTTCGACGATTTCTCGAGTACTTCCGAGACCGACAGCAGGCCGTGCGGGTGCGCGTCGCCGATAGTCGCGCGGCCGATGGTCATCCGTCCAGGCGCGGTCTGGATCATCGTGGACGGCGTTGCCAGCTTGTTCTCCAGCGCCAGCGCGACGGTGAACGGCTTCATCACCGAACCCGGCTCGAAGGTGTCGGTCAGCACCCGGTTGCGCAGTTGCGCGCCGGTAAGGCGGCCGCGATCGTTGGGGTTGTAGGTCGGCAAATTCGCCAGCGCCAGCACCTCGCCTGTCTTCACGTCGAGCACGACGATGCCCGCCGCCTTGGCCTTGTGCGTCTCGACCGCTTCCTTCAGGTGCGAGAACGCGATGTACTGGATCTTGCGGTCGATCGACAGCGCGAGGTCCTTGCCGTCGTGCGGCGGGCTCGTCGCGCCGATGTCCTCCACCACCCGGCCGAGCCGGTCCTTGATCACGCGCCGGCTGCCGGTGGTGCCGGCCAGTGTCTTCTGGAAGGCCAGCTCCATGCCTTCCTGCCCGGCATCCTCGACATTGGTGAAGCCGACGATATGCGCCATCACCTCGCCTTCAGGGTAGTAGCGCTTGTATTCCTTGCGCGTCTCGATACCGGCGATGCCGAGCTTGAGGATCTTGTCGACCGTCTCCAGTTCGACCTGGCGCTTCAGGTAGACGAAGGTACGGTCGGAATCCAGCTTCTTGTTCAGGTCGCGCTCGCTCATGTCCAGCAGCTTCGCGAGTTCGCGCAGCTTCTCGGGCGGGGCTTCGGCGACGTCCTCGGGAATCGCCCACACTGCCTTCACCGGCAACGAGGACGCCAGCACCTGGCCGTTGCGGTCGGTGATCTTGCCGCGCGTGGCCGGGAGCTCCAGGGTGCGCGCATAGCGGGACGCGCCCTGCTTTTGCAGGAATTCGGTGGAAATGCCCTGCAGCCAGAGCGCCCGGCCGGCGAGCGCGGCGAACGCGGCGAACATCACGAACAGCACCACGCGCGAGCGCCAGACCGGCAGCTTCACCGCGAGCACGGGGCTCGCGCTGAACTGCACGCCCTTGCCGGCTGCGGTACGGGAAGCGCTGCGCATCACTTCGCTCCCTTGTTGATGTATTGGGTACGGGCGGGCGTCAGCGCCACCATCGCCAGGTCGCGCCGTGCATTGGCTTCGATCCTTGCGTGCTTGGCCAGCGTCGACTGGTCAAGCTGCAGCTGCGACCATTCGATCTCCAGCTGGCGGGCCGTCGCCTGCGCGCGCTCGAGCTCGATGAACAGGCGACGCGCCTGATACTGCGCATTGACCAGCGACAGCGCGCAAAGCACGAGCGCCACGGTCAGGATGAGGTTCAGGCGGCCGCTCACTGCTTGCTCCGGAGGGGTGCCGCCGTACGTTCGGCGACACGCATGATCGCCGAGCGCGCGCGGGGATTGGCGGCGATCTCGGCGTCGGTGGGTTTCATCTTCGCCATCAGCCTGAGGACGGGCTGGGGCAGGTCGGCCGCACGGATCGGCAGGCGGCGGTCGGGCTGCGGCGCATTGGCCCGGGAGGCCATGAAGCGCTTGACGATGCGATCTTCAAGTGAATGAAAGCTGATCACAACCAGTCTCCCCTGCGGGCCGAGTTTTTCCAGTGCGGCGTCGAGTGCTACTTCGAGTTCTTCAAGCTCTTTATTGATGTAAATCCGGATAGCCTGAAATGTGCGAGTGGCCGGATCCTTGCCCTTCTCGCGGGTTTTGACGGCGTGTGCCACGATCTCGGCAAGCTGTCGTGTGCTTGAAATTGGGCTGACTGCCCGGCGAGCAACAATCGCCTTTGCAATCTGAAAAGCAAACCGTTCTTCCCCATAATCCCGTATCACCTTTCCTATCGTCTGTTCCGACTCGCTTGCGAGCCACTCCGCCGCCGACATGCCGCGCGTCGTGTCCATGCGCATGTCGAGCGGACCATCCAGCCGAAAACTGAAACCACGCGCCGCGTCATCCACCTGCGGCGACGAGATGCCGAGGTCCAGCAGGATTCCGTCTGCCTGATGCACGCTGCGCGCGCCCAGCGCCTCGCCCAGCGTGGCGAAACTGTCATGCACGATCGTGAATCGCGGGTCGGCCACCTGCTCCGCCGTGGCGATCGCCTGCGGATCCTTGTCGAAGGCGATCAGCCTGCCCCGGGGGCCCAAGCGCTCCAGGATCCGCCGGCTGTGGCCGCCGCGCCCGAAGGTTCCGTCAACAAAAACACCGCCGGCGCGTGCGCCGTCGATCTGCAGCGCATCCACCGCCTCCTCCAGCAGCACCGTCCGGTGCTGCAATTCGGGCACCGCTTGTGAATTCATCACGGCCCGTCAGAAGGAGAAATTGTTCAACACATCAGGCATGCCATTGGCCACTGCCTGCGCTTCGCTTTCGGCGAGCTTCTCCGCATCCCAGATCTCGAAATGACTGCCCATGCCGAGCAGCATCACGTCACGCGTCATGCCGACCGCCGAGCGCAGTTCGGGCGCGATCAGGATGCGGCCCGCGGAATCCATTTCGACATCGGATGCATTGCCCAGGAAAATGCGCTGCCAGGCGCGGGCCGACATTGGCCACGCGGCGATCTGTTCGCGATGGATTTCCCAGACGGGACGGGGGAAGAACAGCAGACAACCGTGGGGATGCTTGGTCAGGGTCACCCGGCCTTCGCATTGAAGGGACAGGGCGTCGCGATGCTTGGACGGAATGGTCATCCGCCCTTTCGCGTCGAGACTCAGTGCTGAAGCGCCCTGAAACACCCTGATTACCCTCGTGGTTGTCGTTTTTTAATATTTGCGGTGAACCGTGATTGTCGTGGCGAAGGCCTTCTTTCCCCCACAAAACTACACTTTTTCACACTTCCGCCCACTTTAGAGGATGCTTTATTTGCGGTCAAGTAATATTCGGAAACAAAAATGAGGATTTTCTCAATGGAGTCAATGACTTAGCGCGTTTCGTTGAGGCAATCTGTCGGCCGAAAAACCAAGAAAATGAAAGACTTAGCTGAGAGTCTGAAGGTGAACTGTGAGGTATAAACATGTGTGCCGAAATGCAGCGAGACACTGCCTGAAAGCAAGTCCCCGCGCGGCGAGGGAGAAAAGTCGACACTCACCTCCGACCATGCACGGTCAAAAGCGGCGGTTGCTCACGGGGAAGCAACCGTGGGGCGTGCGAAGCGAACTGGCGGAGGACGGGACGTGAAATTCGCGGCAAAGAAACAAGGTCGCGGCACTCACTCGCGGCGACCGACGGCCCGAGAGCGGATGCTGGTCATGGACGACCGGAACCGGACGACGAATGCGCAGGCCGATAGGGGAATTCCGGCCTGGAATGCGGGGGCTTGATGTGCAGCTGAAGAACTGCTTGCGCTGCAGTGAAAAGCAAGAACCGGCTGGTCGTGGGATGAAGATTCGGAAGCGGGAAAGCAAATACGGACAAGCGCCGAATTACTGCTGGTTTAGCGGCCGCTAATCGAGAGGCGCGTGACGCTTCGCGATCCTCCACCATTCACTGTTTCCATCCCACGGCCAGCGGGTTCTTGAGGTGCCACTTTACCGGCACGCGCGGAGGACCGCGTTGAGTTGGCTCAATGGCATCAAGCGATGCGCAATGCCGGCGAAATCAGTGAAGCAAGCCGATAGGCCGGATTCTGTTACGACGGGTCGCCCCGTTATGACAGCCATTCCTCTAGGCCGTGAATTGCTCCACGGCTCAAGCTTCCTACCCGCACGCTCCGCGAGCAACATCATCGCGTGCCTATTTGGAATTGCTCCGGATGGAGGTTACCGCGTTTCACCGTAACTTAATACGCTCGTCTCTGTGGCCCTGTTCCTCGCCTTATGCCTTGCGGTTTTCGGCGGACGGCCGTTAGCCGTCACCCTGCTCTGTGGAGTCCGGACCTTCCTCCCGCCGTCTTGCGACGGCCAGCGGCTGTCTGGCTTGCTTCAGGCGGCATTGTACCGGCTATATGCCGTCCGGGGTTTTCTGCTACGTTAGCGTTTTGTCCTTGACGTGATCCACGATGCTCAAATCCAGAACAGGTGGCCAGCTCCTGGTCGATGCGTTGCGCACCCATGGCGTCGACCTCGTGTTCGGCGTACCGGGGGAAAGCTATCTGCCGGTACTCGACGCGCTGCATGACGCCCCGATCCGCTACATCACCAATCGCCATGAAGGCGGCGCCGCCTTCATGGCGGAAGCCCATGCGAAGCTGACCGGCCGTCCGGGCATCTGCTTCGTCACGCGCGGACCCGGCGCGACCAACGCGGCCATCGGCGTGCACACCGCTCAGCAGGACTCGACGCCGCTGATCCTGTTCGTCGGCCAGGTCGGCAACGATTTCGTCGAGCGCGAAGCCTTCCAGGAAATCGACTACCGGCGCATGTTCGGCAGCATGGCCAAGTGGGTCGCGCAGATCGATCGCGCGGACCGGGTGCCGGAGTATGTCGCCCACGCCTTCCAGTGCGCAACCAGCGGCCGGCCTGGCCCGGTGGTGCTGGCGCTGCCCGAGGACATGCTGTCGGCAACGGCCGAAGTGCCTGACGCGCGGCCCTACCAGCCGGTCCAGGCCTCGCCGTCGGCCCACCAGGTGGAGCAGATGCGCGCAATGCTTGCAGAGGCTGCGCGTCCGCTGGTGCTGCTCGGCGGCGCCGGCTGGAACCGGCAGGCCTGCGACGACCTGCGCCGGTTCGCTGAAGCCAGCGGCCTGCCGGTTGCCTGCGCATTCCGTTTTCAGGACTTGTTCGACAATCGTCATCCGCATTACGTTGGCGATGTCGGCATCGGCATCAGCCCGAAGCTTGCCGCGCGCGTGCGCGAGGCCGACCTGCTGATCGCCATCGGGCCGCGGCTGGGGGAAATGACGACCAGCGGTTATACCTTGCTGCAAGCCCCCTGCCCGCGTCAGAAACTGGTGCACGTGCACGCCGGGGCGGAAGAACTGGGCCGGGTGTACCAGGCGGATATGATGATCAACAGCGGCATGGCCGAGATGGCGGCGGCGCTGGCGGCCATGCCGCCGGTCGAGCCCGGCCGCTGGCGCAGCGCGCTGGAACAGGCCCGGGCCGAGTACGAGGCATGGCAGCAGGAACCGCCGGTATTCCGCCAGGGGGCAGCGAAGCTCAATCTGTGGCAGGTGGTGCAGGCGCTCCAGGCAGCGCTGCCTGGCGACGCCATCGTCACCAATGGTGCCGGCAACTTCGCCACGTGGGCGCATCGCTTCTGGCGCTACGGCGGCTTCCGGACGCAGCTTGCGCCGACCTCCGGCGCGATGGGCTACGGGGTGCCTGCGGCAGTCGCCGCCAGTATCGTCACCGCGCAGCAAGGCAGGCGACGCGCGGTCGTCAATTTCGCGGGCGATGGCGACTTCCTGATGACCGGGCAGGAGCTGGCGACGGCGGTGCAGTACGGCGCGGCTGTGCTTTTCATCGTGTTCAACAACGGCGCGTACGGCACGATACGCATGCACCAGGAACGCGAGTTTCCGGCACGGGTCTCGGGAACCGAACTGCGGAACCCGGATTTTGCTGCCCTTGCGCGCAGCTACGGCGCGTCCGGGGAAGCCGTGGACACGACGGCGGACTTCCCGCCCGCCATCGCCCGCGCGCTCGCGCATATCGAGGCGACCGGGCTGCCAGCCCTCGTCGAATTGCGGTACGACACCGAACTTATCACGCCGAATGCGAGCCTGTCGGCAATCCGGGCTGCCGCAGTCGCGGCACGCAGCTGAAGCTTCGGCAGGCATCCCGGGAAACAGAATCTTTTCGGTAAATGCCTGTCAATGATGACGGCGCGGGACGGACGTGGCGACACGCTCGCCCCTGCGATCCCCACGCTTCCATGCCGTCCCTAACGTTCAGCCCATGGCACTTGTTTCCATTACCGAAGCAGCGAAGCTTGTCAGAAGGAACCGGTCGACCCTGTATCGCGACATCGAACGCGGCCGTTTGAGCAAGACCGTCTCGCCCGAGGGCGATACCCAGATCGAGACTTCCGAACTCCTGCGTACCTATGGCCGCCTGCACGCGAATGACGACGAGCACGGCAGCGACGCGCTGGCGCGCGAGCGCATGCGCATCGCCTTGCTCGAGGAAAGGAACCGCTCGCTGGAAAGGGCGCTGCAGCTGGAGGCGGAGCTGCGCAAGGTGAAGGACCAGGTGACGACCGAGCTTCGCGCCCGGCTGGCCGACAAGGACAACGTGATCAAGGTGCTCGAGAGCAAGGTGCTGTTCCTCGAGTATGACCGGCAGGTCGTCGCAGGTCCGCACGACCCGCAGCATCCCGCGGACCACGACGCCCGCGCGGCAGGCGGGGCGGAAGCGCGTGCGCGTCGGGAGCCCGACGAGCGCGACGCGCCCGCGGAGCAGCCGCCAAGGCGCGTCAAGGCCTTCTCGCGTCCGCCTGCGCGCAAGGGTTGGTGGGCGAGACTGTTCGGGCGGGGACACGACGGAGGACGTCCATGAAGAGCAGCCGCAAGGAACTCTGGTTCAATACGCCGACGCGGCGCGCCTTCATCAACATCACGCGGCAGGTGGAGGCGGCGCTGGCCGAGAGCGGCGTGCGCGAGGGACTGGTACTGGTGAACGCAATGCACATCTCGGCCTCGGTCTTCATCAACGACGACGAACCCGGACTGCATCGCGATTACGAGGCCTGGCTGGAACGGCTGGCGCCCCATGAGCCGCTGGACCAGTACCGGCACAACGACACCGGCGAGGACAATGCCGACGCCCACATCAAGCGGCAGGTGATGGGGCGGGAAGTCGTGGTCGCGGTAACGGAGTGCCGCCTCGATTTCGGCCCCTGGGAGCAAATCTTCTACGGCGAGTTCGACGGCATGCGCAGGAAGCGCGTGCTGGTCAAGATCATCGGTGAATGAGCCCGCCGTAGCGCGGGTCGCGCACCAGCCCGAACAGCGGCTTCGACCTGCACAGCCAGAACGCCCAGGCGACGATCAGCGGATGGATCATCTCCAGCCCTTCCTCGAACGCGGATGCGTACAGCTTGAGTGCGGGGCCGATCGCATGTCCGGCCAGCGCCAGTTCCGCGGGGGCGCGGTCGAGCACCTTGCCGAAGACCACCAGCAGCGCCCCGGCCAGCAGCCAGGCGCCGCCGCGCGAACGCCAGCCGCGGCGCAGGAAGAGGAAGCGCAGGATGACGATGCCGACGTAGGCCACCAGGCCGATGAACACGAGCGCGGCAATCAGCGCCAGCACCTTCTCGGCCATCGGTGCGTCTGCATGGCGGTAGTAGTTCGACTTGAGCAGGCTGTCGGCCGTGAATTTCTTGTGCCAGTCGGCTTCGCGCATCGCGAACATCAGGAACAGCAGGCTGGTCAGCAAGGGCCCGCGTCCGGCGGACGTCGCGCGAAACGCGACCAGCACGGTGAGGGCGGCGAGGATCCAGGTGGCGATGGACAGCATCTCGAAAGGGCCGGTCTCCGAGAACAGCGCCATGACCGTGTCCGTCGGCAGGTAGGCCGGCAGTGCCGCCAGCAGGGCCACGTACAGGACGATCAGGAGTACGGCGAGGCCGTCGGCGTTGACTGGGAATGTGCGTTTCATGCGTTCTCTTGCCGGAGTACGCGGTGGCGCCGCGCCGCGGACAGTCCGGTGTTGGGCCTGTCCCGGGACGGATTATAGGGCGAACATTGCTTTCCCCGCTTCCGCCCCTTGCGGGCCGTTTCGGCGGGCGGACGGTTCAGGGCCTGCGTCGCCATGCGCGACGATGCTCCCGCGGGCGAAAGAAAGCTGGCACTGCAGGCCTTCTCCTCGCACAGGACTTCAATGGCGATGCCGGGCGGACGAAGCGGCGTGCAATGGAATCGATTGCGTCCTGCCCGGCTGCCCCCGGCGAGGTTTCTCAGGCGAACTTGCTGAAGTCCGGGCGCCGCTTCTCGAAGAAGGCGGTGAATGCTTCCTTCGCCTCCGGCGCGCCCAGCATCTCGCCGAAGTGCTTGTTCTCTTCCTGCATGCGCGCCTGCACCGCCTGCGCCTGGCCGCCCTTGAGCAGCGCCTTGGTTACGCGCAACGACGAGGCCGGCAACGCAGCCAGCTTGGCAGCCTGGGACTGCGCGAATTGCAGCAGGTCGGCTGCCGGCAGCACGCGGCTGACGAGACCGATGTCCAGCGCCTCGTCGGCCAGGAAGGCTTCCCCGAGGAGCAGCTTTTCGGCGGCGCGCTGGTAGCCGACCATCGCCGGGAACAGCATGCTGGACGCAAATTCCGGGCACAGTCCGAGCTGGGTGAAGGGCATCGAGAATTTGGCGTTCTCGGCGGCGTACACGAGGTCGCAATGCATCAGCATCGTTGTGCCGATGCCGACCGCGTTGCCGGCCACGGCCGCCACCACCGGCTTGCCGGCGGTGCTGAGCGCGCGCATGAACTGCGCGACCGGACGGTCGCCGACGCCGGCCGACGCATTCTTCATGAAATCATCAAGGTCGTTGCCGGCGGTGAAGACCTCCGGCTTGCCGGTGATGAGGATGGCGCGCACGGCGGCATCGGCCTCGGCATCCTTCAGGGCATCGGCCATCAGCTGGTACATCGCCGAGGTGATTGCGTTCTTCTTGTCGGGACGATTGAATTCGATCGTGAGTACGCCGCTTTCCTTGCGGGTGAGGATATCCATGTAGTCTCCTTGGTTGGTGTGTGCGTTCAGGCTGCCGATTGTGCCTGATTCCGGTCGGCGGTGCGCTGCTCGATCCAGGTCAGCGCATCGCGCCACAGGCTTTCCCGGAACTGCGGACGGAAGAAACCGAAATGGCCGATGCGCGCAGCCTGCACATCCGAGGGCCGGATGTAGCGGCGCTCCATCCGGGCGTTGCGGTAGCAGTCATGCAGGCGGTCGATGTTCGTGCGGCTCATCATTTCGTCGTCGGTGAAACTGATGCTGAGGAAGGGCACGCGGATCTTCTCGAATCCGGCCCGGATCGGCCGTCCGCGGGCATCCGACACGTAATGCGGATTGCGGCACCAGCGCGACCACTGGTAGATCACGCCTTTCGGCAGGTCGCCGACCTTCCTGACCTTCTTGCCGGGAAAGTAGCCGAACAGCCGGGTGTAGACAGGCACGGCGAAGTACCACATGAACCAGACGAAGCGCTTCAGCTGCGGGGCATTCTCCCGCCAGTAACCGCTTCCGGTGGCGATGGTCAGAATGCCGTCGACCAGGTGATTGTCCGGCAGCAGGCCGGGCAGCTGGCCGCCGAGCGAATGGCCGACGATCAGCAGCGGAACGTCCGGCTGCCAGGCCTTGGCCGCCAGCAGCGCCGCGTTGTAGTCGCGTTCGGCCCAGTCGAACAGGTCGGCCTGGAAGCCGCGCAGCGAACGCCGGAATGCGACAGGCACCGAGCGCCCGACGCCGCGGTAGTCGAAGCTCAGGACCGCGATGCCCTGCTCCGCCAGGAATGCGGCAAATGCCGCATAGAAGTCCTGCCTGACGCCCATCGCCGCGGCAAGCACCACCACTGCACGGGCGCGTCCCTGCGGCGTGTAGCGCAGTCCGGCGACAGGCATGCCGTCGCTGGTTTCAATCGTGACAGTTTCCATTCCCGGTTCCATGATTCCGCTCCATGAAAAAAAGCCGTACAGCGCGAGGCCGCACGGCTTTCCTGTCCCGAATGCCGGTCCTCAGACGCGCTCGAAGATACCGGCTGCGCCCATGCCGGTGCCGACGCACATCGTGACCATGCCGTACTTCAGGTTGCGGTTGCGCATCGCGTGGATCGTGGTCGCCGCGCGGATGGCACCGGTCGCGCCCAGCGGATGGCCGAGCGCGATGGCGCCGCCGAACGGGTTGACCTTGGCCGGATCGAGTCCGAGATCCTGGATGACGGCGATCGCCTGCGCGGCGAACGCCTCGTTCAGCTCGATCCAGTCGAGCTGGTCCTGGCTGATGCCGGCGGCGCGGCAGGCGGCCGGAATCGCTTCCTTCGGCCCGATGCCCATGATCTCCGGCGGCACGCCGCGCACGGCGAACGACGAGAACTTGGCGAGCGGGGTCAGGTTGAACTGCTTGAGGATCTTTTCGCTGACCAGGATCAGCGCACCGGCGCCGTCCGAAGTCTGCGAGCTGTTGCCGGCCGTGACCGAGCCCTTGTTGGCGAAAACCGGCTTGAGCTTGCCCAGCACTTCCAGGCTGGTGTCGCGACGCGCGCCCTCGTCCTGGTTGACGGTGCGGGTACGGACGTCGATCTCGCCCGTCTCGAGGTTGGGGAAGCGCTCGACGATCTCGACCGCACAGATCTCGTCACCACGGGCGTTGCCGTCCTGCGCGGCGATGGCGCGGCGGTGCGACTCCAGCGCAAACTGGTCCTGGGCCTCGCGCGACACCTTCCATTGCTGGGCGACCTTCTCCGCGGTCAGGCCCATGCCGTAGGCCATGCCGATGTTCTCGTCCTTGAACACGCCCATGTTGATCGCCGGGTGGTGGCCCATCATCGGCACCATGGACATGGACTCGGCGCCGGCCGCGATCATCACATCGGCCTCGCCCACGCGGATGCGGTCGGCCGCCATCGCCACCGCCGTGATGCCGGAGGCGCAGTAACGGTTGATGGTGACGCCGCCGACGGTGTTCGGCAGGCCGGCCAGCAGCACTGCGTTGCGTGCCATGTTCATGCCCTGCTCGGCTTCCGGGAAGGAGCAGCCGACGATGGCGTCCTGGATGGTGGACGGATCCAGGCCGGGCACCTGGGCCACGGCGGCCTGGATCGCGCGCACCAGCAGGTCGTCCGGGCGGACGTTCTTGAACATCCCGCGCGGCGCCTTGCCGATCGGGGTGCGGACAGCGGCGACGACGTATGCTTCTTGCAGTTGTTTGCTCATTTCAAAATTCTCCAGATTCATTCAGCCGACGGGGCGGCGGACAACCGTGCGATGGTTCCCTGCGCGATTGCGCACAAAAGCTCTTTACCTTCATTGACGACAAAGACGTCGCAGCGGCAGGCCGCCTGCGTTTTACCCGCTTGAAGCGCGACCGCGCGGGCAATGATTTCCTGCCCGATTGCCGGCCGCACGTAATTGATCTTGTACTCGGCGGTGACCACCGAGGTGCCGAGCACCGCGCCGCCGGCAAAGGTCAGCGCATTGTCGGCGGCGTAGCTGAGCACGCCGCCGTGCACGAACCCATGCTGCTGCTTCAGCGCGTCGGCGACCGGGATGCGCAGCTCGGTGCCTTCCGGCGCGAACCGGACCAGGCGGGCGCCGACCAGCGCACTGAAGGGCTGCGATGCCAGCGCCTGCCTGCCGAGTTCGAGCATGTCCACGGTCGCTCCTGCGCGCGATCAGTTGCGGACCGGTTTGCCGGTCTGCATCATGCCCATGATGCGTTCCTGCGTCTTCGGGTGGTTCAGCAGTTCGACGAAGGCCTTGCGCTCCAGGTCGAGCAGCCATTGCTCGCTGACCAGGCTGCCCGGCTCGACGTCGCCGCCGCAGACGATCTCGGCGATCATTGCACCCAGCTTGTAGTCGTGGGCCGAAATGAAGCCGCCGTCGCGCATGTTGACCAGCTGCGCCATGATGGTGGCCATGCCGGTGCGACCGACCACCGGCACCAGCTTCGGCAGCTGGGGGCGGTAGCCGGCGTCGAACATCGCGCGCGCCTCGACCTTGGCCACGTGCAGCAGCTCGTACGGGTTGAACACGATGACGTCGTTCTGCGACAGGTACCCCATCTTCTGCGCTTCCAGCGCCGACTTCGACACGTTCGCCGTGGCGGCATTGGTGAAGTAGTTCTTCAGGAACTGCAGGATGTCGTTGCCCTTGGCGTCGTTGGCCGCACGCACCGCGGCCTCCTTCAGGCCGCCGCCGGCGGGAACCAGGCCGACGCCCACTTCCACCAGGCCGATATAGGACTCGATGGACACCACGCGCTTGGACGCGTGCATCATCAGCTCGGCGCCGCCGCCGAGCGCAAGGCCGGCAACCGCTGCCACGACCGGCACGCTCGCGTACTTGAGCGCCTGGTGCGCCTGCTGCAGCTTGGCGACTTCCGGGGCGATCGCCTTGGCGCCGCCGGACATGAACACCGGCAGCATCGACTGCAGGTCGGCGCCGGCGGAGAAGGCGCCGCCTTCGGCCGCATCCGCGCTCCAGATCACCAGGCCCTTGTAGTTCTGCTCGGCCTCGGCGACCGCCTTGTACAGGCCGTTGATCACGCCCTGGCCGATCACGTGCATCTTGGTCTTCAGCGACAGGACCAGCACGTCGTCGTTCTGGTGCCAGATGCGTACCGACTCATCCTCGAACACCGTGGTGCCGGCCTTGCTGCCGTCCGCCGTGCCTTCGCCCAGCAGCGTCGCGCGGAAGGCCTGGCGCTGATAGACCGGCAGCGTGGAACGCGGCACATAGGCCTGCTTCTCCGGCGACCAGGAGCCCTCGGGGGTATGCACGCCGGTGCGGCCGTCGAACACCCAGGCCGGCAGCGGCACGTTGCACAGGGCCTTGCCGGCGTCGATGTCTTCCTGCACCCAGGTGGCGATCTGCTGCCAGCCGGCCGCCTGCCAGTTCTCGAACGGGCCGGTCTTCCAGCCGAAGCCCCAGCGCAGCGCGAAGTCGATGTCGCGGGCATTGTCGGCGATCGACGCCAGGTGCACCGCCATGTAGTGGAAACCGTCGCGGAAGATCGCCCACAGGAACTGGGCCTGGGGGTTGGTCGACTCGCGCAGCGCCTTCATCTTCTTTGCCGGATCCTTTTCCTTCAGGATGCGGTTGATGATGTCGTCGGCCTTGCCGCCGCCCGGCACATAGTCATTCTTTGCCGCGTCGAAGCGCAGGATGTCCTTGCCCACCTTCTTGTAGAAGCCGGCGCCGGTCTTCTGGCCGAGCGCGCCCGCAGCCACCAGCTTGCCCAGCACTTCCGGCGTCTTGTACACCGGGAAGAACGGGTCATTGGACAGGTTGTCCTGCATGGTCTTGATCACGTGACCCATGGTATCGAGACCGACCACGTCCGCGGTGCGGAAGGTGCCGCTCGATGCGCGGCCCAGCTTCTTGCCCGTCAGGTCGTCGACCACGTCGTAGGTCAGGCCGAACTTCTCCGCTTCATAGATGGTCGCGAGCATGCCGAAGATGCCGACCCGGTTGGCGATGAAGTTGGGCGTGTCGTTGGCCCGCACCACGCCTTTGCCGAGCGTGGTGGTGAGGAAGCCTTCGAGCTGGTCGAGGATTTCCGGACGGGTCGACACCGTCGGAATCAGCTCCACCAGGTGCATGTAGCGCGGCGGGTTGAAGAAGTGCACGCCGCAGAAGCGGGCCTTCAGTTCGGCGTCGAAGCCTTCCGACAGCGCGGTGATGGACAGGCCGGAGGTGTTGGATGCGAAGATCGCGTTGGGCGCGATGAAGGATGCGACCTTCTTGTACAGGTCATGCTTCCAGTCCATGCGCTCGGCGATGGCTTCGATGATCAGGTCGCAGCCTTTCAGCAGCTCGAGGTTGTCCTCGTAGTTGGCGACCTGGATCAGCGCGGCGTCATCCTTGTTGCCGAGCGGCGCCGGGTTCAGCTTCTTCAGGTTCTCGATCGCGCGCAGCACGATGCCGTTCTTCGGACCTTCCTTGGCCGGCAGGTCGAACAGCACGACGGGCACTTTGGCATTCACGCAGTGGGCGGCGATCTGCGCGCCCATCACGCCGGCGCCGAGGACGGCGACTTTCTTGACGATGAAGTTGGTCATGGGGATATCCTGGTGTGCCCGCCGCTCCCTGCAGGAGCCGCGGGCGGTGGTGGTTGTGCTTAGAACAGGTCTTCTTCCAGCGCCATCAGGCTGGCGGCGCCCGAACGCGCCTGGCGGATCAGCATCGCGGTTTCCGGCTGCAGGCGCGCGAAGTAGAACCGCGCGGTGGCCAGCTTGGCCTTGTAGAAGCTGTCGCCGGAATCCTGCTTCTCCAGCGCGATCTTGGCCATCTGCGCGAAGAAGTAGGAGAACACCAGGTGGCCGACCACGCGCAGGTAGGGCACTGCGGCGGCGCCGACTTCATCCTGGTTCTGGAAGGCCTTCATGCCGATCTCCATCGTCAGCTTGGTGACCTTCTCGCCAAGATCGGCCAGCGGGCCGACGAACTCGGACATCTTCTCGTCGAGGCCGTTTTCCTCGACGAAGGCCTGCACCTTGCCGCCGAACTTGCGCAGCTTGGCGCCGTTGTCCATCAGGATCTTGCGGCCCAGCAGGTCCAGCGACTGGATTGTGTTGGTGCCTTCATAGATCATGTTGATGCGGGCGTCGCGCACGTACTGCTCCATGCCCCACTCGGCGATGAAGCCGTGGCCGCCGTAGACCTGCATCGCTTCCGACGTGGCGATCCAGCCGTTGTCGGTCAGGAAGGCCTTGATGATCGGCGTCAGCAGCGCGACCTCGTCGGCCGCTTCCTTGCGCACTTCCTCGTCCGGATGGTTCAGTTCGCGGTCGATCTGCAGCGCGACGTAGGAGCTGAACGCGCGGCCGCCCTCGGCGAAGGCGCGCGCGGTCATCAGCATGCGGCGCACATCCGGGTGGACGATGATCGGGTCGGCCGCCTTCTCCGGCGCCTTCACGCCGGACAGGCTGCGCATCTGCAGGCGGTCCTTGGCGTAGACGACCGCGTTCTGGTACGCGACCTCGGTCAAGCCGAGCGACTGCATGCCGACGCCGAGGCGGGCAGCGTTCATCATCACGAACATCGCATTGAGGCCCTTGTTCGGCTCGCCGATCAGCCAGCCCTTGGCGCCGTCCAGGTTCATCTGGCAGGTCGAGTTGCCGTGGATGCCCATCTTTTCCTCGATGGCGCCGCAGAAGATCGTGTTGCGCTCGCCCGGGTTGCCGGCGGCATCGGGAACGAACTTCGGCACCAGGAACAGCGAGATGCCCTTGGTCCCGGCCGGCGCATCCGGCAGGCGCGCCAGCACCAGGTGAATGATGTTGGCCGACATCTCATGCTCGCCGGCCGAGATGAAGATCTTGCCGCCGGTGATGCGGTAGGAACCGTCCGCCTGCGGCTCGGCCTTGGTGCGCAGCAGGCCGAGGTCGGTGCCGCAATGCGGCTCGGTCAGGCACATGGTGCCGGTCCATTCGCCCGACACCAGCTTGGGCAGGTACAGCGCCTTCTGCTCTGGCGTGCCGTGCTCGTGCAGCGCCTCGTACGCGCCATGCGACAGGCCGGGGTACATGGTCCATGCCTGGTTCGCCGAGTTCAGCATCTCGTAGAAGCTGTTGTTCAGCACGATCGGCAGGCCCTGCCCGCCGTACTCGGGATCGCAGGACAGCGACGGCCAGCCGGCTTCAACGTACTGCTGGTAGGCTTCCCTGAAGCCCTGCGGGGTCTGCACGACATGGGTTTCCTTGTCGAGGCGGCAGCCTTCGCGATCACCCGGATGGTTCAGCGGGAACACCACCTCGGAAGCGAACTTGCCGCCCTCTTCCAGCACCTGGTTGATGATGTCCCGGTCGATTTCCGCATGCTTCGGCAGCTGCTTGAATTCTTCTTCCACCTTCAGCAGTTCGTGCAGCACGAATTGCATGTCTCGCAAGGGAGCGACGTATTGACCCATGGTTCTATTCTCCTGACGGCAAACGGGTTGTGCGGTTAAGCAGTTTTCTTGCTTGTGGACGTGTTCGCTATGGCGTCGGCCGGGTGCTGGTAGCTCGTGATCAGGCGTTCGAAGCCGACCTCGGCGCGATTGACGCTTCCTGGCAATTTCAGGAAGCGGGCATCGTGATGCAGCGCCAAGATTAATCCGTACATCTCGAACACCAGTTGATCCGGATCGGTGACAGACGACAAATGGTCCATCTCGATGGCCTGCACCACGCAACGACGCAGGGCATTCTTCCATGCGCGCACCATGCCGGCCAGCTCCTCGCGGATCGCGCCGGGACGGTCGTCGTACTCGACCGCGCCGCTGATGTAGATGCAGCCCGATGCAATCTCCACCGAGACGCGCTTGACCCAGCGGGCGAACATGCCCTGCAGGCGCGGCAGGCCGCGTGGCTCCTTCATGCTCGGGTAGAACACCTCCTGCTCGAAGTGGTGGTGGTACAGCTTCACCACCTCGATCTGCAGATCCTCGCGGGAACCGAAGTGGGCGAACACGCCGGACTTGCTCATGTTCATCTTGTCTGCGAGCAGGCCGATGGTCAGGCCTTCCAGTCCGTCGCGGCTGGCGAGGTCGAGCGCCACGTCGAGAATCGCCGCGCGGGTCAGTTCGCCTTTACGCATCACTTTGGTAGTCGAGTCGTTCATGTTGGTTGCCTTGTGGTGCCTGTTCGGAAAGAAATCAGAATCAGTACGGCGCTCACGTAAGCGAACGCTCGTACTATTATCTACCGAAGTATAAATGTCAAACGGGAAGCTTAGAGGCCGGATTCTAGTTCCGTCACGCCGCGGGAACGGCTTGTTCCGGCCTGGCGACGCGCTTTTTCGGGCGGTCGGCGAGGCCTCAGAAGCGGTCGAGCTGGCGCCGGTCGCGCTTGGTCGGGCGGCCCTTGATCGCCTCGCCGGGCTCCCGGAACAGCTTGCGCTGCTCGGCTTTGCGCTGGCGTTCCGCAATGCTGTTTTCGGTCTCGGTGTAGAGGCCCTGCGCAATGGTGGCGGAACCGCGCTTGTCGGCCAGTCCGGTCACGACGACTTCCCATTCGGTGGCGCCGTTGTCGATCTCGAGCCGGTCACCCGGCTTGACGCCGCGCGCCGGCTTGACCCGCTCGCCATTGAGCTTCACCTTGCCGCCGTCCACGGCGTCGGTCGCCAGAGAACGGGTCTTGAAGAAGCGGGCGGCCCAGAGCCACTTGTCGATACGGACGGATTCGGTAGTCATCGCGGCACCTGCAAAACCACCGATTGTAAACCCGGGTAGCGCTTGCAGGACGGCGTCGCGGCCGGCTGGGCAGCCAGCCGCCGTATCCTGCCGCAGGCGGAAGGTCAGAACTCGGTCCAATCTCCGTCGTCCTTCCGCGCCCCCGGCCGGGCGGCAGGCAGTGCGACCTGCCGCCTTGCCGCCGGGCGTGGCTGCGGCCTGGCAGCCTGCTGCCGCACCGGCGCGGCAGTCACCGCACGTACCGGCGCGGCGCCGGCAACCCTGAACGCGCCGATCGCCTGGTCCAGGTTGCGCGCCTGCTCCTGCATGGCGGCAGCGGCCGCCGCCGCCTGTTCCACCAGCGCCGCATTCTGCTGCGTGCTCTGGTCCATCTGGGTCACTGCCTGGTTGACCTGCTCGATGCCCGCGGTCTGCTCCCGGCCGGCGGAAGAGATCTCGCCGATAATCTCCGTCACGCGACGCACGCTGTCGACGATCTCCTGCATCGTATGGCCGGCCTGATCCACCAGCGCGCTGCCGGCGTCGACCTTGCTGACCGAGTCGTCGATCAGCCCCTTGATTTCCCTCGCGGCGGATGCGGAGCGCTGCGCAAGGCTGCGCACCTCCGCGGCCACCACGGCGAAGCCGCGTCCCTGCTCGCCGGCGCGCGCCGCTTCCACTGCTGCGTTGAGCGCCAGGATGTTGGTCTGGAAGGCAATGCTGTCGATGACGCCGATGATGTCGACGATCTTCTTCGAGGAATCGTTGATGGAGCCCATGGTGTCGACGACGCTGGCAATCACGCTTCCGCCCCTGGTCGCCACATCCGACGCTGTCGCGGCCAGCTGGCTGGCCTGCACCGCGTTGTCCGCGTTCTGCCTGACGGTGGACGTCAGCTCCTCCATCGATGCGGCGGTCTGCTGCAGCGAGCTGGCCTGATCCTCGGTGCGCGCCGACAGGTCCTGGTTGCCGGCGGCGATTTCACCGGATGCGGCGGCGATCGATGCGGTGGACTGACGGATCTCGCCTATCGTCTGCCCCAGCTTCTGCTGCATGTTTCGCATGGCGGCCAGCAGGCTGCCGGTATCGCCCGGCCTTACCTCGACCGGCATGGTGAGGTCGCCGTCGGCGATGCTGCCGACCACCCGCGCCGCATAGTCCGGCTCGCCGCCCAGCTGGCGGTAGATGCTGCGCATCATGCTCCAGGCCAGTGCCCCCATCACGATCATCAGGACGCCGCCGATCGCCAGCAGGATGGCGGTATTGCGCCAGAAGGCCTGGTCAATGTCGTCGATGTAGTCGCCGAATCCGATGATCCAGTCCCAGGGCTCGAACTTGACGACCGCATACATCTTTTCCACTTTTTCCGTTGCGCCCGGCCTGGTTCCCGGTGCAAAGACGACGCCGATCTCCTTGCCCTGCAGGGCAGCGCGATAGCGTTCGCCGGCTTCCCTGCCTCCCTTGGGATCAACGATGCCGACCCGCTTCGGGTTGGGATGCACGTGGTTGACGTCGTCGCTGTAGCCGCGCACGAAGTAGTACCGCTCATCCTTCTTCAGGCTGCCGATCAGGCGCTTCGCCTCGCGCTGGGCGTCCTCGCGCGACAGCTTGCCGGCGGCTTCCTCGGCGTGGATATGTTCGAGCGAGGCCTTGGCGAGCACGACCAGCGTGGACAATTGGGACAAGCGCTCCTTCATCATGGCGCTGCGCAATGCGGATAGCGAGAAGGCGGCGAGCAGGACCATGCCGATCAGGGCGGCGACGCCGAGGAACAGGATACGTGTGCGGAGTTTCATTGTTAGACGGTGGAAATGGACAGGGATGCGCGAGGCATGCATGTTGCGGCAGTGCCCGGATGCCGGCACGCGGCCGACCTGGTCAACCCGTTGCATCACCAGGCGGCGTCAGGCGCGCATGCGCTTGAGGAAGCGGAAAATCAGGCGGGGCGGGGAGAATCCGGGGCGACCGGCGTCATGCGGCGCAGCGCGTGCAGCAAGTGTACGCGCTGCACGACTTGGAAAAAAGCAATCATGCCTGGCAAGAGCGGGCCTGCATGCAGAAAGCAGGCTTACGTTGCTGTAATGCAACAAGCTACTGTGATGACTTCTCCTGCTTGTGGCGGCGCATCCTTCAGAATTCTTCCCAATCCGGGCCGGTGCCTGCCTGCACGGGAAGCCGGGCGCGGACCGGGGCGGTTGCGGATGGCGCGGCAGGCGCCGGTGCGGATGCAAGGGCAGGCGCGCCGGGGCTCATGGCGTTCCGCGGGCCTGCCTGCAACCGGAACACACCGACCGCTTCGGCCAGGCGCGCCGCTTCCTGCTGCATGGCGCTCGATGCCGCCGCCGCCTGCTCGACCAGGCTGGCATTCTGCTGCGTGGCCTCATCCATCTGCGCAATCGCCTGGTTGACCTGCTCGATGCCGGCGGTCTGTTCCTGGCTGGCGGCGCTGATCTCGGCCATGATGTCGGTCACCCTGCGCACGCTGGCCACCACCTCTTCCATCGTTGCGCCGGCCTTGCCGACCAGTGCCGTGCCGCTGGCGACCTTGCTCACCGAATCGTCGATCAGGGTCTTGATCTCCTTCGCGGCGCCGGCCGACCGTTGCGCCAGGATGCGCACCTCGGCGGCCACCACGGCGAAGCCGCGGCCCTGCTCGCCGGCGCGCGCCGCTTCCACCGCCGCGTTCAGCGCCAGGATGTTGGTCTGGAAGGCAATGCTGTCGATCACGCCGATGATGTCGACGATCTTCTTCGAGGCGTCGTTGATCGCTTCCATCGTGCTGACCACCTCCGCGACGACCGCACCGCCCTTGTTGGCGACTTCGGAGGCCGATGTGGCGAGCTGGTTGGCCTGCCGTGCGTTCTCGGCGTTCTGCTTGACGGTGGAGGTCAGCTCTTCCATCGACGATGCGGTCTCCTGCAGCGAGCTGGCCTGCTGCTCGGTGCGGGCCGAGAGGTCGAGGTTGCCGGCCGCGATCTCGGTCGAGCCGGTGCCGATGGTCTCGGTGCTGGCGCGCACCTGGCCGACAATGTTCACCAGGCTGCCGTTCATTTCCTTCAACGCCTGCAGCAGGCGCCCGGTCTCGTCCTGCGTGCGCGCCTGGATATCCTGGGTCAGGTCGCCGGCCGCGATGCCGCCGGCAATGCGCACCGCCTTGTCGAGCGGGCGGGTGATCGCGCGCACCAGCCACACGCCGAGGGCCGCCGCGACCAGCAGGCCGAACAGGATACCCGCGGAGCAGCTGTAACGCACCAGGTCATAGGTCTTCTGCGAGCGCTCGAAATCAGCGCGCGCCACCTGCAATTGCAGCTGGATCAACGCGTCGATGGTCTTGCGCACCGGCTCGAAGTTTTCCTCCATCACCCCCTGCAGCAGTTCGTTCGCCTGCTCGCGGTTGCCGGAGCGGACCGCGGAGATCGCCGGACGCAGGCCCTCGCTGACGAAGGTCTTGCGCTGGGCGGCGAACTGGTCTGCCAGCTTGCGCTCCTCGGGGCTCAGCGCGGACGCCGTATAGGCGTTCCAGATGCCGTCGAGCTTCGCAATATCGGCCTCCACCTGGTCGAGGACGAAGCTGGCTTCTTCCGGTTCGTCGCTGATCGCCTTGGCGATGTCGAGCTGGTTGGCGTCGAGCAGGCGCACCGCCTGGTCGAGCTGGCCGAGCACCACCAGGCGCTGGTCATACAGAGCCTGCATGGCACCATTGGCGCCGCCGAGACTGGCGATGCCGATCACCCCGCCGATGACCAGTTGCAGCGACAGGAAGCCGATCACGAAAATCAGGCGGGAGCGGATGGAGAATGTGGTGCGCATGTCGGGTCTCTCGGAAGTACGACGAAGGTTCTTGCCGGACGAACGGATGCGGCAGTGCGGCCGGACCGTTCCCGATACGAGTGTACAGCGATTTCTGCCAAATTTTTCTCGGGAGAAACACGTACTTGCAGGGATTTAGACGGACGATGCGCTTTTTGCGCAGTCGGCAAAATCCATGGGAAGGGGGCTGGGACCGCGTGGCATCCGGGATGGCGCGAGGCCGGCCGCGTGTCGGGGCCGCAGTGCCCGCGACAGGGAGGGAGGGGAAAAGGACCGTGGCCCGCGCCGGGCTTGGCCATGCATCGACAGGCCCGGGCGGAAGACGCACGGAGACGGCCCGTCGGGGCAAGCCCGGGGGCCGTGCAAGGACGGTCAGCGGCAGACTGGCCGCCGACTACCGGTCAGTGCAGCTGCTGCGACTGATTGGCATCGCCGATGTCGTCGACGATCGCCCCGCTGGAAATGGCCTTGCCGAGGGTAGCCTCCTCGAACCAGCTGCGCACCATCTGCAGGTGGGCACGCTCCTCGTCGAGCGCGACGGTGAAGTCGCTGATCAGCGCGTCCTGGCCCTGGTCTTCGGCCAGCGCGATCAGCAGTTCCCACCCGGCGTTGTCCGTCATCTCCGCCACCATGATCGCGTGCAACGACTGCGCCATGGTGGTGCGCGGATCGGTCAGCACCTGCATCAGTCCCATCGATTCGACGCCTGTCACGTCGGCGCAGGGGGTTTGCGAGGTCGGGTCGCCGCCCATGCTTTCGATCGCGCCTGCAATGAGCTGGAAGTGACGGACTTCGTCCTCGCGGATCTTCTGGAGGTCGGCCAGCGTCATGCTGGTCGTGCCGTCCTGCGTAGCCTCGAACTTGGTGATCAGCGCATCATAGAGGCGGGAGCCGGTGCGTTCGAATGCCAGGCGTTCGCCCAGCTTGTCGAGCAGCAGTTGCGGCTGGTCCCCGGTCAGCATCGATGCGCCGGTAGTGATCGCGCCGCGCACCGTCCCGGGTACCGGCACCGATCCGACCGGGTCGGAAGCGAGGATGTATTCGCTGCGCATCTGCATGATGCCGGTATCGTCGCCCGGCGTCGGCGCGGTCAGGCCCGGCGGCGGCACGCCCTGCATCTCCTTGCTGTCGAGCGGGGACATCTGCATGCCGGTCCGGTTCATGCCCATCGAGGGTTGTTCTTTCATGGCTGTTCCTTCCTGCTGAATATGGCGAAATAGCCAGCCATGCCTCCACCGCCGCACCACGGGATTGTGACCGGCTGACGAAAGCTGGCTGTCACTCTGCATTGCATGGTTCACACCGCGACCGCGGCCCTCCGGTTGAGCTCGGTACCCGGCGACCACACGTAGCCGGCGGCCACGGTCTCGCTCGGCGAGCCGGCGGAGTTGAGCTGGGTACGATAGTCGATCGACGCCTGGCTTTCCTGCGCCTTGTCGACGAACTGGGTGCCGTTGGCCCGCAGGTCCACTTCCTGCGACAGCACCTGGCGCACGAATTCGCGCTGGCTGGCGAAGGTCACCGGCTCGGCAAGCGGCCCGGTGATGATCTCCGCCGGGTCGCGCTTCTCGTACTGCTTGAACAGTTCCGCCACCATGTGGAAATGGCCGAGCTCGTAGTCGAGGAAGCGTTCCCACATCGCCTTGATGCGCGGATTGGTCTCCTGCTGTACGCAGCTGTAGTAGTTGTACGCTTCCATCGCCTCGTGCAGCAGCATCTGCTCCAGCAGCGATTCGTCCGGATCGATCAGCGAACCGTACTGGGTCACGTGCTGCTCCTCGATGGAGGCGATCTCCGCATACAACTGGCGCGCGACCGGATCGGCAAACAGCGGGCCGATGTTCATGTAGTAGTCGTGGGTCTGGAATTCGGATGCGGTAATCATCAGCGCGTGCAGCTTGGTCAACTGGTCGGCCTTGCTGCGGTCGTAGGATTCGCGCACGTCGTCTTCCGGCGCGCGATGTTCCACCACGGTCGGCCGGCCCGGCAGGATGTCCGTGTAGCTCTGCAGGATGTTGTTCGCATCCTTGCCTTCCAGCCGGTCCAGCAGCGCGGAGTAACGGTACATGTGATCGAAGTCCTCCAGCAGGCCGAACCGGTAGGCCTGCGCCATGTACGGATCGGGTTCGCGCTGCGCAACCGCGGCGGTAACCTCGATCGCCACCTGCTCATACGCGATCGTGGTTTCCAGCGGCGAATGGTCGGGGCCGAGCAGCCAGTTGATCATCGTCGCCTGGTGCTGCTCGCAGCGGCGAATCTTGGCCAGCGGTACGCGCAGCTCGCGGTTCCTGCGTGCGGCGATATGTTTCATGCGCAGCGCATCGAGCTCGATGCCGTTCATCAGGATGATGCGCACGCGTGTGAAGGCGTCGTCATCGAGTTTGCTGATCGGCTTGCCGACCATGTCCCGCCAGGTGAAGCGCTGCTGGTCCAGCGGCATGCCTTTAGCGCTGAATAAGTCCAATGCCATTGTGTTGCTCCTTTCGTGTAGCCGTTTGGTGAGGAGGAGTTGCCGTCCGCGAGCGGGCGGTCCAGGCTGAGCCGCCTACCGCCGCAAGCTTCGTGCCGGGTGCGTCCGGCGAGGATTTCATCCGTAAGGCAATGCCGCGAAGAACAAACGCGGGAAAAGCCGCACTGGTGCGGGCGCGAGCCTTCCTTCCACGTGCATCGCCAGGAAAGCGACGAGCGTTTTTACACGGACACCGGGTAAGCCTTACAGCCGGGCTACATCAGGATCTTGCGGTTGTCGCCGAGGGCGTCGGTATTGCCGGTCATGATGCCCTTCGCCAGTCCGTACAAACGCTTGGCCGCGCTGCCGGGGGCCATCCAGTACTCGGCCTCGGTGATCGTCACCTTCAGCAGCACCAGGTCCGGGTCGTCCACGCCCTGCGGGAACCAGGGCTTGACCCACGGCGTCCACAACGCCTGCATCTTGTCCTTGTCCCGCACCATCTCGCAGGTGCCGGATATCGACAGGTAATCCTGTTTGTCCGGGCGGGCGTAGCTGAGATTGACCTGGCGATGCTGGTCCACTTCGTCCATCTTGGGTGAGGACATCGCGGTGAAAAACCAGAGACAGCCGTCGCTGTCCATCTGCATGGTCGACATCGGCCGGCTGCGCAAGGTGCCGTCGATTTCCTCGGTGGTCATCATCGCGAACTTGATCTCCTCGACCAGCTCGGCGACCTGTTGCAGGTCGCCACGGTTCTGTTCCTGCACGTCCATGGAAAGCTCCTTTATAGGGCCGCGCCGGGGCGGTGCGGCGACCTACAGGAGAACCAGTGCAAGGAAGGAAAGTTCCGCCGGGACGGGATGCGGCGGATGCGTCAGGAGTTCTCAGGAGTCGTCAGGCCAGGCGGCGGCGAGCAGGCCGGGCAACACTCCGCCCGCCTTTCCACGCAGGACGAACTGCGCGATCGCGTCGTGTGCGGTGACATCGGGGTTGATCTGCACCACCGTGCATCCACGGGAACGTGCGAGACGCGGCAGGCTGGCGGCCGGCTCGACCAGGCTGGAAGTGCCGACGCAGAGAAACAGGTCCGCATCGGTGACGATGTCCTCGGCGCGCTGCCATGCCTGCATCGGCAGCGCTTCCCCGAACCACACCACGGCCGGCCGCAGCATGCCGCCGCAGTACGTGCAGCGCGGCGGGATGTCGATGCCGTTCGCGCCGTCCGCCTCGCCGGACGTGCGGCCGCAGTCGAAACATCTGCTGCCATGAATATTACCGTGGAGTTCGATGACACTGCCGCTGCCTGCCGCCTGGTGCAGCCCGTCCACGTTCTGGGTGATTACGTTCACCTCGGGCAGCAGGCGTTCGAGGCGTGCGACCGCGAGATGGCCGGCGTTCGGTTGCCTCTCGCGCATCATCGCGCGCCGCCACGCGTACCAGTTCCAGACGGTGACGGGATCGCGCCGGAAAGCGTCGGGCGTGGCGAGATCCTCGGCGCGATACTGCGCCCAGAGGCCGGTCTGCGCATCCCTGAAGGTCGGGATGCCGCTTTCGGCGGACATGCCTGCTCCGCTGAAGACGACAAGATGGCGGGCGGAACGCAGCTTCTCCAGCAGTACGGTATCGAAGGACATGTGCGGCGGGACGGGTGGTGTAACCTCAGTATAGCGCCGGGTCCGCGCCCGCTCAGGCCGTCGCCGCCGGTGCGCCGGACGCCGCCTGTTCGCGGGGCCGCGAGGCCAGCAGGATGACCGCGGTCAGCACCATCGCACCGCCAATCAGCTGCCCCGCGCTGACCTGCTCGCCGAGCACGACCATGCCGAGGCAGATGGTGATCACCGGCTCGAGCGTCGAGATGATGGATGCCCGCGACGGCCCGACGTGCTTGATGCCGACCAGGAAACAGGCCACCGCGATCACCGTCGAGAACAGCGCAATGGCCGCCGTCGCGCCCCAGGCCAGCATCCCCCCAGGCAACCCGGATTCGCCGCCCGCCGCAAGGATGCCATTGCCCAGGGCGGCTGCGGCCATGATGACCAGCGTGCCTGCGAGCGGGTCGGTGCCGGCCATGATGCGTCCGCCGACCAGGATGTAGACGGCGTAGATCGCCGCAGCCGACAGGCCGAGCGTGATGCCGAGCGGCGTGCCCTGCAGGTCGCCGCCGAGGGTGATGGCGATGCCCGTGACCGCCAGGAGAAGCAGGAAGAAGGTGCGCCGGTCGAGGCGCTCCCAGCCAAAGGCGATCGACAGCGCCGCCACCAGGATCGGATAGACGTACAGCAGCAGGCCGACCAGTCCGCTGCTGGCGTGCAGCAGCGCGGTGAAGTACGCCTGCGACTGCGCGGTGTAGAGCAGGCCCATGAAGGCGAATCCGAGCAGCGCGCGCCCGCGCGGCAGCGGCAGCCGGCGTATCCAGACCAGCGGCGCGAGCATCGCCACCGCCAGCGCGAAGCGCAGGGTGAGCAGCATCGCCGGCGACATGCCGGAGGCATAGGCGAGCTTGGCGAAGAGGGCCATGCTGCCGAAACCAAGCGCGGACAACAGGATCAGGATGACGGCGTAGCGATGCGGCACGATGGACACTCTTTCAGGTTGGATGGCGGCCGGGACAGGCTGAATATGGTTTGGGCTGTGCTGCAGTCTATGCGCTTGCCACCGCTGCAACAAATCAATATTCTTGCTGGATTGCCCCAATTTCGTTAGGCCTGACATGCCGTATCGACTGCCGCCGCTCGCCGCTGTCCGCGCCTTCGAGGCCGCCGCGCGCCACGGCGGCTTCCAGAGTGCTGCCGAGGAGCTGCACGTTTCCGCCGGTGCCGTCGCGCACCAGGTCAAGCAGCTGGAAGCCTGGCTCGGTATCGCGTTGTTCCAGCGCCTGCCGCGCGGCGTGGCGCTGACGCCGGCCGGCCGCCAGTACGCACAGGCGCTGCAGCCGCTGCTGTCCGGATTGGCCGATGCGTCGGAGGCGGTCCGGCAGCGCGGCGACGAGCGGGTGGTGACGGTGACCTCGGTGCCGTCACTGGTGTCGCGCTGGCTGATGCCACGCCTCGGGCGCCTGCGCGAGGAACTGCCCGAGGTCGACATGCGGGTGCTGGCTTCGTTGCATCCGGTCGATTTCATTCGCGAAGGGGTCGATGTCGCCATCCGGCTTGGCACCGGCCCCTACCCCGGCCTGGTATCGGAAGTGCTGCTGGAGGAGTGCTTCTCCGCCGTCTGCAGTCCTGCCTACCGCGACACGGCGCCGCCGGTGCGCACCCCGGCGGACCTGCTCCGACATCCGCTGCTGCACGACGAGACCGAAATGCGCATTCCCGAAGAGGTCTCCTGGCGCACCTGGCTGGCGCAGTTCGGCGTCGACTACCGTGGCGGGACGCGGCCCAGCTTCTCGCATACCTACCTCACGCTGGAAGCCGCCGCCAGTGGCCAGGGTGTGGCGCTGGCCGCCGAGTGCTATATCGCGCAGGACCTGCAGGCCGGCAGGCTGGTGCGGCTGCTGCCGCAACGCCTGACCGGTCCCTATCGCTTCCACCTGCTGCACCTTCCGGGCGCGGACGCGCGGCCCGCGGTGCGCGTGTTCTGCGAGTGGATCAGGAAGGAAGCGCGTGAGGCCCGGGCATCCTGGGCTCACTCGGTGTAGCGGCCCAGGGTGATGACGCGCAGTATGGCGCGGTAGATCCAGTAGGCGGCGCCGTACCAGGCACGCTCGTACCAAGGAATGTTGGCGTAATCCTCGAGCCGCACGTGGACGCCCTCCTCGACGGCGCGTTCGATGTGTTCGCGCAACGAGCGGGCGAACACATGGTCGCGCACCACCACGTTGGCCTCCTGGTTCACCAGCAGGCTGAGCCCGTCCCAGTTGCTGGACCCGACCGTGGCCCATTCGTCGTCGATCACTGCCACCTTGCCGTGCAGCTGCGTCTTGCGGTATTCGACCACCTTCACTCCGCTCTTGAGCAGCTTGGGATAGAACGAATGCGCCACCGCATCCTGTATCCGGAACTGGCCCACGCCCAGCAGCAGCGTCACGTCGACGCCGCGGCGCGCCGCCGCCTCGAGCCCCTCGCGCAGCTTGCGGCCCGGCGCGAAGTACGGATTGGCCAGCAGCGCACTCCTGCGTGCGCGGCCGAGCGCCTTCAGGTAGGAACGCTGTATCGTGCGCCGGTTGCGCAGGTTGTCGCGCACCACCAACGCCGCCTCCGCCGGGCCGACCCGCGCATCGTGCGGTACGCGACGGCGTTCGCGGAACAGCTCCCAGCGATGGCGCAGGCCCAGCCCGTGCAGCATCAGCCATTGCCCTTGCACCTCGCGGTGAATGTGCGCCACGAGCGGGCCGCGGATGCGCACGCCGAAGTCCCAGCGGGGCGCTGGCAGCGGCGTCTCGAATCCGTCATCCGACACGTAGTCGTAGTTGATGTTGAGCCCGCCGAGGAAGGCGACGCGACGGTCCACCATGCAGATCTTGCGATGGCTGCGGGTGATGCCGCGCCGGAACCAGGAGTTGAAGACCCGATGGTTGACCCCGCCGGCGGCAAAGTCGCGATGCAGCAGCACGGACTGCCGGTGCCCGGTGCCGAGCCAGTCGGTAATCACGTTGACCGTGACGCCGCGGCGCGCCGCACGCACCAGCGCGTCCCTGACCTGCATACCGGTCTCGTCGAGGCTGAAGATGTAGGTCTCGAGGTAGACCTCGAAGCGGGCCTCGTCGATCGCCCCGAGCAGCGCAGGGAAGTACTCCGCGCCGCGGTACAGCAGCTCGATGTGGTTGTAGGCGACAAACTCTACCGGACGCATGGGAATGACCAAGTGTGCGGACGGGCGGCGGTCGGCATGCTACATCCGGCTACTGCCTGAGTTCAAGGGACGCCACGATCGGCGCATGGTCGGACAGCTTGGCCCACACTCCGCCGTGCAGCACCTGGGCGGACTCGATGCGAAAGCCGCGCACATAGATCCGGTCCAGCCTCAGCCAGGGCAGCGCGGCCGGGAATGTGCGGGCCGGCCGCATTTGCGGGCCGCGTCCGCTGATGCGCCGCAAGTAGCCGCCGAAACCGCGCGCCGGCAAGCCCTCGTCGAACACCTCGGTGACGCCGAGGCGGTCGCGCAGCGTATGGCTCAACTGGTTGGTCCAGTCATTGAAGTCGCCCGCGATGATCAGCGGCGCACCCGGCGGCGAGGATTTGTCCACCGCCTCGATCAGCGCTTCGGTCTGGCGCCGCCGGCTGCGCGCAAACAGGCCGAGATGGATCACATAGCAGTGCACTTCGGCTGCCGGTGCCTGCACCACGCAATGCAGGATACCGCGCGATTCGTACGCATGATCGGAGACATCGTGATTGCTGGACGACGCGATGTGGTAGCGGCTGAGCAGGGCATTGCCGTGGTGCCCATGGTCGTACACCGCGTTCATCCCGTATGCCGAATGATGCGACTCCCCCGCCAGGAAACGGTGCTGCTCGACTTCCGGCCACAGCGCCGCGTGGCGCGTCTGGTACTTGTCATGCCTGCCCTGCACTTCCTGCAGGAACAGGATGTCGGCTTCCATCGAGGCCAGCGCCTGCTTGAGCGCATGCACCCGCGGCATGCTGCGCAATGTGCTCACGCCCTTGTGGATGTTGTAGGTTGCTATGCGGATTTTCATGCGTTCCATGTCGGCTTTTAGCGGCGCCCCGCGGGTGCCGTCATCCCCCTTGATGGGCCGGCAGTTGCAGGATGGCTTCCGCGTTGGAAGGAGAAAAGCACTGGTCGGCCGCCTCGCGCCACGGCAACCAGCGAAAGGCGGTGTGCTCCCGGGGCGCGAGCAGGACCGGGATGTCGCGCGGCACGCACAGTCCGAACACATGCTCGGTATTTTTCGTCACGCCGGGGGCATAGCGGTGCCGCCAGACCGGATAGATTTCGTAGATGTTCGACAGTTGCCAATTGACCAGATGGTGACGGGACACCCGGTTGGAACCGCTGACTTCCGTTGAAGTTTCATCAGCGATACGAATACCCGTCTCCTCGAACACTTCGCGCACGGCGGTCTGCTCGAGCGCCTCCTCCCCGCTGTCCCGGGAACCGGTCACGGACTGCCAGAACCCGGGACGATCGGCCCGCTCGAGCAGCAGTACGTCGAGCTGTGGCGAGTGGATCACGACAAGGACTGATTCGGGGATCTTGTAGGGCTTTTGCATGGGTGGAAGCAGCGACGGTGGCGGACATGATAACTGAGGACTGTTGCGCTTACACACGCAACAATGGACAAAACGGCAATGTCTTCCTACACTGCACGATTGCAAATTTTGCAATAGATGGTCCGACCGACAGAGTCAGGACGCAAATAACATCCGGGTAGCATTGACCCGCCGCCGCCCGCCGGAGCAAGAGAACGCCGTCCCAACCTCTCTGCTCCATACGCATGAAAAAATTTCCCTCCAGGCTGCTTGCCTGGCGCAGCATTGCCGTCACCGTCGTACTGATGCTTGCCCAGCCCGCCGCCATCGGCCAGGCTGCCAACGGCGCCACCGCCTCCTGCACTCCGGCCGTTACCGGCGCCACGTGCGATGCTCCCGGCCCGGCCTCCCTTGCACCGGGCGGACCCGCCCGCGGCGCGAGCAACCCGGTCAACATCATTACCGGCAACAAATACCAGCGCGAGGTCGACCTGCCCGCCCTTCCCGGCGTGCTCGGACTCGAGATCGTCCGACACTACAACAGCAGCATGGGCCTGCCCTGGCAGCAGGCCGGCATCATCGGCCGCGGCTGGCGCCTGTCCTACGAGACGGACCTCTTCGTGCGCGGCGACACCATCCACGTCCTTCAGGCCGACGGCACGCGCCTGGTCTTCGACCGCGACCGGGCCAATCCGGACACGTTCCCCGGCGCCGATCCCGCGCGCGGCAGGATCAGCGTTCGTCGCACCGCCGGCAGGGTGGAGTACGCCTGGACCTGGGCCGATGGCCGCAGGCTGGATTTCAACGCCCGGGGCAGGCTGGTCCAGATACTGGCGCCGACAGGTGAATTCGTCTCCCTGCAGCGCGCGCCCAACGGCGACCTGCTCAACGTCACCGACCCGCAGGGCCGCAGCCTGCGACTGCACTATCCCGGCCGGACGACAGCAGCCGGCACGCCCCGCTACAAGGGGGTCGCGGCCATCGCGAGTCCGGTCGGCGAGTTCCGCTACGAATACGGCAGCCGGCCGCCTGCCGGCGTCAACAGTTTCAACGCGCCCGACCTGCTCGCCAACCTGGTCCGCGTTCATCTGCCGTCCGGCCAGGTCCATGGCGGCAAACCCGCCGCCGTCACCCGTCACTACCACTTCGACGACCCGCGCCACCCGTCCCTGCTCACCGGCATCAGCGTCAGCGGCGCCGGCAGCGACGGCAAGGCTGTGCATCGACGCATCGCGACATACGCCTATGGCGCCGACGGCAAGGCCGTCCTGAGCGTCAGGGGCGAGGCCCTGCAGCATGACCGGTACGGTAAGCCGGTCGCAGGCACCGGCCTCGAACAAGTCAGCTTCGATCGCAGCGTGCCCGGCACGACCAGGCTCACAAACAGCCTGGGCGAAGTGACGATGTTTCGGCACACCGTCGCCGGCGGCGAGTTCCGGATGCTGGAAGTGCGCGGGCCGGGCTGTTCCAGCTGCCCGGAGAGCAATGTGCGCTACCGCTACGACGGCATTGGGCGACTGACGGAAACCACGCGTCTCGGCGGCGACGGCACTCCCGTCGAGACCCTGCGCTACACTCTGGACCGGCACGGCCGGCGCACCTCCATTGAGCGCGTCCGCCACGACAACGGCACAGCCGCCGCGCCGGAGCTGCTGGTCCGTCTGGCATATCCGCCCGATCCCCCCGAAGGCGGCCTGCCGCTGCCGCAACCGGTCCTGATCGCGCGACCCAGCGTGGTGCCCGGCAGGGAACACGAGGTCCGCATCCGCTACAACGCGGCGCAACAGGTAGTGCAGGTCACCGAGCGCGGCTGGAGTCCGCCAACCGATGCGCTGCCCGCGCAGCAGCTCCAGCGCACCACGCGCTTCACATACATACGGATCAACAACCGCAGCCTGCTTGCCAGCATGGACGGTCCGCTGCCGAATGGTGCGAGTGCAAGTCCGATCGACTCCGACATCACGCAGTACACGTACGATCGCAGCGGCAGCTACCCGTCAACGATCATTGCGCCGGGCAAGCGCCTGCTCGCCATCGTGCGCCGGGACGAGGCCGGGCGGCCACAGGAGATCGTCGCACCCACGGGCGCGCGTCTGCACTACCAACTCGATCCGAATGGCCGTATCACCCGGCTGTCGGCGGCGGGCGTCGTCCAGCATTACGCCTATGACGTACTCGGCCAGTTGTCCGACGTGACGCAGGCAACCGGGCAGCGCATTCACCTCTCCTATCGTGCCGATGGACGTCCTGACGCACTGTTCGATACACAGAACAACCGCATCCGCATCGAGCGCGACAGCGAAGGCAAGCTTCAGGCGCGCAGCCTCCACGATCCGGATGGCAGCACGGCACAGCAGGACGCGCCTCTCACCCCACCGATCGATACTGAAGCACCGGGCGGCATGCGTTTAATTGCAGCCGCGATGGATGCGCCGGGCCACTCGCCACGCTATACCACGCACGTGGGGCGTGCCGCCGACGGCTTGCCCGATGCCGTGTTCGAATCAGCCGGGCTCGCCACCCGGCTCGTTTACGACAGCCACCGCAATCTCGCGGCACTGATCGATGCGCGTAAGCTCTCCACCGACTACCTGCACGACGACTTCGGCCGCCTGGTACGGACCGCGAGCCCCGACAGCGGCGTCACCCGGTATCAGTGGGACGCCGGGCACCGTCTGACCGCGAAAACCGGCGCCTACGGCACGCCCGACGCGCACACTACCGGCTACCGCTACGACGCTGCGGGCCGCATGATTGCGCACACCAGCGCCGAAGGGGTAACGCAGTTTGCGTATGGCGAGCACGGCCGGCCGCTGCGCATACGCTATCCAGGAGGGGAAGAAGAATATCGCTACGATCATGCGGCCCGGCTCACCCGGCACACCCGCCGCATAGACGGTCATCAATTCACCACCGTCTATATTTATGACAGCCAGGGCCGGCTGCAGCAAAAGACCCTGCCTGACGGCCAGGTCCTGCACTATCACTACAACGGTGCGGTGCATCCCAAGGCAGGATTGCTGCAGGCAATCACCCGCAAGGACATGTTCGGCAGCACGGCGCTGCTGCAGGGACTGAATGACGCGGATGATGGCCACGCCCGACGGGACTACCAGCTCGCCAATGGCGTCGCTTACCGGCATCGGCTTGACCGGCAGGGCGGCATCAGCCGCATTGGTTCACCGGGCGTGTGGGAAGAAAGCCACGTCCGCGACGTCGCCGGCCGGCTAAGCGAACGACGGCCGGCGGCGCCTGCTGCCGCGCATGGCTTCACCTACCAGTACGACCACCTCGGCCGTCTCGCCGGGTTGAAGCGCAACGGCCTCTTCAAAGCCGGCGCGGCGCCGGCCGACGTCCAGCAGCTGGGCTACGACCACGGCGGCAACCTGCTCACCCACCGCATGGACCAGACCGCTGCACGGTTTACGATCGAGCAGGACAGCAATCGCATGCTCAGCGCCGAGCGCGATGGCAGGCTGGATCGCTACACGTATAACGCTGCCGGCAGCGTCACTGCCATCGGCGGCACCGTCTATCGCTGGGACAGCCAGCAACGCCTCGAAAGCGTCAGCCGCGACGGCAAATTGGTTGCCGAGTATCGCTACAACCCCTACGGCCAGCGCATCAGCAAGACGATCTTCAACGGCAACCGGAAGAAGGTGACGTACTTCCTGTACGAAGGCAACCAGTTGACTGCGGAAGCGGATGCCCAGGCCAGCCGGGATGCGGCGAAGATCACCAGGCAATACGTGTGGCTCAAGGACCAGGCGGGCACGCGTCCAATCGCGATGCTGCAGGCGCAGGACAGTCTCGTCGGACAGGCGCTGCGCACTGTCACCACCTCCGCAGGCATTGATGTCTATGCCGTGGTTGCCGACCACACCGGCGCACCACGTGCGCTCGTCGCCCGCGACAGGCGCGTCGCCTGGCAATCGGAAGTCGCTGGCTTCGGGCATGCCGTCCTCGACCCCGGCAGCCGCCAGCAGTTGCACCTGCGCGGCTCGAACCAGTACCTCGACGAAGAGACCGGCCTGCACTACAACCTGCGGCGCTACCTCGACCCTGCTACCGGACGCTACCTGTCGACCGATCCGAGCGGGCAGGCTGGCGGGATCAACCTGTATGCGTTCGCCGGCAACAACCCGATCGCCAACGTCGATCCCCTGGGACTGCAAGCGCTGCCGGTGGGGCAGCGAAGTTTCAACGACAAGCTGCAGCGCGTCCTGGAGCACACGGTTGCCGCACTACCGGGCGAACTGGGTCAGGCATACGACGCATGGCTGGAGGACATTCCCACCACCGCGGCAGTGCTGGCCTTATGGGGCGCGTCCCACGCGGTCGGTGTCGGCTTCATCGCGGATGTGGCGATGGCCGGCATGGCTTACTACATGCTGGGATCTGCGGCGCTGGATTTCGTCCGCGGCACCATCGATATGGTGGAGTCGATCAACGATGCCCGCTGTGAGAGCGACCTGCAGCAGGCGGGAAGCAGTCTCGCGGAGGCGACATTGGTGCTGGCGGCAAGCGTCGGGCCGCGCGGGAAGTCGGGTGGGCAGGCGATAGGCAGTATTTTTAGCGGAGGAAAGAAAGCGAATGCCTCCACCGAGAATAGGAATTCGGCAGCGCCGACAGGAACTCCGTCGCAGGGCAAGCTTGCCATCAGGGCCAACACGGTCAAAAATACCGCTAACGAGGCAAAGACTTATAGCATCCAGTCGGGCGTCCTCCGTCAGCTGGGAAGCCACACTTGGGAGACAAAATCGGGACTGCGCTTCGATGGCTTGGACAAAGCAGGCAGGGACAGAATTGAGCATGTCATAGAGCACCTCTTCATTGACACGGCAAAGGCGGCACACAGCGTGTTTGATGTGCCTCCTTCACGGTTGCTTGCACTGATGGATGAAGCTTGGCAGAAGCGAGGTAGCGGAAAGAAATCTGGTCAACTCGGCCGAGCGGTGTATGAAGTGGACCTTGGCCGCCCAATTGGAACAAGAGGGGAAACGACAGTGAGGATAGTAATCAAAGAAAATACCGCCAGCGATGTCGTCAGTGCCTACCCTATAGCGAAGTAATCATATGACGCAAGACCACGCCCATCTGCTTCTGATGAAACTCGATGCCCAGTATGACTGGAGCAAGGAGTCGCCGCCGGACCTCGACTATCAAGCCGAGGTTCGACGGTTGAGCCTATTGAAGAAAGACCTGGACGGATTGCTCGGGATTGCTCTAGAACTGGATACTCAGGTTCAGGACGCATATTTTTTTGCCCAGCTCATGCACTTGTTCTTGGCGGGAGATGCCGCCGGCTACCTTTTAATCGTTCGATTTTCCAGCTTTGGAAACATGTTTTCAGCGTGGCTAGAAAGTCAAAATCCTTCTAATGTTGGCGCTAGGCTTGATGTTCGGGAAATACTCGATATCGTCGAACGCGTCGTAGCGTCGAAGGGCTACACGTTCATACCGCCCGAAGCGCTCGACCGTATTTACGATGGACGCAACTCGTTCAGTCACTCACCAGAACTGACATGGTGGGACCGGTTCTTTGACTACAGCTAGACTCGAATCACGCACAGTACGAAGAACAAGAAGAAGTCATTCCGGTTCAAAAAAATTGTCACTTGCATTGCCATTTGGGCCGTTAGACATTCACCGCGCAGCCGCCGGATTTAGGATGTACCGGCATTGTTACCCTAACTTGTCCCTAATAAGAAAGGCCGTCCCCGAGCAGTCGGGAACGGCCTTTCGACAACAAGTTCAACACCGGCGAAAAGCCGGCGCAAACCACAATCAGCTCTTCGCCGCCTCCACGTTCCGCAGGCGGATATGAAGTTCCCGCAACTGCTTCTCGTCGACTTCCGACGGCGCCTGCGTCAGCAGGCACTGCGCACGCTGGGTCTTCGGGAAGGCGATCACATCGCGGATCGACTCGGCGCCGGTCATCATGGTGACGATGCGGTCGAGGCCGAAGGCGAGGCCGCCGTGCGGGGGCGCACCATACTGCAGCGCGTCGAGCAGGAAGCCGAACTTCAGCTGGGCTTCCTCGGCGTCGATCTTCAGCGCGCGGAACACCTTGCTCTGCACGTCCGCGCGGTGGATACGCACCGAGCCGCCGCCGAGCTCCCAGCCGTTGAGCACCATGTCGTAGGCCTTCGCCAGCGCCTTGCCCGGGTCGGTCTCGAGCAGGTCTTCATGACCGTCCTTCGGCGAGGTGAACGGATGATGGGCGGCGGTGTAGCGCTGGTCTTCCTCGTCGAATTCGAACATCGGGAAGTCGATTACCCACAGCGGCTTCCAGGTGTCCTCGAACAGGCCGTTCTTGCGGCCGAAATCGCTGTGGCCGATCTTCACGCGCAGGGCGCCGATCGCGTCGTTGACGACCTTGGCCTTGTCGGCGCCGAAGAAGATCAGGTCCCCGTCCTGCGCGCCGGTCTGCTCCAGGATCGCGGTCAGCGCGGCGTCATGGATGTTCTTGACGATCGGCGATTGCAGGCCATCGCGGCCCTTGGCCTTCTCATTGACCTTTATGTAGGCGAGTCCCTTGGCGCCGTAGATGGCGACGAACTGGGTGTAGGCGTCGATCTCGGAACGCGGCATGGCGCCGCCACCCGGGATGCGCAGGCCGACCACGCGGCCGTTGTCCATGTTGGCGGCAGCGGAGAACACCTTGAAGTCCACGTCCTTCATCACCGCGGTCAGATCGGTGAACTGCAGCTTGACGCGCATGTCGGGCTTGTCGGAACCGTACAGGCCCATCGCCTCGGCGTACTGCATGACCGGGAACGGGTTCGGCAGGTCGATGTCGAGCACGTTCTTGAACACGCCGCGGATCATGCCTTCGAACATGTCGCGGATTTCCTGCTCGCCCATGAACGACGTCTCGCAGTCGATCTGGGTGAACTCCGGCTGGCGGTCCGCGCGCAGGTCCTCGTCCCGGAAGCACTTGGTGATCTGGTAGTAGCGGTCGAAGTTGGCGACCATCAGCAGCTGCTTGAACAGCTGCGGCGACTGCGGCAGCGCGAAGAAGTTGCCCGGGTTGACACGCGAGGGCACCAGGTAGTCGCGCGCGCCTTCCGGTGTCGACTTGGTGAGCATCGGCGTTTCGATATCGATGAAGCCGTTGGCGTCGAGGAACTTGCGCACTTCCATCGTCACCTGATAGCGCAGGCGCAGGTTCTTCTGCATCTGCGGCCGGCGCAGGTCGAGCACGCGGTGCGTCAAGCGGGTGGTCTCGGACAGGTTGTCGTCGTCAAGCTGGAACGGCGGCGTCACCGACGCGTTCAGCACTTCCAGCTGCTGGCACAGCACCTCGATCTTGCCGGACTTCAGGTTGGCGTTGGTCGTGCCCTCCGGGCGGTTGCGCACCAGGCCGGTGACGCGCACGCAGAACTCGTTACGCACCGCTTCCGCGGTCTTGAACACGTCGGCGCGGTCCGGATCGCATACCACCTGCACCAGGCCTTCACGGTCGCGCAGGTCGATGAAGATCACGCCGCCATGGTCGCGCCGGCGATGCACCCAGCCGCACAGGCTGACGGTTTGGCCGAGCAGTTCCTCGGTGGTGAGGCCGCAGTAATGAGTTCGCATAGACATAGTGGGTTCCAGTAGCAGATCTTGTGAGGATGCCGGCGCTGCAGCGGCAGCAGGCGGCGCCGAAAAAAGGGCGGTCAGTGTTGGGGCGGCAGGGCTTTCAGGTTCTTCGATGCGAGCGACTCCGGCGCCACAACGCCCATCGACACGATGTACTTGAGGGCTTCGTCGACCGACATGTCGAGCTCTATGGTATCCGCACGCGCCATCATCAGGAAGAAGCCCGAAGTCGGGTTGGGCGTGGTGGGCACGTAGACGCTGATGTAGTCGCCGGCGAGATGGTTCCGCACGTCACCGCCGGGAACGCCGGTCAGGAAGGCAATGGTCCAGGATCCCTGGTGCGGATAACGCACCAGTACCGCCTTGCGGAAGGCATTGCCGGACGAGGAAAACAGCGTGTCCGACACCTGTTTCACGCTGGAGTAGATCGAGTTGACGATCGGGATGCGGCCGAGCAGGCGCTCCCAGACGTGCACCACCCGCTTGCCGATGAAATTGCGCGCCAGCACGCCGGTCATGAACACGGCGAGCACCGTCAGCACGGCGCCCATGCCGGTGATCTGAAAGCCGAACAGCTTGTTCGGCTGCCATTGCTCGGGCAGCAACAGCAGGGACTGGTCCATCGTGGTCAGGATCAGCTTCAGCACCCAGACCGTGATGACCAGGGGCACGAGGATCAGCAGGCCGGTAACGAAGTATTTGCGCATGGTTTTCTTCGGACGGGATGCGGTGCACCCCTTGGTGGATCAGGTGGCTGACGCTGCCGGCGCGGCAGGCGAGGACCCGCCGTCGGAGGAAGCCGCCTTCTCCGTCGTTGCGCCGGTTGCGGGCGCGCTTGCGGCGCTGCCGCCGCTGCCGCCACGGAAGTCGGTCACGTACCAGCCGGTACCCTTGAGCTGGAAGCCGGCCGCGGTCACCTGCTTCTTGAAAGTGCTCTTCGCGCAGGACGGGCATTCCGTCAACGGCGCGTCAGAGACCTTTTGCAATACGTCCTTGGAAAAACCGCAGGTTTCGCAGCGATAAGCATAGATCGGCATGGGATATCTCCGCAAAAATTATCCAAAACCCTGAATTATAAAGGTTTTTCAGGAAATATTGGATGCCGGCCTGTCATCGTGGAAAGCAGGCGGATACCCGACCCTGCATCCTGCCGCCTGCTTCGACCGGGTCTATCCCGTCGCCTCGTTTTGTCCGGGCTACTCAGCTTTGCGTCGCCGCGCCGTGCCGGTGCCCGGCCAGGTCCTCGCGGTGATTCTTGAGCACCTGCGGCATCAGGCTACCGACGAAGATGCCCGCGAACGCGGCGATGAGGCCCGCAAGCTGCGGCGGGAAGGCGTCGCCGAGGCCGCTGACCTGCGGGAAGAACAGGATCCAGGTGCCGACGCCGGCAGCGATCGAGAAGATCGCGCCCTGCGTGGTCGCACGTTTCCAGTACAGGCCGAGGGTCAGCGGCACGAATGCGCCGACCAGCGTGACCTGATAGGCCGACGACACCAGGTCGTAGATCGACGTGCCTTTCATGGCGATCGCGTAGGCCAGCACCAGTGCCGCGAATACCACGATGCTGACCCGCATCGCGAACAGCTGCTCGCGGTCGGTCATGCCCGGGCGCAGGTTCTTGAGGATGTTCTCGACGAAGCTGGTCGATGGCGCGAGCAGGGTGGCCGACGACGTGCTCTTGATGGCGGACAGCAGCGCGCCGAAGAACAGGATCTGCATCATCAGGGGCATCTGGGTCAGCACGAAGGTCGGCAGCAGGCGCTGGTAGTCGTTCTTCGCCATCTCCAGCCCGGCATTGCCCATCACGATCACCGCGCACAGCACGATGAACATCGGCACGAAGGCGAACAGGATGTAGCTGACGCCGCCGATCACGGCGCCCTTGCGCGCGGTTGCGGCGTCCTTGGCCGACATCACGCGCTGGAAGACGTCCTGCTGCGGAATGCTGCCCAGCATCATGGTCAGGCCGGCGCCGATGAAACCGGCGAGCTCGGTGAAGCCCGGTTGCGGGAGGAAGTTCCAGAGCGACTGCTCGGTGGCGACGGCAAGTACGTTGTCGGCGCCGCCGGCAAGGTCGGCGGAGAAGAAGGCGATCACGGACAGACCCACCACCAGCACGATCATCTGGATGAAATCGGTCCATGCCACCGCGAGGAAACCGCCGACCACGACGTAGATAAGCACGGCAAGCGTCCCCACGATCATGCCGGTGGTCTCCGACATGGCGCCGTTGGTCAGTACCGAGAACACCAGGCCGAGGGCGGTGATCTGCGCCGCCACCCACCCCAGGTAGCTCAGGATGATCGCGACCGAGCAGAACACCTCGACGCCCTTGCCGTAGCGCTGCCGGAAGAAATCGCCGATGGTCAGGAGGTTCAGCCGGTAGAGGCGCGCGGCGAAGAACAGGCCGACCAGGATCAGGCAGGTGCCGGCGCCGAACGGGTCTTCGACGATGGCGTTCAACCCGCCCTGCACGAACCGCGCCGGTATTCCCATCACCGTTTCAGCGCCGAACCAGGTCGCGAACGTCGTCGTGATGACCATGATGAGCGGCAGGCTGCGGCCGGCCACCGCGAAATCGGAGGTGCTGCGCACCCGGGTACCGGCCCAGACCCCCAGCGCCAGGGTGCCCAGCAGATACAGCACGACGAAGGAGATCAGGGTGGCGTTCATCTGGGCTTGCTCCGTAGAAAAAGTGGGCTCAATTATAGTGAAAATCGATGCCGATTCCGCGTCGCCGGCACCGCATTGCCGCCCCCTTGTTGCGGCCCTACCGCGCGCTGTCGGCCAGCGGCAGGCGCCGCCACACCTGCCAGCGTTCCTTGCCGGCAAAAATCGGGATGGAGTCGGTCACCGCGTGGTCCTCTACCTGCGCGAAATGGGGCGCGAGCATCCGGCGCAGTTGCCCGGGGTCCGCGCCAAACGGCGGTCCCTTTTCAGCATTGTCAAAATAGAAGTACCCGGCGAGCAGGCCTCCGGGCGTCAGGAGATGCGCCCAGCGCTCGACGATGGCCGGCCACCGGTCGCGCGGCAGCGCGCACAGGAAAGCCTGTTCGTAAATCAGGTCGGGCGGCGTGGATGGCGCGAAGCTGAAGAAGTCGGCGAGCTGCACGCGGTCGGCGAGCGGACCAAGCGCCTGCCGCGCCGCAGCGACCGCCGCGGGGGAAAAATCGATCGCCGTCACGTCCCAGCCAGCCGCAGCCAGCAGGGCGACTTCGTGGCCGGCGCCGCAGCCGGGAATCAGGGTCGCGCAAGGGCGTGCCGCGCCGGCGACGAACGTCCTGAAGGCTTCGGGCACGCCGCCCCGGTCCCAGGGCGTGAACTTGCGTTCGAATCGATCCGACCAGAACTGCGGCTGCGACGGATCACGGGAGGTGAATTCGGGCGCCATCGATTACCAGTGCAGGAACTGCGCCCATCGCTGCAGCATCTGCGCGATGACGATCCCGGCAGCCAGGCCACCGCCGAAGTAGACACCGAAGGTGAGCAGCCGGTTGGTGCGGCGCTGTTCGTCCAGCACCCGGCGCAGCAGGTCGACGGTCTCCTGCGGACGCTCGGAGGCGCCGGTCAGGGCCTGGTGCACCAGGCGCGGCAGCTGCGGCAGCACCTTGTTGTAATGAGGTGCCTCTTCGCGCAGCTTGGCGATCATGCCCCGCCAGCCCACCTGCTCCTGCATCCAGCGTTCAAGATACGGCTTGGCCGTCTTCCACAGGTCGAGGTCCGGATCGAGCTGCCGTCCGAGGCCCTCGATGTTGAGCAGGGTCTTCTGCAGCAGCACCAGTTGCGGCTGCACTTCGACGTTGAAGCGGCGCGAGGTCTGGAATAGGCGCAGCAGCACCTGGCCGAACGAAATGTCGCGCAGCGGCCGGTCGAAGATCGGCTCGCAGCAGGCGCGCACGGCGGACTCGAGTTCGTCGACGCGGGTATCCTTCGGCGCCCAGCCCGACTCGATGTGCGCTTCCGCCACGCGCTTGTAGTCGCGGCGGAAGAAGGCGAGGAAATTCTGCGACAGGTAGTCCTTGTCGAAGTCGGTCAGCGTGCCCACGATGCCGAAGTCCAGCGCGATGTAGCGCCCGAACGTTTCGGGCTCGACCGAGACCAGGATGTTCCCCGGATGCATGTCGGCATGGAAGAAGCCGTCGCGGAACACCTGGGTGAAGAAAATCTCCACGCCGTCCCGCGACAGCTTCTTCAGGTCCACGCCCTCCGCCACCAGGCGCTCGGTCTGCGAGATGGGAATGCCGCGCATGCGCTCCATCACGATCACCGAGGTCGAGCAGTAGTCCCAGAACATCTCCGGCACCAGCAACAGGTCGGAACCCGTGAAATTGCGGCGAAGCTGGCTGGCATTGGCCGCCTCGCGCATCAGGTCGAGCTCGTCGTGCAGGTATTTGTCGAACTCGCCGACCACCTCGCGCGGCTTGAGCCGGCGGCCGTCCGCCCACAGGCGTTCCATCAGGCCGGCGGCGACCTTCATCAGCGCAATGTCTTCCTCGATCGAGCGCTTCATGCCGGGGCGCAGCACCTTCACCGCGACCGCGGTGCCGTCCTTGAGCCGGGCAAAATGCACCTGGGCGATGGACGCGGACGCGACAGGCTCCCGGTCAAACTCGGCAAACAGTTCCTCCGGATGGGCGCCGAGCGACTTCTCGATCTGGCGTACCGCGAGGGCGCTGTCGAAGGGCGGCACCCTGTCCTGCAGCAGCGCGAGTTCATTGGCCACGTCCGGCGGCATCAGGTCGCGCCGGGTGGACAGCACCTGGCCGAACTTCACGAAGATCGGCCCCAGCTCCTCCAGCGCCATGCGCAGCCGCTTGCCACGCGGCGCGGAGATGTCGCGCCAGAAGACCAGGGTGGCAATCACACGGGCGAGGCGCGGGCTGGCCAGCCCGGAAACGGCCATGTCGTCCAGCCCGTATTTGACCGCGACGCGCGCGATCTTGAACAGCCGCAGAAACCTGAAGAACATTTAGCGGCGTCCCTTCAGCTTGTCGACGCGCTTGACGAGGCGTTCGACATCGTCGCGCAGCCGGGTGACCTCGGCGGAAAAATCGTTGACTGCCTGCGGCCGTACCAGCACCGGTTGCTCCTCGAGAAAATATTCGGCCAGGTTCTCGGCCAGTTTGCGATGGGTGGTGCGGACGGCATCGGCCGCACCGCGCGCGCCCTGTACCAGGCGCACCGCGGCGACGTCGCCGACCAGGCGGGACAGGTCGGCTTCCGCTTCCCAGCGCAGCGATTGGGACAGTTGCGAGATGGTATGCGCGAAGTCGGCGTCGCCGTCGATCTGCACGTAGGAAAACGCCTGCTCGCGATTGCGCAGGATCAGCGGCAGGTCGCCCAGGCTGGCGCGTATCGTCACTTCCGGCGCCCTGCCCTCCTCGGCCTGCCGGACCATGCCATCGGCCGTCACCTGCAGGCGCAGCGACAGGGGGCCGGCGTCGAACAGCGCGACCTTGCCGGCATGCCGGACGAGCTTCTCCCGCGCCCAGGGCTCGGATGCCAGGAGATGATTAACGACGGCGGAAGCCGAGCCGGAGACCGGACCGGAAAACAGAGATGGAATCATGGTCGCAAAACAAAGCCGCCCGTGACGTCACGGGCGGCCCAAGTTTAACAGCTTGCCGGGAGTAATCCCGGGGTCAGGACAATTGCTGGATGCCTGCGAGTAGCCATCCACCCTGCCCCGACACCGGCTTGACCAGGTTCCAGGCCTCGGAGAACGGCTGCGCCGACCCGTCCTGCTCCTCCTTGATCATGCCGGAGAAGCGCACGCTCGCGACGTACTCGTCCCCGGTCCGCTCCATGCCCGCCAGTTCCGCCTCCAGCGACATCACGTCGGTATGGTTGGGCGACGCGCCCCGCTCCTGCAGTTGCAGGCGCAGTTCGCCGAACATTTCCGGCGTGGTGAATTCGCGGATGTCGCTGACGTCCGCACGGTCCCAGGCCGCCTGCAGGCGGATGAAATAGGTCTTCGCATGGCGCAGGAAGCCCTGCACGTCGAAATCGGCCGGGATGTCCATGGCGGCGGCACCGGCCGCCCCGACGGTTCCTGCATCATTGACGTCCTGGAAGGCGAGCGGGCGGGACGGCTGGTCGACGCGCGATCCGATCTCCGGTGTACGCGCCATCGGCTGGTTACCGTAGCCACCCGCAAATGCCGGCTGGCCGGCACGACCGCCGCCGTTCTTGCCGCGCACCAGGCGCAGGATGAACATGATCGCCAGTGCGATCAGCGCAAACGTCAGCAGGGTGCCGATCACACTGGCAAGCGCGCCGCCGATCCCGAGGTGCGACAGCAATGCGCCGAGGCCGAGGCCGAGCAACGCGCCGCCGAGTATCCCCCGCCACGGGCTGGGACGCGGGGCGGTCGCGCCCGCGGCGGCCGGCGAGTTCGGTTGCGCGCGCTGCGCGGACGATGGCTGGTTGGCCGATGACGGCGGCGTCGCCTGCCTGCCGATGCCTTGCGACTGGCGGCCGAACGATCCGCCGCCGCCAAGGCGCTTGGCTTCCGCATCCGCCACCACGACGGACATGCTGCTGACGGCAATCATCAGTGCGATCAGGTATTTCTTCATGGCCAGCTCCTACAGTTTGATGCCGGTGTGCAGCGCAGCCACGCCGGCAGTCAGGTTGAAGTACTCCACACGTTCCAGCCCCGCGTCCTGCATCATCCCCTTGAGCGTATCCTGGTCCGGATGCATCCGGATGGACTCCGCCAGGTAGCGGTAGCTTTCCGCATCGTTCGCGATCCGCTGGCCCAGCCAGGGGAGGACCGAGAATGAATACACGTCATACGGCTTCTGCAGCGGCTCCCACACCTTCGAGAATTCCAGCACCAGCAGCTTGCCGCCCGGCTTGAGCACGCGCCGCATTTCGGCCAGCGCCTGGTCCTTGTGCGTCATGTTGCGCAGGCCGAAGGCGACGGTGACGCGGTCGAAGTAGTCGCTCGGGAAAGGCAGCTTTTCTGCGTCACATAACAAGGTGGGGGTCAGTACGCCCTTGTTCAACAGGCGATCGCGTCCGACCCGCAACATGGATTCGTTGATGTCCGTGAGCCAGACTTCGCCGCTCGGACCCGCCTGCCTGGCGAAGGCCTTCGCCAGGTCGCCGGTGCCGCCGGCGATGTCCAGCACCTTGAAGCCGGGGCGCACCCCCGCCTGTGCGATGGTGAACGTCTTCCAGAGGCGGTGCATGCCGGCCGACATCAGGTCGTTCATCACGTCGTACTTCGCTGCGACGGAATGAAAAACCTCGGCGACCTTGTGCGCCTTCTCTTCTTCTGCGACGGTTTGATAACCGAAATGGGTGGTATTGGTCATGACGCCAGCCTCGTTGATCCAGGCCGCATTATACAAGTGCAGACCAGCGCGACCGGCAAGCGTTCCGCAAGGCGAGAAACACGGAAGAAATAGGGTTGCCGGGCGCAAACCCGGGCAGGCTCAGTGGTGGTGTCCGCAGGCGCTGCCCTTGGCGGTCATCGGGGCGTCGCGCCCGGTTTCGGCAGTGAATCCGGCCAGCTCCAGGCGGCGAAGGTAGTCGGCCCAGAGTTTCTCCTGGTCCTTGCCGAGCGAATAGAGGTAGTCCCAGGAATAGATGCCGGAGTTGTGGCCGTCGGAAAACGTCAGCTGGACGGCATAATTGCCCACCGGCTCAACGGCGGTCAGCAGCACCTCGCGCATCCCGGTCTGCAACACCTCCTGGCCGGCGCCATGGCCGCGCACTTCCGCCGACGGCGAATACACGCGCAGGAATTCAAACGGCAGCACGAAGCGCTCGCCGGAATCGAAAGCGATGTCCAGCGTACGGGATTGCTTGTGCACGGTGAGCGCGGTCGGGGAAGGCGTATCGGCCATGTCGGTGTCCTAGAGCAGCGATTCCTGGAAGCGGTCCTGCAACAGCGCGCGCAGCTGCGCGACCATCGCGCGGCGTCGTTCGAGGTCGGCCGAGTCCGGCGTGCGCATGACCTCGCCCCAGATCGGGTTGGGAAAATGCGCATCGCTTTCGTAGCGCGGGATTACGTGCCAGTGCAGGTGCGGCACGACGTTGCCGAGGCTGGCGACGTTGACCTTGTGCGGCTGCATCGCCTCGCGCACCGCCTCCTCGACCTGCCAGACGGCGGCGATCAGAATCGCCCTCTCCTGCCCGGTCAGGTCGGTCATCTCGCGTGCATGGGCGTTCCAGATCACCCGGCAGAAGCCGGGATAGCGTTCATCGTCGACCAGCACGACGCGGTAGTTGTCATCCCGGTAGATGACCTCGCCGCCGGCCTGTGCGCACAGTTCGCAGGATGCTTGCTTGCCCATGATTACACCAGTACCCGTTCGATGCCGCCGTTGTTGGCCCGCGAGACGTACTCCGGCAGCCAGTTCTCGCCGAGCAGGTGCTTCGCCATCTCGATCACGATGTAATCGGCGCTGGTACCTGCGTCCTCGTTGTATCGCGACAGGCCCTGGAAGCAGGACGGGCAGGAGGTCAGGATCTTGACCTCGCCGCCGAAGCCGTCGCCGCGTAGCTTGTCGGCGCCCTTGCGCATCTCCTCTTCCTTGCGGAATCGGACCTGCGTCGAGATGTCGGGACGGCTGACGCCGAAGGTGCCGGATTCGCCGCAGCAGCGGTCGTTCTTTTCGATCTTCTGCGCATCGGCGGTCGTGATCAGCGCATTCACCGTCTTGAGCGGATCCTGCTGCTTCATCGGGCTGTGGCAGGGATCGTGGTACATGTAGCGCACCCCGTCCACCCCCTCCAGCTTCACGCCCTTCTCGAGCAGGAACTCATGGATGTCGATGATCCGGCAGCCCGGGAAGATCTTCTCGAATTCATAGCTCTGCAGCTGGTCGTAGCAGGTGCCGCAGGAGACCACCACGGTCTTGATGTCGAGGTAGTTCAGCGTGTTGGCGACGCGGTGGAACAGCACCCGGTTGTCGGTCATCATCTTCTCGGCCTTGTCGTACTGGCCGGCGCCGCGCTGCGGATAGCCGCAGCACAGGTAGCCCGGCGGCAGCACGGTCTGCACGCCGACATGCCAGAGCATCGCCTGCGTAGCCAGGCCGACCTGCGAGAACAACCGCTCGGAGCCGCATCCCGGGAAGTAGAAGACGGCCTCGGTATCCGCCGTGGTCTTTTTCGGGTCGCGGATGATCGGCACCACCTTGTCATCCTCGATGTCGAGCAATGCGCGCGCGGTCTTCTTCGGCAGGTTGCCCGGCATCTTCTTGTTGATGAAGTGGATCACCTGCTCCTTCACCGGCGGCTTTCCGTGGGTCGCCGGCGGCGCCTTGGTCTGCTTCTTCGCAAACTTCTTCAATACGTCGTTCGCCATCCGCTGCGCCTTGAAGCCGATGCCGGTCATCGCCTGGCGCGTCGCGTTGATCGTGGCAGGATCGGTGGCGTTCAGGAAGAACATCGCGGTCGCGGTGCCCGGGTTGAACGACTTCTTGCCCATCTTGCGCAGCAGGTTGCGCATGTTCATCGAGACGTCGCCGAAATCGATGTCGACCGGGCACGGCGTCACGCACTTGTGGCAGACGGTGCAGTGGTCGGCCACATCCTCGAACTCCTCCCAGTGGCGGATCGAGATGCCGCGCCGGGTCTGCTCCTCGTACAGGAAGGCTTCCACCAGCAGCGACGTGGCGAGGATCTTGTTGCGCGGCGAGTAGAGCAGGTTGGCGCGCGGCACGTGGGTCGAGCAGACCGGCTTGCATTTGCCGCAGCGCAGGCAATCCTTCACGCTGTTGGCGATGGCCCCGATATCGCTCTGCTGCATGATCAGCGATTCATGCCCCATCAGGCCGAACGACGGCGTGTAGGCATTGCGCAGGTCGGACGGCATGGCCGGGTCATTCAGCAGCTTGCCCTTGTTGAAGCGGCCTTCCGGATCGACCCGCAGCTTGTAGTCGCGGAAGTCCTTGATCTCGTCATCGGTCAGAAACTCCAGCTTGGTGATGCCGATGCCGTGCTCGCCGGAGATCACGCCGTTGAGCGAGCGCGCCAGCACCATGATGCGCGCCACGGCGGCATGCGCATCCTGCAGCATCTCGTAGTCGTCCGAGTTGACCGGGATATTGGTATGGACATTGCCGTCGCCGGCATGCATGTGCAGCGCGACGAACACGCGTCCGCGCAGCACCCGCTTGTGCAGCGCACTGCACTCGTCGAGGATCAGCTTGAATGCCGCGCCGTTGAATATCTGGCGCAGCGGCGCGCGCAGTTCCGCCTTCCAGGAAACGCGTATCGTACGGTCCTGCAGCACGTGGAACAGCGCGGCATCGGGCTGGCGCTGCAGGCGCTCGTCGATCCAGGTCATGGACAGGCCGAGCGCGGCCAGGTCGTCGTGCGCTTCGCGCAACGGCTTGTCGAGGTTGGCCAGCAGGTAGCTCCAGCGCGCGCCGACCTGGTCGACCAGCTGGCGGGCCTGCACCACGCGGTCTTCCAGCAATTCCTCGGCCGGGATGTCGGCATCGGCATCCTCGCTCTTGCCGACCGGGAGGTGGCTGGACGCAAAGAAGTCGCGCAGCGCTTCCGCCAGCTGCAGCTTGTTCTTGATCGACAGCTCGATGTTGATGCGTTCGATCCCGTCGGTGTACTCGCCCATGCGGTCGAGCGGGATGACCACGTCCTCGTTGATCTTGAATGCATTGGTATGCCGGGCTATCGCCGCGGTGCGCGCGCGGTCCAGCCAGAACTTCTTGCGCGTCTCCGGGCTGACGGCGACGAAGCCTTCGCCCACACGGGTATTGGCTATGCGCACCACTTCCGATGCGGCGCGGGCGACCGCTTCCTCGTCGTCGCCGACAATGTCGCCGAACAGCGCCATCTTCGGCAGCACGCCGCGCTTGGACTTGGTCGCGTAGCCGACCGCGCGCAGGTAGCGTTCGTCGAGATGCTCGAGGCCGGCCAGGATCGCGCCGCCCTTCTTCGCCTCGGCGTCGAGGAAGTCCTTGATTTCGACGATGGACGGGATCGCATCGCGCGCCTGGCCGAAGAACTCGAGGCAGACGGTGCGGGCGAACTTCGGCATGCGGTGCAGGATCCAGCGGGCGGAAGTGATCAGCCCGTCGCAGCCCTCTTTCTGGATGCCCGGCAGGCCGGCCAGGAACTTGTCGGTAACGTCCTTGCCCAGCCCCTCCTTGCGGAAGCGGCGGCCTTCGATCTCCAGGTATTCGGTGCGGAACGGCTCGGCCGCCTTGCCCTTCTCGGCCGGATGGGTCCACTCCAGCTTGAACCGCGCCACCGGGGCGTCGTGGATCTTGCCGAGGTTGTGGTCGAGCCGGGTCACTTCCAGCCAGTCGCCGTTGGGGTCGACCATGCGCCAGCTCGCCAGGTTGTCGAGCGCCGTGCCCCACAGGACCGCCTTCTTTCCTCCGGCGTTCATCGCGATATTGCCGCCGATGCAGGAAGCCTCCGCCGAGGTCGGATCAACGGCGAACACGAAGCCGGCTTTCTCGGCCGCGTCCGACACGCGCTTGGTAACGACGCCGGCGCCGGAATAGATGGTTGCGTACGGCCGGTCCACGCCCGGCAGCGTGGTCATTTCCACCGCGCCGAGCTGCTCCAGCTTTTCGGTATTGATGACCGCGGACATCGGCGTCAGCGGCACGGCGCCGCCGGTATAGCCGGTGCCGCCCCCGCGCGGGATGATGGTCAGGCCGAGCTCGATGCAGGCCTTCACCAGGCCGGCCATCTCGTCCTCCGAATCCGGCGTCAGCACCACGAACGGATACTCGACACGCCAGTCGGTGGCGTCGGTCACATGCGATACGCGCGACAATCCGTCGAACTTGATGTTGTCCTTCGCGGTATAGCGGCCCAGCACCCGGGTCGCGCGCTTGCGCAGGTCGTAGGTACTGCGGAACTCCTCGCCGAAATCGGCCACCGCCTTGCGCGCGGCCTTCACCAGCGCTTCCACGCTGGCGCTACGACGGCGCGCATGCGGGTCGCCCGCCTCGGCCAGGTCGCTGGTCAGGCGGCGCTTCTCCACTTCGTTCAGGCGATGCGTGAGTGCGTCGACCAGCGCCTGGCGACGACGCGGGTTTTCCAGCATGTCGTCCTGCAGGTAGGGATTGCGCCGCACCACCCAGATGTCGCCGAGCACCTCGTACAGCATGCGCGCCGAGCGACCGGTCTGGCGCTCGCCGCGCAGCTCGTCGAGCAGGCGCCACGCGTCCTCGCCAAGCAGGCGGATCACGATCTCGCGATCGGAGAAGGAGGTGTAGTTGTAGGGTATCTCGCGCAGGCGGGTGGGTGCCGCTTCACTCTGCGCATCGGAAATCAGTGCCTGGATTTGTGCTGGGGCGTTCATCTAAGGTGGTGCGCTAAGCATTAAAGGCGCATTTTAGCGTATTGCCATAGGCGAGGTCTGAACGGCCTTACACGACGTGTGGCTAAACCATTGAAAATGTTGAATTCTTTTCCAAGCCAGCGGATTTTGGCGGGGGAAGGCAACTACAGCCAGGTTGCCAGCTGCCGCCAGAAGCCGTCGGGGATCCAGAGCAGCGCGCCGGTCATGGTCAGGTAGCGGAGGAACTTCCCGATCGCCATGTAGCCGACCGATGGCCAGAATGGCAACTTGAGCCACCCCGCCAGCGTGCAGATCGGGTCGCCGAGACCGGGCAGCCAGGACAGCAGCATGGTCTTGGCCCCGTAACGCTGCAGCCAGCCGAACCAGCGGCTCTCCCGCTCCCTCGCGAACGCTTGCTTGGCCCCATAGCCCATCCAGTAGTCGATCACGCCGCCGATCGTATTGCCGAGCGTCGCCACCAGGATCGCCGGCCAAAACAGCGACGCATTGGCCTTCACGACCGCAAATACCGCCGGCTCGGACCCCATCGGCAGCAGCGTCGCCGACAGCATGCTGATCAGGAAGACCGAGGTCAGCCCGACGTCGGGAACGGCGAGGACTTCCAGCAGCCAGCGTGTTGCGGTTTCGATCATCGGAGGCAGGAGATGCGGGAAGGCAAGGGGCGTCCATTATAATGACGAGTTCCCTTGCGCGTCGCACGGGATCTGCCGAAAACCGCATGCCGATGACTACCGACTACCTGAAGAAAATCCTCACTGCGCGCGTCTACGACGTTGCGGTGGAATCGCCACTGGAGCTTGCCCCCACCCTCTCCGAGCGGATGGACAACCGGATTTACCTGAAGCGCGAGGACGTGCAGAGCGTGTTCAGCTTCAAGCTGCGCGGCGCCTACAACAAGATGGCGCACCTTAGTCCCGCGCAGCTCAAGCGCGGCGTGATCTGCGCCTCGGCCGGCAACCATGCGCAGGGCGTCGCGCTGTCCGCCAGACGACTCGGCTGCCGTGCGGTGATCGTCATGCCCACCACCACGCCGCCGGTCAAGATCGACGCGGTGAAGGCGCGTGGCGGCGAGGTCGTGCTGTTCGGCGATTCCTATACCGACGCCTACAACCATGCGCTGACGCTGGAAAAGAAGCAGAAGCTGACCTTCGTACATCCGTTCGACGATCCGGACGTGATCGCCGGCCAGGGCACCATCGGCATGGAGATCCTGCGCCAGCATCCCGGCCCGATCCACGCGATCTTCGTGGCGATCGGCGGCGGCGGCCTGATCTCCGGCGTCGCCGCCTACGTGAAGGCGGTGCGGCCCGACATCAGGATCATCGGGGTGCAGTCGACCGACTCCGACGCCATGGCGCGCAGCCTGAAGGCCGGCCGGCGCGTGACGCTGCCCGACGTCGGCCTGTTCTGCGACGGCACCGCCGTCAAGCTGGTCGGCGAAGAGACCTTCCGTCTTGCGCGCAAGTATGTCGACGACATCATCCTGGTGGATACCGACGCCGTCTGCGCCGCGCTGAAGGACGTTTTCCAGGACACCCGCAGCATCCTCGAGCCGGCCGGTGCGCTGGCCATTGCCGGTGCCAAGGAATACATCGAGCGCGCCAAGGCATCCAGGAAACCGGTGCGCAACGAGAACCTGGTCACGATCGCGTGCGGCGCCAACATGAACTTTGATCGCCTGCGCTTCGTCGCGGACCGGGCCGAGGTCGGCGAGGCACGCGAGGCGGTGTTCGCAGTCACCATCCCGGAGGAGCGCGGCAGTTTCCGGCGCTTCTGCGAACTGACCGGCCCGCGCAATGTGACGGAGTTCGTCTATCGGATCAGCGATTCGAAACAGGCGCATGTGTTCGTCGGCCTGCAAATCTCGAACAGCGAGGAATCCGGCAGGATCACCAGCAACTACGAGAAGCACGGCTTCAAGGCGCTCGACCTGACGCACGATGAGCTGGCCAAGCTGCACATCCGCCACCTCGTCGGCGGCAAGAGCCCGCTTGCGCACGACGAATTGCTATACCGCTTCGAATTTCCCGAGCGCCCCGGCGCGCTGATGCGCTTCCTTGCCTGCATGGCGCCGAACTGGAACATCAGCCTGTTCCACTACCGCAACCAGGGCGGTGATGTCGGCCGCATCCTGGTCGGCCTGCAGGTGCCGAAGAAGGAGATGAAGGACTTCCGCGGATTCCTCGCCGGCCTCGGCTACCGCTACTGGGACGAGAGCGACAATCCGGCGTACAAGCTGTTCCTGTAACCTGGCGGCGGGCGCGTGAACAACACGACGTGCCGGCTGTCCTAGAAATTTTTGCGTATGACCACCCCCAACCAGCCCGACGCTTCGCCGCTCGGCAAACCGACCGCCTACCAGGCGGAGTACACGCCCTCGCTGCTGTTCCCGATCGGACGCCAGCAGAAGCGTGATGAGATCGGCGTCAGTGGCACCCTGCCGTTCTTCGGCATGGACATCTGGAATGCCTACGAACTGTCCTGGCTCAACATGCGGGGCAAGCCCCAGGTGGCGGTCGCCAGCTTCATGGTGCCGGCCGATTCGCCCAACATCATCGAATCCAAGTCCCTGAAGCTCTACCTCAATTCCTTCAACCAGACGCGGGTGGCAAGCCCTGAAGCGCTGGCAGACATGCTGCGGGCCGACCTGTCGGATGGTTTCGGCAGCGGCGTCAATGTGAAACTGACGCTGCCGGACGCCTTCGGCACCCTGCAGATGGGCGAGCTCGACGGTCTGCTCCTCGACCGCCTGGACATCGAAGTCGACGCTTACACGCCCGATGCCGGCCTGCTGCAGGCGCGTCACGACGAGTCTCCGGTGGAAGAGACCCTGGTGTCGCACCTGCTGAAGTCGAACTGCCTGGTCACCGGCCAGCCGGACTGGGGCAGCGTGCAGATCCGCTATGTCGGTGCGCCGATCGACCAGGAAAGCCTGCTGCGCTACCTGATCGGTTTCCGGAATCACAACGAATTCCACGAGCAATGCGTGGAACGCATCTTCATGGATATCCTGCGCCGCTGCCGTCCACAGAAGCTGGCGGTGTACGCCCGCTACACCCGACGGGGTGGACTGGATATCAATCCCTGGCGCAGCAATTTCACCACCGGACAGCGTCCGTCCAACGCGCGCAACGCACGCCAGTAGAAAGGCAAGGTCGGGTTTGCTCCTGAAAAACTTTTTCTGCAGCAGCTTGTCCAAGCCCCGCGCCGTTGCTGCTGATACGCGACATCGGCGGGGCGTTGCTTTCCTGCTCGGCATCAATGGGCGTTCTGGAAGGGATCCTATCCTTTGGATTACGCATCCCGCAAAGAGGCCTATAATGCGTCTCGAAACCGTGTTTTGTGCAGTGCACCAAGGGCTTTCCCCAAAATGACGAATCTGGCGAGAATCCTGTCAGCGAACAATGTCGTGCTTGATCTGGAAGTGTCGAGCAAGAAGCGCGCATTCGAGCAGGCAGGATTGATATTTGAGAACAACTGCGGCATCGCGCGCTCGGTTGTGTCGGATAACCTGTTCGCCCGCGAGCGCCTCGGATCCACCGGCCTCGGTCACGGCGTGGCGGTACCCCATGGACGGATCAAGGGACTGAAGGCGCCGCTCGCGGCGTTCGTCAGGCTGAAGGAAGCCATCCCCTTCGAATCCCCGGACGGCCAGCCGGTCAGCCTGCTGGTTTTCCTGCTGATCCCCGACCACGTCACCCAGCAGCATCTCGAAATCCTTTCCGAGGTCGCCGAAATGTTCTCCGACGAGGCTTTCCGACAGGTGCTGGCGAGCGATCCGGACCCCGTTTCGGTGCATGCGCGGATCCTCGCGTGGCAACCCAGCATCCACGCCTGACCCTGCAAGCGCATGCCCGCTTCCACCCATCTGACGATCCAGCAGCTGTTCGACGATACCCGCGAGGCGCTGCAGCTCGGCTGGTTCGCGGGCTTCCCCGGGGGCGAGCGCCGGATTTCGGGTGACGCCACTTCCGCCGCCGACCAGGTTGGCCACCTGAACCTGATCCACCCGGGCCGCCTGCAGGTATTCGGCCACCAGGAGATCCAGTACTACAACCGTCTCTCGCCGGCGTCGCGCAAGTACCAGACCGAAGAACTGGTCGCCGGCGAGCCGCCGGCGTTCATCATCGCCCAGGGCCTGGAAACGCCGCCCTACATCCTGGCGATCTGCGACGAGAAGAACATACCGCTGTTTTCGACCCCGCTGCCCGCGGCACAGGTGATCGACTACCTGCGCGTCTACCTGTCCAAGGAACTGGCGCAACGGGTGACGATGCACGGCGTCTTCATGGATGTGCTGGGCGTGGGCGTGTTGATCACGGGCGAGTCCGGCCTGGGCAAGAGCGAGCTCGGTCTCGAACTCATCTCCCGCAACCATGGTCTGGTGGCCGATGACGCCGTGGAGTTCGCCCGCATTGCCCCGAACATGATCGAAGGCCGCTGCCCGCCGCTGCTGCAGAACCTGCTCGAAGTGCGCGGCCTCGGCCTGCTGGATATCAAGACGATCTTCGGCGAGACCGCGGTGCGGCGCAAGATGCGGCTCAAGCTGATCGTGCACCTCGTTCGCCGCAGCACCCTGGAGGAGAACTACGAGCGTCTGCCGCTGCATTCGCAGACGGAAGAGGTGCTGGGCCTTCCGATCCGCAAGGTCGTGATTCCGGTCGAGGCCGGCCGCAATCTCGCAGTCCTGCTCGAGGCCGCCGTGCGCAATACCATCCTGCAGCTGCGCGGCATCGATACGCTGAAGGAATTCATGGAGCGCCAGCAAAGGGCGATGGGCAACGACTAGCGCCGCCATGCCCGCCTGCGCGCATGCGACCGGCAGATGCTTACGGTATGATTGCCGCATGCGCATCATACTCATCACCGGCATCTCCGGTTCCGGAAAATCCGTCGGGCTCAACGCCCTGGAGGATGCCGGCTATTTTTGCGTCGACAACCTGCCGCCCAAGTTGCTGCGGCAGCTGGTTGAGACGCGGATGGAGGAAGGCGGCGAACCGCTCGCCGTGGCGATGGATGCCCGCAGCGCCGACTCGCTGCTCAGCCTGCCCGGCGACATCCAGCAGCTCAAGCGCGAAGGTCATGACGTGAAGGTGCTTTTCCTGACGGCCAAGACCGAGTCCCTGATCACCCGCTTTTCCGAGACCCGCCGCAGCCATCCGCTGTCGCACCGGGTGCGCCCCGACCGCGTTTCGGAGGACCAGCCCACGCTCACCGAATGCATCCTGCGCGAGCGCGAAATGCTGTCGGGGATCGAAGGACTCGGGCACATGATCGACACTTCGGGCCTCTCCGCCAACAAGCTGCGCTCCTGGATCAAGGACCTGGTCGAAACCGAAAGGACCGCGCTGACGCTCCTGTTCGAGTCCTTCGCATTCAAGTACGGTGTGCCGCTCGATGCCGACCTGGTGTTCGACGTCCGGGTGCTGCCCAATCCGTACTACGATACGGCCTTGCGCCCATTCACCGGGCGCGACGAGCCGGTGATTGCCTTCCTCGATTCCCAGGCCCATGCCGCCGAGCTGATGGCGGACATCCGCACCTTCATCGAGAAGTGGCTGCCCGCTTTCAAGAACGACAACCGCAGCTACCTCACGGTCGCCATCGGATGCACCGGCGGCCAGCACCGCTCGGTGTACATGGTCGAGCAGCTGGCAAAACACTTCCGCCGCTTGAGCGAGCGCGTACTCCTGCGCCACCGCGAGCTGTCCTGACACCTCCCACCCAATCCGACCGTCCATGCAGCAAAACGAATGGCTGCCGCTTTTTCCCCTGAAGACCGTCCTGTTCCCGCAGGGCGTGCTGCCGCTCAGGGTATTCGAGACGCGCTATGTCGACATGGTCAGGGAATGCATGAAGCGCGACCAGCCGTTCGGCGTGGTGCTGATCAGGTCGGGCCTGGAAGTCGGGGCTGCGGCCGAGCCCGAGGAGGTCGGCACGCTGGCGCATATCCGGTCGTGGGACGTGCCGCAGCTCGGGATGATGATGCTGCAGACCGAAGGCGGCGCACGCTTCCGCATACTGGAAAGCCGCGTGCTGCAGGACCAGCGCCTGGAAGCGCGGGTCGCGATGCTGCCGGCGGATGCCGTCCAGCCTCCCGACGCCTTGCACGTGCAATGCGCGACGGCGCTGAAAACGGTGATCGACAATATCGAGCGGCAGGGACGGAACGAACAGGGCGGCGATTTCATCAGCCCATTTTCGCAGCCGTTCCGGCTCGACAGCGCCGGCTGGATCGCCAACCGCTGGTGCGAGCTGCTGCCGATTCCGCTCAAGGCCCGTCAGAAACTGCTTGAACTGGACGATGCGCAGTCGCGCCTCGCGGTGGTGCACCAGTTTCTGCAGCAGCACGGCATCGTCTGACCGTCGCCGTCGCGCCGGAAATGCCAAAAGAATATCGTCGGCGGCCGGCCGCCCTGCCCCGTCCCTTGCCCCGCGCCTTTTCTTGAACCCGTTTGTCGGTGCGCAAAATCGGCCAAAGGCATTCATAGGATAAATGCAGGGGTCGCCTTCCTGTTTCGCCAAACCCCTTGCTTCCTGCCTCGCAGGCCCTGTCAGGTACCATCTTGAGCGCATATCGTATGTTAATGGATGACGCACGCGAGACCCTGCGGTCCGAGTCGATCAACCGACGCAGGACCATGCCGCCGGTACGGATGCCGCAGGTTTCCCCGATCAGCCTGATCTCGCTGTTGTACGCGCTCAGCCTGTTCATCTTCTACCGCCAGGGTTTCATCAGCGGGACCAAGTTCGTCGTGATCGCCCTTATCGTCGTCGGCAGCATCGCCGGCTTCTATGCGATGTTCCGCCTCGGCTACCATGCCCGCTTCAGGGAGCCGAGCCTGATGCTGCCGCAGCTGGTGGTATCGCTCGGGATCATGCTCGGCGTGGCGTGGATGGAACGCGCGACCCAGATCGCGCTGGTGCCGTTCATGTTGATCGCCTTTTCATTCGGTATCTTCCGGCTGACGACCTCGTCGCTCATCCTGCTGTCCATCCTTTGCCTGTCCACCTATCTCGGGATCATCCTGCAGCGCGGCCAGAGCGCCGGCTTCAACGACATGTTCCGCGCCGATCTCGTGCAGTGGTGCGTGCTTGCACTGACACTGCCCGGCATGATCCTGGTCGGCAAGCAGATCCAGAACATGCGCCAGCTGCTGCGGGCAACGCGCTACCAGCTCGAACACTACGAGGAAAAGTCGGTACGGGACGAGCTGACCGGCCTGTACAACCGCCGCCAGTTGCAGACCGAACTCGAACAGGCCCGCCTGCAGGCCGGAACCCGGGGCGTTCCTTTTTCGATCTGCCTGATCGATATCGACCGGTTCAAGCAGATCAACGACACCAACGGTCACCTTGTGGGCGACACCATCCTCAAGGAATTTGCCCGGACCGCCCGCAACACCATTCGCGATACCGACATCCTGGGGCGCTACGGCGGGGACGAGTTCATGCAGATCCTGCCCGACACCGACGTGAAAGGCGCGGTCATGCATGCGGAGCGCCTGCGGGTCTACGCCCACTTCCTCGATTTCCAGAAGGTGCTGCCGCAGAAGCACATTTCGCTATCCATCGGCGTCGCCGAGTACCGCCCCGGCGAGAAGCTGACCGACCTCATCGCGCGCGCGGACGCCGCCTTGTACCGCGCCAAGCAGCTCGGCCGCAACCGGGTGGAATGGTCAGCCGAACAGGTCGGCGCGGAATACAGCCAGCAGTAGCTTCTTCACCGGCGCCGGCAATGGCGCATCGGCAAGCCCATCCGCGGCGTACCAGACGTAGCCGCTCTGTGCCACCCGTTCTTCCCGTCGCTCCAGCCGCACGCGGTAGGGATCGACATGCAGCCTGAAATGCGTGAAGACATGCGAGAACGCTTGCAGCTTCTCGCATGTCCCGGGATGGCCGAAACGGGCAGCGGCAGCGGAAATGGCATCCGGCCCGGCGCCCCGATCCAGTTCCGGTAGCGACAGCAGTCCGCCCCAGATACCGCTGTCAGGTCGCTGTTCCAGCAGCACCTCCATGCCGCTGGTGACGACCAGCATTGCGGTATGCCGTTCCGGGATCGCCTTCTTCGGCTTGCGCATGGGGAGCAGATGGGTCCTGCCCTGCGCCAGCGCGACACAACGATGCGCCAGCGGGCAACGCGCGCAGGACGGGCGACTGCGGGTGCACAGGGTAGCGCCGAGATCCATCAGGCCCTGGGTATACGCCTCCATCCCGGTCTGCGGCAGGAGCGCTTCTGCGCGCTGCCATAGCTTGTCTTCCACGGCTTTCGCGCCCGGGTACCCGTCGATGCCAAAGACCCGGCAGAAGACGCGCTTTACATTGCCGTCGAGGATGGCAGCGCGGGCGCCGAAGGAAAAGGCGGCAATCGCCGCTGCGGTGGAACGACCAATCCCCGGCAGTGCCGCGAGCTGCAGCGGATCCTGCGGAAAGCTGCCGCCGTATTCGGCAACGACCTGCCGGGCGCATCGGTGCAGGTTGCGGGCGCGGCTGTAGTAGCCGAGGCCGCTCCAGTGCGCCATCACGTCTTCGGAAGAAGCCGCGGCGAGTGCACCGACGTCCGGAAAGCGTTGCAGAAAGCGCTGGTAGTAGGGAATGACCGCGCTGACCTGAGTCTGCTGCAGCATGATCTCGGACAGCCAGACGCGATACGGATCGCGGGTGTTCTGCCACGGCAGCGCGTGACGCCCATGCTGCTGCTGCCACGCGATCACCTCTTCGGCGAAACCGGCGCCGGGCGGCAACGGCGCTGCGGCGCCCGTTTCGGCGGGCGCCGGGTCCAGCAGTTTCTTCATTTTCGCTAGGCCGCCGCTTTCAGTGCCGAGAGTTCGGCGCGGACCGCGTTGCGCAATTCGGTTTCCAGTGCGTCCAGCCTCGCCTTTTGCTCGTCAAGTTCGTTCTGGATCGCCTCCAGCGCGGCCACCTTCTCTTCCAGGCTGTCGGTGGCGACGTGGATGCGCTCTATCGATTGCCGGCGCTTCTTCAGCTGCTGCTTGTGTTCCCATATCTGGGCTTCCAGCGGCGCCATCACCACCTTCAGCCAGGCCTCGACATCGCGGTTGGCCTGCAGGAAGCTTTGCTTGACGCGGGAGGCGATCGAATCGAAGAATTTCGACATCAGCGCCACCTGCGGCATGGTGAGTACCGCGGCTGCACCGAACTGCTTGTGATAGACGGCCTCGATCAGCGCGATCTCCTTCTGGTACTTGTCGAGGGAGAACGGCATCGGGGACGACAGCGCGAGCCCGTGCTCGGTCGAGAACTTCCGGTACATCACGCTCATCATCGCCGTGATTTCCTCGGTCTTCCTGGCGGACTGGCCGAGGTTGTACCGCACGCGGGTGAAGAACTCCTTCACCGCCGCCCGGATGCCGGCTGTGAAGCGGCTCTCCTCCATCGCCTTGCGGGTCTCGGCGATGTCCTGCTTCAGGATATCCATGCCGAGGTTGGTGAATACCTCGGTCGACAGGCGCGTGAAGACCGCGCGCGTGCCCTGCAGCTTCAACAGGCTGCCGTCGAACTCCTTCTTCTCGAGGTCGACCCGCTTCATCATGTGCTCGATGATGTTCTGGTTCTTGCCGCGCAGGCTCCTGAGCTCGACCAGCTGCTCGACCACGCTGCGACTGCGTGCCGCAAGCAGCGACTGGCTTGCGCCGGCCAGCTCGTCGATCTCGGTCACCAGCTGCTCGCGAACGATTTCCTGCTTGCGCGGGATCAGTTCCTCGGACAGCGCGGATTCGAGCTGCGGGAGGCGGCTCTTCGCCAGCAGCGCGGCGTCGCGATTGACCTTGCCGACCAGCCCCTTCTGCGCGGAGATCGGGAAGACCTGTCCCTTCTGCAAGCTGAGCGTCTGCGCGACGCTTCCCACCTGGCGGTCGATCTGCTCTTCCACTTCGGATGCCGTGCGCAGCTCGTCCCACATGCTGTCGATCTTGTTGAGCACGACCATGCGCGCCGGTCCTGCGCCAATGTGGTCGCGCCAGACATCGATATCGCTCTTCGTGACGCCGGTATCCGCCGCCAGCACATACAGCACCGCATGCGCGTTGGGGATCAGGTTGAGCGTCAGCTCCGGCTCCGTGCCGATCGCATTGAGGCCCGGGGTGTCAATGATCACCAGGCCCTGCTTGAGCAGCGGATGCGGGAAGTTGACGATGGCGTGCCGCCATTGCGATACCTCGACCAGCCCGTCCTCGCCGACGGCCATGGCCGAATCCGCATCGTCCTCGTGGTACAGGCCGTACAGCCTGGCTTCCTCGACCGACACGCGCTTGGTCAGGCTGACCTGCTTGAACGCCTCGAGCATGCCGTCGCCGGAATGGATGTCGAGCGGGAGAACCGTCCAGACATGGCTCTGGTCCTTGAAGTCGCTGGTCGACGCTGCCTGCGCCCGCGTCTCGATCGGCAGCAGCCGGATCGAAGGCGGGAAGGTCTCGTCGTAGAGCAGCTCGGTCGGGCACATGGTCGTGCGGCCGGCCGAGGACGGCAGGATGCGCTGGCCGTAATCGGCAAAGAAGATTGCATTGATCAGCTCGGATTTCCCGCGCGAGAACTCGGCGACGAAGGCGATCGACAGCTTGTCATCGGTCAGCCGGGCCGCCAGGCGCGCCAGGCGCTGCTCCCCGGCCGCATCGCTCAGCTCGGCTGATTCGACGCAGGCGCGGTAGCGCGCCAGTGCGGACAGCACCGCGTTGCGCCATCCGCTGTATTCCTGGAACTTCTGCACCAGATTGCTCACGGTAACCCCGGTCTTGATAGTGATATGCAGCAATCTAGCATTCCGGAGCTACTTTTGACAATTTGGGCAATAGAAGGTCGAGCGTTGTCCTTGCTTCAACTGTCGCACCAGGCTGCCGCATGTGCGGCAGTCCTCGCCCGCCCTGTCGTAGACAAAATAGCTCTGCTGGAAGTAGCCCGGCTGCCCATCGGCCGCCATGAAATCGCGCAGCGTGCTGCCGCCTTTCGCGATGGCGGCGGTCAGCGTTTCCCGGATTGCCTCCGCCAGCTTGCCGTACCGCGCAGGACCGATGCGATGTGCGGCCGTCTTCGGATTGATGCCTGCCCTGAACAGGCTTTCGGATGCGTAGATGTTCCCGACGCCAACGACGATGTCTCCGGCAAGCAACACCTGTTTGATCGGCGCGCTCCGGTGGCGTGTCAGCCGGTAGAGAAGCTGCCCGTTGAAGCCGTCGAGCAGAGGCTCGACGCCAAGGCTGCGCAGCAGAATGTGCTCTTCCAGGTCGCCGTCCTCGCGGTCGTGCCACAGCACCGCCCCGAAGCGGCGGGGATCGGTCAGGCGCATCACCTGCGGACCGATGACGAGGTCGAAGTGGTCGTGCTTCTGCGCCGGCGTGTCGGCCGGAAGGATGCGCAGGTGACCCGACATCCCCAGATGGACAATCAGGGTGCCGTGCTCGAAGCCGATCAGCAGGTATTTCCCGCGCCGCCCCGTCGAAAGAATTCGCCTGCCGCGCAGCAGCGCGGGCAGGTCCGATGGAAAGGGCCAGCGCAGGCCGGTATGCCGCAGGACGACGGACGTGACCTGGCGGCCATCCAGATGCGGCGCGACGCCGCGGCGGGTAACTTCTACTTCGGGCAGTTCGGGCATGGAAGGCGTACTTTTTGCAGAATGACAAATTTGATGCCGTGCGAGCGTGCTATCAGTAGCCCTGGCGTCACGCGAGGCCGGGCTTCCGGGTCGGGCACCGCGGAATGCCGGCATGCTTCCGGACAGCGAACGACGATCCAGGGATCGCGCGGGCGGGACCCGGTCACCGCCGAGCGCAGCCGCATGACATTGGGCGTAAAATGGCCCAGGCCTTATTCTTCGGGAAATCCCCTTGAAAAACACGCTTCTCATTGTAACTCTGCCGATCGCTCTCGCGGCGTGCGCAACGCGCGCGCCACAGAAGGCGGACATTCCGCCGATCGCGGCATCCGACGTCGCGCAGGCGCAGGGGCGCACCTCTCCGCGGCGGCTGCCGGTCGCGCAGACGTCCCGCGCCGCAGGCGAAGAAAAGGTGGAGGAAGCGCTGCCTGCAATGGACCTGAGCGAGGAGCTGCTTTTCAAGCTGCTGAGTTCGGAAATCGCATTGCAGCGCGGCGAATGGCAATCGGCCTACGTGACCGTCCTCGGGGCGGCGCAGCAGACCCGCGACCCGCGTCTCGCGCGGCGTGCTGCGGAGATTGCGCTGGGCGCCAAGCAGGTCGACGAGGCGCTCGCGGCGGTGCGACTGTGGCGCAGCATCGCGCCCGAGTCCGACGAGGCGGCGCAGTACTACCTGAGTTTCGCCATCCTCACCGAAAACCTGGCGGAAGCGAAGCCGATCCTTGAGCAAAGGCTGAAGGAAGCCCGACCGCAGACACGTGGCCTGCTGGCTTTCCAGATGCAGCGCCTGCTGGCCCGGGCCAAGGACAAGACCGCTGCCTTTGCATTGCTGGAGGAGGTGCTCGCGCCCTACCGCGACCTGCCTGAAGCCCGGCTCGCGCTGGCGCAGGCCGCCTTTGCCAACGGCGACGCCGAACGTGCGCGCAGGGAGGCGCAGGCCGCCTTGCGCAGCAAGCCGGATTCGGAGCTGGCGGTGCTGGCGCTGGCCCAGGTCACACCTGACAAGGCTGCCGCTACCGGCATCCTGCGCGACTTCCTCAACCGCTATCCGAAATCGCGCGATGTACGCCTCGCGCATGCGCGCCTGCTGGTCGAACAAAAGGAATATCCCGAGGCGCGCCGCGAATTCGAAACGCTGCTGAAGGACGAACCCGACGACCTGACCTCGCTGTACGCCCTCGGCGTGCTGGCTGCGCAAACCAATGACCTCAAGGCGGCGGAGGCTTACCTGACCCGGTATCTGTCCGTGCTGGAATCCAGGCCGGACGAGGAACGCGATCCGTCGCAGGCACTGCTGCTGCTGGCGCAGATCGCCGAGGAGCGCAAGGACAGCGAGGCGGTGCTGAAGTGGCTCGGCCAGATCGAGCCCGGTGAAGCCTTCCTGAGCGCGCAAGTCAAGCGCGCCCAGGTGATGGCCAAGCGCGGCGAACTCGACGCGGCGCGCAAGCTGCTGCAGGAAGTGCCCGCGAGCGGCGAGCGCGAGCAGGCCCAGCTGATCATTGCGGAGGGCCAGCTCCTGCGCGACAACGGCCAGCTGCCTGCGGCGCTGGACGTGCTGCGCCAGGGGATGAAGCGCTTCCCGTCCAATACCGACCTGCTCTACGACTTCGCGATGCTGGCGGAGAAACGCGGGCTGTGGGATGAGATGGAAAGCGCGCTGCGCAAGATCATGTCGCTCGCCCCCGACAACCAGCATGCGTACAACGCGCTCGGCTACTCGCTTGCGGAGCGCAACATTCGCCTCGACGAAGCCCATGCGCTGATCGAGAAGGCACTGAAGCTGGCGCCGGACGATCCCTTCATCATCGATAGCATGGGCTGGATCCAGTTCCGGCTCGGCCGCCTGAAGGAAGCGGAAGACCTGCTGCGCCGCGCCTACGCCTTGCGTCCGGACGTCGAGATCGCGACGCACCTGGGTGAGGTCCTGTGGGTACGCGGCCAGCGCGACGATGCGCAGAAGCTTTGGCGCGATGCGCAAAACAAGGACCCGCAGAACGACACGCTGAAGAGCACGCTCGCACGGCTCAACGTCCGGCTATGACCCTGCCCGTCGGTATCCGGGTGGCGATCGCGTCCACCCTGGTTTTGTCCGCCTGCGCCACCGTCAGCCCGACCGCCGCCCCGGATGGCCCTGCCGCGACGGCGGAGCGCGCCTTCCGGCAGCAGCTGTCGCTGGGCGGGCGCCTGTCGGTCCGGTACCAGGGGCCGCAGAAGGAAGAAGCGATCCATGGCAGCTTCTCCTGGGCGCAGACAGCGGAACGCACGACGGTCACCCTGCTGTCCCCGCTCGGCCAGACTGTCGCGCTGATCGAAGCCGGTCCGGCCGGCGCCACCATGACCCAGGCGGGACAGCCGTTGCGGGTGGCGGCCGACGTCGACACGCTGACCGCCGAGGCGCTCGGCTGGCCGCTGCCGGTCGCCGGCATGCGCGACTGGCTGCAGGGTTTCGCCACCGATCCCGAGGGCCGCCGGGCCGTCGCCTCCCCCGCGCGGGACACGCTGCTCACCCGCGACGGCTGGCGCATCCACTATGCCGCCTGGTCGGACGACGGCCGGCCGCGCCGCATCGACCTCGCCCGCAATACCCAGCAGGCAGGCGAAGTTTCCATCCGCATCGTGATCGACACATGGCAAGCGTCCTGAAGAATTGCCCGGCTCCCGCCAAGCTGAACCTGTTCCTCCATGTCACCGGCCGCCGGCCGGACGGCTACCACCTGCTGCAGACCGTGTTCCAGTTGCTGGACGCCGGCGACAGCCTGGACTTTGCGTGCCGGGACGACGGCATCATCCGCAGGACGACCCCGATCGAAGGCGTGCCGGAAGACGATGACCTGGTGGTCCGGGCAGCCAGACTGCTGAAAGAGGCGATGCCGGATCGGGAGCGCGCCCGGCATGCCGGCGTCGATATTGGCATCGACAAGCGGCTGCCGATGGGGGGCGGACTGGGCGGTGGCTCCTCCGATGCCGCGACGACCCTGGTGGTGCTGAACCATCTGTGGCAGGCAGGACTGGATCGCCGTGCACTGATGGCGCTCGGGCTGCGTCTCGGCGCCGACGTGCCGTTCTTCATTTTCGGGCGCAATGCATTTGCCGAAGGGGTCGGCGAAGCGTTGACCGAAGTGGCGACGCCGGACTGCTGGTACGTGGTGCTCGAGCCCGGCGTGGCCGTCCCGACGGCGGCGATATTTTCCAATCCGGAATTGACAAGGGATTCGAAAGCCGTCAGAATAACGGACTTTCCTGACGCGGCCTTTCGCTTCAGGAAAAACGATCTCCAAGCAGTAGCCGAAAGGCTTTTCCCGCCGGTCTCCGAAGCCCTCGAATGGCTCCGGCAGTTTGGCGAAGCAAGGATGACCGGTTCCGGCGCATGTGTGTTTTGCGCTTTCGCGCGTAAGCACGAAGCCGATGCCGTACTGCAGGCGGCAGGGACTACCGGTAAGCCTGGCTGGAAAGTCTGGAAAGCAAAGTCGATCGAGCGCCACCCGCTCTCGCACCTGCTGGAATCGTAGCCAAAGAATTCGCCTGGCAGGCTGTTCATGCAGAATGACAGGCAACCGTTTGTGTAGGGGAATCGCCAAGTTGGTTAAGGCACCGGATTTTGATTCCGGCATACCAAGGTTCGAATCCTTGTTCCCCTGCCATTAAATACAAAGCAAGAACCAAAAGCCGCCAACGCAGGACGACAGTCAAGCCTTGGCGGCTTTTCAACTCCAACTCCACATAGTATCCAGGGTGTCCCATGGCGCTTGAAAACCTGATGGTCTTTACCGGCAACGCTAACCCGGAGCTGGCAGCCGGGGTAGCCAAGCAACTGGGTATTCCACTGGGCAAGGCAGTCGTCTCGAAGTTTTCCGACGGCGAAGTGATGGTCGAGATCAACGAGAACGTCCGCGGCAAGGACGTCTTCGTGCTGCAGTCGACCTGCGCACCCACCAACGACAACCTGATGGAAATCCTGCTGATGGTCGATGCGCTCAAGCGCGCTTCCGCCGGCCGGATCACCGCCGCCATTCCCTACTTCGGCTATGCCCGCCAGGATCGCCGCCCCCGTTCGGCGCGCGTGGCGATCTCCGCCAAGGTCGTCGCCAACATGCTGCAGCAGGTCGGCGTCGGCCGCGTGCTGATCATGGACCTGCACGCGGACCAGATTCAGGGTTTCTTCGATATCCCGGTCGACAACATCTACGCGTCGCCGGTGCTGCTGAGCGACCTGATCACCAAGAACTACGACGACCTGCTGGTCGTATCGCCCGACGTCGGCGGTGTGGTGCGCGCACGTGCGCTGGCCAAGCGCCTGAACTGCGACCTGGCGATCATCGACAAGCGGCGTCCCAAGGCCAATGTTTCGGAAGTCATGCACATCATCGGCGAAGTCGAAGGCCGCAACTGCGTGATCATGGACGACATGGTGGACACCGCGGGCACGCTGACCAAGGCGGCAGAGGTGCTGAAGGACCGCGGCGCGAAGAAGGTGATCGCCTACTGTACGCACCCGGTGCTGTCCGGCCCGGCGATCGAGCGCATTGCGACCTCGCCGCTGGACGAGCTGGTGGTGACCGACACCATCCCGCTGTCGCCCGCAGCCCTGGCCTGCCCGAAAATTCGTCAGCTTACCTGCGCGGACCTGCTGGCGGAAACCATCAAGCGCATTACCAAGGGCGACTCGGTCAGCCTGTTGTTCGCCGATTAAGATTTCGCATTTCCCTTCGCCCGCCTCGTGCGGACGAAGGTTTTCCGGCTCCCTGGTCGCGGGGAGCCTCAACGCAAGGCCTGGCCTTGCCATCAATGGAGTTTTGACATGAAAGTAGTCGCATTTCCGCGCAAGGAGCAGGGGACCGGAGCGAGCCGCCGCCTGCGCAATGCCGGCCAGACCCCGGGCATCATCTATGGCGGCAGCGCCGCGCCGGTCACGGTCGCGCTGGACCACAACGCACTGTTCCACGCCCTGAAAAAGGAGGCGTTCCACTCGTCCATCCTCGACATGGAAGTCGAAGGCAAGGTCGAGAAGGTCCTGCTGCGTGACTTCCAGATGCACGCGTTCAAGCAGCTCGTGCTGCACGTCGACTTCCAGCGCGTCGACCAGAACCAGAAGATCCACGTGAAGGTGCCGCTGCACTTCGTGAACGCGGAAATCTCGCCGGCCGTCAAGCTGGGCGGCGCAGTCATCAGCCACGTGATGAACGAACTGGACATCTCCTGCCTGCCGGGCGACCTGCCGGAATTCGTCGAAGTCGACCTGTCCAACGTCGAAGCAGGCGCATCGATCCACCTGTCGGACATCAAGCTGCCCAAGGGCGTGACCGCTGTGCTGCATGGCCAGGAAAACCCGACCATCGCCAATGCAAGCGTTCCGGCTGGCCAGGTCTCGGCAGACGATGCTGCTGCTTCGGAAGAAGGCGGCGACAAGAAGTAATCGGCAGCGCCGGAAAAAAGCCCCGCCCCGCTGGCGGGGTTTTTTATTATGGGCGCCGGTTGGACGCAGAGGCCGCACTTCCGGGATAATCAGCGCTTTCGTCAGTCACCGCCCCGCGCCGCCGGCGCAGGGCTTCGCAAGCATGCCCATCCGCCTGATCGCCGGCCTCGGCAACCCCGGGGCCGAGTATGAACAAACGCGCCACAACGCCGGTTTCTGGCTGGTCGACCAGCTGGCGCGCGGCGCACTCGTGCGCGAAAGCCGCTACAACGCCCTCGCCTGCAAGACCCGCATCGCGGGGCAGGAAGTCTGGCTGCTGGAGCCGCAAACCTATATGAACCGCTCTGGCCAGTCGGTCGGCGCGATTGCCCGCTTCTACAAGATCGCACCTGAAGACGTGCTGGTGGTGCACGACGAACTCGACCTGCATCCGGGAAGCGCCAAGATCAAGAAGGGCGGATCCTCGGGGGGCCATAACGGCCTGAAGGACATCACCGCCGCGCTTGGGACGCAGGACTACTGGCGCCTGCGGATCGGCATCGGCCATCCGCGCAGCCTGAACCTGCAGCAACCGGTCGTCGACTTTGTATTGCACCGCCCGCGCAAGGAAGAACAGCCGCTGATCGACGACGCGATCAGCCGCAGCATCGACGTGGTGCCGCTGCTCTGCGAGGGGAAGTTCGAAGCGGCGATGATGCAGCTGCACAGCGCAAAATGATGAAGAAGCCCAGTCCGATAGCGATCCATGCCGGGCCGAAAGCACTGGCGCACCTGCACGCGCATGGACTGCGCGCCGCCGACGTCGCCGTCGTGCCCGGTGCAGCCGGGGGGCCGAAGGGCCTGATCCTGCAGAAGCTGGACCAGTGGCTGTTCGGCAGCTGGCTGCCTTCCGCGCCGCGCGAGCGCACGCTGATCGGCGCCTCCATCGGCGCATGGCGGATGGCGGCGGCCTGCACCGCCGATCCCGTCGCCGCGTTCGAACGGCTCGGCACGCTGTACTGCAGCCAGCGCTACCCACACCGGCCATCCGCTGCCTATGTCACCGAAACCTGCCAGAACGTGCTCGGCGGCCTGCTCGACGGGCATGAAGCGGAGATCGTCAGCCATCCGCACTACCGACTGCAGGTGCTGGTATCGCGCGGCCGGGGCCTGCTCCGCGCGCCGCGCCGCAATCTCGCGCTCAGCTCAGGCTTCGGCCTTGCGGTGCTCGGCAACCTCGCCTCGCGCGCGCGCCTGGCCGATCATCTGGCCCGGGTCGTGATCGGGGATGCACGGGATCCGTTGTTCTGGCTGAAAGCGAAGTTCGACAGCTTCGACACGCAGTTCGCCAGCCTGGACCAAGGCAACCTGCGACGGGCCCTGCTCGCCTCCGGCACCCTGCCGTTCACGATGGAACCGGTTGCCGGCATCCCCGGCGCGCCGGAAGGCACCTACTGGGACGGCGGCCTGATCGATTACCACCTGGCGCTGCCGTACTCGCGCGTGGCCGGCAATCCGGAAGGCGGCCTCGTGCTGTATCCGCACTTCGGCAACCGCATCATTCCGGGCTGGCTGGACAAGTCGCTGCCCTGGCGACGTGCAGGCGTCGGCGTCAACCGAGGCTGGCTCGACAACGTCGTCCTGGTGTCGCCGTCACGGGCCTTCCTGCAGACCCTGTCGCGCGGCAAGCTGCCGGACCGGAACGACTTCCATTACTACGGCCTCAACCATGACGCCCGCATCCTGAACTGGCAACTTGCCATCGGCGAAGGCGAACGGCTGCGCGACGCGCTCGCCTCCTTTGCCGAGAAGCCGGACCCGGGCCTGGTGCAGCCGCTCTGAAACGGCATCCGCCCCCACCCTCGCCCGCCCCCGGCTTTGGATAAGCCGATGCAGCAGGGTTACAATTGGCGCTTTGCGAGCTGGCGGCAATTTGCGTTCCGTCATCTCCAGGGCTGCTCCACCTAACGCGCAGTAATGCGCGCAGTCCTTCAACACTGATCAGAAAGCGTTCCATGAGTCTCAAATGCGGCATCGTCGGCTTGCCTAACGTCGGCAAATCCACCCTGTTCAATGCGCTGACCAAGGCCGGCATCGCCGCCGAGAACTATCCGTTCTGCACCATTGAACCCAATGTGGGCATCGTCGAGGTGCCCGACCAGCGCCTCGCCGCGCTCGCCGCCATCGTGAAACCCGAGCGCATCGTGCCGGCCGTCGTGGAGTTCGTCGACATCGCCGGCCTGGTCGCCGGCGCGTCGAAAGGCGAAGGACTCGGCAACCAGTTCCTCGCGCATATTCGCGAGACCGATGCGATCGTCAACGTGGTGCGCTGCTTCGAAGACCCGAACGTGGTGCACGTCGCGGGCAAGGTGAGTCCGCTCGACGACATCGCCGTGATCCAGACCGAACTTGCGCTGGCCGACCTCGGCACGGTCGAGAAGGCGATTCAGCGCGAAGGCAAGAAGGCCAAGTCGGGCGACAAGGACGCGCAGAAGCTGGTGGCACTGCTGGAGCGCATCGTCCCCGAGTTGAACGAGGCACGGCCTGTGCGCGCGCTGGGACTCGACGCCGAGGAAATGGCGATCATCAAGCCGCTGTGCCTGATCACCGCGAAGCCGGCGATGTATGTCGCCAACGTGGCGGAAAACGGCTTCAGCGGCAATCCGCTGCTCGACCAACTGACCGCCTACGCCGGCGAGCAGAATGCACCGATCGTGGCGATCTGCGCCGCCATCGAGGCCGAAATCGCCGACCTGGAAGAAGAGGACAAGGGCGCGTTCCTGGCCGACATGGGCATGGAGGAGCCGGGCCTCAACCGCTTGATCCGCGCCGGCTTCAAGCTGCTCGGCCTGCAGACCTACTTCACCGCCGGCGTGAAGGAAGTGCGGGCATGGACCGTACCGGTCGGCGCCACCGCGCCGCAGGCCGCCGGCGTGATCCACACCGACTTCGAGCGCGGCTTCATCCGCGCGCAGACCATCGCCTTCGATGACTTCATCGCCTACAAGGGCGAACAGGGTGCGAAGGAAGCCGGCAAGATGCGCGCAGAAGGCAAGGAGTACATCGTCAAGGATGGAGACGTGCTCAACTTCCTGTTCAACGTCTGACGCCGCTGCGATGCCTATCCTCACCGAACTCAACCTCTATCCCGTCAAGTCATGCGCCGGCATCGCCCTGCGCGAAGCCGTCGTGACGCCCGCCGGCCTGATGGTCGAGCAGATCTACGACCGTGAATGGATGGTGGTCGACCTCAGCGGCAACTTCATGACGCAGCGCGAGTATCCGCGCATGGCGCTGATCGTCCCGCGCATCAAGGCCGACACGCTGGAGCTGCGTGCGCCGGGCATGCTGCGCCTGGAAGTGCCGCTGGGACTGCCGGCGCCGGAAGATGAACGCACGCTGGAGGTGCGCGTCTGGGGCGAGACGATCCGGGCCTACGATTGCGACGAGACCACCGCGACCTGGTTCAGCAACTTCCTCGGCACGCCCTGCCGGCTGGTGCGCTTCCATGCCGACGCGAAGCGCACCGCCAGCGCGGAATGGACAGGAGATACAGAGGCGCCGACGCTGTTCTCGGACGGTTTCCCGATGCTCGTGATTTCGCAGGAGTCGCTGGACGACCTGAACGGCAAGCTGCAGGCCCAGGGGCGCCAGAAGCTGCCGATGAACCGCTTCCGGCCGAACATCGTGATCAGCGGCGCCGGCGCCTTCGAGGAGGATCATGCGGAGCACATCCGGATCGGTGACGCGCTGCTCAAGCCGGTGAAGCCCTGCGCGCGCTGCGGCATTCCCTCGATCGACCAGGCGTCCGGCGAGGCCGGGGCCGATCCGCTGGATGTCATGCAGACGTACCGGACCAATGCGCGGGTCGGCGGCGGCGTTGCCTTCGGCATGAACACGATCCTGCTCGAAGGTGAAGGGCAGGTACTGCGGATCGGCCAGGAAGTCGACGTCCGCATCGCCTTCTGACGACGGCCATCGGGCCGCCGCCCGCGGCCTGAATTTCACTTGGAGAGTGCGGATGTCACGTGAACTGGTGGCGGAAAACCGGCGCTTGCAGGCACAGCTTTCGCAGCTGCTGGAACAGGCCGAGCATAACCAGCAGATCCTGCGCCGCCACCAGGCATTCGACCTCCAGTTCATCGCCGCCTCCGGTTTCCGGGATCTGCTGGAAACCCTGTTCCAGTCCTTTGCGCGCGCTTCCGGCCTCGACCCGGTCACGCTCTCGCTGCTGGATCCGGAGTACGAGATCCGGCGCATGCTCGCCGGCCTCGACATCAGCCTCTCCGCATGGCCGCAGCTGATCTTCGTGCAGGACGAATCCGAGTTCGGCGAACTGGCCGGCCGCCTGTCGCGCCCGGTGCTCGCGGACTACACCGAGCAGATGCATGGCGCGATGTTTCCCGAGCCGCTGCGGCCGCCGGCGAGCGTGGCGATCATGCCGCTGCTGCGGCGCGGCCAGATGATCGGCTGCCTCAACCTCGGCAGCCGCGACAAGGGCCGTTTCCTGCCCGGCATGGGCACCGACTTCATCGAGCACCGCGCCTCCATCATCGCCATCTGCCTCGAGAACGTGATCAACAATGAACGACTCAAGCATATCGGCCTGACCGACCCGCTGACGGGGGTGAACAACCGCCGCTACGTGGAGCGGCGGCTGCTGGAGGAGCTGGGCCGCAGCCGTCGCCAGGGCTATGCGCTGTCGTGCATGTACATCGACATTGACCACTTCAAGAAGATCAACGACAGCCTCGGCCACCAGGCCGGCGACGAAGTGCTGCGGGAAGTCGCGGGCCGCATCAAGGCCGAGCTGCGGCTGAGCGATGCGCTGGGCCGCTTCGGCGGGGAGGAGTTCGTCGTACTGCTGATCGAGGCGGAGCTGGACGATGCGATGAGCGTCGCGGAGCGCATCCGGCAAAGCGTGTCCGAACAACCCCTGCAGCTGGCGGGCGGACACACGCAGGCGGTGACGGTCTCCATCGGGGTGGCGTCGCTCGGAAGCAGCGACAAGAGTCCCCTCGACGTGCTGTCGCAAGCCTTCCTGGCGCGCGCCGACCGCGCGCTCTACCGCGCCAAGTCGGACGGGCGCAACCGGGTGGTGGCCGCCGCCTAGGCAGCGGGCTTCAGGAACGCCTGCAGCCGCTCGTACTTGGCCTGCAGTTCATCCCTGCTCTCGCGCCAGGCGGGATTGAACGGGATGCATTCGACGGGGCACACCTGCTGGCATTGCGGCTCGTCGAAATGGCCGACGCATTCGGTGCACTTGTTGGGATCGATCTCGTAGATCTCGGGCCCCATGTAGATCGCGTCGTTGGGGCATTCGGGCTCGCAGACGTCGCAGTTGATGCACTCGTCGGTGATCATCAAGGCCATGATGTTGTCCTGATTGCTGCGGGAATTACTGGCCGCCTCCGGCCGCCAATTTTTTCTTCAGCCACTTTTCCACGGACGGGAAAACGAACTTGGATACGTCTCCGCCCAGCGTGGCGATCTCGCGCACGATGGTGCCGGAGATGAACTGGTACTGGTCGGATGGCGTGAGGAACAGGGTTTCGACGTCGGGCAGCAGGTAGCGGTTCATGCCGGCCATCTGGAATTCGTATTCGAAGTCGGACACGGCGCGCAGTCCGCGCACGATCACCCGCGCATCCTGTGCGCGCACGAAATCCTTCAGCAGGCCGGAGAAGCTTTGCACCTGCACGTTCGGATAGTGCCCAAGCACCTCGTTGGCGATCGACAGGCGCTCGTCGAGGGAAAAGAACGGCTTCTTGTTCTTGCTGTCGGCCACGCCGACCACCAGCTTGTCAAACAGCCCCGACGCCCGGCGGACCAAATCTTCGTGTCCGCGGGTGAGCGGATCGAATGTTCCTGGATAAACAGCTGTAACCATCGCGGCTCCCTGACCAATTCTGTACAAATTCCGGAACGCGCATTATGCCTGAATTTAAGGTGGGCTATTGCGGCGCAACAAGTGGTAGAACACCATGCCCGCGCGGTCGTTGCGAAGCACCTCCCAGCGCTGCAGCCAGTCCGCGCCCGACGCGGGGTCGAGCGGCATTTCAGCTTCAGCATATACCATGCCCGAAACATTCAATAACGGTTCGCACAGGGGCAGTATTTTTACCAGCCAGTCCTGGTGGTAGGGTGGATCGAGGAAGATCAGGTCGTAGCGCTCGCCGCGGCTTTGCAGCGACTGCAGCACCGCCAGCGCGTCGCCGCGCACGATGTTCACCTGGCGTGCGTCCAGCTTGGCTTGGTTGGCCTGCAGCTGCCGCAGCGCAGGCATGCCCGATTCGACCATGGTGACGGCTTGCGCGCCTCGGCTGGCTGCCTCGAAGCCGAGCGCGCCGGTGCCGGCAAACAGGTCCAGGCAACGCAGCGGGGTCCAGTCATTGCCGACGAAGTGCCCGATCCAGTTGAACACCGTCTCGCGCACCCGGTCCGGGGTCGGACGCAGCCCCTCCGCATCAAGTACGGGCAGCGGCGTACGCTTCCACTGGCCGCCGATGATGCGCACCTGACGTGCCGGACCGGCGTGGGCGCGGCCGGAACGCGCAGGCTTATTTCTCATTGCCGACCACGACGGTGGTCATCTTGTCGAGCGCAATCTTGCGCTGGAAGGCGGCGCGGATTTCCGCCGCCGTCACCTTGGAGACGCGCGCGGTCCAGGTGTCGAGGTAGTCGAGCGGCAGTCCGTAAAACCCGATCGCCGCGATGTTGTCGAGGATCTTCCGGTTATTGTCGATGCGCAGTGCAAAGCCGCCGACCAGGTTGTCCTTGGCGGCCTTCAGCTCCTGCTGCGTGGGGCCTTCGCGCAGGAAATCGGCGATGGTGCTGCGCACGATCTTCAGGGCTTCGTCGGCCTGGTCCTTCTGGGTTTGCAGGCCGGCCTGGAACGGCCCCGCCTGCGCCATTGGGTTGAAATAGCTGTAGACGCTGTAGGAGAGGCCGCGCTTCTCCCTCACCTCATGCGTGAGGCGGGACACGAAGCCGCCGCCGCCCAGCGTGTAGTTCCCCACCAGCAGCGGGAAATAATCGGGATCGCCGCGCACGATTGCCGGCACGCCGAGCAGGATGTGCGCCTGCGAAGCCGGATGGGCAATGTATTGCTCCCGCGGCGGCGGCAGCTGGACCGGCGGCAGCGCAGGCAGCGGCGCGCCCTGCGGCAGGCGTGCTGTCAGCTCGCGCGCGATGGCGTCCGCCTCGTTGCGGCTGACGTCGCCGATCATCGAAATGACTGCGCGGTTCGCAACGTAGTGGGTACGGTGGAAGTTGACGAGGTCGTCGCGGCCGATCGCCTCGACCGATGCCACCGTCTCGTGCTGGGCATACGGATGGTCGCCGTACATCATGCGCCAGAAGGCCTTGTTGCCGATCGACTCCGGCTTGGTCTCGTCCTCCTTGATCGCCGCGATGGTGCGTGCCTTGTCGCGCGCAAGCAGGTCCGCCGGGAACGCGGGGTGCGCGAGGATGCGCGCCAGCAAGGCGACCGAGGTTTCCCTTTCCCGGCTGCTGGACAGCGTGCGCAGGGTTGCGCCCGCCCGGTCGGCACCGGCGCCGCCGCCGCGCTGGGCGGCAAGGTCCGCGAACGCGTCCGATATCGCGGCCTCGCTCATTGCCGGCTCGGACCGGGGCCCGGTCGCCTCGCGCAGTCCGCGGGCCAGCATCGCCACCGTCAGATCGGCCGTTCCCGCCTTGCCGGCCGGATCGCGGCGCGAACCGGCATCGAACTCCACGCTGACATCGAGGATGGGAATGGAACGGTTCTCAACGAACAGGACGCGGGCGCCGTTGTCCAAAGTCCAGGACTGGATCTGCAGGGCGGCATATGCCGGCGCACAGACCGAAAACGCGATTGCCGCCACCCACCAGAAACGCTTGATCATCTTCCTATCCTCGTGCAATCAATGCCGCAGGCCCTTGGGGGCAGGCGGCGTCTTCTTCTCCGACAGCGGCAGCGGCACCAGGGTGGCCACCGTCAGCGTGTCGTCGCCGAAATACTTTCTTGCCACCGCCTGGACCTGATCGGCCCGCACCGCCTTGAGCTTCTCGATGATGCGGTCGATCTGGCGGTGGGAGATGCCCGACATCTCCATCGTGCCGATCTCCATCGCCTGGCCGAAGATGGAATCGCGCTTGTAGATCTGGCTGGCGATCAGCTGCGTCTTCACGCGCTGCAGCTCTTCCTCCGAGACGCCTTCGTTGGCGATCCGTTCGACTTCGGCGCGCAGCAGTTTCTCCAGCTCCGCGGTGGTCACGCCGTCCGCCGGCGTGCCGTCCAGCAGGAACAGGGCCGGGCCGCGGCTGATGTTGGAGTAGCCGGCGCCCGCCGAATTGGCCACCCGCTCGGTACGCACCAGGCGCGCGTTCAGGCGGGCGTTGTCGTAGCCGTCGAGGATGGCGGCCAGCACATCCAGCGCGTGGGACTCGTCGTCCTTCTCGACGTCGCGCATGGCGGGCACCTTGAATGCCAGCACCACGTATGGATTTTCGGCCGGCGCCTTCACGGTGGTGCGGCGGATCCCCCTCTGTTCCGGCTCGACCTGCGGCCGGGTCTCCGGCACCGCCTTGCGCGCGATCTTTCCGTAATGCTTCTCGGCCAGCGCCAGCACCTTCTTCGCCTCCACATCCCCCGTCACAACCAGGGTTGCGTTGTTGGGCGCATACCAGCGGTCGTACCAGTTCTTTGCGTCCTGCACGGTCATGCTCTGCAGGTCGCTCATCCAGCCGACGATCGGATGGCGGTAAGGGTGGGCCATGAACGCGGTCGCGTACAGCGCTTCGTACAACAGCGGGATCGGCTGGTCCTCGGTGCGCCAGCGCCGCTCCTCCATCACCACCCGGATCTCGCGCCCGAATTCTTCCTTGCTGAATATCAGGTTGGCCATGCGATCCGCCTCCAGCGCCATCACCTTTTCGAGGTTTGACTTCTCGATCTGCTGGAAATAGGCGGTGTAGTCCTTGCTCGTGAAGGCATTCTCGCGGCCGCCGAGGGCTGCCACCCGCTGGCTGAACTCGCCCGGTTTCAGGGTCTTGGTACCCTTGAACATCATGTGCTCGAGTGCATGGGCAATCCCCGTGGTGCCGTTCTGTTCGTCGATCGAGCCGGTCCGGTACCACACCATGTGGGCGACCGTGGGAGCGCGATGGTCTTCCTTCACAATCACCTTCATGCCGTTCTTCAGCATGAACTCCTGCGCATCCTGGGCATGCGCCGGCAGCACGAACAGGCCGAGCGCCCAGGCCGCCGCGGTAAGGGCAATCCGAAATTTCATGGTCTGTGCTCTGATAAAATACGAGGCTGGTTTTGATGCGGAAACCCGGGTTGCCCCGGCGCCGCAAAAATGAGGTTCCGATTGTATCTTCTTTCTGTCGTGCGCCTTTGCGCGCGCCTGATCGCTTATCCCGCCTCCACAGATGTTTAGTTTCCTGAAGAAAAAACAGAAAGACGCGGCGCCGGTGCAGGACACCGCCCCGGACGCCGCAGCGGAAACCGCAGGCGCCACCGGCGAGACCGCGGCGCCCGCCGAACAGAAGTCGTCCTGGATTCCATCCTGGTTCAAGAAGGACGAGGCGCCGGCAGAAGGAGCGACGCAAGCAACCCCGGCCTCGTCCGAGGCCGCCATTCCGACCGCTCCGGCTACCCCGACCGACGTCCTGCCAGTCGAGGAGGACGACGAATCCGAACTGGTCGCCGACGTGCAGACCCAGGAGCAGAAGCAGTCCTGGATGCAGCGCCTGCGGTCGGGCCTGTCCAAGACCTCCTCCAGCCTCACCACCCTGTTCGTGGGCGCGCGCATTGACGACGATCTCTACGATGAGCTCGAAGCCGCGTTGCTGATGGCGGACGCCGGTGTCGAGGCGACCCGCTTCCTGCTCGACGCGCTGAAGAAAAAGGTCCGGAGCGAAAAGCTGACCGACGCGCAGCAGGTGAAGGCGGCGCTGCGCGCCCTGCTGGTCGACATGCTCGCGCCGCTGCAAAAGCCGTTCGTGCTCGGACGGCAGCAGCCGCTGGTCGTGATGATCGCGGGCGTCAACGGCGCCGGCAAGACCACCACCATCGGCAAGCTGGCCAAGCACCTGCAGGCACACCGGCAGTCGGTACTGCTTGCCGCCGGCGACACCTTCCGTGCCGCCGCACGTGAACAGCTGGCAATCTGGGGCGAACGGAACAACGTCGCCGTGATCGCCCAGGAGTCCGGCGATCCGGCCGCGGTGGCCTTCGACGCGGTGCAGTCGGCGAAGGCACGCAAGCTCGACGTCGTGATGGTCGATACCGCCGGGCGCCTGCCCACCCAGCTTCACCTGATGGAGGAGCTCAAGAAGATTCGCCGGGTGATCGGCAAGGGGATGGACGGCGCTCCGCACGAAGTGCTGCTGGTCATCGATGGCAACACCGGCCAGAACGCGCTGGCCCAGGTCAAGGCCTTCGACGACGCGCTGCAGCTTACCGGCCTGGTGGTGACCAAGCTGGACGGCACTGCCAAGGGGGGCGTGCTGGCGGCGATCGCCAAGACCCGGCCGGTCCCGGTTTATTTCATCGGCGTCGGCGAGAAGATCGAGGACCTGCAGCCGTTCAACGCCCAGGAATTTGTGGACGCGCTGCTGTCATGATCGAATTTCAGCAGGTATCCAAGTTCTATGCCGGCAATGCGCCGGCGCTGTCCGACATCAACCTGCGGATCGACAAGGGCGAGCTGGTGTTCCTGTCCGGCCCGTCCGGCGCGGGCAAGTCGACGCTGCTCAGGATGATTGCGGCAATGGAGCGGCCGAGCAGCGGCACCGTCACCGTCAACGGGCAGGATGTCGGGAGACTGAAGGCATCCGGCCTGCCCTACCTGCGCCGCAACCTCGGCCTGATCTTCCAGCCGCACTGTCTGCTGACCGATCGCAGCGTTCTGGCCAACGTGACCTTGCCGCTGCTGGTCACCGGCACGCCGCGCGCGGACGCCGAGAAACGCGCCCGCGCCGCGCTGGACAAGGTCGGCTTGCTCGACCATGCCGCCAGCGAGCCGCTGGCGCTGTCCGGCGGCGAACAGCAGCGGGTGGCGATTGCCCGGGCCATCGTCAACCGGCCTCAGATCATCCTCGCCGACGAACCCACGGCCAACCTCGACCGCGCGAGCGCGAACCGCGTGATGGGCGCGCTGGAGGCGTTTCACGGCGTGGGCGTCACCTGCCTGATCGCAACCCACGACGAGACGATCCTGCGCAATGCCTCCCGCGTGATCTACCTCGAGCGCGGCCGCCTGACCGGCGTGCCTGCTGTCGAACCGGCGCCGGAGGTTTACGCATGAGCGGCTGGCTACGCCTCCATTCCCTTGCGCTGGCGGATGCGCTGCGCCATGTCCTGCGATCGCGCGGGAGCTTCATCCTGAACGCGCTTGTGGTCGCGATCGCGCTGGCGCTGCCCTTCGCCGGGCTGACCATCCTGGAAAATGTACGTCCCGTATCCGAGCAGCTCGCCGTGGAACCCGAGATCAGCATCTTTCTGGCACTCGACGCCAGCCGCGAGCAGGCCAACGGCCTCGCCCCGAAGATTCGCAGCATCGTCCAGGAGTCAGGCGCTGCCGGCCGCCTGGAGTTCATCCCCCGCGAGCGCGCGCTGACGACATTGAAGGACAAGTCCGGCCTGTCGGAAGCAATCACCGCGCTCGGAGAGAATCCGCTTCCCGACGGCTACGTACTGAAACTCTCCGGCGTGCAGGACCCGGCCGGGGCGGCCAGGGCGGAAGACATCGGCTCCCGCATCAAGGCCTTGCCCGGCGTCGAATACGTGCAGATCGACTCGGCCTGGGTGAAACGTCTGGCGGCGTTGTTGCGGGTGCTGCGGCTGGCGCTGCTGTTCTTCGCAGCCACCCTGGGGGTGGTGGTGATTGCGGTGGTATTCAATACCATCCGGCTGCAGGTCATGACGCAGCGCGAGGAGATCGAGGTGTGCCGGATGATCGGCGCAACCGACAGCTACGTCTGCCGGCCGTTCTACTATGCGGGCGCCCTGCTCGGGCTGATTGCCGGCGCGCTGGCCCTGGCCGTCGTCGCGCTTGCGCTGCAGCCGCTGAATGGCGCCATCGCAGACTTTGCCCGTCTATATGCGTCCGAATTCCGGATGGCCCCGCTGCCCCCCGGCATTTCCGTCCTGCTCCTGGGTTCCAGCGCCTTACTGGGCTTGATGGGCGCCGCCCTTTGCGTCAGACGCTACCTGGCCCGGCTTGCCTGACGGCAGATCTTGACGGCCCGCAACAAGGCAGCCACGCGGTCCATTAAAGTAATTGCTCGCCTTGTCAGGAATGCAATTAGGCAGCCCCTATCGGTCCGGTAAAAAGCGGCGATTAGCACTCTCCCTACCGGAGTGCTAATATACTTGCCATGAAGGCTGCAGGCAGTCCTGCCTGCAGCAGCTTGGGAAGCAAGGAGAAAGAATGGAAGCACAATCTGCACTGGTCCCGTTTGGCAACAAGGCCCTGGCGCTAGGTTTTTCCGGCAATCTCGGCAATATCGAAGCTTATATTTCCGCCGTTAACCGCATTCCGATGCTGACGCCGGAGGAAGAAACCTCGCTGGCGCGCCGGCTGCGCAATGAAAACGATCTGGGCGCCGCCCAGAAACTGGTGCTGTCGCATCTGCGGCTGGTGGTCTCCATCGCCCGCGGATATCTCGGCTACGGCCTGCCGCACGCGGACCTGATCCAGGAAGGCAATATCGGCCTGATGAAGGCCGTGAAACGCTTTGATCCGGAACAGGGTGTCCGCCTGGTGTCCTATGCGATGCACTGGATCAAGGCCGAGATCCACGAGTACATCCTCAAGAACTGGCGCCTGGTCAAAGTGGCGACGACCAAGGCCCAGCGCAAGCTGTTTTTCAACCTGCGCAGCCACAAGGCCGGGCTGGATGCAATGACGCCGGCGCAGGTTGATGACCTGGCGAGGACGCTGAACGTCAAGCGCGAGGAAGTCATCGAGATGGAAACCCGGATGTCCGGCCATGACATCGCGCTTGATGCGCCGACGGATGACGAGGACGACAAGTTCGCTCCTATCGCCTATCTGTCGTCGGAGTCGAACGAGCCGACCAGGGAGATCGAGGCACGTCAGTTCGACCGGCTGCAATCGGAAGGACTGGAAACCGCCCTCGCCAAGCTCGACCCGCGTTCGCGCCGCATCGTCGAGGCGCGCTGGCTGGCCAACGACGACGGCTCTGGCGCGACGCTGCATGAACTGGCGGACGAATTCGGCGTGTCGGCGGAGCGCATCCGCCAGATCGAAAGCGCAGCACTGAAGAAAATGAAAAGCACGCTGGCCTCGTACGCCTGAGGCACCGGGCGGCAACGTCCCAAACGAAAAGGCGCTCGATAACGAGCGCCTTTTTTCTTTTCCCGACCGTCGGGGCCGGTATCAGGACAGCAGCAGCTTGAGGTCGTGGGCGATCGGCTCTGCGCCCTGGCCATGGCGGACGAACAGCCTGATCCTGCCCTCGGGGTCGAATACGTAGCTGCCGGCAGTATGGTCCATGGTGTAGCTGCCGGCTTCCTTGCCCGGCACCTTCTGGAAAAATACCTTGAAATCCTTCGCGATCTTCTCGGTTTCGGCCTTGTCCCCGACCAGGCCGAGGAAGCGGGAATCGAAGGCGGGCACGTACTTCGACAGCAGTTCCGGCGTGTCGCGCTCCGGATCGACGGTCACGAACAGTACCTGCACCCGGTCCGCCAGCGGGCCGAGTTGCTGCATGACGTTTGCCATCTCCGACATGGTGGTCGGGCAGACGTCGGGGCACTGCGTGTAGCCGAAGAAGACGACGACCGCCTTGCCCTTGAAGCTCTCGAGGGTACGCAGCTGGCCGTTATGATCCTTGATCGAGAAGCCCTTTGCATAGTCAAGGCCGGTGACGTCGGTGTTCTTGAATGTCGAGTTCACCGGCGACAGCACCATCTGGGCGCCCTCGCCCTGCTGACGGTCGCACCCGGCAAGGAACAGGCTGGCCACCGCCAGTGTGAGCGGCGCGAGGGAACGTAGGGACAGGAGAGGCATCACGATCAGAATCTGAAATAGTGGTCGACCAGCAGCGCCGCAAAGAGCAGCGACAGGTAGACGATGGAATAGGCAAACGTCTGGCGCGCAAGAAGATCGCTGTAGTCGCGGTACATCCGCCAGGCATAGCGCAGGAAGATCGCGCCGAGCACGACGGCGCTGGCCAGGTAAAGCAGGCCGCTCATCTGGACCGCGAACGGCAGCATGGTCGTCGCGACCAGGGCAATCGTGTACAGCCAGATGTGGAACTGGGTGAACTTGAGGCCATGCGTGACCGGCAGCATCGGCAATCCGGATTTCGCATAATCATCCCTGCGGTACAGCGCAAGCGCCCAGAAGTGCGGCGGGGTCCAGACGAAGATGATCAGCACCAGGATCCATGCCTGCATCGGGACATCGTTGGCGACCGCTGCCCAACCGAGCGCGGGCGGCATCGCGCCGGACAGCCCGCCGATCACGATGTTTTGCGGCGTCGCCGGCTTGAGCAGCATGGTGTAGATCACGGCATAACCGACGAAGGTGGCGAAGGTGAGCCACATGGTCAGCGGATTGACGAAGGTGAACAGCACCCACATGCCGGCGCCGCCGATGACGCCGGAGAAGACCAGGGTCTGCGGCACCGTCAGCTCGCCCCGGGCCATCGGCCGACGCGCGGTACGCGCCATGCGCGAGTCGATCTCGCGCTCGACCAGGCAATTGACCGCGAACGCAGCCCCCGCCAGCAGCCAGATGCCGATGGTCGCGGCCACCAGGATCTTCCAGTCGGGCAGTCCGGGCGACGCGAGGAACATGCCGATCACGGCGCAGAACACCGCAAGCTGCGTGACGCGGGGCTTGGTGAGCGCCCAGTACTGGGCCAGCCGGTTGGGAGGGATAGTCAGAGTATTCACTTGGATCTCATGCGGGCGAGAGCCGGGTCGGCGCCCGGTCCGCGGCGCCTTGCGCCGAATTGCGAACCTCGAAGTTTAACATGGTCAGCAGCAGCACGAGGGCGGCGGCCCCGCCATTGTGGATCACGGCCAGCGCCAGCGGCCACTGCAGGAAAATGGTTGACATGCCGGTGATGAACTGCAAGCACACCAGGATCAGCAGGCGCTTTCCGGTGCGCCGTGTTGCTTCCCGCTGCATGGCCTTGTAGCCGACCCAGGCAATGAACAGGACGACAACGAAGGCAAAATTGCGGTGCACCCAATGGATCGCGGTCAGGGCGGGGAACGGCAGCCAGTCGCCATCGACGGTCTTGCCCAGATGGCGCCACAGCGCGAACCCGTTGGCAAAGTCCATCTCGGGGACGACCTTCCCATGGCAAAGCGGGAAGTCGAGGCATGCCAGCGCCGCGTAGTTGGTGCTGACCCAGCCGCCGAGCGCGACTTGCACGGCCAGCAGGACCATGGCGGCGGCGGCCGACAGGCTCAGCGGGCTGGCATTGATGGCAACCGCCCGGCCGTCCCCGGACTGCCGGGCGCCGAGCCAGGTCAGCATGGCCAGCAGGACCATCCCGAGCATGAGGTGGATGGTGACGATCACGGGCTGCAGCTTGAGGGTGACGGTCCAGGCGCCGAACGCGCCTTGCAGGCAGACGAATACGAACAGCATCGTCGGCAACCCCGGCGAGAAGCGCAGTGCCTGCCTCCGCGATTGCAGCCAGCGGCGCCAGGCAATGACCATGATGGCAATAATCAGCACGCCGACCCCCATCGCCAGGTAACGGTGGATCATCTCGATCCATGCCTTCACGACGGTCACCGGACCGGTCGGCATCGCGGCTTCGGCGGCACTGATGTGCTCGTGCGCCTGCAGCGGGTTGGCATGGCCGTAGCAACCGGGCCAGTCGGGGCAGCCGAGGCCGGAGTCGGTGAGGCGGGTGAAGGCGCCGAACATGATCAGGTCGAAGGTCAGGAAAACCGTGACCCAGACCAGCTTGCGGTACTTGTCGGGATTGTTCGACACCCAGACGATGGCGAGCGGCAGCATCGCGGCCAGCAGGCCCATGATCGCGAGTTGTATCAGCATTGCTGCTCCATCATCCTATGCGGGAAGCCTTCAGCAGCTTGGAAAGGTCTTTCTTCACCTTGTTCGGGTCCGCGTCCTTTGGAAAACGCATCATGAGATTGCCCAGGGGGTCGATCATGTAGATGTGGTCCTGCGGCACGGTACCGTTCTCGGTCGGCAGCCATTTGTTCAGTGCCTGCTCCGGTACCCGGAGGAAGTGCGTGCCGTCGTATTCGCGCATCAGCATGGTCTCCACCGGCTTGTCGTCGGTGACCAGCCACACGCGTTCGATGCGGTCCATGTCCTTGCCCTGTGCCAGGCGTAGCTGGCGCATGTCGTGCAGGCGCTTCCGGCACGCTTCGTCACAGTCCGCTGCGGCGCTGTGCAGCATGATCCACTTGCCCTTGAACGCGTCGAGCGCGACCGGCTTACCGTCCAGGGAGGTGGCGCCGAGCGCGGGGATCGGATAGGCGCGAGGATCGATCAGTGCGCCGTAGTTGGTCCGGCTCTCGGGCTTGATCACATAGTAGGTGAGATAGGACGCGATCATCGGCGATGCGCAGACCGCGAGCACCGCGAACAGCTTCCAGCGTCCGCCTCTTTTTTGCTTATCTTGTTCCACGTCTGAATCCAGTCACTACGAAAAATACCAGCGCCATCAGTGCCAGCGCATACCATTGAAACGCATAGCCGCGGTGCTTCTCGGCGCCGCTAGAAGGCCGCGGCCAGTCCCGCACCAGGCCGTCATCCATGTCCCCGCCCTGCTCGATGATGAAGGGCTGCAGGCGGATGCCCGCGGCGCGCGCGAGCGCCTCGATCTCGACATTCTGGACGATGGCGCCCGGCCTGAGCGGCGCGGCGTCACCGAGTTGCAACACGCGCCCGGTATTGCGCCTGGCCACGCCTTCCACCTGCACCGTTCCGGCCGGCGTCGCGACCTGCGGGATGCGGGTACGTTCTACCGGGTCGCGCGGCAGCCACCCCCTTGCGATCAGCACGTAGCTGTCGCTGCCGGCAGGCTTGAATGGTGTGAGCAGGTGGAAACCCGCTACACCGGCATGCGGCCGGTTGTCGAGGTAGACATGCCAGTCCTGCATGAACTCGCCGCTGGCGCGCACTCGGCGGAACTCGATGTCATCTGGGTGCTGCAGGGCCGAACTCAAGATCAGCGGCGGCGCCGAAGCGCGATCGATCATCCTTGCCTCGATGGCCTCTTTCTCCAGCGCGCGCCGGGTCTGCCACTGCCCGAGCGCGAAACCGAGCGCGGCCACGCAGAGTGCGGCAATGAAGGGAATCCATCTGAAGCGGAAGGTCATTGGCATTACAATGTGTGTTTTCCGATTTCCGCCGCCTTGCTGCCCTTGGCGCGGCGGGCACTGCAGCGCGCCTCGGCGCCCCTGTCGAATCTCATGAAAATCCTGGTCGCCATCGCCTTCATCCTGATCCTTGCCAGCCTCGGTTCCGCGCTCGTTTTCCTGATGCGCGACAAGGGCAAGAGCAATCGCACGGTGAAGGCACTTGCGTTCCGGGTCGGATTTTCCATCACGCTGTTCGTGCTGATCCTGATCGCCCACAGCCAGGGCTGGATTCAGCCCACCGGCATCCGTTAAGCACGCGTCAGCGTCCCTCGGGCGCCGCCTGGCTTTCCAACTACACCTGCTTCGGGCCTGTCGCGCAATCCGACTGCCGCTTGTCTGTCGCGTTCCGTTGCGATCTCGCGCAATGGGACTGATCCCGCCTGTGTTCCCTTGCCGGCCTGACAACCCGTAGCTGCCTGCGGCAAGCGCCAGCGCGATGTCGCCCGCGTATCACGTTTGAAGGCGCACGGCGAGCCGGCGCGCGCCTCAGTAAAAAAGCCGCACCGAGGTGCGGCTTTTGCATCACTGCAGTTTCTGCTCAGAGCCAGTAGACGACGACGTACAGGCCGAGCCAGACCACGTCGACAAAGTGCCAGTACCAGGCAGCACCTTCAAAGCCGAAATGCTGGTCGGCGGTGAAGTGGCCCTTCATGAGGCGGTACAGGATCACCGCGAGCATGATCGCGCCGAGCGTCACATGGAAACCGTGGAAGCCGGTCAGCATGAAGAAGGTCGAACCATAGATACCGGAGGTCAGTTTCAGGTTCAGGTCGCTGTACGCATGCATGTACTCGTACACCTGGAAGCCCATGAACACCGCTCCCAGCAGGATGGTCGCGGCGAGCCAGAAGATCGCCTTGCCGCGCACGCCGGCGCGCAGTGCATGATGCGAGATGGTCAGCGTGACGCCGGAGGCCAGCAGGAGCGCGGTATTAATGGTCGGGATCGGGAACGGACCCATCTTGGTGAACGGGTCGATCGTGCCGGCCGGGGTGTTGCCCCACTGCGGCGAGAAGTCCGGCCACAGGATCTTGTGGTCCAGGTCGGCGAGCCAGGGCGCGGTCACAGCCCGGGCGTAGAACAGCGCGCCGAAGAAACCGGCGAAGAACATGACTTCGGAAAAGATGAACCAGCTCATGCTCCAGCGGTACGACAGATCGATGCGCGGGCCATACAGGCCGCTTTCCGACTCCGCGATGGCGTCGCCAAACCACTTGTACAGCACGACCAGCACGGCCAGAATGCCGACGATGGTTACCGCCGGTCCCCAGCCGAGGCCATTGACCCAGCCGGACGCGCCGGCCATCGTGACCAGCATCGATGCACCTGCGAGCACCGGCCACATCGACGGGCCGGGTACGAAGTAGTACGGCACCTTGGTAGCGTGTTGAGAACTCATCTCCATCTCCCGATACAAATATCAAATTAGTTACTGCGCGACGACACTCTTCACGATCAACAGCAAGGTTGCGATGAAGATCAGCGCGCCGATGATGCCGGCAATGATCACATGCACCGGATTCAGTTGCTGCGCATCCTGTTCATAGTCGCTTTTCTTCCGGACGCCGAAAAACGACCACAACACTGCCTTCACTGTCGCCCCGAAGGACGCCTTGCGCTGCGACGCCTTCTTCAAATCGTCCATATTCAGCTCGATTTCTTGCCCGGCCCACCGATTTCGAAGAAGGTGTACGACAAGGTGATTGTCCTCACGTCCTTCGGCAGCGCCGGGTCGATATAGAACACGACCGGCATCTGCTTTGCCTGGTTGGGGCCCAGCGTCTGCTGCTTGAAGCAGAAACACTCCATCTTCTTGAAGTGCGCCGATGCCTGCTGCGGGGCATAGCTTGGAATCGCCTGCGCGTCGATGCTGCGCGGCTGGGTATTCACCACTTCATAGACGACCTGCGCCATTTCGCCTGGATGCACCTGCATGCTGGAGACCGTCGGGCGGAAACGCCACGGGCCCTGCGCCGTTGCATCGAACTCGATCGTAATGGTGCGGGTCTTGTCGACCTGCGTATTTCCTATTTCCTCGACTGTGACGTCTTTCGGCGTCAACAGGTTGATGCCCGTGATTTCGCAGATCTTCTTGTAGATCGGCACCAGCGCATATCCGAAACCGAACATCATCACGGCGATCACCAGCAGCTTGCCAAGCATTTGCCTGTTGAGCTTGCGGGTTCCGCCAGTATCGGTCCGAGGAGTCATGTCAGCTGAGCCAGATTTTCTTGACGAAAAGGCCGATAAAGAACATCAGCGCAATCGACGCCAGGATCAGGCCTGTTTTCAGGTTATTCGGTTTGCGCGGATCGGGCATCGTTTTCGCGGCGGGCTTGCACCCGCCGCTTCCGTTTTTCTTCCGGTTACTTCACCGTCGGCGGCACTTCGAAGGTGTGGAAAGGAGCCGGGCTGGCCACGGTCCACTCCAGGCCTTCGGCGCCGTCCCACGGCTTGTCGGCCGCCTTCGCACCGCCCTTGATCGACGGCAGCACCACGGCGAACAGGAAGTACACCTGCATCAGGCCGAAGCCGAACGCGCCGATCGTGGCAATCATGTTGAAGTCGGTGAACTGCGCCGGGTAGTCGGCGTAGCGACGCGGCATGCCGGCCAGTCCCAGGAAGTGCATCGGGAAGAAGGTGATGTTGAACGTGATGATCGAACCCCAGAAGTGGATCTTGCCGCGGGTCTCGTTGTACATGTACCCCGTCCACTTCGGACCCCAGTAGTAGAAGCCGGCGAACAGTGCGAACAGCGAGCCGGCAACCAGCACATAGTGGAAGTGCGCGACCACGTAGTAGGTGTCCTGCATCTGGATGTCGATCGGGGTGACCGCGAGGATCAGGCCGGTGAAGCCGCCCATCGTGAACACGAAGATGAAGCCGACGGCGAACAGCATCGGGGTCTCGAAGGTCATCGAGCCCTTCCACATCGTGGCGATCCAGTTGAACACCTTCACGCCGGTCGGCACCGAGATCAGCATGGTCGCGTACATGAAGAACAGCTGCGCGGTCACCGGCATGCCGGTGGTGAACATGTGATGTGCCCAGACGATGAACGAGAGGATCGCGATCGAAGCAGTCGCATAAACCATCGATGCATAGCCGAACAGCGGCTTGCGGGCGAATGCGGGGATGATCTGCGAAACAATGCCGAACGCCGGCAGGATCATGATGTAAACCTCGGGGTGGCCGAAGAACCAGAAGATGTGCTGGTACATCACCGGGTCGCCGCCGCCGGCCGCGTTGAAGAACGAGGTACCGAAGTGGCGGTCGGTCAGGGTCATCGTGATGGCGCCTGCGAGAACCGGCATCACGGCGATCAGCAGGTAGGCGGTGATCAGCCAGGTCCAGCAGAACATCGGCATCTTCATCAGCGTCATGCCGGGAGCGCGCATGTTGAGGATGGTGACGATGATGTTGATCGAGCCCATGATCGACGACGCGCCCATGATGTGCATCGCGAAGATGCCCATGTCCATGCCGATGCCCATCTGGGTCGACAGCGGCGCGTACAGCGTCCAGCCGGCAGCGGTGGCGCCGCCGGGCGCGAGGAAGGATGCGACCAGCAGGATGCCCGCGGGCGGCAGCAGCCAGAACGAGAAGTTGTTCATCCGCGCGAACGCCATGTCGGAAGCGCCGATCTGCAGCGGAATCATCCAGTTGGCGAAGCCGACGAAGGCCGGCATGATCGCGCCGAACACCATGATCAGGCCGTGCATGGTGGTCAGCTGGTTGAAAAACTCCGGCTGCACCAGTTGCAGGCCCGGCTGGAACAGTTCGGCGCGGATGCCGAGCGCCAGCACGCCGCCGGAAAGCAGCATGACGAACGAGAACCACAGGTACAGCGTACCGATGTCCTTGTGGTTGGTGGCGAACAACCAGCGGCGCCAGCCGTGAGGATGGTCGTGCGCGTGGTCGTGGGAGTGATCGTGGGCGTGATCAACTACGGTGGTGCTCATATCAATCTCCTAATGCGATTACTTGCGCGCGGCCAGCACTTCAGCCGGTTGTACGATGTTTTCCTGGGCCTTGTTGGACCAGCTGTTGCGCGTGTAGGTAATCACCGCAGCAATATCTGTCTCGGACAGCGTTCCCTTGAAGGCCGGCATTGCCTTGCGGCCGTTCAGGAGGACGTTGATCTGTTCCGCGCGCGGACCGTTGACCACCGGGGAGCCGTCGAGCGCGGGGAATGCGCCCGGAACACCCTTGCCGGTAGCCTGGTGGCAGGCGACGCAGTTGGCGGCATAGACTTTTTCGCCGCGCTGCTTCAGCTCATCCACGGTCCAGGTCTTGTTCGGATCGTCCGCGAGTGCGGCCATTTCCTTTTTCTTGCCGTCGACCCACTTCTTGTAGTCGTCTTCGCTGACGACGTTGACGACGATGGGCATGAACGCGTGTTCCTTGCCGCACAGCTCGACGCACTGGCCGCGGTAGGTGCCGATCTTCTCCGCGCGGAACCAGGTGTCGCGGACGAAACCGGGGATGGCATCCTGCTTCACGCCGAAGGCCGGGATGGTCCAGCCGTGGATCACGTCGTTGGCGGTGGTGACAATGCGGATTTTCTTGTTGACCGGGACGACGACCGGGTTGTCGACTTCGATCAGGTAGTTGTCGTTCTTGGTGACGGAGGCGTTGACGACCTGCTCGCGCGGGGTGGACAGCGCGGACAGGAAGGAAATGCCTTCGCCTTCGCCCTTCAGGTAGTCGTAACCCCACTTCCACTGCATACCGGTCGCCTTGATGGTGATGTCCGCATTGGACGTGTCCTTCATCGCGACCACGGTTTTGGTAGCCGGCAGGGCCATCCCGATGACGATCAGGAAAGGCACGATGGTCCAGGCGATTTCGACTGCGGTGCTTTCGTGGAACGAGGCAGGCTTGTGGCCGAGCGAGCGACGATGCTTGAGGATGGAGTAGAACATCACGCCGAACACACCGATGAAGATCACCAGGCAGATGATCAGCATCAGATTGTGCAGCGAATAGATTTCCTCGGCGATCCGGGTGACGGGTTGCTGGAAGTTCAGCTGGCGGACGGCGGGACCGCCCTCGCTGTCGACCACTGCCCACGCGGGCAGGCCGGCGGCCAGCAGCGACGCACCGAGCATCAAGGATTGGACGCGCTTCGCAAGTTTCATAATTTCCTCAAAAGCCTTAAATTGGAATTCTGTCCATCTCCCGAACGCGCCACTCCGGGCGCCATCCGGCGTCTGTTCCATTCGTCTGCGGCACCGCTTCCGGTTCCTTCACCCGCGAGCAGGATCGAAAAGGCATCAACGGCAGCTGTTTGCCCTGCCCTGGCCGCTTGCGACAGCAGGGGAGCATACAACAAAAACGATTCCCGATGACAACATCCCCGGATGGATCGCATGGGCCTTCGGCGGCCACGAAAGGAATTGCTACGAAGGACGGAACGCCGCACACAGCCGGAAGAATCGGAAACTGGCGCCGCGGCAGTATCGAGCAATCAGCCTGGAGATATCGCGCGTGGTCGTGAATTGTTGCCTGGTTCGGTCCGGGGAGACGCGTGCACAGCGCAAAACCACGGAAGTATAAGTCGGAATTTGGGCGGTTATCAAGAGGCAAATGTCCTTCTCACACTCTCGCCGCCGGCTTTTCCGGCCTTGCAAAACCTACTTGCGACGCGGTTCGAAGCGGATGATCGATTCGCCACCCGCCGTTTTTGACGGCGCCGGGCGGAATGCGTGCCCGTACACCACCTCGAAAGTCAGCGAAATGCGACCGTCCGCCCCCCGCATTGCCTCCAGCGCCTGCCGCGCGCGCTGCCATGCGGCGCGTCCGAGCAGCGCGCGGCGCCGCGTCAGCAGCGGATTGCCGCCCCATGCCCGGACATCGCGCATCAGCTTGTCGACGTCCTCGTAAGTCACCGTGATGGTTTCCATGTCCATCACCGGCGTGGAAAAGCCGGCATTCACCAGCATGTCGCCGAAGTCGTGCATGTCGACAAAGGCCAGCGTATGCGCATCGCGGTCGGCCTCGGCGAACGCGGCGCGCACTTCCTTGAAGGTGTCCGGCCCGAAACAGGAGAACATGAGCAGCCCGTCGACCGCCAGGATGCGTCGCCATTCGGCGAACACGCGATCGGGTTGCGGATGCCAGTGCAACGCCAGATTGGACCAGGCCAGGTCGACGGCGGCGGTCTGCAGCGGAAGCTGTGCCAGATCCGCGCAGACCAGGCCGGCAGGTCCCAAGTGCGGGGTGCCCTGGCGCAACCATCGACCGAGCAGGCGGCCCACGGCGGAGCTTGCGGCCTGGTGACGGCTTCGTGCCTCACGCAGCAGCCGCTCCGAAGCGTCGAGTCCGAGCACTTCGGCTCGCGGGTATTGCTCCTGCAGGCGTCCGAGGTCCGGGCCGTCGCCACAGCCGATATCCAGCACCCGCCGCGGCGCGATCCTGATCAACGCAAGGCGCTCGTGCATGCGCGACGCGATCTCCCGCCGCAGGAAATCCGAATCGGCGAAATGGCGGGGTGACTGGAACAGCCGACGCACGAGCCCGAGATCGATCGGACCGCTTGCGCTTTGGTCATTGGGTGAGGAAGACAAGTGAAGGCGCGATGCAATGAGATAATGGCGGAGTTTACACGCTTGGCATCCGCCCTGCTCCCATGTTGACGAAAGCCCTACACCGATCGCAACGCCTGTCCGGCATTGTGCGTGCGCTGATCCCGTGCGCCTGCGCACTATGCGGCGGCGAGAGCGGCGACATCGTGTGCGACGGCTGCAACCGCCAGTTCTTCACTGCCCGCATCGGGCGCTGCCGGATGTGCGCGATTCCGCTGCCGGCCGATGCATCGGCAGTGCATATCTGCGGCGCCTGCCTGCAACGTCCGCCCGCCTTCGACGCCGCGGTGGCGGCAGTCGACTACGTCCAGCCGCTGGAGCAGCTGGTGCTGGGCCTGAAGTTCGGCGGCAGGCTGCCGCTCGCGGCGCTGCTTGCGCAGAAACTGCATGCGGCGTGCCAGGCGGCGCAGGTGGCGCGGCCGTCACTGCTCACCGCGGTGCCCCTGGGGAGTGCCCGGCTAGCGGAGCGCGGCTTCAACCAGGCCGCGGAAATCGCCCGGCCGCTGGCGCAGCTGCTGCAGCTGCCGCTCGACCTGCGGCTGCTGGAACGGCGCCGCGACACCCTGCCGCAGGCGCTGTTGCACCCGGACGAGCGGCGCAGGAACATGCGACGGGCGTTCACTGTTGCGCCGTCGCACCTGCGGCAGGTACACGGCGCACATGTCGCCGTCGTGGACGACGTGATGACCACGGGGGAAACGCTGAGCGAGGCGGCGCGCGCACTCAAGCGCTTCGGTGCCGCGCGCGTGACTGCGCTCGTCTTCGCCCGTACCGTTGATTGAAGGAGTGGTGATTGTTTAACGTGGTGCTTGTCGAACCTGAAATTCCGCCGAATACCGGCAATGTGATCCGCCTCTGCGCAAATACCGGCGCCCGCCTGCACCTGGTCGAGCCGCTGGGCTTTCCGCTCGATGATGCAAAGATGCGGCGTGCCGGACTCGACTACCATGACTACGCGACGATGAAGGTCCACTCCGGCTGGGAGGCTTTCCTGCAGTCGGAAAATCCCGATCCCGCGCGCATGTTCGCGCTCACGACGCACGGCGCGACGCCGTTTGCAGGTGTCGGCTTCCGGCCGGGAGATTTCTTTGTGTTCGGTTCCGAAACGCGCGGCCTCGCGCCCGAGCTGCGCGACGCTTTTCCGGCGGCGCAACGGATCCGCCTGCCGATGCGTCCCGAGAACCGCAGCCTGAACCTGTCCAACACGGTCGCCGTCGTCGTGTATGAAGCCTGGCGCCAGAATGGCTTCGCCGGCGGCAGCTGACCAGCCCAATTCACCAAAGGAAGACAACATGCAGATTCGCCCGCTCATCACCTTCATCGCCGCGCTCGGCGCCGCCGCCTGCGTGCAGGCGCAGGACCTGCGGGTCAGCCAGGCGTACGCACGGGCGACCGTGCCCGGCCAGCCGGCCGGTAGCGCCTACCTGACCCTGGAGAACGGCGGCAAGCGCGCCGACAAGCTGGTGGGTGCATCCACACCGGTGGCGAAATCGGTGGAGATCCACACGATGTCAATGGAAGGCAACGTGATGAGAATGCGCGAAGTCCCTGGCATCGAACTGCAACCATCGGCCAGGGTGGAGATGAAGCCAGGCGACGGCTATCACCTGATGCTGATGGGCCTGCGGCAGCCGCTGAAGGCCGGCGAGCGGTTTCCGCTGACGCTGCACTTCGAGAAGGCCGGCAAGCTTGCCGTCGAGGCCAGCGTGCAGGACAAGGCCGCCGCAGGCGGGCATCAGCACGGTCACTGACGGATCCGGCAGCCCCTTGGACGCTTTCAGCGGCCGTGATGGCCGCCGCTGTGAGCCCGATGGCCGCCATGGCCGGCGGGCGTGGCGTCGGCCGCGCCACGTTGCTGCGGCTGCCCGCCCCCATAGCCGCGCAGTGCATCGTAGCGAGCGATCTGCGCCGGCGTGAGGAGCGCGCGCATCGCCAGGTGCGCGTCCAGATGGACGATGCGGAAGTCCGCCTGTAGCGACGCGATTTCGCGCACCAGCGCACGGGTGGATTGCCCGTCCGCCCGTCCGCCCGCATACAGCGCCTCCAGCGCCGCCTCCTTGTCGACGATGCGCCGGCCGATGCCCGCGGCCTCGCTCGCCATCGTGTCATACAGTTGTTGCGCGCCGGCGGCCTGCGCCGGCGTCAGCTCCAGCTGCCGGGCATGGTCCAGCACATGACGCGGCCCCGGGTAGCGGTTCAGCTCGGCGGCCTTCGATGTTCCCATTCCGCGCCCTTGCAGGTAGTCGTCGATTTCCTGCTGCGACAATGCCTTGATCGCGCGCTGCTCCTGCCCCGCATAGGGACTCTCGGCCGCCACCGACGGCGCTGCTGCAGCGAACAGCAGTGCGAGTGTGGAAAAAACAGCGCCCGCCAGCACCGGTTTCGGTCTGTTCTTCATCCTGCCTCCTGGTCAATGCTTGCGCAGCTGCAGCGCAGCGCGTATCTCGCCGGTGTTGACGCCGCGGAAGCTCTGCATCTGCGGCCGCTCCCATTCCGACAGGGGCGAGGCCGCGGTATCCGCGAGCAGGCCAATCTGCTGCAGCACGGCGATCACGGCCGGGTACAAGGCCCGGTTGCTGCCGTCGACCACCTTGACAGCGATGCCCAGGCCTGCGGAGCGCACGCCGATGACCTGTACCGCCTCGGCGCCTACTTTCGCGACCCAGTCTCCCGGGGCGCTGCGCATGAACGCGAGGTCGCTGCGGCCGGTACCCGAGACCAGTTCCGGATGCGTCGTCATCGCGTCGAACAGGAGGGCGTAGAGACTGCCGAACTCCGGATCCCGGGCTCCCTGGGCCAGCCGCGCATAGGCGTGTGCCAGGCGTGACAGCGGCATGGCGAAATTCGGCGCCGAGCAACCGTCGATCCCCTGGTCGAGCGCCTCCGGCGGCAGCCCGGCAGCGGCGGCGACATGGTTGCGCACTGCCTGCTGCAAAGGGTGTCCCGAATCCAGGTAATGCTCCAGCGGCAATCCGTGCTGCACGCAATAGGCGAGAAAGCCGGCGTGCTTGCCGCTGCAGTTGTTGTGCAACTGGTTGAACGACACGCCAGCGGGAGGCAACTGGTCCGTTCCCGCGTAACGCATCGGGAGATGGCAGCCGCAGCGCAGGTGGCCTTCGTCGCAGCCCGACTTGTCGAGCATGCCCTGCACTACCGCCGTATGCATGTCTTCGCCGGAGTGGCTGGCGCACAGCAGCGCCAGTTCACGGCTGCCGTAGCCGAATCTTTCATGGCCGTCGCCGCGCAGCAGGGGCAGCGCCTGGAACGGCTTGATCGTCGACCGGGTAAAGGTCGGGAAATCCGGATCGCCCGCGCTGTAGAGCACACGACCAGCGGTGTCGACCACGGCGACGGCGCCGAAATGCACGGATTCGGCGTGGCCGCCGCGCGTCAGCTCCGCCAGCGGAACCAGGTTGGGAAAGCTGCTCATTGCTTGCGCACCCTCGACAGCAGCTTGCTGGTCGAACGGTCATGCTCGAAGGCGATGGCCACCGCTCGTCCGCCGTAGGCGTTGACGGCCTGCCCTTCCGGGATCGCCGCCATGTCGTAGTCGCCGCCCTTCACATAGATCTCGGGTCGGGCCTCCTGCACCACCTCCAGCGCCGTGTCTTCCCCGAACGGCACCACCAGGCTGACCGACTCCAGCGCGGCAAGGATTGCCATCCGGTCTTCGCAAGCGTTGACCGGCCGGTCGTCACCCTTGCCGAGGCGGCGCACCGACGCATCGGTATTCACCGCCACGACCAGGGAGGCGCCAAGCGCGCGCGCCTGGGCGAGGTAGGTCACGTGGCCGCGGTGCAGGATGTCGAACACGCCGTTGGTGAGTACCACCGGCCGGGGCAGGCCGGCGATGCGCTCGGCGAGCGCCGGGCGGGGACAGATCTTCTTTTCGAATTCGGGCATGGCAAATGAAAAAGGCCGCAGGCGGAATGCCTGCGGCCTCTAGTGTAGCGCTTCGCCGGAAGCGGCCCCCTGCGCGACCTCAGGCCGCCGCGGGCTTCGCCCCGCTCTGTCCGAGGCGGTTCGTGATTTCCTTGCGATAGCGATTGAGGTCCTGCACCGATTCGAAGGTGCGCTCGAACAGCAGCGACATGTTGTGCAGGATCCGTTCCACGACCTTCCGTTCCCATTCGCCATCGAACTTGATCTGGCCGTCGAGCCAGCGCTCCAGCCAGTTCGGGTCGGGCAGGCGGCTCTGCACGGTGTCGTTGGGGAAAAGCGCCTGGTTGACGTGCAGATTGGTCGGGTGCAGCGGCTTTTCGGTGCGGCGTGCGGACGCCATCAGCACGCCGATCTTCGCGAAAGCCGCGCGCGCTGCGTCGCCGGCTTCATTCAGCGCCTTCTTCATGTAGCGCAGGTAGGCGCCGCCGTGGCGTGCCTCATCCTGGCTGATGATCTTGTAGATGTGCTTGATCACCGGCTCCGTATGCCAGTCCGATGCGCAGCGGTACCAGTGGTTGAGGCGGATCTCGCCGCAGAAGTGCAGCATCAGCGTTTCCAGCGGCGGCGCGGGGTCGAATTCGAAGCGCACGTTGTGCAACTCCTCCTCGGTGGGCACCAGGTCCGGGCGGAAGCGGCGGAGATATTCCATCAGCACGAGGGAGTGCTTCTGCTCCTCGAAAAACCAGACCGACATGAATGCGGAAAAGTCGCTGTCGCCGCGATTATCGCGGAGGAACATTTCGGTTGCCGGCAGTGCCGACCACTCGGTGATTGCATTCATCCGGATGGTCTGCGCTTGCTCGTCCGACAGCTTGGAAGCGTCGAACTTATCCCAGGGAATATCCGTTTCCATGTTCCAGCGAACCTGTTCGAGCGATTTGAATAATTCTGGGTACAGCATTACGCACCTTCATGTATGGGTTAAGTGTTTGATTCTACCAAGAAAAGCAGACGAGGCCGGGGCGGGCGACCGCCTCCCGGCGAAAATGGAGCGGCGATTCAGGCCGCAGAATGTGTTTTTGCCATTTTTCCCCGGCGGTCCCGCATGTTTTCGGGCCGGCAATCCAACGATCCGCCCACTGCCCGGGCGTTGCAGGACGTATGACCGCGGCCGGCGCGACAAGTGCCGCGAACCGGGGTCTTACATGCGGAAGCGCTGCAGGGCTGCGTCGACCATGCCCTCGGTGCTGCCGCTGTTCATGCGCTCCTGGCGCAGGAAATGGGCATCGCTGCCGCTGTGGCTGACCTGGTAGAGGTGCTCGAGGGCCGCGGTGCTGCCGAGCTTCTCGGCGTGCGGTTCCAGCTTGCGCAATGTTGCCAGGATGTCTTCCCGGATCGACAGGCTTTCATGCGACTGCGGGTGGACCAGGGTGCCGTCGAGACCGAAACGGCAGGCCTGGAAACGGTTGTAGTTGTAGACCAGATAGTCGTCTTCTTCCGGCGGCGGCTCCGACCTTTCCAGCAGGTGGCTGCACAGGGCCTGGAGATAGCACGCCAGCGCTGCGGCGCGGTCGACCGTGAGCGGCGTGTCGCAGACCCGGAGTTCGATGGTGCCGAATTCCGGCTTGGGCCGGATATCCCAGTAGAAGTCCTTCATGCTGCTGACGATGCCGGTCTCCTCCATGCGGGCGAAGTAGTCGTGGCGGAAGTCGTCCCACGACAGGAGAAAAGGGGCACGGCCGCTGAGCGGAAACGCAAACACCGAATTGAGGCGCGCCGAATTGAACAACGTGTCGCTGCCCTGCGAGTACGGCGAGGACGCCGACAGCGCAATGAAGTGCGGGATGTAGCGGTTGAGCGAATGCAGCAGGTACAGCGCGTCGTCGCCGCTGCTGCAACCGACATGCACATGCTGGCCGAAGATGGTGAACTGCTTGGCAAGATAGCCGTACAGGCTGGAGACCTGCTTGAAGCGCGGCTTGGAGAAGATCTTCCGCTCCGCCCACTTCTGGAACGGATGCGTGCCGCCGCCGCACACCCCGACATTGAGCGTGTCGCCGGCGCGCACCAGCGCGTCCCGGATCTCGTGCAGTTGCTCCAGCAGCCCGCGATGGCCGGTATGCACGTCGGTCGAGATTTCGATCATGCTTTCAGTAATCTCCGGAACGACATTGCCGGGAAATTTGCGCCGACCGAGCAGGTCCAGCATGTCGGGGCTGGCATCGATCAGGTCGAAGTCGCTCAGGCTGACCAGCTGCAGCTCCAGCTCCACGCCCAGCGTCAGCGGATTGGATGTCTTGAATGTTTCGAGCGGCATCGCTTATTGCTCCTCGTCGTCGGAAGTCTCGTGTGCAAGGCGCAGCGCCCACTGCGCCAGGATGGGGCCGCCAATCGCCAGGAACAGCGCCGCGGTGCTCAGGGGCGCCAGCTGGTCGAGCAGATCGACACCCATCTGCCTCGTCTGCAGCAGCAGCAGGACCACCAGTACCGACATCGGCGACAAGGCGATCCCGCTCAGGACCCCCTTGCGCCACGAGGTACCGCTGGCGTGGGCGAAGATGGTGGTGCCGATCAGCTTGCCGGCAAAGCGCGCGGCAAGCAGCGCCAGGCCGATGGCCAGGCCGTTGTAGACGCGGGCCCAGGACAGGCCGGCGCCGATCACCACGAACAGCAGGACCGTCAGCAGGTCGCCGAGCACACCGAAATTGCGCTGCGTCTGGTTGAGCGTGACGCGCCGGTGCCGCGCCACGCAGCCGCAGGTGAGCGCGGCCAGCATCGGCGAAACCTTGAGCGTCTGCGCCAGCGCCGCCAGCAGGATCACTGCCAGCGCGAACACCAGCGTGGCGTCGGCGCCGAGGGTCCCGAGCTTGCGCAGCAGTCCGGGCACGGCGAGGCCGACGACGGCGCCGAGCGCGCCCGATACCAGCAGCACGAGCAGGCTGTTGGAGACGGCGCCCCATGCGCTGCCGGAACTTTCGAAGGTCCACAGGCCCACGACGAGGTTGAAGGCGAAGACGGCGAGGAAGCAGTTGAGCGCACTCAGGTGCAGCGCCCGTTCCGTCACCTGCCCCGAACTGCGGCGCTCATTCACGACCCGCATCAGTTCGGCGGGCGAGGTCGGAATCGCCAATGCGGCCAGCAGCATCGCCTGCAGTCCGGGCATGCCAAGCGCATGCGCGACAAAGTAGACCAGGGCGAAGGTCAGCGCGGCCTCGACCACGCCGCTGACGCCGATCCACAAGTTGGTGCGCAGCCAGCGCAGGTTGATCCGGTAGCCGAACTCGAAGAGGATCAGGCCGAACGCGATATTCGCCAGCAGCAGCATCGCGCTGTCGGAAATCCGGGGCAGGAAGCCGGTCTGCCAGAAGGACAGCAGAAAGCCGGTGAGCGCGTAGACGCTCACCCTGGGCAGGCCGGTGAAGCGGTGGCCCAGCTCGCCGAGCACCCATGCGAGTGCGAATGCCAGCGGCCAGACCAGGTCGGCCGCCGACAGAATGATTTCGGTCATGCATTTCTCCCTTCTTGTTCATCTCGTGCCTTCACTGCAACCGCGCATTGTCTGACGCGGCGCAAACGGGGGCATTGCGAAAGCGCAGTATCGCGCCGGGGACGGGGAGGTTCAGCCGTCCCCGGGTGGAAGCCTTGCCGCGTCCTGCGCGGCGCGCAGCGCGCCGGCTTCATGGATCAGCCTGGTGATCTAGACCAGACGGAAGCGATGGACCTCGGACAGGCGGGTTACCGGGTCCTCGAGCCCGGGCGGGGCCGGCGCAAAGACGAAATTGCCCTGGCCTTCACCGGCGCTGGCGAGGAGGCCTGCCTGCTGCAGTTGCTTCAGCAGGGCCGCGGCCGCCATGTCGTTGATGTACAGCCGATGTGCCAGGCGCCGCGCGTTCCATGCGGGTTACCGTTCGCCGCACCAGCAGCAGCGCTTCGAGGAACGGCACCGACGGCACGTTGTCAAGGACGAAACCGCGCATGTCTTCCGGCAGCGCGTCAAGGCGCGCCATGGCGCCGGTGCGAATGAATGCGGGTCTGCGGGCACCTGGCGGACGCGGGTCCGCTGCACGTGTCTTTCGATACTGCCAAAGCTCCGGGTCCTGGAACGCTCTCGCCAAGCGGCGGCGCGCGGCATCCGTCAAAGGGCATCGCCGGCAAAAAAATCCCCCTTGCTGAAGGGGGGCTTAAAAAGGCGCAATGCCTTCCTCTGTTGTGCAACGTCGTTGCTCTTTGCGTGCGGCCCCGATACGGACGGAACCCCACTTGCCTGCGCCGGCAGGCCGATGTACGGCATGGCACGCCAACGGGTGGCTGCCGCACGGCGCTTGCCGTGCATGCGACGTATCTTGCACCAGTATGCTTAAGGGAAACTTAAGGTCGGGAAGGGCTCAGGCATCCGCCGCTGCCGCCTCCTCGATGCGCGGGCCTGGATGGGAAAGCGGCATGCGCAGTGCGACCAGCAGGCCGCCCAGATCGCTTTGGCCGAGCTGGATGTCGGCGCCGTGCCGATCGGCGATGGCCCGCACGATCGCCAGTCCGAGGCCGCTGCCGCCGGCACTCGTGCCGGGCAGCCGGTAGAAGCGGTCGAACACCCGGCCCCGGTCCTGCTCACTGATGCCGGGGCCGGAATCCGCCACGCGCAGTTCCGCGCCGTCGGCGCCCGCGACGAGATCGGCACGCACGGTGCCGCCCTCCGGGGTGTACCGCACCGCGTTGTCGAGCAGGTTGCGGCACATGATGCGGAGGCTTTCGCCGTCGCCGTTGACGACCGCCGGTCCCGACGGCGTGCGCTGCAGCGAGATGGCGCGGGCGGAGGCCAGCACGGCGACGTCCGCCACCGCCGCATCGAGGCAGGCCGAGAGGTCGACTTCGACCGGGCCGCTCTCGTGGGCCAGCGGATCTTCGCGCGCGAGCGACAGCAACTGCTCGACCAGCCGCGATGCGCGGTCGACGCCGGCCAGGAGGCGGCTGATGCCGTGGCCGCGCGCCGCGTCGTCGCGCGCGCGGGCAAGGGTCTGCACTTGCAGCTTGAGCGCGGTGAGCGGCGAGCGCAGTTCGTGGGCGGCGTCGGCGACGAAGCGCTGCTGCGACTGCAGCGCGCCATCGACCCGCACCAGCAGGGAATTGAGTTCGGCCACCAGCCGCGAGACTTCCTTGGGCACGCCGGCATCGGACACCGGCGCCAGCGAACCGGCGTCGCGCCGCGCGAGGTCGTTGCCGATACGGTTGAGGGGCGCCAGCGCCGAGGTCACCACCCACCAGGCGGCAGCCAGCAGCAGCAGCGACACCGGGATGATCGGCCATACCGACTGCAGCGTCAGGTCGATCGAGCGGTCGCGACGGCTGTCCATCTTCTGCGCGACCTGGATCACGCGGGTGTCGGTGTGCACGGAGTAGATGCGCCAGTCGCCGTTGTCGAGGGTGACGGTGGAGTAGCCGAGGATGCCCTGCTCCGGCAGCGAGCGATAGGGGCGCGACTGGTAGACGCGCACGCCGTCGTCGGTCCAGACCTGGATCACGAAGTCGAAGTTGATCTCATCTTCCTTCTGCGTGGTGTACCAGTCGGGTTGCTCGAAATTGCTGTCCTGCAGGGCCATCGCCATCTGCTGCATGTGGTAATCGAACAGCGTGTCGGCCTTCTTCATCGAGGTGTTGAAGGTCACCGCGAACTGCAGCAGCGTCGCGCCGGCGATCGCGATCCCGAGCAGCAGGATCAGGCGGATGCGGAGCGAGCGCATCATGCGGTCTTCTCGACCATGTAGCCGAGGCCGCGCACATTGATGATGAACTGCTGGCCGAGCTTCTTGCGCAGCCCGTGGATATAGACCTCGACGGCGTTGCTCTCGACGTCGCCGGACCAGCCGTACAGGCGCTCCTCCAGCTGGGCGCGCGAAAGGATCGCGCCCGGTCGGGTGACCAGCGCGTCGAGGATGGTCCATTCGCGCGATGACAGGATGACTTGCCTGTCGCCGGCCATGACCTGGCGGGTTGCGGTGTTGACCTCCACCTCGCCGTTGCGGTAGACGGGCTCCACCGCGCCGCGCGCGCGGCGCACCAGGGCATTCAGGCGGGCGATCAGCTCTTCCAGGTCGAAGGGCTTGACCAGATAGTCGTCGGCGCCGCTGTTGAGGCCCTGCACCCGCTGGGCGATGGTGTCGCGGGCGGTAATGACCAGCACCGGCATGTTGTTGCCGCGTGCGCGCAGGCCGCGCAGCACGTCGATGCCGTCCTTGCGCGGCAGGCCGAGGTCGAGCAGCATCGCGTCATAGGCATTGGCGGCCAGCGCCGCTTCGGCTGCGGCGCCGTCACGCACCCATTCGGCAAGGATGCCTTCGCCCTCGAGCGCGATCTGGATGTTTTCGCCGATCATGGTGTCGTCTTCGACCAGGAGTACTTTCATCGGGGGGAGCGCCGGTTGGGGCGACGAAGATCAGGGAGAGCGACGGATTGTAGGCACGCCTGCGCGGCAAGGGCAAGCAGCATGGCACCCCGTCTTAAGATTCCGCTAAGTATCGGCTTGTAGACTCCAGCCACGGCCCCTTCACGCCGTGTGTTGATAAAGAATCCATTCTCGAGGATGGTGAGGAGACCCGACAGGCCCGCGCTCTGACAGCGCGGGCCTCGTCGTTTTGAGGCCGGCCGAGCAATTATTGCCGAACTGCCGTATCGTTCCGGTATGAGTGCCGCCAGGGAATACCGCGGCGATGATCGAACGGCATGAAACTCCTCCAGCGCATCCGACCCCTGCTTCCCTTCCTCGGCTGGCCTAGGCCTACCCGCGCGTCCCTCCTCCAGGATCTCTGGGCGGGCATCACGGTCGGCCTGGTTCTGATACCGCAGGCCGTCGCCTATGCGGCGCTCGCGGGGATGCCGCCGGAGACCGGCCTGTACGCCGCCCTGCTGCCGGCGGTCATCGGCATCCTGTGGGGCTCCGCGCCGTTGCTAGCGGTTGGCCCGGTCGCGCTGACCAGCCTGCTCACCTACGGTTCGCTCGCGTCGATGGCCGCCCCCGGCAGCGCGTCCTGGGTCGCGCTCGCGATCTGGCTGTCGCTGTACTCGGGACTGATCCAGTTCGCGCTCGGCGCCTTCCGGCTCGGGCGTATCGCCAACCTGGTGTCGCAGCCCGTCATGACCGGATTCATCAACGCGGCCGCCATCATCATCATCCTGTCGCAACTGCCGGCACTGACCGGCCTGGAAGGGGCCAATACGCTCGGGACGCTGTCCGCGGCTCTGGCCGGCGCTGCGCCGCATGTACTGTTGAGCACAGGCTTTGGCCTCGGCGCGTTGCTGCTGCTGTACGCGTTCAAGCGACTGCTGCCGGCCTTCCCGGGGATGCTGGCGGTCAGTGCGCTGGGAATTGCAGCCAGCATCGCCATCGACTACGCCGGCATGGGCGGCGCCGTGGTCGGCGCGATCCCGGCAGGCCTGCCTTCGCTGCACTGGCCGCCCGCGATCCCCCTTGCGAGCCACCAGGAGCTGTGGCCTGCGGCGCTGGTGCTGGCGCTGATCAGCTTCACGGAGGCGATGTCGAGCTGCAAGGCGCTCAGCCGCAAGCGCAACGAGCGCTGGGACGAGAACCAGGAGCTGCTCGGCCAGGGAATGGCGAAGGTGGCGAGCGGGTTCACCGGCGCCTTTCCGGTCAGCGGCTCGTTCTCGCGTTCGGCGCTCAACCTGTATGCCGGCGCGCAGAGCGCGTGGGCCACGCTGGTGGCGACGCTGTGCGTGCTGTTCAGCCTGCTGTTCCTGACCGACCTGATCCGCCACCTGCCAAGGGCGGTGCTGGCCGCGATGATCATGATGCCGGTGTTCTCGCTGCTCGACTTCCGCGCGGTGCGCCGCATCTTCAAGGTGTCGCGGCTGGATGGCGTCATCGCGGTGGTCACGTTCGCGGTGACGCTGTCCTCGATTCCGCGCCTGCACTGGGGCGTGGTGGCCGGCGTCGGCCTGACCATGGGCGCCTTTCTGTACCGCCGCACCGCGCCGCGCATCATCGAGGTCAGCCTGCACGGGGACGGCACGCTGCGCGACCGCGCCCGCTTTCAGTTGCCGCCGCTGGCGCCGGACCTGCTTGCAGTGCGCATCGACGCGGCGCTGAATTTCCTGACGTCCGCAGCGCTGCAGCGCTTCATCAATGACCGCTCCCGGGAAGCACCCCATGTCCGCCGGGTGCTGCTGTGCGCGAGCGGCATCAACGACATCGACACCACCGGCACCGATGCCCTGGCCCAGCTGAAGGCCTCACTCGAGGCCGAGGGCATCGAACTCTACCTGTCGGCGGTGAAGAAACAGGTCACGGAGATGCTGGAAAAGGCGGGTTTTGTCGCGGCGCTGGGGCCGGAACGCTTCTTCCCGACCGACAACGCGGCCGTCGCCGCACTGTCGGGACGGGTGCCGGGCACCCGGGCCTGAACTACTTCGGGGCCTTGGGCGGCGCCGACTCGCCGTTCCTTGCCTTCGACCGCCCCTTCGCGGCCGTTCTGGCGGCCTCCGGCTTCTCCGTTGCCGGCGTCGTTGCCGGTGCGTTTTCCGCCATTGCCGTATCCACTGCCTGCTTGAACTGGTCCTGCAGCATGTTCCACCAGGCGGCGGCATTGACCAGCGGCGCGGTCAGCGCGGCGGCGTCGCTCTGGTCCTTGCTGGTCGGCCGGGGAGCGCCTTCCGCATTCCCGTTGCCGGTGGCTGCGCCGTCGCCGCGCGCGCCGTCGCCGGCTGCGCCGCCGGCGGACCCCGCGGCGGCTGCCCCGGCAAACCCGCCGTCCTTGAACCCGGCATTCATGCCCGCGGCAAAGGTCTCGCCCATGGATTGCAGGGTACTGATGGTCGCCGCCTGCACTTCCAGCGCCTGGATGGTACTGCGCAGCATGCCCATGTTGAGGTTGAGCCAGGATTCGACCGCCTTCAGGTCGGCGATCTTCTTGTTGATCTCCTCCACGGAAAGCGTCGGCATCACGATGCCGGGAATGTTCATGCCGGGAATGCCCGACATGCCGGGCGTCCCGGTCCCGGCTCCGCCGACGCCGGGAATCCCCATGCTGCCCCACAGCTTCTTCACGAATTCGAGGGAATCGGCCATGGCGTCCATCCCCGGGATGTGCGGCATATTCGGCATGTTCGGGTTTGTCATCATCATGCTCCTCTGGCGGGATTGTCCGCTCCGCGGCCGGAGCGGTGAAAACCGCAGTATGCGCCGGGCGCCAGGGGCTGTCATGTGCGCCAGCGCAAGGATGCTGCGGCGCGCCGCGCCGCGCCGCGGATTGCTACACTAGCGGCATGTCCGTCATGCATCCCCGGCCGCATCGCCGCTCCTGGCGCTGGCTGCTCATCCTCGCGTTGTCCGTCTTCACGCACTTGCTCGCCATCGGCTGGGCAAGCGGCCATCTTGGGCTGCCGATGAATGAATCGGCTCCCGAATCGCCGCCGGTCAGCGTGGCGCTGTTGGCGCCGCCGCCACCAGCGCCACCGCCGAAGGCCGCACCGGCGGCAACGCAGCCGAAGCCAAAGCCCCGGCCCAGGCCGAAGCCGCAGCCCCCGGCGCCAGCCGCCCCTGCCGCGGCAGCAACGGCAGCAACGTCGGCGGCGGACGCGACCCCCGCGCAGGAGCCGGCCACGTCCGACCCGGGGCGAACCGGCTCGTCGCCGCCGGAAAGTGCAATGCCGGCGGCACCGGCCGAGGAAGAAGCGGCGGCGGCCAGCCCCTGGCCTGCCGACCCGCCGCCGTCCGCCGCGCTGGAATATGCGGTGACCGCCTTGCGCGACGGCCAGAACTGGCACGGCACCGGGCGCTTCGAGTGGCAGGCAGAGGATGGCCGCTACCGCATCGACGGCGAGGCGAGCATTACCGTCCTGTTCCGGATCACGGTGTTGAACTTCCGGAGCACGGGCATAATCAACCCGTCGGGCATTGCGCCCGAGTTTTACACGGAGAAACCGTGGCGACGGGAAACAGCCGTCACCACCTTCGACAGGCAAGGCGGCAGGATCGGCTTCTCCGCGTCCGCGGCTTCCCACCCGCTGGATGAGGCCGCGCAGGATCGTGCCAGCATCTCCTGGCAACTGGCTGCACTCGGCCGCGGCGACCCGAACCGCTTCGCATCCGGCGGCGAACTCGACATCGTGGTGGCCGGCGCGCGCAATGCGGACCGCTGGCGGATCCGCGTCCTCGGCATCGAGCAGGTGGAGACGCCGCACGGCAGCTACAGTGCGTGGCACCTGCAGCGCGAGCCGCGCGGCCGCCGCGACCAGGGCATCGACATCTGGCTGGCACCGCAGCTCGAATGGTATCCGGTGCGGGTGCGCCATAATTATGCAAACGGAGAATTCCTCGACATGTCCCTGACCGAACTGACGCCCGGCGCACCGCGCCCGAATCCATGATGCGCATCCTTCATACCACGCTGCCGGCCGTGCTGGCCGGCATAACCATCTTCGGCGCCGCCCAGGCGGCAACCTCTGCGCCGGCGGCCAAGCCCGCCGCCGTCCGCCAGAAGCTCAATCCGCCACCGCCCGTCGAACTGCGCTACGCCATCAAGGCGAAGCAGAAGGGCCTTTCGCTGGAGGGCGAGGCAGTGACGAAATGGACGGCTTCCGCCGGCAGTTTCAGCACCACCAACCAGGTCAGGGCGGCCTTGCTGGGCAAGATCCTCGACACCCGCAGCGAAGGCACGATCGACGCCTACGGCCTGGCCCCCGCGGCCTTCCAGGAGAAGCGGATGCGGCGCGACGCCACCACCACCACCTTCGACCGCGCCGGCAAGACCATTCGCTTCAACGAATCCGGCGAGACGGCACCGATCAGGGGCGGCGAGCAGGACCGCGGCAGCGTGCTGTGGCAGCTGATCTCGGTGGCGCGCGCCGCGCCGTCGAAGGCGAAAACCGGCGCGCAGTGGACTTTCGACGTCGCCGGCCGCCGCGACGTCGACCGCTGGACCTTCAAGGCGATCGGCCAGGAGAAGATCAGCACCGGCGCCGGCGAGCTGAATACGCTGCATATCGTGCGCACGCCCCCGGCGGATTCGAAGGAGCAGCAGCTCGACCTGTGGCTGGCGCCATCCATGGAGTGGTACCCGGTACAGCTCCGCTACAGCGAGGATGACGGCGACTACATCGAGCAGACGCTGCAGCAGGTGAAGCGCTAGAATCCGGCTTTTTCCGATACACGGTGTCCGACATGACCATCAACAACGGCGCGCTGGTGCTCTTCAGCGGCGGCCAGGATTCCACCACCTGCCTCGCCTGGGCGCTGTCACGCCATGCCCGCGTGGAGACCATTGGCTTCGACTACGGACAACGCCACGCGGTCGAGATGCAGGTGCGTCCCGCGCTGCTGCAGAAGCTGCGCCTGCTGTCCGCCGAATGGGACCGGCGGCTCGGCGAAGACCATGTTGTCGACCTCGGCGTGATCGGGGCCATCTCGGACACGGCCCTGACCAGCGATACCGAGATCGCCATGCAGGCGAACGGCCTGCCCAACACCTTCGTCCCCGGCCGCAACCTGCTGTTCATGACGGTGGCCGCGGCGCTCGCCTACCGGCGCGGGCTGGATGTGCTGGTGGGCGGCATGTGCGAAACCGATTTCTCCGGGTATCCGGACTGCCGGGACGACACGATGAAGGCCCTGCAGGTAACGCTCAATCTCGGCATGGCATCGCGCCTGAAGCTGGAGACGCCGCTGATGTGGATCGACAAGGCGGCGACATGGGGGCTGGCACGGGAGCTCGGCGGCGCGCCGCTGGTGGACCTGATCCGGACCGACACCCACACCTGCTACCTCGGCGAGCGCGGGGCGCTGCACGACTGGGGACATGGGTGCGGAAAATGTCCCGCCTGCGCACTGCGCGCACGAGGCTACCGCCAGTTTGTCGGCGGGGCCTGACCCAGGCCTATCTCCAGTTCTTTCCCTGCCGGGTTTTGCCCGCCACGGCACGCGGCGGGCCGTAGGCCGGCGCATCGCCCTGCTGGCCGCCTCTCTTGCGGCCGGCATCCGCCAGCAGCCGCACCACCGTCTCATGATGCTGTGCAGTGGCGAGGTCGTGCGGCGTGTCGCCGTGATGGTCGCGCCCGTTGGGGTCGGCGCCGGCCGCGACCAGCATCGTCACCAGGAATCCGCGCCCTTCCTGCGCCGCAACATGCAGCGCGGTGCGTCCCTCGCGGTCCCGGGCATCGACGACGCAACCGGCGGACAGCAACAGGTTGGCCACATCGGCATGGCCTGCAAAGGTGGCGAGGTGCAGCGGCGTGGCGCCGTCGCTGTCCTGCGCGAGCACCGAGGCGCCTGCCTGCAGCAACAGCCTGAGGGCCTCCGTCTTCCTGTTGCTGGCAGCCCAATGCATCGGCGTATAGCCGAGGTCATCGGTAATATCTACACTGCTTCCCGCCCGGAGCAGTTCCCATACGACCTCGTCGGCCCCGTTGCCGGCGGCGAGCGACAAGGGCGTGACGCCGTAGAGATCCTTCTCATCGGGAGCGCTGCCCGCATCGAGCAGGAGCGATACCATCGCACCGCTGCCGCCGAGCGCGGCGATATGCAGCGGCGTCATCCCGTATTTGTCCTTCGCAAGCACATCGCTCCCGCGGGCAAGGAGGATGCGGCTGATGCCGGTATCCGTCAGTCCGGCCGCATAGTGCAGCGCGGTCCAGCCGTCCAGGTCGGTGACGTTGACGCCGGCGCCCTGCGCCAGGCAGGCTTCGATCGCCGCGGCATCCGATTGCATCACCGCGCCGAGCAGCCTGTCGTTGAGGTCCATGGTGCTTCCTTTCGTAGAAACAATGCAGGGCAAGCCGCTACCCTGAGCGCCGCCGGCCGGGAATCATTTACGCGGCGGAACGGCGACGTCCGGATGGATTGCATAAGGAATGCCAGCCGTGCCGCGCGGTTTGAACTAAGGCAGCGCTCGCGCTATCCCACCACGACTGGCGGCGCTGCTGCCTGCGCAGCGCGCGCGCCGACGACACGCGGCCGCCATGCGACGGCCACGCCCTGTTCTTGCAATGAAAGGTGATGACAATGCAGATGGTTTCCCAAGTCATGACACGCAACGTCCAGTCCGTGTCGCCGCGCGAGAGCTTGCGCCGCGCGGCGCAACTGATGGACGACCTGAATGTCGGCGCCCTCCCGGTGTGCGACGGCGAGCGCCTGGTAGGCATGGTCACGGACCGCGACATCACGGTTCGCGGCGTATCGGCGGGACTCGCGCCGGACGATGCGGCGGTGGACGCGGTGATGAGCACCGACGTGCGCTGGTGTTTCGAGGATCAGCCGGTGGACGAGGTCATGCGGCAGATGGCCGATACCCAGATCCGCCGCGTCCCCGTGCTGTCGCACGATGACGCGCCGCGTCTGGTCGGCATCGTCTCGCTCGGCGACATCGCCACCGACATCGGCGGCAGTGGCGGCCGGCAGCATGTCGGCCAGGTGCTGGAGCAACTGTCCTCGCCGTCCGAGCCGGACCGCACGGCGCGGGTTGCGCCGACCGGCACGGCGAGTGCGGGCTCGGCGGTCGGCACCGCGACCGGCTTCGTCGGATCCAATCTGCTCGCCGACCGCATGCATCCCGACACCGAGGCTTCGTCTACCGGCGATCCGGCCGACGCTGTCGAAGTCACGCCGGACCAGCTCGTCAACCGCAACGCGCCGGGCAGCACCAGCCTCAGTCCGGAAGGCGCCGGCCGTCTGCAGGGCTTGCAGGATGGCGTGACGGTACGGCACGTAGGCAGGCAGGGCGACGACACTTCGACCGGCGAGAGCGGCGCGCCGGGCGGCATCGACGCCGCCGGACCGTCGGGTGCGTCCGGCGGCACGGCCGGTACTGCCGGTTCGGCGGGATCGGCAGGCGGCGCGACGCCCTAGACGGACGCCGCCGTTGCGGACAGCAACCGCACCTGCGGCGCCTGCCTCCTGCATGTGCCCGCCGGTATCCGGCCATCGACTCAGCCGTTCGGCGGCGGCCCCGGTTGCGCGGTCGGCCCCGCTTGTTCCGGCGGCGCCTGCGGCAATGCCGCCGCCGCTGCCAGTGCACTGCTGCTCAATGCATCGTTGATTGCGGTGATCAGGTCGCTGCGTACCTGCAGCCATGCATCAAGGTCGCCGGTCCAGACCCGCAGCTCGAATTCGAACAGGTCGACGCCACGCTTCAGGAAGAGCACCTCGGGCGCCGGCGTCTCCAGCACCTGCCGGTTGCCGCCGGCAATATCGAGCAGCAAACCCTTCAGTTGCGCGACGCTGACATCGGGCTTGGTGATGACGGGTACCGCGAGCTGGCGCAGCTGGCTAGACAGCGTCCAGTTGGTAAGCTGGTCGGCGATCAGCTTGCCGTTCGGGATGATGACTTCCGCACCGCTGGTGCTGTGGACGATGGTCGCGCGGATGCCGATATGCTGCACCCGCCCCACCATGTCGCCGATCTGTATGGTGTCGCCGACCTTGACCGGACGCTCGAACAGCACGATCAGCCCGGACACGAAATTGTTCACGATGTTCTGCAGGCCGAAGCCCACGCCGACGGTGAGCGCGCCGGCGACGATCGTGAACTTGGTCATGTCGACGCCGACGGCCGTCAGCGCCAGCACGAAACCGGACAGCAGAATGATGTAGTGCACGGTGGTCGACACCGCGTACGGCAGCCCGCGGTCGAGCCGCACCCGCGAGAAGATCTCCTCTTCCAGCAGGAAGCGCGTCAGCCGCGACAGCATCCAGGTCGTCCACAGGATCAGGAAGAACAGGCAGATTTCGCGTACCGAGATGTTCAGCGTGCCGATCTGCCACGATGCGTTCCACGCCGACGCCAGGAATGCCATCAGCTGCGGCAGGAAGCCCGGCGCCTGCAGGCTCAACAACAGCCACAGCAGGAAGGCGAATCGTTTCAGCCAGGTGTTGAGCCGCGGTGCGATCGTGGCGCGATGCCGCCGCACCCCGGCCAGGAAGGAGATGGGCGGAACATGCAGCAGCCCTTTCACCAGGCCTTCGCGCGTCAGCGCGTACAGCACCACCGCGGTATAGCCGCTGGCGAGCAGCGCCCGCATCAGCAGGTCTGCAAAACGCGTGTAGCCGCCCGCCGCGGCGCCGAGCACGACCAGTGCCAGCAGCAGGGCGCCGCGTATGCCGAACAGCGAGAGCCGCCACGCCAGCCGCTGCTCCGGCGCGACTTCCTGGGGCGCGCCGCGATGGTGGCGCAGCCAGGTGAGGAAGAACAGGATCAGGCTGAGCACTTCGAGCAGCAGCAGGACCCGGTGTACGCCGGGCAAGGGCGCGAACAGCGCGCGCAAGCGGTCGGCCAGGTAAAAGGCAACGAGCGCGAGCAGCAGCGGATAGATGCGCGTTTCCACCACGCGCCGCGCAAACACCAGCAAGGGCCCGGCCACGAGCACCCCGATCAGCAGCCATAGCGTGCGCGGCGGACGCGGATAGAACCAGCTGCTGCACAGCAGGGCGAGCAGCAGCGCGCTGACCATGGGCATGTCGAAGATCTGGCGGCTGCCGGGGCCGTCCTCGCTGATGGGGGCGGCATCCATCCGGTTCCTGACAGCGATGAACATGGCCATGACGGCAACGAAGAACATCAGGTGCAGGATGAAGCCGTCCTGCTGCGTGCGCAGGTAATCCGCCAGGGTGTTGGCCTGGTTCTGCAGGCTGTCCCGGGCTTCATCGGAGAAGTTGGCGATCGGGCTCACCCAGAACTCGCCGCTCCACAGCGGCGGACTGTCGCGGTAAAGCAGGCGGGTGACCGCGCGTTCCGCGGCCGCCGCCAGCGGCACGCGCGCCTCGCCGATGCGGGTCCCGATGTCGGTGGCGCGTCCCTGCAGCGCCAGCACCTTTTCCCTGTCGTCCAGCACGCCCTTCTTGGCCTGGGCAATGGCGCGCACGACCTCCCTGGCGCGCGTCACCACCGCCGGAGGCGCTTCGGCCCCGGCCGCGGCGGCGATGGTCACGTTCCAGGTTTCCTCAAGACGGTCGAGCTCCTTCAGATCGCGGTCCACCTGCAAGGCGGCCTGGGTCAGCGCGCGCAGCACAGGCCCATTGCGCGTCTCGATGTCGCGCAGTGCTTCCTCCAGTCCCTGCACGGTTTCCAGCGACACGTTCATGTTCTTCAGCTGGCGCACCTCGCGCAGGCGGAATGCCGTCTCGCGCTCGAGCTGCGCGATGCTCGAGGCGGCGGTCTCGTCGATATCCTTGCCGCGGATGCGTTCCTCCAGCTGGCGGATGTCGGCGAGCGCGTTTTCCGCCCGCACCGCGACGTCCGGCACAGGAATGGCTGCGGGGGCGGGGGCGGCAGCAGCGGCAGGGGCGGCGGACCCTGCCGGTACGCCGGCGGCGGGCGCCGGGGACGCTGCCGGCGGCGACTGCGCATGCACCGGCACGAGCACGAGCACGGCCAGTATCAGCCAGAGCGGCAGCAGCCGGTGCAGCCACCGGTCCGGGCGGCCTTGTGCAGGGGAAAAACTGGCGTGGCGCATTGTGCATTTCATGACGGAAGGGCATTGCTTGGAAACCCGGTCTCCGGCGAAGTTTCCGGAAAATCACATTTCCGGTGTCTGCTTGTAAGCAAATTCAAAGAATCGGGGAGTACGATGGCGATCGCGGGCGCCCTGCCCTCGCGCCCGCCGTCACCGAACCGCCCAGCCGACCATGCTCATCGCCATACTCACCGACATCCACGCCAATCGTGAAGCGCTTACCGCCTGCCTAGCCCACGCGCAGGAAAAACGCGCGCAGCGCCATGCCTTCCTCGGGGACCTCGTCGGCTATGGCGGCGATCCTGGCTGGGTAGTCAACACCGTGATGACATACGTCCGCGAAGGAGCGATCGCGGTCCAGGGCAATCACGACGCCGCGGTGGCGCAGGCCGGCGGCGCGCAGATGCATGCGCAGGCGCGCCAGGCGGTCGAATGGACCCGCGCACAGCTTGGCGCCGAACAGCTGCAGTTCCTGGACAGCCTGCCGCTGACGCGGGAATCCGGCGACTGCCTGTTCGTGCATGCGACCGCGGCCGATCCCCGCAGCTGGGAGTACATCACCGGCACGCTCGAGGCTGTCAAGAGCATGCATGCGACGCACTGCCGTACCACCTTCGCCGGACACGTGCATGAACCGGCGTTGTACAACCTGTCGATGACCGGGAAGATATCCTCTTTCGTGCCGGCCGGCGACAGCAGCATCCCGCTCAGCACCCAGCGGCGCTGGCTGGTGCTGCCGGGCTCGGTCGGGCAGCCGCGCGACGGCAACCCGGCTGCCTGCTATGCGCTGTTCGACGACACCACCCACGAGCTGACCTTTTTCCGCGTGCCCTACGACACCGACGCCGCCGCCGCCCGGATACGCGCCGCCGGCCTGCCGGAAGGCCTCGCGCAGCGCCTGCTTGAAGGACGCTGAGATGCAGCGGCTGGAGGCGGGCATGGAGATCGACGGCTTCCGCCTGGAGCAACGCCTGCACAAGGGCGGCATGGCCTTCCTCTGGGCGGTAAGCCGGGTCGCCCCGGTTCCCGGGGAGGCGCCGCTGCTGATGAAAATTCCCATCCTCGGCGACAACGACGACCCGACGGCGATCGTCGGCTTCGAGGTCGAGCAGATGATCATGCCGAAGCTCGCCGGCATCCACGTCCCGCATTTCATCGCCTCCGGCGACTTCACCGGCCATCCGTACATCGTGATGGAGCGCATCGCCGGCGAATCGTTGCGCGCGCGCTTCGACCACGCTCCCCTGGCGGTGGACGAGGTGGTCGCCATCGGCGCGCGCGTGGCCAGCGCGCTGCATGACCTGCACCGTCAGCATGTGATCCACCTCGACATCAAGCCCAGCAACATCATGTTCCGGGCAAGCGGCGAGGCGATCCTGATCGACTACGGCCTGTCGCGCCACGACAAGCTGCCGGACCTGCTGGCGGAAGAGTTCCGCCTGCCGATGGGCACCGGGCCGTACATCTCGCCGGAGCAGGTCCTGCATATACGCAACGATCCGCGCAGCGATCTGTTCGCGCTCGGCGTGCTGCTCTACCATCTCCTCACCGGCGAACGTCCTCACGGCCATCCGAACTCGGTACGAGGCCTGCGCCGCCGCCTCTACCGCGACCCGGTGCCGCCGCGCGCCATCAATCCCCGGGTGCCGCCCTGGCTGCAGGAGATCATCCTGCGTTGCCTCGAGGTCGACCCGTCGGCCCGTCACGATACCGCCGCGCAGCTGGCGTTCGAACTGCAGAACCCGGACCAGGTGAAGCTGACGTCGCGCGCCGCCAAGCAGGCGCGCGACGGCCTGCTCACGGTGGCACGCCGCTGGTTCCACGCGGTCGGGATGGAATCGGCGCCGATGCAGTCGGCGGAGCAGCAGCTGGCCCGCGCGCCCATCATCGCGGTCGCCATCGACATCACGCACGGTTCCGAAGAACTGGCGGAGTCGCTGCGAGTCGCCGCGCGCCGCATCCTGCAGACCGCGCCGGGAGCGCGCCTTGCATGCGTGACCGTGAAAAGGACCAGCCGCATCGGGATGGACGACCACGTCGACCGCCAGGGTCGCAATATCCATGTCAAGCACCTGGTGAGCCTCAAGCATTGGGCACGGCCGCTCGGCATCCCGCCGGAGAAGATCACCTTTCACGTGCTGGAGGCGCCGGATCCCGCCGGCGCCATCGTCGACTACGCGCGGCTCAACGACGTCGACCACATCGTCATCGGCTCGCGCGGGGCATCGGCATTGCGGCGCTACCTCGGCAGCGTGTCGTCGCAGGTCGTGGCCGAGGCCGACTGCACGGTGACCGTCGTCAAGGGCGCCGGTGCGCGGGAGGAGGCGGCGCCACCTCCGCAAGCAGGGACAGGGCGTTAGGCACGGCCGCCCCGGCCGCGGTGTTGTCGAACACGCACCAGACGCGCATGCCCGCCCCCTGCAGCTGGCGCACGCGCGCGCCGAGCGCGGTGATGAAGCCATCCGCATAGGGGGAGTAGTAGATGCGCGGCGAGCCATGCAAACGCAGGTAGGCAAGCCGTGCCGGCCGCGCTTGCGGTGTCGGCAGCGGCCGCACCGGCGGATCGGCGTCGACGTACGCGATGCCATGTTCCTCGAGCAAGGCGGCGGCCTCCGCACCGAACCAGCTCGCATGGCGCGGTTCGCACACCACGTCGGCGCCGCACCCGGTGCGCAGCAGGCGAAGGAAGGCCGCGGCGACGACAGGATCGAAGGCCAGGCCCGGCGGCAGCTGCAGCAGCAGGCAGCCAAGCTTCTGCCGCAGTTCGCCGCACTCGGCGAGAAAGCGTTCCAGCGGCTCCTCGCATCCCGCCAGCTTGCGCAGGTGCGAGATCTCCTTGGGCATCTTCACGGAAAAGCGGAAATCCTCCGGCACGCTGTCGCGCCACCGGGCGTAGGTGGCCGGCCGGTGCGGCCGGTAGAACGAGGAGTTGATTTCAACCGCCGGCAATATTGCCGCATAGCGCTCCAGGTGCGTACCCGCGCCCGGGAAACGCGCGGCCTCGGCTCCCGGTATGCTCCAGCCCGCACAGCCGATCATGCATGCCTGTTGCTCGCCCGCCTCCACCACGTCTCCTCGCTTGTACTATGCACGGGCCCATTGTGCCGTGCTGACAGCGGGACATCCTGCGCGGACGCAGGAAAGCGGGGCAATGTTGTCGACGTGCCGGAATTTCGTCCGGCGGCGTTCATCGAATCGGTTCTTAGAAAACGGGGGACTTGACGACGTCAAGGACTACGCGCTCTGTCGGCCCTGAAGTACCAGCTCGACCGAACGGGCGCCAGAATCCGGGGCGCGTTCACACCATGCTCAAGCATCGACCTGCAGCTGCGGCCAGGTCCACAGCCAGTTCTTGCCATTCAGCCGCGCGCTGAATTCCGCAGGCTTGTAGCGCAGGCGGTTGGGCGTCAGCTTCTTTGCGAACAGCGTATCGAGGCCGAAGGCGGAGACGATCTCGATCTCCTTCTGCGCATTCAGGCGTACCCCGACGGCGGTCTCCAGCTCCACCCAGTGCCGCATCGCATCGAGCGTGTCCACATACGGCGCGTCGCCGTTGCGCTCGTGCATGCGGGCCTGATTGCGCACCGACCAGGGCAAGGACGGATCGACAGTGGCCAGGTGCGCCTCGAGTTCGCGGTCGCGCACCGGTCCGACCTGGAAAGGATCGAAGTACACCAGGTCGATGTCAGCGAGCGGCGTCGGCGTCGCAAAGCCGTGCAACTTGTCCCACACCAGGTTGCGCACGAAGCCGGCGGCAATGCACCAGTCGGGAAGATCGAGTTCGAAGGCGAGATGGAGGGCGCGCATGCGCAAGGGATCGGCTTCGATCCATCGGGAGAGCAGGTCTTCGTACATCGTGTTTCTCGGGCTGATTCTCATGCAGGAAATGAGAAGCCGCCGCGTACCAGCCGCGGCGGCCTCCGCACCGCTTCAGGCGGCGTGCTGGGACGGGTTGGCCCCGCCCGTAGCCGGGCCATCGAAGAAGGTCCGCAGCAATGCCGCCTCCTTCTCCATGGCCGCCTTCAGGTGCCGCTCCTTCACGTGGCCGAAGCCGCGAATGTCCTCCGGAATGCTGGCGATCGCGGCGGCCACCGAGGCATTGGACTCCGTCAGCTTCGGCAGCAGCGACAACACCGTCTCGCGATAACGGGCAATCAGCGCCCGCTCGCCCTTGCGCTCGGCGGTATGGCCGAACACGTCGAACGGCGTGCCGCGCAGGAACCGGAACTTCGCGAGCAGGCCGAAGCCCTTCATCATCCACGGCCCGAATTCCCGCTTGACCAGGTGGCCATCCGCATCGCGCCGTGCCAGGAGCGGCGGCGCAAGGTGGAATTTCACCTTGTAGTCGCCCTCGAACATGCCCTCGATCTTGGACCGGAACGCCGCGTCCGAATGCAGGCGCGCGACCTCGTACTCGTCCTTGTAGGCCATGAGCTTGAACAGGTAGCGCGCCACCGCCTCGGTCAGGCGCGGCGTGCGCTCGCCCACGACGCCGCGCTCCGCCGACCGCACCTGCTCGACGAAGTCGCGGTACTGCGCCGCATAGCGGGCATCCTGGTACTTCGTCAGGTATTCGCTGCGCGAGCGGATCAGGTCGTCGAGCGACGGCGTGCGCTTGAACGCGATGACCTGCGCCTGCACCCCGTTGAGTCCGGCCAGGCGTTCCACCGCGGCCCAGTCGTGCGCCGCGTTGCGGCCCCAGACAAACGCCTGCTTGTTGAACTCGACGGATACATCGTTGAGCTCGATCGCCCTGATCAATGCCGCCTCCGACAGCGGCACCCATCCCTTTTGCCATGCATAGCCGAGCATGAACATGTTGGTCGCGATGCTGTCGCCCATCAGTGCGGTCGCCACCCTGCCGGCGTCGATGAAATCGGCGCGGTCGCTGCCGCATGCTGCCTGGATGTCGCGCTCGGCAAGCGCGCCCGGATGCTGCCAGTCCGGGTTCTTCACGAACGCCGCCGTCGGCGTGCCCGTGGTGTTCACCGCGGCGTAGGTGCGTCCCTCTCCCATGCGCGACAAGGCGTCCCGGCCGGCGGTGACGATGGCATCGCAGCCAATGACCAGGTCGGCCGCGCCGGTACCCACGCGAGTCGAATGGATGTCCTCCTGGCGGTCCGCCAGGCGCACGTGCGACATCACCGGTCCGCCTTTCTGGGCAAGGCCGCTCATGTCCAGCACCGACACGCCCTTGCCTTCCAGGTGCGCGGCCATCGCCAGGATCTGGCCGATGGTGATCACGCCCGTGCCGCCGACGCCGGTGACGATGATGCCGAATGGGTGCGCGGTCCCGGGCAGCTGCGGTTGCGGCAGGCGGTTGCCCTGCAGGATGGGCAGCTTTGCCGTCCCCGCATCATCGCCGACTGCGGCTTTCTTCGGCTTCCTGAGCTGGCCGCCCTCGACCGTCACGAAGCTGGGGCAGAAGCCTTTCACGCAGGAGAAATCCTTGTTGCACGAGGACTGGTTGATCTGGCGCTTGCGGCCGAATTCGGTATCCAGCGGCTCCACCGACAGGCAGTTCGACTGCACGCTGCAGTCGCCGCAGCCTTCGCAGACCGCCTCGTTGATCACCGCGCGCTTGGCCGGATCGGGATAGGCCGGCTTGCCGTCCGGTCCGATCTTCTTGCGGCGGCGCCGCTTTTCCGAGGCGCAGGTCTGGTCATAGATGACGGCGGACACGCCCTTGGCCCCGCGCAGCTCCTTCTGCACCGCGTCCAGCTCGTCGCGATGGCGGATCGTGACGCCCGGCGCCCAGTTGACCCCGGCCGGATACTTGTCCGGATCGTCGGTGACGACCACGATGGGCTGCACGCCTTCGGCGGCGATCTGGCGCGAGATCATCGCCGGATCCAGCGGACCGTCGACGTTCTGGCCGCCGGTCATCGCGACCGCGTCGTTGTAGAGGATCTTGTACGTGATGTTGACCTTCGCCGCCACCGCCGCGCGGATGGCGAGGATACCGGAATGAAAGTAAGTGCCGTCGCCCAGGTTGGAAAACACATGCTGTTCTTCGGTGAAGGGCGCATGGCCAACCCAGGTGACGCCTTCGGCGCCCATGTGGGTGAAGGTGGACGTCTCGCGGTCCATCCACAGCACCATGTAGTGGCAGCCGATGCCGGCCAGCGCGCGGCTGCCTTCCGGTACCTTGGTCGAGGTGTTGTGCGGACAGCCGGAGCAGAAATGCGGGGTGCGGTCGCGCGCCGGATCGGGCTTTCCGGTACCGGCCTTCAGCACCGCTTCCTTGGCCTCCAGGTACGCGATCCGCTCCTTCACCCGCTGCTCGATCGGATGTCCTGCAAAGTATTTCGAGATGCGGGTGGCGATCGCACGCGCGATCTGCGCAGGATTGAGCTCGTAGGTCGCCGGCAGCAGCCAGTTGCCATGCCCTTCGCGGTGGTTGCTGCTCCATTCCCCGGTATCGTCGAACTTGCCGACCACGCGGGGGCGCACATCGTCGCGCCAGTTGTACAGCTCTTCCTTGAGCTGGTATTCGAGGATCTGACGCTTTTCCTCGACCACGATGATCTCTTCCAGCCCCTGCGCGAACGCGCGCACGCCTTCCGCCTCCAGCGGCCAGGTCATGCCGATCTTGTACAGGCGGATGCCGATGTCGTGCGCGACCTGCTCGTCGATGCCGAGATCGGCCAGCGCCTGCCGGGTGTCGAGGTAGGACTTGCCGGCGGTGATGATGCCGATGCGCGCGCGCGGGCTGTCCCAGACGACCTGGTTCAGCTTGTTGGCACGCGCATAGGCCAGCGCCGCATACCACTTGAAATTGTTCATCCGCGCTTCCTGGTCCAGCACGGCGTCGGGATAGCGGATGTTGAGGCCGCCGGGCGGCAGCTCGAAGTCGTCGGGGAGCACGATGCGCGTACGCTCCGGATCGAGGTCGACACTGGCGCCGGACTCGACCAGGTCGGTCACGCATTTCATCGACACCCACAGCCCGGTGTAGCGCGACAGCGCCCAGCCGTGCAGGCCGTAGTCGAGGTATTCCTGGATGGTGGACGGGTACAGCACCGGAATGCCGCAGGCCTTGAGGATGTGTTCGCTCTGGTGCGCGGTGGTGGAGGACTTGGCGGCGTGGTCGTCGCCCGCCAGCACCAGCACCCCGCCGTGGCGGTCGGTGCCCGCCATGTTGGCATGCTTGAACACGTCGCCGCAGCGGTCCACGCCGGGTCCCTTGCCGTACCACATCGAGAACACGCCGTCGTACTTCGCTCCCGGGAACAGGTTGACCTGCTGGGTGCCCCAGACCGCGGTCGCGGCGAGGTCTTCGTTCATCCCCGGATGAAACTTCACATGGTGCGCTTCCAGGTACTTGCGCGCCTTCATGGCGGTCATGTCGACGCCGCCCAGCGGCGAGCCGCGGTAGCCCGTGATGTAGCCGGCCGTGTTGAGCCCTGCCTTCAAGTCGCGCTGCCGCTGCATCATCGGCAGCCGGATCAGCGCCTGGGTGCCGGTCAGGAATGCCCTGCCGCGCTCCAGCGTGAACTTGTCATCAAGGGAAACGTTCTCCAGCAGCAGGCGCTGTCCGGAGGAGAGGGGTGCGTTCATTCAGTCTCCATGCCAAAAATTGTGTTCTTGGGTGCGATCGTCTCGCTGTCAAACCGACAGTATCTTTTGGACCTGCCGTTCATTCTTTTGACGCCGTGGACATTAGCACAGGCGCCGGTCGTGCTCAATGCACGCTGCACCATTCCGATACCTTGCCCGAAGCTGTAACAAGCCGTAAATGGTTTCGTCAAGCTTCGGAGCGCTCCTTAAAGTTGACCGGTCGTTGAAAGTATCTCCGAGGAAAAAATGCATCCGATATTGCTGTGCATGGCCTTCGGTACGCTGTTCGGCGCCGGCCTCGCGATTGCGACCGAACAGGCTGTGCCCGCACCCCGTCCCTCTTCCCATCTCGCCCGCTTCCAGGATCAGTTCCGCGCCGCCGATGCGGACGGTGACGGCGGCCTGAGCAAGATGGAAGCGGAGCGTGCAAAGATGGGCCATGTCGTCGAATCCTTCGACCGCCTCGACGGCGACCGCAACGGACGGCTGACGCCTGCCGAACTCCGGGCGCTCCTGCGCAGCCGGATCTCCAGCTAAGCGACCGCGCGCGCCCGCGGCGTCAGGCCGGATTGGGCGGGAGGTCGGTCTCGCCGGGAAGCAGCGTGTTCGCCGCCAGTACTTCCTGCTGTTTCAGGCGTTCGTACACCGGTGCGAAGTCCGGCGCCGTCTCTTCAAACAGCTGCTGGAAATCCCGGATCACGAAATAGGTTTCCTGATACGAATCGATCTTGTACAGGGTGCGCATCACACGTTCGGCATTGAATGCGACGCGGCGCGGGCGGGGATCGGTCAGGCAGTATTCCACTTCTCCGCCGGAAGACAGGATGCCGGCGCCGTAGGCGCGCAGTCCTTCCGCGGTCTGGATCAGGCCGAATTCCACCGTGTACCAGTAGAGGCGGGACAGGTTGCTCAGTCCGTCAAGCCGGCTCGCCTTCAGGCCGCCCTTGCCGTACTGCTCCATGTAGTCGGCAAACACCGGGTTGAACAGCAGCGGCACATGGCCGAAGAAGTCGTGGAAAACGTCGGGCTCGACGATGTAGTCGAATTCGTGCGGCTCGCGCAGCCAGACGGTGACCGGGAAGCGGCGGTTGGCGAGATGTTCGAAGAAGGTCTGGTCGGGCACCAGTCCCGGAACGGCCACCAGCTCCCAGCCGGTGGCCTTGTAAAGCGCCTCGGTCGTGCGGTCGAATCGGGGAATCTCGTTGGCGGCGTCCATCTTCGCCAGGCTGTCGAGGAATACCTGGCATGCACGGCCGGGGACTAGCTTTGCCTGGCGCTGGTAGAGGCGCCGCCACAATGCGTGCTGCTCGGGCGTATACGCATCCCAGTCCTGCCGTACCACGTAGCGCTCGTCGCACTGGCTGTAGTCGCCGCGCAGCTTGCCGTTGTCCGATTTCTCTTCCAGGGTGCGGAAGAAGTCCGCCTGGTCCACGCTTGTATTCATCTCGTCTCCGTCACTTGAACTGGTGTCGTTGCCGCGCCCGGGTTGTTCCCGATGTTGTCCTGGCAAATGGATGACGGAAGTATAGTCAAGGCCTTCAGGCAGAAAATTGCCAAATCAACCTGCGTCTTGCAAAAGTTGGCAATAATATTGCTGTTTCTTTTCCTATTCTGAATGAACATGCCAAGCATCAAACTCGACAAGACGGACCGCAAGATCCTTGCGATCCTGCAGGCGGAAGGCCGGCTGAGCAACCAGGAGCTGGCGGAACGGGTGAACCTGTCGCCCTCGCCCTGCCTGCGGCGGATCAAGCAGCTCGAGGAGTCGGGAGTGATCCGGCAGTACGTCGCCCTGCTCGATCCGGACAAGATCGGGCTCGGCCTGCTCGCCTATGTGAATGTGCGGCTGGAGAAGCACAGCGAGGTGCCGGGTGCCGCCAGCCGCTCGCCCCGCACCCATTTTTCCGCCTCGGTTGCCGCATGGCCGGAGGTGGTCGCGTGCTATGCGATGACCGGGGAGATGGATTTTTTGCTGCGGGTGCACGTGGAGGACATGGAGCATTTCTCCCACTTCATGATGGAGACGCTGCTCAAGCATCCGGCGGTGCTTGACGTACGGTCGAGCTTCGCGCTGCAGCGGATCAAGGACACCACCGCGCTGCCGCTGGTCTGAAGCGGCGGACTACTTCCGCCGTATGCCGGGCAGCCGCCGCCACCATTTCATCGCCGCCTTGGCATTCGCCTTGAGGCCGTAATCGATGGCGGCGAACTGCTCCTCGACCGCCTCGGCCAGCATCGTGCCCGGGCTTGCAGGCGTCAGGCGCAGGTAGGCGTCGGCTTCGCCGTAGTCGCGATGAATCTGCATGCCGGCCTTGGATGCGATGTGGATCATGGTCCGGTTCGTGGCCAGGCAGTGCATGTAAAGGGTATCCACGTCCTCGTTGCGGCAATGGATGGCGGCCCGCTCGAACAGCCTGGAGCCGACGCCCAGCCCGCGCGCTTCCGGCAGCACCGACACGCCGAACTCGGCAATGCGTTCCTTGACGGTGGCGTTCGTCAGCAGCGGCGAAGTCTCCCGTGGCGCGAAAGCCAGGTGGCCGACCCCGATCAGCCGCAGGTTCTCGCTATAGACGCCAAAGACGGCGTCGCGCGAGAAATCGATCTTCTGCACGTAGCGCGTGATCAGCTCATCGGGCAGGGCGGTCCCGAAACGCAACAGGCGGTCGCTGTCATCCAGGGCGAGAAAGTGCATCAGCAGGCGCCGCCGGTCGCGCTCCGACAGCGACTTGACCCGGACGGACGGACGGGAGGGGGCAGCAATCTCGGGAGCGGACAGGGGATCCATGGGCGTGCCGGGCAAATGGTTATCAAAGGATGGAAGCGGAATGCAAGGAAGGCAGGGTCCGCATCTTGTGCACTGCACAAACTTCATTCTAGGCGATCTCCCGGTAACGGGCGGCTTGATGCGACTTTTATCCGGTACAGCTGAGTGGCGTCAATCGCGCGGGCACGGGTGTCACGGGGACGTACGTAAAAACCACAATTGTCCCGTTATTTCCTCAAATCAACAATGGTTCACACTGTTCAGGAAAGAAATGACATGCCAGCCTTGCGCCTGCGATTCCTCCTCGCCCTCCTGTGCGGAAGCACACTGCTCGCCGCACGCGCCGAAACCGGTGTCACGGCAAACTCCATCCTGATCGGACAAACCGTCGGCGTCACCGGCACGGTCGCCGGCCCGGTCAGGGAAGTGAACGAAGGCGCACAGGCCTATATCGATCACATCAACAAGCAGGGCGGCGTGCACGGCCGGAAGATCGCGCTCAAGACGCTGGACGACAAGTTCGACCCGGCGCTGACGGTGGCCAACGGCGAGATCCTGGTCAAGAAAGACGGCGTTTTCGCGATGTTCCAGGGGCGGGGAACGCCGCATACCCAGGCATTGCTGCCGCTGCTGGAGGCCAATGGCGTGCCGCTGCTGGCGCCGAGCACGGGTGCGGCCGTGTTCCACCAGCCGGCCCGCAAGCTGCTGTTCAACATCCGCGCGAAATACCAGGACGAGGTGATACGCGCGGTCGAGCACTTCAACACGGTGGGCGTGCGCTCGATCGCCATCCTGCATGTCGACGACGCCTTCGGGCTGGACGGCCTGGAAGGCTTCAGGAAAGCCATGGCGGCACAGAAGCTTGAACCGGCGGGCGTGGTCAGGTTCGCCCGCGTCAATCCGAACTACAAGGCGGCGGCGGCAGAAGTCATCAAGGCGAAGCCGGCGGCGGTGATCATCGTCAGCTCCGCGAAGAACACGATCGAAGTCATCAAGGAGATCCGCGCGCAGGGTAGCCAGGTGCAAATCATGACCATGTCGAACAACTCCTCGGACGCGTTCGTGAAGGACCTCGGTCCTGCCGGTGCCGGTGTCATCGTGTCGCAGATCACGCCGGCGCCGCATTTGATCAGCACGCCGCTCGGGCAGGAGTTCAACCTGCTGGCCCGGGAGCGCAAGATCACCGTGTCCTATGCGGCCATGGAGGGATTCGTGAATGCCAAGGTGCTGGTGGAGGCGTTGCGCCGCACCGGCCCGCAGCCGACGCGGCAGGGTTTCGTGCGGGCGCTGGAATCGATGCAGCGGCTGGACTTCGGCGGCCTGATGGTGACCTACGGGCCGGACGACCACACCGGCAGCGAATTCGTCGAGTTGACGATGATCGGCAGGGACGGCCGCTTCATTCGCTGACCGCCTTGCCGCGCCGCCCGGTGGCGGCGCGCGCGATTCAATTCCCCGTAGCCAGTGCGGCGGCGACCGCGCCAACCCGGGCGGCGTGGACCGCCTCCGGAATGCGCGACGGATTGTCCGCAAGCCCGCGGGCCACGTCGCCGGCGTTGACCGAGCGCGCCGCGTCCAGGGCGGCTTGCAGGTGCCCTGCCTGCGGAAACGGCCGCTCGCCAAAGCCGAGGCGGCCGCGGTGGTCGCACTCGCAGGCCTGCAGCATCCCGGCAAAACGTTGCGGCTTGCGGAAGGCGTCACAGCGCTCCAGCAACGTGACGATGGTGTTCGGCCGCAGCGCCAGGGCGCGGCCGACATTGCCGTGCTCGCGCGCGGTCATCACCGCCAGGTCGCGGCAATCGTTCGGAATCTTCAGCCGCTTGCAGACCTGCTCGACCAGCCGGACGCTGCGACCCTCATGCCCGTGGTGCTTCGGCCATTCCTCCGGCGCGGTCACGCCCTTGCCGAGGTCGTGCAGCAGGGCCGCGACCCGGACCGGCAGGGGGTAGCCGCACGCGGCGGCAGTGTCGACCACCATCATCACATGCACGCCGGTGTCCACCTCGGGATGGTGTTTCTCCGGTTGCGGAACGCCCCACAGGGCATCGAGTTCAGGCAGGATGCGGGCCAGCGCGCCACAGGCCCGCAGCACCGCGAACATGCGCGACGGCCTGCGCTCCATCAAGCCGCGCGACAGCTCCTGCCAGACGCGCTCCGGCACCAGCGCGTCGACTTCGCCGGCATCGACCATCGCGCGCATCAGGCCCTCGGTTTCCGGCGCCACGGTAAAGCCGTCGAAACGCGCGGCAAACCGCGCAAGCCGCAGGATGCGCACCGGGTCCTCGGCAAAGGCCGGCGACACATGGCGGAACACGCGCGCCTGCAGGTCGCGCTGCCCGCCGAAGGGATCGACGATGGTGCCTGCCTCGTCACGGGCCATCGCATTGATCGTAAGATCGCGCCGGATCAGGTCCTGCTCGAGCGTGACGTCGGGGTCGGCATGGAACAGGAAGCCCTTGTAGCCCGGCGCGGTCTTGCGTTCGGTCCGCGCCAGCGCGTATTCCTCGTGCGTCTCCGGATGCAGGAACACGGGGAAGTCCTTGCCCACCGGCGTGAAGCCGGCGGCCAGCATCTGCTCCGGCGTCGCCCCGACCACCACGTGGTCATGATCCTGCACCGGCAATCCAAGCAGGGCGTCGCGCACCGCGCCGCCGACGACATAGGTCTTCATTGCTGCCGCATCATTCGGGATAGGTGTCGTACTTCTCCAGGCACTCGGTTTCGGCCAGCGCCTCGCGCATCCACTGCGCGACCGCCGGATGGGCGACCACCCGGTCGACGTAGGCCTGGACAGTCGGGGCAAGCCACACGCCATAGGTGCGGAAACGCATGACCACCGGCGCGAAGTAGGCGTCGGCGATGGTGAAGTCGCCGAACAGGAAGCCACGGCCTCCCGAGCGGGCGAGGCAGTCTTCCCAGAGCTCGCAGATGCGGGCAATGTCCGACTGCGCTTCCGGCGTGCGCCCCTTGCTGGGAAAGCTGGCCTTGATGTTCATCCACATTGCCGAGCGCAAGGCGGTGAAGCCGGAGTGCATCTCCGCGCAAATCGACCGCGCCAGCGCGCGGGCGGCCAGGTCGCGCGGCCACATGCCCTTGTCGGGAAACTGCTCGGCCAGGTACTCGCAGATCGCGAGCGAATCCCACACCGTGGTCTGACCGTCGATCAGCACCGGGACGCGGCCCGCCGTCGAGTAGGCGGCAATGCGCGACGAGCTGTCGGGCTGGCCGAGCAGGACCCGCACCTCCTCGAACGGAATGCCGAAGGCTTTCAGCGCCAGCCATGGCCGCATCGACCAGGACGAGTAGTTCTTGTTGCCGATGACGAGTTTCAGCCCGGCGCGGCCTGCTGCGTCGAGGGTCTGGGAAAGGGTCGGGTCGAGTTCAGTGCTTTGCATGCGTCGGGTCCGAAGCTGGAAAATGCCCGCGGGGGGCGGTCTTCGAGGATAAAGCTTTTGCCGGCGTTTGCAAACAGGAAGGAAGAATGGAAGGAACGGGCGGCACTGCCGCCCGTTCTGCGACTCAGGGGAGTTCGCTGGGCGAATAGCCCTGGGGAGCGATCGTGCCGAGGCGTGCCTTCAGCGACTGCGGCTTGCCTTCGAGCAGGGCCGCGTAATAGGTGGCATTGGACAGCACGTTCTTCACGTAGTCGCGGGTCTCCGAGAACGGGATCGACTCGGCGAACACGGCGCCCTCCACCGGCCGCGACAGGGTCGAGCGCCAGGCGCGCGGGCGCCCGGGGCCCGCGTTATACGCGGCGGTCGCCATCGCCTGCGAACCCTCGAGATCGTTGAGCACCATGTTCAGGTAGTTGGTGCCGAGCGTGACATTGGTGCCGATCTCGTTCACCTGCTGCGGCGAGAAATCGCTGAGGCCGATCTTGCGCGCCACCCATTTGGCGGTGGCCGGCATCAGCTGCATGAGGCCGGATGCGCCGACATGCGAACGGGCGTTTTGCACGAACCGCGACTCCTGCCTGATCAGGCCGTACACCCACGCCATGTCGAGCTGGATACGCTCGGTGGCGGCGCTCATGACGTCACGGAACGGCATTGGGAAACGCTGGGTGAAGTCCAGCTCGGCCTTGGTCCGGTCGGAGGTGTTGACCATGCGGTCGAGCACGTTCTTCTGGCGCGCAAACTCGGCGGCCGCAAGCAGCTCCCGGTCGTTCATCCTGCGCAGTTCCCAGTTCCATTCCCGCACGCCCTCGAAACGCAGGTTCATGTCGAAGAACTTGAGGGCGCGGCGCAGGCCGGCGTTGTTCGCCATGACGGCCACCTCTTCCGCGCTCAAGGGCTGCGGCCGCGGCGGCAGCGTGACGGGCCGCCCCAGCTCCTCCAGCGCAAGCTGGCCGTAGAACCCGGTCTGGCCGGAGAGCGATTCGAACAGCCGGTTCGCCTCGTCCTTGCGGCCCTCGACGCGAAACGCCCGGCCCAGCCAGTAGATCCATGCGGGCTCGCTGCGCAGCGACGCGGGCATCGCCTCGATCGCCTCGCGCAATTGCTTCCACTCGCCGGCGCGAAGTGCCATCCTCGCCTTGCGGCGGTGCGCCTCCGGCGAGAGCGCGATGTCCTCGGTGCGGCGCCAGAACACCGGGGCCTCGGGCAGCAGCTTGAAGGAGGCGGCATAGGCGACCTGCGCCCAGGCGTTGGCCCGCTCCTTCCCGTTCAGGTTGTCCGCCCCGGCGGTGAGCGCCTTGATCGCCGCATCGATATCGTTGCGGGCCGTGCGCCCGAGCGCGACGATGAAGGTCTCGTGGGCGGCCCGCGTCTTCCCGGGTCCGCGCGCCAGGACCGCGGCCGGCCGGTCGAAGGCCTGCATCAGCGTGGTCTCGTTGGCGTCGGTCAGGGGCGCGATCCGGCGGGCGACCGCAGCCGCGTCAAGCTCGGATGCGAGCCGTACCTGGGACCAGACGTCCTCCACCGTGAACTGGCCGTTCTCGACCAGGGTCGCGATGAGTGCCGGGCAGGCCTCGCCGTACTGCTGCGGCGTCGTCAGGAGCGCGCGCGCCTCCGCCGCCACGTCCTGGCCTTTCAATGCCTTCGACATCAGGGCGTAGCACTTCAGCTGGGTATCGTCATTCAGCACGAACAACGGGTACTGCTCGTCGAACAGGGTCCAGTTGCGGTTGCGGCCCAGGTCCAGCAGCCAGTCGTTGCGCAGCCGGTCGGCGATCGCCTGGCCGTCGTACCGTGTCAGGTAGTCGCGGATCTCCTGCTCTGATGCGGTCGCCAGGCGCGGGCGCAGGCGGAAATAATCGACATAGGAAGGAATGGCATAATTGCCAAGGCGCCCGGCCAGCTCCGCGGCACGCGCGGCGTCATTGCTGCGGGACGCATCGCGCAAAGCGAGGAAGACGTCGTCGTCGCTGGCGAAGGCGGAAGCGGCAACCGGCTTCTTTGCCTGTGCCTGCGGCGCGACGAGGGCGATGGACGCGGTTGCGAGCGCGGCGCCGGCAATCCATTTTGTTGGAAACATCAAGAATGCTTTCTCAGTTAAGTCGGGACAACGGCTTTTAGAATAGCATGCGTAACCCTAGTGATCGCACCCCGCCATGCCTGATGACACCTCGACAAAAGCCGGCCTGCGGGCCATGCTGCTTGCACAGAGACAAGCGATCGCTCCCGAAGTTCGGCATGTCTGGGACGCGGCGATCGGCAGCAACGTGCTCGCCTGGTGCGCGCGCCACGGCGTCCGCACGCTCGGCGTCTACTGGCCGATCCGCAGCGAACCGCAACTGCATCACGCCTATGCGGAGCTGGACGCGCGCGGCGTGCGGCTGGCGCTGCCGACCGTCACGAGCGCAACGCGGCCGCTGGTCTTCGTCGCATGGCGGCCGGGCGAGCCGACACGCAGGGACGCGCATGGCGTGCCGGTACCGGTGTCAGGAGTGGAATGCGTGCCCGAGGCGTTGCTGGTGCCCTGCGTCGGCTTCAACGAAGCCGGCTACAGGCTGGGCTACGGAGGGGGATACTACGACCGCACGCTGGCGCAGGCGCCGCGACCGAAGACCGCGGGGATCGCCTATGCAAGCGCACGGGTGCGCTTCGAGCCCGACGCCTTCGACGTCGCGCTCGACACGATCATCACCGAGCAGGCCTAACGCTTGTACACGCCGCAAGCGATGGACAGGTCGCCGCAACGTTCGAAGTAGGAGTTCTTCACTTCGTTTGCATTGGTGACCGGGTGCGCCCACTTGTATTCGACCCAGCCCGATCCCTTGCTCTTCGCGGTCGCGATCATTTCCCGAATGAAGAACTTGCCGTCGGTGTCCTTGCTCTGCGAGCCGTCGGCGCCGATCACGCGCGGATTGCTGCCGTGCGCGATCACCTGGTGATTCTCGCAGCTGTAGGCGCTGAGGTAGAGGTCGCGGTCGATGAACTGCCCCTTGCCGAGCTTGTTGATCTCGGCGATCAGCGCTTCGCGGCCGTGCTGCTTCATGAAGGCGACGCCCTGCTTCACCAGGGCGATCGCCTCGTCGCGGTCGCCGTACTCCCGCGAGCCGAGGTTGAATCCGGCCACAGACTGCAGCAGCGACACGGCCTGCTCGTTCAGGCTGCCGGCGGTCTTCATCGCGTCCTGCAGCAAGATGCCGTTCTGCTGGACCATGGTGTCGATCTCGGTGACGGCCTGGTTGACCGACTCGATGCCGATGCTCTGCTCGCGGCTGGCTTCGCTGATGTCGCGGATCAGGGAGGCGACATGCTGCACCGCCTGCACGATGTCGCCCATCGTCTTGCCCGCCTCGTCGACCAGCTTGTTGCCGGCGTCGACCTTCTCCACCGAGTCGACGATCAGTTCCTTGATTTCCTTGGCGGCGCTGGCCGAACGCTGTGCGAGGGTGCGCACCTCGCTGGCGACCACGGCGAAGCCGCGGCCCTGCTCGCCCGCACGGGCGGCTTCCACCGCCGCATTGAGCGCCAGGATATTGGTCTGGAAGGCGATCCCGTCGATCACGCTGATGATGTCGACGATCTTGCGTGAACTGTCCTTGATCGATCCCATCGTGTCGACCACCTGCCCCACCACTTCGCCGCCGCGGGTCGCGAGTCCGGCTGCCGATGCCACCAGCTGGTTGGCCTGCTGTGCGTTGTCGGCATTGTGCTTGACGGTCGAGGTCAGCTCTTCCAGGGAGGATGCGGTGGTTTCCAGGGACGCCGTCTGTGTCTCGGTCCGGGTGGAGAGCGCGGTGTTGTCGCGGTTGATCTGGGACGAGGTGGTGGCGACGGTCGTGGTGCCGGCGCGGACGTTGCCGACGATCTTGAACACCCGGTCCTTGAGTTCGCCCAGCGCCTTCATCAGGCGGCCGATCTCGTCGTCGCCCGCGGCGTCAACGTGTATCGTCAGGTCGCCGGCACTGAGGCGCTCCGCGGTGGAGAGGACTTCCTGCAGCGAGCCGATGGTCGCCCGGATTGCCCACCAGCCGGTCACGGCCACCAGGAGCAGCACCGGTATGCCGCAGCCGAGCACCAGGCTGTTGGCGTCGCCACTGGTGTTGGCAGCCGCGACCGCAAGCAGGACGGCAACCAGGGCCAGCACGGCAGCAAACGCGGCGTACAGGCGTGCCGCCATACCAAGTCTAAAAAATTTCATCGTCGGGTCTCCCTTTTCTTCTCGCGGCTGACAGCAAAAACCGCGTTCCATAGAGCGGCACGTGCGCGGGCACGGTCAAACGAAATAATAGTTCGTTTCCGCACGGAAAGGGTACCGGAAATGAAAATTCATGCCGGACGTACAGGTAAACGCAACACCTGCAGTCCGGACGGCGGCGGTCTGTCAGCCGCCGGAAAGACCGAGGCGGCGACAGATTTCCAGGGTGGCGTTGGCCTGGTTCAGGGTATAGAAGTGGAGTCCGGGCGCGCCGCCGGCGAGCAGGCGCTCGCACAGCCGTGTCACGACGTCCAGCCCGAAAGCCTTGATCGACGCGGCGTCATCGCCGTAACTGGCCAGCTTGAGCCGTATCCAGCGCGGAATCTCGGCGCCGCACATGTCGGAGAACCGGGTCAGCTGCGCGTAATTGGTGATCGGCATGATGCCGGCGACCACCGGCACCTCGACCCCTTCGCGGCGGGCGGCGTCGATGAACTGGAAGTAGGCGTCCGCATTGTAGAAATACTGCGTGATCGCGGCATTGGCGCCGGCCCGCACCTTGCGCACGAAATTCTGCAGGTCGTCCTGCGGGGATTTGGCCTGCGGATGCACCTCGGGGTAGGCCGCCACTTCAAGGTGAAACCAGTCGCCGGTCTCGGCGCGGATGAATTCCACCAGTTCATTGGCATACCGGATCTCGCCGAACGCGCCATAGCCGCTCGGCAGGTCGCCGCGCAAGGCGACGATCCGGCGGATGCCGCTGGCCTTGTACTCGGCGAGGATGGCGCGCAGGCTTTCGCGCGAGCTGCCGATGCAGGACAGGTGGGGAGCGGCGTCGTGCCCTTCCGCCTTGATCTCGCGCACCGTCTCCAGCGTGCCCTGCTGCGTGGATCCGCCGGCGCCGAAAGTGACGGAGTAATACCGTGGCTGCAGGGCTGCCAGCCGGGCGCGCACCGCGCGCAGCTTTTCCGCGCCCTCGGGCGTCTTCGGCGGGAAGAATTCGATGCTGAAGTTTTTGTCAGTCATTTTTTGAGTTGAGCAGGAGGGCGGACAGCGCCCACGAAATCAGGCTGTACAGGATCGCGCCGATCAGCGCCGACCAGAAGCCGGCGACCTGGAAGCCGTCCACAAAGGTGGCGACCAGCCAGAACATCAACGCGTTGAGCACGAAGATGAACAGGCCGAGCGTCAGCACGGTCGCGGGCAGCGTCAGGAAAAACAATACCGGTCGCACCAGCGTGTTCACCAGTCCCAGCACCAGCGCCGCGATCAGTGCGACGACGAAGCTTTCGACACGGATGGACTGCATCAGGTAAGGCAGCGCAAACAGCGATACGGCATTGATCAGCCAGGTAATCAGCAAACGCATGGCAAGTCCTCTGCTCAGGTTCGGGAAAACACATTGCATGCGCCGGCATCGCAGGCCGGCGCATGCACGGGAGGCGGCAGGAACCGGCACGCCGCGAAAAGCGGCACGCCGTGGCCGCGCCGCATCAGTAGCGGTAGTGTTCCGGCTTGTACGGTCCCTGCTTGGCGACGCCGATATAGGCCGCCTGCTCGTCGGTCAGCTCGGTCAGCTGGGCATTGAGCTTCTTGAGCTGCAGGCGCGCGACCTTTTCGTCGAGGTGTTTCGGCAGGGTGTAGACGCCGACCGGATACGCGGCCGTATTGGTGTACAGCTCGATCTGCGCAATCGTCTGGTTCGCGAACGAGGAGCTCATCACGTAGGACGGATGGCCGGTGCCGCAACCAAGGTTGACCAGTCGGCCTTCGGCCAGCAGGATGATGCGCTTGCCGTCGGGGAAGATCACATGGTCGACCTGCGGCTTGATGTTCTCCCAGGTGTACTGGCGCAATGCGGCGACTTCGATTTCATTGTCGAAGTGGCCGATGTTGCAGACGATCGCCTGGTCCTTCATCCGCTTCATGTGGTCGTGGGTGATCACGTGGTAGTTGCCGGTTGCGGTGACGAAGATGTCGCCGTGCTCCGCCGCGTACTCCATGGTCACGACGCGATAGCCTTCCATTGCCGCCTGCAGGGCGCAGATCGGATCCACCTCGGTCACCCACACCTGCGCCGACAGCGCGCGCAGTGCCTGCGCCGACCCCTTGCCCACGTCGCCGTAACCGCAGACGACCGCGATCTTGCCCGCGACCATGACGTCGGTGGCACGCTTGATGCCGTCCACCAGGGACTCCCGGCAGCCATAGAGATTGTCGAACTTGGATTTGGTGACCGAGTCGTTGACGTTGATCGCCGGGAAGGCGAGCTTGCCTTCCTTGTGCATCTGGTACAGGCGGTGCACGCCGGTGGTGGTCTCTTCGGTCACGCCCTTGACCTGGGCCAGGCGGGTCGAATACCAGGTGGGATCGATGGCCAGGCGCTTGCGGATCGAGTTGAACAGGCAGGTCGCCTCCTCGGAATCCGGGTTCGCCAGCACGGACTGGTCCTTCTCGGCGCGCGTGCCGAGGTGCAGAAGCAGCGTGGCATCGCCGCCGTCATCGAGGATCATGTTGGAATAGCCGCCGTCCTTCCATTCGAAGATGCGGTGGGTGAACTCCCAGTACTCGTCCAGGGATTCACCCTTGAAAGCGAACACTGGCGTGCCATTGGCGGCGATCGCCGCGGCGGCATGGTCCTGGGTCGAATAGATGTTGCACGATGCCCAGCGCACCTGCGCGCCGAGCGCTTCCAGCGTCTGGATCAGCACCGCGGTCTGGATCGTCATGTGGAGCGAACCGGTGATGCGCGCGCCTTTCAGCGGCTGCGCGGCGGCGTATTCCTCGCGGATTGCCATCAGGCCGGGCATTTCCGTCTCGGCAATCTTGATTTCCTTGCGGCCCCAATCGGCCAGGCCGAGGTCGGCGACGAAGTAGTCCTGGGAAGCGGTTGCCGACGCATCGGCAGATGTTGAAATAACGGCGCTCATCACGCCCTCCTTTCCTGTTGAAGATAGAAAAAAGTAACGTGAGCGCCGTTGCGTGTGATCTCCAAGCCTGACATCGCCGGGCGGCGATGCTGCAACGCTCCTTGGAACCGCGGATTATACCCCGGCCTGTGCGAAAAAATCAGTGGGAGTGCGCTTCTGTCCGCGTCGAGACGCGCTGGACCGCGCCGCCCTGCGGCACGCTGCGCACGATCCATTCGACCATGTCGACCCAGATGCGCCGGACCTCCGCCTTCGCCGGCATTTCCAGCGCGTTCGGCAGCTCGATGGTGATGACCGGGACATTCTTGTGCATGCCGCCGTAGTTGCCCAGCGAGCCGGGATAGACACCGACACGGCTGAAATGGAGCCGCCCGAACCTGCGCGGCGCCTTGGCGGGCCCGTCGAGATCAAGCACCCCGAACGGCGCATGGACCGAGATGATCACGTCCGGCCTGAACCGGTCCATTTCCTCGTCCAGCCAGCGCGATTCCGGCTCGGAAAGGGGCGTCTGTCCGGGAAAGCGGCGCGGATCGCGGCCGGTGGTCTTGACCCAGTAGTGCTTGGCATCCCGCTCCCAGCCGGGCGTCGGGAAATTGCGGTTGAGGTCGACACCGTTGGCATTGACGCGCTGGGGCTTGGCCGCGAGCAGGCCGTCCGGATTGACGACCGGCGCAACATGCCAGTGCATTTCCTGCGCCTGCGGCCCCTGCAGCCATTGCATCCATTCGAAGACGATGGCGGCCGCCGTCAGCTCGTCGCCGTGTATGCCTCCGAGCAGCAGGACCCGCAGCGCATCCTTCTTGCCGCTTTTCGGCGGCACCGCACGGGTCAGGATCGGAAAGCCGTTGCGCGACACCGCCCCGCTCGGCGCGAGCTGGGCGCGTTCGCAGTCCTGCTGGGAAACGCCGGGGAGGCGCTGGGTCAGGCGCTTGCACCACTCTGCGGGAGAAGCCGGCGGCGCGGACTCGGCTGCCGCCGGCCCGACAGCGCAAGCGGCCGCCAGTAAAACGGCAAGTCCCAGGGGACGCAGCATCCGGCCAGGCCCGTCCTACAGCCCGGCCGCAGCGCGCAGCGCCGCCGCCTTGTCGGTGCGCTCCCAGGAAAACTCCGGCTCCTCGCGGCCGAAATGGCCGTAGGCGGCGGTTTTCGCATAGACCGGGCGCAGCAGGTCGAGCATCTGGACGATGCCCTTCGGGCGCAGGTCGAACAGTTCCTGGACCAGGGCCGCCAGCTTGTCGTCGGCAATCTTGCCGGTGCCGAAGGTCGTGACCATGACCGAGGTCGGGCGCGCAATCCCGATCGCGTAGGAGACCTGGATCTGGCAGCGCTTGGCGAGGCCGGCGGCGACGATGTTCTTGGCGACGTAGCGGCCGGCATAGGCGGCGGAGCGGTCGACCTTGGACGGGTCCTTGCCGGAGAACGCGCCGCCGCCATGCGGCGCCGCGCCGCCATAGGTGTCGACGATGATCTTGCGGCCGGTGAGACCGCAGTCGCCCTGCGGGCCACCGATCACGAACCGACCGGTCGGGTTGACCAGGTAGCGGGTGTTCTTGAGCCAGTCGGACGGCACCACCGGCTTGATGATTTCCTCGATCGCGGCTTCCTCGATCGCCTTGTGTTCCATCTCCGGAGCGTGCTGGGTGGACAGCACCACGGTGTCGATGGCGACCGGCACGCCGTCGACGTAGCGCAGGGTGACCTGGGACTTCGCGTCGGGGCGCAGCCACGGCAGCCGGCCGTCCTTGCGCAGTTGCGACTGGCGCTCGACGATGCGGTGCGCATAGTAGATCGCGGCCGGCATCAGTTCAGGCGTCTCGTCGCAGGCGTAGCCGAACATCAGGCCCTGGTCGCCCGCGCCCTGGTCGAGGTCGATGCCGCGGCCTTCGTCGACGCCCTGCGCGATGTCCGGCGACTGCTTGTCGTAGCAGACCATGACCGCGCAGCTCTTGTAGTCGATGCCGAAGTCGGCGTTGTCGTAGCCGATGCGTTTGATGGTGTCACGGGCAACGCCGATGTAGTCGACATTGGCGTGGGTGGTGATTTCGCCGGCGAGCACCACCAGGCCGGTATTGCACAGCGTCTCGGCCGCGACGCGGGCCTTGGGATCGACCGCCAGGATGGCGTCGAGGATGGAATCGGAGATCTGGTCCGCCACCTTGTCGGGATGCCCCTCGGAGACGGATTCGGAAGTGAAGAGATATTCGTTTGCCATTGCAGGCTCCTTGCTGATGTGAATTCGACCATGTCGCGGCCGATTCTGCGAGCCTGCGACGCTTTAGCGAGATTTATCAGCCGCCTCGCAAGTTGTCTGTTAACTCGGCGGCGTTGCCGGCTGTCGGGGGACAGGTGGCAACGGTATGCTATTTTACGCGTCTGCAAAGAAATAACAAACCGCCGGCGGCAGCCGGCGTCCATTCCTTGATGCTTGTCACCTTATTCCGCCTGCTCTCCGCGCTGCCGTTGCCTGTCCTGCATGCCATCGGGGCGATGACCGGATGGCTGGTGTACCTGGGATCGCCCTCCTACCGCCGGCGACTGGCGGCCAACATGCGGCAAGCCGGGTTCGACGGCAACCTGACCCCGGCGATCCGCGAAGCCGGCAAGAACATCCTGGAGCTGCCTTTTGTCTGGTGCGCGGCGGAGCGCCGCGTGCAGGCCAGCGTGAAAGTCGAGAACTGGGACGCGGTGCAGGAGGCGCTGGACGGCGGCCGCGGCGTGATCTTCCTGACCCCGCACCTCGGCTGCTTCGAGATCACCGCCCAGGTCGTGGCGGCCAGGACGCCCCTGACCGCGATGTACCGCCCGCCGCGCAAGCAGGCGCTGAAACCGCTGATCGAAGGCGCCCGGGCACGCGGCCGGCTCAAGCTGGCGCCGGCGACGCTCGCCGGGGTGCGTACGCTGCTCAAGACCTTGAGGCGCGGCGAGCCGATCGGCATCCTGCCCGACCAGGTGCCGCAGAACGGCGAGGGCGTCTGGGCACCCTTCTTCGGCAAGCCGGCCTATACCATGACCCTGCCCGGCAAGCTGCAGCAGATGTCGGGCGCGCCGGTCATCCTCACCTATGCCGAACGCATGCCCCGCGGCGCCGGATTCGTGGTGCGCTTTGCCCGGCTGCAGGAAGCGCTCGGCGACACGGCGGAACAACAGGCCGCCACCATCAATGCCGCCATGGAAGCCCTGATCGCCCGGTGCCCGGCACAGTATTTCTGGAGCTACGACCGCTACAAGACGCCAAAAGGGGTGGCACGGCCGGCCGGCGGAGGCGACAGTGGCGGCGGCCAGCCCCTATAATCGCGGGATGAAACTCACATTCACCAAGATGCATGGCGCCGGCAACGATTTCATCGTGATCGACGCCGTCAACCAGCAGGTCGATTTCACGCCGGCACAATGGCAGCGCCTGGCCGACCGCCGCTTTGGCATCGGGGCCGACCAGATCCTCGTTGTGGAACGGCCGCGCTCGCCCGACACCGATTTCCGCTACCGGATCTACAACGCCGACGGGGGCGAGGTCGAACAGTGCGGCAACGGCGCCCGGGCCTTCGTCCGCTTCGTCACGGAAAAAGGCCTGACCGGCAAGCGCGCGATCCGGGTTGAAACCCTGTCCGGCGTGATCGAACCGCGGCTCGAGGCCGACGGTGCCATTACCGTCGACATGGGCGCGCCAATCCTGCAGACGGAGCGCGTGCCTTTCAAGGCCGATGGGCTGGAGGGACGGCGCGAGGGCGACGACACGCTGTGGCCGCTGGAGCTTGCCGGCAAAACCGTCTGGATCTCCGCGGTTTCGATGGGCAACCCGCATGCGGTGCAAGTGGTGCCTGATACGGAACTGGCCCCGGTCGCCTCCGATGGCCCGGCAATCGAGCACCATCCGCGCTTCCCCAACCGGGTCAATGCCGGTTTCATGCAGGTGCTCGACCGCGGCCACGTCCGGCTGCGGGTGTACGAGCGCGGCGCCGGCGAAACCCTGGCATGCGGCACGGGCGCCTGCGCGGCAGTGGTTGCCGGCATCCGGCGCGGCCTGCTGGACTCGCCGGTAAGGGTGGACACCCGGGGCGGCGAATTGCGGATCGCCTGGGACGGCGGCGACGCGCCGGTGCTGATGACCGGTCCCGCCGTCTGCGTATTCGAAGGCACGATCGATGTCTGAAACCCATCGGTTAGAATCACCGCTTGCCCGTCCACCGCAACCTCGCAATCCCGCGCCCTTAATCAAGCAGACCGAAGCCGACCGACGCAGACCATGAGCCAACAACTGGATACCAACACCATCGCCGAATTCCTGATCGACAATCCGGACTTCTTCGAGGAACACAGCGAACTGCTGGCCAGGGTCAAGCTGTCGAGCCCGCTCACCGGCCGCGCCGTTTCGCTGCAGGAGCGGCAGATGGAGGTATTGCGCGACAAGATCAAGCTGATGGAACTGCGGCTTGCCGAGCTGCTGCGCATTGCGCAGGACAACGACGCGATCACCGAGAAATTCCACCTCTGGACGCGCTCGCTGCTCAGCGCCCGTAACGACGTCGACATGCCGCACACGCTGGTTGCCGGACTGCAGTCCATCTTCGGGGTGCCGCATGCGACGCTGCGCATCTGGGGCGTGTCCGAACAGTTCGCCCACACCTGGTTCGCCAGCCCAGTCTCGGACGATGCCCGCATCTTCTGCAATGGACTGACGGCGCCTTATTGCGGGCCGAACCAGGAATTCGAGGCGGCGACCTGGATCGAGGAGGCGGAGCAACCGAAGTCGATCGCGATGCTGCCGCTGCGCGTCGAAGGCGCCACCGAAGCCTTCGGCCTGCTGGTGCTGGCCTCCCCGGATGCGGAACGCTTCACCAGCGACATGGCGACCGACTTCCTGACCAAGATCGCCGACACCGCTGGCGCCGCCCTGACCTGCCTGCTCGACTGAGCTGTCCCGTCGTGAGCGCCGCCAGCAACCAGTCGCGCATCGCCGGCTATCTCGACAGCCTGAGGCAGCGCAAACTCTCGGCCCACACGATCGCCAGCTACGGCCGCGACCTGCGGGAACTCGCCGGGCTGGTGCAGTCGCTCCCCGGCGAGCCCGCATTCGTCGCGGTCAGCCATTTCCACGTCCGGAAGTTCGCCTCGCAGCTGCATGGCGGCGGCCTCAACCCGCGGTCGATCGCGCGCAAGCTGTCGGCCTGGCGCGGTTTCTTCGACTGGCTTGCCGACCATGACCCGCTGCCGTCCAACCCGGTGGAAGGCGTCAAGCCGCCGAAGCGGGACAGGCCGCTGCCGAAAGCGTTGTCCGCGGACGATGCGGTGCGCGTGGTGGCGGAAGGCATGCCTGGCCGAGACCCGGACAGCCCGGAGCAGCGGTGCAACCGGGCGATGTTCGAACTGCTGTACTCGAGCGGCCTGCGGGTGTCGGAACTGAGCGGCCTCGATGTGCGCTTCATCCGCGACGGTGACTACCAGTCGGCAGGCTGGGTCGATCTCGCCGAGCGCGAGGTCAGCGTCACCGGCAAGGGCAGCAAGCAGCGCCGCGTGCCGGTCGGCGGGCCGGCACTGGCTGCGATCGAAGCCTGGCTGCAGGTACGCGACACCCTCGTTAAGGGAGATCCCCGCCCGCTGTTCCTGAGCGCGCGCGGCAACCGGATATCGCCGAATGCGCTGTACCAGCGCCTCACCCGGCACGCGCGGGCGCTCGGCCTTCCCGTCAACGTCCATCCGCACGTCTTGCGGCATTCGTTCGCCACGCACGTGCTGCAGTCCTCAGGCGACCTGCGCGCAGTGCAGGAGATGCTCGGCCACGCCTCCATTGCTGCCACGCAAATTTATACCTCGCTGGATTTCCAGCGCCTGGCCCAGGTCTACGACGCCACCCATCCCCGCGCGAAGAAATCGGACAAGCCGGGCTGACCCCCTTTCGGGACAATTCCATGCTGACCATCACACTCAAGCCGGGCAAGGAAAAAAGCCTGCTGCGGCGCCATCCCTGGATCTTTCCCACCGCCATCGAACATATCGAGGGCAAGCCGGAGGAACGCAACCGTGCGGGCGCCACCGCCGTCGTGCGCGCCGCCTCCGGCCAGTTCCTCGCGCGCGCCGCCCACAGTCCGCATTCCCAGATACGGGCGCGGGTCTGGACCTTCAGCGAAAACGAAGCCGTCGACCACGCGCTGATCAAGCGCCGTGTCCGGCAGGCGATCGACTACCGGGCGGCAGCCGTGCGCGACACCGATGCGATCCGGCTGATATTCGGCGAGGCGGACGGCTTCCCCGGCCTGGTGGTGGACTGGTACGGCGGCGTTGCCGGTTTCCTGGTCTGCCAGTTCCAGTCGGCCGGGGTCGAGGCCTGGAAAGTGCCGCTGGTGCAGGCGCTGATCGCCGAAACCGGCTGCCGCAACGTGTACGAACGTTCCGATGCCTCGGTGCGCGAGCGCGAAGGCATGCCGCTCGTTACCGGCGTGCTGGCGGGCGACGAACCCGGCCCGGAAGTCCCGGTGACGGAAAACGGCGTGCGCTACGCCGTCGACATCAAGAACGGCCACAAGACCGGGTTCTACATCGACCAGCGCGACAACCGCGCACTGGTGATGGCGCACGCGGCCGGACGGGAGGTGCTCAACTGCTTCTGCTACACCGGCGGCTTCTCGCTGGCGGCGCTCAAGGGCGGGGCGTCCAGCGTGGTGTCGATCGACTCCTCCGGCGAGGCACTGGCGATCGGTAAGCGCAACGTCGCGCTCAACGGCTTCGACGGCGACAAGGCCGAGTGGTGGGACGCCGACGTGTTCAAGACCCTGCGCACGCTGCGCGAACAGGGCCGGCAGTTCGACCTGATCGTGCTCGATCCGCCGAAGTTCGCCTCCTCGCCCGCGCACGCGGAGCGGGCGGCGCGCGCCTACAAGGACATCAACCTGCTCGGCTTCCAGCTGCTGCGGCCGGGCGGACTGCTGTTCACCTACTCCTGCTCGGGCGCCATCAGTGCCGACCTGTTCCAGAAGATCGTTGCCGGCGCAGCCAATGACGCGCGGGTCGATGCCCGCATCGTGAAGCGCCTGTCCGCCGGCGCAGACCATCCGATGACTACCGCCTTTCCCGAAGGCGAATACCTGAAGGGCTTGATGCTGTGCAAGCCCTGAGGCCGCCATGCACCATGCTGCGAAGACTTGCAACTTGATTGCAGATTTGCGTCATAATTTTCATTCGCGCTTTCAGGTGACCCGAACATGACCAGCAGGACCAGCGCGGCCGGCGCGGATACCGGCCAAGGCAGCAACGCGGCGCTCGCCGAATCACAGCTGCGCGCCGCCTCGGTGCGCATCACGACGGCCCGCGTCCGGGTGCTGGCCGCCCTGCTCGATGCCCGCCGGGCATACAGCCATCAGGATGTGCAGGACGCGCTCGCCGACATGGACCGGGTGACCCTGTATCGCGCCCTCGACTGCCTCACCGACGCCGGACTGGCACACAAGATCCCGGGCGATGACCGGATATTCCGCTACAGCGCCGGCGCCGAGCATGCGGCCCCCGACCACCAGCACGGCCACTTCAAGTGCACGCGCTGTACGCAGGTATTCTGCCTGGACAGCATCGCCGAAGCCGGAATGGTCCAGAAGGCGCTGCAGGAAGCGCTGGGCAAGGGGTTCCGCAGCCACGACATCGAATTCACAGTGAAAGGATGGTGCGCCGACTGCGCACGGAAGACATGAAACTCGTACCCGCCACGATCCTCACCGGCTTCCTCGGCGCCGGCAAGACCACCCTGCTCAACCGCATCCTGCGCGAGCCGCATGGCCATCGCATCGCCGTGATCGAGAACGAATTCGGCCAGGAGAACATCGACAACGAGATCCTGGTCCAGGACAGCAATGAGCAGATCGTGGAGATGAGCAACGGCTGCGTCTGCTGCACCGTACGCGGCGACCTCATCGTCGCGCTCGGCACGCTGGCGCAGAAACGTGCCGCAGGCGAGCTCGACTTCGACCATGTGGTGATCGAGACCACCGGCCTGGCCAACCCCGGCCCGGTGGCGCAGACATTCTTCATGGATGACGAGGTCGCCGCGCACTACCTGCTGGATGCGGTGGTCACCGTGGTCGACGCGCGCCACGCCATGCAGCAACTGGACGAGCACGAGGAGGCACAGCGCCAGGTCGGGTTTGCCGACAAGCTGCTGCTGTCGAAGACCGACCTGGTCGACGCTGCGCGGGTCGACGCCCTCACCGCCCGCCTGCGCCGCATCAACCCGCGCGCCGCGATCGGCAGGACCGACTTCGGCCAGGTGCCGATCGGCGAAGTGCTCGACCTGCGCGGCTTCAACCTGAATGACAAGCTGGAACTCGATCCGGACTTCCTGGCGGCGGAAGACGCCCACGGACACCACGCGCATGAGGGCGAGCATGAGCACGACCACGGACACGCGTGCGACGCGCACTGCGGGCACGACCATGTGCACGACCATCATCATGCCCGTCACGCCGACGACATCGCCGCGTTCGTGTTCCGCAGCGACCGGCCATTCGACACGGCCCGCCTCGACGAATTTCTCGGCGGCCTGGTGCAGGTGTTCGGGCCGCGCATGCTGCGCTACAAGGGTGTGCTCTGGATGGATGGCGCGGACCGCAAGGTGGTTTTTCAGGGCGTGCACCAGATGATGGGTACCGACATCGGTGCCAAGTGGGCCGAAGGCGAGCAGCGCGGCAGCAAGATGGTATTCATCGGGAAGAATCTCCCTGAAGAAACTTTTATGAAGGGTCTGGAACAGTGTTTGGTATAAACTATTTGTACTTTTGATCAAGGTTCAAGCAGCATCGCCGGCCGTTTGGCACAGTGACACAATGGCGCCGGCAAAGGTGCTTGAGACGGCCCGCTCCCGCCCGGATGATGCGGGACCGGAATTCGGGCGAGATCGAAGGTTTCGGGCAGTTCAATGAGGGGACGACATGAACGCAACCGTTACAAGATCCGCCGCCAAGGGCAGCGCCGCCAAGACCGCCAAGAGCAAGGCGGCGGCACCTGCTACGGCGACGTCGGAGGCAAGCGCCACTGCCAAGCGCGGCAGTGCTTCCGCAGCCAAATCGAAATCCATTGCCAAACCGGCCCAAAGCACGGTAAAAAGCACCCTTGCCCCTGACAGCGGGGCAGGCACCAAAGCCGTGAAGGAGGCAGCAACAAAAAAGGCGGCCGTCGCGGCAAAAGTGCCGGGAGTGCCCGTCCAGTCCGGAAGGACCGGCAGGATAGAGGCCGCGACGCCTGCGAAAAGCGGGACTGCGAAGCGCCAGGCATCGACCGCCGGCAGGGAAGCAGCCCCGGATTTAGCAGATACAATAGAAAAACCCGTAGTTTCGAAAGTAAGCGAAGTGGCTACCAAAACAACTAAACCGACACCGGCCGTCCCTGCAGACGGCTCCTTGCTGACCGAAGAACAGATCCTCAAGATGTCCGACGAGGACTACATGAACGAGGCCCAGCTCGCCTTCTTCAAGGCCCGCCTGCAGCAGCTGGAGCGCGACCTGCTGAAGAATGCGGGGGAAACGACGGAGCACCTGCGTGAAACTGTCCTGGTACCGGATCCGGCGGACCGCGCCACCATCGAGGAAGAGCATGCGCTGGAACTGCGCACCCGCGACCGCGAGCGCAAGCTGCTGAAGAAAGTGCAGCAGTCGATCGCCAGCATCGACGCCGGCGAATACGGCTGGTGCGAGGAGACCGGCGAGCCGATCGGCATCCCGCGCCTGCTGGCCCGTCCTACCGCAACCCTCTCGCTGGAAGCGCAGCAGCGACGCGAGCTGAAGCAGAAACTGTACGGCGACTGAATCCGCCGCCGTATCCCCTCCCTGACAAGCGTACGCCGCCGCCAGGCGCGTACGCTTGTTTGTTTTCCGGGGCGGGCAGTCCTTCCTCGGGAACGTTGCAGGAAAACGAACCACATGGCCGCGGTTTGACAAAGCAATCGCAGCGGGATGTAATGATGTGCCGCCGGCAATTTGTTGTGTTATCTTTTCAGACCGACAAAGCCCTCCCCTGGATCAGGGAAGACGCAACGCCGCATAACAAGGACACACGTGGGGATTTTTTCGCTTTTTGGCAAGAAGGACCGGCAGACGGCCACCACGGCCGAAAAGGACGTTTCGCGCGCCAAGCGTAGTTCCTCCGGCAGCGGTTCCGCTGGCAGCTCCTCTTCCGGCAGCCGTTCCGGCGGCACGAAAAGCAGCCGCTCGACCAACGTCAAGCGCGACGCGCAGGCGGCACGTGCCACCGCGCTGAAGATCGACGCCATCGAATCCGAAATGTCGTCGGAATTCGTCACCGTACCGACCACCACACAGCCGCACACCCGGACGCCGAAGCCGGCGCCCGCCTCTCCCGCCGCGGCCGACAAGCCGCGCGCTCCGGCTAGCACGCGCGAGCCCGAGGCGCCAGCCCGGCAAGCGGCCTCGCCCGAACTCGGCGACACCACCGAAATGCTGCTCGACGGCCAGACCGCGGTCAGCGCGCTCGCCGAACTGAGCTCCGAAGCGGCGGCGGTGGTCGAGGAGGCGGCGATCATGTATGCGAACGGGCAGCAAGTGCTGACCGAGCAGATGCTGAGCGCAGCGATTGCCGAGGACAACCTGGGCGAAGCCGCGGCCCGCGCCTGGCTGATGCTGTTCGACCTGTACCAGATCGCCGGAAAGCAGCAGGAATTTGAACAGCTCGCCGTCGCCTATGCGAACAAGTTCGAGACGTCTCCGCCTGGCTGGGCCGGCAATCGCGACCAGGCGCCAAAGGAAGCGGCGTCCGCCACCCCGGCAGTACCTTTCACCGGCAAGCTCGACGCCGGCTGCGCGAAGCAGATCGAACGCATCCAGAAGCTGGCATCGAACTACCGCACGATTCGCCTGGAGTTCGCGCGCGTCACCGATGTCGACGGGACCGGCTGCGGCATGCTGCTCGAAGCATTGAACCGGCTGCAGAAATCGGGACACGACCTGATCCTGGTCGGCGCCGCCGAACTCGCCGACAAGATACGCGCGACACTGGAAGTGGGGCGCCGGGGCGACAACGAACAGGCCTGGCTGCTGCTGCTGGAAGTCCTGCGGCTGCTCAACCGGGAACACGAGTTCGAGGAAGTCAGCATCGACTATTGCGTGACCTTCGAGGTGTCGCCGCCGGCCTTCAGCGCCCCGCAGGGACAGGTCACGACCGCCGCCGGCGATGCGCCGCCGGCGGAGACCACCGAAGCCTACGTCATGCCCAAGGTGATCGAAGGACGGGTCGACGAACTGGTCGTCGCCATTGCGGCCTGGGCCGACGATCACGAGCCGGCCATCATCGATTGCGCCCCGCTCGCGCGCGTCGACTTCAACGCGGCAGGCCGGATGTTGACCGGCCTGGCTCCTTTCTGCAGCGCCGGCAAGGCCCTGGAATTCCGCGAGGTGAACCACCTGGTCGCCGAACTGTTCCATGTGATCGGTCTGCACGAGCTGGTTCGCATCATTCCCCGCAAGAACTGAAGCGCGGGTGCCGCTGGCGCCCGCTGCTTCTTTCACCCGCTTTATCCGCTTCCGACCTCCGCATCGTTTCCCATCTGCTGCCATTGTCGCCGCTGCATGCGGCGTCGCGGCTGCCGCGCGCCTGCCGGCCACTTGTTTTCCGTTCGCCCGCCCTCACTTGCAGCGGATTACTGCAAAGGGATTACCAGGGGCAAGCATGGAACAATTTCACGGCACGACCATCCTGTCTGTCCGTCGCGGCAACATCGTCGCGCTCGGTGGCGACGGCCAGGTCACGCTCGGCAACGTCGTCATGAAAGGCACCGCCCGCAAGGTGCGCAAGCTGTACCAGGGGAAGGTGCTGGCTGGTTTTGCCGGTGGCACCGCCGACGCATTCACCCTGATCGAACGCTTCGAGGCAAAGCTGGAAAAGCACCAGGGAAATCTGATGCGCGCTTCGGTCGAGCTGGCCAAGGACTGGCGTACCGACCGCATCCTGCGGCGGCTGGAGGCGATGCTGCTGGTGGCCGACCGCGAGTCGACCTTGATCATTACCGGCAACGGCGACGTGCTCGAGCCCGAGGCCGGGGTCGGCGCCATCGGTTCCGGGGGCGTCTATGCACAGTCCGCGGCGAAGGCCTTGCAGGAGAACACCGAGCTGTCGCCGAAGGAGATCGTCAGCAAGGCGCTGACCATCGCCGGCGAGTTGTGCATCTACACCAACCTCTCGCACACCATCGAAACCCTCGATTAACGGTACCAGACATCATGAACATGACCCCGAAAGAGATAGTGTCCGAACTCGACAAGCATGTGGTGGGCCAGGCGCGCGCCAAGCGCGCGGTGGCGATCGCATTGCGCAACCGGTGGCGCCGGCAGCAGGTCGCCGAGCCGCTGCGGCACGAGATCACCCCGAAGAACATTCTGATGATCGGCCCCACCGGCGTCGGCAAGACCGAAATCGCCCGACGGCTGGCAAAGCTCGCCGACGCACCGTTCATCAAGATCGAGGCGACCAAGTTTACCGAGGTCGGCTATGTCGGGCGCGACGTCGATACGATCGTGCGAGACCTGGTCGACATCGGCATCAAGCAGACGCGCGAATCCGAGATGCGCAAGGTGCGTGCGCGGGCCGAGGACGCGGCGGAGGACCGGGTGCTCGACATCCTGCTTCCGCCGCCGCGGGACTTCGGCTTCAGTGCCACGCCGCCGGCCGCCGGCGAGGACGCGGGCAGCGGCAGCGGCAGCAATACGCGCCAGACCTTCCGCAAGCGCCTGCGGGAGGGCGCCCTCGACGATCGGGAAGTCGAAATCGAAGTGGCGGATGTCCCCCCCCACATGGAGATCATGGCGCCCCCGGGCATGGAGGAGATGACCGAGCAGATCAAGTCGATGTTTTCCGGTCTCGGCGCTTCCCGCAAGAAGAAGCGCAGGCTCAAGATCCGCGAGGCGATGAAGCTGTTGCTCGAAGAGGAAGCCGCGAAGCTGGTCAACGAGGATGAGCTGCGGCAGAAGGCGATTGCCAACGTCGAGCAGAACGGCATTGTCTTCCTCGACGAGATCGACAAGATCGCGACGCGGTCGGAGAACGGCGGCGCCGACGTGTCGCGCGCCGGTGTGCAGCGCGATCTCCTGCCGCTGGTGGAAGGCACGACCGTGAACACCAAGTACGGCATGATCAAGACCGACCATATCCTGTTCATCGCATCGGGCGCCTTCCACCTCGCCAAGCCCTCGGACCTGATTCCTGAACTGCAGGGACGCTTCCCGATCCGGGTCGAACTGGAGTCGCTGTCGCCCGCCGACTTCGAACGCATCCTGACCAGCACAGACGCGTGCCTGACGCGGCAGTACGAGGCATTGCTCGAGACGGAAGGCGTGAAGGTCGCGTTCACCCCCGATGGCATCGAGCGCCTGGCCGGGATTGCGTACTCGGTGAATGAAAAGACCGAGAACATCGGCGCGCGCCGCCTGTACACGGTGATGGAGAAGCTGCTCGAGGAAGTTTCCTTTGGCGCATCGGAGACCAGCGGGCAGGTCGTCACGATCGATGCCGCCTACGTCAATGACAAGCTTGGCGCGCTCTCGGTGGATGAGGACCTGTCGCGCTACGTCCTGTAGACACGGTCATGGCAAACAAGGCGCTGGCCAAGCGGCAGAAGATGACGTTACGCGCGGAGCCTTCCCGGAAGGCGACGAAGGGGCATCGGCAGGACCCGCCGGCGCGGCAGGACAAGTCATCAGGCGGGACGAACAAGCCGGCGGTGCCGGGCTTGCCGGCGCGCCTGCTGAAGAAGCTGTCCGCAGGCGGACATTGATGGCATGGGCCGCGTCGCATCCGCGGCCTTTTTCATTGCTGGGCGCCCTGCCCCTGTACGGCGGGATTCTGCGCAGGCGGCGGCGGGGGAGCCAGGCCTTCGGTTCCCGGTGTCGGGACAGCGCCGGGCTGGGGCGGCACGAATCCGACGCTGGGCGGCGGCGCCGTGGCATTGCCCATCGGCGCCTGTCCGGGCACCGGAGCCGCGGGCTGCTGACCCTGCTGCTGCTGCTGCGTACCAGGGCCATTCGGCAGTCCGCCGGTCGGACCGATCTGCGGCACCTGCCCCCCTGCCGCTGCAGTCTGGGCACGGGTAGGTGCGGGCAGGCTGGGCATCGGGATCGGCGTGCGCTGCACTGGCGGCAGTGCCGGCGAAGGCGTTGCGCCGGCGGTGCTGATCGCCTGCGACGGCGCGTCCTCCGGCAACTCGAGCCGCTTGGTCGCGCCGCCTTCGGCGATCAGGACGTAGCCGCGGTGCACCTCCTTCACCGTCACGCCCGGCACGATCTCCGAATCCACCCGTATCGCCTGGGCGGGCTTGCCGTCCGCGCTGATGATCGCGACGCTGTCGCGCGGATTGCCGGAGAAAATCACACCGCGAAGCTGATAGTTGCTCGATGCCGCGGCAGCGCGGCTGCGGGCGCCGAACAGGGCCGCCGCAGCCTGCGGCCGGATTTCCGCCTGCGCCGCGCGCGGCGGTGCGGCGACCGGACGCAGCGGCGGCTTGAACAACTGCATCGCCCAGTACGCAATCGACGCGCACAGCAGGATGAACAGCAGAAAACTCGCAACGAGCGGCAAGCGCCTCATCTCTATCCTTTTCTAGTTGTTGTTCTTGGTCACCGCACCAGCTGGTTGATTTCGATGATCGGCATCAGCACGGCCAGCACGATCAGCAGCACCACCACGCCCATCACCAGGATCAGCGCCGGTTCCAGCAGGCCTGCGATGGTCAGCGCGCGACGCTCGAGGTCCTGCTCCTGCGCATTGGATGCGCGTTCCAGCATCGCCGGCAGTTCTCCGGTAGCCTCCCCGGCCCGGATCATGTGCACCAGCATGGGGGGAAAGTGCTTGTGTGTCGCCAGCGCCCGCGCCAGCCCCACCCCTTCGCGCACGCTGGTGGTGGCCTCCTCGACCTGCTCGCGCATGGCGACGTTGGAGAGCGTGTCGCGGCTCGTCTGCAGCGCGCGCAGGATCGGCACGCCGGAGCCGGTCGTGATGGCCAGCGTGCTGGCGAAGCGGGCGGTATTGAGGCTGCGCTCGAACTTGCCGTACAAGGGCGCGGTCAGCAGCCAGCGGTGCCAGCGATACTTGATGTCCGGATTCTTCAGGGCGCTTCGCCACGCAAGGAAGCCGCCGACCAGGGCCAGGGCCACGATCCAGCCGTAGCTGCGGACGAAATCGGAGATGGCGAGCATGATGACGGTCAGCAGCGGCAGCTTCTGCTTGGTGTTGGCGAACACCGAGACAATCTGCGGCACCACGTAGGCCAGCAGGAAGATCACGATCGCGAACGCGACCACGGTCACGATCGCCGGATAGGTGAATGCCAGCCGCACCTTCTGCACCAGCGAATTGCGGCGTTCGATGTAGTCCGCCAGGCGCGACAGGACGCGCGACAGCTGGCCGATCTGTTCGCCCGAGGCGACCAGCGCCCGGTAGATGTCGGTGAAGTCGCGTGGATGGCGGGACAAGGCGTCGGACAGCGAGGAGCCGCCCATTACCTCGGCGCGAATCGACGCGACCAGGTCGCGCACGTAAGTACGCTCGGCCTGTTCGAGCAGGGCGGTGAATGCCTGCTCCAGCGGCAGGCTGGCTTCCAGCAGGCTGGCGAGTTGTCGGGTGAACAGCGCGAGCTCGGTCGTGGACAGGCGGTCGCCGAAGGTGCGCCGCCGCGCCTGGCCGAGTTCATCGACCTGGGCGGCGATGGCGTCGACCACGATGGGCACGAGGCCCTGCGCGCGCAGGTCGGAACGGGCGCCGCGCGGGCTTTCGGCGTTGATCACGCCTTTCCGGGTGGCGCCGGCCGCGTCGACGGCCTCATAGCGAAATGCGGGCATGATCTTTCTTTACTCTTTCGCCACGCGCAGCAGCTCGGCCGGCGTGGTGATGCCGTCGGCGATCCAGCGCTCGCCGTCCTCGCGCATGGTGCGCATGCCGTTGCGCTGGGCAATGGCCCGGATGTCGGCCTCGGAAGCACGGTCGTGAATCTGCGAGCGGATCTCGTCGGTGGTTTCGAGCAGTTCATAAATACCGACGCGCCCCTGGAAGCCGGTCATCCCGCACTTGTCGCAGCCCACCGCATGCCACTGCTGGCCGTCGTGCCGGCGGCAGACCGGACACAGCTTGCGCACGAGCCGCTGGGCGACCACGCCGAGCAGGGACGAGGACAGCAGGAAGGGCTCGATGCCCATGTCGAGCAGGCGGGTGATCGCCGCCGCCGAGTCGTTGGTGTGCAGGGTGGCCAGCACCAGGTGGCCGGTCAGCGATGCCTGCACCGCGATCTGCGCGGTCTCGAGGTCGCGGATCTCGCCGATCATGATGACGTCGGGATCCTGGCGCAGGATGGCGCGCAGCGCCTTCGCAAACGTCATGTCGATGCGCGCGTTGACCTGGGTCTGGCCGACGCCGGCCAGCTCGTATTCGATCGGGTCCTCCACCGTCAGGATGTTGGTCGCGGGCGCGTTCAGCTTGGTCAGGGCGGCATACAGGGTGGTGGTCTTGCCCGAGCCGGTCGGGCCCGTCACCAGCACGATGCCGTGCGGCTGGCTGATCAGCCTGTCGAAACGCTGCTGCACGTCGGCGCTCATGCCGAGATGGCTCAGGTCCATGCGGCCGCCTTCCTTGTCCAGCAGACGCAGCACGGCGCGCTCGCCGTGGCCGGTCGGCAGCGTCGAGACACGCACGTCGACCGCCTTGCCGCCAACCCGCAGTGCAATGCGGCCGTCCTGCGGCAGGCGCTTCTCGGCGATGTCGAGCTGGGCCATGATCTTGATACGGGAAATGAGCGATGCGTGGATGGCCTTCTTCGGCCGCACGATGTCGCGCAGGGCGCCGTCCACCCGGAAGCGCACCACCGACACCTGCTCGAACGGCTCGATGTGGATATCGGATGCCTCCTCTCGCAGGGCCTGGGTCAGCAGCGCATTGATCATGCGGATCACCGGGGCGTCGTCGGCCGACTCCAGCAGGTCCTCGATGGCCGGCATGTCCAGCATCAGCTTGGCGAGATCGAGGTCGGATTCCACCTCGTCGACCACCTGGGCGGCGTCGCCGCCGGAATTGGCATAGGCGTTGGCAATCGCCGCTTCGAGGTCCTCTCGCGGCAGCGACTTCAGCTTGACCCGGCCGAAACGGCGGCTCACCTCGGAGATGGCCGAGGGGGCGGTGGCTTCCGATACCCATACCTCGACGGCATTGGCCGCCGCCTCGCTGCGGCGCGCGAGCACGGCGTGGTCGCGTGCAAATGCATAGGGTAGAAGTCGGGCATCGGTCATGGCGTTACTCACTCTCTGTTACTGCGTTCTGTTCAGGTTCTGCTCCGGCGGCGGCGCCGGGCTGTTCGGAATGGGCGCCGGCGACGCCGGGACGCCGGGCTGTTGCGGCGCCTGCTGCGGCGGCGCCTGCTGGGGCGACCGCTGCGGCACGATATTCAGCATCGCGCCGCCGACCGGCTGGCCGTCCTGCATCGGCGGCAGGGTCGGCGCCACCGCGTTGGGCAGCAGCAGCGAATTGCTCCTCTGGCCCTGCGTCTGCACGCCGCGGATGTAGTCGTAGCGATTTGCCATCACGTCGACGCTCTGCTCGGCGGTGCGGATCACGGTCGGACGTAGGAAGACCATCAAATTGGTCTTGGTGTTCCTGCGCGTCTGGTATTTGAAGAGGTTGCCGAGTACCGGCACGTCGCCAAGTCCGGGCACCTTCTCGTTGCCGTCCTGGCCTTCTTCCTGAATCAGGCCGCCGAGCACGATGACCTGGCCGTCATCGACCAGCACGTTGGACTCGATCGAGCGCTTGTTGGTAATGATCCCGGCTGCATTCGTGGTATCGCGGATGCTCGAGGTTTCCTGGTAAATCGCCAGCTTGATGGTGCCGCCTTCGGAGATCTGCGGACGCACGCGCAGCGACAGGCCGACGTCCCGCCGTTCGACCGTCTGGAAGGGGTTGACGCCTGCGGCGCCGCCGGAAGCCTGCGTCGTGTACTGGCCGGTGATGAACGGCACGTTCTGGCCGACGATGATGCGCGCCTCTTCGTTGTCGAGCGTGATCAGGTTCGGGATCGACAGGATGTTGGCACCGGCATCGGTTTCCAGTGCCCGGGCCAGCGCGCCCAGGCCGAGGGCGCCGTTGATCTGCCGGAACACGCCGAGCGTGAGACCGTTGCCCGGCGGCGCCAGCGTGCCGTTGGCGCTGTTGGCGGCCACGACCTGGTTGATGATGTTGTTGCCGCCGGTGGAGAAGGCGGTGCCGCCGCCGACGCGGTAGCGGCTGGCATCGTCGCCGGACAGGCCGAGCCATTGCACGCCGAGCTCGGCGGCCTTCTCCGCCGACACCTCGACGATCAGCGATTCGACGTAGACCTGGGCGCGGCGCGCGTCGAGCTGGTCGATCACGGTCCGCAGGTTGCGGTAGACCGCTTCGCTCGCGGTGATGATCAGGGTGTTGGTGGCCGGGTCGGCCTGGATGAAGCCGCCGGGTCCGCCGGTCGGCAGGGCCACCGGCGTCTGCACGCCGGACGGGTTCATCGCCCCCTGCCCGAGCCCGCCCTGCTGGTTGCCGGTGTTGCTGTTGAGGCCGCTGTTCTGCTGCTGCGGCTGCTGCTGCTGCGTGGCCTGGCCGCCGGGCTGCGAGGACGAGTCGCCGGCGACGACGGCACGCAATGTCTGCGCGAGCCGCACCGCATCGGCATTGCGCAGGTAGACGACGTGCACGTTGCCGGGTTGCGCGGTGGGCTGGTCCAGCTTCTGGATCAAGGACCGCGCGAGGCTGGCCCGCGCGGGCGAGGGCGCACGGATGATCAGGGAGTTGGTGCGGGCGTCGGCGAGTACCGACACCCGGCCGGGATCGGCGGCGCCGGGCGCGGCGGCGCCCTCCATCAGGCGATTGACCATCACGGCGATGTCGGTGGCCACCGCATGGCGGACCGGCACCACGTCCATGTCGCCGGTGGCCGGCACGTCGAGCGAGGCGATGATGCGGCCGAGGCGGCGGAGGTTGTCGGCATAGTCGGTGATGACGATGCTGTTGTTGCCCGGATTGACGTTGATCGTGTTGTTCGGGGAGATGAGCGGACGCAGGATCTGCACCAGGTTGTTCGCCGATTCATAGCTGAGACGGAAGATCTGCGTCGCGATCTGGTCGCCGCGGACCTCACCGGTCTGGATCGGGCCGGCCTGCAGCTTGCCCTCGGCTTCCGGCACCACCTTGGTGACCGTGCCGCTGCGCACCATCGCGTAGCCCTGCAGTCGCAGCGCGGAGCCCAGCATGTCGAGCGCCTGCGCCTTGCTCACCGGCTGCTCCGACACCAGGTTGATGGTGCCCTTGACCCGCGGGTCGATGACGAAGGTGGTGCGGGTGTAGTGCCCGATCGCCTTCACCACCGAGTCGATGTCGGCGCCGACGAAATTGAGCGTGGCCTGGTTCGAGGACGGGTCCTGGGCATGGACGACGGCGAACGGCTGGCCGGCGATGAAGCAGGCCAGCATTGCGGTTGCCCCGAGGCGGCGCCAGCCGCCCTTGCCCGATGTTGCTGCTGATGGATTTTTTTTCATTTGAACTCTAGCGCGATTACGTCCTTGTCGCCGATCCTCCGGCGTTGTCCCAGCAAATTCAAGAGATTTGCCAGCCTGTCTTCCTGCCCTTCTTCTGCTTCCGCCCTGCCTGAAAACTGCAGCCTGCCGTTCGTCAGTGACCCGCTGCCGTTAAGCAAGAGCGGCCCCCGCACCGACTTCAACTCAAGCGCCGCCTGGCTGCCGCGCCAATCCATTATCAGTTGGTAAGCGCCCAGGGGTTTGATCGGTGACAGACGCGAGGCCATGTCCTCCATGTGCAGCGTCGTGGTGCCGCCGACCGCGATCTCGTTGCCTGCGCGGGTCAGCCGCAGCGGCGTCCACTCCAGCCGGATGCGCCCGGCCGGTTGTATCGTGTTGAGCGGCGCGCCGAGGCCGGCGAGACGCTCGGCCGGCAGCATCATGCTGCCGGCATTGACCTGCCACTGGTTCCAGCTGCCGGTGATGCGCAGCTCCTGGGCCAGCGCATCGGGATTGCTCACGGCGGCGTCGACCTGGCCCAGCAGGACCAGCGGAGACAGTGTCCAGCTGAAGCGGCCGGGCAACAGCGGCGTGACCGGATCGCTGCCGCTCGGCGCGCCGCCGACGAAGGCCGAACCGCGCCACAAGGTCCCTTGCGCATCGCCCAGGGTCAGCCGTCCGCCGGTCTGCCTTTCGACCAGCACCGACATCCACGACGCCGGACAGAACACCACCACCGTTGCCAGCACTGCCAACAGGCCGGCGCTCAACCATAACAGGAATCGCCGCACGCCCGGCCCCTCAGCGCGCCTGCTCGCCGCGCTGCTGGCGCAGCGTGAGCGTCGCATTGACCGTATCCGGCTGTGCCTGCGCCTCGATATTGGCATCCAGCACGGACACCCGCGGGGCGCCCTGCATCTCGACCAGCCAGTCGACCAGCGCGGAGAAAGGTACGCCGTTCAACTGCACCTTCGCCAGCTCGCCGGTCACGCTGAGGTTCTGCGCCTTCAATCCCTTGCGTGAGAGCGCGGTCTCCAGGCTCTCGCGCGTCATCGGCGTCGCCGGCGCGGCCGCTGCCGGCGCTGCCGGCACATCGCGGGCCTGCTTCGCCAGGGCCTGCACTTCCGCCGCCTGCTGGCGCAGCGCGGGAAGCCGCTTTTCGAGGTCGCCGCGCCCGCTCAGCGCCGGATCGATCAACAGCGCGTAGATGAGGCCCAGCACGACGACGGCCGCCGCAGCCGCCAGCATCCTGCGTTCGCGCTGGTTGCGGTCGTTCCAGAATGCGGCGGCCGACTGCTTCCATCCGCCCACGCGTGTTGCTGACTTTGTCGTTGCGTTCATTTGCCGCTCCTGACCTGCAACAGGTTGTCGCCGCTCCGGCTGATCGACAGGTTGCGGGATGCCAGCGCGCTTTGCAGCGGCTCGATCTGCACTTCGCTGCCCGGTTTGAGCCGGACATTCAGCACGCGATCACGATATTCGAGGCCTGCCAGCACGCCGGGGTTGTTCCCCGCGCCGTTCCATGCCTCGCCGAACGCGGCGGAAAGCGCCAGGAAATCGTCGGGAGCGAGCTGGCCCGTGCCGCGTTGCGACGCCGACAGCTTCTGCCGCAACTGCGCCAGCGGATCGATCACCACCGGGTCCTTGGGAAACGCGGCGCGGTAGGTCTGGATCATCCCGGCGCTGAGCGCGTCCGCTTCGCGACGCATTCGCAACCAGTCGATATTCAGGGCGATGACGTTGACCAGCAACAGGGCCGCCGCCAGCGCCAGCGGCCAGCGCCAGCGCTTCCAGTCCAGGCGGGGACCGGCGGCGGCGCCAAGGCCGGCCATCATCTCGAGCGGCGCGTCGCCTGCGGCGGCGATCCAACGCTGCCAGCTGTCGGCGTGCACCGTGATGCGTTCATTCAGGCCAGGCGCGATATGCAGCGATTCTTCGTAGTCGCGCAACCGCGGCGGCGGGACGTAAAGATCGAGCGGGCCCTCGCGCACCACCGCTGCCAGCGACTGCAGCACCTCGAAGGCGGCCGACTCCTGCTGATCGGCGACGACCGACAGGCCGATACCTTCATGCTCGGCCAGGCGCACGGCGACATCGACGTCGAGGCCGTGCTCGGCCACGGCGGCGCTGACGGCGCCGGGAGCCGCGGGCAGACAGAGCTGAGCTGGAAGGGCGGTGACGCTGCGCGCGCCGAGGCCGAGCAGCGTGCGCGACAGCACCTCCAGCCAACTGCGCTGCATGACGGCGACGGTGCGCGTGGTGTTGCGGGTATTGTCGGCGACGACGACGCACTCGGCCGGGTCGCTCATCAGCTGGTCTTCCACCATGTTCGGCAGCGCCGCACGCAGTCGCGCGGGCGACAGCGGCGGCACCTGCACCCGCAGCAGCGTGACGTCGCTGGCGGCAAGCAGCAGCACGACGCGCTGCGCGCGCGACACCATCTCGCCCATGTCGGGCAGCGCGGCGACTCCTTCCCGCTCCACGTTGCGGCCGGCGCCGGACAGCGCGAACTCGCAGTACAGGGGCATGCCCGGCTGCAGGCCCTGGGCCACGGCATGGGAGGGCAGGCGAATGAAGAGTGTGCTCAAGATGTCGTTTCTCTTTTTCTTAGTTCTGACGGATCCACAGGACCTTGGGCTTCCTGGCGTTCAGTCCGCCCCGGTCGATCATTGCTTGCATTTCCATTCCCGCGCGGTTCAGGCGAACAATGCCGTTGATCAGAAAATAGTCAGTGCTTACCGCCAGGCCGGTGGAACTGAGCGACTGCCGGCCCAGGGCGGTCACGAAAGATTGCACATCCGAGAATGCCGCGTTTTGACGTTTGGCAACAACGCTGGTTGCTTCCGACAGCGGAAGTGTAGCAATTCTCGCGGCAATGACCTCCGCCGGCGCCGTGTTCACATTGATCGGCACCGGCTTGTTGCCCTCCTGCGAAGGCTGCAGCGGAATGAATACCACGTAATTCTTCAGCTTCTCAACGGCCTCCGGCGTAAATCCGGGTACCGCCAGGAGGTCCTCGACCTGCATCATCTTCAGAGGCTGGCTGCCGGATCCCGCGCCCGGCGTGCTGGCCGGCGCGCCAGTTCCGGTGCCGCCGGCGCCTGCGCTGGCCGCGGCGCTCTGCATCAGGTTGGCGGCGGCCTGGGCGAGCGAAGGGTTGAGCTGGAGGAAACCGAGCAGGCGGCCAAAGACCGCGACCTCCTCCGGCTGCAACTGGCCGCCCTTGACCAGGTTGCCGAGGTTGTAGCGGGAAGTGGCGTCGACGATGCCGCCGGAAAGCGCCGCATCCGGCATGTCGCCGGCGGCTTGCGGATTGTCCACGTACTGGTCGAGCCGGGTCTCTGCCAGCGGCACTGCCCAGGGCTCGCCCAGGTGGTCGATGCCGGGCTTGCCGCCCCGGGTGTCGACGATTTTGTCCTCGCGCAGGATCAGGCTGCTCCAGTCGAGCGCACCGCGCAGGATCCATTGCTTCTGCAGCTGGAGGCGCTGGTTCTCGATCGAGCGCACCTGCACCTGCTGCTGCCAGAACAGGCTGGCGACGATCGTGATGGCCAGCGTCGTCAGCAGCAGGGCGGTGATCACCGCGACGCCGCGCTGGCGGGAGAGACGGGTCCTCATGAGGCCCCCAGCAGGAAGACCTTCACCAGGCTGGCCGGCTGCCCGTTCAGCTGCAGGGATACCTCGATGCCCGTCGGTCCCTGTTGCGCCTGGCTCGACGCCGCGGGCGCGCCGCCGCCGGCAGGGGGAGGAACGACCTGACCGGCCTGCGGCGTGCCGCCGACGATGCCGTTCGCGGCCTGCCAGCCGCCGCCGGCAAGGTTCCAGTTGCGCACACCCATGCCGCCCACGTTGGCACTCAGCACGACGCCCTGGGTGGCGTCGCGGTCGCCGATGGCATTGCTCCATGCCGCATCGAGCGCCTGCAGTTCGCGCGTCGGCACCGATTCGCGCCGCACCAGCCGGCCATCCTCCACCCGGTAGCTCACGACCTGTATCCGTGACGGCTGGTTCTCGGCATAGGTCATGCGAATGAGGGCAATCCTGCCGGCCTGGGCGGCGAGCGTCGGCCGGTTCCCGATATCCGCCGCCTGCGCGATGTTCGCGCAATCGCTCTGCATCTGGGCGAAGGCGAGCTGGAGGCCGCGGGTCAGTGCCAGCTCGTCGTTCAGCGAGACGCGGGCGCGGATGATGCTGTCGAGGCCGCGCCAGCCGAGCACGGCGACGATCGCCATCACGGTGATGGCGACCAGGAGTTCGATCAGGGTAAAGCCGCGGCTGCGGCGCTGCGGTCTCATCGTTCAGCGCCCCACGATCTGCGACAGCTTGATGATGCGGCGGCCCGGGTTCTCCGCATCGAACACGTTGACCTCGACCCGGCGGAAATAGGGATTCGGGGTGGCGATGACTTCCTCCTCGCACACCAGGCGCAATTCGCCCTGCGGGCATTCGACGCTACGCTTTCCGAACTCGGGGAATTCGCCCCGTAGCCGGATGTTGGCCAGATGGTTCTCGGCCGACCAGGTCGCCATCATGGCCGAACGCAGGCCGACGCTGTTCTGGGTCAGGCTGGCGACCGCGCGCAGGCTGGCGCCGAGCGCGGTACCGACCACGACCAGCGCCACGAGCACTTCGAGCAAGGTGAAGCCAAGGCTGGACTGGAAGGAACGCGAGCGCATCTGCGTCACTCCACGGTGAAATGCCCCACCCCATCCGCGCGGACCGAGACGCTGGTCTCGCCGGAAGACAGGGTGAGCAGGAAGGGCTTGTCGACCGGCTCGCGGCCGAACACGATCCGCAGCGGGCCGTCGTCTGCGGCAACCTGGGGCGCGATCGAGAGCGCCAGCGGAGTGCGCTCGAACTGCCGCTCGCGCAGCAGTTCGTCATCCCTCAGGACGGTCCAGGTCTGGCCGTCGCGCACCAGGAAACGATAGCGGTCGCCGTCCGCCTCGAAGGCGATCGGGCGGTTGCGCACGATCGCCTCGTCACGCGCCAGCTGCATCAGCAGCGCCAGGCGCTGGGCTTCGTTCTGCAGCGCCTGGCGTTCGCCCGGCATCGCGTTGAAGGCAATCATGCCGAGCAGGATGCCGGCGATGACCAGCACCACCAGCAGCTCGAGCAGGGTGAATCCGCGCGCGGCGGCGCGTCGTTGCGGCTGCCGGATGGCTTGGCTTACTGGTCCCACGAACCGATGTCGGCATCATTGCCGGCGCCGCCGGGCTGGCCGTCGGCGCCGTAGGAGAAGACGTCCACCTCGCCCTTCACTCCCGGCGAGAGGTACTGGTACTGGCCGCCCCAGGGATCCTTCGGCAGCTTGTCGATGTAGCCGCCGCTCTTCCAGCCGTTGGCGGCGGGTCCCGAGGTGGGCTTGCTGACGAGTGCCTGCAGGCCCTGCTCGGTGGTCGGATAGCGCTGGTTGTCGAGCCGGTAGAGTTTGAGCGCCGCCATCATCGTGGAGATGTCCTGCCTAGCGGCAGTGATTCGGGCATCGTCCGCGCGACCCATCAGCTTCGGCACCACGAGGGCGGCAAGGATGCCCATGATGACGACCACCACCATGATTTCGATCAGGGTGAAGCCGCGGGTCTTGGCAAGGCGGGTTGCACGGGACAGGTTGGCGAGATGATTGCGCATGTTTTCCATAGAAGTGAAGGACGACAAGGGCCTAGTATAAATCGGGAGCCGGGGGCATGACCTCCGCACCCAGGGCACTGGAGCCAGGGGCATTATCGGTCTAATTTCCTGGAAGAACCTTGAGATGACAGAAACTTTCTCTCGGCCGGCTCGTCACGGCGGCGCCCGTTACTGTAGTTATTAATGGGCGGCAGGCGGCAGATTGCCCTCCCTGCCCACACTCTGACTTGAGCCGGATCAAATAGTTTTTCGTCCGGGAGAAATTTTTCGGCCACCGCATCGGACCTGAAGCATTGCGCCTCAGCAGCGCTATGGTTTTGTGAAAGGAACAAAGCGGGCGGCCGCGGAGTCTGGAAGGTATCGCGTGCACAGAAGAGGAGAGCCCTCATGTCCCTGCCCCACCCCGGCCCCGGAGAGCCGATTGATGTCCGCCCGCTTGGCCCTCGGCTAGGCGCGGCAGCTTCGACAGCACTGTTCCGCACCGATGACGTCGAGGTGATGCGCCTCGTGTTGCCGAAGGGTAAGTCCGTCCCGGAACATCACGTCGAAGGGGAGATGACCCTGCAATGCCTTGAGGGCACGGTCGATGTGCAGACGGGCGACCAGGCGCAACGGCTGTCAGCGGGGGAGATGCTCTACCTGTACGGCCACACCCCCTACTCGTTGTCGGCGCTGGAAGACGCCTCGCTGCTGATGACGATGTTGCGCAAGGGAGAAAACAGCAAGGACGACGACTGATCCTGCCTAGGCCTCGCTGCGCGGGTCCCGCGCGAGCAATCTTTCCAGCGTTGCTGCCGGCGATTCGCCGTCGAACAGCACCGCGGCGACCGCTTCCGTAATCGGCATCTCCACACCGCGCTCCCTCGCCAGCGCGCGCACCGCCTGCGCGCAGCGCACGCCTTCGGCGACATGGCCGAGCTCCTGCACGATCGCTTCAAGCTTGGTCCCGCGCGCCAGGGCAAGGCCAACCTGGCGGTTGCGCGACAGGTCGCCGGTGCAGGTCAGGATAAGGTCGCCGACCCCGGTAAGCCCCATGAAGGTTTCCGTCCGTCCGCCGAGCGCAACGCCAAGGCGGGTGATTTCCGCCAGGCCGCGCGTGATCAGCGCGGCCCGCGCATTGAGCCCGAGTCCGAGGCCATCGGTAACGCCGGTGGCGATCGCAAGGATGTTCTTCACCGCGCCCCCGACTTCCACGCCCGTCAGGTCGTCGCTGGAATAGACCCGCAGGGCACGCGCATGCACCGCCTGCACGACCTGGTCGCGCAGGGACTGCGACGCCGAGGCGATCGTCAGCGCGCACGGCATCCCGCGCGCAACCTCCTGGGCAAAGGAAGGTCCCGACAATGCGCCGTGCGGCAGCGTCTCCCCCAGGGTCTCGCTCACCACCTGGTGCGGCAGCATCCGGCTGCCCTCCTCCAGCCCCTTGCACAGCCAGACGAGGTTCGGCACGGCATGCGGTCGCAACCGCTGCGCGACCGGACGCAGGCCCGCCACCGAGGTCGCGACAATCAGCAGCCCGTCCTTGCCCGCGTGGGCAACGGCGGCATCGAAATCCGCGGTCGGGGCAAGCGGAGCCGGGAGCGGGAATCCAGGCAGGTAGGCACGGTTCTCGCGGTGTTCGGCGGCCTCCCGCATCGCGTCCGACGAACGCCCCCAGAGGACGACGGGATGGCGGTCGGCAAGGAGTATCGCCAGCGCGGTGCCCCATGCGCCGGCGCCGAGTATCGTGATGTTCATGTGGATCTTCCGGGTGTCGCTACGCTTACCGCCATCGGTTCTGTGGGGCCGCGTGCGCGGCCTTCCGCCCTGCTCCGCGCCTGCTGGATCGTGTCCGGGCCTTATTCGCCCCAGACCTCGCCGGCACGGATGAAACCGGCCTGGCCGTCGATATGCCGCACGCGCACCCAGCCAGGATTGCTGGCATCGAGGAAGTCCAGCAGGACGCCCTTCTCGGCGGTGAACACCACGTTGGCCGTATCGGTGGCGGACTCGCGCACGCGCACGCCCGGCGCACCGGTGATGACGGTCCGCTTTGGCGACAGCGACTTTGACTCCACCCACGACAGGCTGCCGGCGGCGTCACGCACCTTGGTCCATTCCCCGTAGGTGAGCACTACCTCGACCGGCATGCCGCGCGGTGCGACGAACACCTTGCGGCCCTTGCTGGAGGGCGCGTCATAGAGAATGGCCGGGGTTGCGCCGACCGACTTGAACTCGAGTGCCTGCGCGGCACCGGCCGCACTCAGCAGGCCGGCGCCCAGCAAGGCCAGACGCGCAATCTTCATCAGGCTCTCCCTGCAATAGGCGGCAGGCGCATCATGCGGCCTGCCCGTTTTCCGGTTACTGCTTGACGGCTGCGGTGCCGTCCGGCATCACCAGACCGGACCCGCCCTGCTGCTGTTGCTGCAATGCCTGCAGCCGCTGCTGGTAGAACGCCTCGAAGTTGATCTCGGCCAGGTGCACCGGCGGGAAGCCCGCGCGGGTGATGATATCGGCGATATTGGCGCGCAGGTAGGGATAGATGATGTTCGGGCAGCCGATCCCGAGCAGCGGATCGAGCTGCTCCGGCGGAATGTTGGCGGCTTCGAAGATGCCGGCCTGCTTGCCTTCCACCAGGAAGGCCACCTTGTCCTTGACCTTGGCGGTGACGGTGATGGTGACCGTCGATTCAAAGATGGTTTCGGCCAGGGCTTCGACGCCGACGTCGACCGCGATTTCGATGTTCGGGCCTTCCTGCTCCAGGAATATCGCCGGCGAGTTCGGCTGCTCCAGCGACAGGTCTTTCAGGTACACGCGCTGGATCTGGAATACGGGCTGTTGGTTCTGGTCGGACATGGGCTGCTTTCGTAATGTACGGGAAGGAAAAAGGACGGCTTCGCGCCGTCCTCGAGGACGCAATGTTAGCACTAACGCATGCCGGCTCCGGGAAGGGAGATCAAGCTCCCTGCAGCAGCGGATCCAGCTTGCCGGCGTGGTCGAGCGCGCTCAGGTCGTCGAAACCGCCGACATGCGTATCGCCGATGTAAATCTGCGGAACGGTACGGCGGCCGGTCTTCTGCATCATCTCGGCGCGCTGCTCCGGGTCGAGGTCGATGCGGACCTTCTCGATGTTGTCCACGCCCTTGGACTTGAGCAGGCGCTCGGCCATCGCGCAATAGGGGCAAACTCCGGTGCTGTACATCAGGACGCGTGCGGTCATGATCTGAATTCCTTATCTGGTGAGCGGCAGGCCCTGGGACTGCCATGCGGCGATGCCGCCTTCAAGCGAGACGGCTTCGCTGAATCCCGCGGCCTTCAGGCGGGAAGCGACTTTCCCGGCCTGGGCGCCGGACTGGCAGACCACGATGGCGGTCTTGGCCTTGAACTTGTCGAGTTCGCCGATCCGGTTCGACAGTTCCTTGATGGGAATGTTCTTGGCGTCGCGCAGATGGCCTGCATTGAATGCGGCCGGGTCGCGCACGTCGAGGATCAGGGCGCGTCCCTGGTTGATCAACTGGGTTGCCTGCAGCGTGGAGACGGTCTTGCCGCGGCGCTGTAGCCCGGGCCAGAGCAGCGCGCCCCCGGAAATCAGCGCGATGGCGATCAGCCAGACGTTATCAATGAGAAATTTCACGGTACTCCAATGGTTTTAAGCAATCCCAACATTATAAAATAGAAGCCGATATAGCATTTCAAGCCGCACTTCCCGCTTGGGCCGTTTTCTTACCTTTCCACTCTCTACCATGTACAAAATCGTATTGATGCGCCACGGCGAGTCCACCTGGAACCTGGAGAACCGATTCACAGGATGGACCGACGTCGACCTGACCGAAAAGGGGATCAACGAGGCGCGGCAGGCCGGCCGTATCCTGAAGGAAGCCGGATTCGAATTCGACCTCTGCTATACCTCGGTGCTGAAACGCGCGATCCGCACGCTTTGGCTGACACTGGACGAAATGGACCTGATGTGGCTGCCGGTGGAGCACGACTGGCGCCTGAACGAGCGCCACTACGGCGCGCTGCAGGGCCTGAACAAGGCAGAGACGGCCGCGCAGTATGGCGACGAGCAGGTGTTGGTCTGGCGCCGCAGCTACGACGTGCCGCCGAACCCCCTGGCCGCCGATGATCCCCGTACCTCGTTCAAGGATCCGCGCTACGCGCATCTGAAGAACGAGCAGATTCCGCTGACGGAATGCCTGAAGGACACGGTGGCGCGCGTCATGCCCGCGTGGGACGAATCGATCGCTCCGGCCATCCGCGCCGGGCGCAAGATCCTGATCTCGGCGCACGGCAACAGCCTACGGGCGCTCATCAAGAGTCTGGACGGCATCAGCGACCAGGACATCGTCGGCCTGAACATCCCCAACGGCCAGCCGCTGGTCTATGAGCTGGATGCCAACCTGAATCCGATCCGGAGCTACTACCTGGGCGACCAGGCCGCGATCGAAGCGGCGATGAAGGCAGTCGCCAGCCAGGGCAAGGCGAAGTAGCATCCCGCGCCATCCCCACCACGCCGGACAGGATTCCCCGTTGAAGCACCAGCGCAAGTTCCACCTCGCGGGCTACCTGCCGGCGCTCGTCGCGGCGCTCCTGCTGTGCCTTCCCCCGGCACATGCGAACAAGGTCAGCGAGCGGTCCAGGCAGAAGCGCGTCGCCGAGGCGGAACGCGCCGAGCTGCAGCAGAAGCTCGGCGCGCTCAAGCGCGAGATTTCCCAGACCGAGACTGCGAAGAGCCATGCCGCCGACGCCCTCGCCCGCTCCGAGGAGGCGATATCGGAAGCAAACCGCGCGCTCCATGAGCTGGCGGACGAGCAACGCGAAGTCGAGGCGCGGCTGGCACGCCTGGCGCAGCAGCAGGAACGCCTCGCGCGCACCATCGCCGGGCAGCAGCAGCGTCTTGCAGCGCTGCTGCGCCGGCAATACGTCGCCGGCAACGAAGACCGGATGAAGCTCCTGCTGTCGGGCGACAATCCCAACCGGATCAATCGCGAGCTGCAGTACATGGGCTACGTATCGCAGGCGCAGGCCAGGCTGATCGAATCGCTGCAAGCCAACCTGGCGGCGATCGAGACCAACCGCGCGGACACTCAGCAAGCCAAGGACGACCTCGACGAGATCGCCGCCGAGCAGCGGCAGCAGAAGGCCCAGCTCGAAAAAGAAAAGTCCCGCCGCGGCGCCCTGCTGGCCCAGCTGTCGACCAGGCTGGCGGCGCAACGCAAGGAAGTCGGCAACATCGAGCGCGATGCGGTGCGGCTGAGCGCCCTGGTCGACCGGCTCGGCAGGTTAATCGAAGAACAACGCAAGGCGGAAGCCGCGGCGCAGGAGAAAAGGCGCCAGGAACAGCTTGCGCGTGCGAAGGCGAAAAGCGAGGCGGCGGCAAAAATGCGTTCCGTCAAGACGGCGCCGTCCAATCCTGATGCAATTGATGACGACGAACCGCCGAAAAGCCTGGCGCGGAATGAACTCGTCCCGGACCCCACCGTCCAAGACGGTGGCCCGGGGCAGGCCTTCAGCGCGCTCCGCGGTCGCCTGCGGCTGCCGGTGAAGGGCGACCTGCTCGCGAAGTACGGCAGCAAGCGCAGCGACGGTCCGGCGTGGAAGGGCCTCTTCATCAAGGCAACGGAAGGCGCCGAGGTCAAGGCGGTGGCAGCCGGACAGGTGATTTTCGCGGAATGGCTGCGCGGCTTCGGCAACCTGGTGATCGTCGACCATGGGAACCAGTACATGACGATCTACGGCAACAACCAGGCGGTGCTGAAGCGCGTCGGCGATTCGGTCAGGACCGGGGACACGATTGCCAGCGCCGGCAACAGCGGCGGCAATGAACAATCGGGTTTATACTTTGAAATGCGGCATCAAGGCCGCGCAATCGACCCTCTGGGGTGGATAACTACTAGGTGATACATGGGCAGCAAACTCAAGAATTTCGGCCTGATCGGTCTTGGTGTCGTGGCCGGCATCGCAGGTTCGATGCAATTCGAGGCAAGCGCGCAGAAGAGCGCGTCGCCGTTGCCGCTCGAGGAGTTGCGCCAGCTGGCCGACGTGTTCGGCCTGATCAAAAGCGACTACGTCGAACCGGTCGAGGACAAGAAGCTGCTGACCGAGGCGATTTCCGGGATGGTCGCGTCGCTTGATCCGCACTCCGCCTATCTCGACAAGAAAGCATTCAAGGAGCTGCGTGAAGGCACGCAGGGCAAGTTCGTCGGCCTCGGCATCGAGGTCGGGATGGAAGACGGCTACGTGAAGGTGATTTCGCCGATCGAGGACTCACCCGCGTTCAAGGCGGGGCTGAAGGCCGGTGACCTGATCACCCGCCTCGACAACACGCCGGTGAAGGGCCTGACGCTGGATGAGGCCGTCAAGCGCATGCGCGGCGAGCCGAACACCAAGATCACGCTGACCATCGCCCGCAAGGATGAGGACAAGCCGGTCATCGTCTCGATCACGCGCCAGGAGATCCGCGTGCAGAGCGTGAAGTCGAAGGTCGTGGAGCCGGGCTACGCCTGGCTGCGCGTGGCCCAGTTCCAGGAGCCGACCGTCGACGACATGGCCAAGAAGCTGACCGCCATCTTCCAGCAGGAACCGAACCTGAAGGGCCTGGTGCTCGACCTGCGCAACGACCCCGGCGGTGTGCTGCCCGGCGCCATCGGCGTGTCGGCCGCGTTCCTGCCGAAGGACGTGCCGATCGTGTCCACCAACGGCCAGCTGCCCGATTCCAAGCAGACGTTCTATGCGCGCCGCGAGTTCTACACCTCGTCGCGCATGTCCGGCAGCGACCCGCTGGCGCGCCTGCCGGAAGCGGCCAAGAAGGTGCCGATCGTGGTGCTGGTGAATGCCGGTTCGGCGTCGGCTTCGGAAATCGTTGCAGGTGCGCTGCAGGACTACAAGCGGGCCACCATCATGGGCACGCAGACCTTCGGCAAGGGATCGGTGCAGACGATCCGCCAGCTGACCGCGGACACCGCGGTCAAGCTCACCACCGCGCGCTACTACACCCCCAACGGCCGCGCGATCCAGGCCAAGGGCATCGTGCCCGACCTGCTGGTGGACGAGACGCCTGAAGGCGACGGCCTGAACGGCCTGCGGCTGCGCGAAGCGGATCTGACCAAGCATCTGCAGAACGACCGCGACAAGGAAGAGGCCGCCCGCAAGCTTGACGAGCTCGAAGAAGAGCAGCGCCTGGCCGCCCTCGAGAAGAAGCGCAAGCCGCTGGAGCTCGGCAGCAAGGACGATTTCCAGCTTGCCCAGGCGCTGAATCACCTGAAGGGCCTGCCGGTGCAGCTCTCGAAATCGGCGAAGGTCGAGAGCAAGAAGGAAAACACGATCAACGAAACGACCAACGGCAACGGAACCTCCGAGAAGAAGTAAGGCCTTCCCGGGCAAAGAAAGGCCGCAGCGATGCGGCCTTTTTCATTGCAGGCGCCATCCGTCGGCAAGGAGGCAACCAGACATGAACGACAATCAGCTGCTGCGCTATTCGCGCCACATCCTCCTCGACGACATCGGCATAGAAGGCCAGCAGAAGCTGCTCGACGGGCATGCGCTCGTGGTCGGGGCCGGCGGGCTCGGATCCCCGGCCGCGCTCTACCTCGCCTCCGCCGGAATGGGAAAAATCACCCTGGTCGACAACGACAGCGTCGACCTGACCAACCTGCAGCGGCAAATCATGCATACCACCGGCCGCGTCGGGCAGCCGAAGGCCGCATCGGGGAAGGCGGCGCTGGAGGAGATCAATCCGGAGGTCGAGGTGGTGGCACTGGCGGAACGGCTGCAGGGCGATCGGCTGGTGGAACTGGCCGGCGAGGCCGACGTGGTGCTCGACTGCAGCGACAACTTCGCGACGCGGCACGCGGTGAACCAGGCGTGCGTGGCGCGCAGGGTGCCGCTGGTGTCGGGCGCGGCGATCCGCTTCGACGGGCAGGTCTCGGTGTTCGACAGTCGCCGGGACGACGCCCCCTGCTACGCCTGCCTGTTCCCCCCGGACCAGCAGTTCGAGGAAGTGCTGTGCTCGACCATGGGCGTGTTCGCGCCGCTAGTCGGCATCATCGGCACCATGCAGGCGGCGGAAGCGCTGAAGCTGCTGGCCGGCATTGGCCGGTCACTCGCCGGACGCCTGCTGCTGCTCGACGCGCGCCACATGGAATGGACCGAAATCCGGGTGGCGCGCAGCCCTGGCTGCGCCGTCTGCGGCACGCACTAATCGTCCGTGAAGGCGCGGCTGGAGCACTCGGCTGCGACGCCGGCAAGCGATAGGGCCGCGTCCCGCAGCATCGGCCGACTGCCGCCGTCGTCCTGCAGGCTGTCGGCGATCTGGTGGCGGGGCCGGTCGTGTACTGCGCGGTAGTGGTTATACAGATCGAAGTGCCGCGCCTCCCGTTCGGCGGAAGGCCGGATGGCAAAGGTACTACTGTCATTCGAGACGGCATGCGCGGCGCCGTCGGCCTTGCACCCGGCCAGCGGTACGGCGAGGCAGGCAGCCAAGGCCAGCGCGCAGCAGCACGGCAGATTTGAATCCTTGAACATTTTGCAATCTCCCCTTCCCGAGCGATTATTCGCCGGTTCGCGACGGGCACCTTTGGCGCATCGCAACGGCGCCATCGCGGCGTCGACGGACCCTTGCGCTGCTGCAAGCGACCGAGGCGCAAAGGCCTTCAGACGACGGTTTCGGCCCGGTGCTACAATCGACTGCTTCTTTCCTCGCTGCATCTCCCACCCGACATGACGGCAGCCGACCTCGCCAAGCTGGTCTTTCTCTCCGCAATCTGGGGCGGCTCATTCATCTTCCTGCGCATCGCGGTGCCCGAAGCCGGCCCGCTGCTGACCGCCACGCTGCGCACCGCGATCGCCGGCGGCGCGCTGCTGACATACGCACGGCTGAGCAAGGTGGAGATGCACTGGCGGCGCAACCTGAAGCCGTTCGCGCTGGTCGGCTTCTTCGCCGGCGTCCTGCCGTTCACCTGCTTCTCCTTCGCCGCCCTCACTCTGCCCGCCGCCTATTCCGCCGTGCTGAACGCCACCGCACCGCTGTTCAGCGCGCTGCTGTCGGTGATGCTGCTCGGCGAGCGGCTGACCATGGGCAAGCTGGCCGGACTGGTGCTCGGCATTGCCGGCGTGGCCATCCTGGTCGGCGCCGGTACGCTGCCACCGACGCTGGCGACGGCGGTCGCAGTCGGCGCCTGCCTGCTTGCCGCGGCCGGCTACGCGCTTTCCACCATCGTGGTGAAGAAGACCGGGCGGCCAGGCGACATCCATCCGATCGCGATGGCGGCGGGTTCGCTGGCCCTCGGCGGGCTGATGATGCTGCCCACGGTGCCGTTTGCGCTGCCGGACGCCATGCCGTCTCCGCTGGCGCTGGGCTGCATCCTCGCGATGGCCCTGCTGTCGTCCGGGCTGGCGCAGGCATTGTTCATTCCGATGATCGTCCGGGTCGGACCGACACGAGCGATGTCCGTCTCGTTCCTGATCCCGCTGTTCAGCATGGGATGGGGCGTGCTGTTCCTCGGCGAGGCGGTCGGCGCCGCCACCCTGTTCGGCGGCCTGGTAGTGCTGGCCGCGATGGCGATGGTGCTGGCGCCGGGACGCCGCCTGTGAAACCGGCGGCCGGGTTTGCATTGCGCCGACCGCGGCTGACCGCGCTTGCCCTGTCGCTGGGCGCCGCCATCTCGCTCGGACTCTCGCGTTTTTCCTATGGCCTGCTGCTGCCGCCGATGCGCGATGACCTCGGCTGGAGCTACCTGCTGGCCGGCGCGATGAACACCGCGAATGCCGCCGGCTACTTCGTGGGCGCGCTGTTGACGCCGATGCTGATGCGCCGCCTGCGCGCGCAGCACGCGCTGCTCGGCGGGGCGTTGCTGACCGCTGCCTTCCTGCTGCTGTCGGGCATGATGACCGATACGGCGGCGCTGATGACGCAACGTGTCCTTGCCGGGTTCGCCAGCGCCTTCATCTTCATTTCCGGCGGCCTGCTGGCGGCCCGCCTTGGCGCCCTGCATCCGCAGCGCGCCGGCTTCCTGATCGGCCTGTACTACGGGGGCACCGGCATCGGTATCACCCTGGCCGCGCTTGCCGTGCCCGCGGCGCTGGAGACGGCGGCACGGCACGGGGCAACGCATGGCTGGCAGTGGGCGTGGCTGGCGCTGGGCGCGGCCTGCCTGGCGATGACGGCGCTCATGGCCCTGCCCGCACAGGCAGTGGACGGCGCGGCGTCCGCGGCTGCGGCGCGCGGCGGGTTCCGACCGCGCAGTTTCGCCTTCGGGCTGGCAGGGTATTTCATGTTCGGCGTCGGTTATATCGGCTACATGACCTTCGTCGTCGCGCTGCTCCGGGAGCAGGGCATGGCGGCGCGGGCGATCACCGCATTCTATGCGCTGCTGGGCCTCGCCGTGCTCGCCTCGTCGCGCATCTGGGCCGGTCTGCTCGACCGCTACAAGGGCGGCCAGGCGCTCGCCATCCTCAACGGCCTGCTCGCGCTGGCCACGCTGCTGCCGGTGCTCACCGCGGCAACGCCGGCCGTGTTTGCATCCGGCCTGCTGTTCGGCGCCGTCTTCCTGTCGGTGGTCGCCTCCACCACCGCGCTGGTCCGGCACAACCTGCCCGCGCCGCTCTGGTCGGCCGGCATCGGCGCCTTCACGACCGTCTTCGCGTTCGGGCAGATCGTCGGGCCGACGGTGGCGGGATGGATCTCGGACGCAGGCGGTGGATTGCGCGGCGGCCTCGTGTTCTCGGCGGCGGCGCTGGCCGCCGGCGCGCTGATTGCGTCCCGGCAGCGGCCGCTGCAGGAGGCGACGCTGGTGGACTGAGGTGTCCGAATGCGGCCAGCGCGGGGTCTCCGCAAGGACTATGCTGACGCATCTTCCTTAGACTGGCCTGCCATGCAAAGCACCGACCTGATCCGACTTGTCGTCCTCGCCGCCATCTGGGGCGCGTCCTTCCTGTTCACCCGCATGATCGCGCCGGTCCTGGGACCGCTGTGGACCGCCGAGGCGCGCGTGGCAATCGCGGGCCTCGCCATGCTGCTGTTCATGGCCGTGCGGCGCAAGCCGATGCAATTCGGCGCCCACTGGAAGCACTTCCTCGCGCTCGGCACGTTGAATTCGGCACTGCCCTTCGCGTTGTTCTCGTATGCCGCGCTGACGATACCGGCCGGGTACGCCGCCATCCTGAACGCAACGAGCCCGCTCTGGGGTGCCCTGGCCGGCGCGCTGATGCTCGGCGAGCAACTGACGCTGCGCAAGCTGGCGGGTCTCGCCAGCGGCATCGTCGGCGTGGCCCTGCTGGTGCGCCTGGGTCCGGTGGCGTTTACGCCCGAGGTGCTGGTCGCCACGCTGGCCTGCGCGGGTGCGGCCCTGTGCTACGCGCTGGCAGGGGTGTATTCGAAACGCAAGTCGAATGCCGTGGGTGCACAGCAGATGGCGACCGGCTCCCAGCTCGCTGCGACGCTGGTGCTGCTGCCCTTCCTGCCGCTGGCGCCGGTGCGCGCGGAGCCGACCGCGTTCGTCCTGCTGATCGCCGCCATGCTGGCCTTGCTGTGCAGCGCCGTCGCCTACTTCATCTATTTTCGCCTGATCGCGGACATCGGTCCGACCAGGGCATTGACCGTGACTTTCCTGATCCCGCTGTTTGCACTGGGCTGGGGCGCGCTGTTCCTCGGGGAGCCGATCACGATGGCGACGATCGCGGGCTGCGCGCTGGTGATCGCCGCCACCTGGCTGGTGGTATTCCAGCCGGATTCAGTCAAGGACGAGGCGGGCCGGCAGCGGACCGCGTAGGGCATTGCACACCACCAGCGCCTCGGCGCGCAGCAGGTCCTCGCGAGTGATCGTGCGCTCGCTCGCCTGCCACGCCGGGTCGGCCAGCAGGACGGTACGCATCACGCCGGGCAGCAGGCCGGCCGCCAGCGGTGGCGTGAGCCAGGCGCCGTCCAGCTTCAGGAAGACATTGCTGCGGCCGCCTTCCGTCAGCTCGCCGCGGTCATTAAAGTACAGCATGTCGAAGCCGCCGCGCGCCTCCGCGGCCCGCCAGCCTGCATCGTAGGCTGCGCGGAGTGTCGTCTTGTGGCGCAGGAACAGGTCGTCGAAGGCACAGGCCTGTCGCGAAATGAAGACATCCACCGGTCCGGACAGCGGCGCCAGCGGTGCCGAGTGCACGGTCCATGTGCCGTCCCCATGCAGCGCAAGGCGAAGGCGCCACTGCCCCGCCCCGCCCAGTCCGTCGCAGGTCCGGCGCAGGTGCTCCCGCAGCGCGGCCTCGTCGAGGGCGAAACCGAAGTAGCGTGCGGACCCGCGCAGGCGCTGCAGGTGCAGGGCGAGATGGCGTATGCCGTCGCGCGTCGCGTGCATGGTCTCGAACAGGTCAAAGCCCTGGCGCATGCCGGTCAGGAACCCTGCCTTCAGCCTGCACTCGGCGTACTCCTCCGCGGCATTGCTGTCATGGACGATGCCGGCGCCGACGCCAAGCTCGCCCCGGCGCAGTCTGACGCCATGCGGCGGCTGCAGCACCAGCGTGCGGATCGGCACCGACAGGCAGAAGTCGCCGGCCGCCGCCGTCCCGGCCGACGCGTCGAACCAGCCGATCGCACCGGTATAGAGGCCGCGCGGATGGCGCTCCAGTTCCCGGATGATCTGCATCGTGCGCCGCTTGGGCGCGCCGGTGATCGAGCCACAGGGATACAGCGCACCGAACACCTCCGCCAGTCCGGTTCCCGGGCGCAGTCGCGCCTGCACGGTGGAGGTCATTTGCAGCACGCTGCTGTAGCGGTCGACGCTGAACAAGGCGGGCACCTGCACGGTGCCCGTGGCGGCGATGCGGCCAAGGTCGTTGCGCAGCAAATCGACGATCATCAGGTTCTCGGCGCGGTTCTTGGGGTCGGCGGCGAGCGCGTCGGCGCTGCGCGCATCGGCTTCGGCATCGCCGCAGGCGGCGGCAGTACCCTTCATGGGCCGCGCCGTCAGCATGCCGCCGTCGCAACGGATGAACAGCTCGGGCGACAGCGACAGCACCGCCGCGCCGTCCGGCAGGGCGACCAACGCGCCGTAGGGTACCGGCTGGCGTTCCCGCAGCCGCCGGTAGAGGGCCGACGGCTCGCCCCAGGCATCGAAGCGCAAGCGGTAGGTGTAGTTCACCTGGTAGGTATCGCCGGCGGCGATCCAGGCGCGGATGCGTTCAATCGCCTGGTTGAAGGCGGCCTCGTCGGTGTCCGCCTCCACGCCGGCGATGCCCGCCGGCCCCTGCCCGTCCTCCCGTTGCGCCAGCCACGCATCGACCTGCCCGGCCGAGAGCATGTCGCACTGCCGGAAAAGCAGGATGCGCGCCGTCGGCATGACGCCCTCCCGGGGCGCGATGTCCTGCATCTGCGCGCCCAGCTCGTAGTCGAACAGCCCGACCGCGTGCAGGCCTTCGCGCAGCGCCGCCTCCATCTTCGCCAGCAGCGCGGCGAGCTCGCGGCCGTCATTGCAGGAGAGCGTGCCGGCATGGCCGGTATAGAGACGCGAGCGGGGATCGGCCTGCCCTGCCCCTGCATCGTCGAGCAAGGCAAAGCATTCGGGCGGCATCGTGCGGGAAGACATCATGCGGGCGTCCTGCGAAGCGGCGTGCTGATCAGGCCGGGCGACGGCATGCCGGATACCGCCATTGTACGCCCGCGACCATCGTCAGCTGCCCCGCTTGGACAGGTAGATGCCCCACAGCAGGAGCGCGCCGCCCAGCATCTGCAGCGGCCCGATCGCCTCGGCGAAGATCAACCACGCGGCAACGGCCGCGGTCAGCGGCTGGATCAGCAGGCTGACCGAGGAAAGCGAGGCCGGGAGATGGGCCAGCGCATAGGCGATCACGGTCTGGCCGCCGATCTGGGCGACCAGCGCCAGCGCCAGCAGCGGCATCCAGCCGGCAGCCTGGGCCGGCCAGAAATCGCCGGGCGACAGCAGCGCGAACGGCAGCAGCGCAAGGCCGGTGATGGTGGTGCTCCACGCCATGAGGCGCGCGGTGGAATACATGCTGCGCGCGTCCTTCACGACCAGTTGGTAGGCGGCATAGAAGACCGCGCTGCTCAGGCCGAGCGCGTCGCCCAGCAGCTTGCTGCCCCCGCCATGGCCGCCGCCCGACGCGTTTGGCCCCACCAGCAGCACCGCGCCGACCAGCGCGAAGCTCATGCCGATGATGAAGATGCGCGAGAATCGCACGCGGTGAGCGAACCACACCCACAGGGCGATGAAGATCGGCGCGAAGTTCGACAGCAGCGTCGCATTGGCGACGGTGGTGGTATGCAGCGACAGGTGCCATAGCGCCATGTCGGCGGCGAAGTAGACGCCCGCCAGCACCAGTCCCCGAGTGAAGTCGGTACGCTTGCCGTCGGCGACGTCCTGCCTCGCTACCGCCAGCGCCCATACCCAGAGGAAGGGTGCGGCCAGCGCCATGCGCCAGAACGCGGAGGCAATCGGGTTGACATCGGACAGGCGCATGAAGATGCCGGCAAAGCCGATGGCCATGCCGCCGACCAGCAGGGCGGCGAACGCGACGACGGGGAAATGCTTGGTGTCGGACATGAGGACGCCGGAGGCCGGCCGTTTTTGCAAAGCAGTGAGTGTACTCAGGTTTGCAATTCGCCGCAGTTGCAGGGGCGCTCGCTGCGGCAGGACGATGCGCGCCGAAGATTGCACGAAAGCGTAGCGGCTGGCGCGGGATGCAGCGTCAGGGCAGGCCTGCAGAATCGATGCAAATTCGGCGGCGCGATTGCAAAAACAGCGATTCTTCGGCGCCTGGTGTCGTGCTCAGCGCAGCAGCAGTGCGACCTGCGCCTGCGCGTTCTCGGTCGGACTCTGGCGGAAGCCGCTCTTGGCGAAACGATGCCAGCGCCCCAGCACCACGCTCGTCACCATGTTGGCACGCAGCGCGACTTCGGCCTCCTGCGCCTGGCCCTGGGTGGCGGCGATGCGCAGCGACTGCTTGAGCGCCAGTTCGACGCGTTCGATGAACTGGTTCATGCGCTGCTGCAGCCGGTCGTCCTCGTTCACCAGGGCGTCGCCGATCAGCACCCGCGTCATGCCCGGGTTGCGCTCGGCAAAACTGAGCAGCATGGCGGCGATCCCCTGCACCTGCGCCAGGCCGCTCTCTTCCTGCTCGCTGATCTGGTTGATCAGCCCGAACACCGTGGACTCGATGAACTCGATCAGTCCCTCGAACATCTGGGCCTTGCTGGCGAAGTGGCGGTACAACGCAGCCTCGGACACTTCCAGCCTGGCGGCGAGCGCCGCCGTCGTGACCTTATCCCCTTTTGGCTGCTCCAGCATTGCTGCAAGCGTCTGCAGAATCTGCAGCTTGCGTTCTCCTGGTTTCATGCTTGCCATGATTTTTATATGTAGTTGTCTAATTATTCACGCAGCCTCCCTGGCAGCTGCGTTACCGATTTTACTTTGACATCGACATAGCCGGGGCGCTTTGTGAACACCGGCGCCGGCAGGCCGGGAGCGACACGGCTGTCGTTGGGGCCGGGCCGCAGGTACTGGGTCACCCAGACGGTCCGCATGCCGACCGCCTTCGCTGCCTTGAGCGTGTCGATCGTGTCCTCGACAAGTACACAACGGCGCGCGGGTACGCGCTCTTTAGCCACCAGCTGTCGCAACAGGTGGCGCGACGGCTTGGGCCGAAGCTTGCCGTGCACCCGCATCGACTCGATCGGGATATGCCTCGCGAAATGGCGATGCAGTCCGAGGTGGCGAAGCACTTCGCGCGAGTAGCGGCGCGGCGCATTGGTGAGCAGTATCTTGCGTCCCGGCAGGCGGCGCAGCAGCCGCGCCAGTCCCCGTTCGGCGCGGATCATCGTGTACAGGTCGTCGAAGCGGTGCGCCTCGTGCAGGAATTCATCGACGCTGACCTGGTGATGCTTGACCATGCCGAGCAGCGTCGCGCCATAGCGCTTCCAGTACAGCAGGCGCGCGGCATTCACCGCCTCGGCGTCGGCCGGCATGCCGCCCTGCCCGAGCACCTTCGCCATATAGGCGTTCATGTTGGCGTTAATCGCCGGGAAAATTGCGTGGGAGGCGTTGTGCAAGGTGTTGTCGAGGTCGAACAACCAAATCGGTTTTGGCATCTGTTAGAGTCGTTTCGACGCCATGCCATGGAGAGCATACAGGCGCGCAGGGAGAATCATGAAGGGCAGGATTGCAGTTTTGCTAAGCGCGGTCGCGGCCTTGTTGTCCGTGCCCGCAGGTGCGGAGAATAATGCAGCAGCAGCGGCTTCCGCACAAGCAGCGCCGCCGGTCCACGCCGCCGCCGGCGCCGGCATCCCCGCCCGCGGCGCGCTCTACCGGATTCGCCATCACGGCCAGACCAGCTACCTGTTCGGCACCATCCATGTCGGCACGCCCGCCTTCTTCCCTCTCGAAGCTCAAGTCACCCATGCCCTGGCGCAGGCCAGCAAGCTGGTCCTCGAGATCGACATCCGCGACGGCGCCCTGTTTCAGGCGGCACTGGACAAGCACGGCGTATATGCTGCGGGCGACGACGTCAGCCGCCACCTGAGCACCCCGGTCCTCGCGCAACTGCAGCAGGCGCTGCAGCGCGCCGGCCTTGCATGGGAGACGATGCGCCGCTTCAAGCCCTGGCTGCTGGCCAACCTGCTGCTCGGCCTCGACCTTGAGCGCAGCGGCTACCAGCGCGCGCGAGGCGTCGAGATGTTCCTGCTGTCGGTCGCCGACGTGCAGACAAAGTCGGTGCATGAACTGGAATCGGCTGAATACCAGATGTCGCTCTTCGACGGCATGGACGATGCGATGCAGGAGCAGTACCTGCGCGAGCAGCTGGCCGAACTGGAAGACGGCAAGGCAATGAAGAAGGCAAAGGCCCTGATCGCGGCGTGGGCCACCGGGAACGGTGACGAGATTGAGGGGATCGTACGGGACGCGCTCGGCGACGGATCGGTGTCGTCATCGTTCACCTACAAGGTGCTGCTGCAGAAGCGGAATCCGGAGATGGCGGACAAGATCGTGCGGCTGCTGGAACGGCGGGAAAGCGCGTTCGTGGGGGTGGGGTTGCTGCATCTTGTTGGGGAGGGGGGAGTGCCGGCGTTGTTGCGGGAGAGGGGCGTGGAGGTGGAGAAGGTTTATTGAGAGGGTGTTGGGATTTTCCGCTTGGTCCACCGTGGTTCGCGGCTGTCCTCTGCTCTCTGCTCGTACCTCCTACCTCGCACCTCGCACCTCGCACCTCGCACCTCGCACCATCTTCTCTTCGGTGCCCCGATGCTGTGGCCACTCCGTGGGGGCTAGCCGGGACTGGCCCCCACGGAGTAGCAACAGCGCAGGAGCACCGAAGAACCGCACGACAAGCAAAAGCCGCTATCGCGATGAATCGCTTGCGCCAACTGTCTCCCGCCGCAAGGATGTCGAAGATTGAAATTCGTGGCAGTTGCGCTGGCAGCGCCGCGTGAACGCAGCCCAAGAAAAAAGAGGGGTCCCGCGGATTCATTTCCCGCGGGACCCCTCTCCTTTCCGGGCGTCCGAAGGGGCGAAGCCCCGAGGCCGCAATCGTCGGCCGGGGCGAGACTCAGTGCGACCGGATCATCGTCCCGAACGCCTGCTCCGTCAGCACCTCCAGCAACAGCGAATGCTCGATCCGCCCGTCGATGATGTGCACCGTATTGACTCCCGACTTCGCCGCATCGAGCGCCGAGGAGATCTTCGGCAGCATCCCGCCGGAGATCGTCCCGTCGGCGAACATCTCGTCGATCTCGCGCGCGGTGAGGTCGGTGAGCAGGTTGCCCTTCTTGTCCTGCACGCCCGCGATGTTGGTCATCATGATCAGCTTCTCGGCCTTCAGGATCTCCGCGATCTTGCCGGCGACGACGTCGGCGTTGATGTTGTAGGCCTGGCCGTCTTCGCCGAAACCGATCGGCGAGATGATCGGGATGAAGGCATCGTCCTGCAACGCCTTGACGACCGCCGGGTTGATGGCGTCGATGTCGCCGACGAAACCGATGTCGAGGAACTGGCCGGGGTTGTCCTTGTCCGGCATCTGCATCTTGCGCGCGCGGATCAGCCCGCCATCCTTGCCGGTCAGGCCGACGGCCTGGCCGCCGTAGTGGTTGATCAGCATGACGATGTCCTGCTGCACCTCGCCGCCGAGGACCCACTCGACCACTTCCATCGTCTCTTCGTCGGTGACGCGCATGCCCTGGATGAAGGTACCCTGCTTGCCGATCTTCTTCAGCGCATTGTCGATTTGCGGGCCGCCGCCGTGCACCACGACCGGGTTCATCCCGACCAGCTTGAGCAGGATCACGTCGCGCGCGAAGCCGTGCTTGAGCCTCTCCTCGGTCATCGCATTGCCGCCGTACTTGACGACGATGGTCTTGCCATGGAACTTGCGGATGTAGGGCAGCGCCTCGGCCAGGATTTCCGCTTTGATCTGCGGGGATACCGCACTCAGGTCGGCGGTGGGAGCGGCGGGGTTGGTCATGGTGGATCCTGAAAAAGAACTTCGCGATTTTACAGGCAAAGCCCGCCGTCGTTGCAGGCCCTGCCGCTGAATTCCCGCTGCGGTAGACTAGCCGCACCAGGGCATTTGCCCAAATGACAATCCACCCGCATGAACAGCGCCCTCCTGCATCGCGACCTCGAATCCCTGCGCCCCGCCCTGGTGCGCTTTGCCCTGCTGCAGCTGAGGAATCCGAGCACCGCCGAGGACGTCGTGCAGGACACGCTGGTGGCGGTGCTGGAGAAGCCGGACAGCTACGCGGGACGATCCTCGTTACGGACCTATGTCACCGGGATCCTCAAGCACAAGATCATCGACAGCCTGCGCAGCCGGCAGCGCGAGGTGCCGTTGGCGCCGGCCGACGGCGAGAGCGACGACGACTTCATCGACGCGCTGTTCCGGCCGGACGGGCATGTGATCGACATGCCGCGGCAATGGGGCGACCCGGATGCCACGCTGGAGCAGAAGGACTTCTTCCGCGTGATGGAGATCTGCCTGGAACGCCTGCCGCCGCGCATGGCACGCATCTTCATCATGCGCGAGTGGCTGGAACTCGACACCGACGAAATCTGCCGCGAACTCGGCATCAGCGCTGCCAACGCCTGGGTCATCCTGTACCGCGCCCGGGTGCAGCTGCGCGAGTGCCTCGACCTGAACTGGTTCGGGAGACGCCCATGAGCCTGGGAACAACCTGCAAGGAAACTCATCGGCTGGCCTCGGAGGGCATGGACCGCAGCCTCACCTTCGGCGAGCGCGCCCGCATGCGCGTCCACCTCCTGGGCTGCGAAGCCTGCCGCAACTTCGAGGGCCAGCTGCGGCTGCTGCGCGAGGCGATGCGCAGGATGACCCCGGGCGACGACGAGGACGCCCGATGAGCACATGCGAGCGCTGCGGCGCGCATTTCGAATGCGGCATGGCCGACGGCGCCCGCGGCCCTTGCTGGTGCACCGGACTACCGGCACTGCCGCCGGCCGCCTATGTGCGGCAACAGGACGGGGAGGCCCGTTGTTTCTGCCCCGCCTGCCTGCAAACGCTACTCGACATGCAGGCGGACACCTGCCGTCCCGACAAGTAGGCGATGGCATGCAGCCGCTCGTCGGCAGAATAAAATATTTTCCATAAGGAAAATAAACAAATTAAATTTCCCCAAACCCCTCTTATGATCAATTTGCATCCGTGCATCCACCGGGAGGGAAAAATGAACCGCATGACATCCATCGCTTGCAGCCTCGCTGCGATCATCCTTCTCGGCGCGTGCAGCCGCGAGGTCACCGTCAAGATCGGGGTCGCCGCGCCGATGTCCGGGCCGCTGGCGCAATACGGCAAGGACATCGCCAACGGCGCGCAGGTGGCCGTCGACGAACTCAACGCCGACCGCTTCTACATTGACGGCAAGCGCGCCCGCTTCGAGCTGGCGATCGAGGATGACAAGGCGTCGCCGGAAGAAGGCGTTGCCGTTGCCAAGCGCCTGGCGGGCGCCGGCGTTTCCGCCGTATTCGGCCATTTCAATTCAGGCGTCTCGATCGCGGCGGCGCCGGTGTATGCCGCCGCCGGCATTCCGCAGCTGTCGGTCTCGACCAATCCGAAGTACACGCGCATGGGCCTGAAGACGACCTTCCGCATCACGGCCGACGATATCCAGCAGGGCGCGGCGCTCGCCAACCTGATCCGCGACAAGCTGCGCAGCAAGACCCTGTACATCGTCGACGACCGCACCACCTTCGGTACCGGCATCGCGGACGAGGTCGAACGCGGCGTCCAGTCGAAGATGCTGCAGGCAACCCGGCTGGGACTGGACGCCAAGGGCGCCGATTTCACCGACGTTGCGAAGAAGATCGCGGCATCCAGCGCCGACACGGTGTTCTTCGGCGGCGACGAAGCGGCCGGCATGCCGCTGCTGGTCGCCCTGCGCGCAGCCGGCTCGGAAGCGAAGTTCGTGGTGGCGGACGCCATGTGCGACAACTCGACGGTTCGCAAGGCGAAGGGCAGCGCGGACAACAACTACTACTGCACCATCGCCGGCGTGCCTTCTTCCTGGCTGTCTGCGGGCATCGCATTCTCCGAGATGTACAAGGCCAAGTTCGGCAAGCCGGGCGCCTACTCCGCGCTGTCCTACGACGGCATCCACGTACTGGCACAGGCGATGCAGGAAGGCCGTTCAACCAGTCCGCAGACCTTCCTGCCGACACTGACCAAGGCGTCGTTCTCCGGCAAGATCCAGGGCGGTATCGAGTTCGACGAGAAGGGTGACATCAAGGACGGTACGGTCGTGATCTACCAGGTGATCGGCGGCGAGATGGTCGAGCAGCGCAACCTGCTGTAAGCCTCAGTCCTGGCAGGCGCGCTGCTGCTGCTGCGGGAAGCCGGCCCTGAGCCGGTCCAGCGCGTCCTGCTGCGCCGGGTCCAGCTTGCGGAACTGGAACGCGAACATGCCGCTCGGCGCCATCCGCTGCCCGATGCGCGCGCTGCGCACGCCGCGCTCCGTCAGCGCCGCCAGGTGCGCCTTCGCGGCGCTCTCCTGCTTGAACACCCCGAGCGAGATGCCCCAGCGCAGCGGGGAGTTGTCGAGGATGATGAAGAAGTCCTCGACGCCGAGACGGCGCAGTTCGCCGGCCTTGCGCTCCACCGCTTCCTTGTCGGGCTGCGGCGGGATGTACACCACATGCGAACTGACCTCCTGCAACGGCCGGCGCGTCGCATGGCCGCCGAGGTCGAGCGCGGCGATCCGGGCGCCGAAGCGCTTTGCCCCGTCCGCGTCGAAGTCCCCGATCTCCGTGCACGCGAGGCGCTGGGGCGCAGGCGCCGCGGCATCCGCGTTCACCGGGACCGGCATGCCTTCCGTCCTTGCCTCCGCCCTGGTATCGGCCGCGGGCGCCGGCGCGTTACTGCGTCCGGACGCAGGCGCCGGTGACGCCGGCGGCTGTGCCGGAACCGGTGCGGGAATCGCCGGGGCCTGCGCCGGCGTGGCCGCCTTGTCCTGTCCCTCCGACGGCGCGTTGCCGGCGCCCGCCGCCGGCGCCGCCTCTGCGGGCGCAGGAGGCGGCAGCAGCCGGAGCTTGTCGGGATTGATCTGGTTGTCCATGCGCGCAGGCTCGCGTCCGCTCGGCACCAGGCTTTCGAGATAGCCGCGCTGCCAGGCGAACAGGCCGGCGTTGGCCAGCAACAGTACCGAGAAGAGGATTTTCAGCATCAGGTATCCATAGCGACTTGGTGCAGGCCCACCAGCACCAGGTTGTCCACGATGGTCGGGGTGGATGCCAGGTGCGGCGCGATCAGCCGCGCCGCGCCGCCGGACAGGATGCAACGGCGCGCGCCGTGCTTCCTGCCGTGCGCCGCCAGCGCCCGGTCGATCGCGCCGGCCTGCGCCGCCAGGCAGCCGCTGACGATGGCGGCGTCCGTGTGGTCGGCGAAGGGCTCGCTCACGTCCAGGTGTTCCGCCACCTGCGGCAACTGGGCGGTGTTCCGCGCCAGCGAACTCGCCATCAGCCCGAGTCCGGGCAGGATCATACCACCCAGGAAAAGCCCGTCCGCGGTGAGCGCATCGACCGTGGTGGCGGTGCCGCAGGTGGCGACGAGCAGCGCCTCGCCGGGAAACAGCGCATGGGCGCCAATTGCCGACGCGAAGCGGTCGCATCCGAGCTGACCGGGATTGCGGTAGCCGTTGCGCACCCCTGCCCTTCCCGGCACCGACGCAAACCATTCGAGCGGCACCGGCTGCAGGCCGAGCACCGCTTCCAGCGCCTCGCGCATCGCCTGCCCGGCCACATTCGAGACCAGCGCGTGCGTCACCTTGTGGCCCTGCCAGCCGCTGGCCAGTTCACGGACCTGCGCATGCTCGACCATGCCCGAGGCGACCCACTGCCCCAGCGCCCGGCCGCCGCCCCGCCCATCCGGCGCGAGGGCCCACTTGACCCGGGTGTTGCCGGCATCGATCAGCAGCAGCATGGCCTACTCCTTCACGCGCAGAGAGATGTCGCCGGCCATGACGGCCACGCGGCCGGCGGCCGTATCGACCAGGAAGCGGCCGACGGCGTCGACGCCCGCGGCGGCGCCCTCATGCAACACCTTGCCATCCTCCAGGATCATCACCGGCTGGCCCGTATAGGCATGCAAGGCATTCCAGCGCCCGGTGAACGGTTCCAGCCCCTGCTGCCCGAACAGGTCGAGCGTCTCCGCCAGCGTGCTCAGCAGCGCCGCCAGGAAGACATCCTGGTCCAGCGCCGCCAGCCAGGGCAGGCCCGCGACCGGCCGGCCGACCCGGGCCGATGCCTCGGCGTCCAGCCCCATGTTGATGCCAATGCCGATCACTGCCCAGCTGCCGCTGCCGGCGGCGGCGGATTCGATCAGGATGCCGGCCAGCTTGCGCCCCTGCAGCAAAACGTCGTTCGGCCACTTCAGCCGCACCTCGGCGCCGAACACGGCGAGCGTTTCCGCCAGCGCGACGCCGACGGCCAGCGGCAGACCGACCAGCCCGTGCAGCGGCCGCGCGAATTTCCAGGCAAGCGAGAACGTCAGGGACTTCCCGGCTTGCGACTGCCATTCGCGGCCGGCGCGGCCGCGTCCTGCCGTCTGGTGTTTCGCCAGCAGGAACATCGGGCCGGCCAGGCCGGGCAGCGCCGCCATCAGGTCGGCATTGGTGGAGCCGGTTTCTTCAATGACCCTGACGGTCACGTCCTGGGCCGCCGGGCGGCACAGGGCGACGACGCGGTCCGGGTCCGGGGCGGGTGCGATCATCATGCCGGCATTGTAGCGGCGTCGCGCAGGGGTCGCCATGCCTGCAAGCAAGCCCGCACGCTTGCATGCGCCAATCCGCTGAGTTGTGTCATGGCGGCATGCATGCCCGGCGCCAAATTCTCCCTTACACTAACTGGATGCCAGAACTACAAGTACCCGTCCTCAGCTTCGACAGGGAGAAGCAGACTGCGGCGGCGACAGGCGCGTGGCAGGTCCATGCGCTCGCCCGACGCGGCGTCATGCGCAAGATCCAGGACCAGCTTGCCACCGCCCGCAATGCCACTGCGTGGGACCTGAACGGCCTCGCCGCGCTCGATCACATCGGCGCCCAGCTCCTCTGGAATGCCTGGGGCCGGTCCCGGCCGCACGCGCTGGCGGTCGCACCCGCACATGAAGCGGTGTTCCGCCGCCTGGAGGAGGCCGGCAACCTTCAGCTCCCCCCGCCCGGTCCCGGCCGGTTCACGCCGGGCGCGCTGCACGACCGGCTGAGAGCGCTGGCGAGCCACCTTTCCGGCTTCATCGGCCTGCTCGGCCAGCTCACGCTGGATCTGGCGGCGTTCGCCATGCGGCCCGGCCGCGGCCCCTGGAAGGAAATCTCCGCCAACGTGTTCCACGTCGGCTACCGCGCGCTCGGCATCACGGCGCTGGTCGGATTCCTGATCGGGGTGGTGCTGTCCTACCTGTCCGCACAGCAGCTGCATACCTTCGGCGGCGACATCTACCTGGTGAACATCCTCGGCATGAGCGTCATCCGCGAACTCGGCCCGCTGCTGGCGGCGATCCTCGTGGCTGGGCGCTCCGGCTCCGCGATCACCGCCCAGCTCGGCGTGATGCGGGTGACCGAGGAACTCGACGCGATGCTGGTGATGGGCATGCCGCACGGCTTCCGGCTGATCATGCCGCGCGTGCTGGCGCTGGCGCTGTCGATGCCGTTGCTGGTCGTGTGGACGGATGCGGTGGCGCTGCTGGGCGGTATGGCCGCCGCCAAGCTGGAACTCGGGCTCTCGGCCAGCTATTTCCTGCGCGAGCTGCCGGACGCGGTACCGGTGGCCAACTACTGGATCGGCATCGGCAAGGGCATCGTTTTCGGCATCCTGATCGCGCTGGTCGCCTGCCATTTCGGCCTGCGCGTAAAGCCGGATACCGAGAGCCTGGGGCAAGGCACGACACTGTCGGTAGTCACGGCCATCACCGTCGTGATCGTGGCCGACGCGGTGTTTGCGATCCTGTTCAAGGGCGTGGGCTTCTACTGATGGCAGCCCCGATCGTTGAAATCGACAAGCTGTGGACGCGCTTTGGCGACGTGGTGGTGCACCAGGACCTGGACCTGGTGGTGCGGCAGGGCGAAATCCTTTCCCTGGTCGGCGGGTCGGGCTCCGGCAAGACGACCTTGCTGAGGCAGATGCTGGGTCTGGAACATCCGTCCCGCGGCAGCGTGAAAGTGTTCGGTGAGGACCTCAACCAGCTGGTCGGCCATCGGCGCCGCCAGCTGCGGGCGCGCTGGGGCATGCTGTTCCAGCAGGGCGCCCTGTTCTCGGCGCTGACCGCCTTCGACAACGTTGCGCAGCCGATGCGCGAGCTGCGGGTGCTGCCGGAAGCGCTGATCCGCGACGCCGCGCTGCTGAAGCTGGACATGGTGGGCATCACGCCGCGCGACGCGCTGAAGATGCCGGCCGATCTGTCCGGGGGGATGATCAAGCGCGTCGCGCTGGCGCGCGCCCTGGCGCTGGAGCCCGAACTGCTGTTCCTGGACGAGCCGACTGCCGGGCTCGATCCCGACCTCTCGGACAGTTTCGTCGCGCTGATCGACGCCCTGCACCGGCAGCTGAAGCTGACCGTCGTGATGGTCACGCACGACCTCGACACCCTGTTCGCGCTGTCCACGCGGATCGCGGTGCTGGCGGAGAAGCGGGTGGTCGCTGTCGACGCGCCGCAGCGCATCGTCGCCCTGCAGCATCCGTTCGTCGAACGTTTCTTCCTCGGGGGACGCGGCCTGCGCGCGCTCGAGGTGCTGCGCGAAAAGAACCTGGAAAAAGATCATGGAAAATAAATCACACGCCTTCATGGCCGGACTGTTCACCATCGTGCTGCTGGCGGCGGCGGTGGTCGCCGGCCTCTGGTTCAACCGCGACCGGATCGAATACGTCCCCTACCAGATCGCCACCAAACAGTCGATTCCTGGCCTCAATCCGCAGGCGGCGGTACGCTACCGCGGACTCGACGTCGGCAAGGTCGACGACATCACCTTCAATCCTGGCGAAGTCGGCCAGATCCTGGTGCACATCAGCGTGCGGCCGGACACGCCCATCACGCAGTCGACCTTCGCCACCCTCGGCTACCAGGGCGTGACGGGCATCGCCTATATCCAGCTGGACGACGACGGCAGCAAGCCGGTCAAGCTGGAGAGCGCACCGGAGCGCATTGCCCGCATCGAGATGCGGCCGAGCATCTTCGACCAGTTGCAGAACCGCGGCCTGGCCATCCTGCAGCAGACCGAGGAAGTCGCCTCGCGCATCAACAACCTGCTGCAGCCGGCCAACCAGGAAAAGATCCTGGCCGCGTTCGACAGCATCGGAAGCGCCGCCAGCCAGCTGGAGGCGATCCCGCGCCAGCTCCAGCCGACGCTTTCGCGCATGCCGGCACTCACCGCACAGGCGCAGCAGACGCTGGGCTCGCTCAACACGCTGTCGCGCGACGCCAGCGGCCTGCTGAACAACCTGGACCGGCTGTCCACCAACCTGCAGCAGCCGGACGGCCCGATCGCGACCATCAGCAACACGGCAGAGCGCGTCGGCGCGGTCGCCGAACGGCTGGAGTACGAGACGCTGCCGCTCGCCACCGATGTCCGCACATCCTTGCGTTCGCTGAACCGGGCGCTGGACAACCTGAGCGAACGGCCGCAGAGCGTGCTGTTCGGCGCGCCCCGGTCGGCGCCGGGTCCGGGCGAGCCGGGATTCGATTCGAAATGAGGGAGCAACCCATGCGCAAGCGTTTGAACCCGCGCCCCCCGCTGCTGCTTGCCGCCGCACTGATCCTGCTCGGCGGCTGCGCATCGCGCGGCCCGGATACCCCCAGCCTGTACGACCTCGGCCCGCTGCAAACGCGGGCGTCCACGGCGCTGCCGGCGCTGCCGCCCCTGAGCATCGCCAGCATTGCCACGCCGAGCTGGCTCGACAGCACGCTGCTGTTCTATCGGCTCAGCTACGACAAGCCGCTGCAGCCGAGTCCCTATGCCCATGCGCGCTGGACCATGCCGCCTTCGCAGTTGCTGCTGCAGCAGCTGAAATCACGCATCAGCGGCGCCGGCGGCGTGGCGCTGGCGGCGTCGCAGGGCGCGGCCAACGTGCCCGTGCTGCGCATCGAGGCGGACGACTTCACGCAGGTGTTCGACAGCCCGTCGAGCAGTCGCGGCCGCGTCAGCCTGCGCGCCTCCGTCTTTCGCGGCCGCACGCTGCTGGCGCACAGGGCCTTCGTGCAGGAAGCGCCCGCGCCGAGCGCCGATGCCGCCGGGGGTGCCGCGGCGCTGGCCGCCGCCGGCGACGCGGCCGTCGCCGACCTGATCACCTGGCTCGGCACCCTGGACCTCAAATAGCTTGCCCGCCGCCACGCATCTGAGAGAATAGGCGGTCACCGCCAGCGGTAGCCGTACCATGCGCATGCAGCCCCACGACGACAGCCTTCAGCTCGATGCCGATACCCGCGTCCATCACGCGCAGGTCTCGACATTCGCGCGCGTCGGCCTGCTGGCGTACAGCTTCCTGATCATCTACGCCAGCCTGTACCCGTTCGCCCAATGGCAGGATATCGGGCTGCGGATGTGGGGCTTCCTGCTGCTGCCGCTTCCGCACTACTGGACGGGTTTCGACGTCGTCACGAACGTGGTCGGCTACCTGCCGTTCGGCGCGCTGGTGGTGTTCGCGCTGTATCCGACCGTGCGCGGCGGGTGGGCGGCGGCGGTCGCGCTGGCGGCCGGCATGCTGCTGTCGGGCTCGCTCGAGGCGCTGCAGACCTTCCTGCCCAACCGGGTCTCTTCCAATCTCGATTTCATCACCAACACCGCGGGCGCGGCGGCCGGGGCCTTGGCGGGCATGCTGCTGACGCCGTTCTTCCTGCAGCAGAGCCGGCTGCTGCATGTGCGCCGCAACTGGCTGGTGCCGGAGGCCGGCCGCGGCCTGATCGTGCTCGGGCTGTGGCCGCTCGCGCAGATTTACCCGCAGGGCTACCTGTTCGGCCATGGCCAGTTGATGCCCATCCTGTCCGACTGGCTTTCCGACTGGGCCGGCACCCCGATCGACCTCGCCGCGCTGCTCGCGCCCGGGCTGGGGCTGGACATCCAGGACTACTGGCTCGCCGAGATACTGATCACCGCGCTGGGCATGACCGGCGCGCTGCTGACCATGTCCTGCGTGCTGCGCAAGCAGGCCCCGACCGTGCTGCTGGTCGGTACGCTGGCGATCGCCGCCATCGCCGCCAAGGCGCTTGCCAACGCAGTCCTGTTTACGCCGGCCAACGCGCTGGCCTGGCTGACCCCCGGCGCCCGCGGCGGCCTTGCGGTCGGCGCGATGATGATGAGCGGCCTCGCGTATGCGCCTGCGGTCGCGCGGCGACGGCTCGCGATCGCCAGCCTGCTCGCCGGCCTTGCGATCATCAACCTGGTGCCGGCAAACCCGTATTTCGTCGCCACCCTGCAGGCCTGGACCCAGGGGAAATTCCTCAACTTCAACGGCGCCGCCCACTTCCTGTCCGTGTGCTGGCCGTTCATCGCGCTCTGGTTCCTCCTGCATCCGATGCACCGCCGCCACTGAAAACGCGCGGCGGGATGCGGGTGTATGATTGCCGTTCTCCGCATCGCCTCCCCAGACACCGACATGTCCGACAAGCCGTATTACCAACATCATGTCTTCTTCTGCCTGAATCATCGGGAAGAGGGTCGCCCCTGCTGCGCCGACAAGGCGGCCAAGGAAGCGCAGGAACACGCGAAGTCCCGCATCAAGCAACTCGGCCTCAGCGGCCAGGGCAAGGTGCGCATCAACAAGGCGGGCTGCCTCGACCGATGCGAGGAAGGCCCGGTGCTGGTGGTTTATCCCGAGGGCACGTGGTACACCTATGTGGACAAGGAAGACATCGACGAGATCATCGACGAGCACCTGGTCAAGGGCAGGCCGGTGGACCGGCTGAAGATATGAACGCGCAGACCCGACGCTTTTCAATCACCGGCCCGGCGGGCGTGCTGGAGTGCGCGCTCGACCTGCCGGAAGCGGCGCCCCGCGGTGTCGCGTTGGTCGCCCATCCGCATCCGCTATACGGCGGCACCATGGACAACAAGGTGGCCCAGACGCTGGCGCGCGCCTTCGTCGCGCTCGGCTATGCGACGGCACGCATGAATTTCCGCGGCGTCGGCAAGTCGGAAGGCAGTTACGATGCCGGCAATGGCGAGACGGACGACATGGCGGCGCTGCTCGCCCACATGACGCGGGAATTCGCCGGGCTGCCGGTGGCCTTCGGCGGCTTCTCATTCGGCACGGTGGTGCTGGCCCGGCTGCAGCAGCGCCTGGCGGAATCCGGCGGCGGCGCGGAACGCCTGGTTCTCGTCGGTACCGCCGCCGGAAAGTGGGAGGTGCCGCCAGTGCCTTCCAATACCATGCTGATTCATGGCGAGCATGACGAGACCATCCCGCTGGCGCACGTGCTCGACTGGGCCCGGCCGCAGGACCTCCCGGTCCTGGTGGTGCCCGGCGCCGATCATTTTTTTCACCGCAAATTGCAACACATTAAGAATTTTGTGGTCGAAAGCTGGCATCGCTAACTTTCTTGCTGGAAATGCTTGCCGGAGTGTTCAAATTGCTTCGGTCAGTCCGGCAGGCAATGCCGCGAAGCTATAATTCGTTCCTTGTTTCTCCTAGCAATCCGCTGATGCCGGCGGGATCTCACAGTACGCCCATGAAAAAAATTCTTGCTGCTTTTGCAGCCGCCGTCTTTTCGATGTCTGCCGCGTTCGCGCAGGCGCTTCCTCCCCCGACCATCGCCGCCAAGTCCTGGCTGCTGCTGGATGCGACCAGCGGCCAGCAGCTTGCCGCGCACGAGCCGGACATGCGCATCGAGCCGGCTTCGCTGGTGAAGATCATGACGGCCTACCTGAGCTTTTCCGCCATCAAGGAAAAGCGCCTCGACCTGAACCAGATGGTCAATGTCTCGGTACGCGCATGGAAGGTCGACGCGAGCAGCTCGAAGATGTTCATCGACCCGGCCACCCCGGTCTCGGTCAACGACCTGCTGTATGGGCTGATCGTCCAGTCCGGCAATGATGCGGCGGTCGCGCTGGCGGAAGCCGTCGCCGGCACCGAGGATGCCTTCGTCGTCCTGATGAATCGCGAGGCCGAGCGCATGGGCATGAAGAACACCCGTTTCGCCAACGCCCATGGCCTGCCCAGCCCGGACAACTATTCGACCGCGCGCGACCTGGCCATCCTGGCGACGCGCATGGTCAACGACCATCCGAACTTCTACAAGATCTACTCCACCAAGGAGTTCACCTACAACAAGATCAAGCAGCCCAACCGCAACCGCCTGCTGTGGCTGGACCCGACGGTGGACGGCATGAAGACCGGCCATACCGCTGCCGCCGGCTACTGCCTGATCTCCACCGCGAAGCGCCCGAACGGCGGCAGCGACCGCCGGCTGGTGTCGGTGGTGCTCGGCACCGTGTCCGACCAGGTCCGCGCGCAGGAAAGCCAGCGCCTGCTGAACTGGGGCTTCCAGAACTTCGACACCGTGAAGCTGTACGCAAAGGGCCAGCCAGTGGCCACCCCGGATGTCTGGAAGGGTTCGCAGAACCAGGTCAAGATCGGCTTCACCCATGACGTGTTCGTCACCGTACCGAAGGGCGTCGCCGACAAGATGAAGCCGGTGCTGGAGCGCACCGATCCGCTGGTGGCGCCGGTCGCCCAGAACAGCAAGGTCGGCACGCTGAAGATGGTCGTCGACGGCAAGCCGCTGGCCGAGCTGCCGGTGGTCGCACTGGAACAGGTCAACCAGGCCAGCATCTTCGGTCGCGCCTGGGACTCCGTCCGTCTCTGGATGCAGTAATCACCCTGCGCATGATGCCGGATGCGCCGCGCGCACCGGCAAGAACGGCGGCACTGCAACGCAGGCCGCCGTTTTTGTTTGCCCGCATACTTTTTTTGCATGAGGAGGGCCGGCCGGCTGTGCAAGAATGAAGCATCACTTCACGAAAGGCCCACCCAATGCAAGACCCCCTGGTTTACCTCAACGGCGCGATGACGCCGCTGTCCGAGGCAAGGATTCCAGTGCTCGATCGCGGCTTCATCTTCGGCGACGGCGTCTATGAAGTCGTGCCGATGTATGCACGAAAGTTATTCCGTGCGCGTCAGCACATCGCCCGTCTGTTCCGCAGCCTGAACAAGATCGGCATCCCCAATCCGCACGCCGAGGAGGAATGGCTGCGCCTGGTGGACCAGGTGGCCGCCGCCCATCCGGCCGACGACCAGCTGGTGTACCTGCAGGTGACGCGCGGCGTCGCCAGGCGCGGACATGCATTTCCGAAGGAAGTGACGCCGACCGTGTTCATCATGACGAACCCGTTCTCCCCGCCGTCGCCCCAGGCGGTAACGAACGGCGTCCCCTGCGTCACGATGGACGACAAGCGCTGGCTGCACTGCGACATCAAGTCGACTTCCCTGCTGGGCAATGTGCTGGCGGCGCAATTCGCCGTCGAACATGACGCCACCGAGGTCATCCAGTTTCGCGGCGACTGGCTGAGCGAGGGCTCGGCGTCGAATGTCTGGATCGCGAGGAACGGCGAGCTGTATGCGCCCCCGCGGGACGCCATGATCCTGGAAGGCATCCGCTACGGCTTCATCGAGGAACTGTGCGCCGCCGGCGGCATTCCCTTCGCCTCGCGCCCGATCACCCGGGAGGAAGTGATGCAGGCCGACGAGGTGCTGCTGTCCTCGGCCAGCAAGGAAATCCTCGCCGTGGCGAGCATCGACGGCCGCCCGGTCGGCGACGGCCGCCCAGGCCCGGTCTTCCGCAAGCTGCACGCGGCTTATCAGGAAGCCAAGAAGGCGTAAAATGCCGGCATTGCGCCTTCCGGCGCGTGCACTTGCAGCGGCGCGGCGCCGCCTTCCCGGCGCCCGACCGCCACTTCACATCATGGCCACTCCCACCGATACCCTCATCGAATACCCGAGCGACTTCCCGATCAAGATCATGGGCGTCATGCAGGACGGCTTCGCCGAAACCATGGTCGAGGTCGTCACCCGCCATGATCCTGATTTCCACGCCGGAAAGATGGAAATGCGCCCTTCGTCAAAGGGCACCTACCTGTCGCTGACGGTCACCGTCGTCGCTACCAGCCGCGAACAGCTCGACAACCTCTACCGGGAACTGAGCTCGCATCCGATGGTGAAGGTGGTGCTGTAGGCGGCGACCGGCTGGGCTTGCCCGTCAGCGCCGGCCGTCGCGCTGCCGTTGCCGGCTGCCCGTTCCCGCAGGCTCAGTCCTGCTGGCGAAAGGTGGCGTCCCCATAGGGGGCCGCCCTGAACTCCGGCAGCATTTCGGCGCGGGCGGAATAGGCGGCGAGCACCGGGAATTCCGCGGCGGGCACGAGTTCAGGCAGCATCTGCTGGGTGAAGTGCCAGGACACCGCGGTACTCAGGCCCGCCTGGCTCATGGCCGCACTGGAATCCGCCAGCGGCGTGCGTGCGACTGCGCTCTCCAGTTCGCGGTAGGCGGCAAGCAACTGCCCGGTCACCCGGTCCACCCAGGGCTGATGCAGCTTCTCGCTCGGACGCAGGCTGCGCTCGTAGACGATCTGCACCGCTTTCTCGCACCCCGCAAGCGCCAGGCCGATGACGCGCAGGTCGGCCTGCAGCGCCGCCACGGAGGACGGCAGCAGCGAGCGCGGCCGCGCCATCGCCTCGGCATACTGCAGGATCAGCGTCGAGTCCAGCAGCACCGTGCCATCGTCGCAAACCAGGGTCGGCGCCTTCACCACCGGGTTGATCCTGCCGAACGCGTCGAAGCTGCGGAAGACCGACAGCGACTCGTGCTCGAAGCGCAGGCCGAGCAGTTGCAGCGAAATCGCGACGCGGCGGACAAACGGGGAATCGAGCATGCCGATGAGCTTCATGGTGCGGACTTCCTTTCGGTTGGAAACGGTGCGGGGAGCGGCGCGCGACGCACAGGCCGCTCGTCCGCATCTTCCCATACCGCGGGGCGTTCCTGAAAGGGGGCGGCTTGCGACGGGCAAGGGCGGTCCGCGGCGCGCAGGGCGTGCGGCGCAATGGCGGCCACTTCACGCCCGGACGCATCAGCCCGGAATCTCCGCCTCCACCAGACTCGCCAGCAGCAGGAGCGATTCCTGCCATCCGAGATAACAGGCCTCGACCGGGATCATGGACGGGATATTCTCCTGCTCGATGTGCAGCACCGTACCGACCGCGGTCGTCGTCAGGACGACGGTGGTCACCATCTCGCCAGGGAGCTGAGGGTCGTCGAACTGGCTGGTATAGCGCAAGCGTTCGCCCGGGACCAGTTCCAGGTAGGTGCCGCCGAAAGCATGGGTGTGGCCGGTCGTGAAGTTGGTGAACGACATCCGCCAGTTGCCGCCGACCTCGGCATCCATCTGGTACACCTTGCCGGTGAAGCCATGCGGCGGCAGCCACTTGGCCATCGCGCCAGGGTCGAGGAAGGCCCGATAGATGCGCTCGGCAGAGGCGCGGAGGACGCGGTGAAGGCGGACAGTATTGCTGGCGCTCATGGTGATCTCCCGATGACAGAGGAAGTCCCTCTGGCCCTGCGACGAACGGCGGCGCCCGGAATCGACATGGGCAGGCGTAGCGGCGGCCACGCTGCCATCCGCCCCTCCCCTACAACGCCGGCAACGCCTCCAGTTCCTTCAGCAACCAGCTGCGGAAGGCCTGCACCTGCGGCTTCTGCAGCGCCTGCGGCGGGCAGACGAGGAAATAGGAATCCGGACACCGTACCGTCACGTCGAACAGCCGCACCAGCTCGCCGGAGGCAATCTCTGTCATGGCGATGGCGTGCCGGGCGAGCGCAATGCCATGCCCCTCCGCTGCCGCCCGCACCAGCATCGACGAGTCCTGGAAAACCAGGCCGCCGGTCGGCTCCAAAGCGTCGAGGCCGGCCGCGCGGAACCACGGCGTCCAGGGCTCCATTTCGCACCGGAGCAGCGTGCTTCCCGCAAGCTCCTGCGGCGTGCGCGGCAGCCTGCCGCCGTTGTAGCGGGGGCTGGCCACCGGGTAGTAATGGTCGTCCATGATCTTCTCGGTGGCCAGGCCGGGATAGTTGCCCTTGCCGAAGCGGACGCCGATGTCGACCGACTCGCGCACGAAGTCGGTCAGCGCGCCGCTCGACTGCAGCATCACCTCCAGGTCCGGATGCTGCTCGATGAAGCGGCCGAGGCGGGGCGACAGCCAGCGTGCGGCGAAGGATGGCAGCGCGGTGACGGTGAGCTTCTTGCCGCGGGCGTCGACGCGCAGCGCGTCGGCAGCGCCGGCGATCTCGGCGAGCGCGCGCCGCAGGGTCTCCGCGAAGCGCTCGCCGTCCGGCGTGACGCTGATGCGCTTGCCGTTGCGGACAAACAGGGTGACGCCAAGCTCCTCTTCCAGCGCCCGGACCTGATGGCTGATGGCGCCGTGCGTGACGTGGATTTCCTCGGCGGCGCGCGAGAAATTGCCATGGCGGGCGGCTGCTTCAAACGCGCGCAGCGCAGCCAGATTGGGCAGTCGCCGGAAGTCTGACATGTGAGCATCCCTAACAAGAGAAGCAAAAATATATCGTTTAGCCATCCCGATGGCAAGCACTAGAATGACATCGTGCTTCAGGAAAAAGCCTGCTTCTGCAACCCGCAGCAGCGCGCCGGGGCACTGATAGGAGCATACGACCATGAGAGGCCTGTTCACAAACCAGATGCTATCACTCCAGGCCGGAGAAGTGATCTCCGGCACCGCCACCCGCGCCGAGACCCTGCGTGTCAGGAGCGGCCAGGTATGGATCACGGTCGAGGGCATCAGTCATGATTATTTCCTGCATGCGGGTGACTGCTTCACTGCCGTTCCCGGCCGCCTGACCGTGTTGCAGGCGGAACAGGACGCCGGCGTCGAGCATCGCCGCGGCGGCCCGCTGCAGAAGCTGCGTGGCGCAGCCCCGGTGTTGCGCCGCCTTGCCCGGGTGCTGACGCCAGCCCCGGTTGCACCGGCGCTGCTGCAACGGGCGCGCGGCTGCAGTGACGCCGGCTGCTGAGTCGGCACCGACGGGAACGGCGATGCACTCTGGCTGTCATCTCGCGCAGGTCAATATTGCCCGCATGCGCGGGGCGATCGGCGACCCGGTGATGGCCGCCTTCGTCGAACGGCTCGACCGCATCAATGCCCTGGCCGAGTCCAGTCCCGGTTTCGTCTGGCGGCTGAAGTCGGACGGCACCGGGGCCAACGATGCCACCGCGCTCCAGGCGTATGATGACGAGCGCGTCATCGTGAACCTGTCGGTGTGGCGGTCGCCCGCCGACCTGAAGGAATTCGTGTACCGCGGCGCCCACGCAGGCACGATGAAGCGACGCAGGGAATGGTTCGAGCGTCTCGACCAGGCCTGGACCGCGATGTGGTGGATTCGGCCGGACCACCGGCCGACGATCGCCGAGGCGAAGGAGCGGCTGAAGTACCTGCAGCTGCACGGGCCGAGCGAATTCTCGTTCGGCTTCGGATCGCTGTTTCCCGCACCCGGCGCGAAGCTGGCGGCGGCCGAAGTACAGACAGATTGAACAGACCGACAAACAGGGAGCGACTTTGAAAATCATCCGCAGCCGTGAATTCACCGCGGCACGCGCCTGGGGCGCATTGGATATCGCCAGCATGAACGGGATCACGACCCGGCTGCACTGGACCGACCAGCCGTACAAGTGGCACGTGAACGACGGCGAGGAAGTCTTCGCGGTGCTCGACGGCACGGTCGACATGCACTACCGCGAGGACGGGGCCGAGAAGGTGGCCAGGCTGGCGACCGGCGACGTGTTCTTCGCCGGCATCGGATGCGAACATGTGGCGCACCCGCAAGGCGCGGCACGCATCCTGGTGATCGAGAAGGAGGGCAGCGTCTGATGCCGCACCTCACCCTCGAATACACGGCAAACCTGGATGGCTTCGATCCCCTGCCGATCCTGCGCAGCCTGAACCGCGCCCTTGCCGCGACCGGTGAGTTCACGGAAGTCGACATCAAGGCGCGCGCCCGCGCGCTGCACGACTTCGTCATCGGCACGGTGGAGGCGCAGCGCGGCTTCGTGCATGCGCAGCTCGCGATCCTGAGCGGCCGCGACGCCGACACCAAGAAGAAGGTCGCCGGCCTGATGCTGGAAGTGCTGCAGTCGGCCTGCCCGCGGGTGGCCGGCCTGTCGGTCCAGCTGTGCGCCGAAATCGTCGAGATCGACCGGCCGAGCTACGCGAAGTCAGTCGTCCAGGACGACTGAACGCCCCGCTCCCCCGCCGCCCTCAGGCACGACGGTAGTTCAGCACGACCAGTGCCAGCGCGCCCGCGACCAGGCCCCAGAATGCCGAGCCGACCCCGAACAGCGTGACGCCGGACGCGGTGACCAGGAAGGTCACCAGCGCCGGCTCGCGCTCGCGTTCGTTGGCCAGCGCCGCTGCCAGCCCGTTGCCGATCGTACCGAACAGCGCCAGCCCGGCGATCACCAGCACCAGCTCCTTGGGGAACGCCGCAAACAAGGCGCCCACGGTCGCCCCAAACAGCCCCACCAGCAGGTAGAAAAAACCGGCCGCCACTGCCGCGACGTAGCGGCGCGCCGGATCCTCGTGCGCCTCCCGTCCCATGCAGATGGCAGCGGTGATGGCCGCAAGGTTCAGGGCATAGCCGCCGAAGGGCGCCAGCAGCAGGTTTGCCACGCCGGTCCAGCCGACCACCGGCGACACCGGCACGCTGTATCCGGAGGCGCGGATCACCGCGACGCCGGGCACGTTCTGCGATGCCATGGTCACGATGAACAGCGGCAGCGCGACGCCGACCATGGCCGACAGCGACAGGTGCGGCGTGACGAACACCGGCTGTGCAAATTCCAGCCGCACGTCACCGAGATGCAGCAGGCCCTGTGCCGCCGCGATGGCGACGCCCAGCCCCAGCGTGGCGATCACGGCATAACGGGGAAACAGCCGGCGGCCGGCGAGATAGACGACAAACATGGCGAAGGCCAGCAGGAACTGGGTCCGCATCGCGACGAAGGCATCCATGCCGAAACGCAGCAGAACACCTGCCAGCATGCCGGAGGCGATCGACACCGGGATGCGGTTGATCGCGCGCTCGAACCAGCCGGAAAAGCCGCACAGCGCGATCAGCGCCGCGGACACCAGGAACGCCGCCGTCGCCTCGCCGAGCGTTACGCCCGCGGCGCCAGTGATCAGCATCGCGGCGCCCGGCGTCGACCATGCGGTCACCACCGGCACCCGGTAGCGCAGCGACAGCAGGATGCAGGTGAGGCCCATGCCAAGCCCGAGCGCGCCCATCCAGGACCCGATCTCGGCCGGCCCTGCGCCGAGTGCGGCCGCGGCCTGGAACACGATGACGGCGGAACTGGTGAAGCCGACCAGCACGGTGACAAAACCGGCTGCCAGCGCGGAGAGCGAAAAATCCCTGACGATGGACATGCGTGCGATCCCTGGAAACGGAGGCGCACATTGTTGCATGAATGGCCCGGCTTGCGCCGCGCAGAGCGTCCGCCACTGCGCACGCGCCGCCTGCGGCTGCGCTCAGGCAGTGACTTCGCCGCTCAGGCTCACGACGAACCGGTCGCGGATCGCAGCGGCATCCAGGCCAAGCGCAAGCAGATGGTGCAGCTTCGCATAGGTCGCCTCGAAGGTCATGTCGGCCGCGCCGGCCACGCCCGCCGCCCCCATGCCGGCACCGGCCGCATAGGTGCCGATCGCGACCCGCCCGTGCGGCGACTGGCTGCAGGCGACGACCGCCGTGCCGTCCGCCGAGGCGCGGGCGAGCAGATCGAGCAAGACCGGATCACGGTCCGGCGCATTGCCGGCGCCATAGCACTCGAGGATCAGCGCGTCCGGGCGCAGCGCGAGCAATGCCTGCAGGGCCGCCAGCGGCATCCCGGGCACGAAACGCAGGGAAAGCACCATGCCGGGATAGGCGGCAGGCAGCGCAAAGGCCTCGCGCGCCGGCCGCGGCAACAGGGCGCCACGATTGAACATCATGTCGATGCCTGCTTCCGCCAGCCAAGGGTAGTTCGGACTGTCGAAGGCGGCCATGCGCGCGGCGCTGGCCTTGGTGCTGCGGTTGCCCCGCAGCAGTCGGGTATCGAAGAACAGCGCGACTTCATTGATGTCGTCCGACGCTGCCAGCGTGAGGGCGCCGACCAGGTTGCGGGCGGCATCGGAACGTGCTGCATCGAGCGGAATCTGCGAACCCGTGACGATCACGGGCTTGCGCAATCCCTGCAGCATGAACGACAGCGCGGCCGCCGTGTAGGCCATGGTGTCGGTCCCGTGCAGCACGACGAAGCCGTCGTACTCGTGGTAGCGGGCCGCGATGTCGCTGCCGATACGAAGCCAGTCGGCCGGCGTGGCGTTGGAGCTGTCGATCGGATCGGCGTAGGCGTGGAGGGTGTAGCGCGGCAGCCGTTCGCCCTGCCCGTCGAGGAGCGTGGCCAGCGCCGCGTCAAAGTTGTCCATCGGCGCATAGCCCCGCGCCGTCTTTGTCATGCCGACGGTGCCGCCGGCGTAGATCAGGGCGATGTGTCTGCGGCTAATGGCGCGCTGTATCCCTTGCTTGTCATTGGTTGGACAGTTCCGCCAGGCGCAGCGCGACCAGATCGGTGACGTCCACCACATTCTTGCCGGTCTCCTGCAGTGGTATCAGCGGCAGTTCGGTGCAGGCCAGCAGCACGGTATCGGCCTCGATGCCGTCGAGCAGTGCGCGGAACCGCGACTGCAATTCGCCGCTGTCGCCGCCCTGCGCCTTCACCGCATAGATCAGGGCATGCAAGGCAGCCGCCTGCGCCGGTCGCGGCAGCTCGACCTCGACCTCGGAAGCCAGCTTGCGGTAGTGCGACCACGGGCCGAGATCGGTCACCGGCCGCGCGCCCAGCAAGGCGACGCGGCCCACGCCACGGTCGCGGAGATGGTCGAGCACGACGTCGGCGAAGGAAACGAACCGCGCAGGCAGGCCGAGCGCCTCGATCTGCGGCTGGTAGTGGTTCAGCGTGTTGCAGGCGATGGCAAAGTAGTCGGTGCGCTGCGCGATGTCGGTGGCGCAGGCACGCAGGCATTCCCATACCGGCCCGTCGTTGCGGTCGAGCTCCATAGACAGTCCCAGCGCCGGCTCGGAGATGATGGTGACCGCGGGCGCGTCGAGATCGCCCCTGAATGCGCTGCCGTGCAGGCGCCGGTTGGCGCGCAGGAGCTTGTTCCAGAGATCGATGCCCGCCTCCGGGCCGGAGCCGGCAATGATGCCGATGCGCTTTCTGTTCGGAGCCTGCATGGGGCGGCGCGGCAGCGAGGCCGGCGTATGGATTCGGAAAAGAAAACGCGGCCGGCGCGATGCCGGCCGCGTCGGTACTGCTGTTACTTCACGACAGCCACTTGCTCACGCTTGCCACCCTTGTAGGTGTACAGGGTCAGCGTGCCGTTCTTGATGTCGCCCTTGGCATCGAACACGATGTTGCCGGTCACGCCCTTGTAGTTGATCTTGGCCAGCTCGGGCAGGTACTTCTTCGGATCGCTGGAATCGGCCTTCTTCATTGCTTCGGCCATCACCATGACCGCGTCGTACACGTACGGTGCGTAGATCTGGACGTCGGCGTTGAACTTCTTCTTGAATGCTGCGCGGAAGTCTTCC